>NZ_JBITHZ010000001.1:170255-1290098 GCF_044458585.1 Nonomuraea sp. NPDC050451
CTCGGGCCCCCCCCCCCCCCGGGCGCCCCGCCCCGCCCCCCGCGCCCCCCCGGGGGGGGGGGGGGGCCGGGCCGCGGGGGGGGGGGGGGGGGGCCCCCCCCCGGCCCCCCCCCCCGCCCCGCCTTAGCGTCCGCTCACGGGGAGATCAGGAACGACAGGCCGAGTTCGTTGAGCTGGGTGGGGCATAGCGGCCGCCGTCGAGGTTGGACGGTCAGTCTCCACCGAGCTGGTGCGCCAGCAACTTCAGGTGCGTGGCGAAGCGCCAGCAGGCGTCGGCGGCGATGTCAGCCGGGTTCCCGGGCGGGGGGAGCGAGGATCACGACCGCGACGGTACGCCGTGACCGGGTCGAGTGCCCTGGCTTCAGCCTGTTCAGTCCCCCTACCGCTGCGGCGAATCACAGGGATTGATCTCGGTGTAGCGGTCGTCGGCTTCGGTCAGATCAAAACCCTCTTCCCACTCGTACCTCTTGGCGGGCCGACTCGGAGGTGGTCGTACTCCCAGCGCGGCCCGGCCTCGCTGAAGACGTGCAGCCACGGCTGGTCGTCGTAGACCAGGAAGTGCCCCAGGTCGTCGCGGTCCTCCCGGATCTCCTCCGGCAACGTGACCGTAGTAGTCCACCTCGACCATCACCGGCATCACGTACCGAACCCACGCCGTCGTCGACCACCGCGGCGGTCGCCGGCGCGCGACGCATTCGAGCTTGGGAGAGGGGCTTGGCGCTCCCTCTTGCGCCCCGGTCTCGCAGAGCCTGCAGCGGGTCGACGGCCCGAGCGTCGACGGGCCCGGCCTGCTGCAAGCTGGGCACGAAGAAGGCCGCCACTGGTTGTGACCGCCTTTCGCGGAGTGCCTGGCGGGCGGGTCTCGGGGACACTACCCGAGTTAGCCCCGACCGGCCGGCAGCGGGGCGCACCTCCCGGATCGCCCGGTTGATCCTCGCGCTGTGGGTGCCGCCCGCGCCGCTCGGCCAGCACGTTCTGTCGGCGCAAGGCCCAGTGCGGAGCGATTTCCTCGATCGGGTGACCCGGGTGTTTACGGGAGATCCTGGTGTAGGCAGAACGCGACAAGGCCGTTCGGGTCCAGCCAGGCTCAGTCACCCCGGCATGATCCCGTATGGCCTTCTCATTGATGCACTTGAGACCTACATCGGGTCGCCGACCAAGATCACGATCTGATCGTGCGTGAGGTCGTCGGTCGAGCCAGGCTTCTCAGCCGACCCGGCCCTGCGCCTGTGCCGAAAGATCCTGCCAGTCGTCCCAGGTCTTGAGCCGGTCGGCGTAGGCCTGCTGGATCATCGGGTAGAAGCCCTGGCTGAAGAGCACCCGCAGGGGCGGGTTGTCGGAGTCGACGAGCGTGAGGAGTGCCTGGGCCGCGGCGGCGGGGTCGCCGGCGGGCTGCTTTCCGGCGATCGCGCCGAGGCGCCGGCGGAGACCGTCGTAGGCCGGGTCGGTCTCGGCCATGTGGCCGTTGGCGAGCGGGTCGGGGTTCTTGCCGGACCTGGTGGCGAAGCCGCCGGGCTCGATGATGGTCACCTTGACGCCGAAGTCGGCGACCTCGCCGGCGAGGGCTTCGTTCAAGCCCTCGAGGGCCCACTTGGAGGCGTGGTACGCGCCGCCGAGCGGCATGGCGATGAGCCCGGCCGCCGAGGACAGCTGGATGATGTGCCCTGCGCCCTGCTCACGCAGATAGGGCAGCGCGGCCTGGATCACCCACACCGCGCCGAACAGGTTGGTCTCCATCTGGTCGCGCAGCTCCTGCTCGGTCAGCTCCTCGACCGCGCCGACCTGGGCGTAACCGGCGTTGTTCACGATGACGTCCAGACGGCCGAAATGCTCCTTGGCCCGCTTCACGCTCTCGAAGACGGCGGCCTTGTCGGTCACGTCCATCTCGAGCGGGAGCACCGCGTCGCCGTAGGCGGCGACCAGCTCGTCAAAGCTTCCGGTGGTCCGCGCGGTCGCGGCCACCTTGTCGCCCCGGGACAGGGCGGCCTCGACGAAGTTGCGGCCGAGGCCGCGCGACGAACCGGTGACGAACCAGACCTTGCTCATGATCTCATTCCATTCTTCGTTTTTGTTGGGTTGTCGACCACGAGATGCCGGCAACCCGCTTCCTGTGACAGGCGAGGCTCGTGACCTGCGCCGCACCGGCGTCCCGAGTCCTCGTTGCGGTACCGGAGATCGCGAGACGTAAGGTGGTGGGCTCAACGACCCAGTTGGGAGGGACCCCACTGAGGCGTTCGGTGGTCGAACGTCGACCTTGACACCGTCCGGAAATCGCGCGCCTACGTGCCCTCGCCCGCCGCAAGGAGGCATACGTCGGCCCCTGGCTGCCCGAACCGCTGCTGACCACCCGAGGACGCGAGCTCGCCGAGTGCGCCTCGATCTCCATGTTGCTGGTCCTGGAGACCTCGGGCCTGTTGAGCGGGCGGATTTCGTGCTGCGCGACGTAAGGGCTCTGTCCCGTATTCGGTGGTGGCGCGAGTAAGCTTCCCCGGTACGGAGGTGGCCCGCTTTCGCCGGGTGGTGATCAGCCGCCGAACGTGAGTGCGGGCCGGCCCAGCAGCTCTTCCAGGGTGCCGCTGGTAGGGCCCGGACGGCTGGCGTAGTCGGCCAGGGAGCCGAGCAGGCGGGCCGGGACCTCCTCGGGCAGCCCTTGTGCGAGCAGGCCCTGCCGTACCTGATCGGGCGGGAGTTCCTGGAAGGACAACGTCCGGCCGATGGCGGCGCCGATGAGGCGCACCTTCTCGAACTGGTCGAGTGACTGCGGCCCGGTCAGCGTGTAGACCTTTCCCGCGTGGGCGCTGGTGCGGAGGGCTTGTACGGCGACCGCCGCGATGTCGGTTTCGTGGATCGGGGAGGTGGCGGCCCGGCCGTACGCGCCGCGCACCACGTCACCGGCCTTGATCTGGGGCGCCCAGGCCAGGGCGTTGGCGGCGAAGTCGGCCAGGCGCAGCACCGTCCAGTCCAGGCCGGAGCTGGTGACGAGGTCCTCGGCGTGCTTGAACTGGGCGGCGAAGCGGGCTTCCCCGGCTGGATATTCCACGGTGGTGGCCGACAACAGCACCGCGCGCCGTACGCCTTGCTTGATGGCCAGCTTCAGCAGGTCGCCGAGGCCGGGGCCGGTGGCGCGCGGGCTGATCTGGATGCCTTCCACTCCTTCCAGCGCCGACTCGATCCACTGGGGATGGAACAGGTCTCCGCTGACGGCTCCCTCGGCGGGATTGCGGGTGATCGCGGTGACGGGGCTGCCGTCCTGGAGCAGCTGGTTCATCACCTGGCGTCCCACGACGCCGTTGGCTCCGGTGATCAGGATCATGGCGGTTGTTTCTTTCGGTCGATATGTGGACACAGCGTCAGGCCGGCGTCGGGCCGAAGTCCTGCGCGCGGGAGGCGACCCACTGGGCATAGGTGAAGGCCGCCCGTCCGGTGATCTCCTCGATCGTTGGCAGGACCGTTGCGGTCCTGCCGTCCCAAGTGGCGAGCCCATTGATCATGTCGTCGATCGCGGGAGCGGGCATGCCGTGGTGGAGCATCTGCTCCCGGAACAGCTTGTGAGGCAGTTCCTCGAAGCGCAGCGGTCGCCCGATCGTCTCGGCGATGATTCGTACTCGGTCGATCCCTGTCAGCGACTGCGGCCCGGTGAGCAAGAAGGACTCGCCCACGCGTTCGTCGAGGAGTGCCTGGACGGATACGGCGGCGATGTCGCACGGGTCGACCGGGGCCATGGCGGCGTTGCCGTACACGCCGCGGACGATGTCGCCGGCCTTGATCTGCGGCACCCAGGCGAGGTCATTGGTCATGAAGTAGCCGGGGCGGACGAATGTCCACGCCAGCCCGGAGGCGGCGACGGCCTGCTCCAGGCGCAGGTGCTGTTCGCCGATCCACGAAGGTGTGGTGTACGCGGTCGCCGCGGAGGACAGCAGGACTATGTGCTGCAGGTCGGACAGCCGGGCCGCGTCGAGGAAGGCGTCGAGCCCCGTGAAGACGGGGAACAGGAATACCCGCTCCACGCCGTCCAGCGCCTCCGACAGGGTGTCCGGCTGGGTGAGGTCGCCGGGTACGATCTCGACCTGCTCGGGGAAGGAATGGCCGCCGGGGTTGCGAGTAATGACCCGGATCTTCTCGCCGGCGTCGAGCAGCTGGTCGACGACGTGGGATCCGACGTTTCCGGTGGCGCCGGTTACCAGAATCATGGTTGAGGTTTCCTTATTCGGTGAGTCGACCCGTCGGGTCGAGGTCGGGGGGTGAGCGCGGGCAGGCGGGCGAGCTCGGGGGCGGGTTCGAGCAGGGCGCGGCTGCCACCAGGACTTCGCGATCGTCCATCGAGATTTCGAGGGTCTTGGTCAGCGTTTCGTCCAGCTCCGGGTAGTCGCTGCGGTTGTGGCAGCCCGGGTCTCTCTGCGAGCGATGGCCCCCAGGACGGTCGCTCTGGCCACGAGCAGCGATGCCTGCAGGTCGAGCAGGTGGGCAAGGTCCTCGAAGCTTCGCCGGACGGGCGCACTCGTCGCCGAGCTTGATCAGGGCGGCGAGCCGTTCGTCGACGGCGGCCACGACGGCGGTGACCTCGCCGGCGGCGTACAGGCCGGTCAGGTCGGTGGCGTTGGTCTCGGCGTCGACGACCACGCCGCCCATGGAGCCGTGGGCGGTGGGGGCGACTTCGCTCTTGCACGCGAGGGGAGCCGGGAGAAGGGGGTGCCCCAGTCGGAGAGCTCGCGAACCGCATCCGGTGCCTCGCGGATCAGGATCTGGATCATCGCGGGGTCGCCGAGGCCGTAGCCCTCCTTGTAGGTGTCGGCGAAGTGCTGTTGCCAGCCGTCCTGCGGGTCTCTGGCGCCCAGCACGGTGTGGGCGTCCGTTCGGGCGCGCTTGCCCTGTGGCGAGCGGGTCGGGTACACCCGCCGGGGAAGCTCAGGGTCGGGGCTGTCCAGCGGTACGGCGTCGCCTCTGACCAGGCCGAGCTGCACGACCTGGCGCGGCAGCACCGCGTCCAGCAGCCAGTCGGCGGCGACCCTGATCCGGTTGCCCGGCATGACGTACAAGTGGTAGCCCCGGGTGACCAGCTTCGCGGCCACTCCGGACAGCGGCACGCCCAGCGGGTCCGCCGCCGCCTGCCACCCGCCGAGATCGACGAGGAAGCCCAGCAGCCGATGCCGGTACGGCTTGGCGCCCCGGCCCAGTCCGAGCGAGGCCGCGACGTTGCGGGCCACGGCTGCGCCGTGCCGTTCGGCGTGCTGCCCCGTCATCGGAGTGATCTCGCCCGGACCGGCCAGGTCGGGAACCGCGGCCGCGTCACCGGCGGCGTAGATCTCCGGGTGGCCACTCACCGCCATGAACTCGTCGGTCTGGATCCTGCCGCCCACGGTGGGCAGGCCGAACGCGTCGATGACCGGATCGGGACGGACGCCCGTCGCCCAGACGATGGTCCTGGCCGGGACGAACTCGCCATCGCTGAGCAGCACTCCGTCCGGCGCGGCCTTGCGCACCGTGGTGCCCAGCCGCAGCTCGGCTCCGCGCTTGCGCAGGACCCGCTCGGCGGTCCTGCCCAGGGGAGGGCGCAGTTCGGGCAGGAGACGGTCGTCGTACTGCACGACGACCCAGCGCACCGGCACGCCTGCCAAGCTCCGGTACTTGCGCAGCAGAGACCGGGTGAACAACTGCCCGACAGCGGCCGTCTCGGTGCCCGTGTAGCCGGCTCCCACCACAACGAAGGTCAGCCGGGCCCGCTGCTCCTCTGGGTCTTCGGCCGCGGCGGCCAGCTCGACCTGCCGGATGACGTGGTCGCGCAGGTAGAGAGCTTCGGGCAGACCCTTCAACCCGTGGCTGTAGGTCTGGCTGCCCTCGATCGGCAGGACCATGTTCACCGCACCCACGCTGACGATCAGCCGGTCGTAGCCGACCTGCCGCGATCGGCCCTCGGAGTCGACGTAACGGACCTCTCGCTGATCGGCGTCCAGGCCGGTGACGGTGCCGGGCAGCAACCGGGTGTACGGCAGTGCGGCGGCCAGGGACACCGCGACATGGCGCGGGTGCACGATCCCGGCCACCACGTCCGGCAGCAAGGGCTCGTAGAGCATGAAATCGGTCGGGTTCAGCAGGGTGACGTCGATCTCCCGCCGGTGCTTGCGGTTCAGAACCCGCGCGGCGTTGTAACCAGAGAACCCGCCGCCGATGATCACGACTCGTGGTCGGTGCGTCATGGTCCCTCTCCTCAGTCCGCTTGATGACGGCTCTCCAAATGGTGGATTTTCCGGCGATCCGGATCAACGACGCACTTCGCTATGCTCCGGTAAGCGCGACTTACAGATGAAAAGGCGGACGTGGAACTTCGTGACATCGAGATCTTCCTGACGCTCGCCGAAGAGCTGCACTTCGGGCGCACCGCCGAGCGCTTGCGCATCACCCACGCGCGGGTCAGTCAGGTGATCAAGCAACAGGAACGGAAGATCGGCGCCGACCTGTTCTACCGGACCAGCCGCAGCGTACGACTGACGCCGATCGGCGAGCAGCTCAGAGATGATCTCCGGCCGGTCTACCGGGAACTGCACGAGAGCATCAGACGAGCCAGCCAGGCCGCCCAGGGCAAGACCGGCGTGCTCCGCATCGGCATGATCCCCAGCTTCGCTTACGACCTGCGACCGTTCTGGGACGCCTTCCGCGCCCTGCATCCCCAGTGGGGCCTGCAGATCCGGCACAACCTCTTCATCGAACCGTTCAAACCACTCCGCAGCGGCGCGATCGACGCCCTGATCAGCTGGTTTCCCGTCGAGGAACCGGACCTCACCGCCGGCCCCCTCATCTGGACCGAACCCCGGGCCCTGATGGTGGCCGCCGACCACGAACTGGTCGAGCGTGGGTCGGCCAGCCTTGAAGCACTTGCCCATTACGGCGTCTGCGGGCCCTCGATCACCCTGCCCGACTACTGGGAAGACACCGCGGTGCCCTTCAGCACTCCCAAGGGCCGCCCGGTCACGCGCACCGCGCCGATCACCACCTGGGACGAAATGGCCACGCTGATCGCCGACGGCCAGGCCGTTCAGCCCGTTCACTGGCACGCCATCCGCTACAACGCCCGCCCCGACATCGCCTACCTGCCCATCCGGGACGCCCGCCCCATCAGCTGGGGCCTGGTGTGGCGGACGGACGCGGAGACCCCTGCCGTCCGCGGTCTCGCCCAGGTTTTCCGAGACTTGGGCGCGCTCACTTTCGACTGAGCTGGGCGCCTAAGGTGTGCTCCCCTTGGGTACATCCCTGCAGCGAACCCCGAGTGCTGATGACGGCGGTCTGGCCGGGCGCGGGCGGTCTCAGACGGTTCGTGACTGACTCGCGTGGTGGGAGAGAAGTACGCCCGGCCGCCGAGTTGAGCAGCCGGGAAAGGGACACGGGAACGGCCTTGACCACGTCCAGTTGGCCGCGGGATCACCGCCTCCCGTTCGATCGCCTCGCGCCGCTCGGCCGAGATTGGCCTGGCTTCCCCTCTGCTCGGTGTTGGAAAGGTCGATGCTGATGCGCCCGCGGGCCGAAACACTTCCTCGACGCCTGTTCGAGGAACGGACAAGGCCGTGAGGATCGCCGGCGGTGGCCGGGCTCGCAGGCGCAGGTGTCGCGCCGAGATGTCGTCAGTGGCAGGTCTTCTGATAGGCCAGTTCGGGGATGTGTTGTTGCCACTCGGCAGGGGACAGGCCGCCGTCCCGGCGGCAGATCACGGCGGTGGCAGTGCCGGGATCGACGGTGATCTCACGTAAGGACCCGTCGGTGGATGAGACGAGGAGGGCGGTCCGGTTGAATGCCACGGCCGGTACGGACGGGGTGGCGAAGCTGATCGGTGCGGCGATTCGCTGATATCCCCGCCAGTCCCATAGCTGAATGCCGAACTCGCCTTTGTCGGCGACGGTCGCGAGTAGTTCGCCCTGTGGGTAAGGGACAAGAGCGTTGATCGCTGCTGTGTGTGCGGTCTGCGGCGGGGCCAGGCGCCTGCGCAGCTCCCTGTCCCAGAACGTCAAACGCCCATCCATGTCGCCGATCGCGGCCATGTTCTCGATGAAGAGAATCTCTCCCTCGGCGCGGGCGTCGGATGAGTGCTGAAGCATCTCTCCGGTGGCCGTATCGACCAGGATTCGCCCCTTGCTGGATCTGTCCACGAACAACCGGCGCCCGTCCGGCTCGAAGGTCACAGCCCCTGATCCCGCACCGGAGACGGTGCGGATCCAGCTTCTGGCTCTCACGTCCCACAACTCCAGGTCGTCGACATCCAGGCCGTCGAGCGCCTCTTCGTTGTCCGGGTGCGCGCTGAGGGGGGCGATCGCGACGGTTCTGCCGTCGGGGGAGAAGTCCACGCGCAGGACTCCGACGGCTGTCTGTCTCCGGACGCGCAATGCGCCGACGTTGCGGCCGTTCGTGGTGTCCCACAAGGTCACCACGGGAGACCAGGGGTGGGTGAGCGCGAGCGTGCGCCCATCGGGGCTGAACACCGGGGAGTACGCCGTCTCCGTTGAGTCGTTTTCGGGGAGATCGTCGACAGGTAGCGGGTCGCTCACGGGTTTCCGCGCGGCGACATCCCAAAGGCGCACCTCCGGCCTGCCTTTCCGGCGATTCGACGTCACCAGGAAGCGGCCGTCCGGGCTGAACACCCGCTTGCCGCTTCCCGGAGCGAGCACCTCGGGGCGGGTGTAGGGGGAGATGTCCAGGACGTTCACCGTGCCGAACTGGCCGATCACGCCGAGGCCCCGGGCATCCGGCGAGAAGCGGGCATCGGCTCCCACAACGTCGGAGAGAACCGAGGAGCTCATCAGCAATGTGCCATCGTCCACCCGCCACAGAAGCACCCACCCCCCACCCCGCGTCCCGGCCAGGAACCGGCCGTCGGGGCTGAACTCCACACGTTCCGCAGGTGGAAGCAGCGGGCTCAGGGCCTCCTTGCCCGAGGAGATATCCCACAGCCGGACACCGTCATTGGTCGAGACGGCCAGGTGCTTCCCGTCTGGACTGAACAGGCCTTCCGTGGCGGTTTCCGGTAGCCGGGGGGCCCGGAGCGGCTTGCGCTTCTCGATGTCCCAGAGCTCCGCTCTCCGCCCCGAGCTCGACCTGCTGCCGGGGGCCGACGGGGTGCTCGTCGGCTCCTTGGCTTTCGCCGGGATGACCAGGGCCAGCCGGCCGTCCGGGCTGATGGCGCTGACCGGCTCGTCGAGCACGCGTGTCCGGTCCGCGATGCTCCAGGCTTCGTTCATCCCATCGCGGACCCCGATGAGAAAGCGCCCGTCCGGGCTGAACTTCGTAGGGTCGAGGTGGGGGAATGCCACGCCGAGGTCCGTCAGGCCTCCGGCGCCGACGGTCCACAGCTGTGCGTTGGTCCCGTCGTCCACCGCCAGCGTACGGCCGTCAGGACTCCACACCACTTCCGAGACAGGTTGGCCCGTCCATCTTGCGCTCGCGACCTCTTTCTTCGTGGCCAGGTCGAGCACGCGCAGGGCGCCCGGCTCAACCGCCGTACCGGGTGTGTAGACGGCCAGCCTGGTGCCGTCCACGCTGAGCCCATGCACCAAGTCGGTCGCGCTGTACGGGGCGGTGAAGACGTCCACCAAAGGCATCGCCATCGAGTCGATCAGCTCGCTCCTGGCCTCGGGGACCTGGGCGATCTGCCAGGCCGCGGCGCTCAGGCGGCGGGCCAGCTTCGGGTCGCTCATCCGCAGGACAGCCGCGCGCCTGGCGGCCAGCCGGGCCGTCGCCTCTTGCAGCCGACCATCGGCCAGGTCGGCCTGCCGGGTGGCGACGCCCGCCGCAACCATGGAGGCGACCAGCAACACGGCCAGAACGGCCGAGACGGCGACCCGCCTGCGGGCGGTGCGCCGGGCCAGTGCCGCGCTCGCGTCAACGAAGTTCCGTTCCAGGGGTGTGAGATCGTCACGGTCCGCCGGCTCGATGAACAGCTTGTCGACGACGGCCAGCCGGCTGCCCCGGTAGAGCAGCCCGGCATCCCGGCCCTGCGCCTCCCATGCTGTGGCCGCGTCGGTCAACTGCCGATGTGTGCGCAGCCGGTCGCGTCCTTCGTCCACCCAGCCGCGCAGTCGCGGCCACGACTCGATCAAGGCCTCGTGCGCGAGCTCCACGGTGTCCTGGTGCAGCGTGAGCAGCCTGGCCCCGGCCAGCTGCTCGATGACCAGCCCGGTGTCCGCCTCCCCGTACGGATCCAGCTCCGCCCGGGCGGCGGGACGGCGGGTGTCCTGGGCCTGCTCACCCGGCTGGATCAGCCTGAGCAGGACCCGCCGGGCGATGCTCGCTTGCGCCGGCGACAGGCCGGCATAGAGCTCCTCCGCGCTGTGGCTGATCGCCCCGTGGACTCTGCCCACGCTCTCGTAGGCGTCCAGGGTCAGCATCTTCCCCGTACGGCGGCGCCAGACCTCCCGCAGCGCGTGCGACATCAGCGGAAGCGCCCCGGGCTCGTCGGCGACGTCGGCGACGATCTCGGCAGTCAGCGCTCGCTCCACCGTCAAGCCCTCGGCGATGGCCGGCCGGACGATCGCTTCCCTGAGCTCGTCGGGGTTCATCGGCCCCACCAGCAGGTTCGCCTCGCGCAGCGCTGCGGTGAGCTCGCGGTGCTCGGCGCATCGCCCGTAGAAGTCGGCGCGCACCGCTATGACCACCTTCAACCGGCTCTGCGGTTGCCGCGCGCTGAGCAGCAGGTCGATGAACTGCCCAGGCTCGCGCTGGTCCTGGCAGAGCGTGAACATCTCCTCGAACTGGTCGACCACGATCAGCATGTCGGAGTCGCCCTCGCCCGGGAGAAGCCGGTCGGCGTGCGACATCGGATGCTCGCCCGGTGTGAATATCAGGCTCCGCCCGAGGGATTCGCCCGTGGGCGCCGTCTCCCGGCGTGCGGCGGGCACGAGCCCGGCGCGCAACAGGGACGACTTGCCGCTGCCCGAAGGGCCGAACACCGCGGCGAAACGGTGCCGTCGAAGCAGCTCGTGCAATTCCTCGACGAGGCGATCCCGTCCGAAGAAACGACCGGAATCGTGCGTGTCGTACGACGCCAGGCCCAGGTACGGCCCGGCGGCACCGTCATCGTCCGCCCTCTCGAGGGCCAATTCATGAGCGACCTGCTGCCAGCGGCACTCCCATTCGGAGACGTCTCCGCCGCATGTTTCCACGAAGGCGAGGACCACGGGCAGTGAAGCCAGACGCTCACCTGCCGCCGCCTGCGACAGCGTGGTGACCGAATAACCAGCACGCTTGGCCATGGCCCGATAGGTGAGGCCCGCTTCCTGGCGCAGCTTCCGTAACTCGGAGGCAAAGCGTTGCACCGGTCCCGCTGCCGGGTCCACCGGACTTTCACGACGGCCCACCACCGTTACGGGACTCCATTCACTGGACGATGAAGACGGTTCAGATGTGCTCGCTGATTACATCAACTGTTGACCCTGACTCGCGATCGCGTGCGTTGCGGGCCTGAATGCCTGTACGCGTGAGCGACACGTGCCGGAAGGCCGGTCGGTGGTCAGGAGCCGCCGCCACTGGTCGAGGAGGCGCGGAGCGGATTCATGCGCCGAGAAAAGCATTGTTTGCCTGCCCGATGAGGGGTGCCGAACAATCTCGTCGCCACGATCCTGGTGCCACAGGCCCCGGCGGGCAAGCGCCACGGGGACCGCTTGCCACTGGGAACCGCCAGGACGGTCATACGGACGTGGGACCTGTCCCGACCTGCTTGGATATCGGGCTCAGCGACTGCTGAATTCGGAGGACAGATGAACGACAGAGCATCGCGTCACGGGTGGCGTGGGGCGACAAAGCACAACGCCATGAGGCGCAACATCTCTGTTCTGGGGCTCGCAACCACCGCGACCGTGGCCTTGGCCACGGTGACCGCCGCGCCCGCCGTGGCCGCCCCACCGACCGCCTGCACGAAATATGGCTGCGACTTCGTCTGGGGCTCCGGCTATGGCCGATGGATATTCGGTCGTCGTCAGGGCCGACATCAGTTTCAGGCCCCAGCCAGACAAGTGGCACACGAGCGGCGCCGGAAAGTGCACTGAGCGTTCTTACGGCAATGTCACCGAGCGTATGGCCATCGCCTTCTACACCTGCCTGGGAAAGCAGAGCACCAACTACATCCTCCCGGGTCATGCAGCCCTGTCGTTCAGCACGGTTTCACCTGATCGGTTGTTCATCTTGCCCAGGCCGGGCGGACCGCACGCGAGTTGCCTCCCGCGGTAGCGCTGGGCTCTACACCGGAATCTACGAGTACTGGCTTTGGCAGGCGTGAGAGAAGGCCCCTGCTCGCCGGCGATGGCAATTAAATGAGCAGCTACACGCCTGCCGCCGGACCGTGGCCGGCGGGCCGGCAGTTCCGCGCCGGTGTGTCAAAGCCGGCCGCACTGGCGCAGTACTCCCTGGTTCTGATCCCTGCCCCGGTGGCCCGGCGAGACGCTCAAGGCCCACAAGAACGTAGGACACCAGCTCAGTGTGCGTAGGCCCAAATCATTCAAGCCGCACCCACCGTGCCGAAACAGCCGTCACGCGCCTTCAGGCCTGTGACGGCCTTCCAGGAAAGAGCGGCACCACAACGGTTGCCGCCCCGATGTCGATGGAGAGATGAGCCGTGGCGGAAGTCCCGGACGAGGGCGACGGGAGCAGGCGGGCTCGGTTGCTCATGGAATCGGTGCATCTCGGGGAGTTGGAGCGCGCGACCGACGCCTTGAGCGCCGAGCGAGAGGCCATCGCCATCTACCGACGGCTGGCCGCGGTCTCTCCCGAGTTTTACCTGTCTGAGCTCGCCACCTGCCTGACCTGTCTCGGCGTGACCCTCTCCGAGCTCGACCGGCATGGCGAGGCGTTGAACGCCGAGCAGGAAGCAGTCTCTGTCTACAGGCGTCTGGCCGCGGCCTCCCCCGACCGTTACCTGGCCGACCTCGCCGATGCACTCATCAACCTTGGGACGACTCTGGCGGAGCTGGACCGGCCGGCCGACGCCCTGAGCGCCGAGCAGGAAGCGGTAGCCGTGTACCGGCGCCTGGCCGCGGCCTCCCCCCACCGTTACCTGGCCGACCTCGCAGAGGTGCTCGCCGACCTCGGCGTGACCCTGACCGAGCGCGGCCTGCCGGCCGAAGCGCTGCCCCTGGTGGAAGAGGCGGTCACCATTCATCGGAAGCTGGCCGCGGCCTCCCCTGAGCGGCACCGCGCCGGCCTCACCCATTCCCTGGCCGGCCTTCACGTCGTCATCTCGGCGCTCGGCCGCGACGAGGAAGCACGCCGCTCACGGCCAGCGCCTCGGCCGACTGTCGGCGATGGCCCCTGAGCGAGGTCCGGCACAGCCGCGACCTGCTCACCCGACCAAGAGAGGACGAAACGTATACGTACAGCGATCACACTTCTGGCCGGCCGTGGCGAAGCACGCAAGGGCACGTCCGCCATCCAGTGGCCGTGCAAGAAGGAAGCGAGCGAGCGGCCTTGGCAGATCACCAAGGTCGGCTGGTACTCCAGTGACATTTCGCGATCATGGTTCGGATCTGCGCTGGTAGTGGCAGTGCCGGGCCGTGGCCTGGTGGCGTCGGCGCCAGTGTGACCAGCGTAGAACGTCCGTGATGGAGCGGTGCTGGGCCAGCATGAGTGCGGCGAGCAGCCGGCGGATCTCGGGCAGTGTCAGCGGGATGCGGTCCTGGTCGCCGGGTGGCTGGGCGGCGGCGATGGCTAACGGCGGGGCCGGCGCGAGCATGGCCAGGGTGACGTGCCGGTGTCAGGCCGTCCAGCCGCGTCATTCGACGTGACCGCCTCGGCGGGCTGATCCACGAATACGCGCAGGTCGCATAGGGCGGCCGAGTTCTTGGCACGCACAGGGCTCGATCCACCAGCATCGCAATCAGTTGCTCATCCGTCATCGAACGATCCGGCTCGGCAGGCGGCTGGTTCATGGACGGCGACTCCACAGCGGTCTCGGACATCAGGTCTATCTCCCATGATCATCAGATCCGCCGTTAGTTTTACAGTCCCGAGCCGGTGAATGCGGACCTTCTCCTTTGGCGCGCGGAAGTCGTTGTCGTTGAGCAGTTCGTCGAGCCAACGCGCCAAGACTGCGACGGCTTGGGGTCGATTCTGTTCGGGCATGGGCACGATCTTCGGTTCAGTGACCGTAATCCATGGAGACGGCTCGCGTTGCGTGATGGTGTTGGAATATCCAGGGGCCGAGTTGGATGAGGCTGTCAACGGTTCGGCCCGATGACAGCCGGAGCCGGGGCCGGGTTTGTCGGGTCCGCTTGGGCGCGCAGGATCCGCCAGCACAGATAGACGCAGACGCCCATTGCGGGAGCACCGCCCAGCAGTGTGGCGGCGATGCCGAGCGGAGTCACCTTTCCGGCCAGGTACAGAGGTACCAGCACCATTGTGGCAATGCCGTACTTCGCCAGGAAGACCGCCGTGCACACCTGATAACGCCGTCGCCGTGCAGGGTCTCGCCGCCAGCCGAACCGTTCACGGCGTGCTGCCCCCACCGCCAACCCGATCACGGGCCACCGCACCAGAATGGATACCAGGAACACCGCACCCCCAGCCGCCTGCATGAGCACGGTCGGAAGGTAGAAGTCGACCGCGTGCCCGGTACTCCCGGCCAGCAACGCAGAGACCCCCACGACGACCAGCCCGACCGCTGCCTGCCAGTACTTTCTGTCGGTGAATACTCGAGCCACGGCGAACACCACCACGCCACCGACCGCCACCAGCGCGGAGGTCAATACCTGATCGGTCACCAGATAGGCGACCAGGAACAGCACCCGGGACGCGGCTCCTTCGGCGACCGTGCGCCAACCGCCCACCGCGGCGAACAAGGACAACGACTTCTGGGTCAATACGTTGAGACTCATGTGCCCGCCTTCGCCGCGGCAGGCGCGGAGAAGCTGTTCCGGCGCATCGTGTCCTCGTACGCGTCGATCGCGCCGATCAGGTCAAGCCGGCCGCGATACGTCTCGACCAGGGCCTCGCAGAGGCGGTGCGCATCCCGCATCGCCAGGTTGCCGCCGAAACCCGGGGCCAGGTGGATGGCGTCACCGATGACCGTCACCGGGCTGGCGGGCCAGGCGGGTATCGGCGGGATCGTCCCGATGCGCAGTGCGACCGTGATGTCCGGCCACGCCTCGGCGACGACCAACCGCAGGGCCGAGGGCAGGTTCACGATCAACTCCTTGGCCTGGCGCCACATCGCAGCCGGTGATCCGGCCGAGCCGAGCTGCTCCCGCGTGATCGGCAAAGCCCACATCGCATAGTCCTCGACCGTGGCGACCGCACTGAGGGGCAAGGCAGGCAGCCACCGCTGCCGCGCAGCCACCGGCGACTCGGTGAACCGCAGCACGCCCAGCACCATCATCGTGCCGTGCACCCGCACGCTGGTGGGGCTGTCGCCGATCAGCCCGGGCAGCCCGGTATCGGCAATCGCCCGCAGCGCGGTCGCGCCCATGAGCATGCGCCGTCCCGTATCGACCACCCGCGCGTGCGGCAGGTACTGACGGCGGACCGCCGAACCGATCCCGTCCGCGCCGACCAGCACGTCCGCCGTGTCTGTGCCGCCGTCGGCAAACCACACCTGGACCGTGCCGTCGGCTCGCTGCTCGAACCGCGTGAACTCCGCCCCGAATCGAACCACGTCCTCCAGCCCTGTCAGCAACACCGCACGCAGCAACGGACGATGAACCTGCCGCCCAGGCCGCGGCCGGCCCGCCACGCCGTCGGACGGCTGAGCGCCCACGATGGTGAGCGCTCCATCCACTTCGGACAACGTCAGCGTCCGCTCGCGCGGCCCGCCCATCGTGGCCTCAGCCATCGCGGCGTGCGCCGAAGGCAGGCACGCTCGCAGCGCCTTGGCGCCTCGGTCGTCGACATGCAGGCTGACACCCTGCGCACGTCCCCGCGCGTCGTCTCGCTCGTACACGACGACATCGATCCCCGCCCGACGTAAGCCCTGTGCCAGCGTCAACCCGCCCAGACCCGCGCCAACCACGATCACCTTCATCGCGACCCCTTTCTTCATCGCTGATGAAGTTCAAGCTATGGGGAGTTGACGTGAAAGTCCACCTATGATGAAGAAACTCCCGATAGACTCGTCCGGTCATGACAGAACACAGTTCCCCCGCTCGCCCCGGGCGCTGGCGAACGGGCGCGGAGAGCAAGCAGCGGATCTTGGACGCGGCACGTGCACTGTTCCGCGAGCACGGCTACGGCGGCACCACGGTGCGCGCAGTCGCCGCCGACGCGGGGGTCGATTCAGCGATGGTGTTCTACTTCTTCGGCAGCAAACAGGGCCTGTTCGCCGCCGCTGTCGAGATGTCCGCCCAGATCCCGCCGGCCATCGAATCGATCTTCGCCGACGGCCTCGACGGCATCGGTGAGCGCATCATCCGGACACTCGTGGAGAACATCGACGCATCAGGCCGCACCCCGCTCGCGATGCTCACCCGGTCGGCCCGAACCAACGACCAGTCCGAAACACTGATTCGCGAATACATCGACCGGGAAATCACCAGCCGAGTGGCGACACTGCTCGGCACGCCGGACGCCGCATTCCGGGCCGCCATGGTCAACGTCCAACTCTTGGGCCTCACCGTGGCGCGCTACATCGTACGGATCGAACCGATCGCGTCATCGTCCGTCGACGAACTGGTCAGCCGGTTCGGACCGCTCGTGCAGCACTGCCTGACCGGACAAACCGCACCGCCCTGAGTGACGCTCACCAGCACGCAACCGAGCATCGGTTCTACCGTCCGGCCACCGGAAGACAAGGCATCCACCGAACCGTCGAGAAGCGACGGAATAACGCACGCTCCGAACATCGACGCTTCACCAATGGCGCGTTCGGAGGGGCCGTCTCAGAGTGCGGTCTCGCCGAGACCGAGCCGGGATCGTTCACCCAGCCTTGCCCATAGCCCGAGCGTCGAGCCTTCGACCGGTGCGTGCGACGGGAGCACAAGAGAGCGCATCACTTCCATGCCTGTGTGGATGGATATTCGCACCCGGAGCGCTATCGATCTCGCGCCCTGAGGCTGGCCTGATCGGCGGCGGTACGGCCCGCCGCCCAGCCCTCCCGGTCCCAGGACGTGCGGACCGCATGCGAGACCAGGTTCGGGAACATGCGCTCGACCGCCTGCTCCACCTCCTGCTCGCGGGCCGCCAGCACCGGCACCAGGTCGGTGCCCCGGCTGGCGCTCTCCTGCGAGACCGCGGCCGCCGTGGCCTCGGCGAGCCGCTCCCCGATCCTGGAAGCGAACGCCGACAGGAACGACTGGCGGAATGTCTTGTTCCTCGATCGGCCGGTGCCGTGCTTCCTGGTGCCCGAGTTCACCAGCGCGGTCTGCGCCTGCACCAGCAGCGAGGTGAACAGCATCTCCACCCAGGACAGGTCCGCCGAGAACCCCAGCACGGTGGCGAACCCCAGCTCCTTCGACCAGATCACCCGGCACCTGTTGGCCTCGGCGATGAGAACGAGCAGCACGGCCTTGGGCTGCTCGTACGGCGCGTCGATGCCGACCCGGATGCCCGCCGGGGCCTCACCCCCGCCTGGTTGCGCGTCCAGCATCGCCGCGTCGATGCTGTACTTCGCCATCAGGCTCTGCGCCGCCGACATGAACGTCTCCGCCTCCGCCTCGTACGCCGTCGACTCCGCCTTGGCAAGCAGCGCCCGCACCCGCGCGAGCGTCTTCTCGCTGACCGCGTGCGAGCGTGCCTGGACCGTACTGCGAGCAGCCCCGGGCGGCGGGCTCAACGACTCCAGCCGGGGCAGCCCGGTCAGCAACTCCAGCAGTTCCAGCACACCGGAGACGGTCACCAGACGGCCGGCCCCGTCGCGCGCCTGCCGCGCCGCCAGGTAGCCGCCCTTCCACCACACCGCGGCCTCCAAGCCGGCGAGTTGGTCGCGCCAGCGCTCATCCACCGTGGCCGGCTCATAGGCCCGCATCTCCCAGGCGATGAGGTCGGTCGCCGCCCGCCCGTGCCAGTCGGTCAGCCGCCTGGCCGCGATCCTGACCACGTCGGCGGGCTGCCAGCCGTTCCGCCACAACCCCGAGATCGCACGGGTCGCGACCTCCACCAGCACGCGATCGGCGTCGTCCCGGTCGGCCAGGAAGGCGGCGGCGGAGTCGAAGGACGCCTGATCCTCGCGGGCGAGCGCCTCCATCGCCGCGCCGATCAGCTCATTGGCCTTACTCACACATGCCGTCCACCTTAATGAAAGTCCGCCAGAACTCTACCGTGACGGAGCCCCATCCCCTGCTCACCGGCGCGGAGGAAGGCGGCGAGGTCCTGACCGACCCCGTGGGGCTCAAGAACTCGAATCACTCTCAGCGCAGAGGCCTCGTCCGGTTGAGCGGGAGGGGGTGAAGGCGCCGAGCGACCAGCCCGGGTCGGCTGGGATCATGTTTCGTGATCTTGTCTACGGTGTACGCCGTCACTCGGCGGCTCATCGTCGGCAGGCGCGCCCATCGTAGGATTTCATTCGCCCATTCCGCCGAAACCAACCCGGATCAGATTCGTCGTACCACCAGGCTGGCCACCGGCTCCCGAGGGCTGGGAACCTCGCTCGGATGGCTACCGAATCAGTCCTGGCCCAAGGCGCCGGACAATTGGAGCTTCTGGGTAGCCGAGTAACGCGTCGACTGGCGAATCATGGATTCGAGCCTGTCATGAAGCGGCCACTGAGCAAGCGCACTCGTCTGCGCCCGCCGCCCGGTACTGAGTGGACGCCGATCCAGCCGTAACCTTACGGACTTTCATCCGAGGGTCGTTGATCTGGACCGCTCAGGGTGCGTTGGGCGGGGGTGTGCTGGTTGGCGTAGGTGGCGGTCGTTGCGCAGGAGGCGTGGCGGCGATGAGTTGCATGACGCCGGGGGCGACGCCGCCGTCGCGGAGCATGGTGATCATGGTGTCGGCGAAGAGCGTATGGGGTGATGTGTTTGGCCAGGCCACGTTCGTGGGCGAGCGTGAGGGCCGGTTGGAGGATGCGGTTGCGCTGGTTGTGGTGGTCGATGAGCTGCCGGTGCGGCTCTGGAATAGCGGCTGGTCGGCGTGGCTTCCTTCTGCGTGCCGGATTATCAGGGCTGTGAGGTCTGGGCTGATGGGGACGACCCGCTGTTTCTTGCCTTTGGGGTGGGGCTTGAGTCGCCATCGGCGGCGGCCGGTGTTCTCGTCGAGCAGGTAGGCGTAGGTCTGGACGATGTGGATCTGGCGGCCTGCGGGGTCGAGGTGGGTGACGTGGAGGCCGGCGATTTCGCCCCAGCGGAGGCCGGTGGCCATTTCGGTGATGATGAACAGGGCGGTGTCGGGGTCGATGTCGTGGACGGCTGTGAGGTAGAGGACGGCTCGTGAAGTTACCGGTGTGGTCGGCAGGCGGAAGCCGGTGCAGGGGGAAGAGGTGAGCAGCGGGGGTTCGCCGTCTTCGCCTTGATGGAGGGCTGCCTGGAAGACGGTTTGATCGCTCCCCGGTACACCTTCGCCACTGTGGCAGCCGACAGTGTTCCCGCGCCTGGCGGTGCAGGCCGGGGTGAGCCTGCTGTTTGCCACTGGCGGAGCACCTCGGGGGAGAGGCAGCCAGTCGTCTTCACGGCGATGTCGTTCGCTTGTGCCCATCGTCGTGCGGCTTGTTCGTCGGACAGGGGTGGGCGGGGTTGGTGCTGGTTGCCGGCGGAGGGTTTGGTGAGCATCCATTCCACCCATTCCCTCAGCACCCGGCGGGTGACCTGGTCGAGCGGCAGGTGACCGAAGCGGGGGGAAGACGTGGCGTTCGGCTTCGGCGAGGTAGGTGGCGCGTTGGGTGGGGGAGGCGCCAAGACAGGTGGCGTAGTTGTGGCGGGCGTACTGCTCGAAGCTCGGCATCTCAGGGTCGCATGTGGGATCGTAGTTCGGATCTTCGATGTCGTGACAGCCCTTGGGGTAGCCGTGGGGTCGGTTCTCGCCGCTGAGCGTGACCAGAGCGGCGAGTCATCGGCCACCTGGCGGTCGTAGCAGGTCTCGAAGTCTTCCTTGCTGTTCCTGCCGCCGCCGATTCGCCACTTGACCAGCCAGGACTTCGCGCCGTTCGTGGCCGTGCGTTCGATGATTCTCGCCACCCGTGCCCCCATTGACGTGCTGGTGGCATGGTGACGGACGGAGGGGATGGCGGGTGGCGGTCACGCGCGGAGATGATCAAACGTCGACTGCCGCATGGCGAGCTGCGGGAACATCGGGGAACATGATCTTGAGGTGATCATTCGCGACCCGCTGACATCGTCCAAAACAGGCTTTCGACCTGCGGTGATGTCGGTAGGGCGGGTGGGACTTGAACCCACGACCCACGGATTATGAGTAGGTTCCCTCGGTGTCATTCAGTGCCGCGGAGTGCTGTTTTCTAGCGCTGTGGCCGAAATTCTCCCCGCCGTCGTGTCGGGAAGTGATGATGGATGCCGCGTTGTATCGCGTACACGCGAGCAACCACCGAGCAACCATGCGTTCTTGGCGATCACCGTTATGCGCCATTTGCCCCCTATCTCAGCACGGCTGTGTAGGGTCAGGATTTCGTGGCGACGCCCCAGCCCACAGCAAAATTGAACGCGTACGAGCAGCCACCGAGCAGTCATCGGCCCGGGCGATGTTGTCTGCTCGCCAGGATGACTTGTAGTCGCTTCGCAAGCGATGCAGAGCCGGCTTGACATGCATGGATGGAGTTTTCGGCAGGCGCAGGTCTCGTGCAGGTGGAGCGCCAGGGAGAGCGTCGCTGAGCGGGCTGTCTAAGGGTCGGTGACGAGGGTGTCCAAGGCGGCGGCCTTGTCGGCTTCGGTGGGCAGGGCGTAGCGGCGGGTGGTGTCCAACGAGCCGTGGCCCAGCAGTTCGGCGACCAGGATGGGGTCCTTGCCGTCGCGGATGAGCTGGGTGGCGAAGGTGTGGCGCAGGACGTGTGGGCTGAAGGGCTCGGCGGGGTCGTCATTGAGGCCGACGGCGGCGCCGAAGCCGGTGATGATGTCGCGGGCAGCGCGGTCGCTCAGCCGGGCGCCGCGGTGGTTGAGGAACAGCGCGGCGTGGGTGTCGGCCCCCTTCCAATCGGCGCGAGTTGTCAGCCAGTCGGTCAGGGCCTGGCGCAGGTCCGTATGGACGGGCAGCAGGCGGATCTTGCCACCGTCGCGGCCTTTGCCACGGATGCGCAGTTCGCCCTTGCGGGCTGAGAGGCGCAGGTCGGCCAGGTCGAGGCCGACGACTTCGGAGATGCGCAGGCCGGCGTAGTAGGGCAGCAGGGCGATGGCCTTGTCGCGCGGGGATGCGGTTTGCTGGACGTGGCGGATGTAGCGGAGGGTGCGCCGGGTGTCCAGAGCGCGGGGGGTGGTGCGGCGGGTGTCGCGTTCGCGGTGGGCCTGGGGTTTGCCGAGGCCGCGGCGGGTGTAGAAGTCGTCGATGGCCGACAGGTAGGTGTCGATGGTGTTGGGGGCGCGGCGGCCGGTTTTGAGGTGGCGGCGGAAGTCGCGTACCGCGCCGGTGGCGGCGATGGGGTCGGTGAGCGGGTCGCCGTCCAGGGTGCCGGCGTCGGCCTGGTCGGTCAGCCAGGCCAGGTAACCGCGCAGCCGGGAGGCGTACTTGGTCCTGGTGGAGTCGGCCAGTGGGGCGTGCTCGAGTGCGGCGGTGTAGTCGGCCAGGATGGCGGCGTGGGGGGCGGAGAGCGGCACGGCCCGCGTCCGGCTTGCGTTTCCGGAAGCCACTCCGGCCGGCTGCGGGATCTCTGAGGATGTGTTTCCGGAAGCCACCCGCTCAGTCTACTTCCGGAATTACCGAATTCCGGAAGTACGAGGTAGAGTGAAGACACCGAGGTCTTTTCGAGCGTTGGCAGCCAGGTCGGCGTCGCCCCCGGCGAACCACCACCGGCCCCTTTCGAAGGGGCCCGGACAGGTCAGACGACCATGACGCCGACACTTCTTTCTCAACCGGCACCGCTCAGCTCTGTCTCATCGACGATCCCTCGGGTGGATTCCGCGCTACGGCTCAGCCTCCACCCGGTGCTGGACCGGCGAGCCCTGGTGGACGGGGCCTGGTGGCCTTACTCCCGTGACGCGGCCGCCGAGTTGCCCGGTCTCATCGCCGCCGTCGACCAGCGGCTGGGGCGGATCACGCTGATGGTCGGAGTGTCCCGGGACGCGTGGCAGGACATCCCGAGTCGGATCCCGGCACGCGGGCGGCAGGTCCGCATCGGCTGGTTCCGCCACGCCGACCCTCACGTGGTCGTTCTGTTCTTCGCCGCCGCGAAGCCGGTCGCCCTGCTGGTCATCCCGCCGGATACGGCCGACGGCCCCGCTGAGGCCACGCTCAAGCTCACCGCCCACGACACCGCCGGCTTGACTGCCGATGACATCCTCATCCACGCGCGCTTGCCGCCCGAGCCCGCCACGCTTGTGTGCGCGATTGCCGCCGGCAGCTTGGCCTGCTGGGAGAACGAGGGCGGGTCGGTCACCGACCAGGAGGCGCCCTCCTCCATCGCACGGCCGTCAGGGCCGGCGTGACCCGGTCGCCTGCGGCCGGATCGAACGGTTCAAACACTGCCCGCTCTGGCGGCAGACCGGCTTTCCGGCCGGCAGGCATCTCAGCCCGCTTCAGCTTCTCCAATGAGGAGGCATTCCATGACCGTCATCGACACCGCCCCGCTCGGCGTGGCTGACCCATCGAGGCCGACCACCGTCCATCTGTCCGGCGACATCGACATCTTCACCAGCGCAGCGCTTCGCCGGCAACTCATGGACACGCTGCACTACAGCACAAGCCTGCTCATCCTCGACCTGTCCGGGGTCACGTTCTGCGACGCCGGTGGCCTGGGCGTCCTGGTCGGCATCCAGCACCGCGCCCGGCCGATGGGCATCACCGTGGCCCTGACCGCGCCCCGACCGTTCATGTCCCGGCTGCTGCACATCACTGGCCTGGACCGCGGTCTGCCGATGGTGGCGTGATCGGATGCCCACGCAGGCTCCTCAGGCTCCGCCCCCGGCATACGAGGGGCGATCTCCGTTCCCGCACGCCCGGCAGCGCCTCAGCGCCGATGGTGGGCAAGTGGCACTGAGGACCCGTGTCCACACATCGGGGTAAGCCTCCGCCCTATATCCGCGACAGCTTCTGGCGCGGTCGGACCTTCACCAGTCTGGAGGAGATGCGCGAGCAGGCCGCGCGCTGGTGCCTTGAGGTCGCCGGGACTCGAGCCTGCCGGCCGCTGGCCGATGCCGCGCCGTTGGTGGTGTTCAACGCGATCGAGGCCGTCCGGCTGACGCAGGTGCCGTTCGTGCTGTCGCGCTGGTCGCCATTCCTTCCTGCCCGTCCCCGGGCCGACCGGTTCAGTTCCCTTCCCCGGCTGTCGTCGCATGCGGTGACCGGGGGACGCTTGTCCTGGTCGTGGAGCCGGTCGTTTCAGGCCGTGTGCCGCCTTGGGGGTTGCGATGTCTGGTCGTCTCCGGGCGTCTGGGCCACCGCCACCGCCCAGCTGCTGCCCCGGCTGCTGGCCGGCCGCACGAGCGGGCCGATCTTCTTGGCCGACCGGCGCCCAGGCCTGCGCGCGTACGCGCAGCCGCCGACATCTGTCCCGCCATCGGCCGCAGCCGCCTGTCCTACCCCTGCCGAGTTCCTGTTCAAGACCGCCTTCGCCGAGTTCGACTCGCACGGCCGCAGGCTGCACCCTGCACCACCTGCGCCACAGCGCGCTGACCCACCTGGCCGCCGCCGGCTGCACCGCACCGAAACTGCAGGCCAAGTCCCGCCACCAGCACCTGGCCAGCCTCGGCCGCTACGTCCGCGCGGGTAGCCCTCGCGCCGCTCGGCGGCCACCGGCAGCATGGCGACCGCGTCGGCCAGCAGCGGTCCTTCCGCGCGCTGTGCCGCAGCCTGGAGCGCGTGCCGGGCAGGACACGCGGCCGCGACCGCCAGGTCAGGGATGGCGGCCATCAGGGTCATGCCGGCCAGGGGGCCGCACCGGTGAGGGCGATGCTGATCAGGGAGTGGCGTCGTGGGGGGCATGCTGGTCCTCTCGCAGACGACTACAAAGAG
This sequence comes from Nonomuraea sp. NPDC050451, assembly GCF_044458585.1. NCBI lineage: Bacteria > Bacillati > Actinomycetota > Actinomycetes > Streptosporangiales > Streptosporangiaceae > Nonomuraea > Nonomuraea sp. NPDC050451. The sequence continues at coordinate 194,262 of NZ_JBITHZ010000001.1, forward strand.
CGAACGCCAACATCACGCAGGTAGCCAGGCGGTGCACCGCCTCATCAACGCCGAGGCGCCAAGGCCGGGATCGCAGCGCTCACCCGCAACAGCCAGCTGCCCCTGGCATAGAGACGTTCAGGAGTGGGCTGCGCGGATCTCCGTCACGGTGAACTCGTCGACGATGTGCCGGTTCTGCACCAGGAACCCCACCACTCCCGCCACAGCCTCCACGCCCAGGGCGGCTCTCACACGTGCGCTCAGAAGGTAGACGAGAGGCGTCGACGGCTGAGTGAGAGTGAGGCCGCGGTCGTGGCGGTGCACGTCCTGCAGCGCCCTGATGGGGATCGGCCGCTCGGTGGTGAACCACGCCGCGACCTCCCACAGTGGCTGTGCCGGATCGACGTCAGCACAGGCGTGATAGCAGGCGACGCAGCCGTGCCCGGCATGCTGACCATGCGGGCAGGTCCACTGGGCGACGTCGGCCTGGCTCTGGGCATGGGCCCGCAGGACGGCCGCTTCGGTGACGCGGCGGCGCGCCGGCCTTGACCGGTCTTCCCACGGAGAGACAGAGTCGCTGCTGATGTTCGGATCCCTTCGCGGCTACATCCCAGTATGTCGGAGCCTAGTCTCGTTACCCGGTCGGTACCCGAGCGGTGGGAGTCGCATGCGATCCACGAGCTCTTCGCTGGCGTCCGGCGATTCCGGAGACGGCATCATATCTTCACCGCGCGCGGACCGGTTGCTGGACTTCAACCCGGCCGCCGTCATTGAACTGGCTCCCGCCGTACGCCCCAAGCCCGTCATCTGGACCGATGAGAAGGTTACCCAGTGGCGCAAGGACCACGCCAAGCACGCCGACCGGCTCAAGCGAGCTCGCGAAGGGAAGCGGGTCGACCCGATTGCCTCCTACGTCGGCGCTCCGCGACCATCGCCGGTGATGGTGTGGACCCCCGAACAGACGTCGGCGTTTCTCGCTTACGCTCGCCGGGGATCGGCTGTTCGCGTTGTATCGGCTGATCGCGGTACGCGGCCTGCGGCGTGGTGAGGGGGTCGGGGTGCGGTGGCCGGACGTCATCTTCGAGAAGGCACGGATCGGTGTGCATTGGCAGATCACCCAGCTTGGCTGGGATCCGATCCAGGGCACCCCGAAGACCGATGCCGGTGACCGTGAGATCGCGGTGGATGCGGAGACGATGGCCATCCTGAAAGAGCACAGGAAACGTCAGGCCCGGGAACGGCTGGCGGTCGGCGGAGACTGGGCCGAGTCCGGATTCGTGTTCACCGATGAGCTGGGCCGGCCGCTGCACCCACAGCATGTGACCGACCGCTTCTACTGGCTGTGCTATGAAGCCGGTCTGCCGCCGATCCGGCTGCATGACCTGCGCCACGGAGCGGCCACCGCCATGCTCGCGGTCGGGGTGGACATCAAGATTGTGCAGGAAACGCTCGGGCACACCTCGTCGGCGTTCACCCGCGACACCTACACCAGCGTCTACCCCGAAGCCGCCGCCGCGGCAGCAGAAGCGACCGCCGCACTGCTCGCCGCGCAGGCGCCGTCGTCGGCCTCGCCGGGACGCCACACTGCTCGGCCCGTAACAGACCATAAGCCGAGGGCGAACGACACGTCTGGAAAAGTTGGCGGCTCGGTGATCCACCTGCCACCAGCAAGGCGGCCACAGTGACGTCCGGGAGGAGCACGTTGACCTTCCGGAAGTAGACGTGGCCGGGGAGACAGGTCGGCCGTGGTTCGTTCGGCCGACCTGCTTCCGTGATCTTCCGCACCTGGCCTCCTCATAGGGAGGGGCCCTGCGGGGAAGGGAGGGATGATGCGGCCTCAGGGATGTGGTGCACATTTCCTGAAGAGAATCGGAGCGGAGTACTTCTGGGGGACGCTGCCTGCTCCGGCTCACTCCCGGCCCTCGACGGTGACGGGTGGACCGGCTGGGATCCGCAGCGCGGGGTGCAGGACCGGCGGGGTGAAGCGGCGCGGCCGGTTGGCGTTGCCGACGACCGACAGCGAGGAGGCGGCCATCGCGGCGGCCGCGGTGATGGGGAGAGCCGCAGTCCTAGGAATGGGTACAGAACGCCAGCCGCGATGAGAATGCCGACCGCGTTGTAGACGAAGGCCAGGAACAGGTTCTGCCGGATGTTGCGCATGGTGGCCCGCGACAGCCGTACCGCGGTTACCACCCCGGACAGCGCGCCGGAGATGGGCGTGATGTCGGAGGCCTCGATGGCCACATCGGTACCGGCCCGGCCAGCACCAGCTCGCCGCCAAGCTGTCGCGCCCTACGGTGCGCGCTGATCAGCGCGCCCATGCCTTCGAAGCCGCAGGACGCCAGCTGGGTCAGATCCACCACCACCGCGGCGGGCCGCTCGGCCAGGACACGGACCACCTCACGTACGAGATCGGCGAGGGTCGCCGCGCCCAGCTCGCCCCGCAGAGCGATCACCGGGCAGACCGCGGAGTGCCACACCACCACGATCGCCAGCTCATCCCCCCGCCTCGGACACCGCCCCTGCTCGGGGGTCTGCTCGTGGATCTGTACTTGGCTGTGCTCGCCCATCGCGATCACCTCACTGCCTGGGCCTCTGCCCGTTCTGGCGTCGATCATGTCGGGGCGAGAACTGGTTCTTTCCCATCGCGGCCAGAAAATCTGTTGTCATCACGGTAGACATTCGCGCCTGTTGGGGATAATGTCTCTGACATCGCAAGGGACGGATCCACGAGGGCAGCGCAGCACGAGCACCATGACGAACTGCCCGGACGGACGTGGACTGCAGTAGGGAAACGAAGGAAGGGCAAGGAGGCAGAAGGTCGGACTGTCGCGGCCGGTGCAGAGCAAGAGGGCCGGGGCGGTGGACGCGCTGCCGTTGTAGGACGTCGACGCAGGCTGTCGACGTAGGAAACCGGAAAGGAGTGTTGAACGCCATCAGGATCGCCCGTTGCCGGCTGGATGTCATCGCCGCACGGGTACCGCAGCTCCACGATAAGGACGGTGGTCTACGGTCACGCTTACGCGATCCCCGCACCCCGCCTCAGCAGGCGGGCATCTGCGGAAGAAGTGAACCGGCCGGATGGCCGGTCGATGGTGTTAAACCTCATTCGGGCCCCGGCGCATCCAGGCGCCGGGGCCCCTGTTCGCATTCGGGAAGGTTGAATGGATCAAACAGACCAGGTGTCGCCCTCCAGGCGAAACCCGCACCACCGCACAGAAGACACGGCGGCTGACAAGCCGGCCGCCTCCTCAGGCAGTCCCGAGCAACGGCTTGATGACGAGGACTACCCGGCCTACAGCATGGGCCGGGCCGCTGAGATCCTGGGCGTCACTCCGGCGTTCCTGCGCAGTCTCGGCGCCGCCAAGCTGATCGAGCCGTTGCGCTCGGAGGGCGGCCACCGCCGCTTCTCCCGCTACCAGCTCCGCCTGGCCGCCCGCGCCCGCGAACTCGTCGATGCCGGCACTGCCCTGGAGGCGGCCTGCCGCATCATCATCCTGGAAGACCAACTCGCCGAGGCGCTGCGCATCAACGAAGAACTGCGTCAACGCGACTGACCGATGCATTCAGGCCCCGGCAGAGCCCGGGGGCGCCGGGACCCACCGCGCAGCAACGATGTCAGACAGCGCTGCGACCAAGGCCCCCGTGACCGAGGAGAACGGCTTCGCCGTCTCGATCGCCGTGCACGAGGGCTCCATCGTGGCGCGCGGCCGGCGACTGCCCAACGAGCCGACCCGGCTGCGGGCGGCGGTCTGGCGCAGACTGCGCAACCTCGGCGCCGTCTACCTGCAGAACTCCGCCGCCGCGCCGCGCACACCGCAGGGCGAGCGGGCTCTGCGGGCGCTGCGCAGCGAGATCGTCGAGTCGATGTCCGGCCAGGCGTTCCTGGTCAGCACAGGACGTGATCGCCGAGCAGGTCCCGCAGCGGCACCTCGTCGTCACGATGGGGGGATTTTTCCCGCCATGATGAGCGGCCGCGTGCAGCAGCGCCGATGCGTCATCGTGCTGGTCTTGCCCCCCGCGGCCAGCGCGGATCTTCCCCGTGTTGTGGACATGATCGTGTTCTCCCCCGAAATGGTGAATGATCTTTCTTGACTTCCGTCTACGTTTGTGATCATTTCCACACCTGGAGTGATACCCCCGCCCCGGCGAGCTGGCATGGAAATATCCGCGCAGTTTCACAGGTGAACTCAGCAGCGGAAACACCGTTCGTGATCCACTCAATGTGGGTTGTGGGCTCATGTGGGCTAACTCCCCTGTACTGCCTCCCTGGCGGATTGAGCTGACGGGCTTCCTTGGGCGCCGGGCGGGCGGCATCGGGGGTCCGGGCGAGCGGAGTTGTGGCGCGCTGACCGTGGTTATGCGGCGCCCGCCGGTGTGGTGGCCAGGACGTGGCAGATGCGTTTGGCGGCTGTGGCGGGGTCGGTGACGTCGTTGATGGGTTCGGGCCATGACCACCAAAACAGCCATTGGTCGTCCATCGGTGCGGCGGAGATGATCTCCGACAGGGTGGGGGCTTGAGGGTTGATCACCCGTAGACACGGTAGCCGTTCGTCCGGGGTGAGCAGGCGGGCGTGCAGGCCGAGATCATGCAGTAGTTCCCGCAGGTTGGTGAGGTGGGCGGCCGCTTGCGCGGCTATGGCGGGGGCAACAGGCTCGGGCATGGCTGGCTCCAAAGGATGGACAGGTGGCGAGGAGAGGGATGGCCTGCTGTTCACGGGGCAGGCGGGTGCGGCGGCTGGGGGTGTTCCAGCTGGGTCTGGTTGCGGCCGGCGGCTCGCCGGGCGTGGTAGGTCTGCGCCTGCCGATAATGTCATCCGGCCAGGTCATGGCCTTGCTGAGAACGGTCGGATGCGCGTGATCCTCAACCGTTCGGAGTGCGGCATGATGATCGTCCGTGCTCTTTCGCCTGGCCTATCTCGCTGTCACGAACGCCTTCGCCGCGCTGCGGTTGCTGCCAGTGAGCGATCGGGATAAGGACGTTGAGATCCTCGCCCTGCGTCATCAGATCACCGTTCTCGAACGGCAGCTCGGTGCCGACGCCAGGGTGAGATTCGCTCCCGAGGACCGTGCCTTTCTCGCCGCCCTGCTGACGTCGTTACCCCGCGAGGTCTTGCGCCGGCTGCGGCTTCTCGTCCGGCCGGATACCGTCCTGCGCTGGCACCGCGATCTGATGACACGGCGTCATGCCAGCACGTGTTGGCCGAAGCGGCCGGGGCGCCCGCCCACGGTCCGCTCCATTCGCACGCTCATCCTGCGCCTGGTCCGGGAGAACCCGTCCTGGGGATATCGTCGGGTGCATGGTGAGTTGGCCGCGCTCGGCATCGCGGTCGCGTCCTCCACGGTCTGGGAGATTATCCAGCAGGAAGGGCTTGACCCGGCCCCCGACCGGGCCTCCACCTCGTGGGCCGACTTCCGGCGCTCCCAAGCTGATGCGTTGCTGGCTTGCGACTTCATCGAGACCGTCACCCTCAGCGGGCAGCGCCAGTACATCCTGGCCGTCATCGAGCACGCCAGCAGGCGCGTCCGCGTGCTGGGTACCACCGCCCATCCGACCGCAAGCTGGGTCGTCCAGGTGGTGAAGAATCTCGTGATGGATCTGGAAGAGGTCGGTTGCCGGGCCCGCTACCTGATCCGGGACCGTGACGGGAATTTCCCGGCCTCCTGGACGAGATCCTGGCCGAGGCCGGTATCCGGACCGTGCTCACCGGGATCCGGGTGCCGCGGATGAACGCGGTCATGGAGCGTTGGGTGCAGTCGTGCCGCCGTGAGCTGCTCGACCGCTGCCTGGTGTGGAACGAACGCCACCTACGGCACGCCCTGCGTGAGTACGAACAGTTCTACAACGGGCACCGTGCTCATCAAGCCCTGGGTCAAGCGGCTCCACTACGCGCCGTCCCGGACCCGATCACGGATCCGAAGCGAATCGTCGACCTGAACATACGTCGGCGGGACCGGCTCGGCGGGGTCCTCCACGAGTACTCACATGCCGCTTGATCTGCATGGATGTAATTTTTGGCAGGCGCAGTGTTCCCGGCGGTGATCTTCGTGCTGGCCGCCGCCGTGTCGCCTCGGACGTCTTTCACCGTCAGCCGGGCCTCGAACAGCCCCTTCGTGGTGTAGGTGAAGGTCGGGTCGGCCTCGGTCGAGTCCGTTGTCCCGTTGCCGTCGAAGTCCCACGCGTAGGCGATGTTGTCACCGCTCGAACCCGTGCTGGAGAACTGGACCCAGAGATACCGTCCCGGATCTTGACCTGTGCCAGCGTGTGCACGCGGCCGGTCGTGAAGGTCTCCCAGCTACCCGTGTTCGCGGGTGAGCCGGCCGGGCCGTGGTAGCGATCACGGCCCGGCCGGCTCCATGCGTCACCTGGCGACGAAGGGGTCGAGGCTTGATGCGGATGCTGGTGGAGCGGCCGGTCTTCGGCTATGGCAGGGCCCATTGCTGGTTGGGTGTGCCGTGGCAGGTGTTGATCACCAGTTTGGGGAATTTCGTGGTGCCCGCGGCGTTGACGTCCAGGCACTTGCCGAGGGCGGTGAGTTTCTGGGCGGTGGAGTCGTAGGTCCATTTCTGGGCGGCGGTGCCGTTGCAGGCGTACAGCTGCACGGCTGTTCCGTCGGCCGGATTGGCGTTTTCGACGTCCATGCATTTGCCGAGGGAGCGGATCTCTCCGTTGGCTGGGTTGTAGGCCCATGACTGGTTGGCGCCGCCGTTGCAGGTGTAGAGGATCAGGTCGGTGCCGTCCTCGCTGTTGAAGGCGGGGACGTCGACGCATTTGGCCGATCCGGCTCCCACGATCGGCCCAGCGGGAGCGGTGCCCCACGGGACTTGGGTGGAGCGGTAGTAGGTGGTCTTGCGGAGGTCCCAGCGGGGTCCCTGGGCGCCGAGGCGGGCGCTGAAGCTCAGCCAGTTGTGGGTCGAGGCAGGTGACCAGCCGATCTCGGCGATGGCGGCCAGCCGTGGATTGGTCATGAATTCGGCGTCTTCGATGTCGGCGATGGTCTCGGTCCACAGGGGGGCTTCGACTCCACGGATGCTGGATTCGCTGACGCCGCTGATGACGGTGGCGGGGTCCCAGCCGTAGGCCTTCTGCACGTCGACGTAGCCGGCCCAGTCCAGGCCGAGCGGGGTGCTCGGGTTGTACTTCATGTCCAGGTAGGCGTTTCCGGGGGGTGAGAACACCAGCTTTCCGCCCTGCGCCACGACGCTGTTGGCGTGGGTCGCGGAGCCCCAGTACTGGCCGGTGGTGTCGGTGGGGAGGGTGGCCTGGCCGATCTCCTGCCAGCCGACCATCTTCTTGCCGTGAGCCGCGACGGTCTCGCCGACGCGTTTGACGAACTCTTTGTAGCCGGACTCGTCGGTGCTGTGCGCTTCGTCCCCGCCGATGTGGAGGTAAGGGCCGGGCGTCATCGCCGCGAGTTCGCGGATGACGTCGTCGACGAACCTGTACGTGATCTCCTTCGAGATGCAGAGCGAGCTGTACCCGACCGCGGTGTCGGTGCGAAGCGGCGGCGCCTTGCCGTCGCAGTTGAGCTCGGCGTAGGAGGCGAGTGCCGCGTTGGTGTGCCCGGGCATGTCGATCTCGGGGACGACGGTGATGAACCGGTCGGCCGCGTAGCGGATGATCTCCGCGTAGTCCCGCTTGGTGTAGTGGCCGCCGGGTCCGCCGCCGACCTCGGTGCTGCCACCGTAGGTGGCGAGCCGGGGCCAGCTGTCGATCTGGATGCGCCAGCCCTGGTCGTCGGCGAGATGCAGGTGCAGGACGTTCACCTTGTACAGCGCGGCCTGGTCGATGAAGCGCTTGACCTCGTCCACGGTGAAGAAGTGGCGGGCCACGTCGAGCATGACGCCTCGCCAGGCGAACCGCGGCTGGTCGGTGATCGAGACACCGTTGATCGTCCAGGGGCCCGGCTGGACGGTGGGGCTTTCCACCTTCGGTGGAAGGAATTGCCGGAACGTCTGCACGCCCCGCATCAGCCCTTCCTGGGTGCGTGCGGTGATGGTCACCCCATTTGCGGTGACCTCGATCTGGTAGGCCTCCTGTGCCATGGTCGCGGCCCCGGACAGGGAGAGTTTGATGCCGGTACCGGACGTCATGATCGGGAACGGATAGCCGGTGGAACGCCGCAGGATGCCCGCCAGGTACTCGGCCACAAAGCCCGACCCGACGATCGCCGTGCTCTGCGACAAGGTGAAGGACGTCCCGGCGGTGACGTTGACCGACGCCGGGACGGGAACGATCTGAGGCGGGTCGCCGGGTGCCGCCACCGCGGTCTCGGCACTCGACAGCGGGAGTAACGTCGCCGCGGCCGCGATCACGGCCAGGCGCCGTAACTGGGTTGGTTTCATCTCGTATCTCCAACGTAGGTGTCAATGCGGTCGACGAGCATGTACTGGCCGGAGCGTTTGACGGCTTTGAGGGTGTGCCGGCCGTGGGGCAGGCCGCGGCGGGAGTAGAGGAGCTGCTGGGACAGCCGGGTGGGGTTGGTCGTGTCGACGGTGGCTTGGAGAACGCCGTCCAGGTAGAAGTCGACCAAGCCTTGGTCGACGTACTTCTCGGATCGGAAGTCGATGCCGGTGCCGGTGAAGGTGTAGGAGAACGCGTCACCGTTGGTCGTGGTGTAGTGGACGTCCTTGTTGTAGTCGTCGGCGTAGCTGCGGTTGGTGCTGGTGTGCCAGGCGCCGGTGTAGGTCGTGCCGGGGGCGTCGTCGTTGAGGGTGGTCGGCGGCCCTGAGGGATAGAGCTGGGTGGCGGGGACGATCTGCTGGGGTGTGTCGGGGCTGGACCAGAACAGCTTGGCGGCCGACGCGCCGCCGTTCTGGGTGACCTCCATGGTGATGGGGTACCGCTTGCCGGCCGTGAGAGTGATGGTGCCTTTGTCGATCTTCGCGGCGTGCGGCGTCGTCTTGCTGATCACGAGCTGGTCGCCGATCCAGAGGCGGATGGTGTCGTCGGACAGGGCGGCGAAGGTATAAGGCTGGCTGTAGCGGGGTTCGATCGACCCGGTCCAGCGGGCGGAGAAGTTCGTGGTGGGGATGGCTGGTGCGGGGGAGCCTTCGTACTTCCAGTCGGCGTTGACGGTGGGGTCGACGCGGGTGACCGCAGGGGTTCCGGTGAAGGTGTTGTTGGCCCAGAACTGTGCGGTCAGTCCGGTGCCTGTGCCGACGGGATGGGCGGGTGCCGGCGTGATGTCCAGTTCGATCACCGCGGCGATCGGATCCGGAGCCGCGCCGGTCGGCCGCAGGTCGTAGCCGTCCCCGGAGGCGGTCACCGACACCGCGGCGCCGGTGGCCGGCACGCGGGCGCCGGTCACCGTGAACGGGGACTTGGCGGTCAGATGCAGGGCTGCGCCGGAGGTGGGCCAGGTGTAGACGGAGGCGTAGAGCTTGTTGCCGTTGCGGCTGACCACGCCCCAGGAGGGTTTGGCGACCAGGCCGGTATAGGAGGCGCCGTAGACGGCCGGTCCGTTCGCGCGGAGCCAGTCACCCATCCCCTTGAGTCTGTCGAGCTGTGGCTGAGGGATGACTCCCTTGTCGTCGGGCCCGACGTTGAGGAGGTAGTTTCCGCTGCTCGCGGAGATGTCCACCAGATTGCGGGTGAGAGTGGTGGTGGACTTGTAGTTGGTGTCGTACGCGGCGTACCCCCAGTGGTCGTTGATGGTCATGCAGGACTCCCACAGCTGGCCGTCGGTCGGGGTCGCGGGAATCTCCTGTTCCGGGGTGCCGTAGTCGCCGTCCGAGATGCCCCGTTTGGCCACTCGGTTGTTGACGATGGTCGTGGGGGAGAGGGTCCGGACGTACTCCTCCAGACGCGCGCCCTCCTGCGCGGTCCACGGGTCCTCCCACTCGCCGTCGAACCACAGGACGGCGATGTCCCCGTAGTTCGTCAGCAGCTCTTTGAGCTGCGCCTTCATCCGTGCCACGTAGGCGGCGTAGTTGGTGGAGCCCGGTTGGGCGTCGGGATCGTGCCAGTCCCAGATGGAGTAGTAGAAGCCGAGCTTCACGCCCTGGGCACGGGCGGCGGTGGCGAGTTCGGCGAGGATGTCCCGCTTGAACGGCGTGCGGTCGTGGATGTTCCAGTCATTCTCCTTGGTGGGCCACATCGCGAAGCCGTCGTGGTGCTTGGTGGTGATGACGACGTACTTCTGCCCCGCCGTCTTCGCCGCGCTGATCAAGGCGTTGGCGTCGAAGCCCGACGGGTTGAACGTGGCGGCCTTCGCCTCGTACTCGGCCCACGGGATGGCGCAGTTGCGCCTGATCCATTCCGCGTCGCGGCAGAGCGTGCCGTCGGGGCGCCGGTACTCGCCCTGGTAGGCGCTGTAGAGGCCGAAGTGCATGAACATCCCGAAGTGCCCGTCCCGCCACCACTGCGTGCGTGCCGACGTGAACACGTCATCGGGCGTGTAGTTGTCACCGGGTTCCGCCCGGACGGGCCCACCGGTGAGCGCGAGGGTGGAGCAGAGGATCAGCGAGCTCAGCACGGCTCCGAGTCGCATGGCCTACCTCCCTGCAAGATTTGCTGTGCTCTCCTGCTTGGCGATGGAGTGGTACAACTGCGGCAGCGTGTCCCCGTCGACGGTGCGCGCCGCGCCCGCGTGCTCAGCGGTGTGGCTGAACGGCTTCGTACGGGTCGCCCAGTACCGACCGGCGTCCGACCGCCAGACACGCCAGCCTGCGACCGGTGGTCTGGCGGTCGGTGCCATCGAGATCAGCCCACCTTGGTGAGACGGAACTTCTGGTTGTCGGCGTTGGTGCAGTTCCATTGGATGACGGCGCCGCCGTCGGCCTGCGAGACGCCGCTGACGTCGAGGCAGAGGCCGCTCGCGGCGGCGGTCACCTTGTAGGTCCCGTCGCTCGTGACGGGGAAGAACCGCTGGTGGACGAGGTGGGCATGGCCGGACGGGTGGCAGGACCACTGGACCAGCTGGGTGCCGCCCGTGGTGGAGCCGTTGGGGACGTCCAGGCACTTGCCGCTCTTGACGTTCTTGAACTGGTAGCCGCCCGCGGCCACCGGGATGGCCTGCCATCTCTGCTCGGTGCCCGTGCCCGCGGTCATCTGCACGATCGGCGCGCCGTCGGCGGCGGAGGCGTCCTTGGGGGTGACGTTCTTGCCGCTGTGTTGTGCGGTGATGGTGTAGACACCGGCTGCGGGACCGCCCTGGGTCTCGCCCGCGAACTGGATGGCGTCCAGGTCGAAGCCGTTGTTCTGGCTGTTCTTGAAGACCGCGTAGATGGACTTGGTGCGGACGTCCGACTTCACCGGGACGGCGGCGGTCATCTGGTAGGTGTCCCATCCGCCGGTGTTGTGGACGGGTGCGGTGGCCAGCAGGGTTCCGGTGGGGGAGTCGGCGTGGAGTTCGATGTTGCCGCCGCCGGACGGGCTGGAGATGCGGAAGGCGGCGGAGGTGATGTTGTTGAGGTCCATCGGGGTGAAGGCGATCCAGTCGTTGTCGCTGATGTCGCCGATGCGCTTGCCGCTCTCGGCGCCCGCCTGGTCGATGACGCGGACCCCGGACATGGTGGTGAAGTACTCGGCCTGCTTGCGCTTGGGCTGCAGGACGGCCTTGGCGTATCCGGTCAGCGGGTTCTCGCCCTGGTCGGTGTAGTGGGCGTTGATGGCGTAGTAGAGGTTGGCGCCGGCGGGGTGGCCGCCCAGGTCACTGGTGGTGATGGTGCCTTCGCAGCCAGGCTTGTCCACCGTCTCGTGCTCGTGGTCGTCGTGGCCGAGCGCGGGGTTGACCAGGACCTTCGAGCAGTCGATGGTGCCGCCGTCAGGGTCGGTGACCTTGACCTTGTACGGAATGTCCTGGCCGAATTCGATGAGCGTGCCGTTCAGGGGAGTCTCGATGGTCACCACCGGCTTGGAGTTGCCCACGGTGATCTCGACGTTGGCGAAACCTTCCTTGCCTGTGGAGTCCTTCACACGTAGCTGGGCGGTGAAGCGTCCCTTGGTCTGGTACGTGTGCGACGCCTTGGCCGCGGTGGAGTCGACGGTGCCGTTGCCGTCGAAGTCCCAGGCGATGCCGACCGGGTCGCCGTCGGGATCGGAGCTGCCCGCGCTGTCGAACTCGACCGTCAGAGGTGCGGGTCCGTCCGTCTTCGACGCGGTCGCCTTGGCGATGGGGGCGCGGTCGCCGCCGGAGTAGTCGATCCGGTAGAGGCCGGAGTCGCTGTTGCCGCCGCCGAACTGGCTACCCCACTCCAGCAGGTACATCGACCCGTTGGGACCGAACGTCATGTCCATGGGCTTGGTGAACGAGCCGAGGAACGGGTCGATCTTGAGCACGTTGTCCTGGTCGTCCAGGTGGATGGTCTTCACGAAGTGCCGGGACCACTCGTAGAAGAAGTTCTTGCCGTCGAAGTAGGCGGGGAACTTCGTGGCGGAGGGGTTGGCGGCGTTGTACCGGTACACCGGTCCGGCCATCGGCGCGGCGCCGCCGCTCCCGAGTTCGGGGAAGGTCGGGGAGGTGCCGTAGCCGTACCACATGACTGGCTTCTGGATCGGCGGCAGCTCGGTCAGCCCGGTGTTGTTGGGCGAGTCGTTGACGGGCGCGGTGCAGTTGAACTTGGGGCCGATGACCTTGGTTTCGGGGTTGTAGGGGGCGTAGGGCTGGTTGTCGCCGTGGCAGAACGGCCAGCCGTAGTTGCCGGCCTTCTTGATGATGTTGTACTCGACCAGCCCTTCCGGCCCGCGGTCCGTCGTGGGCCCGCCGCGGTCGGGACCGTAGTCGGCCGCGTGCACGTATCCGGTCTTCTGGTCCACGGTGAAGCGGAAGGGGTTGCGGAATCCCATGGCATAGATCTCGGGCTTGGTCTTGGCCGTGCCAGGCGGGAAGAGGTTCCCGGCCGGGATGTCGTACGTACCGTCCGCCTTCGGTTTGATGCGCAGGATCTTGCCGCGCAGGTCGTTGGTGTTGCCCGCGGTGCGGGCGGCGTCGAGCATCTGCTGCCCGGGACGCCAGTCGAGGGGTGCGTACCCCTGCCAGTCGGGCGACAGGTTCGGCGGGACGTCGTCACCGGTCCCCAGGTAGAGCGTCCCGTCCGGCCCGAACTCGACCGCGCCGCCGGTGTGGCCGGGCTCCGGATAGGTGCGCTGCCGGTACGCGGGCACTTCGAGGATCTTCTTCTCCGTGGCCAGGTCGATCTTGTCGCCGCTGACCGTGAAGCGGGAGAGCCGGTTGACGTCGGTGCTGCTGCTCTCCGGCGACCAGTAGACGTAGATCCACCCGTTCTGGGCGAAGTCAGGGTCGAGCTCCATGCCGACCAGGCCGTCCTCGCCGCCGGTGTAGACGCTGAGCGTGGCGGCGGTGACCGTGGTGTGCGTGTCCGGCTTGAAGATCTTGATCTCGCCCTTGCGCTCCACGTAGAAGACCCGCCCATCGGGAGCGACGTCCAGCTCCATCGGGTCGGCGGTGTTGTCGTCCAGCGTGACCTTCTCGAAACTGCTGGTCACCGTGCCGCCGCAGTCGCCCTCCGCGGCGCCCGCGGCCCACTGGATGCCGCCGAGCACATGCTGGCGGAAGAGGGACTCGGCGTAGGCGGCGGTGTCGTGGCCCATGGCGGTGGCCCAGACCTTGCCGCCCTCGGCCTTGCGGCACCAGGAGATGGGATGGTCGGGTCCCATCTTGGAGGGCCCGGGGTCGTAGGTGGTCTCGTCGGCAGAGACCAGGACGTGCACGTTGCCGCGCGGGTTGGGCGAGAAGTTGTACCACTCCTCCGCGCGCTGCCAGCGCAACGGCAGGTCCTTGGTGGAGGGGTGGACGCGGTCGGTCACCTTGGCAGTGCCCTGCAGCACGCCCGGAGAGTGCGCGGGCATGTGCGCGCCACCGTTGACCAGGTCGTCCCACCAGGGGAACTCGCTCTCGATGCCCATGTCGAGGGTGTTGTGGATGCCGACGATGCCCTTGCCGGAACGGACGTATTTCTGTACGGCCTGCCGCTGGCTGTCGTTCTCCCAGACCATGCCGGAGTTCTGCAGCATGATCAGCACGTCGAACGTGGCGAGGTTGGCGTCGTTGAAGGCGCTGGAGTCGTCGGTCTGGACGACCTCGAAGTGGTTGGCGGCTCCGAGATCTTTGATCATCTGGATGCCTGCGGGGATGGAGCTGTGGACGTAGCCGACGGCCTTGGTGAACAGCAGCGCGCGGAAGACGTCGTGCTGGGCGGTGGCGGCGACGGCTGTACCCGAAAGTAATAACAGCAGGAATGGGGTGATCAGGGCAGCAAGAACTCGACGCATGGGGGGTCTCCGGGATCAGAGATGGGTGAGGGCTAGTCCGCCGGTGAAACCGGCCTCAACGCCCTAGCGCGGGGCGTCAGCCGATTTCCGGCCTGCATCCCTCATATTGCCGGATGCTAAGGCGGCTTATGTCGAGCGTCAAGCATAAGCTTGGAAGTTGGCGGCATAATCTCGCGGAAGGTCCGCTCTGCGGTTAACGGCTTAGGCGCGCCGAAAGATCTTGCAAATGCGCGTAATGCGCGAGGTTACCCGCCACTCTTTCAAGACAGGAGAGTCCTGCCCCCGTGTGGCGGTGCCGTCTGCCCGGCGCGGAGCGCTCGATAGCATCGGATGATCAACACGGCTACTTTCGATTTTTATCAACGAAACCTGCTGGACTTCGCCGCGTCTTGTGTCTAAATTCGGGTGAAATTCGCCGCAACCTCCTCGTAACGAAGGGATCGCGTGCATGTTTCGTCGCACCCCCCGCTGGCTCGCTCGCTTGAGCGCCTTAGCCCTGGCCGTCTCCGGCATGACGGCCTTGGCACTGCCGGCCCGAGCTCACGACGCCATCGATCCAGCCGCCTACCAGACCGTGACGCTGGCCAAAGGCGCCGCTGAAACAGGCGAGCCCATGAGCCTCGCCGTGCTACCTGATCTGTCAGTCCTCCACACCTCGCGTGACGGGACGCTCCGCCGTACCGACAAGGGCGGAAACACCCAGGTCATCGGCACGCTGCCGGTCTACAGCCACGACGAGGAGGGCCTGCAGGGAGTGGCCGCGGACCCGGGCTTCGCCACCAACAGGACGATCTACCTCTACTACGCGCCCAAGCTTTCCACCCCGGCCGGTGACGCACCGGCCACGGGCACGGACTGGAGTGCCTGGCAAGGAGTGAACCGGCTGTCGCGTTTCACCTTGAAGGCCGACTGGACGCTCGATGTCGCGAGCGAGAAGAAGGTCCTGGACGTCACTGCGGATCGGGGCATGTGCTGTCACGTCGGCGGCGACATCGACTTCGACGCCCAGGGCAACCTCTACCTGTCGACCGGCGACGACACCAACCCCTTCGACTCCGCCGGCTACGCGCCCATCGACGAGCGGACCGAGCGCAACCCCGCCTACGACGCCCAGCGCACCTCGGCCAACACCAACGATCTTCGGGGCAAGATCCTCCGGATCAAGGTGAATCCCGCCGACGGGTCCTACACCGTGCCGTCGGGCAACCTGTTCCCGCCGGGCACGGCGAAGACCCGGCCCGAGATCTACGCCATGGGCTTCCGCAACCCGTTCAGGATGAGCGTCGACAAGAAGACCGGGGTCGTCTACGTCGGCGACTACGGTCCGGACTCGGGCGGCACCAATCCCGATCGCGGGCCCTCAGGGCAGGTGGAGTTCAACAAGGTCAGCCAAGCGGGCAACTTCGGCTGGCCCTACTGCACGGGGACCAACACGCCCGCGGAGACCTACAACGAATACACCTTCCCCTCCGGGCCTTCGGGCGCCAAATACGACTGCGCAGGAGGCCCGGCCAACAACTCCTTCCGCAACACGGGCCTGGCCAAGCTGCCGGCCGCGCAGCCGGCCTGGATCCGGTACGGCGGCGACGCGGGCAGCCCGCCCGAGTTCGGCACGGGGTCGGAGTCTCCGATGGCCGGCCCTGCCTACCGCTACGACCCGGATCTGCAGTCGGAGGTGAAGTTCCCGCAGGAACTGGACAACATGGTCTTCCTCGGCGAGTTCGGCCGTCGCTGGATCAAGGCCGTCAGCCTGGCCGACAACCACATCCTGAACTTCCCGTGGAGCGGCACCCAGGTGATGGACCTGGCCTTCGGCCCCGACGGCGCGCTCTACGTGCTGGACTACGGCACCGGCTACTTCAGCGGAGACGCGAACTCCGCTCTGTACCGCATCGAGTACATCAAGGGCCGCGACCGGAGCCCGACCGCCAAGGCGTCCGCGGACAAGACCTCGGGGCAGCCACCGCTGACTGTCGCCTTCTCCTCCGAAGGCTCGAGCGACCCCGACGGCCAGGCGCTGACTTACGCCTGGGACTTCGGCGACGGCGGCACCTCGACCCAGGCCAATCCCACGCACACCTACACCGCCAGAGGCGAGTTTCAAGCGACACTCACCGTGAAGGATCCGGCGGGAAATTCAGGCACGTCAAGCCTGCCGATCACCGTGGGCAACACCGCGCCGACGATCGCTTTTGAGACGCCGCGCGAGGGCCAGCTGTTCGACTGGGGCGACACGGTGCCCTTCAAGGTCACCGTGACCGATCCGGAGGACGGCACGATCGACTGTGCGGCGGTCAAGGTGACCTACATCCTCGGACACGACAGCCATGGCCACGCCATCACCTCGAAGAATGGCTGTGAGGGCACGCTGACCATTCCCAAGGACGGTGAGCACGACAGTGCGGCCAACATCTTCGCCGTGTTCAACGCCTCCTACACCGACAAGGACAAGCTGACCGGCAGCAAGGAGCACATCCTGCAGCCCAGGCACCGGCAGGCCGAGCACTACGCCGCCGCCTCGTCGGGCGTCCAGCAAGAGAACAAGCCGACGGCCGCCGAGGGCGGCAAGACGGTCGGGTCCATCGAGAACGGCGACTGGATCTCCTTCAAGCCCTACGAGCTGAGCGGCGCCAAGTCGGCACGCTTCCGGGTCTCGTCAGCAGGTGCGGGCGGAAACATCGAGATCCGTACCGGCTCGCAGAGCGGGCCGCTGGTGGGCAAGGTGGCAGTGCCGAAGACCGGCGGCTGGGAGACCTTCACGGACGTGGAGACCGCACTGACCGGCGTCACCACCAAGACCGACAGCCTGTTCCTGGTGTTCACCGGAGGCACGGGCGCGCTGTTCGACGTCGACTCCTTCATCCTGTCGCCCGAGGCCGTGACGCAACCCGTCACCGGAACGATCGGCGGGCCCGGCGGCGGCTGCGTCGACGTCGCGGGAGCGAACACCGCCGACTCCACCAAGGTGCAGATGTACGAATGCAACGGCACGGATGCCCAGAAGTGGACCATCGACAGCACCGCCGGCACGATCAAGGCGCTCGGCAAATGCCTCGACGTCAGGGGAGCGGTCACCGCTGACGGCACCGAGGTGCAGATCTACACCTGCAACAACACCAACGCCCAGAAGTGGACCGTGGACGGCACGTCCGGCACGATCAAGGCGCTCGGCAAATGCCTGGACGCCACCGACCGGGCGCAGTTGGTCATCCGCACCTGCGATGGGGGCGCCAACCAGAAGTTCGGCCCGCCTGGCAGCTCGCCCGCCGACGGCGGTGACGTGCTGGTCTTCAGCCGCACGACGGGATTCCGGCACGACTCCATCACGGCCGGCATCCAAGCGATCAAGAA
Source organism: Nonomuraea sp. NPDC050451 (assembly GCF_044458585.1). NCBI lineage: Bacteria > Bacillati > Actinomycetota > Actinomycetes > Streptosporangiales > Streptosporangiaceae > Nonomuraea > Nonomuraea sp. NPDC050451. Next base: position 211,828 of record NZ_JBITHZ010000001.1, read on the forward strand.
CATGGGCTTCAAAGTGACCGCCACCGAGGACCCCGGCGCCTTCACCACGGCGAACCTGGCCGCGTACAAGGCGGTGGTTTTCCTCAACACCACCGGCGACGTGCTGAACGCCGACCAGCAGGCCGCCTTCGAGTCCTACATCAAGGCGGGCGGCGGGTACGCGGGCGTGCACGCGGCGGCCGACACCGAGTACGACTGGCCCTTCTACGGCGAGCTCGTCGGGGCCTGGTTCTCCTCCCACCCGGCGATCCAGCAGGCCAAGATCAAGATCGACGATCGGGCGAACCCGGCCACCGCTCACCTGGACACCACCTGGACCAGGACCGACGAGTGGTACGACTACAAGTCCAACCCGCGCGCCACCGCGCACATCCTGGCCACGCTGGACGAGTCGTCCTACGGCGGCGGGAAGATGGGCGCCGACCATCCGATCTCCTGGTGCAAGACCTACCAGGGCGGCCGCTCCTTCTACACCGGTCTCGGCCACACCGCCGAGACCTACTCGGAGCAGGCCTTCCTGCAGCACCTCAAGGGCGGCATCGCGTACGCCATGGGGACCGCACAGGCCGACTGCCGTCCGGAGACCGGCTACACCGCCCTCTACAACGGCTCGACCACCGGCTGGGAGCAGGCCGGACCCGGCAGCTTCACCAACGCCGACGCCACGCTGACCTCCACGGGCGGCATGGGCCTGTACTGGTACAAGGCCAAGGAATTCACCAAGGGCTACTCACTCAAGGCCGACTGGAAGCTGACCGGAGACGACAACTCCGGGATCTTCATCGGATTCCCACCCTCCACCGATCCCTGGTCGGCGGTCAACAACGGCTACGAGATCCAGATCGACGCCACCGACTCGGCCGACAAGACCACCGGCTCCATCTACGGCTTCAAGTCGGCCGACACCGCCGCACGCGACAAGGCGCTCAACCCGCCCGGCCAGTGGAACGCCTTCGAAATCAAGGTCGAGGGCGAACGCGTCCAGGTCCTGCTCAACGGCGTAAAGATCAACGATTTCACCAACACCGATCCGGCACGCTCGCTCAAGGACGGGCACATCGGCCTGCAGAACCACGGCAACGGCGACACCGTCTCCTTCCGCAACATCCGCGTCAAGGAACTCGGCCCGCCCACCGGCGACACCGTCATCCAGGCGGAGAACTGGTCCCAGGCCAACGGCGTCCAGACCTACCCGCACACGCCGGCACACGGCGGCACCGTGCTCGGCTTCGTCAACCCGGGTGATTGGGCGGCCTACGACGGGGTGGACCTCACCGGCGTCACCTCCTTCACCGCCCGCGTCGCCTCGGTCAACCCTGCGGGGGGCTTCGAGATCCGCACGGACTCGCCGACCGGCCCGGTCTTGGGCCGCGTGACCGTCCCCAACACGGGCGGGTGGGAGTCCTACCAGGACGTCTCGACCCCGCTGACCAACGTGCCCGCTAAGACCGTCCGGCTTTATCTCACCTTCGACGGCTCGAATCTGGACGTGGACGACTTCACGCTTCGCCGCGGCTGACTCCGCGACGTAGCCGGCACGACCTGACGCACGGCGCCCCTGACGGCGACACTCGGTCGCGAGTGGGCCGGCAGGGGCGCAAGCATCCCTCTCCGAGAGGCCCCGCCATGGTCCCCACGCGCGACGGGGGCCGCAGGTCCGGTGCCCTCCTCTCCCTGCTCCTCGCCCTCTGCCTCGCCGACGTCTGACCGTGGCGCCGCCGGCCGCCGCCGACACCATCGGCTCCGTCACCGGTTTCAGCGCGGCCGGCACCACCCAGACTCTGGCGCGCGGCCCCGACGAGCAGTTCTACGGCACCGGCCTCCGCCTGGGGGAGTGGGCGCTGCGTGACAAGAGCGTCCCGGTGAAGGTCTCCCACACCTGGAAGCCCGGCCAGTACCCGCCACGGAGATCGGCGCCACCCTTCACCAGGTCGATCACCGTACACGACGGAAGCTGCCTCACCACTCTCGACGCGGGTACGGCCAACGGCACCGCACTGACCCTAGCCACCCGCGACGGCACCGATCCCCGGAGATGGACACTGACCTGAGAACGAAGCAATGATCAGGTGCTCGCACCGCGCGCGGGCAGCGCGGCCGAGTGGGCATGGAAGGGACAAGCCGGCCCGCGGCAGGGTCGTGCGGTCAGGCGGCGATAGAGCCTCCAGAGAACGACCGCGGACAACAGGTATGCGGGGGCTTCGATGAGAATCTTGACGGCTCCCATCGCGACCGCCTGATCGTCGAGGTAGAGCCTGATCTGGTTGGCCGTGAGCGCGGCGTCCACCAGGAACCAGATCAGATTGACGATGGTGAAGGCGCGCAACTGGATGGGGCAGCGTCGCCAGGCCGGCCCCTGCCGGGTGAGCACGCCGTACGCGAGCCCGAACGGCGGCAACCCGAGCAGGAGCAGGACGGGCGTGGCGACCGCGAGTGTCCCGCGCATCACCAGTAGAGGCAGGAAGAAGTCGGCGGCGTTGCCCGACGCGGTGGCCAGCGCCGCCGCCCCTGCTGACACGCCGAACCCGGCGAGCGCCGCCCATGGCTTCCGGGCCTGCCGCACCTGGAAGAGGGCGACCGCGGCGGCTGCCGCCAGCGCGGCCACCAGTGATGGAGCGATCTGCCTCGTCGTGGCGTACGCGACGGTGAAGCCGATGACGGGCAGCGCGGTCTCGACAACGTGGGCGCCGACCCGGCGCAACAGGTCCACGGGTTCAGCCGCGCAGCAGGAAATCGCCCATGGTGGACACCGAGGCGTTGACCGCTTCGAACCCGTCCCGACGCATTTCCTCCTCGTAGGTGGCCACCGCATCGAGCAGCGGGCGCCCATCGGCCAGGTAACGGCACAGGCGCCCGGCGTCCTGCAGGGCGGTGTTGGCGCCCGAGCCGCGGTTGGGCGGCATGGCATGGATGGCGTCGCCCAGCAGGGTGACCGCGCTGGGCTGCCACGGCTCGACCGGCATCGAGGCGCCGAGCGGCAGGCAGAGCGTCTGCTCCGGCCAGGCCCGGTCGACGACCAGCCGAAACGTCGGATGAGCCGGCTCGACCAGGTCGCGTGCGCGTTCCCAGAGCCGCCTGGTGCCGAGGGTCTGAACTCCCGTCCCGAGCCTTTCGCTGGGCGGGATCAGCGCCCACATCAGGAAGTCGGTGGCCTCGCCCGGGTTCAGTCCTGGCAGCAGCCGCGCGGCGGCGGTCAGTGGCGGCTCCTTGAACTGCATGGCCGCCAGGACCATGCCGAGGTCGTCCAGCTCGGTGATGGTGAAGTTGCTCCCGATCAGATCGATGATCCCCGTGCTGGTGATCTCCGCCGTGATCGGGGTCTTGCCTCCGAGCCAGCGCGCCCCCGTATCGATCACCTCGGCGTGCGGAAGAAGCTGGCGGCGTACGGCGGAACCGATGCCGTCGGCTCCGACCAGCAGATCTCCGTCGGCGTGGCCGCCATCGGCGAAGTACGCGCGAACACCCTGGCCCAGGTACTCGAACCGGACGAGCTCCCGGCCGAAGTGCACGTGGTCCTCCAGGCCGTTCAGCAGGATCCGCCTCAGCAGCTGACGGCTCACCGGGTGGCCGGGCCGCACGGCGTCGGGCCTGCCATCCTCGCCGTCGAAAGAGTTCGTGGCCAGCAGCTCCAAGCGGCCGTTCACGTCACCGATCACCTTGAGCGCTCGGCTGTCGTGTCCCAGGGTCGCCTCGAACAGCTCGGCATGGGCCGGCGGCAGGCAGGCGTGCAAGGCCTGCTTTCCCCGGTCGTCGATGTGGAAGCGAGCTCCCTGGGCGCGGCTGTCCGGTGCCGGGTCTCGCTCGTAGACGGCCGCGTCGATCCCGGCTCGGCGCAGCCCATGGGCGAGTGTGAGTCCGCCGAGTCCGGCTCCGGCGATGATGACGCGCAAGGTCACGGCTGATCTCCCCTGTTCAGGATCTGGTTGAGTACGGTTTCGAGGTCGTGTTCCGGTGATGCCGTCCGCGCGCGCCAGGCGATGATGCCATCGGGACGGACGAGTACGGCACCGCTCGCACTGACGCCGAGGGCCTCTGCCCATGACGGCTGGAGTGGGGTGAGCGGGAGGTCAGTGCTCGTCCAGCCGGGTCCGGCCAGGCAGACGAAGTCCCGGCCGAACAGATCGGGCCCCAGGTAGGGCACGCGGGTGCCGGGCAGTCCTGCGGGCTCCAGGGGGTCCACGAAGGTCCGTTCGCTTTCCGTTACCACCGCCGAGGACCGGTACACCGCACCGAATTCCAGGGTGAGCCGGTCGGGCAGCTCCTCGGAAGGTGGGATCACGCCGATGCGGGTGAGCGCGTCGGTGAGCGTGAGACTCGCGAGCGGGCGGCGCTCGGCGTCGTAGCTGTCGAGCAGCCCGGGACTCGCCCTGCCACTGAGTATCAGAGCCAGCTTCCAGGCGAGATTCTGCGCGTCTTGAAGCACGCTGCCGCCGTGCATGCCCGGTGTGGGCGGCAGCGAGCAGGCGGCGTCGCCGATCAGCGCGACCCTGCCACGCGTGAGCCGCTCAGCGGTGAGCAGGGTGATCGGCAAGCTGAAGGTGCCGTCGATCTGGACTTTCAGGTCCGGCAGGCCGGCCGCTGCGCGGACGAGCCCGACGAGGTCCTCGCCCTCGTCGGGGCTATCGTCGGCCGGGCGTGGGCGCAGGAGCACCCACGAGTCGGGCCCGGCCTCCTTCAGCAGGGTGCCGTCCACGCCATCGAGCTGCACTCCGGCGAAGTGCCGCCCGCGGATGGCCTCGCTGAGGTCCGCGCGGAAGGCCAGCCCGTACAGCTGGGCGATGGTGCCCGGACCTTCGGCCTCGATCAGGGCGCGTTCACGGACGAGGCTGTGCGGGCCGTCAGCGCCGACCACGTACGAGGCCCGTACGCTCGTCTCACCCTCCGGCCTGCGCACGTCGGCGACCAGCCCGTCGGCCTCCTCCCGCAGGTCGATCAGCTCGGAGCCGGTCCAGATCTCCGCGCCCAGCTCCCGGGCGCGTTCGCGCAGCAGCTCACGCAGCCACGCATGGTTGCAACACACCGGCTCCAGCGGGCTCAGCAGCGGCGGCACAGCCACCCACGGCTGCGGTGCCCGCCCGAGTTCGGCGCCGGCCAGGGTGTCGGCCTGCAGCATGTCGCCGAGCTCGTCGGGGTGGAAGCCGGCCGCGCGGACCCGTTCCTCCAGGCCGAGGACGCGCAGCAGCTCCACGGCGCGCACGCCGAGCCGTTCGTTGCGCGAGGTGGGTGGCAGTTCGGTCCGGCGTTCGACGATCAAGCAGGGCACGCCATGGTGGCCGAGGAGGGTGGCTGCGGCCAAGCCGCTGAGCCCTCCACCGACCACCAGGACGCGGACGCTCCCGTCCATGGGTCCTCCGTCTCGGATAAGTTCGACAGGCGGTGAAGTAAGCTGACGGCGTGAACGACACCGTCGGTGAGCAGGGGCGCCGCGGCCGATGGCGCACCGGCGCGGCCAACCGGCAGCGGATCATGGAGGCGGCGGCGGCGCGGTTCGGCGCCGAGGGGTTCCAACGGGCCACCATCAGGGCGATCGCCGTCGACGCCGGGGTCGACCCCGCGATGATCCACTACTTTTTCGGCAGCAAGCAGGGCCTCTACGAGGCCGTGCTGAACAGGTACAGCCCCCAGCGGGATCCGGTGGGTGAGCTGCTGTCGGAGGGGGTGGAGCACTTCGGGGAAAGGCTGGTGCGGCGGTTCCTCGAAGTCACCGAGGGAGGCGACGCCGCGGACGGGGTGGGCGCCCTGACCCGCCTGGCCGTCACCGATCCGGAGCCCGCGGCCAAACTGCGCGAGTTCATCGAGAACGAGTTCGCCGGCTCGCTCGCCAAGCACCTCGACCTGCCGGACGCGCACCTGCGGGCCGGCCTGATCGGCGCCCAGCTGGCCGGCCTGGCCGTGGCCCGCCACCTCCTGCGCGTGGAGCCTCTCGCTTCGATGTCCACGGAATCGCTTGTCACGCTGATGGCGCCCGTGATCCAGCGGCTGGTCACCGAGCCGCTGGGGTGAACTTCACCGGCAGTTCGGCCAGCCCGCGGAACAGGGTGGCCGTCCCTGGCCGCTGACGCAGTTGCTCGGGCGGGCAGTCGAGCGCCAGGTCGGGGAAGCGGTCCAGCAGGCCGCGGAAGGCGATCTGCGCCTCCAACCTGGCGAGCGGCGCGCCGAGGCAGAAATGCAGCCCGTGGCCGAAGGCGACATGGGCATTGTCCTCGCGCTGGATGTCGAACCGGTCAGGGTCGGGGAAGCGCCGGGGATCCCGGTCGGCTGCGGCCAGCGCCACCGTCACCTGGCTGCCCGCCGGGATGGTCACCTCGCCGATCTCGATGTTCTCCACCGCTGTGCGGCCCGTTCCTTGCTCGACGGGTCCGTCGTAGCGCAGCATCTCCTCGATCGCCGAGGGCAGCAGGTGTGGCTGGTCGCGCAGGAGGGCGAGCTGGCCGGGGTGGCGCAGCAGCGCCGCCATGCCGTTGCCGATCAGGTTGACGGTCGTCTCGTGGCCGGCGACGAGCAGCAGGTTCAGCATGCCGACCAGCTCGCGCTCGTTCAGCCCGTCCTCGTCGTCCGCTGCCGCCACCAGTGCGCTGGCCAGGTCGGGCTGTTCGTCTCTGGGTACGCCGGGCCGCAGGTCGCGGCGCTTGCGTTCGATCAGGGCGGCGAGGTAACCGTTGATGGCCTCGATGCCCTGCGATCGCCTGGCGCGCAGCTCCTCGTCCAGGGGCATCAGCAGCATGGCGGCGGTCCAGGACCTGAAGTCGTCCCGGTCCTCCTCAGGCACCCCGATCAGCTCGCTGATCACGGTGATCGGCAGCGGGTAGGCGAACGCGTCGATCAGATCCACCCGTCCCAGGGGCGCCATCCGGTCGAGCAGATCGTCGGTGATGCGCTGCACCCGGGGCCGCAGAGCCTCGATGCGGCGCGGCGTGAATCCCTTGCTCACCAGGCGGCGCAACCGCGTGTGGTCGGGCGGGTCGCTGTTGAGCATGTTCGTTCCGGTCGGTCCCTCGTCGGCGGTGACGATGCCCAGATCACGTAGCCATTTGGGAGCATGCCGGGGGTGCTTGGAGATGCGCGGGTCGTTCAGCAGGACCCTGGCCTCGTCGTAGCCGGTGACCATCCAGACCTGACCGCCGAGCGCGCCCTCGGCGGGGCGGACGGGACCGTCCTCGCGCATGCGGGCGTATATGGGGTGCGGGTCGGCCCGCCCCTCCGGGCTGATCAAGCTGGGCTCGGACGGCGCCGGCGGTGGCTGCTCCAGTGTGGTCCGTACCGCGCTGGCCGGGAAGCTTCCGAGCACGCCGACCTTGACCTTGCCCGTCCACTCATCCCCGTCTACGACGCCGGTGAAGCGCAGGTTCATCCCCATGACCGCCCTGCGCACCAGCCAACCCACCTCATTGCCGTGCACCGAGCCCTCGTCGATCTCCCAGATCCCCTGCGCGCCGGTCATCGTCCCTGCCAGCCGTTCGCCGTCCGAGGTGAACGTCGCGGCGAAGCTCTGCTCGCCCCTTGGAGACTCCGCGGTGAACGCCCACGTGCCGTCGATGCTCATGCTGGGGCTTCCTCCTCCCAGAAAACTTCGTCTTTCGATGAAGAAATATAGGCCACTGGAGTGATTACTTCAACGCACCATGAAGTAATCTGGTCCTAGCGTGCGGAGGAAGGCCGACAGGTCGCGCTCGAGCGGTCGGCCGATTCCCTTCGGGGCTCCCCCTGGGGTGTGCAGCCGAAGATCTGCACTTCGGCGAGGGTTCGACGGCCGGAGATCGTCGAAGGCAGGCATGACGCTGCGGGCAGAGGGGTGATTCCAGCATGCAGCCTCCTCGGTGAGGAGGCTCACAGTCCAAAAGCTTCCGAAAACTCGTAATCCAGACCTGTGGACGGACTCCTTTCTGGTGAGAGATGGGAGTGCTGATGAACAGGATCGGATTGGAGTCTCCTGTTGCCGATGGTGTTGAGAATGGCAGCGGGTGCGCGATCCACGCCTGCCACATGCCGCACTCCTTCGACCGGGGGACGTGACGAGGCGTCCCGCGCCCCGCAACGCATGGTTCCCCGCGATCCCTTTCCTGACGTATGGGACGCAAGAGGCGTTCCACGACAGACCAAGGAGTTCCCCTTTGAACCGCATCCTCGCTGCCGGTGGCGTCCTGGCCACCGCCGGCCTCCTGGCCTCGGCACTCGTCGCCCCGGCTCAGGCCGCTCCTGAGGGAGCCCCCGCGTCCGGGGAGCCGGTCGCAGCCAAGGACGCCTTCGACGTCGTGTCGTTCTGGCTGGTGGGCAACGGTAAGGCGCTGAAGGAGGCTGAGGAATACCACCCGGACTACAAGGTCAACACCCATACCGCCCGCCTGAAGTCCACGGGTGCCCCCGCATCCGATGGCAAGCCGGGTGTCATTCCCGCGATAGGCGAGGAGAAGAAGACGGCTGCCACGTCGAGGAACATCAATCTGCCCAAGACCGTGGGGAAGGTGTTCTTCGTCCGTGACGGCAAGCCGTACTGGTGCTCGGCCACCTCTGTGCAGTCCAAGTACCGCAACCTGGTCGCCACTGCCGGCCACTGTGCCTACGACACCGACGACGACGGCCATGTCCTCGACCGCTGGGTCTTCGTCCCGGGCTATTACCAGGGCAGGGCGCCGTGGGGCATCTACGCTGCCAAGCAGGCCTTCACCCATTACGACTTCGACGTCTACGAGGACTTCGACCGCGACTACGCCTTCGTCTCGGTTTACAACGGTCTCAAGGTCAAGCTGGTCGGCAAGAGCGGCAAGGTGGAATACGACGCCTATCTCGGGCCGAAGTGGACCTACAACGGCCAGTGGCAGTACGCGGTTCTGGAGGACGTCGGTCGTCTGGGCGATGCCGTCGGCGGTCAGGGCCTTGCCTACAACATCAAGCCCGGTCAGAAGGTGTACGCGTTCGGTTACCCGGCCGGTGAGCACCCCGACGGTGACAAGCCCTACACCGGCCTCACCCCGAAGTGGCTCTACGGCACGACCGGCAAGACCGTGGTCGACACCGCTTTGAAGATCGAAGAGCAGATCGCGCTCAAGGGCGCGGTCACCTACGGCTTCGACGGAGGCCCCTGGTTGCTGAAGTACAGCAACGGCAAGCGCCTCGGCTACGTCAACGGCGTCACCTCCACCTTCATCGACGCCGACGACAACGGCCGCTACGACCAGATCGGCTCCCCGTTCTTCGACGGAGAGACGTACGGTGTCTACACCGCCGCCGCCAACGTCTGGTCCGGCAGCATCCTGCCGAAGGACCCGAAGGTGCCGAACTCGAGTCCCTCCAAGGGGTCCCCCACGCCTGCGTCCCCCTCATCCGGCCCCACCAAGGCGCCGACGACGCCCCCGCCGTCATCGGGACCCGTCGGCACGGCAGAGGAGAACGAGGTCGTCCGCCTCACCAACGCCGAGCGGGCCAAGGGCGGCTGCAAGCCGCTCACGCACGACGCGCAGCTGCGCGCCGCGGCCTTCGGCCACTCCGACGACATGGCCAAGAACAACTACTTCAGCCACCAGTCCAAGGACGGCCGCAGCTTCGTGGACCGCATCAGGGCGGCCGGGTTCACCGGAGGATCGGGCTGGGCGGAGAACATCGCCAAGGGCCAGTCGAACGCGGCCTCGGTGGTCCAGAGCTGGATGAACAGCCCTGGTCACCGCAACAACATCATGAACTGCGGTTACACCTTGATCGGCGTCGGGCTGGCCAAGAACTCTGGCGGGACGAGTCACTGGACGCAAGTCTTCGCCGCCAAGTAGTCCTGCGTGCGCGAGGCGTGCAGGTGGCTTATCTCACCATCTCGGGCCTCTCCCGCTCGTGGTGCGAAATATCTCAGAAGTCGCGTAACCCGCAGGCGCTAGGCAACTCCCTTTAACAGTGAAGGGGCTGGGGCGACCTTCACGGGCTAACCCCGTGAAGGTCGTCGCCAGGTACACAGGTGCGTCGTATCCGGGAGGGATGCACAAATTCTTGATCAGGTGACGGAAGGTCGTATGTGTGAGGACGCGGAACTGACCCAGCGGGTCAGGGCCGGTGACAGCCATGCTGTCGCGGAGCTGTATGAGCGGCACCACGCGGCCGTCCTCGCCTTCGCCCGCCGTCTGTCCCTGGATCCGCAGGCCGCCGAGGACCTGGCCAGCGAGGCGTTCACCCGAACCTTACGGACCGTCCGCACGGGTGCGGGCGGTCCGTCCGGCGGGTGGCGTCCCTATCTGTATGCGGTGGTGCGCAACACGGCGGCCGAGTGGGCGCGGACCGATCAGCGTCTGGTCCTGATGGGCGAGTTCAGGGCTGAGGAGTTCGCCGACCTGCTGGTGACAGAGCCCGAGGTTTCCGACGACCTCGTTGTCCGGGCCTACCGCTCGCTGCCGCCGCGCTGGCAGACCGTACTGTGGCACACCCTGATCGAGGAGGAGGAGCCCGAGCGGGTCGCACGGATCCTCGGCATCACTCCCGGGAATGTGAGCGTGCTGGCCTTCCGCGCGCGCGAAGGGCTGCGTAAGGCATACCTGGCCGCTCATGTTGTGGCCGGCTCGCCCGAGTGCCAAAGTTTCGCCGACCGGATGGCGACGGTTGTCCGCAAGCCCAGCAGCCGCATTCCCCGGGCGCTGCGTGCGCATCTCGACGTCTGCCCAAGCTGCGCACGGGCATTCGCCGAGCTGCGCGACCTCAACTCCACACTGCGGGCCGCGCTGCCGATCGTGCTGCTGCCGCTCGCCGTAGGGAAGGCCACCGCATCGAAGGGGGCAGCTGCGGGGATATCGGGCTGGGTGATCCCGGCGACCGCTACAGCCGCGGCAGTCGCCGCTGCTGCAGCGGTCGCCTTGACCCTGCTGCCGGATTCCCAGCTCCCAGCGACCGCACCCCCACAGGTGTCCGCCGCGTCGACGTGGAGGGCGGTACCGTCATCCACACCCACACCGAAGTCCACCTCCAAGCGGAAAGACACTCTGAAGCCGACCGCGGGCTCCACGGTCAGGACGGCCCCACGCACGCGGATCACCGACGTGGACCGATGCACCGGGCGGGCAGGCGGCCAGGTCACGGCGCGGTCGTGCACCACCCCACGCCATCCCCGGAAGACCGCCACAGCCCCGCCCGGGCCCACGACATTGGACATCGACCCGGTCACCACGAGCGCCCTGCGCAACGTCGGCACCCGACTCTGCCTCGACGTCCCCGAGGGCAGCCGCAACAACGTCGGGCAGATCTGGGTCTACAGCTGTAACGGCACGAGCGCCCAGCTGTGGACCAGAACGCCCTCTGGGCAGATCACCGTCTACGACGGCCAGAAGTGCCTGGATGCCCTGGAGCAGGGCAAGACCGACGGCACCGCGGTCGGCATCCACGACTGCCAGGGAGGAGATAACCAGAAGTGGACCTTGAACGCTGATGGCACGATCCGCGGAGTCGGCTCAGGCCTGTGCCTGGACGTGGACGTGCCAACCTCCCGGGTTCAGCTCTGGTCCTGCCACGACGGCGACAACCAGAGGTGGCAGGCGGTCTAGCGAGGTCGCGGCCGGGGCCTGTACCGCGCCGGGAGGTCGTCTTCGCGCCCATCCGGCGCGCCGCTCGTGAGAGCATGCCCATGCCGCTGCCCCGCTCGTAGCGGGGCAGCGGCCTATTTAGGGTGTTCGGTTGTCAGCCGCCGATGACCGAGATCATCTTGTCGGCGTCGCGGGTGAGCACCTGGCGTACGTCGGCGCGCGGGACGAGCTTCCCGTCCGCGACGAGTTTCTTGAATTCGGCGAGGAGCCGCACCGCTGTTTCGTCCTTGCCGGAGGCCTCGGCCTTACGGGCCTGGGTCAGTTTCCTCGTCAGCTTGTCGTGCGCGCCCGCCGACAGCCAGCTGGTGGCCCGGAATCGGTCGAGCAGGTTCTGCATGTCCCGAAGCGAGGTGGTGACGTTGAACCCCACCGACGTGGTCACCGCGTTGCCGGCGTTGTCCGTTGACGTCACTGCGACCGTGTGCTTGGCCAGCGCCTGGGTGAACAGTGGCAGCACCGAGCCCGAGGTGTGCGGGGCGCCGTCGAGGGTGCCGGTCGTGGTGCGGACGCCCGAGGTGGCGTCCACGGCCTCCCAGGTGATCACCACGTCCTGGGAATCGCCGTACACCTCGTCGTCGGCCACGCCCGACACGAGCAGGATGGGCTTGGTGCCGTCGATCTTCAGCACCGCAGCCTTCTCCTCCTCGCGATTGCCCGCCGTGTCGGTCGTGCGGTAGCGCAGTTCGTGCTCGCCGTCGCCGTCGACCACCACGGGCGTTCCTGCGTAGGCCTTCCAGCCGCCGCCGTCGAGCGAGTACTCGATGAGCTTGACGCCGGAGTGGGCGTCCTGCGCGGCCAGCTCGACCGGGACCGAGTCCTTGCTCCATCCGCTCTCGTTCGGCGGGGCGAACGAGGCGGTGGTCTGCGGAGCGGTCGTGTCGATCTTGAGCGTGAGAGAGCGGGCCTGCTCGACGTTGCCCGCGCCGTCCCGCGAGCGGTACTCGAGGGTGCGCGCCCCGTCACCGCTCACCGCGAACGGCATGCTGTACGCGGTCCAGGCTCCGCCGTCGACGCGGTACTCGGTGGCGGCCACGCCGCTGCCGTTCTCCTCGTCCACCGCGGTCAGGGTGACCTCGACGGGAGCGGCGGTGTACCAGCCGTCCTTGCCGTTCGGCTCGGCCGGGTTCTGCTTCGCCGTGGTGGTCGGCGCGGTCTGGTCGGCTGGGCCACCGCCGACCTTGGTGAGACGGAAGGTCTGGTTCGGCGTGGCCGAGCAGTTCCATTGGATCACCGCGGCGCCGTCGGCCTGGGAGACGCCGTTGATGTCGACGCACAGCCCGGTCTTGGCGGAGACGATCTGGAAGAGTCCTTCGCCGCCGCCAGTCGGAACCACGGTGAAGTACTGGTTGGGCGCGTCCCCGCTGCCGCTGGCGTGGCATGTCCACTGGACCAGCTGGGTGCCGGGTGTGGCCGTGCCCGGAATGTCGGCACACTTGCCGCTGCCGACGTTCTTGAGCTGGTAGCCGCCGGGTGCGGTCATCAGTTCCCACCGCTGGATGGGGTCTTCGGTGGCGCCCATCTGGACGAGCTTGGCGTTGTCCGCGGTCGACGCGTTCTCAGTGGTCACGTTCTTGCCGCTGTGCTGGGCGGTGACCTTGTAGACGCCCGGCTCGATCGCGGGAGGCGGAGCCTCGCCCACGAACTGGACGGCGTCCAGGTCGAAGGCGTTGTTGGCGGAGTTCTTGAACACCACGTAGAGCGTCGAGGTGGTCGCGTTCGCCGCCACTGGGACGGTCTGGGTTTGCTGGTAGTTGTTCCAGCCCCCGGTGTTGGGCACGGCGGCGCTGGCCAGTAGCCGGCCGGTGGGGGACTCGGCGCGCAGCTCGATCAGCCCGCCGCCGGTGGGGCTGGACAGGCGGTAGTTCACGCCCTTGACGGCGTGCAGGTTCATCGGGGTGAACGAGATCCAGTCGTTGTTGCTGATGTCGCCGATGCGCTTGCCGCTCTCGGCCCCCGGTTGGTCGATGACACGCACGCCGGTCTGGGCGTCGAAGAACTCGGCCTGCTTGCGCATCGGCTGCAGGACTGCCTTGGCCCGGCCGGTGAGCGGCATTTCCTGCGAGCCGTCGGTGTAGTGGGCGTTGAGGACGTAGAACAGGTTGGCGCCGTCGGGGTGGCCGCCGAGGTCGCCGGTGTTGACGACGCCCTCGCAGCCGGGGATCTCCACGGTCTCGTGCTCGTGGTCGTCATGGCCGAGCGCCGGGTTGACGAAGACCTTCGCGCAGTCGATCTCGCCGTCCTCGGGGTCGGTGACCTTGATCTTGTACGGCACGTCCTGGCCGAACTGGATCGGCGTGCCGTTCAGCGGGGTCTCGATGGTCACCGTGGGCTGGCTGTTGCCGGCGGTGATCTCGATGTTGGTGAAGCCCTCCTTGCCGGTGCTGTCGGTGACCTTGAGCTGGGCGGTGAACCGGCCTGGGGTCTCGTACACGTGGGTGGCCTTGACCTGGGTGGAGTCGACGGTGCCGTCGCCGTCGAAGTCCCAGGCGTAGGTGAGGGAATCGCCGTCGGGGTCGTAGCTGCCGGAGGCGTCGAACTCGACGGTCAGCGGGGTGACGCCGTCGACCCGCGAGGAGGTGGCCTTCGCCACCGGCGAGCGGGCGCCGGCCGCGTAGTCGATCCGGTAGAGGCCGGAGTCGTTGTTGCCGCCGCCGAAGTCGGTGCCCCACTCCAGCAGGTACATCGCGCCGTCCGGGCCGAAGGTCATGTCCATCGGCTTGAGGAAGGGCGTGGTCCCCAGGAAGCTGTTGATCTTGAGGACTTGGTCGTTGGAGTCGAGGTGGATCTCCTTGATGTAGTGGCGCGACCACTCGTAGAAGAAGTTCACGCCGTCGAAGTAGGGCGGGAACTTGGTCTTCGAGGGGTTGTTCGCGTCGTAGCGGTAGACGGGGCCGCTCATCGGCGCCGAGCCGCCCGAGCCGAGCTCGGGGAAGGTGGGGGAGGTGCTGTAGCCGTACCACATGATCGGCTTCTCGATCGGCGGCAGCTCGGTCAGGCCGGTGTTGTTCGGTGACTCGTTGACGGGGGCGGCGCAGTTGAACTTGACGCCGATCTCCTTGGTGTCCGGGTTGTACGGCGCGTACGCCTGGTTGTCACCGTGGCAGAACGGCCAGCCGAAGTTGCCCGGCTTCTTGATGACGTCGTATTCCACCAGGCCCTCGGGGCCACGGTCGGTGGTGGGGCCGCCCCGGTCCGGGCCGTAGTCGGCCACGTGCAGGTAACCCGTCTTGGCGTCGACGGTGAACCGGAAGGGGTTGCGGAAGCCCATGGCGTAGATCTCGGGACGGGTCTTCGCGGTGCCCGGCGGGAAGAGGTTGCCCTCGGGGATGTCGTAGCCGCCGTCGGCCTTCGGCTTGATCCGCAGGATCTTACCGCGCAGGTCGTTGGTGTTGCCCGCGGTGCGGGCGGCGTCCAGCATGTGTTGACCGGGCCGCCAGTCGAGCGGCGCGTAGCCCTGCCAGTCGGGCGACAGGTTCGGAGGGACGTCGTCGCCGACGCTCAGGTAGAGGCTGCCGTCAGGGCCGAACTCGACCGCCCCGCCGGTGTGGCCTGGCTCGGGGTAGGTCCGAGCGCGATAGGCGGGAATTTCGATGATCTTCTTCTCGGTGCTCAGGTCGATGGTGTCGCCCTGCACGGTGAACCGGGACAGCCGGTTGACGTCTTGGGCGCTGTCGGCCGGCGACCAGTAGACATAGATCCACCCGTTCTGGGCGAATTTCGGGTCGAGTTCCATGCCGACCAGGCCGTCCTCGCCGCCGGTGTAGACGTTGAGGGTGGCGGCGGTGACGGTCATGTGGGTGTCGGGCTTGTAGATCTTCACCTCACCCTGGCGCTGGACGTAGAACACCCGCCCGTCGGGGGCGACGTCCAGCTCCATCGGGTTGCTGGTGTTGTCGTCCAGGGCGACCTTCTCGAAGCTGCTCCATACGGTGCCGCCGCAGTCGCCCGGCTGGGCGCCGGCCGCCCACTCGACGCCGCCGAGGACGTGCTCGCGGAACTCCGGCTCGGCATAGGCGGCCGACTCGTGTCCCATGGCGGTGGCCCACACCCGGGCGCCTTCGGCCTGGCGGCACCAGGAGATCGGGTGGTCAGGACCCATGGCGGAGGAGCCGGGGTCGTAGGTCGTCTCGTCCGCGGCGACCAGGACGTGCACGTTGCCGCGCGGGTTGGGCGCGAAGTTGTACCACTCCTCCGCACGCTGCCACCGCTGCGGGAGGTTCTTTGTGGAGGGGTGCACGCGGTCGACGACCTTGGCCAGCCCTTGGAGCGTGCCGGGCGAGTGCGCCGGCATGTGGGCGCCGCCGTTGATGAGCTCGTCCCACCAGGGGAACTCGTTCTCGATGCCCATGTCGAGCGCGTTGTGGACGGCCACGACGCCCTTGCCCGACCGGACGAACTTCTGCAGCGCCTGTCGCTGGGCGTCGTTCTCCCAGACCATGCCGGAGTTCTGCAGCATGATCAGGACGTCGAACGTGGCCAGGTCGGTGTCGTTGAACACCGATGAGTCGGCGCTCTGCACCACCTCGAAGTCATGGGCCGCGGCCAGCTCGTTCACCATCTGGATGCCGGCCGGGATGGAGGCGTGCACGTATCCCGCTGCTTTGGTGAACAGCAGGGCACGGAAGCCGTGGAGGGTGGCACTGGTCGCGTGGGCGGGAGCCGGCGCCAGCGCCAGCAACAAGGCTGGGAGTAAGAGGGCAGTGAGAAATCGTCGCATGGCGAATCTCCTGGGGGGTGTGGCGACACCTCGGAACGAGGTGTGAAGGAACACTGCTGCGAAGGCGCGCGCCACTGGGGGCGCACGCCGACGCGCGTCAGAGGGTGCGCAGGTAGGCGAGGCCGTCAGTGGCCAGCGTGTCCTGGCTTTCGGCGAGTGGCCGCCAGATGGAGGCCGCGGTGGCGATGGTCTGGTTGTGCGCGGTGAACGACTCGATGACGAGCGGCCCGTCATAGCCGACGTCGCGCAGGGCCCCGGCGAAGCCGGGCCAGTCGAAGCGGTCGGCCCCCGGCGTGCCGCGATCGGTGCCGCACACCTGCACGTGCGCGATCCGGCCTGCGGCGACCCGCACCGCCTGGGCGGGGTCTTTCTCCTCGATGTTCATGTGGTAGGTGTCGAGCGCCAGGTGGCAGTCCTCGGGCAGCGCGTCGAGGGCCTGCTCGACGGTGTTGACGAGGCTGGTCTCGTACCGGTTGAGCGGCTCGACCGCGAGCTTCACCCCGCGCTCGCCCGCATAGTCCAGGACGGGCCGCAGATGCTCACGCAACTCGGCGTAGACCGCCCGGCGCTCGTCCGGTGCCAACCGCCAGGTGCGGCCGACCGAGGCGTACGCCGGCCCCCCGATCACCGGGGAGCCGACGGCCACCGCCACGTCGACGCAGTGCCGCAGATAGTCCTGGGTATCGCGGACGGTCTCCGAGGAGGCGGCCACGAGCTCGCGCCCCGGCGGCATGACGAGCACCACGGAGGCGGCCAGCCCGTGCTCGGCCAGCACCGCCGCGGCCTTGCCGGGGTTCCAGTCACCGGGCTGCTCGACGGGCAGCTCGATGACGTCGAAGCCCCACCCGGCGATGCGGGGCGCGAGCCGCGCCAGGTCGTCGTCGGTCAGCGGGGAGACCCAGACCCAGGTGTTCACTCCGATGGAGAACATGGCGTCCCTCTTCGTCGTCGAATGGGCGGAGGGAAATGGTCAGCTCTTCTTCCCGCCCCAGGTCTCCGGGAACCCGGGCAGGTCCTCACAACCGCACAGCGCGTAGTGCAGCGGCGGCATGTTCGGCTTCAGGTAGGTCGACAGGTTCTCCGAGGTGACCTTCGGCTGCGGCAGGTTCCACATCTTGGGCACCTCCTCGCCCTTGAGGATCTTCAGTGCGGCGATGATCGGGGTGCGCCACTGGTAGGTCGGGTACGTGGGGGCGATGGCGGTGAGGTTGGAATCCTTCCACTTCTGCAGGAAGTCCTGCTGGTCCTCACCGTTGATCGGAGGCACCGGCAGGCCCGCGTCCTCGAACGCCTCGATCGCCGCCACCGCCGTGGCTCCCGCGTCCATCCAGACACCGTCGATCTTGCCGTACCGCTGGAGGTAGTCGCTGACGATGCTCTTGGTCTTGGCGGCGTCGCCGTCGGTGAACTCCACCCCCACGACCTGGACCTTGCTCTTGTCGAAGACCACCTTGGCCGCCGACCAGCGGGTCTCCAGCACGTCCACACCGGGCAGGATGCGCAGCGCCAGCACCTTCCCGCCCGCCGGCACCGGCACCTTCTCGACCAGGAACTCGGCGGCGTCGGCGCCGAAGGCGTAGCCGCCGATCGGCTTGATGAACGTCACCGGGCAGTCCGTCTCCACACCCCGGTCGAACACGATGACGGGCACCTTCCCGCAGGCGGCCGTCACGGCGGGGGTGAGCGTGGCCGTCGTGTTCGGCGAGACGATCAGCGCGTCGCACCCCTTGGCCTGCAGCTCGGCGATGTCGGAGATCTGCTTGTCGTCCTTGCCCTCGGCGTCGAGGGCCGTGAACTTGGTGATCTCCTTGTGCAGGCCGGCCTCTGCCTGCATCGTCTTCCACCCGACCTGCCGCCAGGGGTTGTTGACCGCCGCGTTGGAGAAGCACAGGTGGTACGGCCCGTCCTTCTTGTACTTCGCCGTGTCGGCCATCTGCGGGGCGATGGCCTGCTCCCAGGGCTTGTCGGAGGGACCCTCCGGGGTCTGGGTGCGCATGGCCAGCTGGGCGTCGAAGTCCGCCTGCACGAAGAACTTCGACTGCGCGCCCGTGCCCGAGCCCTGGGCACTCTGACTGGCGCTCGGGGCGGACGCGGCGGGTTGAGTCGTGGCCGTCGGCTTGTCTGTGGTGCAGCCGGCGAGGGCGAGAACGGCGAACACGGCGACTGCGGCCTTACGACGCGGCATGTGCGTCTCCTCTTCGGGGGGTGAACTTCCGGGGAAGTCGGATGGCTCCCGCCGCGACCGCGGCGATGATGATGACGCCCTGCACGGTGAACTCCAGCGCTCCCGAGATTCCGTACAGGTTGAGCAGCGTGAACAGGGCCTCCAGCGTGAAGGCCCCGGCCATGGCGGCGAGCACGGAGCCGCGGCCGCCGCCGAGCGCCACGCCGCCGAGGACGACCGCGGTGATGGCCGAGAACTCCAGCCCCTGACCCACCTGTGCCGAGACGCCGGCGAACCCGCCCAGCAGGATGGCCGCGACGGCCGCTGCCAGGCCGGACAGCATGAACGCAAAGATCTTGGCCCGATCGACCCGCACTCCGGACAGCGACGCGGCGCGCTCGTTGTCGCCGGTGGCCATCAGCGTTTTGCCAAAGTCTGCGCGCATGAGCCAGATCGTGGCGGCGCCCACGGCCAGCAGGATCAGCACCGACCACGGCACCGGTCCGAGACTGCCGCGGCCGAAGACTCGGAAACCTTCCGACAGGGCGCCGCGGGGCGCGCCGCCGGTCCACAGGAACACCGCTCCGCTGAGGACGAGCAGCATGCCGAGCGTCACGATGAACGACGGCACCCGCAGCTTGGTGGTGACCACGCCGTTCACCAAGCCCACGAGTAGCCCGATGATGATCAGTAGGGCGATGACCGGCCAGGTGGCGGACTCGTCGCCGTCGATGAGTCGTGCGGCGATCACCACTTCGGCCGTCACGAGCGAGCCGACCGACAGGTCGAACTCGCCGGAGACGATGACGAAATACTGTCCCGCGGCCAGGATCACCAGCGGCGCGGCCCGCTTGAGCAACGCCAGGAACCCGGCGGGCTCCAGGAAATGGGGATTGGCGGTGGCGATCGCGGCCAGCAGCACCACGAGGGCCACGAGGATGGGAAGTGCCCGCTTCATGCCGACCGTCCCTTGATGCGCCGGGCGTAGACGGCCACCGCGATGACGATGACCACGCCACGGACCACGTCCTTGACGAAGGAGTTGACCTCGAGCTGGTTGAAGATGGTGTCCAGGACGGCCAGCAGCAGGACCCCGCCGACCGTCCCGGACACGCCTCCTTTGCCGCCGGCCAGCGCGGTCCCACCGAGTACGACCGCGGCGATGGACTCCAGGTCGTAGCCGCCGTCGGTGCCGACCGTGGGCGCGCCGGCGCCGAGCCGGCTGGCCAGCAGCAGGCCCGCGATGCCGGCGCAGGCGGAGCAGAGCACGTGCGTGAGCACGATGACCCGGCTGGTGCGGATCCCGGACAGCCGGGCGACCTCCTCGTTGCCGCCGACGGCGTAGATGCGGTAGCCCAGCCGGGTCCTGCTCAGCAGGAACCAGGCCACGACGGCCACGCCCGCCCAGAGCAGGGCGGAGACGGGGACCGGCCCGAGGCGGGAGTAGCCGAGGAGCTGGAACGACTCGGGCACCTTGCCCGCCGGGCCGTCGTACAGGTGGTCGACGATGCCCCTGATGATCAGGGCGACGCCGAGCGTGGCAATGAAGGCGTGGACCTGGAGCCTGGTGATGACCAGCCCATTGATCAGCCCCACCAGCGCGCTGACGCCCAGCACCGCGACGACCGCGGGCACGATGTTGCCGTCCTGGCCCGCCATGATCTCCGCCGCGATCAGCGAGGTCAGGCTGATCAGGTACGCCACGGACAGGTCGAGCGAGCCGGCCAGAATGGCCAGCGTCTGCCCGATCGCCACGATGCCGAGGGCCGCCGAACGCTGCTGGATCCCGACGACGCTCTCCATGGTCAGGAACTGGCCGCCGTCGAGTGCGACGAGGACCCAGCCGACTGCGATCAGGCCGAACAGTGCGAGGAACACCACGTGCGTGGGCTCACGTAACCGGGCCGCCAGGCCGCCTCGTGCCTCGCTGCCGAGGGCGGGACGGCGACTGCGTGACAGAGTGTCCATTCAGGCCACCTCTCCCGCGGCCAAGCGCATGATGGCTTCCTCCGAAGGCCCGGCCGGCAGCGCGCCCGCGATTCGGCCGTCCCGCAGGACGACGATGCGATCGCTCATACCGATGAGCTCGGGCAGCTCAGAAGAGATCATCATGATGGCCATGCCGTCATCGGCCAGCTCGCGCATCAGGTCGTGGATGGCGGCTTTGGCGCCGACGTCGACACCCCGGGTCGGCTCGTCGAACAGCAGCACCCGCGGCGCCATCGTCATCCATTTCGCCAGCACGACCTTCTGCTGGTTGCCCCCGGACAGGTAGCGCACCTCCTGCTCCTGACGCGGAGGCGAGAGGCGTACGCGTTCGAGCAGGCCGCGGATGCCGTCGCGGCCCTTGGCGCCCACTGCGCGGGTGACGAGCAGGGCGTTGTCCCGCACCGACTGGCGTAGCGCGAGCCCTTCGGCCTTGCGGTCCTCGGTCACCAGCCCGATGCCCATGGCCACGCCCTCCCGGACCGAGCGGGGGCGTGATGGGGTCATCTCGCCCATGGTGAACGGCTCCGCACCGAAGATCGCTTTGGCCAGTTCCGACCGGCCGGCCCCCTGTAGGCCGGCGATGCCGACGATCTCCCCGGCACGCAGTTCCAGATCGATGTCGCGGAGCTTGCGGTTGCCCGCTCCGCGCAGGCTGAGCCGTACCTCGCCGGTCGCGGCCGACCGTGGCGGAAAGTAGGTGCCGAGATCGCGGCCGACCATCAGACGGATCAGCTCGTCGGACGACACCTCGCCGATCGGGACCGTCGTGACGAGCTTGCCATCCTTGAGCACGGTGACCCGGTCGGCCAGGTCGAACACCTCGCGCAGACGG
Organism: Nonomuraea sp. NPDC050451; assembly: GCF_044458585.1. Taxonomy (NCBI): domain Bacteria; kingdom Bacillati; phylum Actinomycetota; class Actinomycetes; order Streptosporangiales; family Streptosporangiaceae; genus Nonomuraea; species Nonomuraea sp. NPDC050451. The sequence goes on from NZ_JBITHZ010000001.1 coordinate 233,079, forward strand.
TGGGAGATGTACACGACGGCGACGCCACGCTCCCTCAGCCGCCCGATCAGCCGGTAGAGCAACTCGACCTCGTGCTCGGCGAGCGCCGCGCTGGGCTCGTCCATGACGACGAGCCGGGCGTTCATCGACAGCGCCTTGACAATTTCCACGACCTGCTGCTGGGCTACCGACAAGCGCTTGACGGCATCACGCGGGCCGAAGGAGTTCTCGCCGAGCTCGTCGAGGAGCCGGGCGGTCGCTGTTTCCATGGCGGTCCGGTCGACCAGGCCGCGCCGGACCGGCTCGCGCCCGAGGAAGACGTTCTCGGCGACGGTGCGCTCGGGCAGCAGGTTGAACTCCTGGTAGATGATCGCGATGCCGGAGCGCTGTGCGTCCAGGGGGTGGCCGAAGGAAACCGGCCGACCGTCGATCTCGACGGTGCCCTCGTCCGGCGCGTGCACCCCGCAGATGATCTTCATGAGGGTGGACTTGCCGGCTCCGTTCTCGCCGACGACGGCGTGTACCTCGCCGGCCGCCACGTCCAGGTCGACGCCGGACAGCACACGTACGCCCAGGAAGCTCTTGCCGATGCCGCGCATGCTCAGCACTCGGTCCACCCCCCGGTCCGCGCCGAGGTCAGGACGGCCTCGCAGATGGCGGCGGCTCGGGCGCCGTCCGCGAACACCGGCAACCCGTCACGATGCTCGTCACGGAGCGCGGCGTAGGTGTCGGCGACGAAGGCGTCGAAGCAGTCATGGTAGCCCTGAGGGTGTCCGGCCGGGAGCGGCGAATACGGCTGGGCCGCCTCGGAAAGGATCGCCGGGTCGCGCAGGAGCGTCCGCGATCCGCTGCGGTCGCCGACCCAGAGAAGCTCGGGCTGCTCCTGGTCGAACGCGAGGCTCGCCTCGGTGCCTGAGATCTCCAGGAACAGGCGGTTCTTGCGGCCCGGGGAGACCTGGCTCGTGGCCAGCGTGCCGACGGCGCCGGAGGCGGTGCGGAACTGGACGGTCGCCACGTCCTCCGTCACGACGGGCGCGTTGGTCGCCCGACTGGACTGGACGATGGCGGTCTGCGCGCAGACGCTGACGATGCGGTCGGCGGTGACGAACTCCGCCAGGTCGCACCAGTGGGAGCCGATGTCGGCGAATGTCCGGCTGGGCCCGCCGAGCTCGGGGTCCACCCGCCAGTTGTCGTCGTCCGGGCGGAGCAGCCAATCCTGCAGATAGCTTCCATGGATCAAGCTGATCCTGCCGATGTCACCGCGGGCGACCCGTTCCCGCGCCTCCCGCACCGTGGCATGGAAGCGGTACACGAACGGCACCGTCGCGACCAGTCCCGCCTCGGCCGCCCGGCCCGCCATGAGCGCGGCGGTCATCGCGTCGCCGGCCAGTGGTTTCTCGCAGACGACGGCCAGTCCGGCCGACAGCGCTTTGAGGACGAACGGGGCGTGGAGATGGTTGGGGGTGCAGATATGCACCAGATCGATCTCGCCCGACTCGATGAGCTCGTCGGCGGAGGCGAAGACCCTGGCAGCACCCAGTCCGGCCTTCTGCGCCTTCTCTAATCGAGACCCGGCCACCCCGGCGATCGTTGCCCCGGCCATGCGTGCGGCGCGGGCATGCACCCGGCCCATGAAACCGGTGCCGACGATCCCTACACGTGGAGCATCATCCGGTTTCCGGCTTATGTCCTTCATGTTGCGGGATGCTAGATCGCACTTATGCCGAGGGTCAAGCAAAAGTTGAAGTGTAAATGGCATAATGGCGCATGAGGGATCATAGGAAGTGTGCATCTCTCGACGAAATGGAGCGCTGTTGACTGAGAGCATGCTGACCGGCACAAGCAGCCCGGCGGCCGGAGCGGGGGCTCTGCTCTCGCTCCTGCGCGACGGGCGGGCCCGCACCCGCGCCGAGCTGGTCGAGCTCACCGGCCTGGCGCGGTCCACGGTGTCCCTGCGCCTCGACGCCTTGCTGAGTCAGCGCTGGGTGGTGCCGGCCGACGACGTGATCTCCTCTGGCGGCCGTCCGGCGACGGCGTTCGCCTTCAACAAGAGCGCGCGGATCGTACTTGCGGCTGACCTGGGTGCGACGCACGCCAGGCTCGCCGTGACCGACCTGGCGGCCACGATGCTGGCCGAGCAGGAAGTGGAGATGCCCATCGCCCGCGGTCCGGAGGCCGTGTTGACCTGGCTCGTGGACACCTTCCGCGAGCTCCTCACCGAGTGCGACCGCCGTCTCGCCGACGTGTGCGGAGTCGGCGTCGGCCTGCCGGGTCCGGTGGAGCATGACACCGGCAAGCCGGTCAACCCGCCGATCATGCCCGGCTGGGACGGTTTTCCCGTGCCCGACTGGCTCGGCGCTCGGCTCGGTGTCCCTGTGCTGGTCGACAATGACGTGAACATGATGGCGCTGGGTGAATACTGGGCCGGGCGGTCCGGGGCCGAGCACCTCATCTACGTCAAGATCGGCACCGGCATCGGCTGTGGCATCATCAGCGGCCGCAGCCTGCACCGCGGTGCGCAAGGTGCGGCGGGGGACATCGGCCACATCCGGGTGCCCTCGTCCGAGGAGAACGTGGTGTGCCGCTGTGGCAACGTCGGCTGCCTGGAGGCCGTGTCGGGCGGCGCGGCGCTGGCCGCACGCCTGCACGCGGCGGGCCACGAGACCGCCGACAGCCGCGACGTCGTACGCCTGGTGCGTGCCGGCAACACCGAGGCCATCCAACTGGTCCGGCAGGCAGGCCGGGAGGTCGGCGTCGTCCTGGCCTCCATTGTGAACTTCTTCAACCCAGCCGTGATCTTGATCGGCGGTGACCTCTCGGGAGCGGGCGAGCACCTGCTCGCCGGACTTCGAGAGGTGATTTACAGCAGGTCCCTACCCCTCGCCACCCAGCATCTGAGCATTCGTGTCAGCGAGCTCGGCGACCGGGCGGGGGTGGTCGGCGCGGCGGTGATGATGATCGAGCACATGCTGTCGCCGGAGGCCGTGGACCAGGCGTTGTCGGCCTGACCGGCGCCAGTTAGGGCGAGGGTCGGCAGACTTATGCTTGACCATCGATAAAAGGACTCTTACGATCCGCGTAATCCCATACCGGTATGTCAACTCCATACCGGTATACGCGGAATGAACAGGAGCTCCTATGCGCAAGGTCGGTGTCTGGTTCATCGGAGCACGCGGATCCGTGGCGACCACCGCGACCATCGGTGCCGCCGCGGTCAGGGCGGGCGTTTTACCGGCCCAGGGATGCGTCATCGAGTCTCCGGACTTTCCCGGAGGTCTGGTTCCGATCGCCGGCCTGCTCTTCGGCGGCCACGACATCACTGAAGTCCCCTTACGGAAGCGCGCCGAACAGCTGAGCAAGGCGGGAGTGGTGCCAGCGGGCCTGCCCGGACTGCTCGACCAGGATCTCGACGCCGCCGACGCGGAGATCAGACCGGGTCATGTTTCCGGCGACAACACCCAGGCGACAGCCGCGGCCCGCCTGGCCGACGACATCGCCGACTTCCGCGACCGGCACCGGCTCGCCCGGGTGGTCGTCGTCAACGTCTCGTCCACCGAGCCTCCCGCCGCCCCACGCCCGGAGTTCCAGAGTCTGGCCGACCTCGAAGAGCGGCTCGCCGCGGGCGACGAGGTGCTGCCGACGAGTTCCCTCTACGCCTACGCCGCGTTCCGCGCCGGCTGCGGCTACGTGGAGTTCACCCCGTCGACCGGGCCTGTCCTGCCGGCCTTGGCCGAGCTCGCGGAGTTGCGGGCCGTCCCGTATGCCGGGCGCGACGGGAAGACGGGCGAGACCCTGGTCAAGAGCGCCCTCGCACCCATGTTCGCGCAGAGGTCGCTGGGGGTCCGCTCGTGGTCCGGGCTCAACCTGCTCGGCGGGGGAGACGGCGCCACCCTCGCCGACCCGGCCGCCCGGGCGAGCAAGGCGCTCTCGAAGGACCGGGCCGTCGCCGGGATCCTCGGCACGCCCGTCGAAGGAGAGACGCACATCGACTACGTCGAGGATCTCGGGGAGTGGAAGACCGCCTGGGATCATGTGACCTTCGAGGGCTTCCTCGGCGTGCGCATGAGCCTCCAGTTCACCTGGCAGGGTTGCGACTCGGCGCTCGCCGCGCCGCTCGTCCTGGATCTGGCCCGGCTGGTGGCTCGCGCGCACGAGCGCGGGCGGTACGGCGTGCTGGCAGACCTCGGCTTCTTCTTCAAGGACCCGCTGGGCACGGATGAGCATGCGCTCGCCGCCCAGTACTCCCGGCTGCGCGCGTTCGCCGAGGACCTGGCCGGGGATGCCTCGTGAAGGCGCTGCTCGAACTGGTCCGGGCTCCCGCCGCGCTGTCGGTGCCGGGGGACATGATGGCCGGGGCCGCCGCAGCCGGGCGGCGCTCCACACCTGGCCTGGCCCTCACCTCGGTGCTCATCTACTGGGCGGGCATGGCGCTGAACGACTGGGCCGACCGCGAGGCCGACGCCGTCGAACGGCCGGAACGCCCCATCCCCTCCGGCCGGGTGCGCTCGGGCGCCGCGCTCGGCATCGCGGCCGGGCTGACCGGCGCGGGCCTGATCACCGCCGCGGCGTCCGGAGGTCGCCGCGCCTTGGGAGTGGCCGGGTTACTGGCCGGTGCCGTGTGGGCGTACGACCTGGGACTCAAACGGACCCCGCTGGGACCGGCCACGATGGCGAGCTGCCGCGTATTGGACGTGCTCCTCGGAGCCGGCCCACGGGTGAGGGCTGCCGCTCCGATGGCGTTGGCGATCGGCGCGCACACCTACGGGATCAGCATCCTCGGCAGAGCCGAAGTGACCGGGGCGACGGTGCAGACAGTGCGCGGCGCGCTCGCCGCCAGCACCGCTGCGGCCGGGCTGGCGGCCGTGTCCTGCCTGCGTGACAGTTCCTCTTCGAAGGACGCCGCCGCGCGGGCGAGCGCGGTTCTTCTGCTTGCCGGCCATCTCGCTACCACCATCCCGGCCCAGGCAGGGTTACGCGCCCGCCCCGATCCCGAGCAGGTACGCAAGGCCGTCCGGGCGAGCATCCTCGGGCTGATCCCCCTGCAGGCGGCGGCGGTCGCAGGCAGTGGACGGCTGCCGACGGCAGGGGTGTTACTCGGCGCACTGCCCGCGGGCAGGTGGCTCTCGGCCCGGATGGCCACGTCATGACCGGGACCGGCGTGAAAGCTCCGGCCCTGAACTGGGCCTATTGCACCAACGGATTTTCCGGCCATCGACTCCACGAGGCTCTCGTCATCCTGTCCGAGCTGGGCTACACGGGTGCCGCCATCACCCTGGATCATGGCCATCTGGACCCCTACGCCCCCGGATTGACCGCCGAGGTGAACCGCATCGCGGGTCTGCTCGACCGGCTCGGCCTGAACGCGGTCATCGAGACGGGCGGTCGCTACACCCTGGACCCCCGGCGCAAGCACCATCCCACCCTCATCAGCGAGGACGCCGAGCGCCGCGTCGGATTCCTGAGCCAGGCCATGCGGATCGCCGCCGACCTGGGCGCTCCCGTGGTGCACCTGTGGAGTGGGGTCAAGCCCGAGGACGTGCCCGAGGAGACGGCGTGGGCCCGGCTGGCGCGCCAGTGCGAAGAGCTCCTCACCACAGCCGACCGCCTCGGCATCACGCTCGGATTCGAGCCCGAACCCGGAATGCTCGTGGAAGATCTGGCCGGGTTCGAGGGGCTGCGGGCCATGCTCGGCGATCACCCTCGCTTCGGGCTCACCCTCGACATCGGGCACTGCCGCTGCCTGGAGCCGGACGACGTGCCCGCATGCGTCCGGCGGGCGCTGCCGTATCTCGTGCATGTGCAAATCGAGGACATGCGCCGAGGCGTCCACGAGCACCTGGAGTTCGGCGAGGGCGAGATCGACTTCCCGCCGGTACTCGCCGCGCTGGCCGGTTATCGGGGCCAGGTGGCCGTGGAGCTCGCCCGGCACTGCCACGCGGCACCGCAGGTCGCCCGCCGGTCGATCGATTTCCTCAGGACGGCGAGTCAGGAAGGAAGGAGACAGTATGGGCGAGATGGGGCCGCGGGCGGAGGAGTGGCTGGCGCGGGCGCTGTCGCAGGTCGAGGCTGACCACGGCGCCGTACACCTGCTCTTCCCGCAGGCCGAACGGCGGGGCGGCACCGGCGCGCGGCGCGCGCTGCTCGCGGCGCTGCACGGGGACCTGACAACCGTACGAGCGCTCTACGAGCGGGGCGACAGCGGTGAGCGGCTGGCGATCCTGGCGGCCCTGCCCGAGCTCGGCCTCGGCGCGGCGGCGATCCCGCTGGTCGAGGACGCGTTGCGGACCAACGACGCGCGGCTGGTGGCCGCGGCCCTGGGGCCGTACGGCGCGCAGTGGCTCGACGACCACGCCTTCCGCCAGGGCGTGCTCAAGTGCGTCTTCATGGAGATCCCGCTGGCTTCCATCGCCGGGCTCGACCGCCGGACCGACGTCGAGCTGACCCGCATGCTGTCGGACTTCGCGACGGAGCGGCGGGCGGCCGGACGCCCGGTTCCCCACGACATCCTGGAGAGGATCTGATGCGCATCTTCGACCCGCACATCCACATGACCTCCCGGACCACGGACGACTACCAGCGGATGTACGACGCCGGGGTACGCGCAGTGGTCGAACCCGCCTTCTGGCTGGGCCAGCCGCGGACCAGCGTCGGGAGCTTCCTCGACTACTTCGACGCGCTCCTCGGCTGGGAACCGTACCGCGCCGCGCAGTACGGCATCCACCACCACTGCGCCCTCGCGCTCAACCCGAAGGAGGCGAACGACCCGCGCTGCGCCGAGGTGCTCACCGAACTGCCGCGATACCTGCTGAAGGACTCCGTCGTCGCGGTCGGTGAGGTCGGCTACGACTCGATGACCGACGCCGAGGAGCGGGCCTTCGAGGCCCAACTCGCGATGGCGGCGGAGAACGACCTCCCGATCCTGGTCCACACCCCCCACCGCGACAAGGTCGCGGGAACCCGCCGCAGCCTCGACGTCGTCAAGGCGGCGGGCACCCCGCCCGAACGGGTGCTCGTCGACCACCTCAACGAGCCCACCGTCGGCATGGTCGCCGATTCCGGCTGCTGGATGGGGTTTTCGATCTACCCCGACACCAAGATGGACCCCGGCCGGATGGTGGCGATCCTCAAGGAGTACGGCACCGCCAGGATGCTGGTGAACTCGGCCGCCGACTGGGGCCGCAGCGACCCGCTGAAGACCCGTGAGGTCCGCGACGCCATGCTCGCCGCCGGCTTCGGCGACGACGACGTGGACCAGGTGCTCTGGCGCAATCCGGTCGCCTTCTACAAGCAGAGCGGACGGCTCGATCTGGAGACCGGCTCAGCCGACCCGGACTACGCCGGCAACACGATCAAGCGGGGATGACCATGCGACTGCGCCACCCGGACGGCTCGACCGTGCACCTGGCTTACTGCACCAACGTGCACCCTGCCGAGGATCTCCCCGGCATCCATGGACAGCTCTCAGGTATCGCGGCGAGGGTCAGGAATCTGCTCGGCACCGAACGGCTCGGTCTCGGCCTGTGGCTGTCGCAGCACGCCGCCGCGGACCTCCTTGCCCGGCCCGAGGAGCTCGCCGGCCTGCGTGAGCGGGTGTCCGAACTCGGGATGGAGGTCGTGACCCTCAACGGGTTCCCGTACCGCGGCTTCCACGACGAGATCGTGAAGTACCGCGTGTACATCCCTGACTGGGCCGACGCGGAGCGGCTGCGCTACACCCTGGGGCTCGCCGAGATCCTCGCCGCGCTGCTGCCAGACGACGTCACCGAGGGCACGATCTCCACGCTGCCCCTCGCCTGGCGGACCGGCTGGACGGCGGAGAAGGCGGCAGCGGTCGCGGCCAATCTCGACACCGCCGCTCGTGGACTGCGCGAGCTGGCCGATCGAACCGGCAAGACGATCCGGCTGGGCTTCGAACCAGAGCCCGGCTGCATCGTCGAGACCACCCCGCAGGCCACCCGCCTGCTCGCCGACGTCGACCGCGACCACCTCGGCGTATGCCTTGACGCCTGCCACCTGGCCGTGGGCTTCGAGGAAGCCGCCGCGGCGGCCGGCCTCGGACTCCCCATCGTCAAGCTCCAGGCATCGTGCGCCCTGGAGGCGCCACCCGGCAGCCAGGACACGCTGAAGGCGTTCGACGAGCCCCGCTTCCTGCACCAGACGCGCTCGCCGAGCGGATTCACCGACGATCTGGGCGAGGCGCTGGCCGGCGGGCTGCCCGTGGGGGAGCGCTGGCGGGTGCACTTCCACGTACCGCTGCACGCCGCACCACCGCCACCGCTCACCACCACCGCGCCCTACCTGCGGGAAGTGCTGGACGCCCTGCTCGGCGGCCCCGCCCCGCTCACCCGGCACATCGAGGTGGAGACCTACACCTGGAACGTGCTCCCCGGCGCACCGCCGGACCTCGCCGAAGGCATCGCCGCCGAACTCGACTGGACCCGGCGGCAGTTGGTCGCGCTCGGTCTGAAGGAGCTGTGATGGCGCCACTGGTCGTGATCAACGTCGTCGGACTCACTCCGCGCCTGCTGGCACACATGCCCAACGTGGCTAAGGTGGGCCCGGCCGCCGGCCTCCGCCCGGTCCTTCCGGCCGTCACCTGCTCGATGCAGGCCACCCTGCTCACCGGCGCGCTGCCGCGCGAGCACGGCATCGTGGGCAACGGATGGTACTTCCGCGACCTCGGCGAGGTGCTGCTGTGGCGCCAGCACAACGCGCTCATCCAGGGAGACCAACTCTGGAGCGCCGTGCCCGGCCTGCGCACCGCCAACGTCTGCTGGTGGTACGCGATGGGCGCCGCGACCGACCTGCTCGTCACCCCGCGTCCGATCTACCACGCCGACGGCCGCAAGTCGCCCGACTGCTACACCCGCCCGCCCGCACTCCATGACGACCTCGAGGCCGCGCTGGGGCCGTTCCCCCTGTTCACCTACTGGGGCCCGAACGCGGGGATCGCCTCCTCCGCGTGGATCATCGCCGCGGCCCGCCGCATCCTGGCCCGCGAAAGGCCGGATCTGCTGCTGGTCTACGTGCCTCACCTCGACTACGACCTGCAACGGTACGGCCCCGACGGTCCCGAGGCGATCGCCGCGGCCCGCGCCGTCGACGCCGCGCTGGCCCCGCTCCTAGAAGAGGACGCCGAGGTGGTGGTGCTCTCGGAATATGGCATCACGCCGGCCTCCCGCCCGGTGGACATCAACCGCGCGCTGCGCACCGCAGGCCTGCTGGAGGTCTACACCCAGGCCGGGATGGAGTACCTAGACCCGTGGACCTCCCGCGCCTTCGCCGTCGCCGACCACCAGGTGGCCCACGTTTACGTACGTGACCCTGCCGACCTCGACCGTGCTCGCGACGTCATCGCCGCCCTGCCCGGCGTGGACGAGGTGCTCGACCAGACGGGCAAGGCCAAGTACGGCCTCGACCACGAACGCGCGGGGGAACTCGTCGCGGTGGCCGAGCCCGACGCCTGGTTCACGTACTACTACTGGCTCTCCGACGATCGGGCGCCGGACTTCGCGCGGTTGGTGGACATCCACCGCAAGCCCGGCTACGACCCGGCCGAGCTGTTCATGGACCCCCGGGACCCGTTCGTCAAGCTCCGCGCCGCGGCAGCGCTCGCCAGGAAGAAGCTGGGGTTCCGCTACACGATGTCGGTCGTGCCGCTCGACCCCTCGCCGGTCCGCGGCAGCCACGGCCGCCTCCCCGACGATCCCGCCGACGGCCCCGTCCTCATCGGCCCATTCGACGGCGACGCCTACGCGGCGACCGAGGTCAAGGACCTTCTCACCGCACTCATCCGCGGTTGACCGCCTTGACCTCGACCTGGTGTGGCGGGCGGTCACACTTGCCGCGCGAGTCCGTCTCTGTAGCAGCTTCCCCAGAAAAATCACTAAGCCGCGTAATCGCCTTCGGCGGACGGACTCCTTTCTGGCGAAAGGAGCTCCATGAAGAGAATCAGATTGCTGTTCCCGCTGTCGTTGCTGTTGTCGATGCTGGCGGGAGTGCTGACCGTACCGTGGTCCACCTCAGCGGTGGCAGCTTCGCGATCGCAGTTCGCCTGCGACGCAGCGGATTCGCCGGGCAAGGGATGGGTGTTACCGATCTACGTCTATCAGCCAGAGCAGGACAAGTACGACGCCGACCTGGGCGCCCTGTTGAACGCCATCTGGGAGACGGACCAGACCTTCGACGCCAGCGCTCAACGGTTCGAGATCTCCCGGAGAATCCGGTTCCTGCAGGATGGCGACTGCCGTCCCGTGGTGGCGAAGCTGCCCTTCGTCAAGGGCCGCAACCGGGCGGAGATGAGCAAGGCGCTCGGGGAGAACCTCGCCGCCCAGCCGGCCCTGGTGCGTAAGCTCTGGCCTACCAATCGTGTCAAGCCGCTGTTCTTCGTCAGGGACAACGACATCACCAACTCGTGCACGGGCGGCGGTGCCGACGCCGGACTCAGCAATGGTGGCGCCATCCTGCCTCGCTGGTGCTGGGGCGAAGCCGGGCTCACCCACGAGCTGCTGCACACCTTCGGGCTTTCGCACTGCAACAACGATCCCAAGAACGGTAACGACCCGCTCTGCCGCAACTCGGGCAGCAAGCCGGAGTGCAAGAGCGACGCCGCGTCGAACTACCACCTCGACTCCTGCCGGATCGACGACTTCCGCTACTTCGAACCGACCCCGGTCAAGCAGCCGCCGCTGGCGAAGAACAGGAACGTCGCGTTCAGCCCGTACCTGATCCAGGACCAGCCGAGCCCGGTGTGGAACCTCCGCCTCAAAGCAGTCGATAACGGCAAGTGTCTCGACGACAGCGGGCAGCAGGTGGTACAGCGCTCGTGTGCGGACGCCAAGGACCAGACCTGGCAACGGAGCATCGACGCCGACGGCTATCTGACGATCCGCAACGCCGGAACCGGCGAGTGCCTGAAGATGGCCGACACGGTGACGACCGAGAAGTGCGTGGCGAAGGAACGGTCGCAGCAGTGGCTGCCCCAGGCGGAGCAGGAGCGGACGAGCTTCGTCAGTCGGGCCGGTGGCCGCCTGTCCGTCAAGGACAAGAATGACGGAGCTCCGGCGGTGCGCGATGCCGGAGGCACCGTCGTGGCCGAACTGCTCGGCAGCACCACAGCCGCGTCGACCCCGGCCAAGACCCCGGAGGCAACCACGACTCCCGCTCCGACCCGGACGCCCGAACCCTCCACGGCTCCGACGACGGCCCCTGAACCGCTGCCCTCCGCTGGGCCGCAGGCAAGGACCGCCAGCTTCAAGAGCTCGTACGGGACCTGCCTGACCGCCACCCGCACACAGGCGAGCCTGGGGGCGTGCCGGACGAAGTGGCGCGTCGTGCCGGTCGCCCGCGGGGCCGTTCAACTGCGATACAACAGCCGCTGCCTGGCTCTCGGCGCGGCCCGCCTGGGTAAGCGCGCGGTCGTCCTCACCGCCTGCCGCGGTACGGCCAAGGGCCAGCGCTGGCTGCTGGAAACGCAGCAGGACGGCACGGTGACGGTGAAGAGCGCGAGCACAAGGGCCACTCGGCTCGTCGGTCTCGCCGTCGGCAAGTCGGCTCTCGTGTACGCGAAGGCGGCGTACACGAAGAACGCGCTGAAGTTCGCGATCAGGTAAGTGACGGAGTCCACCATCGAGGACACCGCCCTGACCCGCCTGGTCAGGGCGGGGGACAGTCGCGCCATCGCCGAACTCCATGAGCGGCATCACGCGGCTGTCCTCGCTCTCGCCCGCCGTCTGTGTCCAGACCCGCAGACGGCGGAGGATCTCGCCAGTGAGGCGTTCGTCCGCACCCTCCGGACCGTCCGCTCTGGCACGGCCGGTCCGGAGGGGCCGTGGCGTCCCTACCTGTACGCAGTGGTCCGTAACACGGCAGCCGAGTGGGCCCGCCGCGATCAGCGGCTGGTCCTGACCCCTGAGTTCGGGGAAGACGCGCTGACGGCAGAGGCGCCGGAGCCGCCCGACCACTTGGTGGCCCGTGCTTACCGTTCGCTGCCGCCACGCTGGCAGACCGTGCTGTGGCACACGTTGATCGAGGAGGAGACGCCCGAACAGGTCGCCCAGATCCTCGGTATCACGACCGGCAACGTGAACGTGCTGGCCTTCCGTGCCCGTGAGGGGTTGCGCAAGGCGTATCTGGCCGCGCACATGGCAGGTGCTTCCCCTGAATGCCGCGTGTACGCCGAACCGCTGGCCGCGGCCGTACGCAGGAAGACGGGGTGGCTTCCGCGGTCGCTGCGCGCGCATTTGGTGTCCTGCCCGAGCTGCACGCAGGCCTATGGAGAGCTGCTCGATCTCAACACCACGCTGCGGGCCGCGCTGCCGATCTGGGTGCTGCCCCTCGCCATGGGGGCCGTGGGCAAGGCGAAGGGGCTCTCCGCCGGAGGACTGGGCTGGGTGATTCCCGCGTCGATCACGACGGCGGTCGCAGCCACCGCGGCCGTTGTGCTGATGGCCCTGCCGCCGGATCCTTCACCTCCAGCCGCAGCCCAGCCGACACTGAAAAGCTCAGCCAGCCCGGTGCCCACCCCCAAACCCAAGAAGACCCAGATACCCACCCCCGAACCCACGAAGACCCCGAAGCCCACGCCGACACCCACCCGGAAGCCCACGCCCAGAGCGGTCCCGGGCACCCGGATCGTTCACGCCGGCCGTTGCGTCGGTGTGATCAGCGGTCAGATCGCTGCGCCAGCCTGCACCGACGCGCGGACAGCCTGGCGCACCCAGGGGGAGCCTCAGGGCTTCCAGCTCGTCAACATCGTCAGCGGATTGTGTTTGACAGCGGGAGAGAAGTACGACGATGTCGCCTTCAACGGCGGCGGTATGCGTGCGGTCCGGCTCTCGCGCTGCTCCGACGCCCCCGCCCAGCGTTGGCACAGACCCATCTTCTCCGATGGAGTGCCGCGCCTGATCAGCGTGTCCTCCGGCATGGCGTTCTCGATCGGCAAGGAGTTCGCCGGCAAACGCCCACCGACCGCATTCATTCTGTATGGCGCCTACACAGAATCTCTCGACCAGCAAATCGCTTTCGCGTCCACTCGCGGATGATCGTGAAGGATCGCTTGCCCCTGTGTGCTCGTGATCGCATCAAATAACAACGGGTGGACATAGAGCCCTGCCCCTGCGGATGGGTGTATGCGGGGCCGTTCGCAACGTCGTCACGGTGACGCCATCGCGAATGGATCTGCGTCGCCGCCACGCCCGCGTCCGGCACCGGGGACTGCGCGATCGCACCGGGCTGATGCTCGGCACCCGCAGCCGCGGCGCCCTCGCCGAGTGGAAGATCCGCCGTCTGCGGCATCGGCACGTCCGGGAGTGCGCCCGCGATCCGCTGGTGTCCGGAATCGTGCCTGCGATGCTGCGTCGTTCGCGTGTCATCATCTTCGTCCGGGCGGTTGAGGGCCTCCCGGAAGGGTGTCAATACTCCGTTCGCAGTTGTGAGCTGCGGGTTTGTCCCGGCTTCCTGGTCGAAGCAGTGGTCAGGGTCGGACATGCTCGAGGCTCGTGGCGCTTCGTCTCTTCTATTTGATCTTCTGTCGCATCGTAGGCTGGTTGACACTGCTGGCTCGTGGCGACGCGTCCAAGACCTTGGAGATCCTCATGCTGCGGCATGAGGTAGCAGTGCTGCGCCGTGTGCGGTGCCAAAACGCGGACACTGCTGCTGAGCTGGGCGTTTGCCGGGTGATCAGGCTGCCCTATGGTACTCGTTGATCAGGCCTGCGGCGGTCCTTCGACGGTGGATCCGGGAAGTCATGTCGATCACCTTGCTGGGATCATGCAACGGCGGGCGAAGCGAACGGCCCTGATGCGGGCGATGATGGTTGAAGTGGTGTTCGTACTCGGCCAGGACCTTACGCAGGTGCCGCTCACCATGGATGAGTAGGTGATCGAGGCACTCACGGCGTAGCGTTCCCATGAACCGCTCCGCGAACGCGTTCGCTCGTGGCGACCGGACGGGCGTCTTGATGACCCGCACGCCATTGGCGGTGAACACCTCATCGAACGAGCGGGAGAACTTGCCGTCACGGTCTCGGATGAGAAACCTGAAGGCGTCGGCACGCTCGTCCAGGTCCATCAGCAGGTTCCGGGCTTGCTGGGTGGTCCAAGCGCCGGTCGGGTTGGAGGTGAGGCCCAGTAGGTGTATGCGGCGTGTCTCGATCTCCATGATGAAGAAGACGTACAGGCGTTTGAGGAACATGGTGTCGATGTGCAGGAAGTCGCAGGCCAGGATGCCGGAGGCTTGGGAGGTGAGGAACTGTCGCCAGGTCGGTGAGGTCTGGCGTGGCGCTGGGCCGAGGCCGGCCGCGGTGAGGATGCGGCGGATGGTGCCCTCCCCGATCCGATGGCCGAGGCTGAGCAGTTCGCCCTGGATCCGCCGGTGCCCCCATCGTGGATTCTCTCTGGCCAGCCGGATGACCAGCTCACGCAGTTCGTCCGGGATCGGCGGACGCCCGGTCGCGTTCGGGTAGGTCCAGCGTTGACTGACCAGCTGTCGGTGCCAGGCCAACAAGGTGCCCGGCGTCACGATCCGATGGAGACGTAGCTGCGTGGGCAGTAGTCGCGCCAGTGCGGCCAGCAGCGCTCGGTCGGCCCAGTCTGGTCGTGGCCGGGAGACCTGACGATGCAGGACGGCGACCTCATGACGCAGCACCAAGATCTCCACGTCCTTGGAGGTGTCGTCCCGCGTGAGAAGCGTCAACCAGCCGAACAACCGGACCATCAGCAGATACAGCAGGCGTAGAAACACGAGTGCCGAGGATAGAAGGCCAGGCCAGATGCCATGGACAAGTTTTTGGCACCGCACAGGGCCACCATCACCACCGTCCGGCCGGCCATCAGGCGCTCGATCCGCGCTACGGGTGACGCCCCAAAGGGACCGCCTGGTGCGGGATCGCGCCAGGTCGGGGTGGGCGGCATCAGGGTGCCGAAGACCTGCTCGGCCGCCGGGTAGCTTCTGGACCGGCAAGTGGCCGCTCTGACCGAGGCGGGCTGCCTGCGGATCTTCGCCGACAAGTAACTTCCGCAACTTCAAGGGTCTGATCTTCTTCCGCGCCTCGGAGAAGATCGCCTACCCGCACATCGACCAGCTGTTCGGCGAGAGCGGCCGCAACGTCATCGACTGGAAGCTGATCGACAAGCACTGGGTCGACCTGATGCAGGTGGCGATCTCCATCAGCGAGGGCCGGCTGTCCTCGGCCACGCTGATGCGGCGGCTGCGGTCCAACTCCCGCAAGAACCGCATCTACAAGGCCTTCCGCGAGGTCGGCCGCAGCGTACGTACCGTCGCCCTGCTGCGGTATCTGGCCGACCCGGCGCTGCGGGCCCGGGTCACCGCGGCGACCAACAAGGTCGAGTCCTACAACGGGTTCTCCAAGTGGCTCGGCTGCGGGGTCTTGGCCGACAACGACCCCGAAGAGCAGGAGAAACTGATCAAGTTCAACACCCTGCTGGCCAACCTGGTCGTCTTCCACAACGCCCTGGACATCTCCGACATCGTGCGGCAGTTGGTCGCCGAAGGATGGCAGATCACCGCCGACCAACTCGGCCGGATCGCCCCCTACCTGCGCGCCCACATCAGCCGCTTCGGCGCCTACGCCACCGACGACTTGCACCGTCGGCCCGATCCGTTCGATCCGCTGCTGAAGGAGGTCGACTTCACCGAGGTCGATCTGGCTGCCTGATCGTCGGCGGACGGTCTACGCGAGCCCGGCGTCCGGGGTTCTGTCATCGGCCGAGGGGATCGGCTGTGTCGAGGAGGTGGCGTAGCCGCAGCGCGTTCGGGGCGAGTGCGGTGATCAGGATGGCAGGTCCGGCGAGCGGGGTCAGCACGGCCTGCCCATCGGCGGGGTCGTCGCCGAACAGCCGGACGCCGGGCGGCTCCTTGTCGTAGGCGGGGTCGACGATGAGGATCTGGCCGGCGGCGCGGTGGCCGGCCAGGACGGCGGGTCCGTCCCAGCCGGGCGCGTCCGGCCCGTAAGCGCTCTGCTGGTCCAGTACCAGGCGTCCGTCGTGCCGGACGGTGAGGCGGGTGGTCAGCCGGCCCGGTGGTTCGCCGGCGCGGCCGAGG
Source organism: Nonomuraea sp. NPDC050451 (assembly GCF_044458585.1). Classification (NCBI taxonomy): domain Bacteria; kingdom Bacillati; phylum Actinomycetota; class Actinomycetes; order Streptosporangiales; family Streptosporangiaceae; genus Nonomuraea; species Nonomuraea sp. NPDC050451. The sequence continues at coordinate 249,120 of NZ_JBITHZ010000001.1, forward strand.
ACCTGTTCTTCGCGCAGGACGAGACGGGCGTCGGCGGCGAGGTCGATGGTGCAGCTCTGGCGCAGGTTGCTGCGGGCGGCGGAGATCAGCGGCTCGGGCAGCCAGTGCAGGCTCGCTTGTTCGGCCACGCTCAGGTGCACGTCGTAGGTGGCGTGTCCGGGGGTGGGGCCGCGCAGTGCGATGGTGGCGGCGGCCGTGGTGAGGTGCAGGTGGGCGCCGGGTTCGGCGGTGGCTTCGATGCGCAGCCGGTCGCCGCCGAGCGGGGCGCTCATCACGCCCAGGATGCACACCCGTGCCTGATTCCCGCGTGGGCGGTGGCGGCGCAGGTCGAAGGGGCCGGCGCCGGCCAGGACGGGAAGGGCGGTCTCGTCTCCCACGCTGATCGCCCTGATCCGGGCGGTGGCATGCACGCCCCGGGTCGTGCGCCCGGCCGCGGCGGCCTGGGAGGCGAGGCTCACGCGGTGCTCGCGGTCCAGTCGGCCAGGCGCGCGCGGACCCAGTCCGAAACCGGTGTGACGCCGCCTTCGGTTTTGAGGGCGGTGAAGGCGACGGGCAGGTCGCCGCGCTGGGCCTTGGCATCGCGGGCCATGCCCTCCAAGTCTGCGCCGACGTAGGGGGCGAGGTCGGTTTTGTTGATGACCAGCAGGTCGGAGGCGGTTACGCCGGGGCCGCCCTTGCGAGGGATGTCGTCGCCGCCCGCGACGTCGATGACGAAGATCTGCGCGTCGACCAGGCCCCTGGAGAAGGTCGCGGTGAGGTTGTCGCCGCCGGATTCGATGAGGATCAGGTCCAGCGGGCCGAGCTGGTCTTCCAGGTCCTCGACGGCTTCGAGGTTGGCGGAGATGTCGTCGCGGATGGCGGTGTGCGGGCAGGCGCCGGTCTCGACCGCCCGGATGCGCATCGCGGGCAGGACGGCCTCGCGCAGCAGGAACTCGGCGTCTTCGCGTGTGTAGATGTCGTTGGTGACCACCGCGATGGACAGGTGGTCGCGCAGCGCCCGGCACAGGGCGGCGACGGTGGCGGTCTTGCCGGAGCCGACCGGCCCGCCCAATCCGATGCGCAGCGCGCGACGGCGGCCGTCGGAGCGGCTGTCAGGGTGTCCGGGGGCGGAACCGCCGGGACCGTGGGCGTGATCCTCGGGGAAGGCGTGGCTGTGGTGCAGGTGCATGGCTGCTCCAGGCGTTGGGAGGAGAACAGGTCAGGAAGCGAACAGGTCAGGAGGCGAACAGGCGCATCGGGTGGGCGGCATGTTGTTCGGCGGTGATGTCGAGCAGTGGCGCCGAGGTGGCGGGCAATGCCCGCACGCCCTCGGCCGGAACGCGCCGCGCGGCTTCGGCGGCCCGCTGCGCGAGGTGGTCGATGTCGGCGGCCAGGTGGGCCAGGATGGCGGTGGCGTCGAAGGGGTTCAGGCTGAGCAGGCGGACGGTGGCGGTGGCCGGGCCGCTGACGCTCTCGTACGCAGCCGCATAAGCGGCGTCCAGCGGCGTCAGGCCGGCCGAGCGGGCGGCCAGGCCGAGGACGATGGGCTGGTGCGCGCCGCGGGGCCGTGCTGCGGCCAGGGTGTCGAGTTCGGGTGAGGGCCAGGCGGCGCGGGCGGCGCGCAGGAGTTGCCGGCCGAGCCTGCGCGCGGCCTGGCGCAGGGCCAGTGAGGGGGTGCGAGCGTCGGCGGCCTCATCCAGCAGGAGAGGGTCGTAGCCGCTGGCGGACGCGGCGGCCAGGCCCGCCGCGACCAGGCCGGTCGTGTGCAACCGGCCTCGGCAGAACTCCTGCAGGCTCGCCACGTCGCGCACGCGTCGCGCGCTGACGGCCGCCTCGGCGCCGCCGGAGTGGGCGTGCCCGCCGGCGGGGAAGCGGCCGTCGGCCAGGACGAGTAGCGCGGCATGGTTCATCGCGCGTGGCTCACCTCTCGTGCGCGGGTCTGCGGGGGCGGTCGTTCACGGGCGCGATCAGGAGGCGATCACCAGGTGGTGGTCAGAAGAGGAAGTACAGCTGCGCCATCGGCAGTTCACTGGCTCCCGTGTCGCGGTCGGCGATCTCCTCGATCTCCTTGCCGAGCTGCTCGACCTCGGTGTCGATCGCGGTGATCTCCTCGGTCGTGGCGCTCTCGGTCCTGTTCCCGTTCTCGTCCTCCAAGCCGCCGATCATCACCTCGAAGGTGTTGGGATCGACGCGGATGTCGGGGAGGGCGTCGTTCTCCCGCATGTCGGCCTTGAAAACCTTGCGGGTGTCGCGGATGGGCGTGAACGTCTTACGCACGGTGACCCGGCCGGGCAGGCCGGCTCTGATGGCGGCCGCGGTGACGAAGTTGACGGAGTTGGCGGCCGGGGCCCGGCCGGTTGCGCCCCACATCGGGCGGGGCAGGATCGGCTGCGGGGTGCTGATGGAGCCGTTGGCGTCGCCGACCTGCGCGTAGGCGATCTGGCCGCCCTTGATCACCCGGTGCGGTTTGACGCCGAAGAACTTCGGCTCCCACAGCACCAGGTCCGCGAGCCGGCCCACCTCGACCGAGCCGACCTCGTGATCGATGCCGTGCGCGAGGGCCGGGTTGATGGTGTATTTCGCCACGTAGCGGCGGGCGCGATGGTTATCGTGCCCGTCTTGGCCCGCTTTGTCGCCGGCCAGTGCGCCGCGCCGCTCCTTCATCACGTGCGCGGTCTGCCACGTCCGCGTGATCATCTCGCCGATGCGGCCCATCGCCTGGGCGTCCGACGACATGATCGAAATGGCGCCGATGTCATGCAGGATGTCCTCGGCGGCCATCGTGGTGGGCCGGATCCGTGACTCGGCGAACGCCAGGTCCTCCGGCACCAGCGGGTTGAGGTGATGGGCGATCATCACCATGTCGATGTGCTCCTTGACCGTGTTGACGGTGAAGGGCCTGGTCGGGTTGGTGGAGGCGGGCAGCGCGTTCGGCAGGCTGACCATTTTGAGCATGTCGGGGGCGTGCCCGCCGCCGGCGCCCTCGACGTGGAAGACGTGGATCGGGTGGTCGCCGATGGCCGCGATGGTGTCCTCGACATTGCCGGCCTCGTTGAGCGAGTCGGCGTGCAGGGCGAGTTGCACGCCGGTCGCCTGGCACACCTGCAGGCAGCGGCGCAGCACGGCCGGGGTGGCGCCCCAGTCCTCGTGGACCTTCAGGCCGAGCACGCCAGCCTCCACCTGGTTGTACAGGGACTCGGTGGACATGGTGTTGCCCTTGCCGAGCAGCCCGATGTTGACCGGGAAGCCGTCCAGCGCCTCGAACAGCCGACTGATGTGCCAGGAGCCGGGCGTGACGGTGGTGGCGGTGCTGCCCTCGGCCGGGCCGGTGCCGCCGCCGATCAGCGTGGTCACCCCGGAGGCCAGCGCCTCGGTGATCTGCTCGGGGCAGATGAAGTGCACGTGGGTGTCGACGCCGCCGGCGGTGAGGATCTTGCCGTTGCCGGAGATGACCTCCGTCTCGGGACCGATCACGAAGTCCGTCGCTGTGGCGTGCCCGTCGTGCAGCCGGTCCATGGTCTCGTCGTTGTAGGCCTTGCCGAGCGCGACGATGCGGCCGTCGCGGATGGCGACGTCGGCCTTGACGATTCCCCAGTGATCCAGGATGACCGCGCCGGTGATGACGGTGTCGGGCGGCTGGGGGGCGCCGAACCGCGCCGGGTCGCGCGGCGCGCACGACTGGCCCATCGACTCCCGCACGACCTTGCCGCCGCCGAAGATGACCTCGTTGCCGCTGCGGCCGGGACCGCCGCACCAGTCCTCGGTGATCTCGATCCGCAGGCTGGTGTCGGCCAGCCGGATGCGATCCCCCGCGGTGGGCCCGAACCGGTCGGCGTAGTCGACCCGGCTCAGCGGCTGATGCCTGTCGTGTCTGCCCGGCCCAGGCAGCGGCGTCGGCGGCTCGGGTGCGGGCGGCTCAAGGGTCGGTGAGTCAGTCACGAAGTTTTCCTCCGACCTTGCCGTTGAGGCCCTCGACGATGCGCTTGCCTTCGATGGGCACCAGCTCCACCTCCAGCGGGTTGGGGGGTTCGAAACGCACCGAGCTGCCTGCGGGGATGTTCAGCCGCTTGCCGTAGGCGGCCTCGCGGCTGGGTTCGATGGCCAGGCGGGAGTTGACCTCGTAGAAGTGGAAGTGTGAGCCCACCTGGATGGGGCGGTCATCGGTATTGGTAACCGTCACGATCGTGACGTCGCGACCGGCGTTGAAGGCTACCGGGCCGGCGTCGCGCGGATGGTCGATCTTCCCGGGGTGAACCGGCGCCTCCTCCTTGCTCCCCTCCGGAATGGGGAGGATGCCCAGCTTCTGGATGGGGTTGCGAAGGGTGACCATCTTGGTGCCGTCGGGGAAGGTGGCCTCGATCTGGAGGTCGCTGATCATCTCCGCCACGCCGGGCATGACCTCGTTGTACGTGGGCAGCGGCAGGTCGTCCGGCTGATGCTTCAGTTCCATGAGGTCCTTGACGGATCTGCCGTCCCGTGCCCCTTCCAGCACATACGCGGTCAAGATCGCGACTGTCTCCGGGTAGTTGAGCTTTCGCCCTCGTCTTCTCCGCTTGTGGGCCACATCCGCGGCCACATGGATCATCAGACGTTCCTGCTCATGCAGAGTCAGATGCATTCCGCCACCTCGCCTTCGCTCTGCCCCGGGGAGGTCGCCCCTGGGAGACCGGCCATCGGCACGGGATGATCACCTCAGCGGCCCCGTCGGCCGGGCCCAGGCTATCGCGATCATCACCTCTTGCCCACTGAAAGTAATTCGATGAATACTTACAGTGATATGGCGTGGCGGTGAGGCGTGCGTCACCCGTGACACAGAATTCCCAGTACCTGTCACCCCCGGCGCTCTCAAGCCGTATCCGCCCAGCTCACCCACGCCACCGCAGGGCCGACTCGGTGGTGTTGTCTGTCACATCAGCCCTGTGGAGGGGGTCATGTCAATCCTGGCCTTCCCTGGCGCGCACGGCCCCGGCAACTCTGCGGGCGAGCTGGACGAGCGGGCCACTGTCGCCGACGCCGTCGACCCCTTCCTCGACTCCCTCACTACGGCCACCACCCGCCGCAGCTACGCCCCTGACCCGGCTGACCGCTGTGGCCAGTCCCCGCTATCCGGTCGCCGACCTCGACTGCGACCACTACGCCGCGGTGATGACCGCCTGGGACACCACAGCGGCGGCCACCTGGAACCGGCACCTGTCCGCGCTGATCTCCTTCACCACCTGGGCCCAGCGCCAGGACCTCCTGGCGACCAACCCGACCCGCCGCCTCCTGTGCCGCAAGACCGTCCAGCGCGGCGACCGCGCCATCCCCACCGCACGGCTGGAGAAGCTGTTCACCGACGACCGGCATGCCCCGCGTGAGCGGGTGCTGTGGCGGCTTCTCTACGAGGCCGCGGCCCGGGCAGAGGAAATCCTCTCCCTTGACGTCGAGGACCTGGACTTTGAGTTCCGCCGCGCCCGCGTCCGCTCCAAGGGCGGCGCATCGAATACGTGCACTGGGCCACTACCACCGCCCGGCTGCTGCCCCGCCTGCTGAACGGCCGCGCCGCCGGGCCGGTGTTCCTGGCCGACCGACGCCCCCACCTCCGGCCCCCGCGCCCCCGCGGCCGCCGACATCTGCCCCACCACCGGGCGGGCCGGCCTGTCCCACCCGCGCGCCGAGTACCTGTTCAAGACCTGTACCGCATCAAAACTAGCCATGGCGGCTCTGACTTGTGGTTTGACGAGGTTCATCCATGCAGACAAGATCGCGTCCTGTGCTGGTCCGCCTGTTCTACCTGATCATGCTCCGGGTATTCGGCTGGCTGATGTTGCTGGGCCGTGGCCAAGCGTCGAAGGACGCGGAGATCATGGTGTTGCGTCACGAGGTGGTGGTGCTGCGGCGTGAGGTCGGACGGCCGAAGCCGGACTGGGCCGATCGTGCTGTTCTCGCGGCGTTGGCTCGATGGTTGCCTGCCGGGCTGCGCGCTCATCGGCTGGTTACTCCGGCGACGTTGCTGGCGTGGCATCGTCGTCTGCTGCGTCGGGCGTGGACCTACCCGCATCGGCCCGGGCGTCCAGGAACGAGCCAGGAGCTTCGTGACCTGATCAATCGCTTGGCGCGGGAGAACCCCGCGTGGGGCCATCGACGGGTGCACGGAGAGTTGGTGCGGCTCGGTTTCCAGGTCAGTGAGGCCACCGTGCGACGCATCATGCGCTCGCGCCGTTTCGGCCCGGCGCCGCGGCATCTGACGCTTCCTGGCGCACCTTCTTACGGTCGCAGGCCGAAGGGCTCCTGGCTTGCGATTTCTTCCATGTTGACACGATCTTTCTGAAGCGCTTGTACGTGCTGTTCGTGATGGAGGTCCGCACGCGACACGTGCACATCTTGGGCGTGACCAGCCACCCGACCGGTGCGCTGAGTGCACCGATCGCCTGCTGATCTATGGCGAACGTCATCTGCGCTTGGTCCTGAACGAGTATCGCGATCACTACAACACGCATCGGCCGCATCAGGCTCGTGGACAACGACCTCCCGATCACGATGAGCATGTGGTCGTACCGATGGAAGGTCGGATCGAGTGCCACGAAATACTTGGAGGGGCGATCAACGAGTACCGCCGAGCTGCGTAGTCCGATCGGAGAACCCCCAGCTCAAACCACACGCGCGAGTTCTGACGCCCTACAGGTGGAGCGACTGAGGACCTAGTCTTGACCTACTGCATGTCCTCGATTGACCGAGCGGCCGTCAAGGGTGTTCTGACTTGAGCTTCTGGTGGCCATCTTTGGGGTCTGAGCTGACGCTGACCCACTAAATGATCTACCGGCCCGCCCGATCGGCGCCCATGAGCAGCCAGCGAGCAACCAAACATGATCAACTACTCGATCGCGAGCCCCAGGAAATCGAAAAACCCCAGGTCAAATGCGGTATTGGTGAGTAGGGCGGGTGGGACTTGAACCCACGACCCACGGATTATGAGTCCGATGCTCTGACCGGCTGAGCTACCGCCCCTGGATTAAGTTGTGGCGTGCGGTGGGACGTCGGAGGACCGTGCCGAGCCCCTGCGCATGCTAAGGCTAGAGCATCGGATGCGGTCTTGGTGTCCGGCCGAACGGGAGACGGGTCTCCGCGGATATCATTCCATGCCCGGCAGGGTTGTTGGAGCCTCGGTCGATCATATTCGGGGTCTTCGCTCGAAGCGGAGTCGCGAGGGATCGAGGGGGCGGTAGCGTCTCGGCGTGGCCGTGGCGCTGGTTTACGAGACTCACTCCATCACCGCGGACAACGAGACCGGCATCGCCACCGGGTGGTTGCCCGGTGAGCTGTCCGCGCGGGGGCGGGCTCTGGCTGTGGAGCTGGGGGCGCGGCGGAAGGCGGTGGATGTCGTGTACGCCTCCGACCTGCGGCGGGCCGTGCAGACGGCGGAGATCGCCTTTGCGGGCAGCGGCAAGGAGATCAGGCTCGATCGGCGGCTCAGGGAGTGTGACTACGGGATCTACAACGGGCGGCCGGTCGGTGAGGTGGCGGCGTTGCGGAGCAGGTACATCGATGAGCCGTGGCCGGGTGGGCAGAGTTATCGGCAGGTCGTGGTGGAGATGGCGGGGTTTCTGCGGGAGGTGATGGAGGAGTGGCAGGGGGGTTCGGTGCTGGTGGTGTCGCACTCCGCCAATCGGTGGGCGTTGCAGAATCTGCTGGATGGGACTCCGCTGGAGGAGTTGGTTGACGCGCCGTTCGAGTGGCGGCCGGGGTGGGAGTACAGCCTCGCCTGAGGTGGGGTGGGGTGGCCTCGGGGAGGGCGGGGGGCTCTCCCCGGGGCGATGCTTCGGGGTCCAAGGGGTGGGGGACCGGGGCGGATCGTGGTCTTCAGGGGTGGGGGCAGGGTTTACGGGGCGGTGCCGTAGCCGGGGTTGCGGACGAGCCAGTCGTGGTAGATCGGGCTGCGGCGTACGGCGTCCATGTGAGCCTGTTTGGCCTGTGCCACCACCCAGTCGGCCTCCAGGGCGGTGGGGTGGTGGCCGAGGAGTTGGCGCCAGCGCAGCGGCGCGCCGGCGAACGGCACCATGGACAGGCCCTGAGCGGGCTGGTGGGTGGCCTGGCAGAGCACGACCGCGCGGCCGACCTGGGCGAGGTGGGTGCAGGTTGAGACGTCGGTCTCGTAGATCGTGCCCGGGGTGAACCCCGCCCGCGCGCACGCCGTGGCGAAGCAGTCGGCGAAGCAGCCGTCGCCGGGCGTCACCGCCCACTGTTCGCCGGCGAGGTCGGCGAGCTCCACCTCCTTCTCCTTGGCCGCCGGATGGTCCTCGCCGACCAGGCAGAACACGGGGTCGAGGCTGATCGTCTCCCACATGAGCCCGCCAGTGGGGGTGCCGGAGTCGCCGCAGGCGCCGGTCAGCACGTAGTCGAGGCGGCCGAGCTCGACCATGCTGGTCAGCTCGTGGGCCGACCAGGAGGTGTACGTGCTGACCGCGCCTTCCGCGGCGAGCCGGTCGACCAGGCCGCCCAGTATGGGGCCGTTGGTGGCGCCTATGCGGAATCCGGGGGAGGGGGCGGCGGCGAAACGCACGGCTTCCTCCTGCAGCTCCTGCGCCGCGGGGAGCAGTACTCGTGCCCTGGAGAGCACGAGCTCGCCCAGCCTGGTGGGTCTCGCGCCATGCCTGTCGCGCTCGAACAGCGTGCCGCCGAGCACCCGCTCGATGCGCTTGAGCTGGGCGGTCAGGGCCGGCTGGGCCAGCCCGAGCTGGGATGCGGCCTTGCTCACACTTCCCGCGTCCGCGACCGCACGGACGATCCTGAGGTGCCTGAGCTCGAGGTCCATAAGGGGACCGTAAGGCGGCGATCTCTTACAAACAATGCCCATATGTCAGGAAATGTGACAGATATTGTCGGGGGTCTCTGGGGTAGGGGGAGCCCATGACGACGATGGGAATAGATCCAGCGCAGCTCAGCGATGAGGATCTGCTCCGCGAGCTGCGGCAACTGCACGCGACCCGGAGCGACACCTTCTTCCACGGGTCCGACGACGCTCTGGCGGTGCACACGTCCCGCATGAACGAACTGGAATCCGAATACCTTCGCCGCAACCCGGACCGCGAGGTCGACCCGAACCGGCTGAGGGAGGGGGCGAGACAGAGATCATGATCGAGATCCACGATGTGCAGGCTCTGTCGGACGTCGACGTCTACATCTACGAGGCGGTGGCGTCCCTGGCGGTGGAGCACGGCATGGCGCTGCCGGCCGCGTTGGTGCGGGCGTCCGGGCTGACGGAGGAGCAGGTGCGCGAGAGCCTCAAGCACCTGATCGAGCATGGGTACGTGGTGCCCAGGCAGGACGGGTACGCCCTCGGGGCCCATACGTTCGAGGTCGAGTACTGAGGCGTCCGGCCCCGGCGCGTGGACGAGCGGCCCTCGTGGTGCCGATCGCGTGCGCGCTCTGCGGCTTGGCGAGCCGCACGGTCGGATGGCGCACGCCGGTGGTGGCCGCGTGGTCGAGTGTCCGCTGCCCCGGGCGAGCGATGTTCGGAGAACACTCGCCACGCGGTCAGGGCCGCCGTACGAGCTGACCGAGCCGGGCCGGAGCGCTATCGGCATCCTGACTGCGAAAGGGCGTGTCGGTGATGTGATCGCCGCTCGTCGCAGGGCCTGCGACGAGCGGGCGCAGTCGAGCGGGCGCAGTCGAGCGGGCGCAGTCGAGCGGGCGGAGGCGAGCGGGCGCAGTCGAGCGGGCGGAGGCGAGCGGGCGCAGTCGAGCGGGCGGAGGCGAGCGGGCGCAGTCGAGCGGGCGCAGTCGAGCGGGTGAGGGTGAGCGGGCGGAGGCGGACGGGTGAGGGTGAGCGGGTGAAGGCGGACGGGTGGAGGAGGCGGTAAGAGCCGTCTGGCGCGGGCCGGGGGTCACGGAGGAGGCGGTCAGAGGCGTTTTACTCGGGCCCATGCCACGAACGCCCCGCCGAAGACGGCCATGGCGAGGCCGGTCCACAGGTTGATCGCGCTCCCGAGCGCCCCTGCGACGACGAGGATCACGCCGTACACCAGGAACAACCCGCCGATCACCATCCGAATGTCACTCACAGGATCACCCCGTACATCACAACGGCCAGGACGAGGGCGCCAGTGCCGAGCAACACCGGCGAGCGGTACCAGCGCGCGTCGCCCGCGAGCGCGTCGTCCTCCAGGTCGACGGCGCTGAGCCCGTACACGAGCCCGCGCAGCTCCTCGGCGGGCTTGGGCGTGGTGACCAGCGTGACCGCCACGGACACGATCACGTCCACGACGAACGCCACGCCCGCGCCCCAGAAGCTGGCGTTCAGCTCGGTGCCGAAGTTCACGATGCCGGCCTTGAACGCGATGTACGACGCGAAGGCCGCCAGCGTGCCCGCGAGCAGCCCCCAGAAGCCGGCCCACGGCGTCATCCGCCGCCAGAAGAGCCCGACGATGAACGTGGCGAAGAGCGGCGCGTTGAAGAACGAGAAGAGGGCCTGCAGGTAGTTCATGATGTTGGAGTAGCCGGCCGCGATGAACGCCGTCCCGACGCCCAGCGCCACGCCCGCCACGGTCGCGATCCGGCCCACCCGCAGGTAGTAGCCGTCGTCGCGGTCCGGCCGCAGGTGCGACTGCCAGATGTCGTTGGTGAACACCGTGTTGAACCCGCTGATGTTGGCCGCCATCCCCGCCATGAACGACGCCAGCAGCCCGGTCACCGCGACCCCGAGCACGCCGTTCGGCAGCAGGTCCCGCATGAGCAGCGGGATCGCGTTGTTGTACGCCTGCCCCTCACCCCAGCCGCTGAACAGCACCAGCGCGATCATCCCCGGCAGCACCGTCACCAGGGGGATGAACAGCTTCGGGTACGCGGCGATGATCGGCGTGAGCCGGGCCGCGTTCGTGTTCCTGGCCGACAGCGCCCGCTGCACCTCGGCGAAGTTCGTGGTCCAGTACCCGAAGGACAGCACGAACCCGAGGCCGAACACGATCCCGATCCAGTGCGCGTGCATCGGGTTGTCGCCCGCCGTGCCCGCCCACGTGTGCAGGCCGCCCTCGCCGAGCGGGCTCTGCCGTACCTTGTCCGCCAGCCCCGAGAAGCCGCCCACCTTGATCAGCCCGAGCACGGTCAGCGGGATCAGCCCGGCGAGGATCACGAAGAACTGCAGCACCTCGTTGTAGATCGCCGAGGAGAGCCCGCCGAGCGTGATGTACGCCAGCACGATCACCGCCGAGACCACCACCGAGACCGGCAGTGGCCAGCCCAGCAGCGCCTCCATGACCAGGGCGAGCGCGTAGAGGTTCACGCCCGCGATGAGGATCTGCGCGACCGCGAAAGTGATCGCGTTCAGCAGCTGCGTGGCGCCGTTGAAGCGCCTGCGCAGGAACTCGGGGACGCTGCGGACCTTCGAGCGGTAGTAGAAGGGCATCATCACGATGCCGAGGAACACCATGGCGGGCACGGCGCCGATCCAGTAGTAGTGCACGGTCATGGCGCCGTACTGCACGCCGTTGGCCGCCATGCCGAGGATCTCGATCGCGCCCAGGTTGGCCGAGACGAACGCGAGCCCGGTGATCCACGCGGGCAGTCCGCGCCCGGCGAGGAAGAAGTCGAGGCTGGAGCTGATCCGCTTGCGGGCGGCTAAGCCGATGGCGAGCACGGTGACGAAGTAGATCGCGATGAGCACGTAGTCGAGGAGGTTCACGTCGAGACGCACGGCAAGCCCGCTACCCCGGAAACGCCCAACATCACGCGGACATGCCACGCAGGCGTACTGTCAGGGTGTGGACGTCGCCGACCTCAGCCCGGCGCAGGCGCGCGAGCGCTTCCGCGCCGGCGAGCGCGTGCCCACCGCGGGGTGGTGCCAGGGGTGGACGCAGGCCAACCTGATCGCCGTGCCCCGGCGGCTGCGGTATGAGCTGCTGCTGTTCGCCCACCTCAACCCGCAGGCGTGTCCCGTGCTGGACGTGGGGGAGCCGGGCGCCTGGTCCACGCCGCTGTTCCCCGGCGATCTGCGTACCGACCTGCCCGGATACCGGCTCTACCGCGACGGTGAGCCGGTCGCGGACCTCGGCAACGTGGTGGAGCGGTGGCGGGACGACCTGGTGCCGTTCCTCATCGGGTGCAGCTTCACCTTCGAGCGGGCGCTGCTCGCGGCCGGGGTGCCGGTGCGGCACCTGGAGCTGGGGACGAACGTGCCGATGTACGTCACGGACGTCGCCTGCGCGGCGGCCGGGAGCCTGTCGGGACCGCTGGTCGTGTCGATGCGGCCGGTGCCGGACGAGCTGGTGAAGACCGCGGTCGAGGTGAGCGGGCAGTATCCGCTGGTGCACGGGGCGCCGGTGCACGTCGGGGACCCCGCGGCGATCGGGATCCGCGACCTGGCCCGGCCGGACTTCGGCGATGCGGTCGAGGTGCGGGAGGGGGAGGTGCCGCTGTTCTGGGCGTGCGGGGTGACGCCGCAGGCGGCGGTCATGGCCAGCGGCGTCGAGTACGCGATCGGCCACCTGCCCGGGCACATGGCGATCCTGGACGCCCGCGACGGCGACTACCGCATGCCGTCCTGACCGTCGCGCCGTCCTGACGGCTTGCTGTCCTGACACCCGCGTACGCGGATTTGCGTACGCGGGTGCCTCGTCTCGGCGGACGACCCCGGGCGCCGCCCAGGTCAGACTCCTTGACCATGCTGACCGTCTTGACCAGGGCGTTCCGGGTGCCGGAGCTGCGCAAGAAACTGCTGTTCACGCTGGGACTCATCGCGTTGTTCCGTCTCGGGCAGGTCCTGCCCTCCCCGGGGGTGGACGTGGTGGCCGTGCGGGAGTGCGTGGGGTCGGCCAGGGGCGGCCTGTTCGACATGGTGCAGATGCTCAGCGGGGGCGCGATGCTGCAGCTGTCGGTGTTCGCGCTGGGCGTCATGCCGTACATCACGGCCAGCATCATCATGCAGCTCTTCGCCGTGCTGGTGCCCCGGCTGGAGGCCCTCAGGAAGGAGGGGCAGCGCGGCCAGGCGAAGATCACCCAGTACACGCGGTACCTGACCGTCGGCCTCGCCGTACTGAACGCCGGGACGATCGTCGCGCTCGCCCGCTCCCGGCAGCTGCTGCCCGGGTGCGCGAAGCCGCTGCTGCGCGACGAGGGGCTGCTTCCCGTGGCCGTGATCGTGCTGACCATGGTGGCGGGGGCCTGCGTGGTCATGTGGCTCGGCGAGCTGGTCACGGACCGGGGCATCGGGAACGGCATGTCCATCCTGATGTTCACGCAGGTCGTGGCCGTCTTCCCGGGATACATGGCGAAGATCTTCGTGCTCAGCCCGGTGAGTTTCGTGGTGATGATGGCCGCCGGGCTGTGTCTAGTGGCGGCCGTGGTGTTCGTGGAGCAGGCGCAGCGGCGGGTCCCGGTGCAGTACGCGAAGCGGATGGTGGGGCGGCGGATGTACGGGGGCGGCAACACCTACATCCCGCTGAAGGTGAACCAGGCGGGGATCGTGCCGGTGATCTTCACCTCCTCGCTGCTGTACCTGCCGACGCTGGCGGCGCCGCTGCTGGGGGACTCGGCGCGGACGTGGGTGGAGCTCAACCTGACCTCGGGGACGCATCCGCTCTACATGAGCGTGTACGTGCTGCTCATCGTCGCCTTCGCGTACTTCTACGTGTCGATCACCTTCAACCCCGTGGAGGTGGCGGACAACATGCGGCGTTACGGGGGATTCGTTCCCGGGATCCGGCCGGGCGGGCCCACGGCGCGATACCTGGCGTACGTGCTCTCCCGGCTGACCGCGCCCGGGGCGCTCTACCTGGGGGTGCTGGCGCTGCTCCCGCTGGTGGCGTTCGCCATCCTCCGGGATCCGGGCACGCAGCAGAACTTCCCGTTCGGGGGGACGAGCGTGCTGATCATGGTCGGGGTCGGGCTGGACACCGTCAAGCAGATCGAGTCCCAGCTCCAGCAGCGCAACTACGAGGGTTTCCTGCGATAGGTCCTGCTTATGGCCTCACTCCGTGAGGCGGGTTCGGTCGCCCGGGAGCCGTCGCCTTCCCTCGTCGCTCTGGTCGCTGCGCTCCCGCCGCTCCTCAGTCCAGGCGACGGCGCTCCCTCACACGCTGAGCCCGGCTCGCATGGCGAAGACCACGAGTTGGGCCCGGTCCCTGGCGCGCAGCTTGAGCATGGCGCGGCTGACGTGGGTGCGTACGGTGTCGGGGCTGATCACCAGCTCCTTGGCGATCTCCTCGTTCGACCGCCCGGTGGCCACCCACGCCACCAGCTCCCGCTCGCGCGGCGTGAGCGTCTCCAGCCCTTCGACCGGCTCGCTGCCGTGCCGCCCGAACATCCCGATGACCCTCTTCGTGATCGCCGGTGACAGCAGCGCCTCCCCGGCGGCCACCACGCGTACGGCGTTGACCAGCTCCTCCGGGGCGCTGTCCTTGAGCAGGAAACCGCTGGCGCCGGCCTGGAGGGCGGCGAAGACGTACTCGTCGACGGCGAAGGTCGTCACCACGACGATCCTGGTGGCGCGCAGCTCGGGGTCGTCGGCGATGGCCCGCAGCACGGCCAGCCCGTCCATGCCGGGCATGCGGATGTCGAGCAGCAGGACGTCGGGGCGGGTGCGGCGGATCAGCGCGAGCGCGGCGGCGCCGTCGGCGGCCTCGCCCACGCACTCCATCCCGGGCGCGCGCTCCAGCAGGGCCCGCAGCCCCATCCGCACGACCGCCTGATCGTCGGCGACGGCCACCCTGATCACACCCTCAGGGGAGGCCGCACCGTCCGGGACGGTCGCCCCACCCAGGGAGGCCGCGTCGTCCAAGGGGATCGCGCGGTCCGGGGTGGTCACGCGGAGGTCCTGGGGAACCGGGCGGTCACCTGGAAGCCGCCGCCCTCGCGCGGTCCGGCGGCGAAGTGGCCGCCCGCTTCGGTGACCCTGGCGCGCATCCCGGCCAGCCCGCGCCCCTCGCCCGCGCCGGTACGGCCCACGCCCCGATCGGCCACCTCCAGCACGAACTCGGCCGGACCCCCGCCCACCCGCACGAGCGCCCTGGTGGGCCCGGCGTGACGCAGGACGTTGGTCAGCGACTCACGCACCACTCCGTAGACGGCGGCCTGGAGATGGGCGGGCACGGCGAGGTCCGCGGGCTCGACGTCCACCGGCACGCCCGCCGCCCGCACGCCGTCGATGAGCCCGGCGAGATCGGCCCCAGGCGGGTCGATGCCGTCGAGCGCGGCCCGCAGCTGGGCGAGCGCCGTCGTGCTGGTCTCCCTGATCGCCCGCAGCGAGGCGCGCGCCTGCTCGGGGTCGTCGTCCAGGGTGACGAGCGCGATCCCGGCCTGCATGGCGATGGCCGCCAGCCCGTGCCCGGCCGCGTCGTGCACCTCTCCGGCGATCCTGGCCCGCTCGGCAGCCAGCAGGTCCGGCCTGGAATCGCCGACGGAACGCACCGTCGTGAGCCGGTGGGGCTGGGCGGCCGGGATGCCCCATGCCGCCTGAGGCGGCGGCTCGGAGCGTACGGACTCGGCGGAGAACGGCGGCGGCTCGGCGTCCGCGGCGGCGGCAGCGGCCGCGGCGCGAGCCTGGGCGAGGCCGCTGAACGACCACGGGACGGCCAGCCAGCCCGCCCACGCCAGCATGATCACGACGGGGACGTCGCCGAACCGGGTCAGGCGCGACAGGGCGGCGAGCGGCCGGCGCAGGCGGCCGGCCCTGTACGTCTGCTCCGTCACCATCCCCACCCGGCCAAGGCTCGTGTTGCCCCGATCCTAGCGAGCTTTCACAGGTTCCGGGTCTGGCGCGGGCCGTCCAGCCCCCACGAGGTGATCTTCTTCGGCGTGATCCTGATGATCTCTCTCGAGAAGTACGGCACGGGCGGGTCGACGTCGCTCAGCGCCTCCGCCGTGCCCCTGATCTCGATGCCGCGCACCACCCACGGATCGACCGAGGCCAGGTCGTCGACGACGAGCGCGACGGTGCTGCCCTTCTGGACGTTCCTGAACTTCTTGGACGCGCCCATGGCGTGCCCGCCGATGGTGATCGTGCCGGTCGCGGCGTCGACGAAGAAGCCGACCGGGTTGTTCTGCACCTGCCCGCCGGGCGACACGGAGGCCAGCCGGCCGAGATGCTGCGAGGACAGGTAGTCGAGTTCCGCTGATGTGAAGGTCATGCAGGCGAGTCTGCAACCTTGACGTCGGTTGAGGTCAAGCCATTCCGCCTGTGAGCCAGCGCACGGGGTTCGCGGTGGTGATGAGGCCGATCGTGTCCTCGCCGACGCCCGCCTCGCGCAGGCGTGGCAGCAGGGCGTGGAAGAGGTGCGCGTAGCCCGGCCCGTCGTACTTGCGCAGCTGCGCCACCCGGCTCAGCCCCGTGCTGATCAGCAGGCGGTCCGCGTGGCCGTCCTCGATGAGGCCGAGCGCGATCCTGGCCGCCTGGTCGGGGCCCAGGCCGAGCACGCCGAGGCTCACGTACGCGCCAGCCTCGGCGATCTTCCTGGCCGCGCCCAGGTCGGTGCCCGCGTAGCCGACGGCCACCCGGGAGCCGGGCAGGCCCTGGCCGAGCAGGATCTCCAGGAGCGCGGGGGCGTGCGCGCCGTGCGTGGCGACGGGCAGGCGCGACTTCAGCGAGGCGCGGGCGGCGGCGACGAGCCAGCGCTCCTCGCGCGGCGTCGGCTCGGCGCCCCAGGTGCCGACCTCGCCGATCACGCCGGGGAACACGCCCATGTCGTCCACGCCGCTGAGGATCTCGTCCATGAGCCGGGCGGTGAGCGTGTCCACGTCCGCGTCGCCGACGTCAGTGAACGGCTCGGCGAACAGGCCGGTCGACGCGATCACCGGAACCCGGCTGCCGGCTGCCATGCGGGCCAGGGCGGCGGCGTCGCGGCCCATGCCCACGCAGGTCAGGTCGACCACGAGGCCGAGGCCGTCGGCCTGGCGCAGCTCGCGGAGCTCGGCGGTGACGGCCTGCTCCTCGTCGAGCCACCGGTACGGGTCCGAGTCGATGCCGACGGCCCAGCGCATGTCGGTACGCAGATGCTCGTGGGGGAGTACGGGGCCGGTGATGGCCGCGGCGCGTACAGGGCCGGTGACGGTACGAAGCAAGACCTCGGGCATAGCAGACATTAACCGATGTTTGCCGGAAGTAGCCTCTTCTGGCGGGAAATTTTGCCGTCCGTAGGGTTTCGGGCTTTGCTAGTCGCCTGCAAGTCGGCACCTAGTAGGGGCCCGTATCCTGGATGGCACACCGACTGCCGGGGGGAATTGTGCAGGTTCAGAACTCCGACACCGGCGACGCCGACCTGCTCAAGGGCGAGGCCGCCGAGCAGTCCGGCATGCCCGAGCGCCGTACGGGGCTCCACGGGTGGCTGGACGGGATCAGGTCCACGCGCACGGGCGCGCTCACGCTGAAGATCGTGTTCGGCGTGATCGGGACCGTCATGGTGGTGGCCGGGCTGATCATGGTGCCCTTCCCCGGGCCGGGGTGGGCGGTCGTGTTCGCCGGGCTGGCGGTGCTGGCCGTGGAGTTCCACTGGGCCCGCAGGGTGCTGGAGTTCGGCAAGCGCACGCTGCACGCCTGGATGGAGTGGTACAAGCGGCAGGGCTGGCTGGTTCGCGTCGTCGTGCTCGTCGTGACCGTGGCCGCCGCCGCGGTGATCGTCTACTTCGGCCTGCTCACGCTCGGCTTCGACGCGATCGAGTTCGTCCGGGGTTACATATAGATCGGTCCGGTATACCGGGCCGATAGTTCATGCTTTCCTGCCTATTCTGCGGGCGTGATCGCCAAAATCGCCATCGCGCTGTCCTTAACGCTTTCCGGCCACGCGTCCGCGGGGTTTACGGGTCCCGCCGCCCGGGCGGACCTCGTGCTCCCCGGGACCGGGGGCGTGAAATATCGCGAAACGACAGGTGATCCGGTACGCCTGACCGCCTACGGTCTCGGCACCAAGCGCACCTACCTCAGGTCCACGACCGGGAGCACGTTCACCTGGCAGCAGTCGCTGTCCGAAGTGTCCGTCGCGCCCGGCGGCCGGCTGACGGCAGGCGTGCCCAGGGCGTACCGGTCGGGCTACGACTCCCTGATCGTCACCGACCGCACCACCGGCGCCGCCGGCCGGATCCGCACGGTCAAGAAGCCCCTGACGGCTTCCTACGCCTCCTGGTCCCGCGACGGGAAACGGGTCGCGCTCACGGTCGAGCAGAAGACGGGCGGCACGTGGCGCGTGATCGGCTACACCGTCGTGGACGTGGCCGCCAAGACCGCGCGCACGATCAGGGTCACCGGCCTGAGCGCGAAAGCGGGCTTCTGGTGGAGCCCCGACGGCAACCTCGTCTCCATGTACGGCACCGGCCTGCGCGTCTACCGGGCCGTGGACGGCGCGGTCCTGCGCACCTACGCCGGCGTCGGCCTGCCGACCGGGCCCGAGGACTCGTTCTCGCCGTCGGGCACCCGCCTGACCACCTGGTGCCCGTCACGCTTCAAGGAACAGCTCTGCCTCGTCGACCCGGCCACCGGCAAGATCGTCCAGCGGGTGAACGCCCGGCCGGAGGCGCTGTTCGGCTGGTGGGACGACAGCCACGTCATCGCCGTCGTGGCGCGCGGCACGGCCTACCGGCTGGTGGTGCTGGATCTGACCGGCAAGGCGACACGCGTGCTCGCGGAGGTGCCCCGTACGACGTGGGCCGCGGAACTCTGGCTCTCCTTCACCCGAGGGTCATAGATAGAGACCGGTGCCGTGGTCGGTCTCCTGGGTGGCCACCGCGTGCAGGTCGCGCTCGCGCATCACCAGATAGACCTGCGCGTGCACCTCGACCTCGGACTGCTCGTCCGGGTTGAAGAGCACCTTGTCGCCCACCTTGACCGAGCGCACGTTCGTGCCGACGCCGCACACCTCGCCCCAGGCCAGCCGGTTGGCCATCTTGACCGTCGCGGGGATGACGATCCCGGAGCCGCTGCGCCGCTCCTCGGCCTCGGGCTCCAGCTTGATCATGACCCGGTCGTGCAGCATCTGAATTTCGAACTTGGGCTCTACCACGCGCCCAAGTTTACGAGCCACGGCACCCGCGAGACTCCGGAAGTCACGATCACGGCAGCCTGAGCTCGGAGAACACGGGCCGATGGTCGGTGCCCCGCAACGGCAGCACCTCGAACTCCCGCACCGCCATCCGCGAATCCGCCAGCACGTGGTCGATCGCCACACCGGGCAGGTTCACCTGCGACCCCTCCTGCGGCCAGGTCGCCACGAATCCCCGTCCCATGACGTCGGCCGCGTCCCGGTAGCCGCTCGCCAGCAGGGCGCGTACCGGCAGATGGTCGAGCGTGGCGTTGAAGTCGCCCGCCAGCACCCGCAGCTCCTTGCCCGCGGGCGGCAGCGCCTCCAGGCCCGACTGCCAGCACGGCTGCCGCCCGATCCGCTTGGGCGCGCACGGGTGCACCGACACGATCTCCACGCGTGCCCCGCCGGGATGCCTGAGCCAGGCCCTGGCCTGCCCGAAGCCGCCGTAGTTGATGGCCTGCCCGGCCGTGACCGGGTGCCGCGCGTACACGGCCGACCCGCCGACCCCCTCCCGCGGCCGGGTGACGGCGTACGGCAACATCGCGCGCACCCCCGCCCTGTCCAGCCGCCGCATGGCGTCCGGCGTGAACTCCTGCAACGTCAGCACGTCCGGCCGCAACCTGCTGATCAGCGCCATCAGCTCCGCCGTGTGGGCCCGCCCCACCAGCAGGTTCGCCGCGAGCACCCGCAGCACCGGCCCGTCGGCGTCGGGGTTGCCGTCGACCAGGCCACGAGGGAGCACGGCAGGCACCAATGCCAGCACCGTGACGAGCGCGACCGTGCCCGCCGCCCACCGCCGCAGCAGGCAGGCCAGCGCCAGGCTCACCACCGCCGCGCACACCGCGTACGGCGTGTACGCCACCACCGGCACCCACGGCCAGTCCGGTTCGAACCCGCTCAACCGCACCGCCGCCCACCCCGCGAACGGCACCACCACGATCCAGCTCATCCATGTCCGCACGCCCTGTATCGCCACAAACCGCGATCCGGGTTCATGAGTAAGGTGTGCTCCATGCGCGACGTGGAGGCCGGCGTCCTGAACGCCATCGACGAGGCCGAGACCGTGAACCTGCTGGCCGAGACCGTCGGCATCCCCAGCGTGACCGGCACCGACGCCGAGTCCGAGCTGCAGCACCGCTTCGCCCGCCTGCTCACCGAGGCCGGCATGGACGTGGACGTCTGGAAGCTCGACCTCGCCGACCTGACCGGCCGTCCCGGCTTCCCCGGCACCGAGGCGCCCAGGACCGAGGGGTACGGCGTCGTGGCCGTCACCGAGGGCGAAGGGCCGCCCGCGCTGGCGCTGCAGGGCCACGTGGACGTCGTCCCGACCGGCGACCTGGCCAAGTGGGACGGGCGCGACCCGTTCGCCGCCCGGATCACCGGCGACGTGCTGCACGGCAGGGGCGCCTGCGACATGAAGGCGGGCCTGGTCGCGAACCTGGCCGTGGCGCGGGCGATCAAGAAGGCCGGGGTCAGGCTGGCCAGGCCGCTGGCGGTGCACTGCGTGATCAGCGAGGAGGACGGCGGGCTCGGCGCGTTCGCCACGCTCGCCCGGGGGCACACGGCGGAGGCCGCGGTCATCACCGAGCCCACCAGCGGCGCGGTCATCACGGCCAACGCGGGCGCGCTGACGTTCCGGCTGGAGATCGCCGGGCGGGCCGCCCACGGGGCCACGCGGCACGAGGGGGTCAGCGCGGTCGAGGCGTTCTGGCCGGTGTTCGAGGCGATCAGGCGGCTGGAGACCGAGCGCAACCGGGACTTTCCCGACCTCTTCCGGGGCGACGGAGCGCCGTACCCGATCGAGATCGGCACCGTGCGCGCGGGCGACTGGGCCAGCACCGTGCCCGACCTGCTGGTCGCCGAAGGGCGGCTCGGGGTGCGGCTGGACGAGGACCCGGCGGCGGCGCGGGCCGCGTTCGAGGAGGCGGTCGCCGGCGTCGCCCATCCCTGGCTGCGCGCGAACCCGCCGCTGGTGACGTGGCCCGGCGGCCAGTTCGCCAGCGGCCGGCTGCCCGCCGGCCACGCGCTCCTGGACGAGGTGAGCCGGGCGGTCGCCGACGTCACGGGTGCGCGGCCCGCCGAGGCGGCGGCGCCGTACGGGAGCGACCTGCGGCTGTACGCGGCCGGCGGGATCCCGACCCTGCACTACGGCCCCGGGGACGTGCGTTACGCGCACGCCCCCAGGGAGCAGGTCGAGCTGAGCGAGCTGCGCGAGGTCACGCGGGCACTGGCACTGCTCGTTGTGCGCCGCTGCGGAGCACTCTGAGCAGGGTCCCCGGGCTCATCAGCGACGGCGGCGGGTCATAGAGGTTGGACACCCGCAGGAAGCGCAGCGCCAGCTCGGGGTCGTGCGCGGCGGCCGCGTGGAAGCGCTCCAGGTAAGCGTTCACCATGCGGACCTTCGGCGTCAGGTTGCCCTCGACGCCGGGCATCGGCAGGTCGCCGCCGACCGTGATCTCCCACGGGCCGTCCACGATCTTCGCGATCCGCCGGAAGAACGGCAGCGGCCGCAGGTCCGGGTCGAGCAGCATCCTGGCCTCCAGCGCGGCGACCGTCATGCCCTGGCCGTAGATCGGGTTGAACGCGCAGACCGCGTCCCCGACGACCAGCAGGCCCTCGGGGAAGCGGGCCAGGCGCTCGTAGCGGCGCCGGATCCCGGCCGGGATCCGGTACGTGCGCGGCTCGCCGATCGGCTCGGCCGTGCTGACCAGGCGGTGCAGGTCGGGCGCCCACAGGCCGGCGGCGAACTCGGCGAACTCGGTCAGGCCCAGCCCCGGGCCCTCCCCGTAGCCGGCCATGGTGACGATCCAGCGGTCGTCCTCCAGCGCCAGCGCGACCCCGCCGCGCGGCGACTCGACCGTGGGGGCGATCACCACGACGAGGTCGCCGCCGAAGTCGCCGGGGGTGCGGCGGAACTCGCGCGTGCCGTACCGCAGGTCGATGCCCACCCGCTCCTCCTCGGGCGGCCGGTAGCCCAGCTCGCCCAGCCAGAGCGGCGTGCGCGAGGCGCGGCCGCCCGCGTCCACCACCAGGTCGGCCGGGATCGGCTCCCCGTCGGCCAGGCGCACCCCCGTGACGCGCCCGTCCCGGGAGAGCAGGCCGGTGACGACCTTGCCAGGCGACACGTGCACGCCGGGCAGCGCGCTCACCCGGCGGCGTACCTGGCCTTCGAGCAGCGGCCGGCTGACGAGCAGCCCGATCATGCCGCTGTCGCCGCGGGCCAGCGTCCGCCCGGAGTGGTGGTGGCGCGCGTTCCGCTGCAGGTCGCCCTCCATCGCGCCCTGCGCGACGAGTTCGGCCGTGATGCCGGGCAGCAGCTCGTCAATGGTTTCGCGGCCCCTGGCGAGCAGGCCGTGCGCGTGCCGGCTCTGCGCGGTGCCCCGCCGGTGGACGTCCACGGCGGGCAGCGTGTCGCGGTCGAGTACTGTGACGGTGGCGAAGCGGCGGTGCAGGGCGGCCGCGGTCAGCAGCCCCGCCATGCTCGCGCCGATGACGACGGCGTGGTCCATGAGATCCCCCAGTTGGTGTCTGTCCGGCTGAGGGTCACCCGGGACGGCCGTTCGTTCCATGTCGAATGGCACGTTCCCGCTGTGCCGGCGGGCACTGAAAATGGACTAGAGTCCGAATCATGTCGGAGTCCCTGGAGCTTCTGGTCGGCCAGCCGGTGAAAGAGCGGGCGGACGCGGCGCGCAACCGGGAGAAGGTGCTGGCCGCGGCCGCCCGGCTGTTCGCGGAGAAGGGCGTGGAGGCCGTCTCCATGGACGCCGTCGCCGCGGAGGCCGGGGTGGGCAAGGGCACGCTCTTCCGGCGGTTCGGCGACAAGTCGGGGCTCGCCGTGGCGCTCCTGGACGCGCGCGAGCGCGATCTGCAGCAGCGCATCCTGTCCGGACCGCCGCCCCTCGGGCCCAGCGCCCCCGCGCCCGAGCGCCTGACCGCCTTCGTGGCCGCCTACCTCGACTACCTCTTCGCCCACCTGGACCTGGTCCGCATGTCGGAGACCGCCAGCCCGGGGGCCCGCTACCGGATCGGGGCCTACCGCTTCTGGCACCGGCACGTGGCGATCCTCCTGGCCGAGGCCCGGCCGGGCTGCGACGCCGACCCGCTGTCCCACGCGCTGCTGGCGGCGATGGGCGCGGAGGCGGCGGCGGCCCTTCAGGACACCTACGGCCCGGACCGCGCGACCGCGGCCATCACCACCCTCGCCACCACCCTCACCACCCCCTGATCCACCCGGCGGGGTGGGTCAGGCGGAGGTGGAGATGCGGCGGCGGGATTCGGGGACGATGAGCGGGGTGCCGGACTGCGGGTCCGGGATGATCTCGCAGCGCAGGTCGAACACCCGGTGCACCAGCTCAGGCGTGACGATCTCCGTCGGATCCCCCTCCGCGACGATCTCGCCGGCCCGCATGACGATCAGGTGGGTCGCGTACCGGCAGGCCTGGTTCAGGTCGTGCAGGACGGCCACCATGGTGCGCCCGGCCTCGTGCAGGTCGGCGCAGAGGTCCAGCACCTCGATCTGGTGGGAGATGTCCAGGAACGTGGTCGGCTCGTCCAGCAGCAGGATCGGCGTCTCCTGGGCCAGCGCCATGGCCAGCCACACCCGCTGCCGCTGCCCGCCCGACAGCTCGTCCACGATCCGGTCGGCCAGTTCCGCCACGTCGGTGGCGCGCATGGCCTCGGAGACGGCCGCCTCGTCGGCGCGCGACCACTGCCGCATGAGCCGCTGGTGCGGGTAGCGGCCGCGGGCCACCAGGTCGGCCACGGTGATCCCGTCGGGCACGACCGAGCTCTGCGGGAGCAGGCCCAGTCGCCGCGCCACCTCCTTCGACGGCAGCGACGTGATCACGCTCCCGTCCAGGTGGACCGCGCCGGTCCTGGGCTTGAGCATCCGGGCCAGGGCGCGCAGGAGGGTGGACTTGCCGCAGGCGTTCGGGCCGATGATCACGGTGAAGGACTCGTCGGGGATCGCCACGCTCAGGTCGGTCGCCACGACGCGCTGGTGGTAGGCGAGGGTGAGACCAGTACCTGACAAACGGGCGGTGCCTGACAAACGGGCCATCAGTGGCGGTCCTTTCGCAGGAGCAGGGCGAGATATGTGCCGCCGATGGCGGCGGTCAGCACGCCGACGGGCAGCTGGGTGGGGGCGAGGACGCGCTGGGCGGCCAGGTCGGCGCCGGTCAGCAGGACGGCGCCCATGAGCGCCGAGGCCCCCATCGTCACCCCGGCCGAACGCGTGAGCCGCCGGGCGAGCTGCGGCGCGGCGAGCGCGACGAAGACGACGGGCCCCGCGGCGGCCGTGGCCACCCCGGACAGCAGCACGCCGGCCGTGATCGCCACCGCGCGCACGAGCTCCACCCGGATCCCCATGGCCTTGGCCGCGTCGTCGCCCATCCCGATCATCCGCATCGGCCGCGCCACGAACGCGCACACCGGCAGCAGCACGGCCAGCGCCAGCGCCACGGGCATCGCGTGGTCCCACCCGCGCCCGCTCAGGCTGCCGGTGAGCCAGGCGCCCGCGGTGGCCGCGTCGTTGATGTTCGCCCTGGTCAGCAGGTACGAGTTGACCGCCAGCAGCAGCGCGTTCGCCCCGATGCCGACCAGGACCAGCCGGTAGCCCTGCACGCCGCCGCGGAAGGCCAGCGCGTACACGAGCACGGCCGTGATCACGCACCCGGCCAGCGCGCCACCGGCGATCACCATCGCCGAGCCGCCGGCCACGACGGCGACGATGCCGCCCGTCGAGGCGCCGGCGGTGAAGCCGATGAAATCGGGACTGCCGAGGGGGTTCCTGGTGAGGCTCTGGAAGATCGCGCCGCTCACCCCGAACGCCGCGCCGACCAGCAGCCCGGTCACCACGCGAGGGGCGCGGAGCTTGTTGACGATCAGCTCGGCGACCGGCGTGCCCTGGCCGAAGAGCGCGGAGACGATGTCGGGCACGGGCACCGTGAACTCGCCCGTCGAGATGGCCGCCACGGTCACCGCGCAGGCGACCACGACGAGGACCGCGCCGACGAGCAGGGCGCGGGGTGCGAGCCGTACGGACCAGGGGCCGACGCGGATGGTCACAGCGCCGCCACCCGCCTACGCCTGGCCAGCATGATGAAGATCGGCGCGCCGATCACCGCCCACACGATCCCCACCTGCACCTCTCCCGGCCGGGCGATGACCCGGCCCACCACGTCGGCCGCCAGCAACAGCACCGGCGCGGCCAGCGCCGAGTAGGGGAGCACCCACCGCTGGTCGGGCCCCACCACCGCGCGCACGGCGTGCGGCACGATGAGCCCCACGAACCACAGCGGCCCCGCGGCGGCGGTGGCCGCGCCGCACAGCAGCGTGACGGCCACCCCGGTGAGGACCCTGGTACGGTTCACGGCCACGCCGAACGCCCGGCCCGCGTCGTCGCCGAGCGCGAGCATGTTGAGCGGCCTGGCCAGCAGCAGCCCGAGCACCAGCCCGGCCACCATGAACGGCGCCAGCCGCACCAGCGTGTCGGCCGTCTGCCCGGCCAGCGACCCGGTCAGCCAGAACCGCATCCGGTCGAACGTCTGCGCGTCCATCCGCAAAATGGCCGAGGCCACGGCCGTGCACACCATGCCGAAGGCCACGCCCGCGAGCGCGAGGCGTACCGGGCTGGAGCCCGAGCGGCCCGCGGAGGCCAGGGCGTAGACGACGGCCGAGGCCAGCGCGGCCCCGCCGAACGCGAACCAGACGTAGACCGCCGGATCGGACAGCCCGAACAGGCCGAGCGCCAGCGTCACACCGAGCGCGGCCCCCTCGTTGATGCCCAGCAGGCCGGGGTCGGCCAGCGGGTTGCGGGTCAGGCTCTGCATGAGCGCCCCCGCCAGGCCGAGCGTCGCGCCGACGCCGAGGCCCAGCAGCGTACGCGGGATGCGCAGCTCGCGGATGACCGTGTGGTCGTTGGAGCCGTTCGGAGCGAGGAAGGCGTCGATCACCGTCGAGAACGACACGGATCGCGCCCCCAGCGCCACGCTCGCCATCGCCACGAGCGCCAGCACGCCCACCGTGACGACGAGCCCGGCGGCGAGCATGAAGGCTCGCCCCTTCGGACCTGCGGTGGGAGCGGGGTGGCCGGTGGCGGGCGGATCGTCCCCCACGGCCCCCCAGCGCGGCGGGGTCGTGTCTTCAGCCGGGCGCACCCGACCCCCTCTCGTAGCGGTCAAACTTAGGCAAGGCTAATCTAAACGCCCAGTAATCAGGCAAGCCTAACCTTAGGAGATGTACATGTCGGGACCGGTTCTGCCTCGCAGGGGTTTTCTGGCGTCCGCCGCGGGCCTCGCGGCAGCCCTGA
Source organism: Nonomuraea sp. NPDC050451 (assembly GCF_044458585.1). NCBI lineage: Bacteria > Bacillati > Actinomycetota > Actinomycetes > Streptosporangiales > Streptosporangiaceae > Nonomuraea > Nonomuraea sp. NPDC050451. Next base: position 275,388 of record NZ_JBITHZ010000001.1, read on the forward strand.
CACTGGCGGCGTGCGGCGGCGAGCCGGCCACCGGCGGGTCCGCCCCCGCCACCTCGGCCGCCACTGCTTCGGGCGCCGCTCAAAGCTGGACGTTCACCGACGACCGCGGCAAGAAGGTCGAGCAGCCCAAGACCCCGTCCAGGATCGTCGCCCAGGTCGGCGCCGCCGCCGCGCTGTGGGACTTCGGCGTGCGCCCCGTCGCCGTCTTCGGCCCGCACAAGCTCAAGGACGGCTCCAAGGACCCGCAGGTCGGCAACGTCGACATCACCAAGGTCCAGGGCCTCGGCAACGTGTGGGACGAGTTCAACGTGGAGCAGTACATCGCGCTCCAGCCCGACCTCCTGGTCAGCAGCATGTACATCAAGGGCACCCTCTGGTACGTGCCCGAGAAGTCGAAGGACACCATCGAGCAGGTCGCCCCGACCGCGGGCATCATGCTGACCGGCCGCAGCGCCACCCAGGTGATCGGCAAGTACGAGGAGCTGGCCAAGTCGCTGGGCGCCGACATGCAGGGCGTGCCCGAGGCCAAGGCCCGCATGGAGGCCGCCACCAAGGAACTCGCCCAGTTCAAGAACCTCAAGATCCTCATGATGTCCGGCGGCCCCGACGCGATGTGGGTGGTCAACCCGCCGGAGTACCCGGACATCGTGCACCTGATGGACGCGGGCCTGGACGTCGTCAAGCCGTCGAAGGTGGACGAGGGCGGCTTCTTCCAGACGCTGAGCTGGGAGAACGCCGACGAGTACGACGCCGACGTGATCCTCTATGACACTCGCACCCAGTCGCTCAAGCCCGAGGAGATGATGAAGAAGCCCACCTTCGCCAAGCTCCCCGCGGTCAAGGCCGGCCAGCTCTACCCGTGGAACGCCGAGGCGCCCTACAGCTACCAGGGCTACGCGGCCTTCCTCGAGGGGCTGGTGGCCAACCTGAAGAAGGCTAAAGAGCTCCCCTGACCTCGACGATCTCGGCGAGGGGGAATTCGAGGTAGTCGCCCGCCTCCTCGCACCACGCGTCCAGCGCGGCGCCCTTGAGCTCGCCGTGGCTGATCGTGGCGGTCAGCCCGTCGGTGAGCGTGATGCCGGCGCGTACGCCCCGGTCGACCACGAACCCGAGCAGCGACTGCTGGGCCGTCGGCAGCCTGGTGGCCATCCTGCCGATGATCGCCCAGGTGCGGCCGTTCTTGCCGTCCTCGGCGCGGCCGGTGGAGACCAGGCGGCGGGCATGCTCGTACGGGTCGGGGATCGGCTCGGCGAGCATGTAGGGCACCTCCAGCTCCGCGAGGCCGGGGAACTCCGACAGCTCGGCCACCTGGCCGCCCGGCAGCAGGATCAGCTTGCCGTTCGGCGGCTCTTCCGGCCTGGCGCGGTGAATGGTGATCTGGCCGGTGTCGGCGACGGGCACGGGGGAGTAGCCGACCTCGCGCAGCGCGGCCAGCGTGCGGTCGGCCGGCGCGGCGCTCACCAGCACCGTGGGCGCGAGCAGCCGCAGGCCCAGCCGGCCCAGCCGCCGGTGCGCGGCGATCTCGGCCAGCAGCGCGGGGTCGCCGGCCTGGACGACGCATCCGACGGTGGTGACGGTGACCTCGCCGTGCCTGCGCGCGGTGTCGCGTACGAGGTATTCGAGCGGCTGCGGGATCGTGCCGACCCCGGCCAGCTCGTCGAGCAGGGCGTCGGCGTCGTAGCCGCGGTCGAGCGCGCGGCGCACGCTCTCGGTCGTGAACCGCCACACCGAGGCCGCGCCCCGTGACTCGCGGTCGGCGGCCCGGTCGAGCAGCGCCGCCAGCTCCGCCGACGGCGGCCCGGTCACGACCGCGGTCAGGTCGGGCCCGAACAGCGCGCTCCTGCGCACGCTCGCCAGCGCCCTGGTGGCCGCCTCGGCCAGCTCGGGGTCGTGCTCGACCATGGGCACGGCGTCGTCGTTCTCGTCGCCCGGCCCGGCGGTGAGCCCGGCCAGCGCCCGGCCGAGGTCGGTGATCGCGTTGTTGGCCAGCAGGCCCAGCAGCGTCGCCTCGTCGAGCACGGCGGGCGCGCAGGCCAGCAGCAGCTCCAGATCGAGCAGCGGCGCGTGCCAGTGAACGTTGGCCACGAGGCTGTCGCGGTCGGCGAACGCCGTGCCCGCGGGCAGGCCGGCCAGGACCGGCAGCACGGACCTGCGGATCCTGGCGACCGCGCTGCCCGAGGGGTCGTCGCCGAGCACGGTGCCGTACTTGCCGTCGACCTTGCGCAGCGACGAGCGCTCCATGCGCCACCAGGCCGCCAGCAGCACCCGCAGCCGCGCCGAGCCCTCGTCGAGCCGCCACCGGTCGAACCGCTCGGTGGGGATCATGCCGCCCGACTGCTCGTCCCAGGCCAGCAGCCTGGCCACCGCGCAGACCTCCAGGAGCAGCCGCGTCTCGTCCTCGTCGCAGCCGGTCTCCTTGGCCACCCTGCGCACCTCGCGCACGCCCACGCCGCCGGTCTTGAGCAGGGGCAGCGGCGTCTTGGCGGTGTTGTCGAGCAGGGCCGCGCACCGCTCGACCACGTGCGGGGCGGCCAGCGTCATCAGATGGTCGACCTCCTCGGGGTCGACCGGGATCGTGGCCACCTCGGGCGCCTCGGGCCGGAAGGCCGGGTGGTAGCCGGGCCCGCGCAGGCAGATCGCCACCTCGCGGGGGATCTCCGCGACGTGCCAGCTGGGGCGGAAGAGCAGGCCGTGGTCGGCGCACCACTTCTCCGGCGTGCCGGGGGTGACGAACCGGCCGCCGTCGACGTTGAGCGCCGGGCCCTGCCAGGCGAACCGGTCGAGCAGCGGGATCGTGCCGTCGGGCGCGCCGCGCAGCAGCGCGTCGAGGCGCTCGCGGTCGGCGAGCGCCTCGGTGACGCGGGTGATGACGCGGCGCTTGTGGCCGTGGGAGGACAGGCCGAGGTTGCGGGCCAGCGCGTGCAGCGCGTCGTTGCCGATGGACCAGGAGTTGACGTAGTGGTCGAGCGGCTCGCCCAGGCTGAGCGGGGCGGACCACCAGCGGGCAACGCCCTCCGCGAGGTGGATGACGCCGTCGTCGCCCGGCCAGCCCAGCGCGTGGTCGTAGAGGTGCTCCAGCCAGGGGGTCACCTCTTCGACCGGCGCGTCCACAAAGCCGGCCAGCCGTTCGGGCGTGGGGCGGGTCATGGCCAGGGCGGCCTCGGCGAGCTGCAGGCAGGGCAGCGGCAGGGCCCGCAGGGTCTCCATCACGGCGAAGCCGTTGCTCAGCCGCTGGGCCAGGATGTCGAGCCGCCGCGGCCAGGGAGCGGCGATGGCGTCGGGCCTGTTGGCCAGGATGCGGCCCAGCCTGTCTTCGTTCAGTTTTCGCAGCCAGCCGAGCAGGTGATCTTCCATCTGTGAGCAACTCTCATGGGGTCGCACGCGGGGACTCACCGTGAGCCATGAGCATCCACGGTAATGCAGATCACCCCCGGTCAGGAGAGGACTGCCCAGACGATCTTCCCGTGAGGTGCAAGTGCGGACCAGCCCCAGCGGAGGCTGAGTGATTCGACGATGTGGAGTCCGAGGCCGCCGGTGTCAAGGGGGCCAGGGTATCGCAGCACCGGCACCGATGAGCCGGGATCGGTGAATGCGCTGGTCACCAGGGGTCCCCGGCGGACGAGGGACATGTGGACGGGGCGCTGGCAATGGGGCTCGTCCAGGTGCAGGCCGTGGCGCAGCGCGTTGGTGGCGAGCTCGGAGATCACCAGCTCCATGTTCTCGATCAGCTCGGCGAGCCCCCATCCCGACAACGCGCCGGCGGTGAAGCTGCGGGCCGAGTGGACCGAGGCCGGGCTGGGCGGGAGCACGAACGTGGCGCTCGCGGACGGGCCGGGGACCAACAGATCGCGGGCCGCCTCCGGCCACCAGCCGACCGGAGGCCACCAATCGAACGTGGTCCACAGGCCGGGCGCCGTGGTGGATTGCACGGTGATCATTCTGCGACAAATCCTCGTGCAGGTGCAAGAGCGAATGCACGTGCAGACAACCCGTGCAGGCGCTACGGTTGCCCTCAAATGGTCAATATGGGGGAAAGGGGATCTTGTCCGCGGCCCATGATCTTTCGGCCGTGAAGTGACAGACTGTATGTGTATACCCCGCAACATGGGGTGGGTCGCCGACCGCAGCCCACCCTAGGTGCATACTCCGCTACTTGCGGTGGACGGCCGAACGCCGCCCTCCGCGTCGCAAGGAAACGAACAAGGAGCAGCACGTGTCCATTGATCCGCCCGGTTCTGGTTCGACCGTACGGCGCATCATGCTGGGGGCGAGTCTCAGGCGCCTGCGTGAGGCCAGCGGGCTCGACCGTGGACAGGCCGGATTCCACATCCGGGCGTCCGAGTCCAAGATCAGCCGGATGGAGCTCGGTCGGGTCGGTTTCAAGACACGTGACGTGGAAGACCTGCTCACCCTGTACGGCGTCGTCGACGATGCCGAGCGCCGTGCCCTGCTGGAGATGGTTCGCGAGGCCAACACCCCCGGGTGGTGGCACAAGTACTCGGCCGAGCTGCCTTCGTGGTTCACCACTTACGTGGGCCTGGAGGAGGCCGCCGAGATGATCCGCACCTACGAGGTGCAGTTCGTGCCCGGTTTGTTGCAGACTGCCTCGTATGCGCGATCGGTATTCCAGCTTGGCAACCCCGGTCTGAGTCCGGACAAAATCGAACGCCGCGTGCATATGCGCATGCAGCGTCAGGAGCGCTTCACCCAGAAGGACGGACCCCGCCTGTGGGCCGTCATCGACGAGGCGGCGCTCAAGAGGACCATCGGCGGGCGGGAGGTCATGGCGGAGCAGCTCCAGCATCTGCTGGAAGTGGCTGCCCTTCCCAACATCACCATTCAGGTGATGCCCTTCAGGTTCGGCAAGCATGCCGCTGAAGGGGGCGCGTTCAGCATCTTGCGGTTTCCCGAGTCCGACTTGTCGGACGTTGTCTACGTCGAGCAGCTCTGGGGTGCCCTGTACCTGGACAAACGCGAGGACATCGACCCGTACCTCACGGCCATGGAGCAGTTGTGCGTGGAGAGCACCACGCCAGGGGGCACCGTCGAGCTCATCGGCGGTCTTCTCAGAAAGATGTAGATGAACCAGACCTACAACGGCATGCCCGCGGCGAACCTGACTCAGGTCGCCTGGCGCAAGAGCCGCTACAGCAACTCGCAGGGCAACTGCGTGGAGCTCGCCGAGCTTCCTGACGGGGGGATCGCGGTCCGCAACTCGCGCTTCCCCGACGGCCCTGCCCTCATCTATACCCGCGACGAGATCCGGGCCCTGGTGCTCGGGGTGAAGGACGGAGAGTTCGACGGCCTGCTCGTTTAACAGCCTTGTAACCTCCGGCGCACCCGCTTAACGGGGGTGCGCCGGAGGCTTAACAGCCCGGCCTTCTGTTGCCGAGAGGATCAGGGTCATGCTCGACCAGATGACCCTGTATCCGATCGCCGACGACGTGCTGTTCGCGCCCGGCGGCAAGGTCGTGATCCGTACGTATGGAGTGGCGCCCGCCACCACGGGGGCCTCCGTCTCTTACCGGACCTGGGTGACCGGCCTCCGCGACCAGCCGCGGTACTGGCACTGGGGCCACTTCGAGGACGCCGCCTCCGGGCACCGCAGGGTCCTGGAGTGGCTCACGGGACGGGGACCGCAACCTTCCCAATCGCTGACCTGATCGCTATCCTCATGCCAAGCAACCGCTTGGTAGAGGAGGCGTGGTGCGGCGCGCGATCCACCTGATCGAGGAGGTCGACTTCCGGCCGATGAACTCCAGGCGGCCCCTGGAGTACCTCACCTGGCTGACCCGCTACAAGCGCGAGGACGAGAGCCGCGGCGCGCCCTCGCTCACCTCCGGCATGTCCATCAGGTCCCGCGAGATCGACCTGGTGGGCGCCTTCTACGCCGTCGGCATCACCGGCCATCCGCAGTTCAAGGCCGTCACGCTGTGGGACTGCCACGGCGGATGGGACGGCGGCTGGCGGCAGATGATGGAGATCTACCAGGGCGTCGACGAGCGTCTCTTCCTGTCCGACATCGACGACCTGCGCTTCTCCGCCTTCTCCAGGCCCCTCGGCGCCGCGCCCGGCTGCCCGCCGCTGTTCGAGGCGCCCGCCGCCGAGCTCTACCTCTTCGAGAACGCCCGGGTACGCCCGGGGGCCGCCCTCGACTACCTGCACGCGGTGCGCACCGAGCGGGCGCCGCTGCTCGCCGAGCACGGCCACACCCTGGTCGGGCTGTACGAGGTGCTGTTCTGCGACACCGAGGCCGTCACCGTCTGGGGCGTCTCCCTCGACGACCACCTGGCCACCCAGCGCGCCCGCGACGCCGCCCTGGGCCTCGACGACGAGGTCGCGCCCGATTCCCGGCTTCTGGACTGGAGCAAACGGGCTCGCGACTATCTGGAAGGCCCCTGGCGTGAGACGCTTCTGGCACCGTTCCCCGGTTGCCGCCTGGCGCCGGAGGTCCCGCCGGGTTAGCGTCGGCTGCGGAGGTGGCCATGACGGACTCGTACCTCTACAACGGGCAGAGCCCCGACGAGCACGTCGCCGCGTGCCCCGACTGCCGCGCCGCCATCGCGCTGCTCGACCATCCCGACCCGGCGGCGGAGCCGCCGCCCACGCTGCGCGAGGCGGTGCTGTCCAAGGCACGCCGCCGCCGCAGCCCGGCCGTGCTGGGCGTGTCGTCGGTGGTGGTCCCGTACGCCGAGCAGGTCGCGCTCATGGACGACCTGCTCGCCGAGCTGAGCGTGCCCCAGTGGGACGCCCCGATCGTCAAGCACGGCACGGTCAGGGGGCTGATGGAGCACCTGGCGGCCAACGACGCGACCGTGGCCCGGTTCATGGGCGTGCGCGGCACGAGCGGCCCGCCGGTGCACCGGCGCTGGCGCGAGCAGGCCGGCAGCCTCCTCGAACGGGTCTCGGCCAGCAGCGAGGTGCTGCTCGGCGTGGAGGTCGCGCTGGCGGGAGCGCGGCCGGCCCGCGCGCCGCTGCGCCAGGCCCTGATCCAGCGCACGTTCGAGACGTGGACGCACGCCGACGACATCAGGGCCGCCACCGACCGCTCCCAGGAGCCGCCGCGTCCCGAGCACGTGCACATGATCGCGGAGTTCGGGCTGGCGCTGCTGCCGCGGGCGATGCGGGAGCCGCGCCGCGACGTCTCGGCCACCGTCGTGCTGACCGGGCCGGGCGGCGGCACCTGGACGATCCCGCTGTCGCCCACCTCCGACCACGTCGCGGTGCTGGTGTCGGCCGACGCGGTGGACTTCTGCCGGCTGCTGGCCAACCGCCGGCCGCCCGACTCCTTCCCGTACGCCGCCGAGGGCGACTCCGCCCTGGCCCGCGACATGATCAGCGCCGCCGCGACGCTGGGGTGCGATTGATGAGCGACATGGAGCTGTGCGCGCGCTTGACGGCCGGTGACCTCGACGCGCTGGCCGACGCCTACGACCAGCACGGATCGTACGTGTACGGGGTCGCGGTCAAGGTCACCGGCAGCCAGGCGCACGCCGAGGAGATCACCCAGAACGTGTTCACGGCCCTGTGGGAGCAGCCGCTCTCCTACGACCCCGCGCTGGGGTCGCTGCGTGGCTGGCTGGTCAGCCGCGCCATGCACGAGTCGGCCGTGCGCTCGAAGGTCGGCTGACCCGTCAGCTCACCTGTCAGCTCACTGGGGCGTTCCAGGCCAGGAGCACGGGCTCGGCGTGCTCGTAGCCGAGCCGCGAGTACGTGCCCGTGTCCAGCTTCAGCAGCCTGCCCTCCTCCGGCCCGAGGCCCAGCCAGCGGGCGGCCAGCACGCGCAGGAAGTGCCCGTGCGCCACCAGCACCACCCGCCCCCCGGCCTTCCCGGCCCGCTCGATCGCCCGGTCGGCGCGGGCGGCCACCTGCTCGGCGCTCTCGCCGGGGTGCTCGGCGTCGCCGGGGATCACGCCGTCCCGCCACAGGTACCAGCCGGGGTGGCTCTCGCGGATCTTCGGCGTGGTGATCCCCTCGTAGCCGCCGTAGTCCCACTCCCACAGGTCCGGGTCCACCTCGTAGCCGGTCAGGCCGGCCAGCTCCGCCGTACGCCGTGCGCGCTGGGCGGGGGAGACCAGCACCAGGTCGAACGACTGCCCCTTGACCAGCGGCGCCAACGCCCTGGCCTGGTCCTCGCCGTGCTCCGTCAAAGGCAGGTCCGTACGTCCGGTGTGCTGACCCGCCTTGCTCCATTCGGTCTCACCGTGCCGGAGCAGCAGCATCTCTTCCATGGAGTCCATCATCCGGTATGCCCGGTTCCGGCCCGGCGTCAGGTGGCGAGCTCCTCGACGATGGGGGCGAAGGCGTCCAGGTCACGCTCGTGATGCACCACGAAATACGAAATATCGTGCTCGTCCCGCCAATAGCGGAGCTTGTCGATGATGTCGGCGCGGGTCCCGAGCAGGACCTGCGGCGTCTCCCCGAGCGACGAGCTGTCGGCCGCGCTCCACGCCTCCTCCGCCTTCCGCTCGCCCACCTGCACCACGCTCGTCCCCAGCTCCAGCGCGTCGTAGCGCTCGCCCGCGGCCTCGCGCACGATCTCGAGCTTCCGCAGGAACGCCGCCAGGCCGCCGTCTTTGTCGTCGGGCCCGCTGCCGTCCGGCCGGACCCGCATCCCGATGTTCACGACGTCCGCCTCCTCGGCCGCCAGCCGCAGCATCCGCGGCCCGCCGCCGCCGAGCACGATCGGCGGGTGCGGCCTGCGTACGGGCTTGGGCCGCTGGTCGAGCCCGTCGATGCGGTAGTGCTTGCCCTGGAAGCTGAACGGCCCGTCCCCCCAGAGCCCCTTGAGCACGGCCACGGCCTCCCGCAGCCGCTCCACCCGCACGCCCGGCGGCTCCAGCGCCAGCCCGGCCCCTTCGTAGTCGCGCGCCATCCACCCGGTCCCGATCCCGACCTCCAGCCGCCCGCCGGACAGCAGGTCGAGCGTGGCCGCCTCCTTGGCCAGCACGGCCGGATGCCGGAAGTCGTTGGCGAACACCAGCGTGCCGACCTGCAGCCTGGTGGTGGCGCAGGCGGCCGCCGTCAGCGCGGCGATGGGCGCGAACCTGGGGCCGACGAGATGGTCGGGCACGAGGAGTACGTCGTACCCCTGGGCTTCGAGCCGCCGCGCCTTCTCCGCCCACGCCTCGCCCGACCCGGCCTCCCGCACCACCGCCCCGAACCTGAACCGCCGCACGATGCCTCCCATCATCTTGAGCAAGCGCTTGGGCGACACTGTACGCGCGAACGCCCGCTCCCGCTCGGCGGCGTCGGGCTCCCACGGCCTGGTGGGAGGCGCCTGCGTTCGCGGGAGCCGGTCGGGTCAGCGGGAGGGGAGGGCGAGGGCGATGCCGGTGGTGGCGGCGGTGAAGACCAGCCAGGCCACGCCGCCCGCCGTGTCCGGGAGCCCGGCGAACCAGGGGACCGGGATGAGGAACGGCGCCACGATCATGGTGATGGCCGCCCACTTCGGCGCGGCGCTGCGGAGCGCGGCGACCCCCAGCAGCGCGAAGCCGAGCAGGCTCAGGAAGAACGTGAACCCGAGGATCGAGGTCGGCATCCCCTCGCTCAGTTCCGTGACCAGCCGGTTCGTGGTGGGCACGTCGAGTCCCGCCTTGGCGGCCGCGTAGATGGTGTCGTCGGAGGTCAGGCCGAAGGGCAGGGCCATGGCGAAGGCCAGGATCATGCCCACGAGCCCCAGCACGGGCCGCCCCGAGCGGGCCACCTTGCTCACCGCGAAGATCGCGGGGATGAGGGTGACGACGCCGAGGGCGCCGACCCAGCTCCACAGCGCGTAGGCGTCGAGGTCGGCGACGAGGGCGCGGATGTACGGCTCGCCCTCGGCCGTGGCGTCGAACGGCGCGAGCAGGAGTGTCAGGGCGACGGTGAGCGGTGAGATCACGGCGCAGGCGATCATCGCGTTCCGGGTGAAGCCGGTGGTGGAGGAGGTTGTCTCAACGGTGGTCATGCCCCGAGGGTGAGCCCGCGGGGCGGGGGCTCGCATGAGTAAGGGATACTCAAATCGCGGGTTTACCAAGCGCTTGCTTAGGTGCCAGACTGTGGGCATGGAGATCCCGGTGCGCCAGGTGACGGACGACGAGGCGGCGTTCTTCGGCGAGCACGGCTGGGTGCGGCTCGGCCGGCTGATCGACCCGGGCACCGCCGCGGCCCTGCGCGAGCGCGCCACCGGCTTCCTGAACGGCCGGTCCAGGAGCCACGAGTCGCTGGTCGACGAGGCGTTCGGGCAGTCGAGGGACATCGCGGCGAGCGACGAGATGTTCGGCGCGCTGACGTCGAGCCCCGAGATGGGCCGCAACGCCGTACGGCTGCTGCGCGGCGTCCGGGCCGTGCGCGTGCAGGTCACCAACCTCCTGGTCAAGGAGGCGGGGGAGCACGGGGCGACCGAGTTCCACCAGGACTTCCCCTGGATGCCGATGGACCGCTCGGCCATGCTGACCGTCTGGCTGGCCCTCGCCGACGTGCCCGCCGACATGGGGTCGCTGCGCTTCTACGACCGCTCGCACCGGTACGGCCTGCTCGGCCGCAGCTTCACCCGGCCGGGGGACGACCAGCTCACCCAGCACCCGTGGCTCAAGGAGCTGGAGCTGTCGCCGCCGCTCGACCTCGAGGCGGGGGACGCCACCGTGCACCACGCCCTGACCGTGCACGGCGCGCCCGCGAACCGCCGCGACAGCCCGCGCCTGTCGTTCACCGTGACGTACTTCGACGCCGACGCCCTCTACACCGGCCTGCCCTACCGGCAGACCGACGGGCTCGGGCTCGAGGTCAACCGGCCGTTCGAGCACGAGAGGTTCCCGTGCGTGAGCCTCGGAGGCCCGGATGCCTGAGACCGTACGGGGGCCGGTGGTGGAGCTGGGGGCGACGCTCATGCACGAGCACGTCTTCGGGCTGAGCCCCGAGATCCTGTGGAACTGGCCGGACATCCCCGAGGGATGGGACCTCGAGACGCGGGCGCGCGAGGCGGCGGGCAAGCTCGACGCGCTCAAGGCCGAAGGCATCGACACGATCGTGGACCTGACCGTGCTGGGACTCGGCAGGTACGTCCCCGCCGTCCAGCGCGTGGCCGAGCTGACCAGCGTGAACATCGTGGCCGCCACCGGTCTCTACACCTACGACGCGCTGCCGCCGTACTTCGGCAACCGGGGCCCGGGATCGCTGTTCGGGGGGCCGGACCGGCTGGCCGAGTTCTTCGTGCGGGACATCGTCGAGGGGATCGGCCGGACCGGCGTGAAGGCGGCCATGCTCAAGTGCGCCTCCGACCACCTGGGGATGACCAAGGGCTGCGAGCGGGTGTTCAGGGCGGTCGCGCAGGCGCACCTGGAGACCGGCACGCCGATCACCACGCACTCCCACAGCGCCTCCAGGGGCGGCCTCGAACAGCAGCGCCTCCTGGGCGAGCTGGGCGTGGACCTGGGCAAGGTGGTCATCGGGCACGCGGGCGACTCCACCGACGTGGCCTACCTGGAAGAGCTGATCGCCAACGGCTCCTACCTCGGCATGGACCGCTTCGGCATCGAGACGATCAGCCCGTTCGAGGACCGCGTGGAGATAGTGGCGAAGATGTGCGAGCGCGGACACGCCGGAAAAATGGTCTTAAGTCACGACTCGTACTGCTTCAACGACCGCTTCGACGCCGACGTCGTACGGCGGCGCCACCCCAACTACCACCTTCTCCACGTCCCCCGCGACGTCGTGCCCGAGCTCCGCAAGAGGGGCGTCACGGACGACCAGGTCCACCAGATGCTCGTCGACAACCCGCGGAGGATCTTCGCATGACCGATGACATTGAGGACTTCGACGTCAGCGCGGACTGGCACGTCGCCGCCCCGTACGACTTCCTCCGCCGGCTGCGCGAGGAGCGGCCGGTCTTCCGCAGCGAGCACCTCGGCGCGTACGTCCTGACCCGCTATCCCGACGTGCGCGCGGCCTACGGCGACCCGCGGCGCTTCTCCTCCAAGGGCTCGCTCACGATCTCCCGCAGCCTGACCCGCGAGACCAGGGAGAAGCTGGGCGAGCATGGCTCGTTCCTGTCCAGCTTCGTGGCGAACGTGGACCCGCCCGACCACACCCGCCTGCGCCGGTCGGTGTCGAAGGCGTTCACGCCGCGTGCCGTGGCGGCCATGGAGCAGGAGTTCCGGCGGCTCAACGAGGACCTGCTCGACCGCCTGGAGCCGCGCAAGAGCGCCGACTTCGTCAGCGAGATCGGCCACGAGCCGTCGATCAAGCTGACCGCCCGCTTCATCGGCGTGCCCGAGGCCGACGAGGCGTTCGTGCAGGCGCACGTCAAGGACTGGTTCCAGCTCTTCCTGTCGCCGCAGCCCCCGCAGCGCCAGCTCGAACTCGCCGACAGCTTCCTGACCTACCTCGACTACGTGGACCGCCTGGTCGCCTCCCGGGCCAAGGACCCGCAGGACGACTTCACGTCCCTGATGACCTCCCTGATCGGCGTGGAGCTGACCCACCGCGAGGTCGTCGAGCTGATCTCCACGATCCTGCTCGGCGGCAACGACACCGTCCCCAACCAGCTCGGCAACACCGTCCTGCGCCTGCTGCGGGAGGGCGCCTGGCCGGTGCCGCCCGAGCTGGTCGCGAACGCCGCCGAGGAGTGCATGCGCATCGACGGCGCGTCGCTGGGCTCGTTCCGCTACGCCGTGACCGACATCCCCCTGCACGGCGTGACGATCCCGGCGGGCGCCCTCGTCCTGCTCTCCACCGACTCCGCCGCCCACGACGAGAGCGTCTTCCCCGAGCCGGAGCGCTTCCTGATCGACCGGGCCAACGCCGCCGAGCACATGGTCTTCGGCTACGGCATCCACTTCTGCGTCGGCGCCGCGCTCGGCCGCCTCCAGCTGCGCACCGCGCTCGACGTGCTCGGCCGCCGCCTGCCCGGCCTGCGGCTCGTCCCCGGCGCGCCGGTCGCCCACCGCAGGTCGATCGTCGGCCGCGGCCTGACGTCCCTGGCGGTGGAGTGGTGAGCGGCCGCCCCTCAGGCCGGTTCGACGGCCGGGTCGCGATGGTGACGGGCGCGGGCTCGGGCATCGGCGCGGCCTGCGCGGCGCGCCTGGCCGCCGAGGGCGCCTGCGTCGGCGTCCTGGACCTCCGCGCGGCCGGGGCGAAGTCCACCGCGGCCGCCATCCGCGCCCACGGCGGCACGGCCATGGCCCTGACCTGCGACGTCTCCGACGAGAAGCAGGTGGAGGAGGCGGTCGCGGCCCTGGTGACGTCGTTCGGCCGGGTGGACGTCCTGCACTCCAACGCCGCCGCGCTCGACGCCGGCGTCTACGGCCGCGACCGGGATCTGGACTCGCTCGACGTCGAAGTCTGGGACCGCACGATGGAGGTCAACCTGCGCGGCGCCATGCTGATGGTCAAGCACACGGTGCCCGCCATGCCGGACGGCGGCGCCATCGTCCTCATGTCGTCGGTGTCCGCCCTGGTCGGCGACGAGGTCCACGCCGCATACGGGGCCTCGAAGGCGGCCCTGATCGGCTTCACCCGGTTCGTGGCCACGATGTACGGCTCCCGCGGCGTCCGCTGCAACGCCGTCGCCCCCGCCCTCGTCCTCACCCAGACCGCCCAGCGGGCTTTGAGCCAGGAGCAGCTCGCCGACAAGGCCGCCGAACGGCTGCTGCCGTGGCCGTGCACCCCGGACGACGTCGCGAACCTGGTGTGCTTCCTCGCCTCCGACGAGGCCCGCTGCATCACCGGCCAGACCCTGACCATCGACTCCGGCACCCTGGCCCACCGCCCGCAGCACGCCGTCCAGCGCTGGCGCGACCTGAACGACGCGCCCACTGATCGGGCTCACTGATTGGGCCCACTGACGCCGATGGGCGGGCGCCGCGCGGGGCACCCGCCCATCGAGCCAACCGGCCGTTGTGCTGCGGTATGGGAAGATCCTCCCCATACGTGCGGTGAGCAGGGGAGGTCTCATGGAGCCGGTGGCGGTCGGGCTGGTCGGAGCGGGCCCGTGGGCCGAGAGGGCGCACGCGCCGATGCTGTCCAGGGGGCCGCACACGCGGCTGGCCGGGGTGTGGGCCCGCCGTCCCGAGGCCGCCGCCCGGCTCGGAGCGCCGGTGTTCGAGCGCGTCGAGGAGCTGTTCGACGCCTGCGAGGCCGTGGCGTTCTGCGTGCCGCCCGCCGTACAGGCCGAGCTCGGCGTCCGCGCCGCCCGCGCGGGCAAGGCCCTGCTGCTGGAGAAGCCACTCGCCGACACGCTGGACGGCGCGCGGCGCCTGGCCGAGGCCGTCGCGGAGGCGGGCGTCGCCTCCCAGATGGTGCTCTCCCTGCGGTACGCCGCCCGGACCCGCGACTTCCTGGCCCGGTGCCGCGAGATCCAGCCGTTCGGAGGCCACGCCGCGAACATCTCCGGCGTCCTCCTCGGCGACCACCCCTACGGCACGCCGTGGCGGCTGGAGAAGGGCGCCCTGCTCGACGTCGGGCCGCACGTGATCGACCTGCTCGACGCCGCCCTGGGCCGGGTGACCGCCGTGCGCGCGCACGGCGACCCGCTCCGCTGGACCGGGCTGCTGCTGGAGCACGAGGGCGGCGCGGTCAGCGAGGCGTCCCTGTGCATGGCCGCCGTCGGCGACCCGCCGCCCGCCACGTTCGCCGTGTACGGGCGGGCCGGCAGCGCCGTGCTGGAGCGGTACGACGACGACCCCCTGGTCACGCTCGTGGCGGAGTTCGCCGAGACCGTGCGGAACGGCGGCCGTCACCCCCTCGACGCCGCCCACGGGCTCAGGCTCCAGGAGATCATCGCCGAGGCGGAGTCCCAACTGACCCCTTGACGGCGCGGGCATCCGGAGGATTGATAGCGTTTGTCCGATGCGCAGGGTCGCAGCGAAGTCCGGTGCGAGTCCGGCGCTGTCCCGCAACTGTCATAGCCAGGTCGCCTGCCTCTGCGCTGACGTCATCAACCCTCGTGGAAAAGGGTGATCCGTCGCTCAAACGCGGGTCTCTCGGTTCCGACAGTGAAAGGACTACTCGTGAGGCCCCGACGTACGGCCCTCGCGGGCGCGCTGCTGGGAACGCTGATCCTGGCCGGATGCGGCCAGACCGGCACCACAGCCACCCCGTCCGCAGCCCCCGGCGCTTCCTCCGCCCCCGCCCCCGCCTCCGCAGCGGGCTTCCCCGTCACCGTCGAGGCGGGCAACGGCAAGGTCACCCTCGCCAAGAAGCCCGAGCGGATCGTCTCCCTCTCGGCCACCCACACCGAGACGCTCTTCGCCATCGGCGCGGGCCCCCAGGTCGTCGCCGTGGACGACCAGTCGAACTACCCGGCCGAGGCCCCCAAGACCGACCTGTCCGGCTTCAAGCCGAACGTCGAGGCCATCGTCGCCCAGAAGCCCGACCTGGTCATCGTCTCCAACGACATCGACCAGATCGTCGCCGAGCTGGGCAAGGTGAACGTGCCCGTCCTGCTCGAACCCGCCGCCACCAAGCTCGACGAGGCGTACGAGGAGATCGCCGAGATCGGCGCGGCCACCGGCAACAAGGCCAAGGCCGACGAGGTCGTCTCCGGCATGAAGACGGCCATGGACAAACTGGCCGCCGAGGCGCCCAAGGACAAGAAGCTCACGTACTACCACGAGCTCGACCAGACGCCGTACGCGGCGACGTCCCAGACGTTCATCGGCCAGGTCTACAGCCTGTTCGGCCTCACCAACATCGCGGACAAGGCGCCCGACCAGGCGGGCGGCTATCCCAAGCTGTCGGCCGAGTTCGTGGCCCAGGCCGACCCCGACATGATCTTCCTCGGCGACGTCAAGTGCTGCCAGCAGAGCAAGGACACCCTGGCCAAGCGGCCGGGCTGGAAGGGCCTGTCGGCCATCAAGAACGACCAGGTGATCCAGCTCGACGACGACCTGGCCTCCCGCTGGGGGCCGCGCGTCGTCCAGCTCGCCGAGTCCATCGGAGCCGCGGTCGCCAAGGCCGGGGCCAAGAGCTGACCATGGCGGCGCAGGCCGGCCCGTCCAGGGCCAGACCACTCTGGATCGCGTGCGCCCTGGGCGTGCTGGCCGTCTGCATGATCGCCGGGCTGCTGGACGGGGCGGCCGACATCTCGCCCTGGCAGGTGGTGCTCCAGGCCGTGGACTGGCTGCCGTTCGTGCACGTGGACTCCGGGCTCGCACCGGTCGAGCAGGGGCTGCTGTTCGAGCTGCGGCTGCCGCGGGTGCTGGTGGCCGCGGTGGTCGGGGGGCTGCTGGCCATGGCGGGGGCGGGGTACCAGGGCGTGTTCCGCAACCCGCTCGCCGACCCGTACCTGCTGGGCGCCGCGGCCGGGGCCGGCCTGGCGACGACCGTGGCCATCGTGCTGCTGCCGGAGTCGGGCGCGAGCATCCCCGTCGCGGCCTTCCTCGGGGCCGTGGGCGGGGTGTTCCTCGCGTACACGCTCGGCAACACCGCGGGGCGCTCCGGCGGCACCGCGACGCTGGTGCTGGCCGGGGTCGCGGTCACCTCGTTCCTGACCGCGATCCAGACGTTCGTCCAGCAGTTCAAGGTCGAGGAGCTGCAGCGCGTCTACTCCTGGATCCTCGGCGACGTCGGCGGCGGATGGGACCAGTTCTGGCTGGTGCTGCCGTACGCCGCCGTCTCGGCCGTGCTGCTCCTGCTGCACGGGCGGATGCTGGACGTGCTGTCCGTGGGCGACGAGGAGGCCACCAGCCTCGGCGTTCGGGCTGCCAGGGTGCGCCTCACCGTGCTGCTGGCCGCCTCCCTGGCCACCGCGGCGGCCGTGGCGGTGAGCGGGCTGATCGGGTTCGTGGGCATCGTCATCCCGCACATCGTGCGGCGGCTGGCGGGCGGCTCGTACCGGATCGTGCTGCCGCTCTCGCTGATCGGCGGCGGGGCGTTCCTGGTGCTGGCCGACCTCATCGCGCGTACGGTGATCGCGCCCGCGGAGCTGCCGATCGGGGTGGTGACCATGTTCGTGGGGGCGCCGTTCTTCGTCGGGGTCCTGCGCATGACCAGGCGGACGGCCACATGATCAGCACCCACGCGCTGTCGGTACGGCTCGGCGACCGCGAGGTCGTGTCCGACGTCTCGCTCCAGGTGCGAGGCGGCGAGTGGCTGGCGATCATCGGGCCGAACGGGGCGGGCAAGTCCACCCTGCTCAAGGCCGTCATGGGCCTCGTCGCGCACCGGGGCGAGGTCACGCTGGACTCCCGGCCTGCGGCCCGGCTCAAGCCCCGCGAACGCGCCCGCCTGCTGGCCTACGCCCCCCAGACCCCCGCGCTGCCTCCCGACATGACGGTCTTCGACTACGCGCTGCTCGGGCGCACCCCGTACATCCCCTACCTGGGCCGGGAGAGCGCGCACGACCGGGAGGTCACCGCCGGCGTGCTCGAACGGCTCGACCTGACCGCCCTCGCCATGCGGCGCGCGGGGGAGCTGTCCGGCGGCGAACGCCAGCGCGTGGTGCTGGCCAGGGCGCTCGCCCAGGGGGCGCCCGTACTGCTGCTGGACGAGCCCACGACGGCCCTCGACCTCGGGCACCAGCAGCAGGTGCTGGAGCTGGTGGACCGGCTGCGGCGGGCGGACGGCCTGACCGTCGTCACCACCCTGCACGACCTGACCGTCGCCGGGCTCTACGCCGACTCCCTGCTCCTGCTGGCCGGCGGGCGCGCGGTCGCCTCCGGCCGGCCCGCCCAGGTGCTCACCGAGCCGTTGGTGGGACGGCACTTCGACGCCCATGTCAAGATCGAGCCGGGGCCGGACGGCCGGCCCGTCGTGCACCTCGTCAGGGGAGGGCCATGAAGCTCACGTATCGCGTGGAGGACGGGGCACGGCTGGGGGCGCTGCTGTGGGAGTTCGGGCCGGGCTGGCGGATGATCTCCTCCGCGCTGCTGGGCGGCGGGATCGGCTTACGCGAGTGGGTGCTGAACGCGCAGGTGGTGGCCGGGTACTCACGGATGGACCCGGTCGATCACCTGCTGTCGTTAGGCCCGGAGGGGGACGGCGTCGGCATGCTGACCGCAGCCTCCGTCGACCGCTGCGTCCAGGCCTCGGACGGCGGCGTGGAGGCGTACGCGACCGTCGGCCTCCGCGTCCCGACCTGGGCCGCCGCCCCTGAAGGGAGCGCGGACCCGGAGCTGGCGCCGATGCGGGTGGGGACCGTCAACATCGTGACCGTGCTGCCGGTGGCCATGACGGACGCGGCCCTGGTCAACGCGGTGATGACGGTTACGGAGGCGAAGTCCCAGGCGCTGATCGAGGCGGGCTTCCCGTGCACGGGCACGGCGTCGGACGCGGTCTGCGTGGCCGTGCCGGCGGACGGGCCCGCGGAGCTGTTCGGCGGGCCCCGCTCGGAGTGGGGCGCCCGGGCGGCCCGCGCCGTCCACGCCGCCGTCCGTCAGGGCGCCGAATCGTGGCGGCCTCGTGACTTCAAGTGACGGACGTGCGCGCGTGGGCCGACCGCCTAGGGGGCCGGTGTCACCCTGTCGTCGCCCTTCCCTTGAGCCTCGATCCCGCTGACTAAGCCATGAAACCGTAATCCTCGGTCGCCCCTCGTGGCGTGACGCGGCCCGCCTCCAGGTCGGCCAGGATCGCCTCAGGGTCGCGTTCGGCCGGTGGGCCGAGGCCGGCGCCGCCCGTCGTCTCCACGATGAACGCCTCCCCAGCCGCGAACCGTACATTGTTGACCTTGGACGCCAGCCGTTCCACCGTCCCGTCCAGGTGGCGCTTGAAGAAGCCGCCGAGCCGCCCCGGCAGCCCGCCGTCACGGCCCGGGGGTGGGAGGCGGAGGCGGTCGCCGCGGGTCGTGACGTGGCAGTCGGCCAGGAAACGGTAGACCGTGCGCGAGCCAAGCCCGCCCCGGAACCGGCCGGGGCCGCCGGAGTCCGGGATGGTCTCGACGGACTCGACGATCAGCGGGCAGCGGCTCTCCACCGGCTCCGCCTGCGGCACCGAGTTGCGGCCGATGCCGAAGTGCACGCCCGTGGCGTCCGGGCCGTCCAGGCCCCGGCGGGCGCCCACGCCGCCGAAGTCGTAGGAGAGGTGGATCCAGTACGGCGCCCCGACGGCGGCGATCGAGAACGGTTGCAGGATCCCGCTGGGGGCGATGGCGCGCTCGGGGACGGCGTCGGACATGGCCTGGAAGACGGCCTCCATGGCGGCGTAGATCGGGACGTACCGGCCGCCGCACGGATAGGGGGAGCGGGCGTTGAGCAGGGAGCCCTCGGGGAGGCGTACGTCGATGGCCCGCAGGCAGCCGTCGTTCATGGGGATGGTGGGGTCCAGGAAGCAGCGGACGGCGAAGACGGCGGCGGCGAGCGATTGCGAGGCCGAGGCGTTGATCGCGGCCGGGACCTGCGGGCCGGTGCCCGCGAAGTCCAGCACGGCTCGTTCGTGGCCGAGGGTGACGGCGACCCGGATTTCATGCGATTTTTCCGGATTTATGCCGTCATCGTCGATCGGGTACGCCGCCTCTAACCGGCCCGCCGGCAGCTCGGCCAGCGCCGCGCGGGTCCTGGCCTCGGTGTAGTCCAGGTAGTCGTCGACGCCCGCGCCCAGGCCCTCCGCGCCGTACTCGCCGATCAGGGTCTCCAGCCGGGCGGCGGCCACCGCCGTCCCGGCCACCAGGGCCCGTACGTCGCCCATGACCTTGTCGGGGGTACGGCTGTTGGCCCGCAGGATGGCCTCCACCGCCGGATCCAGGCCCTCTTCGGTGGCCAGGCGCACCGGGGGTAGCTGGAGGCCCTCAAGGAAGATGTCCGTCGCCAGCGGGGCCATGCCGCCCGCCGAGAGGCCGCCCAGGTCGGAGACGTGGATCATGGTGGCGGTGAAGTACGCCGGGGTCCGGCCGACGAAGACCGGGCGGTAGACGAGCAGGTCGTTGGTGTGCACGCCGCCCCGGTAGGCGTCGTTGAGCACGTACACGTCGCCCGGGCTCATCCGGTCCGGGGGGATGTCCTTGAGGAGCTCGGGGAGCGCCACCTTGAGGGCCATGCTGTTCATGAGGGTGGTGGCCATGGACTGGGCGATCAGGCGGCCCCGGGCGTCGAGGACGGCGGCCGAGGCGTCGGAGCCCTCCACGATGAACGTCGAGTACGCGGAGCGGACCACCACGATGCTGGCCTCTTCCGCCGCTACGACCAACGCGTTCCTGAGCACCTCGGCGGTCAGGAGGTCGGGCATGTGGTGCTCCTGGTGAGGTGGACGGCGCGGGTCCCGGCGAGGGTGGCGCTCCAGCCGGGCGGGACGACGATGGTGGACTCGGCGTCCTCGATGATCGCGGGGCCGTGGAGCGGGCCGCCGGCCATGGTGTCCCTGGTGTGGACGGGGACGTCGACATACCCGCCCGTCTCGGGGAAGTACGCCCGCCTCGCCC
This sequence comes from Nonomuraea sp. NPDC050451, assembly GCF_044458585.1. Taxonomy (NCBI): domain Bacteria; kingdom Bacillati; phylum Actinomycetota; class Actinomycetes; order Streptosporangiales; family Streptosporangiaceae; genus Nonomuraea; species Nonomuraea sp. NPDC050451. The sequence goes on from NZ_JBITHZ010000001.1 coordinate 295,720, forward strand.
GGGGCACGGCCGCCGCCCCCTCGTCCCCGGGCACCTCGCTCCCTGGCGTCCCGGGGTCGGTCGCTGCCGCCTCGTCTCTGAGCGGCTCGCTCTCGGTCGCCTTGCTCCCGGCTGTCGCGCCACCGGCCGCCCCGCTCGGTGTCGCCGCGCTGGGCGCCGTGCCCGTTGCGCCGGGCTCCGCCGTACCCACGCTCGCCGCATCGGCGCCGAAGGGGTGCGGGCTGAGGGAGGGCGTGTTGGCCTGCGGGCTGGAGGTGGGGGCGAGGGCACGCACGGCAGGGGCGTCGTCGGCGACGGGCGCGGCGGGGCGTGCGTCAGGCGGCGGCGCGGCGGCGTCGGCGGGAGGTGCGGCGGGCGGCGCGGTGGTGTCGGCGGTGTGTGCGGCGGGAGGTGCGGTGGTGTCGGCGGTGTGTGCGGCGGGAGGTGCGGTGGCGTCGGGGGGCGGTGGAGTGGGGGCGGTGAGGCGGATGCGGTAGCTGACCAGTTCGATGTCGCCCCGCTGCGCGATCCCGTACACCTCCTCGTACCGCGTGAAGAAGCGGGACGCCAGCACCTCGCGGGAAGGTGTCCACTCGACGGTCAGGTCGTGGGACTGGCCCTTGAAGCGGACGTCCACCGAGCGTGACACCAGCACCCCGGGGTCCGAAGGGGAGACGCCCAGGTCGGCGGCGGCCTCGGCGGTCAGGGAGGTGAAGACGGCGGAGGGGTCGGGGGCGTCCAGGCGGGACAGGACGCGGTCCGTGGACAGGGCGCCGGTGAGGAGTCCGGCCGCCGAGGCGACGCCGCAGTGCGCGGGCACCACCACCGTCCCGATCCCGAAGCGCTCCGCCACCCGGGCCGCGTGCATGGGACCGGCGCCGCCGAAGGCGACCAGGGCGAAGCCGCGCGGGTCGATGCCGCGCTGCACCGTCACCACGTGCACCGCCGACGCCATCGAGGCGCTCACGATCTCGTGCACGGCGTACGCGGCCTCCTCCCGGGAGACCCCGAGCGGCGAGGCCAGCCGGTCGAGGGCCTTGGCGGCCAGGTCCGGCGTCAGGGGGAGCGAGGCCGAGGAGAGGTAGCCGAGGACCAGGTTCGCGTCCGTGACCGTGGGCTCGGAGCCGCCCAGACCGTAACAGGCGGGCCCGGGGGAGGAGCCCGCCGAGTGCGGGCCGACGCGGAGCGCGCCGGCGGCGTCGAGCCAGGCGACGCTGCCCCCGCCCGCCCCCACCTCCGCCAGGTCGATGGCCGGGGTCTTGATGGGCACGCCGGTGCCCGCCCGCCGGCCGCCGAAGCTGCCCTTGCCGCCGACGTGGAACTCGTTCGTGATCTCGGGTGCCCCGCCGCGCACGACGCACGCCTTGGCGGTGGTCCCGCCCATGTCGAACGAGATCACGTTCGGGAACCCGGTCCCGGCCGCCGCCAGCACCCCCGCCGCCGGGCCCGACTCGATCGTGGCCACCGCGCGCCGGGCGGCCAGCTCGGCGGAGATCACGCCGCCGCTCGACTCCATGACGTGGACGGGCGCGCGGATCCCGATCTCGGCCAGCCGCTCCCGGAGCTGCGAAAGGTACGAAGCCATCAATGGGCCGATATATGCGGACATGATGGTGGTGGTGGCGCGCTCGTACTCGCGGATCTCCGGCCAGATCTCCGACGACGTCACCACGTCCGGGATCGATTCGCGCAGGATCTCGGCGACCTGCCGCTCATGGGCCGGGTCGGCGTACGAGTGCAGCAGGCAGACGGCCGCAGACGTGATGCCGCGGGCCGTGATCGCCGCGGCGGCCCGGCGTACGGAATCGAGGTCAAGCGGCGTCAGCACGGCGCCGCGCGCCGAGACGCGTTCCACCACCTCGAAGCAGTCGCCGGCGGCCACCGGCGGAGGCGGCGGCGAGAAGCGCAGATCGTAGCGGTCCTCCTCGACCCGCGCGTAGCGCCCGAGCGGGACGGCGGCGCGAAAGCCCTGAGTCGTGACAAAAGCGACCCGGACCCCTTTACGTTCGAGCACCGCGTTGGTGGCCAGGGTCGTCGCGTGGACGACCCGTCTGACCTGCGCGGGGTCGCGGTCGCCGAGCGCGCGCGTAACGCCGGCCACGATGCCCGCGATGGGGTCGTAGTGGGTGCTCAAACATTTGGCCACGGCAATCGCGCCGGACGTGCCTCCAAGGACCACATCGGTGAAGGTGCCACCGACATCTACGCCGATCGTGTAGCCCACCCAGGTACGTTATGCCCCCTAGCAAGCGCTTGTCTACGTGGCGGTCTATTGACTTACAGCATGTGATTGGGACCCTGGTCCTAGACCTGCGTTGGGAGCGGAGATGGCGCGCCTCACAGCTCTTGCCGGTGTCGTCGCGGCGGCACTGGCGCTGATCGCGATGCCGGTCGCGGCTCACGAACACCCGAGCGGGATCACCGACCTGGTGACCTCGGCCGTGGTGCGGCTCGAAGCCGTGTCTCATGTGGAGATCACCCTGCTCGACCACGTCGGCGAGCTCAAACATGTGGAGCGGTCCTACGACATCCCGTTCGCCGCCGGCACGGGCACCGTCGTCAACCCCGACGGCACGATCGTCGCGCTCAGACGCCTGGCCGTGAACCCCAACGACGTCGCGATCTACGCGGCGAACAAGGTCTTCGCCGAGCACCACAAGGTGAAGATCCCTCTCGACTACAAGAAGCACAAGCTCAAGGACGACCTCCTCAACCACCACCTGGCGGAGTGCTACCCGCCGAAGACCAACACCGCCACCTGCATCATCAACGTGACCACCGAGATCACGGCCTACCCCAACGTGTCGCCGCCGAGTCCCAACGGCATCAAGGTCAAGTGCATCAAGGCCGGCCCGACGCCCGACAGCCCCGCAGTGCTGGTGCCGGTGACCCCCGTGACCGGAAGCGTCGGCATGCCCACCGCGCCGCTCGCCGACAAGGTGCCCGACCAGGAGGGCTCGCCCACCAACGTGGCGGGCTTCCTCGGCCGGCCGGGCCCGAAGGTCCTGGAGACCGTCGAGATCGCCCACCTGGCCAAGGGCGGCGTGGGCGGCGACACCGGCAGGCCGTTCGCCGACCCGGAGAAGAAGGTGGACGAGCCGGTCAAGCTGGGCGGTCTGGCGGACCAGGGACTCATCGGCGCCCCCGTGATCGGCGACAAGAACGGCCACGTCATCGGCCTGCTGGTGGGCGGCGGCAAAGAGGGCAAGATGATCGGCGTCAGGGAGATCAACGGCATCCTGGCCGCCGCCAAGGTGGTGCCACGCAGAGGCGCGATCGACACGGCGTTCGAGGCGGCGCTGACCCGCTATCACACCAAGTACTACACGGAGGCCGCGCCCGGCTTCCAGCGCGTGCTCGAGCTCTATCCGGGCAACGTGGTGGCCGCCAAGCTGCTGAAGACCTCGCTGGAGAAACGGGGCGGGCCGGAGGACCAGGGCACGAAACAGGTGGCGAGCCCGGCCACCCGGTCGACGCCGCTGTGGCCGTTCATCGTGGCGGCCGGAATCCTTTTCATGGCGGCTGCGGGCGGAGCGTATCTGCTGTGGCGCCGCCGTGCTCCTGAAAAGGTGACAGAGCCACCAGAGCCACTGGCGGCGGCGGCACCACCGCTCGACGACGGAGCCAACCAGACCGTGGTCGTACGGCGGTCGCAGGCGTTCCCCATGGTTCCGCAGCAACAGCAGCAGGTGATGACCGCGCCGGACCCGGCGATCAAGTACTGCACCTCGTGCGGCATGCGACTCGGGCCCGCGCATCGCTTCTGCGGCTACTGCGGCCACCCCATCGAGACGTGATGCCATTGAACGAAAGATCGCTCATCGGCCAGGAGGTGGCCGGGTACTACATCGAGGACATCGTCGGCAAGGGCGGCATGGCCGTGGTCTACCTTGCGCTCGACCCCAGGTTGAGCCGCCGCGTGGCGCTGAAGATCCTCAACCCGGTGCTCAGCGTCGACGACCGGTTCAGGCAACGGTTCATCCTGGAGTCCAGAACGGTCGCCAGCATCGAGCACCCCAACATCATCCCGATCTACGAGGCCAACGCCGACGCCGACGGCGTTCTCTACATCGCCATGCGCTACGTCGACGGGCTCGACCTGCGCCGGCTCATCTACGACCGCGGACCGCTGCCGATCGGCCAGGCCAACCAGATCTTCGCGCAGGTCGCCGCCGCCCTCGACGCCGCGCACGCGCACGACCTGATCCACCGCGACGTCAAACCGGCCAACATCCTGCTGGCCGGCGACCACGTCTACCTGACCGACTTCGGCATCACCAAGCACCGCTCGTCGATCTCGGGGCTGACCCAGACCGACCAGTTCATCGGCACGCCCCGCTACATGTCGCCCGAGCAGATCAACAAGGAGCACATCGACGGCCGCTGCGACCAGTACGCGCTGGCCTGCGTGGTCTACGAGGGGCTGTCGGCGCGGCTGCCGTTCCAGCGCGAGAACGACATCGCGCTGCTCTGGGCCCATCTGGCCGAGCAGCCGACGCCGCTTTCGCAGCTCAGGCCCGACCTGCCCGCCCAGATCGACGCCGTGATGATGCGGGCGCTGGCCAAGGCGCCCGAGCAGCGCTACGCCACCTGTACGGAGTTCGTGACCGCGCTGCGTGACGCGATCAGCGGGTATCAGTCCGATCCCATGAGCGGCCCGACCAGCGGACCCCACTTCGTGCCCCGCCAGGGTCCCCACTCCGGGCCGCACCCGGCGCCGTACCCCGCGCCCGTCCCGGGATCCACGACGGGCCCCCCGACCGGGCCCGCCTCCGGCCCGCACCCCGCGCCCATCCCCGCGCCCATCCCGGGGCCCGTTTCGGGGCCTCCGTTCACGCCGGTCGGGTCGGACCGGGCGCCCTCGCCGCCCACGCATCCGACCGCGCCCAAGAAACGCCCGGGACGCATCCCGATCGTGGCCACCACGCTGGTCGCCGCCGTGGCGGCCCTCGCGATCGTCGCCATGATCATCATGAATCACCGCGGCGACACCTGGTCGCGCTACAAGACCAGCGCCGCCGCGCCGCTCACGTTCGAGTACCCGGGCGACTGGACCGTGCGCACCCACCAGGACCTGTTCGCGGTGGTCTCGCCGCACGCCCAGGAGTTCGAGTCCCTGTTCGTGGCCGGCCCTGGCGCGGACTGGACGGCCGTCTCCCAGGTCGTCGAGGACGACCCCGACTCCGCCTCGGGCGTCTACGTCCAGGTCTCCGACACCCTCGACGCCAGCGGCAACTCCGAGCAGATGAAGGCCAAGATGGAGGCCCTGCTGCCCGGCCAGGTCGACGTCGGCAAACCCGTGCCGGACCAGGCCGGCACCAGCCCCGCCACCCGCTTCGACGGCTCCCTGCACGACCCCGCGACCGGCACGAGGCTGGGCTTCGTCAGCTACGTGATCGACCGCCGGCCCAAGACCATGCTCGTGATGTACTTCTGCGCCAAGACCACCTGCGACGACGCCACCCAGACCCGCATCCGGCAGAGCGTCCACGTGTCGTGACTTGTGACTCACTTGCGTGCGGCTTGGCCTGGGTGTTCAAGCGGTGTTCAAGGTGGGGCCCGGCGTCTACCCTCCGGCTTGTGGGCATTCGCATAGTCATCGCCGACGATCAGGCGATGGTCAGGGCCGGGCTGCGCATGGTCGTCGACAGCGACCCCGGCATGGAGGTGGTCGGCGAGGCGTCCGACGGGCGCGAGGCCGTCGCCGTGGTCAGGCGTACGCGGCCGGACATCGTGCTCATGGACATCTCGATGCCCCGGCTCGACGGGCTGGCCGCGGCCAAGGAACTGCTGGACGACCCGTCGCCGCCCAAGGTCATCACGCTGACCACGTTCGACACCGACGAGAACCTCTACGCCGCCCTGCGCGCCGGCACCAGCGGCTTCCTGCTGAAGGTGTCGCCGCCGGAGCAGCTCCTGGAGGCGATCAGGGTGGTGCACGCCGGTGACGCGCTGCTCGACCCGGCCGTGACGAGCCGGGTGATCGCCACGTTCGCGGGCCGGGCCGAGCCGACGCCCTCGCCCCGGCTGGCCGAGCTGACGCCGCGCGAGCTGGAGGTGCTGCGGCTGCTGGCGCGCGGCCTCACCAACGCGGAGATCGCCGGGGAGCTGTACGTGGGGGAGGCCACGGTCAAGACGCACGTGGCGCGGGTGCTGATGAAGCTGTCGCTCCGGGACCGGGCGCAGGCCGTGGTTTTCGCGTACGAGACCGGGGTGGTCCGGCCGGGTGCCGCCTGAGGGTTTGGCGATGTAGGGACTGTCTTGTGTATATTTTCCGTCAGAAGGCGGTAGATACAGGAGATATTTCATGCAAGCGTTCCCTCGGGTGCTGTTCGACGAGGCCCACAGCGAGTCGTGGACCGTCCGGCGCGAGGTGGCCGAGGCCATCAATCCCGCCCATCCCGACGACAACAGCTACGCCCGCGCGGCCGGGTTGCTGCGGCACCTGGGGCACACGGTCGGTGCCCACACCTCCGGCGCGCTCACGCCCGAGGCGCTCGCCGAGCAGGACGTCCTGGTGATCGCGCACCCGTCCGGAGAGCGGTGGGAACGTACCACCGGGCAGGGCAGCCCCGTCTTCACCGCCGCCGAGCTGGACGCGATCGAGTCCTTCGTCGCCGACGGCGGCGGGCTGGTGGTGCTGGCCGAGGAGGAGCAGGACAAGTACGGCAACAACCTGCGTGAGCTGCTCGGGCGGTTCGGGGTGGGCGTGGCGCACACCACCGTGCGCGACCCGAAGCACGCGCACCGGGACGTGGCCACCTGGGTGCTCGCCGGGCCTGCGACCACCTCCGGCCTGCTCGCCGGGGTCCGCACGGCCTGCTTCTACCGCACCGGCGTCCTCACGCTCGCGGGCGAGAGTGAGGTCCTGTTCGCGACCTCGCCGACCGCCGACCCGGCGGGCGCGCCGCTGGCCGCCGCCGTCCGGTACGGCAAGGGGCGCGTCGTCGCGTTCGCCGACTCCGACCTCTTCGGCGACGACTCCATCGAGGACTACGACCACCGGCGCCTCTGGGGCAACGTGATCACCTGGGCCGCCCGCGTCCCCGACGCCGGCGCCGCCGCCGGGTCGCGTGACGAGGCCAAGGCGGCCGGGTTCGCCCGGCTCAAGGCGGCCGTCGAGGAGCTGCGGCCGCTGCAGGTCAAGGACGGCTCGGTGCCGGAGGAGAAGGAGCGGGCGAAGGCGCTGGTGGCCGAGATCGGGGCGCACTTGGGCGAAATATCGCCATATTTCCCCCATGATGCCGCCTACCTCCAGGCCGTCCAGAGCGACCTGGCGAAGTGGGCCGACCAGGACCTCGGCGTGCCCGACTTCCTCGACTCGCTCGACCTGTTCCACCCCGACACCCAGCGCGAGGACGGGCTGGAGCACGTCGTGGTCTTCCCCATGTACACCCAGAACGGCAACCCGGCCCGCAACCTGGAGGCCGTCTGGATCCGGACGATCTGGCCGGACTGGCTGGCCGAGCTGGAGGCGGGCGGCTACGACAACCCGATGTTCGTGCCGATCGCGTTCGAGGACTTCACCTCCGGCTACGACACCCACTCCGCCGTGCTGTTCCCCGAGACGGTCGCGGTGCGGCAGGCTCCGGCGCGCTTCACCTGGGGCGGGATCTTCGCCGACCGCGAGGCCGCCAGGTTCAGGCGGGTGTCGCAGGCCGCCGCCGAGACGCTCAAGCTCGACCTGCCGCCGGACGCGGCCAGGCTGCTGGACTCGCAGCGGCTCGCGCAGGACACGTTCGTGCTCTGGGACCTGGTCCACGACCGCACCCACAGCCACGGGGACCTGCCGTTCGACCCGTTCATGATCAAGCAGCGGATGCCGTACTGGCTGTACTCGCTGGAGGAGCTGCGCTGCGACCTGACCGCGTTCGGCGAGGCCGTCAAGCTGGAGGCCCAGGGCGTGCCGCACGCGCGGTACGTGCAGGTGGCGATCCTGTTCGACCGGCTGTTCAGGTTCCCGATCACCGGGGAGCGGGTGCGGAACTACGACGGGCTCGGCGGGCAGCTGCTCTTCGCCTACCTGCACCGCAACGACATCGTGCGCTGGACGGACAACCGGCTCACGATCGACTGGGAGCGGGTCGCGGACGGGGTCGCCGACCTGCGGGGCGAGGTCGAGAAGCTGTATCGCGACAGCATCGACCGGTCCAAGCTGGCGCACTGGCTGGCGGCGTACGAGCTGGTGAGCGCGTACGTGGCGCCGCACCCCGGCTCCGTCTGGGCCAAGGGCGTCCAGGCGCTGCCGGAGGAGCAGAAGGCCAAGGTGGACGCGGTGCTGGCGGACGAGTTCCCGCTGAGCATGTTCTACGAGGCACTGCGCCGTAAGCTGGCCGAAGTGGTCGAATCGACTAAGGGACTGCGCGCATGATCATTCTGGTGACGGGTGCTGGGGGGCCGACCGGTGAGGCCGTTTCCGGATATTTCCGGAAAAATGGTCACACGGTGATCGGGGTCGACAAGGAGGACGTCGACCTTCTCGACCGCACCGCCGTACAGGGCTTGGCTGACCGGATCGAGCGGGAGCACGGCCATGTGGACGGCGTGGTGCACCTGGTCGGCGGCTGGCGCGGCGCCGGCTCGTTCGCCGAGACCAGCCTCGACGACTGGGACCTCCTGCACGACCTGTTGATCCGCACGCTCCAGAACGTGTCGCTGGCGTTCGAGCCGCTGCTGCGGGACAGCGACAACGGCCGCTTCGTGATCGTCTCGGCCAAGGCGGCCGAGCGGCCCTCCGCCGGGGGCGCCGTCTACGCGGCGGCCAAGGCGGCTGCGGAGGCGTGGACGCTCTCCCTCGCCGACGCGCTCTCCGGCACCGGCAGCGCGGCCACCATCCTGGTGGTCAAGGCCCTGGTGAACGACGCCATGCGGGCCGAGAAGCCCGACGCGAAGTTCGCCGGCTTCACCGACGTACACGACCTCGCGGCGGCCATCGGCGGCCTCTACGACCGCCCTGCCGCCGAGGTCAACGGCACCCGATTGGACCTTACTGCGTGACTTCCCGGCACGACCCCCGGCTCAAGGCGTTCGCCAGCGACAACTACGCCGGGGTGCACCCCGAGATCCTCCAGGCCATCGCCGCCGCCAACGGCGGCCACCAGACCGCCTACGGCGAGGACGTCTACACCGAGGCCATGGCGGAGGTCTTCAAGCGGCACTTCGGCGAGCAGGCGCAGGCCTGGCCGGTCTTCAACGGCACGGCCGCCAACGTCGTCTCCCTGCGTTCGATGACCGCCCACTGGGAGGCGGTCATCTGCGCGGAAAGCGCCCACATCAACACCGACGAGGGCGGCGCGCCCGAGGTGGCGGGCGGCATCAAGCTGCTCACCGTGCCCACGCCCGACGGCAAGCTCACGCCGGAGCTGATCGACCGGCAGGCGTGGGGGTTCGGCGACGTGCACCGGGCGCAGCCGCGCGTGGTGTCCATCTCCAACACCACCGAGCTCGGCACCCTCTACACGGCCGACGAGATCGCGGCGATCTGCTCGCACGCCCATGACCTGGGGCTGCTCGTCCACCTTGACGGCTCCCGCCTCACCAACGCCGCCGCCGCCCTCGACGTCCCGCTGCGAGCCCTCACGACGGACGTGGGGGTGGACGTGCTCTCCTTCGGCGGCACCAAGATCGGGCTGCTGTACGGCGAGGCCGTCGTCGTCCTCAACCCCGCCGCCGCCAGCGGGGTCGACTACATCCGCAAGACGTTCATGCAGCTGTCGTCGAAGATGCGCTTCGTGTCGGCGCAGTTCGAGGCGCTGCTGTCGGGGGACCTGTGGCTGCGCAACGCCCGCCAGGCCAACGCCATGGGCCGCCGCCTGGCCGACGCGGTCAGCGGCATCCCGGGGGTGACGCTGACCCGGCCGGTGGAGGCGAACGCCGTCTTCGCGATCCTGCCCGGGGACGTGACGGAGCGGCTGGCCAAGCGGTTCCGGTTCTACACGTGGAACGAGGCGACGGGGGAGGTGCGGTGGATGTGCGCCTTCGACACGACGGAGGCCGACGTGGACGCCTTCGCCGCCGCCCTGTCCGACGAAATGCACACCGCCCGCCCCTGACCCCTGGCCCTATCCGGCGGGGGCGGCGTGCTCGGCGCCCCCGCCCGGGGGGTGGGGCGCCGTTGGCGTTGCGCCGGGCTCCTTCGCACGGCGCTTCGCCAGCGGGGTGGGTGGCGGGTGGCATGGAGCGCGCCGCCGTCGGCCGTTACGGCTTGTGGGGGTTGGTCTGCAGGGCGAGGCGGGCTGCCTGCCAGCCGCCCATCCCGTGTACCGACGGGCCGGGTGGCGTGGAGGCCGAGCACAGGAAGACGCCCGGCAGTGGCGTGCGCCACGGCGCCGGGGACCAGACGGGGCGGCGGAGGAACTGGATCAGGCTGGTGAGGCCGCCGGTGATGTCGCCCCCCACCAGGTTGGGGTTGGCGGCCTCCAGGGCGGCGGGGCCCATCGTGTGGCGGGCCAGGACGCGGTCGCGGAAGCCGGGCGCGTACCGCTCGATCTGGGTCTCGACGGCGTCCGTCATGTCCACGGTCGAGCCGGCGGGCACGTGGCAGTAGGCCCAGAACGTGTGCCCGCCCCTCGCCGAGTCAGCCGCGTACGGCTGGACCGCCAGCACGTACGGCCGGGGCGAGTGCCGGCCGGCGGCCGTCTCCGCCTCGCTCAGCGCGATCTCCTCCAGCGTCCCGCCCAGGTGTACGGTGCCCGCGCCCGCCACCGCCGGGTCCCGCCACGGCACCGGCCCGTCCAGGGCCCAGTCCATCTTGAAGACGCCGGGACCGTACCGGAACCGGGCGAGCCGCCGCCGGTAGCCCGCCGGGAGGTCCGCCATCGCGAGGAACTGCCGGGGCGAGACGTCCAGCACCACTGTCGGCGCTGACAGCTCCGACAGCCGGCGCACGCGGTGGCCGGTGACCGCCTCCCCGCCCAGCGACCTGAGCTCGGCCACCAGCGCGTCGGCCAGCACCTGCGACCCGCCCCGCACCAGAGGCCAGCCCGCCAGGTGGGCCAGGGACGCGAGCATCAGCCCGTATCCGGCGGTGATGGGCGCGCGCAGGTCCTGTACGGAGTGGGCGGCCATGCCCGCGATGAGCGCCCGCCCCTCCACGGTCCGGAACACCCGCCGGGCGAACGTCGTGGCGGGCAGTGCCGCCGCCATCCCGAACCTGGCCGCCTGCGCGAACGCACGCGGCCCCACCCCCTGCGAGCCCGGCCCCACCGCTGTGGCCCGCCACGGGCCGAGCGGCTTGAGGAGCAGGTCGACCAGCGGGAACCCGGCGCGGGCCGCCGCGCCCACGGTCGCCAGCCACGCGCCCGCGTCGCGCCCCAGCCCCTGGGCGGTGCGGTGGGCGTCGCGGTGCACGAGTACGGCGGGACGATCGTCGAGCGGATGGGCCGCGGGCACCGGGGGATGCACGAACTCCACACCCGGAAGATCCAGTGCCCGCAACGCGGGGGACGCCACGGCCATCGCCATCACCGTCGCGCACAGGTCGTGCACCCGCCCCGGCAGCGTCAGCTCGCCGGACCGGAGCCCGCCGCCGAACCGGTCGGCGGCCTCCAGCAGCAGCACCCGGCGCCCGGCCCGGGCCAGCATGACGGCGGCGACGAGCCCGTTGGGCCCGGAGCCCACCACGACCGCGTCGGCGTCCATGGCCTTACTGGGGCTTGAGGATCGACGGGTAGGGCTGCGCGCCCCGCTGCTTGAGCAGCTCCGTCATGAGCTTGATCTCCCCGCTCTGCCCCTGGACGATCTTCTGCGCCATGCTGACGACCTCGGCGCGCGTGGACAGCTTGAGCAGCCCCTCGGCCATCTGCACACCCCCCTCGTGGTGGCGGATCATCAGCTGCAGGAACAGCACCTCGGCCTGCGTGCCCTGCGCCTGCTTGAGCTGGGTCAGCTCCTGCGGCGTGGCCATGCCGGGCATGGAGCCGGGCGCGGCCCCGCCGGCGGGCGTCGCGGTGCCGCCGTGGCCGTGGCCGCTCATCCAGGCCATCGGCTTCTGGCCGCTCGCCTGGTCGAGACCCCACTGCTGCAGCCAGCCCAGGAACATGCCACGCTGGTTTGCCTGGGTGTTGATGATGTCGAACGCCAAGTTTCTGATCTCTTTGGCCGGACCCTTGTCCCTGACGATGAACGACATGTCCACGGCCTGGGCATGGTGCGTGGCCATGTCGCGGGCGAATCCGGCCTCGGGCGAGGTGTCGCCGGGCGTGCCGTCGCGGCCGAACAGGAAAAATGCGGCCAGGGCGAGCACCAGCACGCCGCAGACGATCAGGATGGGTTTACTCGCGGGTTTTTCCATGGCCCGTCCAGCGTACCCACCGCGGGGGTCGTGATCGGACGCTTATAAGCGCCTTATTCTCCGCATACGCCAGGAGGCAATAGGGTGACCGGAGTTGGTACGCCGATGGAGGAACGATGACGAAGGAGAAGGCGCAGGCGAGGCGCGAGCATCTTGCGAAGATGCGGGCCGAGCAGAAGCGCAAACAACGCCGCGCCGCGCTGCTCATGTGGGGGACGGGCGGTCTGATCATCGTGGTGCTCGTCGGCGTGGTCGGCTTCTACCTGGTCAAGCAGGCCCGCGAGACCTCGCTGGACGCCGTGGCCAACTACAAGTACGAGGCCGGGCAGCACGTGTGGAACGCGGTCACCTACAAGGAGAGCCCTCCGGTGGGTGGTCAGCACAACAACTACTGGCAGTCGTGCTCGATCTACGACAAGCCCATCCACAACGAGCACGCCGTGCACTCCCTGGAGCACGGGGCCATCTGGATCACCTACCGGCCCGACCTGCCCAAGGCGCAGGTCGACAAGCTGAAGGAAGTGGCGACGTCCACGGGCCAGCAGGACTACATGCTGGTCAGCCCGTACCCCAACCTGCCCGCGCCGGTGGTCGCGTCGTCGTGGGGGCACCAGCTCAAGCTGAACGACCCCGCCGACCCGAAGCTGGGGGCGTTCATCAAGAAGTTCCAGAACGGGGCTGACACGCCGGAGCCCGGCGCCACGTGCGGCGGCGAGGACGCCATCACGACGACGGCCGACCAGGCGCCGCTGCCGCCGGAGCCGACGGGCAACCAGCAGCAGCCGCCGATGGAGACCATCTCGCCGTCGCCCAGCCAGTCGCAGAAGTAGCCCGCGCGGCCGGTGGGCATCGGCCGGAGCGAGGAGCGGCAGTACGCCGGAGGGGTGGATGCGTGGCCCCTTCGGCGGCGTGGCCGCCCCCTCGTGGGTGTGGGCACTCCGGCCGACGCCCGTGACGGGGTGCTAGACCCCGTCGATGAGGAGGCCCTGGCGGGCCCGGGCGTACTCCTCGAAGGAGATGCGGCCGTCGCCGTCGGCGTCCACGCGGGAGAAGGCCGTGGCGAGGTCGGTGTCCGCGCGGTTCCAGACGGTGCGGAAATCCTCCATCGTGATCCAGCCGTCGCCGTCGCGGTCGGCGACGGCGAAGGTGGCCCGGGTGATCGGCGCGAGCACCGCTTCGAGGGCGCCCGTGCGTACCAGCGACTCGAAGGACTTGACGTACTCCTCCTTGCTGATCTGCCCGTCGCGGTCGGTGTCGAGGGCCCGGGCGTGGGTGTCCCAGGCGTTGAGGAACGCGTTGACGACCGCCTCGGCCTCGGGCGAGTCCGCGCGCACGCCGGTCTGCTCCAGCCGCCGCTGGGCCAGCGCCAGGTAGTCGTATCTGGTCAGGAAGCCGTCGCCGTCGGCGTCCAAGTCCTTGAAGTTGCGCTCCGCGCTCTCGCGGAAGCTGCTCTTCTGCGCCATCATGACTCCGATCAGTTACTCTACGTAGTCTAACGCTACTTAGCGTAACTCGCACCGGATGTGATGGACAGAAGGCTCACGAAAGAGCGTGTTCGATGGGCTTCCACTCCAGACCGTGCGCCTCGGCCACCGGGCGGCTGGTCAGGTGGCCGTCGTGGGTGCTCAGGCCCAGCGCGAGCGCCGGGTCCTCGCGCATGGCCTGCTTCCAGCCCAGGTCGGCGATGGCCAGCGCGTACGGCAGCGTCACGTTCGTCAGCGCGAACGTCGAGGTGTGCGGCACCGCGCCGGGCATGTTGGCCACGCAGTAGAAGAGCGAGTCGTGCACCCGGTACGTGGGTCGCTCGTGCGTGGTCGGCCGGGAGTCCTCGAAGCAGCCGCCCTGGTCGATCGCGATGTCCACCAGCACCGAGCCCGGCTTCATCCGGCTCACCAGGTCGTTGCTCACCAGCGTCGGCGCCTTGGCGCCGGGCACCAGCACCGCGCCGATGACCAGGTCGGCCTCCAGCACCGCCTGCTCGATCTCCAAGGTGTTGGAGGCGACGGTCTGGCAGTGGCCCTGGTAGATCAGGTCGGCCTGGCGCAGCTTGTCGATGTTGTTGTCGAGCAGCAGGACCTCGGCCTGCATGCCGAGGGCGATGGCGGCGGCGTTCATGCCGGACACGCCGGCGCCGATGACCACGACCTGCGCCGCGCGCACGCCGGAGACGCCGCCCATCAGCACGCCCCTGCCGCCCCCCGAGCGCATCAGGTGGTACGCGCCCACCTGCGGCGCCAGCCTGCCCGCCACCTCGGACATGGGCGCGAGCAGCGGCAGCGCCCTGTTGGCCGTCTGGACGGTCTCGTAGGCGACGGCCGTGCAGCCGGAGTCGAGCAGGGCCTGCGTGCAGGGCCTGGACGCGGCCAGGTGCAGGTACGTGAACAGCACCTGCCCCTTGCGCAGCCGGTGGTACTCCTCCGGCACCGGCTCCTTCACCTTCATGACCATGTCGGCGGCCGACCAGACCTCGTCGGCGTCCGGGACCATGACGGCTCCGGCCGCGGCGAAGTCGTCGTCGGGGATCGCGGAGCCGACGCCCGCCCCCTGTTCCACGAAGACCCGATGGCCGTGGCGTACGAACTCGTGTACTCCGGCCGGGGTAAGGGCCACCCGATATTCGCTGTTCTTGAGCTCTTGCGGAACACCGACTTTCATGGGCGAACTCTTCTCGCTCTTGTGCGCTTACGCCTCCATTCTTCCTCTCTCCCCCGAATAGGTGAGGATTATCGGGCTGATTACCCCGGTGCCGCCGTACCTCGATAGGCTCACCGGCAGTCCGAACGTCAGGATGGGATCGCCATAGATGGACAAGCCGGAAGAGCCGCCACCCGCGGACCCCGGGGAGCCGAAGGCCAGCAAGGCCACCACCATCTTGCTGATCGTCTCGCTCGTTCTCGTCGTGCTGGTCGCGGGCGTGGTCGGCTCGATCGCCGTCCTGATGACCAGAAATCCCGACATGCCGCTCCTGGGTGCGGCGCCGGCGCAGCGGCTGGCCGTGCCCATCCACTTCGCCCCCGTCCGGAAGGCCGAGGCCGCGCCGTGTCCCCGCGCGGAGGCCGTGCTCGACGAGGAGCAGAAGAACTGCTACTTCCTGGAGGACGGCGTCACGGTCGACTCCGTGCAGCGGGTCGAGCCGGTGCGCGAGAAGGACGGCCAATACTCCGTGCGCATCGCGATCGCCCCGCGGTTCAAGGAGCGTCTCGTGCAGCTCATCGACGAGCTGGTGCCCGAGCAGCGGCAGGTGGCCATCGTGCTGGCCCCCGCGCAGCCTGACGTGCCCAAGGTCGTGCTGGCCGCGCCCGTCGTCACCCAGTACATGGACGGCGACAGCATGAGCATCTCGGGCTTCGAGAAGGAGGAGGCCGACGCGCTGGTGACCCGCCTGCTGGGCACCACGCCGGGCGCGTCCACGCAGCCCTCGGACCCGGCCTCGCAGCCGCAGCAGCCCGGCGGCACGCCGTCGCAGAACAGCCAGAACCCCCCGGGCCAGCAGAACACCACCCCCGGCACCGCCACCAACCCGGCCAACCCCGGCACCACGGGCAATCCCGGCACCACGGGCAATCCCGGCACCACAGGCAACCCCGGCATCACCGGCACCCCCGGAAGCACCAACCCCGCCTCGGGCCCCCGGCGCACCCCCGACAAGCGCTATGCCGGCTGCAAGGAGGCCGTGGCCGCCGGGGACGGCCCCTACTACAAGGGCACCCACGAGGAATACTCCTGGTACGTGGACGTCGACGGCAACGGCGTGGCCTGCAACAGCGGCGACATGCGCTAACCGAACAGCTCCTCCAGCCCGTCGATCGCGAAGTAGGCCACGAAGATCAGCGAGACGATCCAGAGCAGCCACGGGATCTCGGAGAAGCGCCCTCTGGCCGCCTTGACGAGGGTGTAGGCGATCACGCCCGCGCCCACCCCGTTCGTGATCGAGTACGTGAACGGCATGAACGCGATCGTCAGGAACGCCGGGATGGCCACGTCCAGGTCGGCCCAGGGCACGTTCCTGCTCTGCATCATCATCAGCGCCCCGACCAGCACCAGCGCGGGCGCGGCAGCGGCGGCGGGCACCACCGAGGTCAGCGGCGTGAACAGCAGCGTCAGCCCCAGCAGCGCCCCGGTCGCCACGCTGGCCAGGCCGGTCCGCGCGCCCTCGCCGACGCCCGCGGCGGACTCGACGAAGACGGTGTTGGCCGAGGAGCTCACCGAGCCGCCGATCATGCCCGCCACGCCGTCCACGGTCAGGACGCGGCCCAGCCGGGGCACCTGGCCCCGCTGGTCCACCATCCCGGCCTCGTCGCTCACGCCGATGATCGTGCCCATCGCGTCGAAGAACCCCGACAGCACCAGCGTGAACAGCACCACGGCCGCCGTCAGCGCCCCCGCCCTGCCGAACCCGCCGAACAGGTCGAACGCGCCCACCAGCCCGAAATCCGGCGCCGCGACCAGGCGCTCCGGCACGCGCGGCGTCACCACGCCCCACGACCGGGGCGGGACCTTGGCGACCGAGTTGACCCAGATGGCCAGGGCCGCCGTCACGACGATGCTGATCAGGATCGCCGCCGGGGTCCTGCGTACGAACAGGACGATCATCAGGAGCAGGCCGAAGCAGAACACGACGACCGGCCAGCCTATGAGGTGGCCCGTGGCGCCGAGCTGCACGGGCGTGCCGGTGCCCCGCGTCACGAACCCGGCGTCCACCAGGCCGATCAGGGCGATGAACAGCCCGATGCCCACGCTGATGGCGTGTTTGAGCGCGAGCGGGATGGCGTTCATGATCAGCGTGCGC
This sequence comes from Nonomuraea sp. NPDC050451, assembly GCF_044458585.1. NCBI lineage: Bacteria > Bacillati > Actinomycetota > Actinomycetes > Streptosporangiales > Streptosporangiaceae > Nonomuraea > Nonomuraea sp. NPDC050451. The sequence goes on from NZ_JBITHZ010000001.1 coordinate 312,780, forward strand.
AGGCCCGTCACGGCCAGCACGATGATGACGAAGCCCTCCAGCACCACCAGGCCCATGGCCTGGGCCCACGTCATGTGCGGGGCGGCCTGGTAGGCGACCACCGCGTTGAGGCCGAGCCCGGCGGCCAGGCCGAAGGGCGCGTTGCCGACGAAGGCCATCAGCAGCGTGGAGACGGCCGCGGCGAGCGCCGTGGACGTGGTGAGCTGGGCGATGGAGAGCCGGGCGCCCGTGACGTCCGTGGCGCCGGCCAGGATGATCGGGTTGAGCAGGATGATGTAGGCCATGGCCACGAACGTGGTGACCCCGCCACGCACCTCGCGGCCGACGGTCGTCCCCCGCCCGGTGAGCTCGAAGAACCGGTCGAGCACCCGCCATCCCCCTTCGCATGATCAAGGGGGATGGCGCATAGCTACCCGGCGGCCGGCGAGATCACGCCTTCTCGTGGCGCCCGTGGCCCACGAGCCCCATGAACTCCTCCAGCCCGATCGTCCCGTCGCCGTCGTTGTCGGCCGACTTGATGAACGCCTCGATCTCGCTCTCGGACGCGCCCTGTCCACCCAGCGCCTCGTTGGCCCGGCGGATCTCGTCGGCCGTCAGCAGGCCGTCGCCGTCGGTGTCGAAGCGCCGGAACTCCGCCTCGGCCGCTTCACGAGCGCTTGCCATCGGTTACCCCCATTGTCGATCCGCTATCAAACAACGCGATATCTTCTGGCCTAATCGGAACCCGAGTCAACCGCAGACCGGTCGCCGCCCGCACGGCGGCGGCGACGGCGGGGGTGGAGGAGAGCGTCGGGGGCTCGCCGGCGCCGCGCAACCCGTACGGCGCCGCCGGATCCGGATTTTCCAGGATCTTCATCTGCATCGGCGGCATGTCGAGGATCGTGGGGATGAGGTAGTCCGTGAACGACGGGTTCAGCACCCGTCCGTCGCGGACCTGGATCTCCTCCATGAGCGCCAGCCCGAGCCCCTGCGCGGACCCGCCGTGGATCTGGCCCTCGAGGGCCTGCGGGTTCAGGATCCGGCCCACGTCCTGGACGGCCGCCAGCTCGACCACCTTGACCAGGCCCAATTCCACGTCCACGTCCACGACGGCCCGGTGCACGCACAGGGCGAGCTGGGTGTGGGAGCTGCCCTGCCCGGTGATCGGGTCCATCGGGTACGTGGGGCGGTGCCGGTACTCCCGCGTCTCCTCGATCGGCCCGAACTTCTCCAGCGCCTCCTCCGGCGGCAGCCCGTTGAAGCGCTTGCGCACCGCCTCGCAGGCGGCCTGCACCGCCCCGCCGGTCACGTACGACTGGCGCGAGGCCGACGACGAGCCGGCCGAGCCGACGGAGGTGTCGGCGGTGGCCACGGTCACGTTCGCGATGCCCAGCTCGCTGCGGGCGATCTGGGCCTGGATCGTCACCAGGCCCTGGCCCACCTCGGCGGCGGCCGTGTGCACGGTGACGTGCGGCTCGCCGCCGACCAGCTCGGCGCGCACCCGGGCCGTGGAGAAGTCGTCGAAGCCCTCGGAGAAGCAGATGTTCTTGATGCCGACGCCGTAGCCGACGCCGCGGCGCACCGACTCGCCGTGCGTGGTCTGGGACACGCCCCCGGGCATCGACCGCAGATCACTGAGGGGTTCTGAAGGGAGCGGCATCGCATCGAGGTCGCGCAGCATCTCCGCGAGCGGGGCCGGGGAGTCGATCACCTGGCCGGTGATGAGGTGGGAGCCCTGGGAGACGGCGTTGCGCACGCGGATCTCCACGGGCGACAGGCCGCACGCCTCGGCCAGCCGGTCCATCTGCGACTCGTACGCGTAGCACGCCTGGACCGCGCCGAAGCCGCGCATCGCGCCGCAGGGCGGGTTGTTGGTGTAGACGCCGGTGGCGTCCACCTGCACGTTCTCCACCTCGTACGGGCCCACGCCCAGCGACGCGGCGTTGCCGACCACGGCGGGGGAGGAGGAGCAGTACGCGCCGCCGTCCAGCAGGATGTCGGCCTTGACGTAGACCAGCTTGCCGTCGCGGGTCGCGCCGTGCTCGTAGCGCATCACGGCCGGGTGGCGGTGCACGTGGCCGAAGAACGACTCCTCCCGGCCGTACACGATCTTCACGGGCCGGTTCAGCCGCAGCGCCAGCATGCAGGCGTGCGCCTGCATCGACAGGTCCTCGCGGGCGCCGAACGCGCCGCCGACGCCGGACAGCGTCAGGCGCACCTTGTCCGGGGGCAGGCCGAGGCAGGGGGCGAGCTGGTCGCGGTCCACGTGCAGCCACTGGGTGGCGATGTAGAGGTCGACGCCGCCGTCCTCGGCCGGGACCGCCAGGCCGGACTCGGGGCCGAGGAAGGCCTGGTCCTGCATGCCGACCTCGTACTCGCCGGTGACCACGACCTCGGCCTCGAACGTGTCGCCGCGCCGCACCGGCTGGTGCCGTACGAAGCGCTGGGACCGGCGGGGGTCGGTCACGGCCTCGCGCACCTCGTACTCGACCACGATGGCCGCCGCCGCCCTGCGCGCGGTCTCGGGGTGGTCGGCGGCCACCACCGCCACCGGCTCGCCCTGGTAGCGGACCTGGTCGATGGCCAGCACCGGCTGGTCCTTGTGGTCGAGCCCGTAGAACTTCTCGCCCGGCACGTCCTCGTGCGTGAGCACGGTCAGCACGCCCGGGATCTTCAGCGCGGGCCCCACATCGATCGAGCGGATCCAGGCCGACGGGTGCGGGCTGCGCAGCGTCGCGCCCCACACCATGCCGTCCAGCCACAGGTCGGAGGCGTAGGCGAACTCGCCGGTCACCTTCAGCGTCGCGTCGGGCCGCCGCGCGCTCTCGCCTACCCCTTTTCCGGCCCCTCGTCCGGTGCCGTGCAGGGTCGTGTACGCGGTCTCCGTCATCCTCCGAGTAGAGCACCGCCGCCGCGCCGAGTCCTATGCGCGTCGCGTGAAATTGCGGTCAGCGGTTGGCCTCGGCGCCTTGTATATTCCTCCAAGTGCGCATCTCTGACCTGCTGGCCATCGACGAACTGCGCCTGACCCTGCTCGCCGGCGACCCCTCGCGCGAGTTCGGCACCGTGCACATCACCGACCTGCCCGAGCCTGGGCGCTACCTGAGCGGCGGCGAGCTGGTGCTGTCGGGGCTGATGTGGTGGCACGAGCCGGGAGACTCGGCCAGGTTCGTGGCGGCGCTGGTGGAGGCCGGGGTCGCCGCGCTGGGCGCCGGTCAGGCGTGGCTGGACCACGTCCCGGCCGACCTGGTGGCCGCGTGCGAGGCCGCCGGTCTGCCGCTGGTCGAGGTGCCGACGGAGGTGTCGTTCCGGACGCTGGCGGAGCTGGTCGTGCCGCGGCTGGCCGGCGACGTGCGCGACGCGCTCGGCCGCCACCGCAGGCTGGTCGCGGCCATCGCCGAGGGCGCCGACCTGCGCGAGCTGTTCCAGCTGACCGCCGCCGAGCTGGGCGTCACCGGCGCCGTGCTGTCCGCGTCGGGCGAGGTGATCGTGGGCGCGGCTGCAGATCCCGTACGGCTGGCGAAGGCGTACCTGACGGCGCCGCGGCTGCCCGCCCACGTCGGCGACCATACGATCTTCGCGGTCGGGCGCGGCCACCGGGCCGCGGGCTGGGCGCTGGCGTGCGACGGCGACCTGATGGGCCGGGCCGACCTGGGCTACGAGCTGGCGTCCTGCGTCGGCCTCGAACGCAACCGCATGGAGGAGGGCCACCGGGTCGAGCGCCGCCTGACCGAGCAGCTCATCGTGGCCGCGCTGGCCGAGTCCGACGCGGCCGAGCTCAACGCCAGACTGCGAACCTGCGGGATCGACGCGGCGGAGCCGTACGCCGTCGTGAACGCCACCGCACCCAGGCAGGGCGCCACCCGCGGGCCCGACCCCGCCACGCTCGGCGGGCAGGTCGTGGAGGAGCTGCTCGGCCGCGAGGTCGTCGCGGCGGCGGGCGCGGACGGCGCCATCGCCGTGGTGCCGCTGCGCGAGCGCACCACGGCCGAGCTGGCCGATCGGCTGCGCGCCGGGGCGGAAGTGCTGGCCGCCCTGCCCGACACCCGCCTGTGCGTCGGCGTGAGCGGCGCGCTGACCGGGGCCGCCGCCGTCAAGGGCGGCGTGGAGGAGGCCGGGCACGCCAGGCGCCTGGCCGAGGCCCGCTCCGGGGGCGTCGTCACCAGCGACGAGATCTACACGCACGCGCTGCTGCTGGCCACGGTGCCGGGAGACGTGCGCCGCTCGTTCACGGCGCGGCTGCTGTCGCCGCTGCTCGACTACGACCGGCGGCACCAGTCCGAGCTGGTGCGCACCCTCGGCGTCTTCCTCGACTGCGCCGGCTCGTGGAACGCCTGCGCGGAGCGGCTCCACGTGCACGTGAACACGGTCCGTTACCGCATTCGCAGGATCGAGGAGCTGACCGGGCGAAACCTGGCCACGATGGCCGACCGGGTCGACTTCTTCCTGGCGCTCAGGGACACGGGCCCGCCTGGATAGCCCCCCGCGCCTCGTCCACGGCCACCCGCTCCTCCCTCAGCCGCCGCTCCCAGCGAGCGTGGCCGAGCCCGCCACCCCCGGCCACGGCCTCCTCGACGTAGGACAGGGCCCGGTCGGGATCGTTCAGCATCCGGCACGCCTGCGACAGCCCGATCAGGCAACGCAGCTTCCCGATCCGGTAACCGGTCGCCTCGAACAGCTCACGAGTCCTGAGAAGGTGCGGCAGAGCCTGCTCCGGGTCGCCCAGGCCGAGGTAGACCTCGCCGAGCGCGAGCCGGCTGCTCGCCTCGTGGCTGGAGTCGCCCGCCTGCTCCGACTCGGCCAGCGCCTCGTGCAGCGGCTCGCGCGCCTTGCCCGGATGTCTCATGCCCAGGTGGGCGTGGCCGATCATCATCAGCGCGTACCGGACCCCCACGCTCGCGCCGATGCTCTTGGCCAGTGCGAGCTGGCGCTCCGCCCAGGGCAGCATCTCCTCGTGGCGTTCGCCCGAGTTGTAGGCGTTGGCCAGGTTGCCCAGCGCGCGCATCTCGCCGAAGGCGTCGCCGATCCGCCGGGCGAGCTCCAGCGAGGACCGCAGGTGGGCGACGGCCTCGTCCGTGCGTCCGGTCATGCGCAGGGCGTTGGCTATGTGGTCGTGCGCGGTCAGGGCGCCGGCCTCGTCCCCGACACGCTCGCTCACCCGCAACGCCAGCGTGTTCAGCTCCTTCATCTGCGCCATGTGGTAGGCCCGCTCCTGGGGCCAGATGAGGCCGAACGTGAGGTTGACGCCGAGCCGGGCGATCGTGTCGTCGGGGGAGTTCAGGGCCTGCACGGCCGCGGCCGTCAGGACGGCCTCCTCGTCGCGCAGCCACGCCTTCGCCTCCTCCGCGGTGCGGACCTCGTGCGGGACCGCGTCGACCGGGGCCGCCGGCTGCGTACGGTGCGGGTCGCTGACGTGGCTGGCCAGGCGGGTGGAGGCGGCGTAGTACGACAGCGCGCGGATCAGCGGCCCGCGCCAGTCGCCGGGACGCAGCTCGCCGGCGAAGAGGCGGACGAGGTCGTGCAGCTGGTAACGGTCGGGGGCGGCGCGATCGAGCAGGTGGGCGTCCACCAGCCGCTCCAGGGCCGCTTCCGCCTCCCCGGACGTGACGCCGGCCAGCGCCCCCGCGGCCTCCGCGGTCATCTCGGGCACGTGCAGGAGCCCCAGGAGCGACAGTATGCGCGCGGCCAGCCGGTCGACGGGGCGCGAGCCGCGTTGGAGCGCGGTGTGGCTGGCGGCCAGGCTGGAACGGACCGCCAGGTCGCCGGTCGCGAGCTCGTGCAGCCGGGTCCGCTCGTCGCTCAGCCGGGACGCCAGCGCGGACACGCTCCAGTCAGGGCGTCCGGCCAGGCGCGCCCCGGCGATGCGTAAAGCCAGCGGGAGACCGTCGCACAGGCGGACGAGCCTGGCCGTCTCGCCGGCGTCAGCCGTGATCCGGCTCGCGCCGGCCAGGTTGGAGAGCATCGTGGCCGACTCCGCCTGCGACATCCTGGCGAGCTCCAGCTGGACGGCGTCCTCGCCCCAGCTCATGGTCTCCCGGCTGGTCACCAGCAGCGTGTTGCCGAGCGAGGCCGACAGCAGCGGCCGGATCTGCGCGAGGTCGGCGGCGTCGTCCAGCACGGCCAGCACCCGCCGGTCGTGCAGGCGGCTGCGCCACGCGGCCGCCGCCTCGTCCAGGTCGGCGGGCACGGCGCTGGGTGGCACGCCGAGCGCGCGCAGGAACCGCCCGAGCACGTCGAGTGGGGTGAGAGCGGGCAGCTCGGGCGTGGCCCCCCGGCAGTTGACGTGGAGCTGCCCGTCGGGGAAGCGGTGCATGGCCAGGTGGGCGACGTGGGCGGCGAGCGCCGACTTGCCGACGCCGGGCGGCCCGGTGATGATCATCAATGGGCTCGGCGAGGTCTCGTCCCCGGGCGCGAGCCACTCCGTCAGGCGCGTGATCTCCGCGGACCTGCCCACGAACTCCGCCAGCGGGCGGGGCAGCTGGTGCGGCGTCTCGTGAGGCGCCGGCGCGCTCGGGACGGGTGCCGCATCGGCACGCAGCACCATCTCATGGCATCGGCGCAACCCCTCGCCGGGCGACAGGCCGAGCTCCTCGGCGAGCAGGACCCTGCCCTCCTCGTAGACCTGCAGGGCCTCGGCCGGGCTGCCCGAGCGGAACAGGGCCGTCATGAGCAGCTCGCGGACCCGCTCGCGCAGGGGGTTGCGGCGGGTGAGGTGGCGCAGCTCCTCGACGATGTCCCGGTGGCGGCCCAGGCGCAGCAGGCTCTCCGCGCGCAGCTCCAGGGCGGCGAGCCGGAGCTGCTCCAGGCGGTCGCGCTCCGCCTCCGCGAACGGGCCGGACAGCCCGCTCAGCGCGGTGCCGCGCCACATCGCCAGGGCCTCGTCGAGCAGGCGTACGGCCTGGGGGTCGTCACCGGCGCGCCGGGCCCGCCTGGCCGCCTCGATGCCGTCGGCGAACAGCATCGCGTCCACCTGGGCGGGCTCCACCCGTAAGACGTAGCCGGCCGGCGTCCCCGCCAGCACCCGCGACGGCTCGCGCCGCCCGCGATCGGGCTCGAAGGCGCGGCGCAGGCCGGCGATATAGGTGTAGACGCTCTGCTCGGCATTGCGCGGGGCGTTCTCGCCCCAGATGCCGGCGATCATCTGGCTCATGGGAATGGGACGGGCCACGGCGGCGGCCAGGATCGCGAGGGCGGTCTGCTGCCTGGCGGGTCCGAGATCGGCGTGCTCTGCGGCCGTTCCGCGGTGGAGCTCCGCGGTCACCGCCCCCAGCAGGCGGATGAAGATGCCCTCGCCCACACGACCTCCTCGACTCGCCCCTTGAATCGCATCAACAGGGCAGCGTAATCAAGATCGTCGTTCAGTAAAGGCTTACCGGGCCGCTGTAGATCGAATGTAGACGGGGTCGATAAATTGCATATCAATCCGTGCCTGCCGGGCAGCAGGCCACGTGGCCTGACTGATCAGCGACTCAGGCAAGGTCGCCCGGACGGCAGATGGCGGGGCCAAGAGGCCCCTCACCGGCCGGGCCACGGTACGACAGGGCACGGAGTGCGGTTGCGTGCCTGGTATGCCGCCTTGCCTCGGCTAACAATTGCCGCTCAGCAGCAGTAAACGTCCGATTGTCCAGAGGACAGGGAAGACGTTGCGGCACTTGTGGCCGTAGCATTACCTCCAACGGTTACCGCGGCAGTGATCACGGCAACCAGGACGGACAGGACAATGCGCATGCGCACGGGGGTTCTCCCTAGCCTATGTGAGTTGCTTGGACTTCATCTTCTCAGGGAGCGGCTGCTGTGACCACATCTGACCTAGTCGGACTCCGCATCAAGACGGTTCGGCGGCAACGCGGCTTGTCACAGGCGCAGCTGGCGCACCCTGAACTGTCCGACAGCTACGTCTCGTTGATCGAGAGCGGAAAGCGTACCCCCACCCCTGCGGTCCTGGAACTGCTGGCCCAGAAGCTGGACTGCTCGCTGTCCTATCTGATCAACGGCGTCACCGCCGAACAGATGGAGGACATCGAGCTCGCCCTCGGCTACGCGCGCCTGGCGCTCGAGAACGGCGAAGTCGCCGAGGCCCGCACACGCTTCGAGGAACTGCTGGGCAACAGCAACCTGACAGGTCTGACCGCACTTCGTCAAGAAGCCGAATTCGGCCTGGCGCTCGCGACCGAGGCCGGGGGCGATCTCGACCGGGCGATCTCGATCATGCTCAAGCTCCGTGCGGAGGAGCTTCCCGCCGAGCAGAACATCGAGGTGGCCATCGCGCTGTGCCGCGCCTATCGGGAGCGCGAGCGGCTGAGCGAGGCCGTCGAGGTGGGCGAGCAGGTCCTCAGCGGCAGGTCCCGGCAGGGCTGGACCGACCTGCTGGTCGAGCTGGGCGCCACGCTGCTGGCGGCCTATCTGGAGCGCGGCGACATGCTGCGCGCCAGGCAGTTCGCGGCCGAGCTGCTCAACGCGGCCGACGCGCTGGGCACGCCGCGCTCCATCGTCGCGGCCAACTGGAACGCCTCCATCGTCGCCCGCGCCACCGGCCACAACAGCGAGGCGGTGGCCCTCGCCGAGCGGGCCCTGGCCGTGCAGGTGGAGCACGGCCAGCCGCGCAACACCGCGAGGATGCGGCTCCAGCTCGCGCGGACGCGGCTCAGGACCGGCGCGCAGGACGCCGTGGTCGTACGCGACATGCTGCGTACGGTGGTCGCGGAGTTCGAGCAGACCTCGACCAGCACGATCGACCAGGCCATGCTCTACATGGAGCTGGCCAGCGCCGAATACATGACCGGAGACCTGGACAAGGCCGCCGAGCACGCCGTGATCAGCCGAAACCTGCTCCCCGAGTTCGGCCACGTGCTGGGCGCGGAGGCCAGCCTGCTGCTCGGCAGGGTCTGCGGCGCGGTCGGCCGGGTGGACGAGGGCCGTCAGCACGCCGCCGCCGTCAAGGGCTGGCTCACGCCGCTGCCCGACTCCCGCCGCTCGGCCCGCACCTGGTACGCCGCCGCCGAGACCATGGAGGTGCTGGGCGAGACGGACGAGGCCGTGGAGGCGTACCAGCGGGCGCTGGCCTGCGCGGGGCTATAGCGAGGTCCGGACCGGGCGGGGGCGTCGGTAGCCTTGGGGGTGTCATGAAGAGATCCCCGCTTGCGGCACTCGCCGCGACTGCCGCCGCCCTGCTCGTGTTCCTGTTCGGCACGGCGGCTCCCGCGCTGGCGCACGACGCGCTCAAGAGCAGCTCCCCGGCCAAGGGCGCCGAGGTCAAGAGCCTCGACGAGGTGCGGTTGGAGTTCACCGCGGGCGTGCGCCTGCCGTTCGTCATCGTACGCGGCCCCGGCGGCGCCGAGCTGCAGAGCGGCAAGCCCCAGGTCGACGGCAAGGTGGTGACCCAGGCGGTCAAGGAGCCGGTGCCCGACGGGAAATACACGATCGCCTACCGGGTCGTGTCGTCCGACGGGCATCCGATCGAGGGCGAGATCCCGTTCCAGGTGAAGGGGGCGGAGACGCCGTCCCCCAGCCCCAGCGCCGCGAGCCCCGGCGACTCCTCCAGCGCGGCGCCGGCGAGCTCCGCCCCGGCCACGCAGGCCGCCCAGCCGGCGCAGACGTCGCCCGCCACCGACCAGGCCTCGGCCGCGCAGCCGGTGACCTTCCCCGTGTGGCTCGTCATCGTGATCGGCGCGCTCGTCGGCATCGGCATCGGCTTCCTGCTCAGCGCGCGGAAGAGGAAGCCATGAGCAAGGCGGCGCGGCTCGCGCTGGCCGGGGCGGCCGCCGCGGTCGTCGCCCTGGTCATCGGCATGATCGCCGGTGGCAGAGCGTTCCCCAGGATCATCCCGGGGCTGCCCGACTCCGGCGCGGTCGTCCGGTGGGGGCTTCCGCTGTCCAAGCTGCTCATGGACGTGGCGGGCGTGACCACCGTCGGCCTGCTGCTCATGGCCGCCGCGCTGCTGCCCAACGACAAGGGCGTGCTCGGCAGGACCGCCTCCCAATACGTCAAGGCCGGCTCGTGGGCGGCTCTCGCCTGGGCCGGCTCGGCCTTCGTCGCCATCGTGTTCAGCACCGCCGAGTCCATCGGCAGGACCGTTCCCCAGATCCTCGACCGCACCTTCCTCACCAGCTACGCCACCCAGACCACGCAGGGTGTGGCGCTCACGCTCGTGGTGCTGTTCGGGGTGGCGATCGCGCTGTTCTCCCGCGGCGCCATCACCGCGGGGGCCGCGGCGGGCCTGCTGGTCTTCGCCCTGGTGACGCTGCTGCCCGCGCCGCTCACCGGCCACACCTCCTCCTCGCCCAACCACGACCTCGCCACGTCGGCGGTCTCGCTCCACCTGCTCGCCCTCGCCCTGTGGGTGGGCGGGCTCGCCGTGCTGGCCCTCCACGCGGTCCGCAAGCAGCCGCAGCTCGAGGTGGCCGCCCGCCGGTTCTCCGACATGGCCGTGTGGTGCTACGCCGGGGTGGGGCTGTCCGGGGTGTTCAGCCTGATCGCGCGGCTGGGCGCGGTGTCCGACCTGTGGACCACCCAGTACGGCCTGCTCGCCGTGGTCAAGATCGTGGCGTTCGTGCTGCTCGGCTACATCGGCTACTGGCACCGGCAGCGCACGCTGGCCGACCTCGACAAGGGCAGGCCCCGGGCGTTCACCCGGCTGGCCGGCGGCGAGATGGTGATCATGCTGGCCACCATCGGGGTGGCCGTGGCGCTGTCGCGCACGCCGCCGCCCGACTTCAGCGTGCCCGCCGACCGGGCCTTCGAGCTGCTCGGCTTCCCCCTCCCCGCCGAGATCACGCTCGGCAACGTGTTCACCCTGTGGTGGTTCGACCTGTTCTTCGCCACGGTCGCCGCCGTGCTGGCCGGGCTCTACGCGCTCGGCGTGCGCCGCCTGCGCAAGCGCGGCGACGCGTGGCCGTGGGGGCGCACGGCCTCCTGGTACGTCGGGATCGCGCTGCTGGTGTTCGCCACGCAGAGCGGGCTGGCCCGCTACGCCAAGGTCATGTTCGACGTCCACATGATCGAGCACATGACGCTGTCCATGGTCGTGCCGATCTTCCTCGTCATGGGCGGGCCCGTCACGCTGGCCCTGCGCGCGCTCAAGCCCGCCACCCGGCGGGGTGACCGGGGGCCGCGGGAGTGGATCACGACGATCCTGCACAGCCGGTTCACCAAGGTCGTCTCGCATCCCGTCGTCGCCACGTCCATCTTCATCGCCTCGACGTACGCGCTGTACTTCACGCCGCTCTTCGAGTCGGCCATGGAGGAGCATCTCGGGCACATCTGGATGACCCTCCACTTCCTGCTCAGCGGGTGCCTGTTCTTCTGGGTGATCGTCGGGGTCGACCCCGCGCCCAACCGGCTCCCGTACGTCTGGCGGCTGCTCATGCTCTTCGTCACCATGCCGTTCCACGCGTTCTTCGGGGTCGCGTTGATGATGATGGGTACGGTGATCGCCTCCGGCTGGTACGAGCAGCTGGGCCGCACCTGGGGCGCCACGCTGCTGCAGACGCAGCAGGACGGCGGGGCCATCGCATGGGGCTTCGGCGAGATCCCGACGCTCATCGTGCTGCTGGCCATCGCCGTGCAGTGGTATCGGGACGACGAGCGGCAGGCGCGGCGCACCGACCGCAAGGCCGACCGCTCCGGCGGCTCGGGTGATGCCGAACTCGACTCCTACAACGCCTACCTCGCCCGTCTCAACCGCGCCGACAAAGGTGAGTGACAGGTTTCCGGCGAGTAGCCGTTCGGCCATGGCCTTCTATCTTCCCACTACAAGTCTCTGTACCGCCAGGTAGCCTGTCTCCCAGGGGAGACGGGCATAACCCCATGACCAGCGTGCGTAGGCCTTGAGGGGGGACGCGCACCGCCAGGTGAGGGCGCCGGAGTGGGGACCGGCGTAGGCCCGGTGTGCCTAGGAAGGCGAGAACCATTGTCGGAAGAGACACGGATGCGCGGGGGGCAGAGCCTGGCCGAGGCTCTTGAGAGCTGTCTGGCCGAATGGTCCGAGCGCACGGGGATCGCCGTCGAGACCTGGGCGCTGCCGGCCACCGACGTGCCCTCACGGGTCTCGAGGGCCGTCATGGCCACGATCGACGAGGCCCTGTCCAACGTCGAGCTGCACAGCCGGGCCCGGACCGTGTCCATCGCCGTGACGGTCTCCAAGAGCGGGCTGCGCATGACGGTCAGCGACAACGGCCAGGGCTTTCACGCGGCTGGGGCGGGAAGCGGCATCGCCAGGATGCGGGCCGCCTTCACGGAGCTCGGCGGGAGCCTGTCGGTCAACAGCGTGCTCGGCGAGGGCACTACCGTGACCGGGGTGGTGCCCAGGCGCGGCTGACGGGGTCAGGAGAGGGTGAGGATCTCGCTGCCCGTCTCGGTGACCACGATCGTGTGCTCGAACTGGGCCGTGCGCTTGCGGTCCTTGGTCACGGCCGTCCACTTGTCGGGCCAGATGTCGTACTCGATGGTGCCCAGCGTCAGCATGGGCTCGATCGTGAACGTCATCCCCGGCACCAGCTCCACCCGCAGCGACGGGTCGTCGTAGTGGGGCACCATGAGCCCGGAGTGGAAGCTCGTGCCGATCCCGTGGCCGGTGAAGTCGCGGACGACGCCGTAGCCGAAGCGCTTGGCGTACGCCTCGATGACCCGGCCCACCACGTTGAGCTGCCGCCCCGGCGCGACCGCCTTGATGGCCCGCATCATCGCCTCGCGCGTGCGCTCCACCAGCAGCCGCGACTCCTCGTCGACCTCGCCCACCAGGTAGGTGGCGTCGGTGTCGCCGTGGACGCCGCCGATGAAGGCGGTGATGTCGACGTTGACGATGTCGCCGTCCTGGAGCACGGTGTCGTCGGGGATGCCGTGGCAGATGACCTCGTTGATCGACGTGCACAGCGACTTGGGGTAGCCCTTGTAGCCGAGCGTGCTCGGGTAGGCGCCGTGGTCGATGAGGAACTCGTGGCCGACCCGGTCGAGCTCGTCGGTCGTGACACCCGGCCGGATGTGCTTGGCGACCTCGTCGAGCGCCTGGGCGGCGAGCCGGCCGGCCACCCGCATGCGCTCGATGATCTCGGGGCTCTTCACGTCGGACTCGCCGGTCTTGGGGCGCTTCTTGCCGACGTACTCCGGCCGCTCGATGTGGGCGGGAACCTTTCGCATGGGCGAAACTCGCCCGGGCTGGAGCAGTGTCGTCATGAAACATGAGTCTACGGGGCAGAATTGACCCCGTGAGCGATGGCCAGTGGTGGTTCTGTCTCAAGCACATGCGGGTCGAGCCCGAACAGGGCTGCCCCAACAAGGACCGGATGGGTCCCTACACCTCTGAGCAAGAGGCGGCCGGGGCGCTGCAGCGCGCCGCCGACCGTAACAAGGCCTGGGACGAGGCCGAGAATGACGACGACTAGGGCACGACCGCGTACGCCCTGACCGGGAAGGTCCCCATGCCCGCGACCATCGGGGGCGCGGCGTGGAACCGGAAGCCGTCCCCCTCGGATGACTGGGGCAGCGCGGCCAGGCCCGTCAGGTGCTCCACCAGCGGGATGCCCGCCTTCAGCAGGATCGTGTGGGCGGGGCGCTCGCCCTGGGGCGGGGTGTCGTCGATGTTGAGCGAGTCGATGCCCACCAGCGCCGCCCCCTGTTCGGCCAGCCACTGCGCCGACTCGGGCGCGAGGTAGGGGTGGCCGTGCAGGTAGGCGTCGGTGCCGAAGTGGCGGTCCCAGCCGGTGTGGATCAGCACGGCCCGTCCCCGTACGTCCAGGTCCTTGCTGATCGTCACCTCGCGGCCCTCGCCGGCCCGCACCACGAGGCCGGGCAGGTCGGCCAGCTTGCTCACCGGCACCTGTGACAGGTCGGGCCCGTCGGGATAGCGGTGGTACGGGGTGTCGAGGTAGGTGCCGGTGTTGGCGGCGAGGGTGATCATGCCGATGTGGAACTCCGTGCCCGGCGCGTAGACCTTGCGCGAGTCCTCCCGGGTCAGGTGCACCCCCAACTTGGGGCCGGGGATGCCGGGATAGGTGACCATCCCGTCCACGATGCGGTGGCTGAGTTCGACGATCATGCGGACGCTCCTATACGTGCGAGCTTGATCAGGGCGAAGACACCGATGCCCGCCCAGATCAGGTTGAGGCCGGCCGACGGCCAGGCGGCGCTGTAGGCGCTGTTGACCATGAGCCCGAGCGAGCCGGCGAGGTTCATGAGCTGGTACGTCGCGCCGTCGCCCGGTAACCGAGACTGCGTGACCAGGACATACCCGACCAGCAACAGCGCGGCGCCGATCCAGCCGACGGCGGCGAAGAGGAGGTCCATGGGCGTCATTGTCTGGACTGATCGACGTGAAGCGCAAATAAAGAATGCTAAAGGTGCGCGTAAGCTGACCTGCATGGACATTGATCCACGGCGGCTGCGGATCCTGCACGAGGTCGCCCGCCGCGGCGGCGTCATGCGGGCCGCCGAAGCACTCTATCTGACCCCCTCCGCCGTCTCCCAGCAGCTCGCCCAGCTCGAACGCGAGGTCGGGCTCGCCCTCATCGACCGTTCCCAGCGCAGCGTCTCCCTCACCCCGGCCGGGCGCGTGCTCGCCGGCTACGCCGAGCGCGTGGAGGAGGAGCTGCTGGAGGCCAGGCGCGAGCTCACCCGGTTCACCGAGCGCCTGGCCGGGCCGGTGCGCATCGCCGCCTTCCCCACGGTCATCACGCACATGCTGGTGCCCGCCATGCGCGACCTGGCCGCCCGCCACCCCAAGATCACTCCGTTCATCCACGAGATCTACGGCCAGCCCGCGCTGCAGGAGCTGCGCATGGGCGCGGTGGACGTGCTCATCACCGAGCAGGACATGAGCCTGCCGGGGCTGTCGCAGCCGTCTCTGAGCGCGCGGCTGCTCTACGTGGACGAATACCGCATCGTGCTGCCGCCCGACCAGCCGGACCCGGGTTCGGTGCCCGAGCTACTGCGGCTGCCCTGGGTGGCCAGCGAGCCGAGCCAGGCGTGCGGGCAGGCGCTGGAGCGGCTGGCGGGGCTGCACGGGTTCGAGCCGCGCAAGGTGCACGTCATCACGGAGTTCGGGCCCACGCTGTCGCTGGTGGCGGCCGGGCACGGGGTGGCGATCGTGCCCGCGCTGGCCCTGCTGGACGTGCCGGAGGGCGAGGTGCGGGTGAGCGAGGTGCGGGACGTGGGCGCGCGGCGGCTGGACGCGGTCACGCGGGTGAGCCGTACCAGGTCGGGGGAGCCCGACCCCGTGCAGGCCGTGGTGATCGGCGCGATCGAGGAGGCCACGGCGGCGCTGGAGACGTCCCTGAGCGGACGCCTGCACAGTGCCGCCGAGCCTGGGCGGCTGGGTCCCTAGTCGGTCAGCTGGGGGCCGCTGACTTTGTCCAGCAGGCGGGCCAGGCGCTCGCGCAGGCCGGGGCGGCGTTCGGGCTCTCCGGCCGCCGCGCTCACCAGGTGCTGCGCCCCGTCGAAGGTCACCAGCCCGTCCCGCGGCACCTCGATGCGGTCGTGCGCCAGCCCGGCCAGCTCCCGGTCGCCGCCCTCGATGGCCAGGATCGTCGCCCCCGTGCGCCGGGCGTCGTCCACGCGTTCGAGCAGCGGCACCGGCGCCTCCCGCTCGGCCAGCACGAACAGCGTCTCGCCCCGGGCCGCGCGCTCCAGGCGTTCGATGCCGACCCGCAGGTGGGCGGGCGCGTCGGCGGGCGGCGTCCAGCGCACCAGCGTGGGCGTGAGCTGCGACAGCCCGGAGAACCTGGCCTCGTCGGCGAGGTGCGCGGTCAGGTGCCAGGGCTCGTCGTCGGGAGTGCCCACCAGCAGCAGGCCGCCGGGCGAGCGGGTGGCACGCAGGGCGATGCCCAGCTCACGGGCGCGTTCGAGCCAGCCGGTCTCGGCCAGGAGCTCACGCAGCAGTGCCACCGATCCTGAGTCCATGTCCCCATGGTGCCTGACGCCGCACGCGCGGGGTGGCTGATTCGGGAGTGATGTGTTGACACGAGGTGCGTTTCCCCGTCATTTCGGGCCTTGACAGGAGGTTACTCCCGGGTAACGATCGGCTCGCGGCGCCGCCGTCCCAAGTATGTGGTCCTCACGGAGAGGGGCGGCACATGTCCTTACGTGTCCGCGTCAGCATGTCCATGGTCCTGTTATTGATCATGTCCCTCACCACGACCCCGGCCCGCGCGGCGGCTCCGGGAGACGTGGTCTCCGCCCAGCCCACCACCGTCTACCTCCTGCCGGGCAAGCTCCTGGAGGTTCCGGTCAACGCCTGGCACCTCCTCTACAACTCCACGTCCGCCACCGGCTCGCTCAACACCGTGTCGGGGACGCTGCTCGTGCCCAAGAGCAGCTACCCGCTCGGCACGCGCCCCATCGTCGGGTACGCCGTCGGCACCCACGGGCTCGGCGACCAGTGCGCCCCCTCGGTCAGCATGAGCCAGGGCAGGGAGGCGGAGCTCGCGCTGGTGAGCTTGTTCCTGCTCAAGGGGTACGCGGTGGCCATGACGGACTACGAGGGGCTCGGCACGCCCGGGCCGCACACGTACATGGCCGGGATCTCGCAGGGGCACGCCGTGCTCGACTCGATCAGGGCCGCCACCCGCGTGTCCGGGGCCGGGCTGTCCAGCCGGGCGCCCGTCGCCGTCATGGGCTACTCCCAGGGCGGGGCGTCGGCCGGGTGGGCGGCGCAGCTGCAGCCCTCGTACGCGCCCGAGCTGCGGCTGAAGGGCGTCGCGGCCGGAGGCGTGCCCGCCGATCTGCACGCGGTCGCTGACCACCTGGACGGCGGGTCCGACTTCGGGCTGGCGGCGGCGGCCGGCGTCGGGCTCGACGCGGCCTACCCCGAACTGGACCTGCAGGCGGACCTCAACGACCGCGGGCGCGCCCTGCTCGCCGACGCGGCCGACGACTGCGTGGGCGACCTCGGCAAGCTGGCCGGGCTGCGCTTCTCCGACCTGAGCCCGATCGACCTGCTCAACCAGCCGAAGTGGCTGGCCCGGCTCGCGGAGAACCGCCTGGGTGCCACGGCTCCGCGGGTGCCGATGTTCCTGTACCACGCGCGGGGGGACCAGATCATCCCGCTGTCCGTGGGCTCGACGCTGCGGTCCGAGTACTGCCGGGCCGGGGTGAACGTCCGGTGGGCCGCGCTGCCCGCGCCGGACCACGTCACAGGGGCCGTCGAAGGAGGGCCGCTGGCCATCGAGTGGCTGGCCCTGCGGATCCTGGGGCTGCCCGCGATCGGCAACTGCTAGTTCGTACGCCGGCCGGGCCCGCGCGACCGGGCCCGGCCCACCCCGTGGCGAGCGCCATGCGGCCGAGCTGGCATGATCGGGCGTATGACAGATGTGAGCGGGCTTTCCATCGGCATCCTCGGCGGCACCGGTGACCAGGGGAAGGGGCTGGCGCGGCGGTTCGCGCTGGCGGGGCACCGGGTGCTGATCGGGTCGCGTAGCGAGCAGCGCGCCCAGGACGCGGCGAGCGACATCGGGGCGGGTGCGAGCGGGGGCGCGAACGCCGCCGTCGCAGCCGAGGCCGACATCGTGATCGTGGCGGTGCCGTACGAGGGGCACAAGGCGCTGCTGGAGTCCCTGCGGGCCGAACTGGCCGGGAAGATCGTCGTCGACTGCGTGAACCCGCTCGGGTTCGACAAGCAGGGCGCCTACGCGCTGCCGGTGGAGGAGGGCAGCGCGGCGCAGCAGGCGGCGGCGGTGCTGCCCGAGAGCCGCGTGGTCGCCGCCTTCCACCACGTCTCGGCGGTCCTGCTGATGGACCCGGCCGTGGAGAAGGTGGACCTCGACGTGCTGGTGCTCGGCGACGACCGCGAGGCCACCGACACGGTGCAGGCGCTGGCCGAGGTCATCCCGGGCGTGCGCGGCGTGTACGGGGGGCGGCTGCGCAACTCCCACCAGATCGAGGCGCTCACCGCGAACATCATCTCCGTGAACCGCCGCTACAAGGCCCACGCCGGCCTCCGCATCACCGACATCTGACCCGCCACGCGCAGGGGTCTCAGCCCGGGTGTGTCACAGCCAGCCCGCGTCCTCGGCGATGCGGATGGCGTCGATCTTGTTGCGCGCTCCCGTCTTCGTGATCGCCCCCGTCAGGTAGTTGCGCACGGTGCCGGGGGAGAGGTGGAGCCGGGAGGCGATCTCCTCGGCCGAGGCGCCCCGGGCGGCCTCCCTGAGCACGGTGGACTCGCGCGGCGTCAGCGGGCTCTCGCCGTACTGCATGGCCGAGGACACCAGCTCGGCGTCCAGCACGCGCAACCCGGCAGCGGTACGCCTGATCGCGTCCGCCAGCCGGTCGCCCGGGGCGTCCTTGACCAGGAACGCCTCGATGCCCACGGCCAGAGCCCTGCGTACGTGGCCCGGCTGCCCCATGGCCGTGAGCACCAGGACGCGGCATGACGGGAGGCGCTCCAGGAGCGTGGCGGCGGCGGTGATGCCGTCCACCACCGGCAGGTCGATGTCCACGACCGCGACGTCGGGCCGCACCCGCAGCGCCTCGGGCACGATCTCGTCGCCCCGGGTCACCTCCGCGACCACCTCGATGTCCCGCTCCAGGCGGAGGAGGGCGGTGAGCGCGGCGCGGATCATGTGCATGTCCTCGGCCAGCAAGACCTTGATCACCCCACGACCTCCACGGCCGAGCGGCCCCGCCTCGCCGCGACCCCCGAGCCCGAGCTGTCCCGCCTCACGCCGCGACCTCCATCGTCAGGAGGAAGCCGCCGGCGCCGGTCCGGGCCGCCGCGCATGAGCCGCCCGCCTGGGCCGCGCGTTCCGCCAGCCCCGTGAGGCCCCCTCCGGCCGGGCCGGGTTCGGCGAGAACGCCGTCGTTGGCCACCTCCAGCCGGAGCGTGCCCCCGTTCACGGAGGTGGTGATGGTGCAGGTCGTGGCGCGGCTGTGGCGCAGGACGTTGGTGACGGCCTCGCGTACGGCCCAGGCCAGCGCCTCCTCCGAGCGGCCGGGCAGCGCCACGTCCGCCAGGTTCGCCTGCGCGCCGACCCCCGACGACTCCAGCAGCGCCACCGCCCGGTTCACCTCGTCGGCCAGCGACAGGGCCCGGTAGCCCCTGGCGACGTGGCGTACGTCCTGGGCCGCCTCCCTGGCCACCTGCACCAGCTCGCCCACCTCCGTCCGGGCGGCGGCCGGGTCGCGCTCCATGAGCCGGGAGGCCAGGTCGCCCTTGAGCGCGATCGCGGTCAGGCTGCGCCCGAGGCCGTCGTGCAGGTCGCGGGAGATGCGCAGGCGCTCCTTGAGCACGGCCGCGTCCGCCAGCTCGGCCCTGGCCTGCTCCAGGTCGGCCGCCACCCGCGTGAACCGCACCAGCGCGTACGTCATGGCACCCGTCGTCGGCACGGTGACCACGTAGAAGAGGGTGACGACGGACGCGCCCACGCCCCACCACAGCGCGGTGCCCTCGTACAGCATCATCAGCACCACCAGCGCGCCACCCCAGCGCAGCGGCAGGAACACCAGCAGCGTCCCGGCCAGCATCGGCGCCGTCACCCCCGACATGCCGCCGGGCAGCAGGAAGTCGGGCAGGTACGTGACGACGGCCTGGAGCACGATCGTGAGCGGGTAGGCGGGCGGGCGCTCGCCGCGCAGGCCGGCCCGCATGTTCAGGTAGTGCGTGGAGATCACGGCGAGCGTGGCGACCCCGGCCGCCGCGCCGTAGCCCGGGCCGTGCAGGAAGTAGGTGAGCGCGAGCAGCGAATAGGCGGCTGAGACGGCGGTGATGAGGCCGGTCGCGAGCCTTCTGGCCGAGGAGGAGACCACGGGGAACGATTATCTCTATGAGCGGCGCGGTTCCCAGCGGAACCACAGCCGGATCGCGGCGAGCCCGACCACCGTCCAGGCGGCCAGGACCAGGGCGGGCACGGCCAGCTCGCCGGTCTTGACAGCGTTCACGACGGCGCTGGTGGGCAGCAGGTCCAGGGCCGGCCGCAGCCACGAGGGCAGCGGGATCGGGCCCATCGCGCCCGCGGAGACCCCAGCCACCAGGAAGACGGGCGTGGTGAACGCGGCGGCCAGCTCCGCGCGCGGGATGGCGGCCGTGTACGCGGCGCCGAGCAGCGACAGCACCACCGACCCCGCCACCGTGATCGCGGCGAACCCCAGCGGGTCGTCCGGGAGCGGCACGCCGGCCACGACCCGCACGGCCACCGTGCACAGCGCGATCATGGCCACCGTCTGCGTGGCCGTGCTGGCGACCTGGCCGAGCAGGATCTGCCCGTCCGTCAGCCGGCTCGCCCGCAGGCGCTTGAGCACGAGCTGGTCGCGGCGGGTGGCCAGGGCGACGGCGACGTTCATGAACGCGGTGATCGCCAGCAGCAGCGAGATCGCGCTCTGGAAGATCGCGGCCGCGGCCGAGGCGCCCACCGTGTTCCTCATGAGCAGCGGCATCCCCACGGCCAGCCCGACCGGGGTCACCACGGAGGCGAACAGCATGGTCTTGTCCCGCCAGAACAGGCGCGTGCCGAGGCGGTAGGTGGCGGTCATGCTCATCGGGCGCTCTCCAGGAAGAGGTCTTCGAGGGTGGCGGTGCGGACCTCCAGGCCCGCCAGGCGCAGGCCGCGCCCGGCCGCCCAGGTCAGCAGCGTCTGCGCGGCCAGGTCGGGGTCGTCGGCGCGGCAGACGGCCGTCTCGCCCTCCATGGTGACCGGCAGCGGCAGATCGGCCGGGTCCACGTCCGCGGGCAGCCGGAACGCGACCCGCCCCGACCGGGCGGCCAGGGTCTCGGCCATGTCCCCGGACGCGACGATCTCCCCGGCGTCCAGGATGGCCATGGCCGAGGCCAGGCGCTGCGCCTCTTCCAGGTAGTGCGTGGTCAGCAGGATCGTGGTGCCCTGCCTGGCCAGATCGCGGACGACGGTCCAGGTGTTCCTGCGGGCCTCGGGGTCCATGCCGGTGGTCGGCTCGTCGAGGAACAGCACGTCGGGGCGGCCCAGCAGGGCCAGCGCCAGGTCGAGCCGGCGCTTCTCGCCGCCGGACAGCTGGCGCACCTTGGTGTCCCGCCTGCCCGCCAGCCCGGCCAGCTCCAGCGCCTCGTCGCGGGGACGGGGCGCGGCGGTGAAGTCGCGCCAGGTGTCGACGGTCTGGGCCACTGTCAGGTCAGGGAAGAACCCGGCCTCCTGCAGCATGATCCCGGTGCGCTGCCTGACGGCCGCGCGGTCGGTGTACGGGTCGAGGCCGAGCACGCGCACGGTCCCGCCGTCGGCCCGCTGGAAGCCCGCCAGCACCTCGATCGCCGTGGTCTTGCCCGCGCCGTTCCTGCCGAGGAGCGCGAAGATCTGACCCTCCGCCACCTCGAACGAGATGCCCTTCACC
This sequence comes from Nonomuraea sp. NPDC050451, assembly GCF_044458585.1. Taxonomy (NCBI): domain Bacteria; kingdom Bacillati; phylum Actinomycetota; class Actinomycetes; order Streptosporangiales; family Streptosporangiaceae; genus Nonomuraea; species Nonomuraea sp. NPDC050451. The sequence continues at coordinate 334,044 of NZ_JBITHZ010000001.1, forward strand.
GCCTCGAACCCCTGGTGGCTCTTCCTGAGCCCGTTCACTTCGATCGCTGTCATGCGTACGAGTGTTTCCGGGCAGCCAGCGGGGCGACAGTGAAGAATTCACGACTTGCGCGCGAGCTTGAGCAGCGCGTCCGTGACGCCCTCGGGGTCGACGAGCTGGTGCAGGTGCTGGCCGGGCACGCGGGTCACGGGCCAGCCCCGCCGGGCCGCCTCCTCGGCCACCTTCTCGTACGGCGGGCCGAACCACAGGCACGAGCACCTGACCTCGTCCCACCCGGCGGGCACGGGGATGGACTGGGTGTAGTAGTCGAGCGGCAGCCGCGGCTGCTCCGCCGCCACCCTGATGCGCACGGCGGGGTCGGGCAGCATGGCCACCACGTCCTCCTCGTCCCACCAGTCGGTCCAGCGCGGCAGCACGCCGTCGGGCCCGGCCAGGTCGTGCAGGAACGGCAGGAAGCTCTCCTCCGCGACCTTGATCAGACCTTCGCGCGGCGGGACGTGCGCGTCGGCGAAGACGCACGCCACCACCCGCTCGCCCAGCCCCTCCTTGATCAACGGCATGAAGAACCCGGCGTTGCTGTGCGCGACCAGCACGACGGGCGTGTCAGGCGCGACCGCGCGCACCGCCTCGACCACCCGCGGCCAGTACGGCGCGCCGCCCGTCGCCACGCCGGTCAGGTCGGGCACCACGGCCGCGTGTCCGCGGCGTTCCAGCGACTCGGCCACGGGAACCCAGGTCGAAGGCCCGACGGAAGGGCTGTGCACGAGTACGAAGGTCGTCTGCATAGGCCCACCCTGTCAGACGACCAGGGTGTGCCGGGACACCGGGCGATCGCTGCCGTCGAAGAACGCCCAGGCCACGGCCAGGTTGTTCACCGCTCGCGAAAGCTCCTCCTCCGGGAACAGGAAGTGCAGGCGCATGCGGTCGGCGTGCCCGCCCAGCGGGTCGAACGACCTCCCCGGCGGCACCGCGACCCCGTGCCTGAGGGCCACCTGGGCGAAGGAGTCCACGTCGCCGCGCGGGATCCGTACCCAGATGGTCTGGCCGCCGAGTGCGGGCTCGAACTCCCACGACGGCAGCCGCTCGCGCAGCTCGGCGCACAGGTGGTCGTGGCGCCGGCGCAACGTGCGCACGCGCTCCGCCCGTACCTCATCCAGGCGGCGCAGCAGAGCGACGGCGGCCAGCTGGCTGAAGACCTCGCCCCCGAGGTCGAGTACGGCCCGCAGCCTGGCCAGCCGCGACACCAGCGGCGCCGCCGCGCGGATCCACCCGACCCGAAGCCCGCCCCAGACGAGCTTGCTCAGCGAGCCGACGGTGATGAGGTGCTCCCCCCGCTCGAACGACGCCAGTGGCGGCGGCGTCTCGCCCGTGAAGCAGAGCTCGGCGCACACCTCGTCGTCGATCAGCGGCACATCGTGCTCGGCGGCCAGCGCGGCCAGCCGCCGGCGGGCCGGGTTGTCCATGACCGCGCCGTCCGGGTTGCGGCTGGTGGGGACGAAGTAGGCCAGCGCGGGGCGTTCGCGCAGGTCCTCCGCCGTCCCCGGCCGCACGACGGCGGCGGCGTGCCGGAACACCTCCAGCGCGCCCGGGTACGTCGGCGCCTCGGTCAGCACGGTGTCGCCGGGCGCCACCAGCAGTCCGGTGAGCAGGGTGAGCGCCTGCTGGGCGCCCGTCGTCACGATGATCTCCTCGGCCGTCGTCGGCACGCCGCGGCCGGTGTAGTAGGCGGCCAGCGCGGCACGCAGGGCCGGGTTGCCCGCCGGCTGGTAGCCCAGGTCGCGGGTGCCGGCCAGCCGCGCGCCCGCCTCCTCGTACGCCTCGAACATCGCCGCCGGCATGTCGTCCGGCGCGGCGCACGTCAGGAGCTGCACGCCGTCCGGCGGGTGCAGGATGTGGAGCAGGAGCGGGTTGGCGACCACGCCGTCGGCGGCCCGCGTCGCGGGCAGTTCGAGCGGGGCCACCCGGGTGCCGCTGCCCTGGCGGCGCACCACGCGGCCCTCCTGCTGCAGCAGGTCGTACGCGGCGACCACGGTGCCCCGGCCCACGGCGAGCCGCTTGGCCAGCACCCGGTCCGGCGGGAGCGCCTGGTCGGGCGGCAGCACGCCGTCGTCGATGAGCGCGCGCAGCCGGGCCGCGAGCAGCAAGTAGAGCGGGCCGCGGCCCGACGCCCAGCGGCCCAGGAGATCGACGAGGTCGCCGTCGGCGAGATTGGCCCCATTCATGGACCAATTCTGCCGCATTGGCTCTGACATCGGACCGTTTTGCGGGCGATCCTTGATGCATGACCGATTCTCATCCCTCTGAGCTCCGCCCCGAGACGCGCGCCGTCCACGTGCCGCACCCCGTCATCGAGGGCAGCCGGCCGATCACCGTGCCGATCTACCAGACCTCCGGATTCATCTTCGACGACCCCGCCGTGATGGCCGACGCGATGGGGCGGGCCGACGGGCCGTTCGTGTACGGGCGCTACACCAACCCCACCGTCCGCTCCCTGGAGGAGGCCGTCTCCGGGCTGGAGGGCGGGGTGGGGGCCATCGCCACGGGCTCGGGCATGGGCGCGATCAACACCGTCCTGCTCGGCCTGCTCAAGCCCGGCGACCACCTCATCGCGCAGAAGTCCCTGTACGGCGGGACCGCCGCCATGATCAACGACCTGGTGGGCAGGTTCGGGATCACGGTGACGCACGTGCCCGAGAACGACCCCGCCGCCCTGCGCGCCGCCGTCCGCCCCGAGACCCGGCTCGTCTACCTGGAGACGATCAGCAACCCGATGACGCTGGTCGCCGACCTGCCGGGGATGTGCGCGGCGGCCCGCGAGCTGGGGATCGTGTCCGTGGTGGACAACACGTTCGCCACGGCCCTGCTCTGCCGGCCCATCGAGCACGGGGCGGACATCGTCGTACACTCCACCACCAAATACCTGTCCGGGCACACCGACGTGGTGGGCGGGCTCGCCGTCTTCGCCTCAACCGAGCTCTACGAGAAGGTCTGGCACTTCGCGATCGAGCTGGGCGCCTCCGCCGACCCCTTCGCCGCCTGGCTGTCGCTGCGGGGGCTGCAGACGCTCGCGCTGCGCATGGACCGCCACTGCTCCAACGCCCGCCTCCTCGCCACCCGCCTGGCCTCCCATCCCGCAGTCACCGCCGTGCACTGGCCGGGGCTCGCCACGCACCCCTCCCACGAACTGGCCGGGAAGCTGCTGTCCGACTTCGGCGGGGTGCTCTCGTTCGACCTCGCGGGCGGGCGGGAGGCGGGGGAGAAGTTCATGAGCTCCGTACGCCTCATGCTTCTCGCTCCGTCGCTGGGCGGCGTGGAGACGCTCGTCATGCACCCGGCGACGACGTCCCACCGCTCGCTCGACGCCGAGGAGCTGGCCAGGCACGGGATCGGCGAGGGCACCGTACGCATCGCCGTGGGCATCGAGCACCCCGAGGACCTGTGGGCCGACGTCTCGCAGGCGCTGGCATAGTGGCCTGTGTGGATTACTCGGATGTGCTGGCGGCGGCCAGTCGTATAGACGGGCTCGTGCTGCGTACGCCGGTGCTGGAGGTCTCGCCCGGCGTCTTCTTCAAGCTGGAGCTGCTGCAGCACTCGGGGTCGTTCAAGGTCCGCGGGGCCTTCAACCGGATGCTGTCGGCGGGCGAGCTGCCGCCCAGCGGGGTGATCGCCGCCAGCGGCGGCAACCACGGGCTGGCCGTCGCCTACGCGGCGCGGGTGCTGGGGGTGCGGGCGGAGATCTTCGTGCCCGAGGTGACGAGCCCGGTGAAGGTCGCCGGGCTCGAGGCCCTGGGGGCCCGCATCACGCAGACCGGGGCCATCTACTCGGAGGCCGCCGAGGCCGCCGCCAAGCGCGCCGCGGAGACGGGGGCGTTGGTGGTGCACGCGTACGACCAGGCTGAGGTGGTGGCAGGGCAGGGGACCACGGGGCTGGAGATCGTCGAGCAGACGGGCGGGGTGGACACGGTGGTGGTCGCCGTCGGCGGGGGCGGCTTCGCCGCCGGCATCACCCTGGGCACCTCCGCCCCCACCACGCGCCCATCCCCCGGCCACACGCCCACCACCTCACCCACCCCGACGCCTGGCTCCGCTGCGACGCCCGGCTCCACGCTGGGGGCCTTGCCCGGGGCGGCGGCCGTGGCGGGGTCCGGGGCGGGGTCCGGAACGACGCCGGGGGGCAGGCCCGGGACGGCGCTGGACGTCGAGTCCGGGGCGGCACCGGTGGCCGGGTCCGGGCCGCGGATCATCGCGGTCGAGCCCGAGCGGATCCCGACCCTCCACGAGGCACTGCGAGCGGGACACCCGGTGCCTGTAGAGGTAAGCGGGGTGGCCGCCGACGCGCTGGGCGCCACCAAGATCGGCGCCATCGCGTTCGAGATCCTTTCCTCACCTCGGGTGGAGAGCGTGCTGGTGACCGACGAGGCGATCGTGGAGGCCCGTCGTACCCTCTGGGCCCGTCACCGGGTGGCGGCCGAGCCCGCGGGCGCGACGGCGTACGCCGCACTGCTGGCGGGCGCGTACACGCCGGCTCCGGGGGAGCGGGTGGCGGTGGTGCTGTGCGGCTCCAACACCGACCCCAGCACCCTCACCACCCCCTGACCACCTCCCACCCACGCCCCCGCCCCGTGCCCGGCGACGGAGGCGGGCATCTCCTCGGCCCGTGCCGGCGACGGAGGTGGGCGTCCCCTCGCGCCGGGTCCGGCGACGGAGGCGGGCGTCCCAGAGCCCGACCGTGGACGCCCGGCTCGAAATACCGTGGCCTGGACTACCACCCCGAGGCCCGCCGCCAGCGCCTGGCCCTGGACGCCCGAGCCGGAATACCCGGCCCGGGACGCCTGATCCAACCGTCGCCGTGAGGTGGTCGCGACATCAGGCGGCCGTACCGTCGCAGGCGGCCGTACCGCCGTAAGGGGCCGTACCACCGCGTACGGGGGTACCGCCGCGTGCCGAGGCGTACGGCCGCGTACGAGGGCGTGCCGTCGAGCCGCTGTCAGTTGTACGTGTGCTCAGCAGCCGGGAAAGCGCCCGCAGTCACGTCGGCGGCGAAGGCGCGGACGGCGCGGTCCATCTCGGCGCCCAGGTCCGCGTAGCGCTTGACGAACCGGGCCGGACGCGGTGTGAGCCCCATCAGGTCCTGCCACACCAGAACCTGCGCGTCCGTCCCGGCGCCCGCGCCGATGCCGATGGTCGGGATCGTCAGCGACGCCGTCACCCGCTCCGCCAGATCCGCCGGCACGCACTCGAGCACCACCGAGAACGCCCCCGCCCGTTCCAGGTCCTTGGCGTCCGCCATGAGCTCGTCGCCCGATTGGCCGCGCCCCTGAACGCGGTAGCCGCCCAGGACGTTCACCGACTGCGGGGTCAGCCCGAGGTGCGCCATGACCGGGACACCGGCCGAGACCAGCGCCTCCACCTGCGGGACGACCCGGCGGCCGCCCTCCAGCTTGACGGCGTGCGCCCCGGCCTCCTTCATGAAGCGCGCGGCCGACTCCAGCGCCTGCTGGGGCGAGGCCTGGTACGACCCGAACGGCAGATCCGCGACCACCAGCGCCCGGGACGAGCCGCGTACGACGGCCGCCGTCAGGGGCAGGAGGTCGTCGACCGTGACGGGCAGCGTGGAGTCGTACCCGTAGACGACCATGGCCGCAGAGTCGCCCACCAGCAGGACGGGGATGCCCGCGCCGTCGAAGACCCTGGCCGTCATCGCGTCGTAGGCGGTGACCATGGGCCACCGCTCTCCGCGCTCCTTGGCGGCGGTGAGGTCGCGAACGGTGACCCGGCGGCCGGAAACGCCCCCGTACAGCGTGGTTGAAGAGGACATGTGTGAACCCTCCAGAAACGTCTCGAGGCGCCCCAGTGGCGTCCCCGGACTCCCTCCGATGATGGCACGCGCTGTCACGTGCCGAAAAACCTGTGGCGAAACTGTCGGTGCCTCTTGCCAGAATCAGCGCGGAGGTTGAAACGACATGGCTCTCGCCCCTTACCGACGACTGCTGAAGATCCCTGGTGTTCCCGCGTTGCTGCTGATGGGGCTGCTGGCGCGGGTTCCGTCCACGGCCATGGGCATGACGCTCACCCTGCACGTCGCCGTGGCGCTCGATCTGGGATACGGCAAGGCGGGGCTGGTCACCATGGCCAACACCATCGGCATGGCGATCGGCTCGCCGTTGTCGGGGAGGTTCGTCGACAGGCACGGCTTACGTCCGGTGGTCATCGTCACGACCGTGGCGCAGGCGGTGTTCTGGGCGTGCGCGTGGGCGCTGCCGTTCCCGGCGCTGATCGGCACGGCGGCGGTGGCGGGGCTGCTGGCGTTGCCGGTGTTCAGCGTGACCAGGCAGTGCCTGGCCGCCATGGTGCCGGTCTCCCAGCGGCGCAGCGCGTTCGCGCTCGACTCGATGCTGGTCGAGCTGGCGTACATGGCCGGTCCCGCTCTCGCGGTGGCCGGGCTGACGATGCTGGGCAGTGAGGTGACGATGACGGTCATCGGCGTCGCCACGGCTGCGGCGGGCCTGGGCATGATCGTGCTCAACCCGCCCACCCGATCGCCCGACGAGCTCGAGGAGCAATCGATCAAGGTGCCCAGGCGGCAGTGGCTGACGCCCGGGTTCGCGGCGCTGCTCGGGACGACGGCGGCGGCCACGTTCGTGCTCGCGGCCACGGAGCTGTCCCTGATCGCGACCATGAACAACGCCGGCCAGACCCAGTGGGTCGGCCTCGCCGTCGCCGTCTGGTGCGTCTACTCCCTGATCGGCGGCTTCGTGTACGGCGGGCTGTCGCGTGGCTTCTCGCCCTTGGTGCTCATCGCTCTCATGGGCCTGCTCACGATCCCGGTCAGCCTGGTGAGCAGCTGGCAATGGCTGGTCGTGATGCTCCTCCCGGCAGGCATCCTCTGCGCGCCGGCGCTGTCGTCCACGGTCGACGTGCTCTCCCGGTGGGTGCCCTCGGCGGCGCGGGGCGAGGCGATGGGCTTCCACGGCACGGCCCTGCTGATCGGCGGCGCCAGCTCGGCCCCCATCGCGGGAGCCGTGATCGACGCCAGTGGGCCGACGTGGGCGTTCGTGCTCGCGGGCCTGGTGGGAGTGGCCATGGTGCTCGCCGCCGCCCCCTTCTGGCCCCGCCGCCCCGCCGAGCCCCTCCCAACCTCTCCCCAGACCCCGTCGGCCTCGACGACCCCTTCGCCACCCGCCGAGCCCGCTCCAACCCCGGCCGAGGCCCCATGAACCGGTGACCAGCAGGCCCGCCTCCCCTCGTTGATCGGCGGCCTCTCAAGCCGACGACCGGTGCTCCAAGGCCGGTGGACCTCAGAGCGGTGCTCGCGGGGTGTGTGGCGGTGCGGCGGGCGGCTGATCGTCGGCGGCTCGCGTGGCGCCCTGGGCGAACGACGGTCAGTTGCTCACGCGCCTGGCCCTGACGGTGAGAGGGCGCTGCCGTCTCGGCGGGAAGCGGGCACCTTCGGGCGAGATGGCTGGCTGTCGCGCACGAGTGGGGTGCCAGCGCAGGGGATGCGCTTCGGCGCCGCCCAGGCCACGGACTGGCTCAGCACCAGCGGGCTCGCCCTGGACGACGGGCTGGGGTGCGACTCCCGCCGCCGCGCCGCGGAGGGGGTACGCCTGGGCTTGGAGACCGATGGCTCGGGCGGCGTGCTGCTTGGGCGGGAGCGTCGTCTGGGGTGGTGGGCGAGGTCACGCGGCCGTTGTGATCCTGCGGGCACGTGGCAGGGGCGTCGCAGGGGTGGTGGGTGAGTTGCGCGGCCGTCTGGTTCTGCGGGGCGCTTGGGTGGAGGCGTCGCCTGGGGTTGTGGGTGAGGTCGCGTTGCCATCGTGATCTCTCGGGCGCTTGGCCGGGCGGTCGATGTCTCGGGGGCCCCTCCCAGCGGCGGGAAGTAAGGGGGGCGGAGGTGGCTGGGTGAAGGGCGTTCGGGGAGAGTTAACCCAGGGTTTACGAAACGGGACCGTTGCGTATCGGAATAACTTGCGATACGGTGACGTTGCGAAACTCGCACGTATCGAAATTGGGGGCTCTTCGTGAAAGACGTAGTAGTGGACCCGAACGCGGGCCATCCACGCCGATGGGGGATCCTCGGCGTTCTGGTGTTCAGCCTGCTGGCCGTCGTGCTGGACAACACCATCCTCAACGTGGCGATGAAGACCATCGCCGACAAGACGGTCGGTTTGGGGGCGACGCAGAGCGAGCTGGAGTGGGCGATCAACTCCTACACGCTGGTGTTCGCCGGATTGCTGTTCACGTTCGGGGTGATCGGGGACCGAACAGGGCGCAAGCGGATGTTGTTCATCGGCATGGCGCTGTTCGGACTGGCCTCGCTCGCCAGCGCATACTCCCAGGATCCGATGCAGTTGATCCTGGCGAGGGCGGCGATGGGCATCGGCGGGGCGGCGATCATGCCGGCGACGCTGGCGATCATCTCCAACGTTTTCCCGCCCGGTGAGCGGGGCAAGGCGATCGGCGTGTGGGCCGGCGGCGTGGGGCTCGCGGTGGCGATCGGGCCGATCACGGGTGGCCTGCTGATCCAGCACTTCTGGTGGGGCTCGGTCTTCCTGATCAACGTGCCGATCGTGATCATCGCCATGATCCTCATCGCGAACCTCGTACCGGAGTCGCGTGACCCGAAGCCGTCCAAGCTGGATCCGGTGGGTGTGCTGCTGTCGATCATCGGGTTGGTGGCCGTGGTGTACGGCATCATCCGCGGCGGCGGCCTCGGCACGGTCCTCAGCGCGGAGGTTCTGGTGCCGACGCTGTTCGGGGTAGTGGTGCTGGCCGCGTTCGTGTGGTGGGAGCGGCGCATCGACCACCCCATCTTCGATGTCCGCAACTTCGGCAACGTCCGCTTCAGCTCGGCCATCGGCATGATGGGCATCGTCTTCTTCGCGATGATGGGCGGGATGTTCTTCCTGACCTTCTACCTGCAGACCGTGCTGGCCTTCTCGCCGGTGCAGGCGGGGGCGCTGATGATCCCGTTCGCCGCCGCGCAGCTCATCTTCGCGCCGCTCAGCCAGCGGGTGAACGAGCGGTTCGGCGCCAAGCTGTCGGCCACCGTGAGCATGATCGTGGTGACGGCTGCCCTGGCCAGCTACGCGCTCATGGACCAGGACACGCCGATCGTGCTGATCGAGATCATCTTCTTCGTCCAGGGCGCCGCGATGGCGAACATCATGCCGCCCGCGACCACCGCCATCATGGAGTCGCTGCCCAGGGAGAAGGCCGGCGTCGGCTCGGCCATGAGCAACACCGTCCGCCAGGTCGCCGGCGCGCTCGGCGTGGCCGTGCTCGGCTCGGTGCTGTCGTCCAACTACCGCAGCGAGATCACGCCCTCGCTGGCCGGACTGCCCGCCGACGTCCAGCACACCGCGGGCGAGTCGATCGTACAGACGATGGGCGTCGCCCAGGCGCTCGGCGAGCGGGGCCAGGCGCTGATCAAGCCCGCGTTCGCCGCGTTCGTCGACGGCATGCACGTCACGGCGCTGGTGTCGGCGGTGATCGCGCTGGTCGGCGTCGCGGTGGTGGCAAAGTGGATGCCGGGCAAGGCGCGCCCGGTCACGCAGGCGGAACAGAAGGCACCGGCTGTAGTGTGAGGCAGCGATGACGATCCAGGAATCAGGGACTGCCCGTCCGGCGGGGCGTCCGCGTAGCGAGAAGGCCGAGAAGGCGATCATCGAGGCCACCCTCGATCTGATCGGCGAGGGCATGGGCGTCTCCGATCTGTCCATCGAGGCCATCGCGTCGAGGGCGGGCGTCGGCAAGACGACGATCTATCGGCGCTGGTCCAACAAGGAGGACCTGGTCGTCGACGCCCTCGCCACGCTCAAGGCCCCGGTGCCGTCGCTCTCCGGCACATCGGTGCGCGACGACCTGATCTCCCTGCTCGAGGCGATGCGCAGCGAGTCGGGCGTGGCCCGCAACCGCTGCGTGATGAAGATCGCGATGAGCGAGGCCGATCGGTATCCGCAGTTGATGGACCGGTTCGTCAAGCGGGCCATCGAGCCTCGCAGGCAGGCGATGCGCGCGGTGATCGAGCGCGGCATCGCCAACGGCGAGCTCCGCCCAGACCTGGACGTCTCCATGGGCATGGCCGTCCTCACCGGCACCATGCTCTGGTACACCAAGTGGGGTCCGGCCGGTGACCTGGCCCCGGATCTCGCCGAGCGCGTCGTTGATGCGGCTTTGGCGGGAATGGCCCCCTGACGGCCACTTGCGCGCTCTTGCGCACTGTGTTGTCCATTGTCCGCTGAGGCTGGTGTCCTGGGCTTGCGCTGTGTCGTTCGAGCGACGGTGTGAGCGGGCGGCGCTGCTGCTTTCCGGGGTACGGGGCCTCGGAAGTGATGACTCCCGGCGGGGGCGTGTTAGCGCCGCCCTCGCCGGGGCTTGCCTCAGGCGGGGTTCGTGACGACGGGGTCCGTGATCGTTTTGGCCTAGGCAGAACGTGAGCATTGTTCTAATCTCGCGGCCATGCCCCCCATGCGAAAAATCGCGACAATCGTCGTGCTCACGTCAGGTCTGCTGTTATCCGGCGGCACCGCTTTCGCCCATGAGGAGCGTCCGGTGACGCTTCCTGACGGTACGGGGACGGTGCCGGTGCTGCGGTCCGGGGAGCCGGATCTGCTGGTGTGCAAGACGGATAAAGCCGACTTTGAGCGTCGAATCGCGAAATTTCCGGGGGAGCTCAAAGCCCGCAACCTCGACCTTTTCACGAAATGTCAGCAAAAAGGGGTTAGGCACCTCCAAGAAGCCGTCGACCAGGTCGACCGCCCCGGAATGACGATCGCCATTCTCCCCGGACTCTACCGCGAGGAACCCAGCCGGCCCGCCCCCACCGGCGCCTGCGCCCAGCTCCCCGCCCGCTGGTCCACGTGGGGCTACCAGATCCTCTCCTTCGAACAGCAACAGCAGTGCCCCCACAACCAGAACCTCGTCGCCATCCTCGGCAAGAAGGACCTGCAGATCGAGGGCACCGGCACCGACCCGCTCGACGTCGTGATCGACGCGGAGTACCGCAAGCTCAACGCCGTCCGCGCCGACCGTACCGACGGCATCTACTTCCGGAACTTCACCGCCCAGCGCACCACGTTCAACTCCCTGTACGTGCTCGAAACCGACGGTTTCGTCATCGACCGCGTCCTCACCCGCTGGAACGACGAGTACGGCTTCCTCACCTTCGCCAGTGACCACGGCCTCTACACCGACTGCGAGGCGTACGGGAACGGCGACGGCGGCCTCTACCCGGGCAGCGCCTCCAACCTCAACGACGGCCGCGGCCACGACGTCCCCCGGTACGCCATCGAGATCCGCCGCTGCAAGAGCCACGACAACGCGCTCGGCTACTCGGGCACCGCGGGCGACTCGATGTGGGTGCACGACAACGAGTTCTACGACAACATGGTCGGCGCCACGATGGACAGCCTCTGGCCCTCACACCCCGGACTGCCGCAGAACCACGCCAAGTTCGAGAACAACAAGATCTACGACAACAACCGCGACTACTACCGCTACACCCGCGACGGCACCTGCGCCAAACCCCCGGCCGAGCGCGGCTACGAGCGGGGCGTGGTGTGCTCGCAGGTGGGCGTGCCCCCGGGGACGGGCATCCTGGTCGCGGGTGGCAACTACAACATCTTCAGGAACAACCTCATGTGGGGCCATCGGCGGGCGGCCTTCCACCTGTTCGGGGTGCCCGCGTTCATCAGGGGCGAGAACGACCTGGCCAAGCAGGCCGACACCTCCGACTACAACCGCTACGAGGGCAACGTGTTCGGCGTGAGCCCGGCGGGTGAGCGGCGGCCGAACGGGATCGACGTGTGGTGGGACGGGCAGGGCACCGGCAACTGCTGGCAGGCTGACACGGGTGCGTCGTCGCCCGCCGTCCTGCCGGTCTGCGCCGCCACGGCGCCCGCGCTGTCGGGCGGCGCGAACCGTCTGCTGGCCGAGCCCGTGAAGCTGATCAAGCTGTATCTGTGCGCGGACTTCAGCGCCTCGCAGGCCCGCCTGCCGGCCGGGTGCGACTGGTTCGGCGCCTCGGGGCTCGGCAAGGTGGAGGCGCAGCTCGCCCTCGGCGGCTCGGCGGTGCTCGGGCTGCTGCTGGGGCTGTTCTGGTGGCGTTCGCGGCGGGGCGCGCGCCGCCACGACGGCGGCGACGGCCCGTCGGGGAACGGCGTGGCGCCCGTGGTGACGGCGATCGTCCTGCGCCGGCACCGGCTGATCGTGGCGGGCAGCATCGCGGGGGCCGCCGGGCTCGTGCTGGACGTGGTGGCGGCGGCCGTGGACAGCACGTCGCAGGCCGGGGTCGCGCTGCTGCTCATGGGGGCGTGGTGGCTCTGCCTGGGTGCGGCGTCGCGGGGCAGGCGGCCGGCGTTCGGCCTGTTCACGATCGTGGTGGGGCTGCTGGCCTGCGCCGACGCCTTCGACCGGCTGGTGTACCTGATCCCCGCCGTCCCGCTGGGGCCGGGGTGGATCCGGGGGCTGCTGACCGGGCTCTGGGTGCTCTGCGCGGTCGTGGTGCTGGCGCCGCGGCGCAGGGGCACCGCGCGGAAGACGCCCGCCGAGGCCGAGGTGGGTGCGTGAGCAGGTCCGTCCGGGTGGCCGGGGGCGTGCTGGCGTGCTGGCTCGTCACGGCGTGCGGGCCGCTGTCGCAGACCCACCACAATCCGGGCAACAGCCACGAGGTGGCCACGGCAGCGCCGAGCGGGCAGGCGGACGCCGTGATCACCATCGCCCGCGGCCAGGTGAGCCCGCCGCCGGGCTGGCTGGAGGTGGCCAAGGGGCGGCAGGTCAGCATCACGGTGACCAGCGACGTGGCCGACGAGCTGCACGTGCACGGCTACGACATCGAGGCCGAGCTGCGGCCGGGGGTGCCCGCGACCGTGCGCTTCACGGCCGGCCTGACCGGGGTGTTCGAGGTGGAGACCCACAGGAGCAAGCTGGTCCTCACGCAACTGGCGGTCCGGTGACGGCGGGGGTCCTCGCCCACGGGATCGGTACGCGCGGCGACCTGCCGATCCCGCTCTTCTACGCCTACGCGGGCGCTGTCGCGGCGCTCGTCGTCTCGTTCCTGGCGCTCGGGCTGCTGTGGGCCGACTCCCGCTTCCGCGGCGACCGGGCGGGCCTGGTGATCCCATTGCGCCTGCCCGGCCGCCCGGCGCGCGTGCTGACCCTCGTCCTCGCCGTCTACACGATCGGCTGGCTCGCGGCCGGTCCCGTGGACGGGAACGCGGGGCCGTACCTGGTGTATGTGCTCTTCTGGGTGGGTCTGGTCCCGGCGTCGCTGCTGTTCGGGCCGGTGTGGCGGGCGCTGAGCCCGTTCCGGCTGCTGCCCGACCGGCCCCGGCGGCCGCTCCCGCGCGGGCTCGGCCACTGGCCCGCCGCCGCGGGCCTGCTCGCGTTCACCTGGACGGAGCTGGTCGCCCCCGAGCCCGCGGCCCCGCTCACCCTGCTGACCTTCTGCGCCCTGTACGCGGCCACCCAGCTCGCGGGCACCCTCGTGTACGGCCACGCCTGGCTGGAACGCGGCGACCCGTTCGAGGTGTACTCGACCCTGATCGGCCACCTGTCACCCCTAGGCAGAAGGGCGAACGGCGACCGCGTCCTGCGCAGCCCCTTCGACGGCCTCGATGCCATCCAGCCCGCCCCCGGCCTGGTCGCCACCGTCTGCGTCCTGCTCGGCGGCACCGCGTACGACGGCTTCTCCGGCACCCCCGCCTGGGTGAACGCCCTCCAGTCAGCCCCGCTCGGCCGCACCGGGCTGGGCACGCTCGGCCTGCTGACGGCCGTCGCCGGAGTGGCCCTCCTGTACGCCGCCTGCCTCGGCGCGGCCGGGCTGATCGGCGGCACCAGTGGGCTGACCGCCCGCTTCGCCCACTCGCTGGTGCCGATCGCCACCGGCTATCTCATCGCCCACTACTTCTCCCTGCTGGTCATCGAGGGCCGGCACGGCCTTCTCCTGGCGCTTGGCGTGGCCGCCCGGCCCGACCCGAACGCCGTCGAACCCGCCACGATCGCCACCGTCCAGGTGCTGGCCATCGTGATCGGCCACGTGGTGGGGGTGGTGGCCGCCCACGACCGCTCGGTCCGCCTCCTGCCGCCCGGCCGCGCGGTCGCGGGCCAGATCCCGCTGTTCGTCCTCATGGTCTGCTACACGCTCGGCGGCCTGACGCTCCTGCTGTGAGCGGAACGGGCTCGACTTCCGGCGGAGATCCGGGGCGGCGAGGTTCAGCCTCTGGTCGGTCGTCCGCCGAAGGGCCCTCTTCTAGCGTCGAAGGCATGATCGAGGTACGGGAGCTCACCAAGCGGTACGGCGGCGTCACCGCCGTACGCGATCTGTCCTTCACGGTACGGCCCGGCCAGGTGACCGGGTTCCTCGGCCCCAACGGCGCGGGCAAGTCCACCACCATGCGCGTCATCCTGGGGCTGCACCGGCCCAGCGCCGGGGCCGCGACCGTCAACGGCCGGCCCTACGCCGCACACCCCGACCCGCTCCGGCAGGTCGGGGCGCTGATGGAGGTCACGCCGGCGCACGGGGGCCGCACGGCGTACCAGCACCTGCTGGCGCTGGCCCGCACGCACGGGATCCCGCCCGCCCGGGTGGTCGAGGTGCTGGAGCAGGCGGGGCTGTCCTCGGCGGCGGGGCGGCGGGTGGGCGGGTTCTCGCTGGGCATGCGGCGGCGGCTCGGGGTCGCGGCGGCGCTGCTCGGCGACCCGTCGGTGGTGATCATGGACGAGCCGGTCAACGGGCTCGACCCCGACGGCGTGCTGTGGGTGCGCACACTGCTGCGGTCGCTGGCCGACGAGGGGCGCACCGTGCTCGTGTCCAGCCACCTGATGAGCGAGATGGCGCTGACGGCGCGGCAGCTCGTGATCATCGGCCGGGGGCGGCTGCTGGCGGAGGCCTCGGTGGCCGAGCTGATCGCGCGGGCCGGGACGGACGCGGTGCTGGTCCGCTGCCCGCGCGCCGCGCAGCTGCGGGATCTGCTGGTACGGCACGGAGCCTCGGTGACCAGCGCCGAGACGGGCGTGCTCGAGGTGGGCGGGCTGGCCGGGGAGGCGATCAGCGCGCTGGCCGCCCGCGAAGGGCTGGCGCTGCACGAGCTGACGCCCCGGCAGGTGTCGCTGGAGGAGGCGTACATGGAGCTCACGCGGAGCGAGAGGGGGATCCGATGAGCGGGTTGACGTTCGGGAGGGTCGTGCGCGCGGAGTGGACCAAGCTGTTCGCGCTGCGCTCCACATGGGTGGTGGTCGGGGTCGTGCCGCAGGTGCTGGTCGGGGTGGCGGCGCTGATCGGCTGGAACGCCTCGGGGGCCGCCGAGGCTGCGGGCGGGGTGACGGAGGCGGTCGGGGGCGGGTTCCTGGTGTTCGCGGTCGTGTTCGGCGTGTTCGGGGCGCTGGTCATGACGGGTGAGTACGGGTCCGGGCTGATCGGGGCCACGCTGGCGGCCGTGCCGCGGCGGCTGCCGGTGCTGTGGGCCAAGGCCGTGGTCCTGGTCGTGACGACCGGGCCGCTCATGGTCGTGACCTACCTGCTGGCGTTCCTGGCCAACCAGGCGTTCGCCGCCCATCCGATCACGCTGGGGGATCCCGGGGTCGTGCGGGCGATCCTGGGGGTGTCCGCCGCGACGGTAGCGGTGGCGCTGCTGGGCCTCGGGATCGGCACGATGTTGCGGCACACCGCGGCCGCGCTGCCCGTGTACATCGGGGTGCTGGTGCTGCTGCCGCCGGTGCTCCTCGGGGCGCTGCCCGAGGCGGTGCGGGAGACCGTGCTGCCGTACCTGCCGACGCTGGCGCTGCAGGCCATGTACCACGTGGGGGACGACGGCACGCCCGTGCTCGGTCCGGCGGCCGGGGCGGCGGTGTCGCTGGCCTGGGTCTTGGTGGCCCTGGCGGGTGCGGCCGTGCTGCTGCGCCGTCGCGATGCCTGAGGCGGGGGCGGGTCGTTGGGCGATGCATGGCGCGCCCGGCGGCCCTAGCCTGGGGGACGTGCGCCGACTCCGCGCCCTCGCTCAGCGCTACCCGCGGGTGGCGGACGGCTGCCTGGCCGGGCTCGTCGCGGCGGTGAGCGTGCCGGTGACGATGGGTGGCGGCGGCGCCCCCGGCGTGCTGGAGCCGGGCACCGGCGTCACGGGTGCCGGTTGGGTGTGGTTCGCCGCCGTGCACGTGCCGCTGGTGTGGCGGCGCAGGGCCCCCGTCGTGGTGTTCTGGGCGGTCATGGCGCTCGTGGCGGGCTGCGCGCTGGTCGGCCGCTTCACCGGCGTCTTCCTGGTCTTCGTGCCGCTCGCCGCGGTGTACGCGGTGGCCCGGCACCGCCCGGCCCGCCACCTGTGGCCCGCGGTCGGGGCGGTTGTGCTGGCCATGGGGCTCGGCCGGCTGCGTGACGATCCGGGCTGGCCGGTCATGATCGGGATGGCCGCGCTCACGGTGGCCACGGCGCTGGCCGGGGTCGTCCTGCGGATGCGGCGGGCGTACGTGGCGGATCGGGCCCGGCACCTGGAGCGGGAGCGTGACCAGCAGGCCCGGCTGGCGGTGGCCGCCGAGCGGGCCAGGATCGCCCGCGAGGTGCACGACATCGTGGCCCACAACCTGGCCGTCATGGTCGCGCTGGCCGACGGCGCCGCGTACGCGGGTCCCGAACGCGCCGCGGACGCGATGGGAAAGGTCGCCGCGACGGGACGGGAGGCGCTGTCGGAGATGCGGCGGCTGGTCGGGCTGCTGCGCGAGGAGCGGGCGCCGCAGCCGGGCTTCGACGACCTCGACCGCCTGCTGGAACAGGTGCGCGCGGCCGGCCTGCGGCTGGCGGTCACCCACGAGGGCGTGCCCGGCGCGTGGGGCCCGGGGGCGGGCCTGGCCGTCTACCGGATCGTCCAGGAGGCCCTGACCAACACGCTCAAGCACGCGGGCCCGGGCGCCCGCGTACGGGTCCGGCTCTCCTACACCCCGGAGGCCGCCGACCTGGAGATCGTCGACGACGGCGCGGGCCGCGCCGTCGTCCCCTACGACCGGACGGAAGCGGAAATGGCATCCCACGGGGGACACGGGCTGACGGGGATGGCCGAACGCGCCGCCCCGTACGGCGGGCAGGTGGAGGCCGGGCCGGTGCCCGGCGCGGGATGGCGGGTGCGCGCCCGGCTCCGCTTCGACGACGGGGCGGTGGTGTCGTGACGGCGGGTGTCCTGCTGGTGGACGACCAGCCGCTGCAGCGCCTCGGCTACCGCATGGTGATCGACGCCCAGCCCGACCTGGAGGTGGTGGGGGAGGCGGGCGACGGCGCGCAGGCGGTCTCGATGACGCGGGCGCTGGGGCCGGACGTGGTGCTGATGGACGTGCGCATGCCGGTGCTCGACGGCATCGAGGCGACCAAGCGCATCGTCGGCTCGGGGTCCGCGTCGCGGGTGCTGGTCCTGACCACGTTCGACCTCGACGAGTACGTCTACGCCGCCCTGCGCGCGGGGGCCAGCGGCTTCCTCCTCAAGGACGTGCCCCCGGCGGACCTGCTCACGGGCGTGCGCGCGGTCGCCGCCGGGGACGCCATGGTGTCGCCCGCCGTCACCCGCCGCCTCATCGACGCCTTCGCCGCCCACCTGCCGGACCCGGGCACCGGCCGCACGGCGGCCGCCGAGCTGCTGCACCGGCTCACCGAGCGCGAGCGGGACGTGCTGATGGAGGTGGCTCGGGGCCGCTCCAACGTGGAGATCGCCCAGGCTTTGACGGTCTCGGAGGCGACGGTCAAGAGCCATGTCGGGCGCATTCTCGCGAAACTCAACCTGCGAGATCGCGTGCAGATCGTGGTGCTGGCGTATGAGACGGGAATCGTCCGGCGGGGCGACGGCGGATTCGCCTGATCTACGCGGCGCTGATCCGCGACCGCAGGAGGACCGCGGTGATGTTGTCGTGCCCTCCCGCGTCCAACGCGTGCCCGATCAGCGCCCGCGCGTCCGCCAGCAGATCGCCCCGAGGACGCAGGGAGTCCAGGCCGGGCAGGTGCCGCCACAGGCCGTCGGTGCACAGCAGCAGCGGCCCGGCACCCGGGGGCGGTAGCTGCGGATGCGCGTCGTTCCTGGAGGCCGAGTTCGCCGGTTTCGGCCTTCCCGAGGAAGTGCGATGAGTTCCGGGATCCGCCCGGGTTGTACGTCCGGAACGAAGGCATCGACCCGGAAGGAACCCACCCATGTCCACGAACGAAGACCAGATCCGCGACCTCGTCCTGCGCTGGGCCGAGGCGGTGCACCGCGGCGACCTGGAGACGGTCCTCGCGGACCACGCGGCGGACATCGTGATGTTCGACGTGCCGGAGGACGTTCGCGGCATCGAGGCGTACGAGAAGGCCTGGCCGCCGTTCTTCGAGTGGCAGGCGCAGGGGGCGGCGTTCGAGATCGAGTCGCTGGACGTCGTCGCCGGTGACGGCGTCGCCTTCGCGTACGCGCTGCTGCGGTGCGGCATGCCCGCCGACGACCGGCGGCTGCGGCTGACGCTCGGCCTGCGCGAGGAGGGCGGCCGGTGGGTCGTCGCGCACGAGCACCACTCGTTCCCGATCGCCGACGACGGGGCGGCCGTGCGGGAGGTGCGCGGGGTGCACGAGCAGTGGTTCGCGGGCACCGCGGCCAAGGACCTGGACGGCATGATGGCCGCCATCGCCGACGACGTCGTGTCGTACGAGCACGACGCGCCGCTCGAGTACGTGGCGTCGAGGCGGTGCGGGAGGTCTGCGCGCGCGGGCTCGACGAGGGGCCCGACGTCCGCTTCGACATGCCGGATCTGAAGGTCATGGCCAGGGAGGACCTCGCGGTCGCGTGGGGGCTGAACCGGGTCCGCGTGGGCGGGGACGCCGAGACGTGGTCGCGGGGGACACGGGTGTTCGAGCGGCGGAACGGCTCGTGGGTGATGATCCACCAGCACGTCTCCTACCCGTACGACCCGGCCACGGGCGAGGCGCGGACCGACCTGCGCCCCGGCCCTGCCCGGCGCTAGGCGGGCGGCCGGACGGTGGCGAGCATGGTGTCGAGGGCGCGCTGGGACGTCTGCAGCTGCTCGATCGTCTCCGCGATGCGCTCGCGCTCCCTTCGCAGATTGCTCACCATGCCCGGGCACGCCGACGGCACCATCCGGTCGCCGTCGTCGTGGACGCAGGGCAGCAGGAGGGCGATGACGGTCGTGGGGAGTCCGGCGGCGAGCATCGTACGGATGTGGCGCACCGACGCCACGTCCGGCTCGCCGTACTCGCGGTAGCCGTTGGGCAGCCGCACCGGCCGCAGCAGCCCCTGCTCCTCGTAGTAGCGCAGCAGCCGCCTGCTCACCCCGGTGCGGTGGGCCAGCTCTCCGATCTTCATGGGCTCCCTTGACCTTCACATCGATGTGACGCCTTAGCTTCCGATCACAACAACGGAAAGGAGCCGATGATGCCTGGAGTTGTGATCATCGGAGCGGGGCCGGGGATCGGCCGGTCCGTCGCCCGCCGGTTCGCGCGGGAGGGGCTGCCGGTCGCGCTCGTCTCGCGTACCGGCACGACGCTGGATCTGGACGGGGTGCTCGCGTACAAGGCCGACACCACCGACGAGGACCAGCTCAGGGCGGCCCTCGACGCGGCCGCGGCCGAGCTGGGCACGCCGGACGCCGTGGTCTACAACGCCGCGATCATCCGGCCGGACGCGCCGGGCGAGGCGAGCGTGCGGGCCCAGCTCGACGCCTGGGCCGTGAACGTGGTGGGGGCGCTCATCGCGGCCGCGCACGTGGCGCCCGCGATGGCCCGGCGCGGCAGCGGGTCGTTCCTCATCACCGGGGGGATGCCCGAGCCCAAGGCCCAGTACGTCAGCCTCTCGCTCGGCAAGGCGGGCGTGCGGACGCTGGCGGCGCTGCTCGACCAGGAGTACGGGCCCTCGGGGGTGCACGTGGCCAGCGTCACCGTGGCCGGACCGGTCGCGCCCGGCACGGCCTTCGACCCCGACGACATCGCCGAGCACTACTGGCGCCTGCACACCCAGCCTCGGGAACGGTGGGAACAGGAGGTCCTCCACGACGGCACGGCATCACGTTCGTGAGGCTGTCGAGCCGTCGGGCGTGAGCTTCCAGAGCCAGCCGATCGCGCCGAGCCCGAGCCGCCCGGCCACCCGCTGGGAGGAGAGGTTGTCGGCACCGGTGCTGTAGAACAGGCGGATGCCCGGCAGCAGGCCGGCCCACGCGGCGGTGGTCGCCGCCGCGTACCCGCGGCCGCGGAAGGCGGGCGACGTCCAGGTGCCCGCCTCGGCCCCCTCGGAGGTCAGCCGGGCGCTGTGGCAGATCGCGGCCACCTGGCCGTCCTCGACGATCATCGCCCAGGGCGCGCCCGCGCGGCCGGTGAGGAGCTCGTCCCACTCCCCGGGCTTCCAGCTCGCGGGGCGCAGCGGGCGCAGGCGTGCGGCGTGCGAGGGGTCGTCCGACGTGATGACCTCGGCGGGGGTCCTGAACCGGAGCGGCGGGCGCACCAGATAGCACGGTCCTCCGGACACCGCCCGCCCGCCGCCCAGCAGGGCGTCGCACCGCGCCAGGACGTCAGGCGGGTGGCCTGGGGACGACGGGACGCCTTGGGAGACGAGGTCGAGGAGCCGCGTGGCGACCGGGTCGGGCACGTCGGCGCGGACCGCGGCGGTCATGCCGTCGGCCGCCACGCCGATCACCAGCTCCTCCGGCCCCGGCAGGCGGCCCCGGCCGTCGAGGCGCCAGATGACGCCCAGCTCGACGCGGAGCAGGTCGACGGTCATGACTCCACCAGCGTGGACTCGGCGCTCGCCGGGTCCGCGAGCGGGGATGCGGGGCTGGCGGTGTCCGTGAGCGTGGATGCGGGGTTGGCGGCGTCCGTGAGCGTGGATGCGGCGCTCCCCGCGTCCGCGAGCGGGGATGCGGCGCTCCCCGCGTCCACCAGCGTGAACGCGGCGCTTGCCGCCACCCTGCCGTTGACGATCACGTCGAGCTCCCTGGCGCCCGGCGGCTCGTCGCGGGTGGTGACCGGGCGGAAGGAATGGCTCTTGCGCACGGTGAACGTCGTGCCCGGACCCGCCGCCTCCCGCTGGCCCAGGTGGAACACCCGGCGCGAGCCCGCCCGCCGGATCGCGTACTTGAGCAGCACCGGCCCCGGCGCGCCCGCCGTGACCGTGACGGCGAAGGCCAGCCGCCTGCCGACGGCCACCGTGTCGGACTCGAGGGCCAGCAGATCGACGGCGCCGCTGCCCGGAGTGGCGCCCACCAGCGCCAGCGCCTCGGGGTGGCCGGAGCGCAGCAGCCCGCGCACCGCGTGGCGCAGCACCTTCTCCACATGCGAGCCGCCGTCGGAACGCCATCGGGCCAGCAGCTCCAGCGCCACCTCCGGATGGTCCTTGGCCAGGTCGTTGACGTGGTTGGCGACCGAACGGCGGACGTATTCGCTCGGGTCGTCGCGCAGCCGGTCGAGCAGGGGCAGGGTCGGCCCCGGCGCCATCAGCCAGCGCACCCGGGCGCCCCACGGCAGCCGCGGGCGCGACCCCTCCGAGGCCAGGCGGCGCAGATGCTCGTCGGGGGACTCGGCCCAGCCGTACATGATCTTGAGTGCGTCGTCGCGGTAGCGCTCAAGGTAGGGCCGTACGGCGAACTCGCCCGTCGCGTACGGCGTGAGCACCGCCAGCGTGCCCATCCCCGCCTCCAGGTGGTCGAGCCCCTGGACGGCCGTGTGATCGGTGGCCGGCCAGCCGCTCCACATGTCCAGCCCGACCCGTGAGACGCACTCGCGCACGACCTCGGCGGCCTGCGGGTAGGGCAGCGGCAGCGCGTCGTGCAGGGCCGCGGCGACGTGCCGGACGCGGTCCTTGAGCTCGAGCCCGTCGAGCCCGGCCAGGGCGCGCTCGATGAAGCCGGTCCGCGGGAACGGCGCCCAGGCGGCGGCCAGCCCGTCGGCCAGCACGGAGATGGACGTGGCGTTGATCATGTCCTTGAGCGGTTGAGGCACGCGCCCACTGTGCCAGCCGCCACCGACAATCCCTCAGCCCTGCCACCGACAATCCCTCAGCCCTGCCACCGACGATCCCTCAGCCTTGCCGGTGAGGAGCCCTCAGCCCTGCTGGGGCAGCTCGAGGAAGTACGGCCGCATCGAGGGATAGTAGTCGTCGAAGTCCGGTGTGGGGGAGCCGTCGCGGGCGGCCACGAGCATGTCGAGGTAGTACTCCCAGCCGGGGCCGACCTCGCCGATCGCGTCCTCGGTGTCGAGATGGTGGACGAACCGCAGCTCCGTCGTGCCATCACGCTCCTCCAGCAGCAGTTCGACCCGCCAGGCCCCGAACTCGTCCAGCGCGGACACGGCCAGCCGCCTCGGCGGTTCGCAGGCCTCGATGCGCATCTCGAACCAGGGGGCCTGCTCCTCGTACACCATCCGCACCTTGATCGTCTGCCCGGGCGCGCCATGGCCCTCCCAGGGGCCGAACCAGCGGGCGGTACGGTCGGGTTCGGTGATGCTGGCCCACACGTCCTCGGCGGGCGCGCGGAACGTACGGGACAGAACGAGGTCGCTCCCTTCGCTCGTCCTGAACAACCGGCCGGTGGGGATGCGGTTCATGCTGTCTTTTCCTCTCTGCTGCTGCCGGTCCCGGTGGTCGGGCGGCGCTCGCGGCGGGTCCGGTAGACCTCGGTCTCCAGCGCGTCAAGGCGGTGCTCCCATCCGGAGGGCCGTCCGAACTGGGCGAGCCAGGCGACGAGCTCCTCGAACGGCTCGGGTTCGAGCGCGTAGAAGCGCTGCCTGCCGATCAGCTCCGCGCGAACCAGCCCGCTCTGCCTGAGCACCCGCAGGTGCCGGCTGACGGCGGGCCGGCTGATGGCGAACCGCTCGGCGACCTCCCCGGCGGACAGCCGCCCTTCCCTGAGCATCTCCAGGATCCGCCGCCGCACCGGGTCCGCGATCGCCCCTGCCACCTCGTCCACGGCAAAAGCGTAACCCATTGGTTACGCGTTCGCCAGCCGCGTCTTCCTGGACGCCGCCCGCTCGCGAGCGTGGAACGCGACCCAGCACACCGCCAGCGCCACCCCGAACACCGGCACCCAGCCCAGCCGGGCCAGCACCCACTCGGGTCCGTCGGGCACCGTGTGCAGGCCGGGGAGGGCCTCGCCCGCGAGCAGCCCGATCGCGGTGACCAGGATCATCGCGCTCTGGTGCCACAGGAAGATCGTCATCGCGGACAGGTTCACCAGCGCCACCGCCGCCCACACGGCCGGCCGCCGCAGCGCCCGGCGCAACGGGCCGAGCAGCAGCAGGGCCGCCCCGCACTGGGCCAGCCCGAAGGAGACGGCCGCGAGCGTGGGCGGGTCGAGGTTGGAGACGGCGGCGCCGGGCACCCCGACCATGGCCGCCGGATACCCCGCCCCGAGCACCAGCCCCACCGTCCCCACCGCCCCGCCGACCGACAACCCCCATCCGGCGCCACGATTCCGCAGCGCCCCTCGCGCCCAGGCCGCACCCAGGCAGTACGGCACCAGCCACCCGGCAAGGACGTTTATGGAGCCGAGCCAGGAGAGATCGCTCAGTCCTTGGGACGCCGGCCATCCGGCAAGCCCGTTGACGGAGCCAAGCCACGAGAACCCGCCCACGCCGTACCGGACCAGATCGATCACCGCGACGGTCACCAGCGGCCACATCGGATGCAACCGGGCCACCAGCGGAGTCGCCGCCGTCAACACCGCGAACACCACCAGGAACCACATCGGCGACAGCACCAGCTTGACCAGCCTGGTCACGGTAACGGTGTCGGCTCCGGCGGCCAGCATCCCGACCGCCGTCACACTCCAGACCGCCATCACGACACCGACCGGCCTGAACAGCCGCGCCAGCCGCGCGCCCAGCCACTGCCGGTACGTCCCGGCCGCCGCGCCCCGGCTCTTGGCCGCCGCGTACCCGCCCACGAGGAAGAACACCGCCAGCGTCTGGAACAGCCAGGTGGCGGGGGCCAACTGCGGGAGGTACCGCACGGGGCTGGCCACCCGTATCGCGCCGCTGTCGAGCACCAGCGCCGTCACGAGCCAGTGCCCGAGCACGACCCCGCCGATGGCCAGCGCACGCAGAGCGTCGATGGCACGGTCACGACCGGGCGGAGTGGCACGCTCGACCCGCCGCACGAGGCCACGCAACGGTGCGAGAACGCGGCGTCGCCGGGTCGCGGTGGCGTGGCCGACCCGCCATGCGAGGTTGCGCGCCGGTTCGAGAGCGCGGCGCCGCTCGGGCCGGACGACACCCGCGTCCATGTAAGTGGGCTCACGCATTACGGCCCACTTCGCCGACGGCCTGACCGGCGACGATCCTGGCGATGTTCTCCAACGCCGGCGAACCGGACCTGAGATAGTCGCTGTGCCCACCGCCGCCCGCTGCGAAGACATGGGCGCCGAACTGCAGGGACACCGGGTCGGTGCCGAACCCGGCAGTGAGGAAGGGCAGACGGAGCCGCACGCTCGGGATGCGTGCGACCCAGTCTTTGGCGCCCCGACCGGCCCAGACGGTGGCCCTCGTCCGCAGGGCGGCCACGTTGGGAGCGATCACGCCGGGGCTCCCGTACAGGACGATGTTGCCGACATCCAACCCTGACGCGGCCCGCGCGCACACCACGGAGCCGTACGAGTGGCACAGCAGCGAGATCCCGGCGGCAGGCTTGGCAGCGACGAGCTCCCGTACGAACCCCCGCAGCCCGGAGACGGCCCCATCGGCCCAACCGGCCGACATCGCGGCCAGACTGACAGTGCTCGGAGTCCGGTATCCGAGCCAGGCGATGACGGCGGCCCGATCCCCGAGCGCCTCCCGCAGCCGCATGGAGCCGCCGCGAAGGAGCCCGTACTTGTCGAGATTGGTGTCGGAGCCGGGGACCAGGACGGCGATCGTGTCGGCCGTCGCCAGATCGCCGAACACCTCGACGGCCCGGCCACCGTCACGCCCGTCGAAGGCCAGGAACCGGCGGGAGGCATCCGCCATGTCGCGCAACATCGCAGCCCGCCACAGATGCCCGTACCGGACCGCCATCCGCTCAGCCGCCCGAATGTCCTCCCGACTCGCGGCATACCGCTGCGCAAGGGCATCGGGAGCAGCACTCCGGAGCGGCGCGAGATGATCGGGTACGGGCGCCGGCACAGCCCCAGGCCACGCCGCCCCCGAAACCGGCACGCCCATGGCGACGGCGACAAACGCGCCAACCAGAAAGCGCCAGCGGCTCCGCCTTCGAAGCGCTCCCTCCTCCTTAGCCCGCCACCACCTTCCACACCGTCGCACCAACCGCGGCGCCATGCTTGCCAACCGCGGCGCCATGCTTGCCAACCGCGCCGGCATGCTCGCCAACCACGGCGTCGGTCTCACGCACCTCTGCAGTCGGTTCCCACGCCATCGCCCACGACTCCGGCGTCGCCGTTGACGGCTTCCACTCCCGCGCCGCACTGCTACGCGTCCCGCTCGGGGCACCGATATCGCTTCGCCCACTGATCCCGCTCGGAGCACCGCTCCCGCTGTGGACAGTTGCGCCGCTCCGGGTACTTGCCCTGTCCGGAGGGCCCGCCCTGTCCCGAGGGCCCGCTCTATCCGGAGGGCCCGCTCTATCCGGAGGGCCCGCTCTATCCGGAGGGCCCGCTCTATCCGGAGGGCCCGCTCTATCCCGAGGGCCTGCCCCGTTTGGGAGGCCCGCCCCGTTTGGAGCGCCTGCCCTATCCGGAGGGCCTGCCCTGTTCGGAAGGCCCGCACGATTCGGGGGGTTTGCCTTGCTCGGGTGGCCTGTCTGGCTCGGGTAGCACGCCTTGCTCGGGTCGTCCGGTCGGCTAGTGCCGCCATCCCGCTACGTGGGACTTCTGCATGGACTTCGATCACCCAGGCGACGCTGCCGCACCCGACATGCCCACCACATCGAACCCACGACCGCATTCCAGCGACCCAGGGTGGACCCAGGATGTACGACCGTGGTCCGATGCCCCGCCCAACATCACGCAGCTACCATCGGCCCATGCAGGTCACCCCACCCCTCCCACTGCTGAGGCGGGTGCCGTCCGGCGTCTGGACGGCGCTGGCCTGGTGCGCGGGCCTGGCGCTCACGTTCCTGATGCGCGTCAGGCTGCCAGGTGAGGCGGAGCCCGCCTACAGCCCCGGCGCGTTGCTATACCACTGGGACGGCCTGTCGTTCCTGATGGTGGCCACCGCGCTGGTCGTGGCAGGCAGCATCCTGCTGGACCGCCGCCCACTCCGGGGTCTGACCCTGCTGCTGGCAGCCTCCGCCGTGGCATGCATGCCGCTGGGCGTAGGAGAGATCCCTTCGGCCCAGTTCCTGGCGGTCGACGCCGCCCTTTACTTCATCGCGGCCACCGCCCCACGCCGTACGAGCATCGCCGCCATCACCATGTCGCTCATCACGCTGGCGGGCTATCTGGGGACTCGGCTGCTCTTCGGCTGGGTCGTCGGGACCTCGGCGGAGCTCGCCGTGGCCATGACGGCCGTCATCGCCTGGCTGGTCGGCCGCTCGGTGCATCAGGCCCATGAGCACGCCGAGAGCCTCCGCGTCCAGGCCACCGCCCAAGCGATCACCAGCGAACGCCTCCGGATCGCCCGCGAGCTCCACGACATGGTCGCGCACAGCATCGGCATAATCGCCCTGCAGGCCGGTGCCGCCCGGCGCGTGATCGACACTCAGCCCGTACGAGCCCGCGAAGCGCTGGGCGAGATCGAGACGGTCGGCCGCGAGACACTGTCCGGCCTACGCCGCATGTTGGGCGCCCTCCGCCACCCCGAGCCGACCCACCCACGAGAGACGAAACCCACTAATCGCCCGAAACTGGCCCAGCC
The DNA here is from genome assembly GCF_044458585.1 of Nonomuraea sp. NPDC050451. Lineage (NCBI taxonomy): Bacteria > Bacillati > Actinomycetota > Actinomycetes > Streptosporangiales > Streptosporangiaceae > Nonomuraea > Nonomuraea sp. NPDC050451. Next base: position 360,829 of record NZ_JBITHZ010000001.1, read on the forward strand.
ACCGCATAGCGAGTCGCCCGACCGCTCCACACCGGCCGACCAGAGACCGGGCGTGCTGCCCGGTCAGCCCGCACCGACCGAGCAGCGACCGGACGCGGTGCCCGATCAGCCCGCACGGACCGAGCAGCGACCAGACGCGGTGCCCGATCAGCCCGCACGGACCGAGCAGAGACCGGACGCGTTGTCCAGCCGGTCCATGCCCGTCGAAAAAGGACCCGCCCAGCGCACGCAGGCTGAGCTGGGGTCGCGTGCCCCATTCGGTGGGTCTGCGGTGGTTGAGGAGAGTTTCGGTCAGTGCGCGCCAGCCGAACTGAGGTCGGGTGAGTCCCTCGCTGGCTCCGCCGTGGCTGGGGTGATTGAGGAGGACGCCGGTCGGTGTGCGCCGATTGAATTGGAGTCGGACGGACCGTTCGGCGGGTTCGCGTCGGTCGAGGAGCGCCCGGACGCTGCGGCGCTCAGCCGACCTGCGTCGGTCGAGCAGGGGCAGGATGCATCGGACGAGTTGGGACAGCATGCGTCGCTCAGCCAGTACGCGCCGGTCGAGCCGCCACAGCGGACACGGTCCGATTGCCCAGAATCGGGCCAGACGCCACCGACTGTGCCTCTAGGCCAACCCGAATCTGGCCCCACACCTTCGACCGCGCCGCTCGATCCGGACCTTGCGCCGCTCGACCTTGCCCCGCTCGTTCCGGACCTTGCCCCGCTCGGCCCGACCCTTGCCCCGCTCGTTCCGGGCCTCGCGCCAGCCGGCCTGGCCGAGCTGGAGCGGCTTGCCGCGACGACGACGGCCGCCGGTGTTCAGGTCCAGGTGCGCTGGCGGGGTGTACGACGTCCACTGCCTCCGGAGATCGACATGTCCGCCTACCGCATCGTCCAGGAGGCCGTCACCAACGTCACCCGCCACGCCGAGCATCCCTCATGCCAGGTGACCATCGACTTCGGTGACGACGAATTGGCCATTGAGGTCATTGACCCCGCACCGAGCCCTCACCCCGGACTCTCCCTGGACCCCGGTGCGCGCCTTGCCTCGGGCGGCAGTTCGGGCCTTACCCTGGACCCCGGTTCGCGCCCGGCCTCGGACGGCAGTGTGGGCCTTACTCCGGACCCCGGCTCGCGCCTTGCCTCGGACGGCAGTGTGGGCCTTACTCCGGACCCCGGTCCGCGCTTTCCCTCGGGTCGCAGCCCGGCTCTTTCCTCGGGCCGCAGCCCGGGTCTTTCCTCGGGCAGTGGTTTGGCTCTTTCCTCTGACTCCAGTCCGGGTTCTTTCCCGGACCCCAGCCGGGGCGATACCGCGGCCCCTGCCCTCGATCTCGGCGCCGCCGCGGACTGCAGTTCCCGCTTCGGTCCCCGTCTCGACGTCAGCCTCAGCTCGGGCTCTGGTTCTGGTCTCGGCGCTGTTCCTGCCCACAGCTCCGGCTCTGGTGCTGGGCGTGGTTTTGGGTTCGGTGGTGGCCGGGGGCGCGGTCGGGGGCGTAAGGCGGGGGGTGGATATGGTCTGGTCGGGATGCGTGAACGAGTGGCTCTGTTGCATGGTGTCTTCTCTGCTGGGCCACGTCAGGAAGGCGGTTTTCGGGTGGTGGCGCGCCTGCCCGTACCGGCGCGGGTGCGATGAACGTCCGTGTTCTGCTGGCCGATGACCAGCCGCTGATTCGGACCGCTCTGCAGATGGTCATCACCGACGCGTCGGATCTCGAGCTCGTCGGCGAGGCGGGAACGGGTACGGAGGCGGTTCGCCTGACCGGGGAACTGCGGCCCGATGTCGTGGTGATGGACATCCGCATGCCTGGCATGGACGGCATCCAGGCCACCCGCTTGATCACGGCCGGCCCCACCGATGCCCGCGTCATCGTCCTGACGACGTTCGATGAGGACGATTACGTGTATGGGGCCTTGCGGTCCGGGGCGTCCGGGTTTCTCGTCAAGGACATGGCGCTTGATGACATACTTGCGGCGATTCGCGTGGTCGCCGCTGGAGATGCCCTGATCGCGCCTAGCGTCACCCGTCGGCTGATCGAGGAGTTCGCTGCTCGCCCTCAGCCCGCCCCGCGCCATCGGCCCCTCGACGGCATCACCGATCGCGAACGTGAGGTGCTGACCCTCATCGCTCGTGGGCTGTCCAACACGGAGATCGCCACTGGCCTGGTTCTGAGCGTTGCCACGATCAAGGCGTACATGACGAGGCTGTTGACCAAGCTGCACGCCCGTGACCGCGTTCAGCTCGTCATCATCGCCTATGAAGCGGGCCTGGTGTCAGCGTCCCGCGACGGGTAGGCGCCTTTTGCAATGAGTGGCTCCTCGCCCGTTGACGCTACGGGGTGCGGGGTCGGGGGTTCGGAGCTGTTCGTGTTTGAGCTTTCGTGAGGGTGCATGGCATGGCTCTGGTCACGTCATCGCCGAAGTGCGTAGTGCCCGGTCCGTCCCGTGTCGCCGTCCGGGACCGGTTCAAGCACCTCCCCCCGCAGACGAGCAGGTGTTGCGGCTGGTCGGTGCGCATCTGGGCGTGCTTGCCTCGGCCGATCCAAGACCTGGACTTCGCCGTGGAGAAGACCCGGGAGAAGCACGGCCGCCGCGAACGCTTCCGCCGGCTCCTCTCCGGCATGCCCACGAGCAGGCTGCGGGCCCGGCCGACGTCGAGGATCCTTGTGGTTCGAGGATCTGGGAGTGAGGGATCTCGCCACCGGATCCTCGGAACACGGACGCGATCTGTGCCGCCCGACGCGGCGCGTACGCGGGTGACCAGAATGCTCGACACCGTTCGGAGCGTTCGCGCTGAGCACGTGCAACTCATGCTCAGTCCTTAGGAGACGGTAGGCCTAGTGCGCCTTCCAGCTGGGCGTTGCGGAAGGTTGTGCCGGTGAGTTGGGCGCCGGTGAAGTCGGCCTCGCGGAGGTCGGCGCCGGTGAAGTCCGCTGTGCGGAGGTCTGCGTTGGTGAAGTGGGCTTGCGACAGGGCGGCGTTCTTGAAGTCGGCCGTGCGGAGGTTCGCGTTGGTGAAGTGGGCCTGGGGCAGGGTGGCGTCCGTGAAGTTGATGCCGCGCAGGTCCATGCCGGACAGGTCGGTGGAGCGGAGGGCGACGCCGTCGGCGGCCACGGGGCCGGTGGAGAGGGGGCCGCGGTCGGACTTGCGGTCGCGGCGGCCGAGCACGGTCAGGGCGGCCTCGACGGTCAGGTGGGGGCGGGGGGTCGCCTGACCGCGGGCCCGGTCCTGCAGGTACGCGGCGATGCTCACGGTCACCTTCCAGGCGAAGGACGACGGGGCGTCGTGGGCGACGTCCTCCAGCTCGTACAGGCCCTGGACGCGGGCGCTGGAGTCGCTGGACCTGAGGTCCTTCAGCGCCTGGTCGTAGCGGGCCTGAAGCTGCTTCTCGGTCTCGAGCGAGACGGTCTGGGAGCTGAAGTAGAACGTGCCGATCAGGCCGGCCAGGGAGAGCGGGGCGGCGACGAGCGAGCCGACCTGCATGAGCATCGTCCGGGTGGCGTTCACCGCCTCGGCCCGCTGGTCCGGCGGGAGCGCTTTGACATCCGAGGTCATGTGGCGGGTGACGGGGCCGAGCAGCGCCCCGATGGCCACGACAGAGCCCGCGACCACTACCCCCAGCACGATCATCAGAAATGTCATGTTGCGCCTCTTCCGCTAATATGGCCCGGCGTCCAAAGGATTGGCCGGGCCATATTAGCGGCGAGGTAATGACTATTTCGTTGGTTGATCGTCGTGTTGGGATATGACCGTTTAGTCGGTGGTTTCGCGCCACCTGTTGGTGATGGGGAGGCGGCGGTCGCGGCCGAAGTTCTTCGGGGTGATCTTGGGGCCGGGCGGATACTGGCGGCGCTTGTACTCGGCCAGGTCGACCAGCCTGATGATCCTCGTGACCAGCTCCGGATCGTGGCCGGCCGCGATGAGCTCCTTCGAGCCCATGTCCTTCTCCACGTAATCGTCCAGCAGGCGGTCGAGGATTTCGTACGGCGGAAGGGAATCCGTGTCGCGCTGGTCGGGGCGGAGTTCGGCGCTGGGTTCCTTGCTGATGGAATTTTCCGGAATGGGAGTTTTCGCGTCGAGCAGGAATTGCGGCAGCGAATTGGCGTTGCGCCACCTCGACAGTTCCCACACCATCGTCTTCGGGACGTCCTTGATGGGGGCGAAGCCGCCGGCCGAGTCGCCGTAAAGGGTCGAGTAGCCCGTCGCCAGCTCGCTCTTGTTGCCGGTCGTCAGGACCAGGTGGCCGTGCTGGTTGGACAGGCCCATGAGGATCATGCCGCGCACCCTCGCCTGGAGGTTCTCGGCCGCCAGGCCCGAGAGCTCGATCTCCTTCTCGAAGGAGTTGACGATGTCGGCGATCGGGGCGATCCGGGAGTTGATGCCCTGCCTGCGGACCAGCTCCTCGGCGTCGGCCAGGGAGTGGTCCGACGAGTAGCGCGAGGGCATGAGCACCACGTTGACGCGCGACGGGCCGATGGCGTCGGAGGCGATGGTGGCGGTCAGGGCCGAGTCGATGCCGCCGGACAGGCCCAGGATGACCGACTGGAAGCCGTTCTTGGCCACGTAGTCCCGCACCGCCAGGACCAGGGCCGCGTACACCTCCCCGTGCAGGTCCAGGTGCTCCGCGAGCGTCGCGGGCGCCGGTTCGTACGGCTCCACGGGGTCCGAGGAGAGCACCATGCGCTCGACGGTGATGGTGGAGCCGTCGCCCGCGTCGTACGGGAAGAAGCCCGGCTCGGCGTCCGAGACCGGCAGCTCCAGGTCGACGGTCAGCAGCTCCTCCCGGAACTGGGCCGCCCGCGCCACCAGCTCACCCGAGGCGTCCACCACGATCGAGTCGCCGTCGAAGACCAGCTCGTCCTGGCCGCCGACCTGGTTGACGTAGACGAGGGCGCAGCCCGCCTCGCGTGCCCGGCGCGCGCACAGCTCGAGGCGTACGTCGTCCTTCTCCTTCTCGTACGGCGAGGCGTTCGGCGAGATCAGCAGCCCGGCGCCCGCCTGGCCCACGACGGCCACGGGGCCGCCCTCCTGCCAGAGGTCCTCGCACACCGCGATCGCCACGTCCACGCCGTGCAGCCGGAAGATCGGCAGCCGGTCGCCACGCACGAAGTAGCGGTATTCGTCGAACACCCCGTAATTGGGCAGGTGGTGCTTGGCCGTACGGGTCACCACCTCGCCCTTGTGGAGCAGCGCGGCCGCGTCCAGCGGGGCACCCTTCGGCTGGCCGACCCGGGGCGCCAGTCCGGCGCGGTCGACGTAGCCGACCACCACCGGCAGGTCGCCCAGGCCTTCCCGCTCCAGCCTGCGCGCCACCTCCTCCAGGGTCCGGATGCTGGCGTCCACGAAGGACGTACGCAGCACCAGGTCCTCCACGGGATAGCCGGTGAGGGACATCTCGGTGAAGACGACGAGATGGGCTCCACGGTCGGCGGCGTCGCGGGTCCACGCGATCAGCCGCTCGGCGTTGCCGTCAAGGTCGCCGACGGTCGGGTTCGTCTGGGCCAGGGCGATACGCAGTTGTGCCACGTCGCCAAGCCTAGTACGGCGTGATTTTTATCGTCAAAGCGACGAAAAGGATGTCTTTTCTCCGGGTGTAACAAAACCTGACTCATACGCGGCCATAACCAGCTGTGCGCGGTCGAACAGCCCGAGATGCTCCAAGAGTGACTTGACCATGATGCCCACCTCCTCCTCGGGCAACGAGAGCGTCTGGCCGATCTGGCGGTTCGTCAGGCCGCGGGCGACGAGTTTCAGCACGTCGAGCTGGGAGTCGGCGAGCCCGGCCAGTGCCGGGGGAGAGTCGGGGTCGACGCGTCCCGCGAACCCCGCGATCAGCCGGGTGGTGATCGTCGGGTCGATGAGCGCGTCCCCGGCGGAGGCGGCCCTGATCGCGGCCAGGAACTGCTCGGGAGCCGACGTTTTCAGGATGAATCCGCTCACTCCCGCCCGCAACGCCGCATAAAGGTTCTCGTCGCTGCCGAACGTGGTCATCATGATCACCTTCGGCGGCCGGTTTTCGGACAGGATCCGGCGGGCGGCGGCCAGGCCGTCCAGATGGGGCATCTGGATGTCGAGCAGCACCACGTCGGGGCCGGTCTCGGCCACGAGCGCGATCGCCTCCTCGCCGTTGGTCGCCTCGCCGACCATCGTCACCCCGGGCTCGGCGTCCAGCATCGCCCGTACACCCGCCCGTACGAGCGCCTGGTCGTCGGCCACCACCACCCGCAACGGCGCGGTGTCGGACACCTCCGCCGGAACCTGCAGAACCTCCTCGGCGGCCGGGGACTCCAGGCGCTGGGCCAGCATGTCGGCCTCCAGACGCTGCAGCCCCGCCGACAGGTCGAGGCCCAGCTCGTCCCGCCACACCGAGCGTGCCCTGCGCAGCGCCGCCAGCGCGTCGCCCTGGCGGCCGAGCCCGTAGAGGGCCGTGGCGAGCAGCCGCCACGCCTCCTCCCGCAGCGGGTACGCCGACGCGTGCGCCTCCAGGTCGGCCACCAGCGACGTCGCCCGGCCCAGCGCGAGACCGGCCCCGGCCCGGCGCTCGACGGCGATCAGGCGCAGCTCCTCCAGCCTGCCCGCCTCCGTGGCGGCCCAGCTCAGCTCGCCGAACTCGGCCAGCGCGGGCCCCCGCCACAGCCCCAGCGCCGTGTCCATGGCCGCCCACACCCGGCCCGGGTCGCCTTCCGACTTCACCAGGGCCTCGAACCGCCACGCGTCCACCTGCTCGGTCCCGGCCCGCAGGGCGTATCCGGGCGGAGCGGAGACCAGCACCCGGGCCTCCTCGCGGGGGGCGCGATCGGGTTCGAGGGCGCGGCGCAGGCGGGAGACGTACCCCTGGATGGTGGACAGGGCCTGCGCGGGCGGCGCGCCCGGCCAGAGCTCGTCGATGAGGGTGTTCACGGGCACGGCGCGGCCGCCGGCGACGAGCAGGCGCGCGAGCACCGCCCGCTGCCGCTGGCCGCCGAGATCGAGAGGGACGCCGTCGGCCCAAGCCTGGAACGGTCCCAGCGCGGTGAATGTCAGCATGTCAGGCGTAACTGTAGAGGGAGACGGTTCTTGGGTATATGGCGAATTCTCCCAAGGTACGTGTCTCCCGCCACGCGAGACGCCACCCGCGACGCCCGGGCGACGCCGTCAGCGGCGTCTGATCGCGGGTCCGAGCAGCAGCATGCCCGCCGCCGACAGCACCCCAACCCCGCCGATCGTGAACCACAGGGCCTGCGAGCCGATCTCCAGCAGCGACCCGCCGATCAGCGGCGCCAGCACCGCCGCCAGCGACCACGAGAACCCGAACAGCCCCGAATACCGCCCCCGCAGCTCGGCCGGCGCCAGCGTGGCCACGACCGCGCCCGGGATGCCCGCCGTGATGACCTCGCCCGCCGTCCACACCACGATCGTCACCACCAGCCCCAAGGTGGTCTCGACGAACGCCGTCATCGCGAACCCGAGCGCCATCACCGACAGTCCAAGGGCGAACATTCGGGCGGGGTCCCGTCGTCCCAGCCACCCCGACACCAGGGGCTGCACGATGACGATCAGGATCCCGTTCAGGGCCATGGCCACCCCGAACTCCCCGGCCGACAGCCCCACGACCTTCGTCATCGCCACCGGCAGCATGGTGAACGTCTGCGAGTAGACCAGCGCGTTCCCCAGCGCCACCAGCGTGAACCCGAGCATCACCCGGTCCCGCAGCACCACGCCGAACCCGCCCGCGGACTCCCGGGCCGCCGGCCTGGTCTCGGGGACGGCCCGCCACACCAGCACGGCGAAGACCACGCTGGACAGCGCGTCGATCCAGAACAACCAGAGGAACCCGAGGCTCGCCAGCCAGCCCCCGGCCGTCACGCCGACCGCGTACCCGAGGTTGATCCCCCAGAACAGCAGCCCGTAGGCCCGGGGCCGCTCCTCGGGCGAGACCAGGTCCGCGACGAGGGCGGCCGAGGCGGGCCGGTAGACGTCCATCACCAGGCCGAGCACGAGCATCGAGGCCACGATCGCCGGCAGCGAGGAGCTGTAGCCGAGCGCCAGCATGGTCGCGGCCGTGGCCAGCATCCCGCCCGACAGCGTGGCCCGGCGCCCGATCCGGTCGGTGAGCACCCCCGCGACCAGCTGCGACAGCAGCGAGCCCACCCCGAACACGCCCATCAACAGGCCCGCCGCCGCCACCGACAGGCCGCGGCTCTGCGTCAGGTAGACGCCGGTGAAGGGTATGACCATGGTGCCCAGGCGGTTCACCACCGTGCCGCCCCAAAGGGCCCAGAACGGGCGGGGCAGCCCGCCGATCTGGGACCGGAAAAACGACCTTCGCTCAAGAGTTGTGCTCGACACGCGACAAAGCCTGATATGCCGGGTTTGTAGGGGCCAACGATTTAGTGCAGGCTAAAAGCATGCCTATCGACTGGATGCTGAAGCCGGAGGACGTCGCCCGGATCCGGTTCGCGTTCTCGCCGATGTGGGAGCTGGTCGCCAGCCTGCGCACCCTTCAGGGGCCGTCCAGGCAGTCGATCCACCTGCCCTGGCTCAAGGCCGTGCGCCCCCGCCTGGCGCGGCTCGACCTGGCCGAGCTGTTCGCGCTCGTGCCCCCGACCGGCTACATGGCCGACTTCATCACGCCGCCGCCCGACACGCCGATGCCGGAGTTCGCCGCCGAGTTGGAGCGGGTCAGGAGCGCGGATCCCGGGCAGGCCCGCGCGGAGGCGGCGAAGATCGTGGGGACCGACCGGGCCGTGCTGGAGCGGTTCATGGCCGACCCCGAGGCGGGCGTGGCCAGGGTCGCCGCCACGCTGGAGGTGTACTGGGAGGCGTGCTTCGCGGAGTTCTGGCCCCGCGTGTACGGGCTGCTGGAACGCGACGTGCTGCGCCGGTCACGGCAGCTCGCCCAGGGCGGGGCGCGCGAGCTGTTCGCCGCGCTCGATCCGGCCGTGGTGTGGACGGGGGAGCGGCTGCTCATCGACCGGCCGTGGTGCGAGGCGGGCGGCCTGCACGGCGACGGGCTGGTGCTGGTGCCCAGCGCGTTCTGGGGGCCGGCGGCCGTGGCGGTGATGACGGCGCCGTACCAGTCGATGCTGGTCTACCCCGTGCTCGGCGTCGGCACGCTGTGGGAGCAGGGCCCGCCGCCCGCGCCCGGCGCGCTCGCCGCGCTCATCGGCAGGAGCCGGGCGCAGATCCTGCTCGCCCTCGCCGAGCCCGCCACGACCTCGGCGCTGGCCACGCGCATGGCGCTCACGCCCGGCGCGGTCAGCCAGCACCTCGGGGTGCTCAGCGGCGGCGGGCTCACGGTGGGGATGCGGGTCGGCAAGCAGGTCGTCTACCGCCGCACCCCCACGGGCGACACGCTGGCGGGTCACGCGTAGCGCTTGGACTCCAGCAGCCAGTCGAGGTGGGCGCGCGGCGCCGCCAGGTACGCGCAGGCGACCTTGCTGACGTCCCTCGCCTCCTTCGGCTCCAGATCCTCCAGCGGTAGCCGCCTGGCGGCCTTGTGCATGTCCTGGCAGCGCGCGGCGATCCGGTCGAGCACCCAGGCCGTCGCCTCGCGCTCGCCCAGCCCCAGCTGGCGCATCGCGAGCACCACGAAGTTGTGCACGTCGCCGCGCTCCTTCGGCCGGGAGGCCACGTCGTTGCACCACGCCGTGACGTCGCTGCACGCGCTCACCAGCTGCTGCCACGGCTCGCACTCGTGCACCCACACGGGCACCTCGACCCGCAGGCACGGCTCGACCAGGTCATAGAGGTACGGCCCCACGGTGCCCCTGCGCAGCGCCGGGTATTCCTCCAGCGTCGGCATCCGGCCCGCCGCCCGGTTGTCGGCCTCGGTACGGCACGCGTCGTGCTGGCGCCGCAACCCGACCGCGAACCTGGCCCGCCACCGGTCGCTCATCCGCGCGCTCGTCACCCGCCACAGGTCCGCGAACGCCGCCTCCAGCGGATGCCGGGCCGCGCCCCTCAGCATGCCCTCGAAGATGTCCAGCGGGCACGAGCCCTCGTCGAGCTCGTCGTCCAGGTGGAACAGCCACGTCAGCCACTGCGCGAACAGCGCCGCCGCGGCCGCGTCGAACTCGGCGAACGCCCGGCCCGCCATCCGGTGGTAGCCCACGCCCGGGGCGGCCCGCAGGCCGGTCCTCCTGGCCCAGTCGATGACCGCGGCCTCGATCGCGTACACGGCCGGGTGCATCCGGCACGGGGCCGCCATCGCGGGCACCCGCTCGGTGAGCGGCAGCAGCGCCATCGCCGCCGAGCCGCCCCTGCGCGGCAGCGGCAGCACCGAGGTCAGGGCCGAACGCAGCGCGGTACGCACCGTCGCGAACACGGTGGTGCTCCCGGTGGCGTTCACGGTGTTCTTCTCAGTGCTCTTGGCAGCGGTCTTCACGCCGGTCCTCACGCCGACCTTCACAGCGGGCCGAAGAGCCAGTTGCCCGCGGCGTTGGGGTCGGTGCCGCGGTAGTAGTCGGAGGCGGCCAGGACCAGCTCGTCCACGGTGAGCACGCCCCTGCCCGAGCGGTCGAGGCGGTCGAAGGCCGCGTCGACGTCGTCGTACGCCACCCCGAACGCGCTCAGCATCGTGCGGAACTCGCCCGGGCCGATCTCGCCGTCTCCGTCGCCGTCGCACAGTTCGGCGACCGCCACGGTCGCCGGCCTGAACACCGTGTCGTACTGGTCGCCCGTGACGAACGCCGCCACCATCCCGGCGCGGAAGTCCGGGCGCGCGATCCTGAAGTCGATGTCGCGCTCGAGCGCCTTCGACAGGGCCGACCAGATCTCGTCGAAGCCGTCGACGAGGCTGGCCCCGGTGACCGAGGTGGGGGACTCCCCGAAGCCCACCAGGATGCGGGCGCCCAGACCCAGCAGGTCCTCCCGCTCGACGACGCCGTTGCCGCCCGCGTCGATGTGGTCGAATGCCCGATCTAGCTTGTGATTGAGCAGGTCGATAGCCACCAATGCCTCCCCCGAGACTGACTGCGTGATCACAGTAAGCTCGGGGCGGGGCCTTTGTCAGCGAGGCTCGCACCGGCACCCCCCGTAACGTGTGCGAAACACGGGCGCGGCATGCTGGTAGCTGGACCTGTACTGACAGATAGAGGGGACGCCGTGGACCGCCAGCAGGAGTTCGTGCTCCGCACGCTCGAGGAACGCGACATCCGGTTCATCCGGCTGTGGTTCACTGACGTGCTCGGTTTCCTCAAGTCAGTGGCCATCGCGCCGGCCGAGCTCGAGGGCGCGTTCGCCGAGGGCATAGGTTTCGACGGCTCGGCCATCGAGGGTTTCGCGCGTGTCTACGAGTCCGACATGCTCGCCAAGCCCGACCCGGCCACCTTCCAGATTCTGCCCTGGCGCAGCGAGACGCCGGGCGCGGGCCGCATCTTCTGCGACATCCTGATGCCGGACGGCTCGCCGTCGCACGCCGACCCGCGCTGGGTGCTCAAGCGCACGCTCGCCAAGTGCGCCGACATGGGCTTCACCTTCTACACCCACCCGGAGATCGAGTTCTTCCTGCTGAAGAACCGCCCGGAGGCCGGCGAGCGGCCCGAGCCGATCGACTCCGGCGGCTACTTCGACCACACGCCGCACAGCGCGGGCCACGACTTCAGGCGCCAGGCGGTGCTGATGCTGGAGTCGATGGGCATCTCGGTCGAGTTCAGCCACCACGAGGGCGCCCCCGGCCAGCAGGAGATCGACCTGCGCTACGCCGACGCGCTGACCACGGCCGACAACATCATGACCTTCCGCCTGGTCATGAAGGAGGTCGCCCTGGAGCAGGGCATCTGGGCCTCCTTCATGCCCAAGCCGTTCACCGAGTACCCCGGCTCCGGCATGCACACCCACATGTCGCTGTTCGAGGGCGACAGGAACGCCTTCTACGAGGCCGGGTCCGAATACCGGCTGTCCAAGATCGGCCGTTCGTTCATCGCCGGGCTGCTCAAGCACGCCGCCGAGATCACCGCCATCACCAACCAGTGGGTCAACTCCTACAAGCGGCTCTGGGGCGGCGCCGAGGCCATCGCGGGGCAGGGCGGCGAGGCGCCCTCCTACGTGTGCTGGGGCCACAACAACCGCTCCGCCCTGGTCCGGGTGCCGATGTACAAGCCGCACAAGGGCGGCTCGACGCGGATCGAGTTCAGGTCGCTCGACTCGGCGTGCAACCCGTACCTCGCCTTCGCGCTGATCCTGGCCGCGGGCCTGAAGGGCATCGAGGAGAGCTACGAGCTGCCCGCCGCCGCCGAGGACAACGTGTGGACGCTGACCAGCGCCGAGCGGCGGGCCCTCGGCATCCAGCCGCTGCCCGGCTCCCTCAACGACGCGATCGCCGTGATGGAGCAGAGCGAGCTGGTGGCCGAGACGCTCGGGGAGCACGTCTTCGACTTCTTCCTGCGCAACAAGCGCGCGGAGTGGCGCGAATACCGGCGGCACGTCACCGAGTTCGAGCTCGGCCGCTACCTGCCGGTGCTCTAGACGCTTCCCTGAAACTCGCGGACCTCGATGGGCAGCAGGGCCACCGCCCCGGCCAGCTTGCGGGCCCATTCCAGGGCCGCGTCCAGGTCGGGCGCCTTGATGATCGTGAAACCGCCGACGTGCTCCTTGCCCTCCACGTAGGGGCCGTCGGTGGTGAGCGGTTCGCCGTCGCGCATCCGCACCACGCGGGCGTGGTCGGGTGACTGGAGCGCGCCCGAGAAGACCCAGGCGCCCGCGTCCCGCATCTCCTGTTCGACGGCGCCGATGTCGCGCATGATCGGGTCCAGGATCTCGGGCGGGGGCGGGGGGCCGTCGGGCTGCTGCATGCTGAGCACGTACTGCTTCATGTGACTTTCCTTTCTGTCACCTCTCACACGAACGCGGCGCGGCCATATCGACACCCGGCGCGCGGAATTTTCATCGTGTGGGCGTCGGCGTCCGGTCGAACACGATCTCCTGGAGCAGCCCGGCCTCGGCCCGGTCGACGATGAACGCGCCCGCGGCGGGCGCGGGATCGCCGGACCTCACCCTGGCCGACAGGCTCTCCCACCTGCGCTGATGGCGCGCGAACGTCCTGGGCGCGACCACCCGGCCCCTGGCCACCTGCCCCGCCAGCGCCTCCTCCGGCGGCGCGTCGAGCAGGAGCAGGTGGAAGCTCGCCCGGTGGCTGCGGGCCAGCCAGGCGAAACCCCGCAGCACGTACGGCGCACAGCCCCGGTTGTGCGCGACGACCGAGTGGCCCAGGGCCAGGGCGCGGCGGACGCGGCTCAGGTGGGTGACGAAGACCACGGCGCGGCGTAGCGGACCGGGGGCCCATCCGAGCCGCTCGTGCCAGTGCCGCTTGGACTGGTAGGAGTCGATCACCACGACCGTGCCGACGGTGACGGGCAGGCTCTCCGCGCCGTCCAGGCCGTACAGGCGCCGCAGCAGCGTGGTCTTCCCCGCGCCCGGCAGCCCCGTCAAGATGACCAGCGACCCCGGCGGAAACCGCAACCTCGCCTGCTGCACAGACCCACCCCCGCTTCTCTCGTGTTGCTTACAGCTTCTCCGAGGTTGGCCCCGGGCGCGCGCTCCGGATCGGCGGTTTGGTCACGGGGCAAGGGAAACCCGGGATAAGGTAAAGGGAACGCCTTGATCGGCCTCACTTCAGGGGAAGCCCGGAGTGGGGCCGATTTTCGTTGCTTCTGACCTCCGAGTCACGTGCCGGCGATGTGCCGCGCATAGCCTCTCGGCGGGCGGGAAGTTTCGGGCCCCTTCGAGGCGTTATGTGATGGTGCCGATCAGCCTCAGGACCCCCGAGATCTGGCGAAACCGGGCGTCCAGTAAAATCGGCCTGCTTCTATTGACATTTCTGGACTTGTCGCCGTATGTGGCGATATTGGAGGGTGTGGCATGACGACGTCTGCCCTGCAGGCAGTGCTGACGGTTCCCGAGCGCTTCCGGGGCCCGGCGGGGGTCGCCAACGGCGGCTGGATCGCGGGCACCATGGCGGAGGCGCTGAACGGGGGTCGATCAGCGGTCGAGGTCACGTTGCATGCGCCGACCCCCTTGCGAACCGAGTTGCGCCTGGAGCACGTCGCCAACTCCGTTTCCCTCTATGACGGCGACAAGCTGCTGGTCGAGGCCATCCCCGTGGCCGAGGACCTGGAGGGCCCGGGGTTCGTGCCGTTCAACGACGCCGCCCGCGCCGAGGCGGGGTTCGTGGGCCTGAAGGCGCACCCGTTCGCCGAGTGCTTCGCCTGCGGGCTGCGCGAGCCCGGTGACGGCCTGCGCATCTTCCCCGGCCCGGTGGAGGGCACGGACCTGGTGGCCGCCGGCTGGCGGGTGCCGTTCACGGTGACGGGCGAGGACGGCGTGCCCGCCTCGATCGTGGGCGCCGTGCTCGACTGCATCACCGGCTGGGCCCACTTCGGCCCGGGCGAGAGCGCGCTGCTCGGCCGCCTGGCCGTGCAGATCCACCGCCCGGTCCACCCCGGCGGCCGCTACTCCGTCGTGGCCCGCCCGACCGGCCGCGACGGCCGCAAGATGTTCGGCCAGAGCGCCATCTACGAGGCGGACGGCACCCTGGTCGCCGCCGCTCGCGCCACCTGGATCGCTCCACGCTGACCAGCGGTCCCGGCGATCTCGGAGAACGGCCCCTGAGCACGGCTCGGGGGCCGTTCCGCGTCCACGGCCGACGCCTTGTCAGGACGGGGTGGTGAGGTGGGCGACGACGGACGAGACGCAAGGGTCGTCGAACAGGATCGTGTAGTGGTTGCAGTCCGGGATCACCTCGTCCCGCAGCCCCGGGAGGCGGGCGGCCCAGGGGAGGGCCAGGTCGTCGGGCAGCATGCCGACGTCCTGGTTGAGCAGGCCGCGTGGCGCCCTGAGGAGGGAGAGCGGGGACGTGATGGCGGTCAGGGCGGCGGCGATGGCGTCCGACTCCAGGCGCAGCCAGCGCCCGTCCTGCAGCACCGCCTCCGGCGCCACACGCGACCTGAGCGCTCCGTCCGGCCCCGTCAGGTCATAGCGGACATACGCCTCGACATCGGCGTTCCAGTGGCCGACGAAGGCCGGATGCGCCTTGAAGAATTCGACGTAGGCGTCCGCGGTGGGGAACGTCTGGCGCAGCCGGGCGAGCGCCGGTCCGAGCGTGGCCTCCATCGCCTCGTCGGCGTCCACCCCCTCGGGCAGCGGGGGAAAGGGCAGGCCGCCGTCCACCAGCACGACCCGCGCGAAGTCCCGCTCCGCGGCGGCCAGGGCGGCCACGTACGCGCCCATCGAGTGTCCCGTCAGCACCGCGTCAGGGCCCGCTCCCACGTGGTCGGCGACGCGCAGCACGTCCTCGGCGTGCCTCGGCAGCCCGTACGGCCCGGGCAGCGAGGCGCTGTGCCCCCGGCCGCGCAGGTCCATGGCGACCATCGACCACTCCTCGGGCAGCCGCCGCGCCACCGCGCCCCAGGCCATCAGGGAGGCCGTGATCCCATGGACCGCGATGATCGTGCGCGGTCCCGTGCCGAACCTGGCGATCCGCAGACCGCCGACATCGTCCAACTCGAAGCTCATGGTCGGAGCTTAGGCATCCGGGCGATCCGCGCGCAGGGGGGCGGTGTGGGTGATTGTTGTGATATTCCGGATAATCCCCTGATATGCGTATCACCGTTGTTCAGCACGAGGACGAGGCAGGGCTCGGATACCTCGGTGACTGGCTGGGGCTCCCCTGTGACGTCGTCCGGCCGTACCTCGGCGAGGAGATCCCCGCGCGCCCGGCGGACGGGCTGATCGTGCTCGGCGGTGCGGCGGCCGCCTGGGAGGACGAGCGGAGCCCCTGGCAGCCCGCCACCCGCGACCTGCTGCGCCGGGCCGTGGAGGAGGGCACGCCCACGCTGGCCATCTGCCTGGGGGCGCAGCTGCTGACCATGGCCTGCGGCGGCACCGTGGAGCGGGGGACGAACGGGCTCGAAGTGGGCGCCTGTGAGGTCGTCGCGCTGCCCGCGGCCGCCGATGACCGGCTGCTGGCGGGGGTCGGGACGGCCGTGGCCGTCCAGTACCACCAGGACGCGATAACGCGGCTGCCCGACGGCGCGGTGCCGCTGATGACCGGGGCGCAGTATCCGAACCAGGCCTACCGGCTCGGCGAGGTCGCGTGGGCGATCCAGTTCCACCCCGAGGCCACGCCGGAGATCTTCACGTCCTGGACCGACGGGTCGGGGCTGGAGGCGGCCGAGGAGCTCAACGCCGGGATCAAGACCGCCGAGAGCGCGCTCGTGGCCACCTGGCGGCCGGTGGCGGAGGCGTTCACGGAGGTGGTCAGGACCGGAGGCCGCGCCTGATCCTCTGGAACGCCGCGGTGACGCGGGGCCGGGTCAGGGCATGGGCCGCGGCGTGGACGCCGGCCAGCACGACCGGGAGCGCGGCCAGGCCCGCCCAGCCCGACGCCCCCGCCCGTACCGGCACCCCTTCGGCCCGCAGCCGCCGCCAGGCCCACACCGAGAACGGGATGACCACCACAGGGGCGGTCACCGCCCCGGGCGTGTACCCCCGCGTCACCGCCGCCTGGGCCAGGTGCATCACCCCGTGCGCCCCGAACCCCAGCAGCGCCGCTTGGAACACCGGGCTCCGCCCGCCCGTACGCGCCCCCAGCGCCGAAGCCCCCGCCATCACCCCGCCCATGAGCCCGATGGCCACGTTCACGTGCCGCTGGGAGACCTCGAGCCGCTCCCACGGCACCCACGGCAGCCGCTCCTCCAGCCGGGGCCGGGCCGAACGCGCCCAGCCCGCCATGGTCGCCAGCTCCTCCACGTCGTGCACCGCCCATGCGGCCAGCAGGCCCCACGTGACGGTAGAGGGAACCATCGCCGATCGCCTCCCAAGAATGCAACGCAACGTTGCGTTTCTATGCTGCCGCGAAAGTCCTGTCAAGATGGAGGGGTGCCCAGGATCGAATCCACCGCCGCGCGGCTCGCCAAGCTCGGCTTCGCCGACGGCGCCAGGGCCGCCCAGCTCGTCCGGCAGGCCGGAGCCGAAGTGGACGAGCTCCTGGAGTTCCTGGTGGACGTGGCCGACCCCGACCAGGCGCTGGTCTCGCTGACCCGCCTGGCCGAGCGCGAGCCCGCCGTGCTCGACGTCCTGCGCCGCGACGAGGGGCTGCGCACGAGGCTCCTGGCCGTCCTGGGCGTCAGCGCCGCACTCGGCGACCACCTGGTGCGCCACCCCGGCCAGGTCGCGCTCCTGGCCGCGCCGCTGCCGGGCGACGCGCGGGCCGAGCTGCTGAAGGCGGTCGGCGCGCAGCCGGGGGAGGCCGCCACCGCGGAGCGCCCGCTGGAGGCGCTGCGCGTGGCCTACCGGGGCCGGCTGCTGCACCTGGCCGCCCGCGACCTCACGGGAGAGGCCACGCTGGCCGAGGTCATGGCGGAGCTGTCCGACCTCGCGGGCGCCGCGCTGGAGGCCGGGCTGGCCATCGCCCGGGCCGAGGTCGACGACGGAGAGGTACGCCTGGCGGTCATCGGCATGGGCAAATGCGGCGCCAGGGAGCTCAACTACATCAGCGACGTCGACGTGATCTTCGTGGCCGAGCCGCGCGAGGGCGCCGACGAGACCAAGGCGCTGCGCACCGCGACCCGGCTGGCCCAGGCCATGATGCGGGCCTGCTCCGTCACCACGTCCGAGGGCTCGCTGTGGGAGGTGGACGCGGGCCTGCGGCCGGAGGGCAGATCGGGCCCGCTGGTGCGCACGCTCGGCAGCCACCTGGCCTACTACCGGCGCTGGGCCAAGACGTGGGAGTTCCAGGCACTGCTCAAGGCCCGGCCGGTCGCGGGCGACATGGAGCTCGGCTCGGCCTACGTCGAGGCGGTCAACGATCTCGTGTGGGCGGCGGCCACGCGTGAGCGCTTCGTCGAGGACGTGCAGGCCATGCGCCGCCGGGTCGAGGCGCACGTGCGCGCCGAGGGGGACCGCCAGCTCAAGCTGGGGCCGGGCGGGCTGCGCGACATCGAGTTCGCGGTGCAGCTGCTCCAGCTCGTCCACGGCAGGCTCGACCCGCTGCTGCGCCGCAGGGCCACGCTGCCCGCGCTGGCGGCGCTGTCCCGGGGCGGCTACGTCGGCCGCGACGACTCGCGCGGGCTGGCGGAGGCGTACTCGTTCCTGCGCCAGATCGAGCACCTCCTGCAGCTCCACCGGCTGCGGCGCACCCACATCGTGCCCTCGGACGAGTCCGACCTGCGCAGGCTGGGCCGCGCGCTCGGCATGCAGCCCGACCCGGTGAAGGAGTTCACGGCGCGGTGGCGCCGGCACGCCATGGAGGCGCGGCGGCTGCACGAGAAGCTGTTCTACCGGCCGCTGCTCCAGGCCGTGTCGCGGCTGCAGGAGTCGGAGGCGCGGCTGTCGACCGCGGCGGCCAAGGCCAGGCTCGAGGCGCTCGGCTACGTCGATCCCACCGGCGCTCTGCACCACATCGCCGCCCTCACCGCGGGCGTGTCCAGGCGGGCGTCCATCCAGCGCACGCTGCTGCCCGTCATGCTGGGGTGGTTCGCCGACACGCCCGACCCGGACGCGGCGCTGCTCGGGTTCCGGCAGGTCAGCGACAAGCTGGGCAGCACACCCTGGTACCTGCGGCTGCTGCGCGACGAGACCGCGGTGGCCTCCAGGATGTCGCGCGTGCTCGGCACCAGCCGCTACGCGACCGGCCTGATCATGAACGCGCCCGAGGCGGTCGCGATGCTGGGCTCGGACGACGAGCTCGCCGTGCGCTCCCGGGAGTCGCTGGCCAACGAGGCCTCGGCGGCGGTCTCCAGGCACCAGGGCACCCCCGAGCCGGCCGTCGCGGCCGTGCGGGCGCTGCGGAGAAAAGAGCTGTTCCGGACGGCCGTGGCCGACATCTTCGGGCTCATCGACATCGAGACGGTCGGCAGCGCCCTGTCCTCCTTGACCGACGTGACCCTCCAGGCCACCCTCGACGTCGCCCTCGCCAAGGTCCCCCGCGTCACGAGGTTCGCCGTCATCGCCATGGGCCGGCTCGGCGGCATGGAGAGCTCCTACGCCAGCGACGCCGACGTCATGTTCGTGCACTCGCCGCTGCCGGGCGTGGCGGAGCGCGAGGCCACCGACGCCGCCTTCGCCGTGGCCAACGAGGTGCGCAGACTGCTCTCGCTGCCCGCCCCCGACCCGCCCCTGATCATCGACCCCGACCTGCGTCCCGAGGGGCGGCAGGGCCCGCTGGTGCGGACGATGGCCTCCTACCGCGCCTATTACGCGCGCTGGTCGTCGCCGTGGGAGTCGCAGGCGCTGCTGCGGGCCAGGTTCTCGGCGGGCGACGCGGAGCTGGGGCAGGAGTTCACCTCGATGGTCGACGAGCTGCGCTACCCGAAGGGCGGCCTGCACGACGACGCGGTCAGGGAGATCAGGCGGCTCAAGGCCCGCATGGAGGCCGAGCGCCTGCCGCGCGGCGCCGACCCCGGCCTGCACACCAAGCTGGGCCCCGGCGGGCTGTCCGACGTGGAGTGGGTGGCCCAGCTCCTGCAGCTGCGGTACGCGGGCACGCTCGGATCCCTGCGCACCCCCCGCACGCTCGAAGCCCTGCGCGCGGCCGTGGCAGAGGGCCTGCTCGCCCCGGCCGACGAGGCCGTGCTGGTCGAGGCGTGGCGCTTCGCCTCCCGCATCCGCGACGCGATCATGCTGGTCAAGGGCCGCCCGGGCGACAGCGTCCCGCGCGACTCGGGCGAGCGGAAGCTGATCGCCCAGACGCTCGGCTACCCGCCGGACGGCTCGGAGGACTTCCTCGACGACTACCGCCGCGTGACGCGCCGCGCACGACAAGTGATGGACCGAGTTTTCTACGGGGCTTGATCAGCGGCGCGTAGGGGTGTATCAAGGCCCGCGTGTTATCCGTTTATGTGGATTTGGCCCTGGGCCTGGTGGTGTCGTTCCTGCTGCTGTCGCTGCTGGTGAGCGGGCTCAACGAGGCGTTCGTGCGGATGCTCGCCATTCGCAGCAAGTTCCTGTGGGCCTACCTCAGGGACACGATGGACGGTTCCGACGCGCAGGGCAGGTCGTGGCTGCCCGCCAAGGTGCGTGACGTCTTCGCGGCGCTGCCCTTCATGCGCGATCCCCGGCCCAAGCACAGCGACCAGCCCTCGCCCCCCGAGCCGGGGGCGCTGCCCGCGCAGGAGAACAAGGCCGAGGACGCCATGGTCAACCTGCTCTACCAGCGGGTCCAGGAGATCGACCACCCGAAGAAAGGCCGCACCAGCATCGCGAACATCCCTCCCGCGCGCTTCGCGGTGGCCCTGATGGAGCTGGCCGCGGGGGAGCCGGACGGCGTCGAGGGCTTCCTGGAGAAGCTCAAGGCCATGCGCAGCCCGCTCTACGGCCACCTCAACGGCGTGTGGGAGACCGCGCAGCGCGACCTCGACCGGTTCAGGCAGGGGGTGGAGAGCTGGTTCGACGGGGAGATGCAGCGGCTGTCCATGCTCTACAAGCGCTACGTCAAGTGGGTCGTGGCCGTGCTCGGCGTGGTCGTGACGCTGGTGTTCACGATGGACGGGCTGGAGTACGCCAAGACGCTGCTGCGCGACAACGCCTTCCGCGCCTCGGTGACGGCGGTGGCGGGGGCGGGGCCGGACGCGTACAGCGAGCTCAAGGCACGCTGTACGGGCGGCGACCCGGTGCCGTGCGTCACCGAGACGCTCAGCCAGCCCGCGCTGGTCAAGATGCTCGACCATGCGCTGGTCAGCGTGTCGATCCCGGCGGAGGGCGACCCGTCCGTGCACTGGAACGGCGGCCTGTGGTGGCAGCGGATCACCACGCCCAGCCACTGGCCCGGCTTCCTGCTGACGTACGTGGCGCTGCTGTTCGGGGCGTCGTTCTGGTGGGACGTGCTGCGCCGCCTCACCGGGATCAAGAGCCGGCGCTGAGCCCGCCCCCGGCCGCCAGGGTGATCACGTCGGCCAGGGCCGCAGCAGCGGGTGGCGATCGCCAGGGCGCTGGCGATGCGGCCCAAGCTGATGGACGGAGGGGACGTCGGCGGGATGGCCGCGCACGGCCCTTCCCTCCGCCTCCCCTTCGGAGGGAAGGAACGTCGGTGGGAGGGTGGCGTACAGCCCCTCCCTTCCCCTAGGGACGCAGGGGACGCCGGCGGGGTGGTCGTGTACGGCCGCCTTCCCCTCCCCGAAGGACGGATGAGACGTCGGTGGGAGAGGCGCGGGCGGGCCTATCGTGGGTGGGATGGAGACCCAGCGTTTGATCATGCGCAGATGGCGCGACGAAGACCGGGAACCATTCGCCGCCATGAACGCCGACCCTCAGGTGATGGAGCACTTCCCCGCCCCGCTCACCCGCCCGGAGAGCGACCACTTCGTCAACAGGATCGAGGAGGAGTTCGACAAGCACGGCCACGGGCTGTGGGCGCTGGAGGTACGCGAGAGCGGCGAGTTCATCGGCTTCGCCGGCCTGATCTGGCAGACGTTCGACGCGCCGTTCCTGCCCGCGTGGGAGATCGGGTGGCGGCTGGCACGCCCCGCCTGGGGCCACGGGTACGCCACCGAGGCGGCCAGGCAGGCCCTCAGGTACGCGTTCGAGGAGGCCGGACTAGAGGAGATCATCTCCATGACGGCCAAGAGCAACACCCGCTCCCGGGCCGTGATGAAACGCCTGGGGATGTCCCACATGACCGACTTCGGCCACGCGCGGCTGGCGCCGGACCACCCCCTGTTCCCTCACGTGGCCTACCACATCAAGCGTCCGTAGGGGCGCTCATGGCGTAGAGGACGTCGCGCAGAGCGGGCTCGCGCCCCCGCAGCCAGACCAGCCGCAGCGCCAGCGCGGGCGCCTCGAGGCCGAGCCGCACCAGCGCGCCCGAGGCCAGGTCCGGCTCCAATGCGAAGTCCGGCAGCAGCGCGCTGCCGAGCCCCTGCCTGGCCCACTCGCGGGCGGTGGCGATGCTGGTCAGCTCCCTGCGCGGCACCTCCGCGCCGAACGCCCGGTCGGCGGCCAGCCGGATCGAGCAGCCCGGCGGGCTGACCAGCAGCGGCTCCCGGTCTCCGCCCGGCGCCGCGACCAGCGCCAGCCCGACCTCGCCCACGTCCAGGAAGTCGAGGTCGGGTGTCGCCGGCCCGGAGTCCGGGTCGTGCGGCACGGCGAACCCGAGCCCGCCGATCCGCAGGCCCGTGTCCAGCAGGAGCACCGCGTCCAGCTCGCCGCCCGCCACCCCGGCCAGCAGCGACTGCCTGGTGTGCGAGCGTACGTCCACGTCCAGGTCGGGACGGCGTTCCGACAGACGGCGGATCACGGCGGGCATCCTGGCCGCGGCGAGCATCTCCAGCGCGCCGATCCGCACCCTGCGCCGCTGCCCGGTGACGGCGCGGCGCACCTCGTCGGCGTGGTCGAGCAGCCCCTGCGCCCGCGCCAGCAGCGTGGCGCCCTGCTCGGTCAGCCGCATACCCTGGGGCGTGCGCTCGAAGAGCGCGACCCCGAGGCTCTGCTCCAGCCGGCGCACCTGCTCCGACACCGACGCGGGGGCGAGGCCGAGGCTGTTCGCCGCCCCGGTGACGGTGCCCGTCCCCGCCACCGCGACGAACCCCCGCAGCTGCCGCAAATCCATAGCCGCCAGCATACGGTTTTCCCGAACGCCCTCTGAGGCCGCGCCTGTTGAGGAGGGATGTGGCGTTTCAGCAGGGTGAGGCGCATGATGTTCGGATTCTCCCTCGCCTACTTTCTCGTGATCCTCGACACGACCGTGCTGACGATCGCGCTGCCCGATCTGCGGACCTCGCTCGGCGGTTCGCTGGCCGGGCAGCAGTGGGCGGTGAACGCGTACACGGTCGCCTTCGCCGCCTCGCTGCTCGTCGGGGGAGCGGTGGCCGACCGCTACGGCGCGGCCCGGATCTTCAAGGCCGGCGTGGTGGCGTTCGGCGCGATCTCGCTGCTGAGCGCCGCGGCGCCGCACCTGGGCGTGCTGGTCGGGCTGCGGGCCCTGCTGGGCTTGGCGGGCGCGCTCTGCACGGGCGGCTCGCTCGGCCTGCTCCCGCAGCTCTTCCCCGACCTGGCCGCCCGCGCCCGTGCCACCGGCCTGTGGGCGGCCATAACCGGCACCGCGCTCGCCGCCGGCCCGCTGCTCGGCGGGCTCCTGGTAGATCTGTACGGCTGGCGCGCCGTCTTCCTGCTCAACCCGCCCCTCGCCCTGATCAGCCTGCTGGTCATGCGCCGGGTCAGCTCGCCGCGCGGCCACCGCGAGATCGACTGGCGGGTCCAGGCGCTGGCCTGCGCGTTCCTGGGCCTGGTGGCGCAGGCCCTGATCGGCCCCTCGGTCCTGGCGGGCGTCGCGGCCATGGCCGTACTGGTCGCGCTGGTGCCGGTGGAGCGCCGCAGCCACGCCCCCGCGCTGCCCGGCGGCCTGCTCGCCGCCACCTGGCCCGAACTGCTCGCGGGCACGGTCGCCAACTTCGCCTTCTCCGGCGCCCTGTTCGTCCTCACCCTGCTGCTGCAGGACATCCGCCACCTGACTCCACTGGCCGCCGGGCTGGCCTTCCTGCCGCTCACCCTCCCCATGACCGTGAACCCGCTGCTCACCGGCCGCCTGGTGGCCCGCTACGGCCCGCGCCCGCCGATCCTGTGCGGTCTCGCCCTGCTCACGACCGGCCTGGCCGGCGTCGCCCTCACGGACACGATGGCGTTGTGGCTGGTGGTGATGGGGTTCGGGCTGTCGTTCGTGCTGCCCGCGCTGATGGCGGGCATGCTCAACAGCGCTCCGTCGGGGACGGCGGGCACGGCGGGCGGCGTCCTGAACGCGTTCCGCCAGGCCGGCGCGACCCTCGGCGTGGCGGTCATGGGCGTCATCGGCCGGCCCCTGCTGGCGGCGGCCGTCCTGACGGCCCTGACCTGCCTCTGCTACGCGGCCGGCGCCTGGCGCGCCCGCACGGCCGCCCTGACGTGACGATGCGAGTATCGTGATCGGCGCAGGGCCGGGGCTTTACATCGGGGATGGCGAGGTGGACCGTGCGTTTCCAGCATTCGAGTGACATCTGGCGGGACTTCCCGGAGCTCGTCCCCGGCGTGCTCGTCGCGACGGGCGTCTCGGCGGACGTCTCCGTCGACGACCAGGTCGCCCGGTTCGGCGAGCTGGCCGCGAAGCGGCTCGCGACCTCCTCGGAGGGCGAGCTGCCGGAGATCCAGGCGTGGCGGCGGGCGTTCTCGAAGATGGGCCTCAAGCCGACCCAGTACCGCTGCGCCTCGGAGTCCCTGCTGCGCCGCTTCCGCAAGGAAGGCGCGCTGCCGCGCCTGCACCCGCTGATCGACCTCTGCAACGCGGTCTCCATCGCGTACGCGATCCCGGTGGCGGTGTTCGACGTCTCCAAGATCACGCAGTACGTGGAGGTCAGGTACGCGGCCGGCGACGAGACGTACCTGACCTTCTCCGGCGAGACCGAGCACCCGCCGCCCGGCGAGGTGATCTTCGCCGACGCGGCGGGCATGGCGCACGCCCGCCGCTGGACCAACCGCCAGAGCGGCCACTCGGCCGTCCGCGACACGACCACCGACGTCCTGATCGTCGCCGAGGCGCTGCACGACACGGCCGGTAAGGACGTCGATTCCCTCATCTCCACGCTCTCGGACGAGCTGTCCGCCGTCTGGCCCGTGACACCGGAATCCGCGATCCTCGCCCCGTCCGAGCCCCGGTTCGAGTTCTCGGCATGACATGAAACGGCCCGGGACCGTGATCGGTCCCGGGCCGTTCGCCGTGTGCGGGCCGGACTACACGTCGTAGTACAGCTCGAACTCGTGCGGGTGCGGGCGCAGGCGGATCGGGTCGACCTCGTTCTCCCGCTTGTAGGAGATCCACGTCTCGATCAGGTCAGGCGTGAAGACGCCGCCCTCGAGCAGGTAGTCGTGGTCCTCCTCCAGCGCGTTGAGCACGTCGGTGAGCGAGCCGGGCACCTGCGGGATGTTGCGGGCCTCCTCCGGCGGCAGCTCGTAGAGGTCCTTGTCGACCGGCTCCGGCGGCTCGATCTTGTTGCGGATGCCGTCGATGCCCGCCATCAGCATCGCCGCGAAGGCGAAGTACGGGTTGCAGGACGGGTCGGGCACGCGGAACTCGATGCGCTTGGCCTTCGGGTTGGAGCCCGTGATCGGGATCCGGACGCAGGCCGAACGGTTGCGCTGGGAGTAGACCAGGTTGACCGGGGCCTCGTAGCCGGGGACCAGTCGGTGGTAGGAGTTGACCGTCGGGTTGGTGAAGGCCAGCAGCGACGGCGCGTGCTTGAGCAGGCCGCCGATGTAGTAGCGGGCCGTGTCGGACAGGCCCGCGTAGCCGACCTCGTCGTAGAAGAGCGGCGAGCCGTCCTTCCACAGCGACTGGTGGCAGTGCATGCCGGAGCCGTTGTCACCGAAGATCGGCTTGGGCATGAACGTGACCGTGTGGCCGTACTCGAGGGCCGTGCTCTTGATGATGTACTTGTACAGCATCAGGTTGTCGGCGGTCTTGAGCAGCGTGCCGAACTTGAAGTCGATCTCCGCCTGGCCCGCCGTGCCGACCTCGTGGTGCTGCATCTCGACGTCGATGCCGCACTCGATGAGGTTGCGGACCATCTCGGAGCGCAGGTCGGTGAAGTGGTCCATCGGCGGCACCGGGAAGTAGCCGCCCTTGTAGCGCGGCTTGTAGCCGAGGTTGCCGCCCTCGGTGGCCTTGCCGGTGTTCCAGGCGCCCTCGATGGAGTCGATGTAGTAGTAGCCGGCGTTCTGCTTCGTCTCGAAACGCACGTCGTCGAAGATGTAGAACTCGGCCTCAGGGCCGAAGTAGACCGTGTCGGCGATGCCCGTGCCCCGAAGGAACTCCTCGGCCTTGCGCGCGACGTTACGCGGGTCGCGGCTGTAGGCCTCGCCGGTCAGCGGGTCGTGCACGAAGAAGTTCAGGTTGAGCGTCTTGTGCTGGCGGAACGGGTCCACCACGGCGCTGGACGGGTCGGGCAGCAGAAGCATGTCGGACTCGTGGATCGCCTGGAAACCGCGGATCGACGAGCCGTCGAACATGAGTCCGTCGGTGAAGACGCTCGCGCTGAAGTTTTCTACCGGGAAGGTGAAGTGGTGAGTCGTCCCCGGCAGGTCGGTGAACCTGACATCGACGAACTGCACCCCTTCGTCACTGATGAACTTCAGGACGTCGTCGGCGGAGTTGAACACTCTCGAACCTCCCTGGGGACTGGCCATCATGCCGACGCTAGGGCGTGGCCGTTTCCGTGTGGTGTCTCGATTGTTTCGCACATGTTACGCAGGTCAGGTGCCCTTCGAAGCCGCGCAACCCTTGTGCCGGTCTCGTTCCAGCTCATACGGATCGATGGGCGGTCCCGTGGGCGCCACGGTACCCCGAGGTGAGTCCTCGAACACCGGATGAATGAAGCCGTCGCGCGTGTCGCAGCTCGCCGGTGCGCTGCTGGCCCCCCAGCTCAGCGGCCACACCACCAGCCGTCCCTCCTCACGGTACAGCCACACGCGTCCGGTGGGATGGGCGACCACCCGGATGGTGGTGTCCGGCCGGCCAGGGCGGTGCACGGCGTAGACGACGATGTGGTTCAGCTTGAGCTCGACGCCGCGGCGGCCGCGGTCCTTGAACGTGCCCAGCTTGACCCGGCCGTGCACCTTGATCACATCAGTGGAGAACTCGGCCGTGCCCTTGGCGAACTGGATGACGAAGGCCGCGGCCTTCTTCTTGTGCTTCTTCGTGTACTCGAAGAACCAGTCACGCTGCTCGGCGTCCAGCAGCTTGGTGAACTCCGATGGCTTGCCCCCCAGGACCGTCTTCCTGTTCAGGAATGCCGCCGTCAGCAGCTCGCGGGTTCGTTTCAGGCCTTTCGCGACGTCCTTCTTCGACAGTCCGGCCAGCGCCTTCGCCTTTGGCATCACGAAGCCGGCGGCCCCCTCGGCGTACGTCTCGGCGGGGGATCCGGCGAACGGGCTCGTCAACCCCTCGCCCGGGCCCTCCGTCGGTTCCTCGTCGGCTCCGTCCGCCGGATCCTCGGCGGGTCCGACGGTCGGCTCCGCGAACGACATCGGCGGTTCGTCCACGACGACGCCCGAGGTGAGCAGGTCGGGGCGGAAGGTCACGATCACGCCCGCGGCCATGATCAGCGAGGTGATCACGGCCATCGCGATCCAGGCCCGTCCGATCCGCCGCCGCGGCCCGGGCTCGTATCCCGCGGACCCTCCCGATAAGTTCGCGCGGCCGGCTAAGCGGTCGGTACGCCGCTGTTCTTTCGCGCCTTTGACGGCCGCGGCGCGCATCCTGCGCTGTTGCTCCTCGTCGATCTGCGCGACCAGCTCGTTGAAGCGCGCGTCAAGGTCATCCCCGTGTGGCATGGCGTACATGATGGCCGTTTTGCGACGCGGTTGGGTCACGATGCCGACCGGCCCACCGGGCGGATACCGTTGAAGGCATGAGCAGCAAGGAGCCTCGGTGGACGCAGACCTGGCTGGGCGGGGTCAGGTCCGCCGGGGTCGATCTCGGATACCCGGGGGAGCGCCTGGGGCTGCCCGAGGAGGGCAGCGGATCGATCGCCGGCTGGGGGCGCAGGATCGCCGCGCTGGTGATCGACTGGATGATCTGCACGTGGGTCGTCGTGCAGCTGCTGCTCAGGATCAACCCGGCCGAGCAGCCGTGGGCGCCCGCGGTCGTCTTCGCCGTCCAGTACCTGATCCTGGTCGGGTTCATGGGGCAGACGTTCGGCCACCGGCTGGCGGGCATCAGGGTGGCCGCGATGGACGGCGGCGACCCGCGCTGGCTGCCCGTGCTGGTGCGCTCGGTGCTCCTGTGCCTGGCCGTGCCCGCACTGATCTGGGACCGCGACCACCGCGGGGTGCACGACCGCGTGTCCAACACGATGGTCGTCCGCATGTAGCCGAATAAAAATCCGTACCGGGTTCAAAAATGTACCCGGTACGGTTTATGCTGCCCTCATGGGGTTGAGGGAGCGGAAGAAGGAGCAGACGCGGCGGCGGATCGCCGAGGTGGCGCTGCGGTTGTTCGACGAGCGCGGCTACGACGCGGTGACCGTCAACGAGATCGCCGAGGCGGCCGGGGTCGCCAAGGTGACGCTGTTCAACTACTTCCCGACCAAGGACTGCCTCGTCACCGAAGGGGTCAAGGAGGACCTGGCGGCGATCGTGGCCGGGCGGGGCGAGGGGCGCTCGCCCCTTCAGGCGCTGCGCGAGCGCTACCGGTCGATGGCCGCCCAGGGCGCGGGAGACGTGGACGTCGAGGCGCTGCTGGCCAGGGTCCGGGTGATCGCGTCGAGCCCGGCCCTGATGGGCGCGCTGCACGCGGTGCACATGAGCGAGCGCTACGAGCTGGCCAAGGCCCTCGGGGAGGCCTGTCCGGCCGACGATCTGACCGCGCGGCTCATGGCCGGGCAGATCACCGCCGCCGTCACCACCATCCAGGAGGCCTTCTTCCAGCGCATCGCCACGGGTGAGCCGCTGGAGGAGGCGGGCCGGCGGCTGGCGGGCGACGTGGAGCTGGCCTTCGACCTCCTGGAGCACGGCCTCACATACGAAAAAGGGGATAAATCGTGAAAAAGGGGATCAACTATGATGTCGGGTTCCTGCCGGGCGACAGCCTGAGCCGCAGGTCGTTCCACATCGAGGACGTCCGGCGCGACATGCGGACGATCGCCGAAGACCTGCACTGCGCGTCGGTACGCATCTCCGGCCGCGACCCCGAGCGCGTCGAGGCGGCCGCCAGGGAGGCCGCGGCGGCAGGGCTGGAGATCTGGTTCACCCCGTTCCCCGCGGACCTCACGCAGGACGCGATGCTGGACGTCTTCGCGGACGCGGCCCGCCGCGCCGAGTCGGTGCGCCGCGACGGGGCCGAGGTCGTGCTGGTCACCGGCTGCGAGATCAGCGCCTTCGGCCAGGGCTTCATCGACGGCGACGGGTACGGCGACCGGCTCGGCGCCATGATGGCCGGCGACATGGAGTGGTGGACGTCCCTCATGGAGGTCATGCCGCGCTTCAACGCCTACCTGGCGAAGGTCGCCGAGACCGTGCGGCCGCTGTTCGGCGGCCGGCTGAGCTACGCCTCCGCGCCGTGGGAGCCGGTCGACTGGGCCCCGTTCGACGTGGCGGGCGTGGACGCCTACCGCGCCGCCTACAACGCCCACGACTTCACGGACGAGCTACGCGCCCAGTTCAAGCACGGCAAACCGGTCGCCGTGACGGAGTTCGGCACCTGCGCGTACCGCGGCGCCGGGGAGCACGGCGGCTCGGCCTGGGTGGTGCCCGAGGGCGCCGTGCGCGACGAGGGCGAGCAGGTGCGTTACTTCACCGAGCTGATGGACGTCTTCGAGCAGGAGGGCGTGGAGACCGCGCTGTGGTTCACGTTCGCCGCCTTCAACCGGCCCGGCGAGGCCGACCTCGGCTCCTACGGCGTGGTCAGGATGCTCGACGAGCGGCGCTGGGAGCCCAAGGAGGTCTTCCACGCCATGGCCGCTAGGTACGCGCGCAGCTGAAAATGGCCGTGCCCGGGATGTGACGGCCGCGCAACGGACTCCAGCCGCCCCACACCCGCTCGTGCCCCTCCGGCCACTCGGGCTCCAGCAGCCCCGTGACCGTCAGCCCGGAGGCGACCAGCAGGTTCAGCCAGTCACCCATGGTGCGGTGGTGCTCGGCGTACGTGACCGTGCCCCGTTCGTCGCGCTCCTCGTAAGGGGAGCGGTCGAAGTAGGACCGGTCGGACGTCAGCCCGCGCGGCCCCGGATCGTCCGGGAACGCCCACCGGATCGGATGGCTCACCGAGAAGACGAACCGGCCGCCCGGCCTGAGCACCCGCCGCACCTCGCGGAAGACGGCGAGCGGGTCGGCCACGAACGGCAGCGCGCCGAACGCCGAGCAGGCCAGGTCGAAGGCGGCCTCGGCGAACGGCAGCGACTCGGCGTCGGCCTGGACCACGGGCACGCTCAGCCCCGTGTCGAGGTCGATGCGCTGGGAGTGGCGCAGCTGCCGGTGGGAGACGTCGAAGGCGGCCACCTGCGCGCCCTGCGCGACCAGCCACCGCGCGCACTGCGCCGCGCCGCAGCCGATCTCCAGCACGCGCCGCCCGCGCACCTCGCCGAGGAGGTGCGCGTCGGCCTCGTCGACGCCCTCGGGGCACCACACGAACCCCGTGTCACGCAGGAACTCGCCGTGTTCGAGCTGGTAGTCGTCGGCGTTGCCGTCCCACCACCGGCGGTTGGCCCGTGAGGAGGAGGACAGCACTAGCGCATCTTGGGGCCGCGCGGCATGCGCGCGCCCTTGGGCATGGGGCCCTTGGGCAGCGGCATGTTCTTCGGCAGCGAGCGCAGCCGGTCCTTGACCTCGTTGACCGCGGGCTTCTTCAGGTTGCGCGGCAGCTTCATCAGGTGGCGCTGCAGCTTGCCGAGCGGCACCTGCCCCTCGCCGTCACCGCACTGGATGTCGTAGATCTCGATGCCCAGGACCACCCGCGCGACCCGCTTCTTCTCGGCCGCCAGCATCTTCGCCACCCGGTTGCCCGGCCCCTCGGACACCAGCACGACGCCCGGATAGCCGACCACGAGATGGATGAGGTCCTGGTCACGGTTGACCGCGATGGCAGGGGTGACCTGCCAGTTGCCGCGCATGCCCTGCAGCACCGCGGCCGCGGCGCCCGTCTGGCCGTGCAGGATCGAATATTGGGCCTTCTGGGCGAGCTGCCCGAAGACCACCAACCCGACCGTGAGCGCGGCCAGCACACCGATGAACACCGAATACCACAAGTAGTCCGTGACCAGGCCGATCACGACGACCACAGCCAGCGTGCCCACCGCCGAAAGGAAGACGATGGGCAACCCCTTGGGGTTGGCCTGCTTGATGATCTGCGCGATCATGCGGAGCTGCTTGATGCGCCCCGGCTTCTCTGGATCCTCGGACTTTGCCATGCTCTGAAGGATACAAACCAACAGGTGCGGTATGGAAAATGTGACCCGGCCATTTCGCGCCCGGCTAGATCTTCACGGTCGCCGAAAGGCGTGGATCGGCCGCGTGGCGGCCCGCCTCGACCGTGTGAACGCCCTCTACGGTCCGCCAGCCGCCGTCCTGCCAGACCTGGAAAGCCCGCTCGGGCAGGAACACCGTCGTGAGCACCGTCTCCCCGGGCGCCGCCTCGACCACGTCGAACCCGGCCAGCGCCCTGTCGACGTACACCTGCACGACCTCGCGCCCCGGGCGGTCGCCGGTGTTGGTGACCGCCACCGTCACGCTCGTGCCCTCGGCCGCGATCGAGTCGTACGACCACGTGGTGTAGCCCAGGCCGTGCCCGAACCAGAACGCCGGCGCGCGGCCCGAGCGCTCCCACGCCCGGTAGCCGATCGACGTCCCCTCCTCATAGGCCACCACACCGTTCACGGGCGTCACGTCGACCACGGGAGCGTCCTGCAGCCGCCGCGGCCACGTCGTGGGCAGCCGCCCCCCGGGCTCGGCGTCCCCGAACAGCACGTCCGCCAGCGCCGCCCCCGCCTCCTGCCCGGGGAACCAGGTGAGCAGCACCGCCGCCACCTCCTCCGCCCACGGCAGCTCGATCGGCGAACCCGCGTTGACCACCACGACGGTGCGCGGGTTGGCCGCCGTCACCGCGCGGATCAGCTCGTCCTGCCGCCCCGGCAGCCTGAGGTCCGCGCGGTCGAAACCCTCGCTCTCCACCTCGGGCGTGGTCGCGGCCACGACCACCGCCACGTCGCACTCCGCCGCCACCCGCACGGCCTCGGCCATGAGCTCGTCCTCGCCGGGGCCGGGGTCCGCGTGACCGACCGTGAAGGACACGAACGCCATCCCGCCGAACACCCCGGCCGGGTGCGTCACGACCACCTCGTACGCCTGCCCGGCCGCCATCGCCAGGTTGATTCGCCGCTCGGGCGGCGACAGGAACGCCATGGCGGGGTCGTCGCCGTCCAGGCCGATGCTCTCGTCGAAGACGGTCGCGCCGTCCACGGTGACGGCGAAGGCGCCCACGCCCGCCACCGACAGCTGGTGCTCGCCCGAAACTTCCGGTGTGTACGTGGTACGCAGCCGGACCGCCGCCAGCCGGTCGCCGTCCACGCCCGGCGGCAACCGGCCGATCCACCGCGCCTCGGCCGTGGCCAGCGGCTGCTCCGACAGCACCGTGCCACCGGCGTCCAGGCAGGCGGCCGTGGCCGGGCCGGGGAGCGGGGACAGGCGGATCCGGGGGTCGGTGCCGAGCGCGTACCGGATCTCGGCCCGCTCGCCGATCCCTCGCAGCGGCGAGACGATCCGGCCGGGGAAGACCTGCGCGCTCCAGCCGCCCATGACGCGGGCCTCCGCGGCGGCCGCCCCGATCAGGGCGATGGTCCTGACCTGCCGGAGCGGCAGGATGCCGTCGTTGGTGAGCAGCGTGCAGCCGCGCGTGGCCACCTCACGGGCCAGCGCCACGCCGTCGACGGCGGTCCGTTCCTCGGCGGGCGGCGGCGGGTCCGCGCCGTGCAGGGCTCCGACGCGGTGGGCCAGGCGCAGGACGCGCCGCACCCGGTCGTCCACGACCGACTCGGGCACCCGCCCCTCCCGCACGGCCGCCTCCAGCTTCTCGCCCCACGGCCCGTGCGGGCCCGGCATCGCCACGTCGGTGCCGCCCAGCGCGGCGGCCTCGGTCGTGCGCACCGCCGTCCAGTCCGACACCACGAACCCGTCGAATCCCCACTCGCCCTTCAGCACCCCGTTCACCAGCTCGGCGTGCTCGGTCATGGTCGTGCCGTTCACCGAGTTGCAGGCGGTCATGAGACCCCACGCCCCGGCCCGCACCACCCGCTCGAACGGCCGCAGATAGACCTCGCGCAGCGCCTTCTCGCTCACTCGGACGTCCGCGGTGAAACGGTCGTTGGCTACGAAGTGCTTGGGGGTGGTGGCCACCCCGCCCTCCTGGACGCCCTCGACGTACGCGGCGCCGATCTCGCCCGTCAGGTACGGGTCCTCGGAGAAGCACTCGAAATGCCGGCCGCCGAGCGGCGAGCGGTGCAGGTTGATCGTGGGGGCGAGGAGCACGTGCACGCCCTTGCGCCGGGCCTCCTGGGCCAGCAGCCGGCCCGCCCGGCGGACCAGGTCCACGTCCCAGGTAGCGGCCAGCGCGGTCGGGCTGGGCAGCGCGATCGAGGGATCGACCGCGCTCCACTGCTCGCCGCGCACGCCGATCGGGCCGTCGCTCATGACGAGCCGATCGAGGCCGATCTCGGGCAGCGGCGGGAGCGACCACATGCCGGCCCCGGTGAGCAGGCGGACCTTGGTGCCGAGGTCGAGCCGGGCGACGAGCGCGTCGAAGTCCACGAGCCCAGTCTCCACCAGCTCGGGCGGGGCTCAGGCGGTGGCGAAGAACTCCAGGAGCTCGGGCACCAGCGCCTGCGGGGCCACGTTGTGCGCCTGGCCCTCCAGGACGCGCCGTACCGCGCCCGGCACGGCCGCGGCGACCGCCAGCCCCGCGTTCGACATCCACCGGGGGCTGTCCTCCCCGTTCAGCACCAGCGTCGGCTGCCTGACGGCGGCCAGCCGCCCGGCGGGCAGCGCGTTGCCCGGCCCCAGCACGGCGGCCTCATAGGCGAGGGTGTGAGCCAGCGCCTCGATCTGCGCCCAGGACGGCTGCGCGCGCATCGCGGCCACCGCCTCCGGCGGCGCCTCGGCCGCCTCCACCATGAACCGCTCGACGGCCTCGCCCCGCCTGCCCGCCCTCACCAGCGCGTCCAGCCGGGCGGCGAAGTCGTCCGGCAGCGGGGGCGCGCTGTCGTCCACGTGGTACGGCGGCTCCCACAGGGCCAGCTTCGAGATGGCCGGGTTCCGCGCCGCGGCCTCCAGCGCCAGCGCGGCCCCCGACGAGCCGCCGAACACCATCGCCGACCCGCCCGCCGCCTCGATGACCGCCGCCAGATCCTCGATCTCCCGCTCGACGGCGTACGGCCGGGTGTCCCCGCTGTCGCCACGCCCCCGGCGGTCGTAGTCGTACACCGTGAACCACGGCGCCAGGGCGGCCGCCACGCCGGCCAGCGTGACGTGCCCCCGCACCCCGAACGCGCCGTGGACCAGGACGACCGCGGGCCCCTCGCCGTAGCTGTCGAAGGCGATGACGGTCCCGTCCGCCGAGGTCGTCCTGCCGCTCAGCCGGCCGGCTGCACCAGGCACAGCGCCTCCCAGTGGTGGCCGTCGAGGTCGGCGAAGCCGCGCTGGTAGCGGATGCCGTCCTCCTGCTTGACGCCCGCCGGGATGGCGCCGAGCGCCAGTGCCTTGTCGACCAGCTCGTCCACCTGGGCCGGGTTCTCCATGCCCAGCACCAGGATCGCCTCCGTGGCCTTGTCGGCGCCGGCGATCTCCTTCGTGATGTACGAGGCGAACGTCGGCTCGGTCAGCAGCATGACCTGGGTCTGCTCGCTGATGACCACCGACGCCATTCCCTCGGCCATGCCGAACAGGTTGAAGCCGAGTTCGGCGAAGAACTTCTTCGACCGCTCGAGATCCTTGACCGGCAGATTGACGAACAGCTGCATTTTCCTCGTCCCTTCCTTCGATGCGCCCTCAGTCTGCCGATCGAAGGGGGGCCGGGTCTTGGATCTGGGTGCCAGGCGAATTGACGTTCAGCGCACCGCGTTCAGGCGCCGGTACTCGGCGGGTGGCATGCCGTACGCGCTCTTGAAGAGCCTGCTGAAGTGGGCCGCGTCCGGCAGCCCCCACCGGGCCCCGATCTCGCTCACGGACCGGGTGCCGCCCGCGGCCAGCTCCGCGCGGCACCGCTCCAGCCGCCGCTGCCGGATCCAGGCGGCCACCGTGGTGTGCTCCGCCTCGAACAGCCGGTGCAGGTAGCGCACGGAGACGTGATGCGCGGCGGCGACGGTGGCCGGGTCGAGGCCGAGGTCGCCCAGCCGCTGCTCGATGAAGGCGTGGATCTTCATCAGCAGCACGCGCTGCCGGGAGTCCTCCGGTAACGCCCGCGTCAGCTCGACGCGTTCGGCGACGGCGGTGCTGACCAGGTCCGTCACGATTCCCGACAGCCGGGCGGCGCTGCCCGGCCGGTACGTCTCGAGGTCCTCGGCCACCCGGCGCAGCAGCGGCACGGCCAGCGCGGAGGCTCCGGTCTCGGCGGTGATGGGGACGGCGGCGAGCGCGTCCACGGCGCCGGACGGCAGCGCGAGCAGCTCGCGCGGGAAGCTGAACAGCGCGAGCCGCACCGCCGAGTCGTAGGCCAGCTCGTAGGGCCTGGTGAAGTCGTAGATCGCGAACTCGCCCCTGCCGAGCTGCGCGTCCCGCCCGTCCTGGGAGAGCCGCGGGCTGCCCTCCAGGGCCAGCACGACGCGGTACATCTCGGGGCTGCCGCTGTCGATCATGCCCGGGGTGCGGTGCACGCTGTGGGGCGTGGACGTACGGATCCGGCCGACGGTGACCGAGCCCAGCCCGCCGGTCACGATCTCGCCCCGCAGCGGGGCGCCGGGGGCGATCCTGCAGTCGAGCGGGCCGAGCGTGTCACACACGATGCTCCGCCAGGCGTCGTGGCGCCGCTTGGCGGGCAGGTCACTCGTGCGGATCAGAACGGCCATGTCCGCTCCCGTGGTCGGCTGCCTGCCATGCTAACCACGCCCCCCACCCCTCGAAACCCACCGCCTCGGTGCCCCACCGCCTCCGTGCCCCACGCCGCCGCGGTGCTGGCGCGCCGTCGGGAGCCGCGCCCCCGCGGCCGGGGGCGTGGCCGGGCAGTGGGGCGGCGGCGTCGGGGGGTGCGGGTGGGTATGAAGCAGCCCCGGGGCCGGAGGGGTCCCGGGGCCGGTGGTTGGGAGGTCAGGCCGTCTGGCGAGCCTCGATGGCCTGCTTGTAGAGGCGGCCCGCCCGGTACGACGAGCGCACGAGCGGCCCGGACAGCACACCGGCGAACCCGATGGCCTCGGCCTCCGCCTGCAGCTCCACGAACTCCTCGGGCTTCACCCACCGCTCCACCGGGTGGTGGCGGGGCGTGGGCCGCAGGTATTGAGTAACGGTCAGCAGGTCGGTGCCGGCCGCGTGCAGGTCGCGCATGGCCTCGACGACCTCCTCGCGCGTCTCGCCCATGCCCAGGATCAGGTTGGACTTGGTGACCAGCCCGGCCTCGCGGGCCATCGTGATCACCGCGAGCGACCGCTCGTAGCGGAACGCGGGACGGATCCGCTTGAAGATCCGCGGCACCGTCTCGACGTTGTGCGCGAACACCTCGGGCCGGCTGGAGAAGACCTCCTCCAGCTGGTCGCGGTTGCCGTTGAAGTCGGGCACCAGCAGCTCGACGCCGCACCCGGGCAGCAGCCCGTGGATCTGGCGGGCCGTCTCGGCGTAGAGCCAGGCGCCGCCGTCGGGCAGGTCGTCGCGGGCCACGCCGGTCACGGTCGCGTACTTCAGGCCCATCTGCTGCACGGACTCGGCCACGCGGCGCGGCTCGTCGCGGTCGTACTCCTTCGGCTTGCCCGTGTCGATCTGGCAGAAGTCGCAGCGGCGCGTGCACTGGTCGCCGCCGATGAGGAAGGTCGCCTCGCGGTCTTCCCAGCACTCGTAGATATTGGGACAGCCCGCCTCTTCACAGACCGTGTGCAGACCCTCCCGGCGCACGAGCGATTTCAGCTCGGTGTATTCGGGGCCCGTCTTCAGCTTGGTCTTGATCCACGGGGGCTTGCGCTCGATAGGGGTTTCGGCGTTACGCACCTCCAGGCGGAGGAGCTTTCGGCCTTCAGGGGCAACGGTCACGTTCTCAGCTTACGTCTCCCGGATACGCGGCCCGGCCGGGGGTCAAGGTGAGGAGGTCAGGAGATGAGGCCGAAGCCGCGGATCGCGCGCGTGTACTGGGCGAGGAGCTCGTCGTCGATGCGTTCGGACTCGTGCGTGCCGAGCAGCTCCGAGTGCGGGGGAGTGGTGAGCACCCCGTCGTCGGTGAGCCTGGAGCGGGCCAGCGCGCCCTGCCTGATGGCCGCCGCGCTCTCGCCGCGCAGCGCCGCCGCCTGCATCGGCGCCAGGTAGCCGCCGCCGGACAGCCCGTCGAGCTCGGCGAGGTCCTGTTCGGAGGCGGCCCGCCGGGCCAGCTGCCGCTGCCGGGCCAGGGTACGGCTCTCGCCGGCGCGGGCCAGCCGGGTCAGCGCGTACCGGATCAGGAGCACGGGCCCGCCGAGCACCCGCCCGAGCAGGCGGCCGAACATCCCCGCCACCTCGTACGTGGTCCCCGGGTGGTCCACCGCGCCCAGCGAGGAGGCCGCGATCTTGGTCTGCGCCTCCTCCCTGATCCGCAGCGGCCCGGCCCCCAGCAGCGCGTCCCGCCACGACTCCAGGGTGAACAGCGCCCCGCTCACGACGAGCTCGTCGCCGGTCGGCACCCGCGCGTACGCCGTGGCCAGCAGGGCGACCCGCTGCCTGGGCGGCAGCGCCAGCCACAGCGGCAGCCCGATCATCAGGACGGGGGTACGCGGCAGCCCCACGCGGTCGTAGCGCGTCTCGGGGTCCAGGTCCATGACGGCGACCTTGCGCGGTCGCCGGACGCCGACCCGGTCGGCCACGCGGTCCGCGGCGCCGTACAGCTCGGACGCCGACGAGCGGTCGAGCACCTCGGCGTCGGCGGGCAGACCGCCCAGGCGGGGCCGCAGCGCCCACCCGATGGCCAGGCTCGCGCCGCCGAACAGCCACGCGAGCAGGGAGTCGAGGTGCCCCAGGATCGTCCACGCGCCCAGCGCGACGAAGCCGAGCGTCAGCAGGTGGACCAGAAGGGCGAGCAGGAGAGCGAGGACGCGCTTCACACGGCCGATCGTAGGCCGTGGGTCATCTGCGGAGAAGGTCCTCTTCGTGGAGATCGTACGACTCCATGCCGAGGGCCTCCGCCAGCCGTTTCTCCGCGATCGGCATGACCTCCTCCACCACGATGCGGCGGCCGGTCTCCGCCGACAGCGAGGAGACGCCGACGTCGGGGATGCCGCACGGCGCGATGCGGTTGAACCAGCGGGGGTCGTTGGCGCAGTTGAGGGCGAAGCCGTGCATGGTGACGCCGCGGGCGACGCGCAGCCCGACCGCGCCGAGCTGGCGGTCGGGCAGGCCCAGGCTGGGATCGCCGACCGCCCAGACGCCCCCGCGCCCCTGCACCTGTCTCGCCGTGACGCCGAAGTCGGCGCAGATCTGGATCATGGCCTCTGCGAGGCGGCAGGCGTACGCGGTGACGTCGGTGATGCCGACGATCGGGTAGACCACCAGTTGCCCGGGACCGTGCCAGGTCAGCCGGCCGCCCCGGTCGACGTCGACGACCGGGGTGCCGTCGGCCGGACGCTCGTGCGGGGCGGTGCGCTTGCCCGCGGTGTAGACGGGCGCGTGCTCGAGGAACAGCACGGTGTCGCTCAGCTCTCCGGCGACCCGCTTGCCGTGCACCCAGCGCTGCAGCGACCAGGCCTGCTCGTAGGGGACGTCGACGCCGAGGCGGACGATGGCGAGTGCGTGGGGATCGTCCCCGTGGATGGGGCGCATGAGCCTATTGTGCCGGTCCCGCCCCCGCGAAGGGTAATCAGGGGGTAAGGAGTCGTGGCTCGATCCTGAACTCCTTGACCCCGCCGGCCCCGTCGCTCTCCACCCGGTAGGCGTAGCCGCCCGGCTCGACGGTCACCGCCTGGATGAACTCGGTGCCGACGTAGTGGAGCCCCACGCCCTCGTCGGCGGCGTAGCCGGAGGGCAGCTCGCCGCCGGCCACCGACTGCTGCAGCAGCGGGCGGCGCTGCGGGTCGGAGTCGTAGTGGACGCCGCACGAGTAGGGCAGCAGCGCCATGCCCTCGGCCCACACGCGCAGGTCGGGACCGAAGGAGTCGGTGTTGCCGCCGACGTGCCAGCACAGCGCGCCCGCGCTCTGGCCCGAAAGCACCACCCCGGCCCGCCACGCCTCCTCGAACGCCTCGTCAAGGCCGTGCAACCGCCACAGCGCCATCAGGTTGGCCACACTGCCGCCGCTGACGTAGATCATGTCCTGTTCGAGCATCCACGCCCGGGGATCCTCGACATTGGGCATCGGGAACAGGGTGAGATGGCTCAACTCGACGTCCCACCCGGCGAAGGCGCCGTACATCTTCAGGATCCAGTCGTCCGAGTCGCCCACCGCGGTGGCGATCAGGCCCAGCTTCGGCCGGTCCTGCCCGGTCAGGTCGAGGCCGTAACGCAGCAGCGGACTGGCCTCGAGGAAGCTGTAGCGCCTGCTCGGGCGGAAGGATCCGCCCCCGATGGCGAGGATGTGTGACTGTCCTGACCGGCTCATGTCAAGATTCTCCCACCTGTTGAAGACGGACGGCTCACTACAGTACGGCGCTCAGCGCCTCGTCGAGGCGGGTATGGGCGAACACATAGCCGCTGTCGAGCAGCTTCCTCGGCTCCACGCGGTGGCCGGGCAGCAGCGCCTCGCGGGCGAACTCGCCGAGCCCGGCGGACAGCGCGAAGCCGGGCACCGGGATCGGCACGGTGCCCCTGTGCAGGGCTTTTCCGAGTGTGCGGGTGAATTCGGCGTTGGTCACGGGCGCGGGCGAGGTGAAATTGACTGGTCCTGTAATGTCACGATTTTTCAAGACATGCACCGCGGCTCCGACCCAGTCGTCCACGGTGATCCACGACCAGAACTGCTTCCCCGACCCGAGCGGCGCCCCCAGCCCGATCCGGAAGATCGGCAACATCCGCCCGAGCGCCCCGCCCTTCTTGCTGAGCACCAGCCCGGTCCGCATCTGCGCGGTCCTGACCCCGGCCTCGCCCGCCCGCCGGGCCTCGCCCTCCCAGCGCCCGCACAGATCCGCCAGGAAGCCGCGGCCCTTCCCCTGGCCCTCGTCGATCACCCGGTCGCCGGTGTCGCCGTAGAAGTCGACTCCGGAGGCGGACAGGAGCACCTCTGGCTTGCCGGACAGCGTGCCGATCGCGTCCACGAGCACCCGCGTGCCCTGGACCCGGCTGGCGACGAGCTCCCGCTTGTACGCCGGGGTCCACCGCCGGTCACCGACGGACGCGCCCGCCAGGTGCACGACCGCCTGCGCACCTTCGAGCGCGGCCTGGTCGATCGCCTGCTCGGCCGGGTCCCAGAAGGCCTCGTCGGCCGCGCGTGGGCGGCGCCGTACGAGCCGGACGACCTCCCACCCCTCGGCCCGCAACGCCGGCACCAGCGCCGACCCGAGCAACCCCGACGCCCCCGTCACGATGATCGCCATAGCCCCACAGTACGCCCGCCCCACGTCACGGACGCGCCAGCCGCGCCAGGACGAAAAACCCCGGGCAGACGAACGGCCGGGCGGCCCCGGAAGGGAGCCGCCCGGCCGCAACGCCCGGATCAGGCCCTCAATCAGGCCCTGGGTCAGGCGAGGCCGAGCTGGGCCTCGAAGCGGCCCTCCTCGAGACGGCGCTTGACCGTCGTGAGGAAGCGGGCCGCGTCCGCGCCGTCCACCAGACGGTGGTCGTACGTCAGCGCCAGGTAGACCATCGACCGGACCGCGATGACCTCGCCCTCAGGCGTGTCGATCACGACGGGCCGCTTGACGACGGCGCCGGTGCCCAGCATGCCGACCTGCGGCTGGTTGAGGATCGGCGTGTCGAACAGGGCGCCACGGCTGCCGGTGTTGGTCAGCGTGAACGTGCCGCCGGTGATTTCGTCCGGCGTCACCTTGTTGGCGCGCGTGCGCTCGGCCAGGTCGGCCGTCTTGCGGGCCAGCCCGGCGAGGTTGAGGTCGCCGGCGTTCTTGATGACCGCCGCGATCAGGCCGCGCTCGGTGTCGACCGCGATGCCCAGGTGCTCGACGTCGAAGTACGTGACCTCCATGGTCTCGTTGTTGATCGTCGCGTTGAGCTTCGGGTGCTGCTTGAGCGCCTCGATGGCGGCCAGCTCGAAGAACGGCATGAACGACAGCTTCACGCCCTCGCGGCGCAGGAAGTCGGCCTTCGCCTGGTCGCGCAGCCGCGCGATCTTGGTGACGTCGACCTCGACCACGGTGGTGAGCTGCGCCGCCGTCTGCAGCGACTCGACCAGCCGCTTCGACATCGTCTGCCGCAGCCGCGTCATCTTCTCCGTGCGGCCCCGCAGCGTCGTGTCGACCTCCACGGGCTCGGGACCCGCGGTGACCGGCGCCTGCGGGGTGGGAGCGGCGGCGGGCGCCGGCTGGGCGGCGGCCGGAGCCGGAGCCGCGACCGGGGCGGCCTGGGCCGCGGCGGCCTTGTCGCGCTGGGCCTTGGCGGCCTCGAGCACGTCCTGCTTGCGGATGCGGCCGCCGACGCCGGTGCCGTTGATCGAGTCGAGGTCGACACCGTGCTCGTTGGCGAGCTTGCGCACCAGCGGCGTCACGTACGGGCTCTCACCCGACGGCAGCGGCGCGGGCTCCGCGGCCGGGGGAGCGGCCTGCGGGGCGGGGGCCGCGACCGGGGCAGGCGCCGGAGCGGGGGCGGGGGCCGGAGCGGGCTGCGCGGGAGCCGGCTGCGGGATCGACGAGACCGGCGGAGCCGGGGCGGGCTCGGGCTCGGGCTGCGGAGCCGGGGCGGGGGCGGGGGCCGCCTCGGGCGCCGGGGCGGCGGCGGCCGCCTGGCCCTTCTCGTCGATGACGGCGAGCTCGGCCCCGACCTCGACCGTCTCGTCCTCAGCAACGACGATCTTGGTGAGGACACCCGCGGACGGCGACGGGATCTCGGTGTCGACCTTGTCGGTCGACACCTCGAGGAGCGGCTCGTCGGCCTCGACGCGCTCGCCCTCCTTCTTCAGCCAACGGGTTACGGTGCCCTCGGTCACGCTCTCGCCGAGCTGGGGCATTTGTACGGAGACCGGCATCGTTATTCTTCTCTCGCGTTCTGATCTCGAGGGCTTGGACTAGTTGTGTACGTGCAGCGGCTTGCCGGCCAGGGCCAGCATCGCCTCACCCATGGCCTCGGACTGGGTCGGGTGTGCGTGGATGAGCTGGGCGACCTCTGCGGGCAGCGCCTCCCAGTTGTAGATCAGCTGCCCCTCCGTGACGAGCTCGCCGATGCGCCGGCCCACCATGTGGACACCGACGACCGGGCCGTCCTTCTGGGCGATGACCTTCACGGCGCCTGAGGTGCCGAGGATCTGGCTCTTGGGGTTTCCCGCGAGGTCGTAGACCTGCTCGACGATCTCGATGCCGCGCTCGGCCGCCTGCGCCGAGGTGATCCCCACCGAGGCCACCTCGGGGTCGGAGTAGGTGATGCGCGGCACGCCCGCGTAGTCGATGGGCGGCGGGTTGAGGCCGGCGATGTGCTCGGCCACCATGATCCCCTCCGCGAACCCCGCGTGCGCGAGCTGCAGCGTCGGGATGAGGTCGCCGATGGCGTAGACGCCGGGCACGGAGGTCCGGCAGTGCTCGTCGACGACGACCGCGCCGCGCTCGATGGCGATGCCCTGCTCCTCGAAGCCCATGCCCGCCGACACCGCGCCCCGGCCGACCGCGACGAGCAGCAACTCGGCGTCGAGGGTCTTGCCGTTGGCCAGCGTGACGACCACACCCGTCTCGGTGGTCTTGGCGCTGTCGAAGAAGACGCCCAGCTCGTACTTGATGCCGCGGCGGCGGAAGGCCCGCTCCAGCAGCTTGGAGCTGGACTCCTCCTCGGTCGGCAGCAGGTGCGGCAGCGCCTCGACGATCGTGACCTCGGCCCCGAACGAGCGGTAGACGCTCGCCAGCTCGACGCCGATCACGCCGCCGCCCAGCACGATGACGGACGTGGGCACGCGGTCCATCTTGAGGGTGTGCTCGCTGGTGATGACGCGCTCGCCGTCGATCTCCAGGCCCGGCAGCGACTTGGGCGCCGAGCCGGTGGCCAGGACGAGGTTGCGGCCCTCGACGACCTCCGGGCCTACCTGGATCCGGTTGGGGCCGACCAGGCGGCCCTCGCCCTCGATGATCGTCACGCCCGCGCCCTTCAGCAGGCCCTGCACGCCCTTCCAGGCACGCGTCACGATCTTGTCCTTGAACGCGTGCACGCCCTGCACGTCGATGCCGTCGAAGCGCGCCTTGACGCCGTAGGACTCGCTCTCGCGGGTCTCGTCGGCGACCTCGGCGGAGTGGAGCAGGGCCTTGGTGGGGATGCATCCCCTGTGGAGGCAGGTGCCGCCGATCTTGTCCTTTTCGATCAGCGCGACCGACTTGCCCAGCTCAGCCGCCCGAAGCGCGCAGGCGTAACCGCCGCTGCCGCCACCTAGGACGACGATGTCATAGGCCACAGGAAGGCTCCTTGTCGGGGTGTTCGTGATGCCGTCATCTTTTCATTTGTTTCAGATGCTCGCGTGCCGCTCTGCGAGTCCGATGAGGGTACGGGTGATGGCACCGGTGCCGCCCTTCGGGGTGTAACCGTACGGCTCGCCCTTGTTGAAGGCGGGGCCGGCCATGTCGATGTGGGCCCAGCGCACGCCGTCGGGCACGAATTCCTTCAGGAAGATGCCCGCCGCCAGCATGCTGCCCCATCGCTCCGGCTGGAGGTTGGCGATGTCGGCGATCGGCGAGTCGAGGCCCTTGCGCAGCTCCTCGGGCAGCGGCATGCCCCACGCGCCCTCGCCCGCCGCCTTCGCGGCCTCGACGACCAGCTCCCTGACGGCGTCGTCGTTGGCCATGACGCCGGCCGTGCGCCAGCCGAGCGCGACGATC
The DNA here is from genome assembly GCF_044458585.1 of Nonomuraea sp. NPDC050451. Taxonomy (NCBI): domain Bacteria; kingdom Bacillati; phylum Actinomycetota; class Actinomycetes; order Streptosporangiales; family Streptosporangiaceae; genus Nonomuraea; species Nonomuraea sp. NPDC050451. The sequence continues at coordinate 404,343 of NZ_JBITHZ010000001.1, forward strand.
TGCGCGCCGGTGAGGGTCGCCACGTCGACGATCAGGTCGGGCTCGTCCTGCGCGGCCCTGGCGATGCCGTCCATGAGCACCAGGCGGCCCTCGGCGTCGGTGTCGAGCACCTCGACGGTCTTGCCGCTGTAGCTGTGGATGACGTCGGAGGGGCGCTGGGCGGTGCCGCTCGGCAGGTTTTCGGCCAGGCAGAGGTAGCCGACGGCGTTGACCGGCAGGCCGAGCCTGGCGATGCCGATCATGGCGCCGAGCACCGCGCCCGCGCCGCCCATGTCGGACTTCATCCAGTCCATCGAGGCCGACGGCTTGAGCGACAGGCCGCCGGAGTCGAACGTGATGCCCTTGCCCACGAACGCCAGCCGCTTGGCGGCCTCGGGGTGGGTGTAGGAGAGGCGGACCAGGCGCGGCGGGTTGGCCGAGCCCTGGCCGACGCCGATGAGGCCGCCGTAGCCGCCGTCCTTGAGCTGCTTGTCGTCGAGCACCTCGACGCTCAGCCCCGCCTTGGCGCCCTCCTGCTCGGCGATCTCGGCGAACTTGGCGGGCCACAGGTCGGACGGAGGCGTGTTGACCAGGTCGCGGACCAGGGCGACCGAGTCGGCCAGCACGCCCGCGCGCTCGGCGACGCCGTCGGGCTCGCCTGAGACCACGGTGAGCTCGGCGACCGGCGCCTTCTGCTCGCCGTTCGTGCGGTAACGCGCGAAGGCGTACGCGCCGAGCAGGCCGCCGAGCGCGACGGCCTCTGTCTCCTCGGGCGTGCCGGTGGGCAGGGCGAGCGCGGCCCTGGAGGTGCCGGCGAGCGACCGTACGGCGGCACCGGCGGCGCGGCGCAGACCCTCGGCGTCGGGCGAGTCGCCCAGACCCACCGCGACCAGCAGCGGGGCGGCGATGGCGCCGAACGTGGGAAGCTTGGCCACCTCGCCGGCCTTGCCGGTGAAGGCGACGGCGCGGAGGGAGTCGGCGAGCTTGCCGCCGAAGGCGGCCTCGAGCGACTCGGCGCCCGTGGCGGCGCGCGGGCCGTCCTGTCCTGACCTGAAGCCGACGATCAACGCGTCGGTGTCGATGGAGACTGGATCTGCTGAGTTCAGCCGCACAGTGGTCACGTAAACCGATGCTATCCAGGTCTTCTACGTACTCACAAACAGGGGTTCATCCTACCAATCGCGCGTCATGTCGAATGGTGCTAGTGTCATTAGCACCATGCTGCTGACGCTCGATCTCAACGACGCCCGGCCCCTGCACGAGCAGGTGGCGGGCGCCATCCGCCGCGCCATCGGAGAGGGCTCGTACCGGCCGGGCGACCGCCTGCCGCCGGCCCGCGACCTGGCCCAGGTGCTCGGCATCAACCCCAACACCGTGCTGCGGGCGCTGCGCGACCTGCGGGACGAGGGGTTGCTGGAGTTCAGGCGGGGCCGGGGGGTCAGCGTCGCGGGGCGTGCCGACGGTCGCGCCCTGCTCGCGCAGCGGGCGCGCGAGCTGCTGGACGAGGCCCGCAAGTACGGCTACGGCCGCGACGACCTCATCGCCATCCTGGAGGACCTGCCGTGAATCCCCGAGTCACCGCCGTCATATGGGGGCTGTCCGTCATCGCCGCGCAGACCGCTCTGCCACTGGCGCTGCGGGACCGGCTGCCCGATCCGCTGGCCACGCGCTGGGGCATGGGCGGCCAGGCCTACCGCTCGATGTCCTTGACCGCGTACATCCTGGTCACATTCCTGCTCTGGACGGCGCTCTGGCTGGTCGCGCTGGCCGCGTCCGAGCGGGCCACGGCCCGCAGGCCGAGCCGGACGGTGTGGTGGGGCGGGCTGTTCGGCCTGGGCGTGCTCGCCCTCGGCGTGAACGTCACGACCGTGCTCGCCAACCTCGACGCGGGCAGCTGGGCCGCGGCCCGGCTGCCCGCCTGGCAGGTCCTCGCGGTCATCGCGGCCGGGATCGGCGTCGCCGTTCTCGCGGGGTACCTGCGCAGAGGCGCGCCCGACGCGGATGCCGCCCACCGGATCCCGCCCCTCCTGCGGCTGCGGCCCGGCCGGCGCACCGTGTGGGTGGGCCACGTCGCCAACCGGTGGCTGACGCTGCTCCCGGCCGCCGCCGTGGCCGCCGCCCTGGTGCTGGGCCTGCTCTACGTCACCGGTCTGGTGCCCGGCGGGCAGGCGACGGCGGTCCTGCCCGCGCTCGTCCTCGCGCTGGCGGCCGGGGTGCTGACCTCGTCCGTGTCCGTGCAGGTCGGCGACGGCCGGGTCGCCGTCCAGTTCGGGCCGCTCGGCTGGCCGGCGCGCAGGATCCCCCTGTCGCTGATCGAGTCGGCCTGGTCGGAGACGCGCCATCCGGCCGAGGTAGGGGGCTGGGGCATTCGCGGGCTGCCCGGCGGTTCGACCATCATGCTGCGTGGCGGCGAGTGCCTGGTCATCCGTTACCGCTCCGGCGGCCGGCTCGCGATCAGCATCGACGACGCCGAACGCGGCGCATCCCTCATCAACGCCCTCATCGCGGAGCGAGTGGAGCAATGAAACGACCTCTCCTCATCTTCATCGTCCTGGCCTTCGGGCTGTCGTGGGCGGCGGCGCTGCCCCTCTGGTTCGCCGGCGGGATCGGCTCGCCGCTGCTGCGGCCGCTGGCCACGCTGATGATGTTCACCCCGGCCGTGGGGGTGCTCGGCGTGTGGGCGGTCACGCGCACGCCGTTCCGCGAGTGGGCCAGGCAGACCGGGCTGACGCTGGGCGAGCGCAAGGGGCGCACGGGCGTTCTCATACTGACCGCCTGGCTCGGGGTGCCGCTGCTGCTCCTCCTGGCGGGGGTCCTCAGCGCCGCCGTCGGGCTGTTCTCGATGGACCTCGGCCAGTTCAGCCTGTTCCGGGCGGTGCTGCGGGCCCAGGGTGTGGGCGTGCCCGAGAGCCTCACCACGGCGGTCGTGCTGCAGATCGGGATCGGCGTGATCGCCGGGCCCGTGCTGAACGCGATCCCCGCGCTGGGGGAGGAGTGGGGCTGGCGGGGCTGGCTGCTGCCCCGGCTCGTCTCCACCAACGGCATGCTCCTCGGGCTGGTCTTCACCGGCGTCATCTGGGGCCTCTGGCACGCGCCCCTCACCCTCCTGGGCTACAACTACCCGCGGCTCAGCTCCTGGGCGGCGCTGTTCTTCGTGGGCTTCTGCGTCCTGTTCGGGGTGCTGATCGGGTGGCTGCGGCTGCGCACGGGCAGCGTGTGGCCGGCCGTCGTGGCCCACGGCTCGCTGAACGCCGTCTCCCAGTCCGTGCTGCTGCTCGGCGACGCCGCCGCGCCGCCCAACGAGGTGCTGGTCGGCCTGACCGGCCTGGTGGGCTGGGTGCTCATGGCGCTCCTCGGCGCGGCCCTGCTCCGCTTCTATCCGGTACGCGTGCCGCAGCCGGTCGCCTGACCCTCTCGATTCGATCCCGGGGGCGCTCAGCCGAGGATCGCGCACACGGCCAACGTGGTGGCCGTGGCCGCCTCGACCAGCGCCCCCAGAACGTCACCGGTGATCCCGCCGAGGCGCCGCCGCGCGTGCCCGAGCAGCAGCAGGGCGGCGGCCAGCCCGGCGAGCAGGCCGAGCGGCAGCACGATCGTCCCTGCCAGACTCAGGCCGGGCCCTCCCGAGCCCGGCGCCAGTCCGGCGGCGGCGGCGCCGAGGAGCGCGGCCAGGGTGACGAGCACGGGGGCGGGGCGGCGTACCGTGCCCGCGACCGTCGCGCCGAGCCCGTCGGGCCGGGCGGCGGGGACGCCCGTCCGGCAGGCCCAGGTCAGCGCCAGCCGCCCGGCCACGCAGGCCGTCACCAGTGCCGCGTACCCGGCCCCGGCCGCCGCGGCGACCTGGACGACCAGCGTCAGCACCAGCGTCATCACGCCGAACGGCCCGATGTCCGACTTTTTCATGATGTCGAGCGCCTGAGCGGCCGGCTTGCCGCTGCCCAGCCCGTCCGCCAGGTCGGCGAGCCCGTCCAGGTGCAGCCCCCGGCTCAGCACGGCCAGCAGCCCGACCGCCAGCGCCGCCCCCAGTAGCGGCGGCCCGGGCAGGATCAACGGCAGCCCGGCGACCAGGCCGAGCGCCAGCCCGACCACCGGGGCCAGCGCCATCGCCTGCCCCGCGACCTCCCGATCCACCCGCTCGACCCGCACCGGGAAGACGCTGAGTGTGCCGATCGCGAACGAGAGCCCATGCGGAAGGCGCATATCGGACGATCGTAGGCCCACTAGTGTGGCGGGATGCACGTGGTTGAACTCGAAGGCGTAGGTGTCCGAGTTGTCGGCAAGTCGCTGCTGGACAGCGTCGATTGGCAGGTGGACTACGGCGACCACTGGGTGATCCTCGGTCCCAACGGCGCGGGCAAGACGACGCTGCTCTCCCTGGCGGGCGCCGTCCGGCATCCGAGCGAGGGCGCGGTCAAGGTGCTCGGCCACAAGCTCGGCCGGGTGGACGTGCGGGAGCTGCGCCGCCACATCGGCCTGGTCGCGGTCAGCCAGCGGCTCATCGACGAGGAGCTGATGGAGGAGGAGGGCGCGACCGCGCACACCGTCGTGCTCACCGGGCACACGGGGACGAGCGTTCCCCTGTGGGACAAGTACGGCGAGGCCGAGCGCGACCGCGCCCACCGGCTGCTGGCCGACCTGGGGTGCAAGGACCTGGCGGACCGGCCGTTCCGCGTGTGCTCGCAGGGGGAGCGGGCCAGGATCAGGGTGGCCAGGGCGCTCATGGCGGATCCGGCGGTGCTGCTGCTCGACGAGCCGTTCGCGGGGCTCGACCTGCCGGCCAGGGAGGACCTCATCGCCGCCGTCGAGGACCTGGCCACGACCCGGCCCGTCCTGACCACCGTGACGGTGACGCACCACCTGGAGGAGGTGCCGGCGACGACCTCCCACGCGATGCTCATGCGCGACGCCAGGGTGCTGGCCGCCGGCCCGGTGGAGGAGGTGCTCACCTCGGCCAACCTCTCGGAGTGCTTCGGCCGCCCCCTCCACGTGGACCGCCTCGACGGCCGCTGGTACGCCCGCGCCGTCCGCCCGTAGCGCTCACAGCTCCAGCAGGCGCCCCGCCACCACCAGGGCCACGTACTCCGACTCGGCGGCGAGGCGTTCGTTGAGGCGGCCGAGCGCGTCCCGGAAGGCCCGCCCGCTGGACGTGGCGGGCACCACCCCCATTCCCACCTCGTCGGAGACCGCCACGAGGCGCACGGGCGTCTGCCGCCAGGCCGCCACGAGCTCGTCGCAGCGTTCGCGGACGGGCGCGCGGTCGCCCTCCCAGGCCCCGTGCTCGTCGAACACCGCCGTCAGCCAGGTCCCGAGCCCGTCGATCAGCAGCGGCGTGGTGGCCTGCCCGATGGCCGAGACGAGGTCGGCGGTCTCGACGGTGGCCCAGTGCGCGGGCCGCCGCTCCCGGTGCGCCCACACGCGTGCCGCCCACTCGCCGTCGCCCGCGCCGCTCGGGCCGGTGGCCACATAGGTGACGTACGGCTCGGCCGCCAGCCGCAGTTCGGCCTCGGCCGACTTCCCTGACCGCGACCCGCCCAGCAACAACGCCCGCCACGGCGCCGTCGCGGGGCCGCCGGGACGCGTGCTGCCATCGCCGGGCCACGTCCCGATGGCCGTCCCGTGGAGCGTCCGGCCGGTCTCCAGCACCGTCCCGTCGGGGACGGCCTGCGCGCCCCACAGCCGCAGGCGCCTGGCCAGCTCCTCCTCCGAGCGGATCCGGTGGTCCAGCCCGACGGCCACCACCAGGGTCCGGTCGTCGGCCAGCCCCGCCCGCCGCAGTTCCCCGAGCCGCTCGGGCCGATCGAGCAGGTCGATCAGCACCACGTCGTACCTGCCGGGCCCGTCCGCGGGCACCGGCCGCCCCTGCGGGAGGCAGAGCAGCCGGGAGCCGTCGGGGCCGGCCAGCCCCAGCCCGCCCGCGCAGGCCCGGTACCCGCCCGGCGGGTCGTCGAAGGGGAAGCGGGCCACGCCGTCCACGACCAGCTCGAACGGGCGCCGGTGGCCGGACGGGAGTCCGGCGCACGAGGCGCACCGGCAGCCGGGCTCCGGCCATCCCGCGCCGCCTGCCGTACCGGAGACAAGGATCTTCACCGCGCCGAGCGTAGCGTCCGGCCGGGTGCATGGAACGTTCCAGGTCAGGCCCTGGTCCTGGAGCGGCGGCGGGTGGCCGCCACGGCGCCGCCCGCCAGCAGGGCGAGCGCGCCCGCGCCGGCCGCGATCAGCGTGATCGGCAGGGCGCTCCCGGACGGCGCGGCGGACGCGGCGGCGGCCGTCAGTTCGGTGCCGCTCTTCTCCTTGGACGGATAGTCCGCGACCGCCACGACGGTCCCCTGGGCGTTCACGCGGACCTTGGCGGTGGAGGCGAGGAGCTGGGCGGCGGTGGCGTTCTCGGCGCCCGCGACGCACTTCAGCAGGCTCTGGCCGGGAGGCCGCTCACCGGGGTAGGCGTCGGCCTCCCCGTCGCCGAAGTCCACCGCGACCACCACGCGCTTGTGCCCGGACCCGGCCGCGTCCCTGTCGCACACCGCCTGGAACGACGGCAGGTCCCCGCCGGGCGACTCGCCCCTCACCCCGTCCGGGGCCACGGAGAAGCGCCACCCGATGACCGATCCGTCCGGCGGGGCGGCGTCGGCCGTCACGGCCAGCCAGGCCGTCCCGTCGCTCTGCCACGCGCTCCACGCACGCGGGACCCCGGGGTCGGCGAGAGCGGAGGAAGGAAGTGAGAGGAAGGCGGCCGCCCCGAGTGCGACCCCGGCCGCAACACGATATGCGCGCAGCATCGATTGACCTCCAAGCTCGGGAGTAGGGTTCCAGTGCCTGCGGAGGGTGCGCCGGCGAACCCGCGGAAAAGGAGCGTATGGCATGACATGGCGGTGGCGTTATGAAAATGCAAATGGTGGTGAGGTAACGGATCGCCCTTTGCCGCGAGAAGTGTTTCCGAGCCAGGCCGACGCGGAGTCCTGGCTCGGTGAGAACTGGCGTGACCTGCTCGAATCGGGAGTTGAGCAGGTGGCCTTGCTCGAAGAGGACCGTGTGGAGTACACGGGATTGTCATTGCGTCAGGAGTGACCGGCGGTAAATGAAAAACCCCTTGAGCGCGATTGTGGCTCAAGGGGTTTTTTCTTGGAGGGGCGACAGGTTACGGGCGGGTGCTCGGGCTCTGCGTCTTCGCCGGGTCGCGCTCCACGACCGGGCCGAGCACGTCGTCGATCCGCTTGAGCACGTCGGCGTCCAGCTTCACGCCCGCGGCCTTGACGTTGTCACGCACCTGCTCGGGGCGGCTGGCCCCGACGATGGCGCTGGAGACGTTCGGGTTCTGCAGCACCCAGGCGACGGCCAGCTGCGCCATGCTCAGCCCGAGGTCGGCGGCGACCGGCTTGAGCTCCTGGACGCGGGTCAGCACGTCGTCGTTCATGAACCGGGCGATCATGGCGCTGCCGCTGTCGTCGGTCGCCCGGGAGCCCTCCGGCGGCTGCTGTCCGGGCAGGTACTTGCCCGTGAGCACGCCCTGGCCGATCGGCGACCAGACGATCTGGCCGATGCCCTCCTTCTCGCTCAGCGGCACGATCTCGCCCTCGATGATCCGCCACAGCATCGAGTACTGGGGCTGGTTCGAGACGATCCGGTCGAAGCCCATCTCGTCGGCGATCTTCAGGGCCTGGGCGATCTGGTCGGCCGTCCACTCGCTGACGCCGATGTAGAGGACCTTGCCCTGGCGTACGAGGTCGTCGAACGTCTTGAGCGTCTCCTCCAGCGGCGTCTCGTAGTCGAACCGGTGCGCCTGGTACAGGTCGACATAGTCGGTCTGCAGGCGGCGCAGCGAGCCGTTGATGGACTCGGTGATGTGCTTGCGTGACAGGCCGCGGTCGTTCTGGCCGGGGCCGGTCGGCCAGTAGACCTTGGTGAAGATCTCCAGCGACTCCCTTCGCACGCCCTTCAGCGCGCGGCCGAGCACCTCCTCGGCCTTCGTCGCCGCGTAGACGTCCGCGGTGTCGAACGTGGTGATGCCCTCGTCGAGCGCCGCCTGCACGCACTGCTTGGCGGCGTCCTCCTCGACCTGGGAGCCGTGGGTGAGCCAGTTTCCGTAGCTGATCTCGCTGACTTTGAGACCGCTACGACCGAGGTGTCGGAATTCCATGCATCAGACTTTAATCCCGGTCCATGGGGTGATCGGTTTCGGGATAGGGTGCGCGACGTGCTGAAGCTCGTACGGCTGGCGCTGACGGCGGCCATCCTGACCGCGATCGCGGTACGGCTGCGCCGCCGCGCCCGGATCCCCGGCAAGCCGCCCGCGCCCCCGATCTCGGCGGGCGTCTCACGGGCGGCCGGACGGACGCGGATGGGCCTGGTGTGGGCCGCCATCGCGGGAGTCGTGGTGCTGACGCTGGCCGCCGCCGTCATCCCCACGGGGCCGCAGGTGGTGTCCGAGGCGCGGGCGGCCGTCTACCAGGCTCAGCAGTCGGCCATGACCGTGGCGATGGGCGCCGACGGGAAGAGCCCGGTGCCCGTCACACCCACGCCGACGCCCGGCGCGCCCACGCCGGCCGCCACGGATCCGACGCCCGTCGCGCCCACGCCGACCGCTGCGGGGCCTGCCTCGACGCCGCCCCCGGGCATCCCGGCCGCGTGCATGCTGAGCGGCCGGACGGCGGTACGCCCGATCAGCCCGCGCGTGCGGGCGGCGGTCGACCGGCAGTGGCGGCGCATCGAGCGGTGGCTGCGGGAGCACGCGCCCCGGACGTACGCCTCGCTGGGCGCCCCCGGCAGGGCCGGCACCATCGCGCTCGCCGAGGCCCAGACGGGCCTGGAGTTCCCCGACGACCTGAGGGCCTCGCTGCTGCGCCACAACGGCATGTCCGGCCCGCCCGCGGCCCGCTTCGGCTTCGGCGGGGAGCAGGTGCTCGGCGTGCGCGGGATCCGCGACCAGTGGCGGGAGAGCTGCGCCGCGCGGGTCGGCAGGGGCGACCCGATCGGCCGGCTGATCCGCGTCGGCACCCTGATCGAGGTCGACGCGGACACCGGTCACGTGGTGGCGTCGATGGTGGGGCCAGAACCGATCTGGCCCTCGTACCACGCGATGCTGCGCGACATGGCGGACGCGCTGGAGAAGGGCCGCCCCGTGTTCGGGGCGCGGGCCACGGTGAAGGGCGGCCTGCTCCGCTGGTCCGACGCTCAGTGAGCGAGCCGTCCCCGGTGGCCGGGGACGGCTACTTCTTGGGCACCGGCTTCCCGCCCGGCAGCACCATGGGCGGCGGGAAGCGCAGCTTGCGGATCTGCAGCGCCCGCATCGCCGCGTAGAAGCCCACGCCCTTGGTGCTCTCCTGGGGCAGCTTCTCGGCCACCAGGCGCTTCACCTTCCACGCCACGTAGACGGAGGTGAACAGCACGCCGATCATCATGATCGGCCAGCCGATGGTGACCGTGTATCCCAGCACCGCGGCGCGGATCGACATGGGCCACGGGATCCACGTCGCCAGCAGGATCAGTAGCGAGAACGGCAGGAAATACTGGCTCGGCAAGCGCCGGGAATCGACCCACTCGCGCGCGAACTTGCGCGCTGCGCCCTTGTCACGAGCAGGAAAATACCGCTCGTCACCTGCGAGCATGCCCTGGCGGGCCCTGTCGCGCTCGGCGGCCTGCTTGGTCCGCATCTGCCGATAGGCCTCTTTGCGGTCTTTCGGCGCATGGACCGGCTGGCGCCGTTTGCTCTCCTGATCACGGCGCTTGGGAGTGGGACGACCTTTACCCTGGGGCTTAGGATCGTCATCGGGGACGGGGGTGTCGTCCACGGAGGTTTGGGAACGGCGTCGCAACACGACGTCAACCCTACCTGGACTGCAACTTAGTGACGCCCTCGTGCGTTATGCGTAGGGTAATCCCAAGGCGGCTGCGCTGCATTGGGTGAACACCAGCACGACCTAGAAGGGGACGGCCGACGCGCATGAGCGTGATGAAGAGACTTTCGATGATCTTCAAGTCCAAGGCCAACAAGGCCTTGGACAAGATGGAGGATCCGCGCGAGACCCTTGACTACTCCTATCAGCGGCAGCTCGAGCTGCTGCAGAAGGTGCGCCGGGGTGTGGCCGACGTCGCCACGTCGCGTAAGCGGGTCGAGCTCCAGGTAACCGGCCTCGAGAAGCAGGCCCAGCGCCTTGAGGAGCAGGGCCGCAAGGCGCTGTCCGTCGGGCGCGAGGACCTCGCCCGCGAGGCGCTGCAGCGTCGCTCCAATCTGCAGACGCAGATGGCCGATTTGAAGCTGCAGCACGACAACCTGCAGGCCGAGGAGGAGAAGCTCACCACGGCTTCCCAGCGGCTGCAGGCCAAGGTCGACGCCTTCCGTACGAAGAAGGAGACGATCAAGGCCACCTACACCGCCGCCGAGGCGCAGACCCGGATCAACGAGGCCTTCTCCGGCATCTCCGAGGAGATGGGCGACGTCGGCCTGGCGATCCAGCGCGCCGAGGACAAGACGGCGCAGATGCAGGCCCGCGCCGGCGCGATCGACGAGCTGCTGGCCAGCGGCGCGCTCGACGACTACACCGGCACCCGCGGCGACGACATCCAGGCCGAGCTCGACCGCATGGGCGGCGGCATGGACGTCGAGCTGGAGCTGGCCAGGATGAAGGCCGAGCTGGGCCAGGGCCCCGCGCCCAAGAGCGCCATCGAGCAGGGCCAGCCGCAGCAGCAGGCCCAGCCCCAGGCGCAGCCGCAGCAGCACGGCGGGACCCAGCAGCTTCGTCAGCCTGGGGAGCCGGCATGATTGTCAGGATCATGGGCGAAGGCCAGGTGCAGATCTCCGCCGACGACATCGCGGTGCTCAACGAGCTCGACACCGAGCTCGAGGCGGCCATCGAGGTCGGTGACGAGCCGATCTTCCGTACGAAGCTGCATGCACTGCTCGACAAGGTGCGCCAGGTGGGCAAGGCGCTTCCCGACGACAGCCTTGAGCCGTCAGAGCTGATCCTTCCCCCCGCGGACGCCTCGATCGAGGAGGTCCGGGAGATGCTGGGCGACCAGGGCCTCATCCCGGGCTGAGCCGTGAGCACGCGGTTCGCGTCCGACCGCGGGCTGACCACCCGCATGGCCGTGACGATGTTCCTGCTCGGGCTGCTCTATGTCGTGTTCATCGGCGTCCTGATCGCCCTCGGCGTACGGGCGCTGACCGTGCTGGTGATAGCCGGGGGCCTGCTGTTCGTCCAGTACTTCCTGTCCGACCGCATCGCGCTGTTCGCGATGCACGGGCGGGAGGTCTCGCCACAGGAGGCTCCCGAGCTGCACGGCCTGATCGACCGGCTGTGCGCGCTCGCCGACATGCCCAAGCCGCGGGTGGCGATCGCCGACTCCGACGTCCCCAACGCGTTCGCCACCGGCCGTAACCAGAACAACGCCGTCGTCTGCGTGACGACCGGCATCCTGCGCCGCCTGGAGCCCCAGGAGCTCGAAGGGGTTCTCTCGCACGAGTTGTCGCACGTCGCCCACCGCGACGTCGCCGTCATGACGATCGCCTCGTTCCTGGGCATCGTGGCGGGCCTCATGACCAGGATCGCCCTCTACACGGGGCTGGGCGGCCGGCGCAACGGCAACCAGGGCGGCCTGCCCGTCGGGCTGATCATCCTGCTCGTCTCCGTCGTCGTGTACGCGATCAGCTTCCTGCTCACCCGTGCCCTGTCGCGCTACCGCGAGCTGTCGGCCGACCGCGCCGGCGCCCTGCTCACCCAGCGCCCCTCGGCCCTGGCCAGCGCGCTGGTGAAGATCACCGGCGACATGGCCAGGATCCCGACCCAGGACCTGCGCGAGGCGGCGCCGTTCAACGCCTTCTACTTCGCCCCGGCGGCGGCCCCGGGCCAGACGCTGGCGAACATGTTCTCCACCCACCCGCCGCTCGAACGGCGGCTGGCCCAGCTGGCGGACATCTCCCGGCAGCTCGGAAGGGGCTGAGCATGGGCTGGCTGGATGCCCTGCTCGGCCGGTCCAAACCGGTCAAGCCCAACCTCGACGCGCTGTTCGCGCTGCCGTCGGCGGCCGTGACGCTGCAGGCCGCGACCGGGCTCGTGCCCACGGGCCTCGGCTCGGTGGCCTTCAGGGCCGCGGAGGGCGGCGCCTTCGCCTCCCTGGAACGCGACGTCAAGGCCCTGCTCGGCGAGCGAGTCGAGGAGTCGCACGACTCGTACGGCTACACCTGGCTCATGGTGCGCCGCTCGCCCGACGCGCTCGGCGACCTGGTCACCGAGCTGCACGCGGTCAACTCGTCGCTCGAGTCGGCCGGGTTCGGGCCGTCGCTGCTGTGCTCGCTGGTGTCGTTCCGGTCCGAAGCCGACGGCCGGCGGCTGGCCGTCGTGTACCTGTACAAACGCGGGACCTTCTACCCGTTCGCCCCGCTCGCCGCTCAGAGGCGGGACAACGCGCTCGAACTGCAGGTCCGGGGCGCCCTCGAGGGCGAGTTGCCGCTGGAGAAGGATCTCGGCCGGTGGTTCCCGGTCTGGGGCGCGCCCGGTCTGTGACCGGACACCTTGAGTGATCTAATGATCACGTGGAGCGAAGGTTGTACGTCCTCGCGGCTTCCGCGTTCATCGTGGCGGCGGTGCTGGGCAGTGCGTGGATCACCGGCCAGTTCACCACGCCGGAGGTCGACAGGACCGACGGGTACGTCAGCGAGCTGGCCGCCCGCGACCAGCCGTGGACGCGGCTCTTCCGCACCAGCGACGCGCTGGCGGGGCTGGCCTGCGCGGCCGGGGTGGCGCTGGTGCCGAGGGTGGCGCGCGAGTGGCAGGCTTGGCTGGCGCTGGCGGCGTTCGGGCTGTTCACGTTCGCGGCCGGGCTGTTCCCGCTGGACTGCGCCACGCTGAGCGACCCGTACTGCGGGCGGCGGGTCGTGTCGCCCGTGCATCACGTGCACCAGCTGGCCGGGGCGCTGGCCACGGCCGCCCTGCTGGCCGCGATGGTGCTGCTCAGCGCGCGCTGGCGGTCGTGGGTGTCGTGGCTGTTCACGTGGCTGGGGCTGGCGGCCACGCTGCTCACCGCCGCCGCGCTCGCCGACCGGCACGGGGCGGGGCTCGCCCACCGGGCGCAGCTCACGCTGTTCGCGATCTGGCTGGTGTACGTGGCCGTCCACCTGCTCATCACCGACGATCCGCCCGTCCCGCCGATCATGGCGGGGGCGTTCGATCAGGAAGGCGGGTACGCCGGGCCGCACGTGATCGAGCAGGGCGACGGGCCCGTCGTGCTGATCACGGCCGAGCTCGGGGGCGCCTGGTTCCACTGGGGCGCGGTGGCGGGGCTGCTGGCCGGGACCCATCACGTCATCCGCTTCGACCGCTGCGGCCTCGGCCTCAGCCCGCACGCGCCCGTCCCGCCCACCCTGTACACCGAGGTGGCCCGCCTGGCCGCGCTGGCCCCCTCCCATCCCGAGCAGGTGACCGTCGTCGCCCACGGCGTGGCCTGCTGGCACGCGGAGGCGTTCGCCAGGCTGCACCCGCTGCGCGTGGCCAAGCTCGTCCTGGTGGACCCGGCCCCTGTCGTGGAGCGCAAGCCGTCCGCGCCGGCCAGGAGCGCCGGCCGGTGGCTGCCCGCCCTGGGCGGCACGTGGGGCGCGACCGCCGTGGCCCGCCTCGCGGGGCCCGCCGGCCACCGGCTGCTCGTTGGCGTGCCCGACCCGTACGGCGTCTACCGCACGGGCAAGGTGCTCGCTGCGGTGGCGGGGGAGTGGCTGGCCCGCCGCGACATGGCCGCCGACCTGCTGCGGATTCGGGAGGAGGCGCAGTTTCCCGGCGTGCCGGTCACCGTGATCAGCGCCGGCGGGCGGGACCTGGGCCACGAGCGGCTGGCCGGGGCCCTGTCCGCCAAGCTCGTACGCCTGCCGGAATGCGGGCACCAGGTCCAGCTGGAGGACCCGGGGGCGGTCGCGGAGGCCGTCTGAGACGCGCCGGGAATCGGCCGGGTGGGATGGCGCCGCGCGTTCTAGGATCGATGCGGAACCCGTTCGAGGGAGTAGGCGTGGACATCACCGTCGTAGGCGAGGGCGCCGTCCTGGCCGCACCCGACATCCTCCGGCTGCACGCGGGCGTCGAGGTCCGCCGGGCCTCCGCCGCCGATTCCTTCACCGCCGTCCGGGCCGCCGCCGCCCGGCTGGCCGAGGCCCTGGCCCGGGAGGGCATCGCCGCGCAGGACGTGCGCACGGTGGAGCTGTCGCTGGGCCCGGAGTACGAGGTTTACCCGAAGGTGGCCGCCTACCGGGCGGTCCAGGGGGTGGAGGTGATCGTCCGCGACCTGTCCCGGGCCGACCACGTCATCGACACGGTCGCCGGGGTGGGGGAGGAGGCCAGGCTGAACGGCCTGGCCTTCGAGGTGTCCGACCCGTCGGGCGTGCTGCGGGAGGCGCGTACGCGAGCGTTCCGCGACGCCGCCGCCAAGGCCGCCCACTACGCCGAGCTGGCCGGGCGCCCGCTCGGCCGGGTGGTCTCGGTGAGCGAGGACGTCGGGGGCGGCGGCCCTCAGCCCCTCACCATGGCCGCCGCGGTGGCGGAGACCGGCGCCTCCATCAGCCCCGGCCGCCAGTCCCTCACGGTGACCGTCCGGCTGGTCTACGACTTCGCCTGACTCCTGGGCGGCACCCTGCCGGCGAGCGTCCCGATGGTGCGGGCGACCTCCTTCGGGTGCTCGTGGTCGCGCCCGCGCATCACCACTCGCCTCGAGGTCGTCGATCTGGCATGGGACTAGCCTGCGGTAGCGCGGCAGGACGGCCGCGAGCGTCCCTGACGCCCGGGCCTGCCACGGCGGCATTCCGGCGGCGTCCCGCGAGAAGATCGTCAACGCCAGGCCGGGCCGTGCGCCCTGCCGGGGTGGCAGGGCGCACGGATCTCACATCGGGTGCCGCTTGAGGAAGGCGTGGGCGGCCTCGCCGACGGCCACCGGGTTCATGCTCTGCAGCCCGTGCGTGGCGTTGGGGATGCCGCACCGCTCCGCCTGCGGCAGCCAGTTCATGAGGAAGCGCTGCGCGTCGCGGAACCCCGGCATCGCCGACTCGCTGTCGAGGCCCATCACCGCCAGCACCGGCATGTCCGGCTTCCGCGTGACCAGCCGGTCGGCCTCCGACGGCTTGAAGCCCCACTGCGAGATCGCCGGGAAGTCGACGGTGAAGGTCGTGTCGACGCACGCCTCGACGCGGTCCCACACGTCGAGGGGCCCGGTCATCTCCACCGCGGGCAGGAAGCTCGGCCCGCACACCGCCTCCATGTAGAGCTGCGCCGCGCCGAGCTTGTCGCCCGTCTCGTACAGCTTCATCGCGTTCATGAAGGCGTCGACGTTGGCCCTGATCGCGTCCGGCTCCTCACGCGGCAGGTACGGCTCCAGCAGGATCGCGCTGTGCGCCCGCTCCGGGTACGACAGCAGGAACTGGAAGGCGATCACGCCGCCGAACGAGAAGGCCATGATGTGCGCCTTCTCGATGCCCAGGTGGTCGAGCAGCTCGGCGACGTGCTGCGCGCCGCCCTCGATGCTCAGCTCGGGCTCGTCCAGCGTGCTGCCGTTGTAGCCGGCCCGGTAGTAGCTGATGAGCTGGTAGTCCTGCAGCAGCGGGGGGTAGAACCGCATGGGGGTGATGAGGCTGTCGGCGATGCTGGTGCCGTGGATGCACAGCACGGGCTCGCCCTCGCCGAGCACGGTGTACCTGAGCTCGGCGTCGGTCACCGGCGCCCGCAGGTTGTGCTCGACGTTCCACTCGCGCCCGATGTAGAGGGCGTTTCGCATCATGGCTTGCGCTCCAATCCGACCAGCAGGCCGGTCTCGTCGAGGCTGGGCACGAGGTCGAAGACGAGGAACTCCAGGTAGTACCGGCCCCACAGCAGGCCCCAGAGCGGGAACCGCTCGTTGAACTCCTCGCCGCGCTCGCGCGCCAGCCGCGCCTCCAGCTCCCAGATCAGCGAGTTGAACTCCTGAGGGGTGAACGGCTGCCCGGCCGCGGCGGCGGCCGCGACGACCTCGTCCTTGGACTTGTCCTTGAGCCGGTCGACCAGGTCCGGCCGCTCGGCCAGACCGCGCAGGAACCCGATGACGTTGGCTTCGCTCATGCCGGCTCCTCCCGGGAGTAGCGGGCGATCACGTGGCCGACCAGGTAGTCGAGGTAGCGCGTGCCCCACATGTGCCGCCACAGGGTGCTGCTCCCGTCGAACGGCTCCTTGTCCTTGTGGATGACGACGTCCGCCTCCAGCCGGCCGATGACCCGCTCGGCGTCGGCCTCGGTGAAGGCGAACCCTTCGTTGCGGGCGTGGAACAGGACCCGGGGAAGGTCCATGGGGGAGTAGCGGGCCAGCAGGTCGGGATCCGACCGGGCCGCCTCCAGGAATCTGACGAACTCCGCCTCGGCCACGGCTAGCTCTCCAGCGCGTGCCTGATGACGTCGTCGATGGCCTTCACGTCGGGCTCGGCCAGCCCGAACGTGGCCAGGTGGCCGTAGACGCTGTCGATCTGGCGGAAGGTCGCGCCGGGGATCCACTCGGCGTACTGCCTGAGCTCGTCCGGCGGGAACAGCGCGTCGCCGGTGAAGGCGGCGATCGTGGTCTTCGCCTTGATCCGGCCCAGGACCTCCCGCAGGGACTCGCCCGTGGCCCCCGGCCAGGCGGAGCGGGCCTTGCGGGCCTGGGTGACCACGTCGTCGGCGTCCTGCGGGAGCCAGAAGCCCTCCCAGAAGCCCTCGACGAACGCGTCCACGCTGTCGAAGCCCAGGGTGCGCCAGACCTCGGCGCCACCGTAGTAGAACGTGCGGGGCGGGGCGGTCAGAGCCGAGCCGTGCGCGACCCGGGCCAGGCCGCCGCTGACGCTCGCCGCGTCGGTGTAGGCGCCCCCGGCGTAGTTGGGGTCCGCGGTGATGGGCTCCTCCACCACCGTCTTCAGCCAGAGCTTGGTCCACGGTGGCGGGGTGGGCGCCCCGGCGATGGGGGCGATGCTCCGTACGAGGTCGCCGAAGCGCAGCGCCCACTCGTACACCTGGATCGCGCCGATCGACCAGCCGAGCGCCAGCCGGATCTCGCGCACGCCGAAGACCTCCTCCAGCAGCCGCTGCTGGGCGATGACGTCGTCGGCGACAGTGACGGTGGGGAAGGGCCGCGACGGGGTGTTGCTCGGCGCGGAGGACGGCGGGAGGCCGAAGTGGCCGGGCAGCACGATGAAGTGGGTGCGGGGATCGAGCGCGCGGTTCTCGCCGATCCAGCCGTTGAGCACCTCGGCGGGGGCGCCGAGGAAGGTCGGGAACAGGACCACGTTGTCCTTGGCCTGGTTGAGCTCACCGAAGGTCTGGTACGCCAGCCGGGCGCCGGGCAGCGTGTCGCCTGAGGTGAGCCGGAAGTCGCCGAGCTCGAAGGTGTTCATTCCTGGCTCCAAACGTCGTCACGTGTCGAACCGCAGAATCGTCTTGATGTTCTTGCCGGACCTGAAGTCGTCCGCCGCGGCCTGGATGTCGGCGAAGTCGTACTCCCTGATGAGCGGCTGCACGGGCAGCCGGCCGCCGCGGATCAGCCGCGCCAGCAGCGGGATGAGCCGGTCGGGGTCGCTGTCGCCCTCGCAGACGCCCAGGATCCGCCGCCCCGGCAGCAGCCGGTGCACGTCGACCGAGACCTCCACCCCGTACGGCGGAGCGCCCACGACGGCCACCGCGCCGCGCGGGGCGAGCGCCTCGATGCCGGCGCGCAGCACGTCGGGGTTGCCCACCGCCTCGACCACGTAGTCGACGCCGGCGCCGCCGGTGATCTTCCGTAGCTCGCCGGCCAGGTCCAGGCCGGTCGAGTCGACGGTGTGGGTGGCGCCGATCTTGGCCGCCAGCTCGAGCTGCGCCGCCTGCCGGCCCACGGCGATGATCTGACTGACCGGGGTGAGCGCCGCGCCCATGACGGCGGCCAGGCCCACCGCGCCCGTGCCGATCACCGCGATGGAGGTGCCGGGCTCCGGGCGCAGCGTGTTCCACACCGCGCCGGTGCCGGTCTGGACGCTGCAGGCCAGCGGGGCCAGCAGCTCGAACGGCAGGTCCGGGTCGACCTTGACGACGCTGCGCTCATCGGCGATGGAGTGGCGGGCGAACGACGACTGGCCGAAGAACCGGCCGCCGAGCGCGACCCCGCCCCTGCTGATCGGCGAGCTGCCGTCGGCGCGCTTGCCGCCGATGAGGTTCTGCGGGATCCATGTGGTGCAGTAGGCGGGGTGGCCGATCCGGCAGGAGGCGCAGCTCCCGCACGAGGTGAAGGTGAGAACGACGTGGTCGCCCGGCTTGACCTTGGTCACGCCCGGGCCCGTCTCCTCCACGACGCCGGCCCCCTCGTGCCCGAGCACGCCCGGCAGCGGGAACGGGATGTGCCCCGCCGCCACCGTGAGGTCGGTGTGGCAGATGCCGGCGGCCTTCATCCGGACGAGGATCTCGCCCTGGCGCGGGGCGTCCAGCTCGACGTCCCGGAGGGTGAACGCCGCCCCCGGCGATTCGACGACTGCGGCTTGGGTGGTGGTCACGAGTGTCTCCGATCGTCGGGGGTGAGGGTGTACGAGCTCGTGACGTGGGTCCACTCCGCCGGCCCCCACTCCGCGCCGTCCCCGACCTGGGGCGGAGCTCCGACCACGCGTACCACGTAGTAGTCGAGCAGGCCGGGGGCCCGTCGGGTCCAGATCGAGCCGAGCTCGTCGTGGTGGCGCTGGCCGAAGTAGAGCCGGTCCTCGTCCCGGCCGTGCGAGCGGGCCAGGCCGAGCAGGTCGTACTCCCGCGGGCAGTCGTCCACGCCCGGCAGGTCCAGGATCGAGCAGCCGCCGTGAGAGACGTCCTGCCACTCGCCGGGCCGCCAGTGGCCGTCGCCCGCCTTCACCTCGTCGGCGCCGGCGATGATCCCGGTGTCGAACAGGCGCAGGCAGACCTTGGTCCGGGAGAAATCGGCGTCGCGCGCGCCGGGCGTGCGCTCGCTGGGACCGAGGAGCTCGAACATGCCCATGATGACGAGCTCGAAGAGCCGGCTGTCGCAGCCGGGGTCCTTGTAGGCGTTGAAATGAATGGCCCAGAAAGGACTGTGCAGCCAGAAGTCGTCCACCCCGAATATTCCCGGGAATACTTCGGCGGCGGCCGGGCTGCGCCATCGGCCGGAGAGTTCCGCGACCGTGAATTCGGCGCTGGTTTCCATCACACCTCGCATGAGTCAATTCTTTTTCCGGCGGCCCGGCCGACGTCAAAGAGCCGATGCGTACATTGGCAAGTCGGCCGGGCGGCGCGAGGTAATTCGTGAAGTCCTACGACGGGAGCAGCGCCGGGGGCACGTGCGCGCGCACCCGCTCGGCCAGCTCGGCCGCCCGGACCCCGGCCGAGGCGGCGACCGCGGACCCCGGACCGCCGGCCTTCTCGGCGGCTCTGCAGCGCTCCACGAGCACTCTCATGCGCTCGTGCAGCAGCGCCCACGAGGGTTCGCGCCAGGGCACGAAGTTGCTCATGGCGTAGTACATCTCGAACGCGAAGCCCGCCGTGCGGCCGGGGTGCTCGGGGCCGACGGGCATTGTGGTCATGGCGGTGGCCAGCGGCCGCAGCACGTCGGCCATCATGCTGATCGACGTGCCGACGAGCAGGCCCAGCTGCTCCTCGCTCTCGTCGGTGTGCGTGAAGAACCTGGTCAGCAGGTGCAGCACCAGCTCGTAGGCCACCGCCGCCAGCTCGGCCGTGCGGCGGGTGCCGGGGTCGGTGATGAGCGGCTGGGGATCCACGATGTCGTAGGGCTGCTTGAGGTAGGCGGCCAGCGCCGGCCGCGCCGGGTCGAAGCCGGGGTCGAGCGCCCGCAGCTCCTCGTACTCCCGCCACACCGCGAGGAAGCGCCCGTAGTGGGCCTGCTCCCAGGAGCCGCGCGCGCCCTCGCCCTGCTCGATGATGAGATCGACCGCGGTGAACGCGGACTCCAGGTCCGTGACCGCGACGAGCTGGGGCCAGCGGAACAGCTCCGGCGTGGCCTGGGCGCGCGGGGACCCGACGAAGACGGCGCGCTCCCCGAGCTCGGCGCAGAGCGCCCGCAGTCCCTCCTCGATCCCGCGGTACAGGTGGCCGATCGTCGCGTACTCCTGGCCCCCGGGCATGAGGTCCGCGGGGTCGAGCCGGGTGCGGGTGGGCGGCACCGGCTCGAACTCCTCGGCGTCCTGCAACTGCATGCCCTCGGGGCGCTCCAGGTACAGGAAGTGGCGCAACGCCTGCTCGCCGAAGGGCAGCAGATCGAGCTGGATGCCCGACGGGAAGTATCCCGAGCGCTGCGGGAAGTTCGGGCGGGTGAAGGTCGGCGCCGCGCCGATGGCGGCCAGCAGGTTGGACACCAGCGCCAGGTGGAGCATCTCCTCGACCGCGATGGAGTGCAGGACCTTGCGCCAGCCGGCGACCGCGTCCGCCTGCTCGGCCGTCAGGCCGTCCTCCGTCCCGCTCTTGAGGCTGGCCTCGGCGAAGAGGTACTGGCTCAGGATCATGTGTTCCAGCTGTGAGGCCTCGTTGAGCAGCCACCACAGGTGCTCCCGGTTCGCTATGACGATCGGGGGCTCGGACATGCCGGGATCCTCCTCAGTTGGGGGTGAGTACGGCGCGGTAGCGCACCTGGCCTGCCTCCACCCGCTTGAGCACCTCGTTGATCTCGGCGAACGGGTAGGTCTCCACGCGCGGCCTGACCTTGCCCGCGGCCATCAGCGTGAGCACCTCGACCAGGTCGGAGCGGTTGTTGTGGGTGCTGCCCTTGATGGAGCACTGCTTGAACAGCAGCGTCGTCATGTCGTCGATCTTCAGCGGGCCGGTGACGCCCATCGTGACCAGCCGCCCGCCGTAGCGCAGGCCGGACAGCACGCGGGCGACGAGGTCCGCCGAGGTGGTGGTGGCCAGGATGATGTCGGCGCCGCCGGCCTCGGCCAGCGCCTTGCCGGGGTCGTCGCCGACCACGACGCCCTGCGCGGCGCCGAGTTCCTTGGCGTACTCCGCCTTGTCGGGCGAGGTGGTGAGCACGACCGTCTCCAGGCCGATGGCGGCGGCCAGTTGCACCGCCATGTGCCCGAGCCCGCCGACGCCCAGCACGCAGACGCGCTCGCCCGGTCGGGGATCGGCGTTGCGCAGGCCGCTCATCGAGGTGAAGCCGGCGCAGAAGGCCACCGCCGCGTCGGTGTAGTCCAGGCCGTCGGGCAGCAGCGTGCACCCCGACTCCCAGGCCACCATCAGGTCGGCGTAGCCGCCGCCCATGTCCATCCACGTCTGGGTGTGCGGGCAGGCCACCGGATGCCAGCTCTGGCACTGGACGCAGCGCCCCTCGCCGCGCTGCATCCACGAGACGCCGACCCGGTCGCCCACCCGCAGGGTGGTGGCGCCGGGGCCGAGCGCCACCACCTCGCCCACCGGCTCGTGCCCAGGCACGATCGGCAGCCGCACCGGCCAGTGGCCACGGCGGACCAGAACGTCGCTGAAGCACATGCCGCACGCCTGGATGCGTACGACGACCTGCCCGGGCCCGGGCTCGGGATCGGGGAGGTCCTGGAACTCCCATGGGGAGTTGAGTTGCGTGACGGCGGCTGCGCGCACGGTCTCCTCCTTGGCGAGACACGTCAGGGAGGCCCACGATAAATATCCGGCCCGCGCCGGCGGCACCCTGACTTAACGGAAACCACGGTGCTTTTGTCAGACGCGGACCTGACGAAATAACGGCGTTCTGTGGCCGAAACGGGCCATATTCCGGGCGCGAATGGTACGAATAAGTCACCGCCCGCAGTCCTTGGAGGTTGCCATGCCTTCTATTGCCACCATCGCGCTCGCCGGCGGCCGCGGCCTCCGCGCCCGCCCGCTCACCCTCGAAGGTTCCGGTCACATAAGGAGCAAGGCCGCCGTCCCTTTTCTCGGGCGGCCGGTCATCGAATGGCTCGTCGCGGCTCTGCGCGACCAGGGAATAACGAGTTTCCACGTGGCGGCCAACGGCCGGGAGAATCGTTATCAGGTCAAGGAGGCGCTGGGGTACGGCGAGCGGCTCGGGGTCTCCGTGCGCTATTCGCGGCCGCGTACGGACCGGTTCAACACCGGCTCGGGGCAGGCGACGCTCAGCGTGATCGAGGAGCACGGCCTGCTCGGCCACGCCCTGGTGCTCCCGACCGACTCGCTGTTCGAGTTCGACCTGGCGGCGCTGGCGCGCGACCACCTGGCGAGCGGGGCGGTGGTGACCGTCGGCCTGGTCCATCGGACGGCGGCGGAGGTGGCGGGCACGTACGGGCTGGTGCTCGCGGACGGCGCCGGCCGGATCCAGCGGTTCATCGAGAAACCGCCCATGGAGACCATCGCGGCGGTGGCCGCCGACCTGGACAGGGTGCCCATCAATGCCGGGCTCTACCTGGTGGACTGCGCCAGGCTGCGCGCCCTGGGCGCCACCGACGAGCTGGCGGCGCTGGCCGGGCGGGGGCTCGACTGGGGCGGCGACCTGCTCCCGTGGCTGGTGTCGCGTGGCCACCGGGTCATGTGCTCGCCCCTGGCCAAGGTGGGTGACCTGGGCAACCCCCGCGAGTACCTGCTCACCATGGCCGAGGCCCTGGCCGGCGGCTACCCGAGCCTGCGGCTCCCGGACGGGCCCGTGATCCACCCCTCCTCGCTGGCGCGCCGCGACGAGGTCAGCGGGCTGACGCTGGCCGAGAAGCTGGCCGCCGGGCTCGTCCACGTGGGCCCCGGCGCGTGGATCGGCCGGGACGTCGAGATCGGTCCCGGCGTCGTGCTGCGCGACTCGTACGTCGGCGATGAGGCGGACCTGCACCCGTGGTGCCGCCTGGAACGGGTGGCCTGCCTGGACGGCGCGATCATAGGGCCGGGCGCGCGGCTCAGCGACGCGTACGTGGGCGTGATGGCGAGGGTGGACTCGTCGCTGGAGCGCCCGGCCGTCATCGACGGCTTCACCGCGCTCGGCCACGAGGTGCGCGTCGCCGAGGGCGCCGGTCTCAGCGGCGTCATCGCCTATCCGGGACAGACCGTGACAGGGGCCGGGCACTCCGGCGGGCGTCAGTCGCAGACGTCGTCCGGCTCCTCGACCCGGTCGTAACGGAGCCGGGTCTCGATGGCGTAGGCGTGCGGCGCGTACCCGGTGCGGAGGTCCTGGAAGACGGTCCACGCCTCCAGCGGGTCGCGCTCGGCCGGCAGCCCCGCCTCGTGGGCCAGCAGCAGCGTGTCGGAGAAGTTGCGCTCCTCTCGCCCCTGCAGGCTCACCGGGATCGACGGCAGCGTGATGCACAGCCCGTGGGTCAGCCGGTGCATGCAGCGCGTCCCCGTCGTGAGCAGGGCCTTCGTGTGCGCCGGAGCCCAGCTCGGCGCGAGCGCCTCGATGAGCGCGGCCACGTCCAGGACGATGACCGCGGCCTTGAGCCAGTCGAGGTCGCCCGCGGGGCGGCGGAACGTGAGCGCCGGATGGGCGAGGTGGGAGTGCTCCACCTCGGCCATCCACCCGGTCCACTCGGCGAACAGGGTGTCGAGGTGGTCGCGCGAGCCGGTCTTGAGGTAGGACGCGAGCATCGTGTCGGCGTCGCGCGGGTTGCACACGCTGCCGGCCAGCCTGGCGACCAGCCGCTCCCGCCGGCCGTAGGCGGACAGGAAGTGCCCCAGGTACGTCGTGATGGCCGCCACCATCAGCAGCCTGGAGGCCCACTCGGCCTCGCGCAGCGGGGTGCCCTCCAGCAGTGCGAACCCGGCCGAGGACACGCCGAGCCAGATCGCGGCCACCGTGACGACGGCCAGCGGCCCGCACAGGTCGAGCAGCGGCTCCCGCAGGACGGGCGGGACCCGGCCGGCCATCGCGAGGATGGGGCCGGCGAAGGCCCGCAGGACGCCGCGGACCAGCCGGGTCGGCCTGCCACGGGGGGTGAACACGGTCAGCACGACGCTCAGCCACACCGCCGCCACGAGCGCGGCGCCGGCCAGCGTTCCCAACACGGCTGTCACCATGCCCGTATCCTTCCGGCTCTTGACTGGATTGCCCAAGAATCAGTTAGTGCTAGCAGTCGGAATGCCACCTTCAAAAGAGCGGAGACGAGGCTCCGGGCGACCCGGAGCCCCGTCTCGACAGCGGCGGCCGCGCCTCACACGGTGGCCGCCGAGCGTAATTCGGTGGTGAGGTCGAGCAGCGTGCTCGGGCCGAGCAGGCTGCGGACCGGCACGTCCACGCCCAGCTCGCGGCGCACCCGCTCGCGGAACCTGGTCGCCAGCACGGAGTCCAGCCCCAGCAGGGTGAGCGGCACGTCCATCCCGATCTCGTGTCCGGGTACGGCGAGGACCTGGGACGCCAGGTCGGCCACCATGGCGGTCAACTCCGTCTCCGAGAGGGCCGCCAGATCCGGGCGTCCTGGCAGCGCCGGGGTCGGCTCGCGGGCGGGCTCGGGAGGAACGGGGGAGGTGGCCGAGCCGGGCCAGAACCGCCGCCGCTGCCAGGGGTAGCCGGGCAGCCGGACGTACTCGCCCTCGGGGTGGACGTGCTCCCAGAGGGGACGGCAGCCCAGCACGTACGCCTGGCCGAGCGCGGCGCTGAGGGCGGCCGCGTCCGGCACGTCCCTGCGCAGGCAGGGCACCACGCTCGCGTTGGCGCCCGCCGCCTCGACCTCCTCCTCCAGCGCCGTCTGCAGCACCGGATGCGGGGTCATCTCGATGAACACGGTGGGCCGGGCGTCGGCGAGCGCGGCCTGGCAGGCGTCGGCGAAGCGCACGGGCAGCCGCAGGTTGTCGAACCAGTAACCGGCGCCCAGCTCCGTGCCGTCGACGACCCGGTCCCGGGCGCTGGAGTGGATGGGCACGGCGCAGGGGCCGGGCCTGATGCTCGACAGCGCCTCCAGCAGCGCCTCGCGCACCGGCTCCACCTGCGGCGCGTGCGAGGCGTAGTCCACGTCCACCCGGCGGCAGAAGACGCCGTCGCGGCGCAGCGGCTCGACGATCCGCTCCAGCCTCGCCGGGTCGCCGGACAGGACCGTGGAGTGCCGGCTGTTGACCACCCCCACGCTCACCTGGCCGGAGTGCTCGCCGATGGCCTGTCGGGCCGCCTCCTCGCCGAGCCTCACGGCCCACATGGCGCCGGGCGCGCGCAGCTCGCGCAGCAGCCGGCTCCTCCTGGCGATCACGGCCGCGCCGTCGGCCACGCTCAGCGCGCCCGCGGTGACCGCCGCGGCGATCTCGCCCATGCTGTGGCCGATGAGCAGATCGGGCTCGACGCCCCACTCGCGCCACACGGCGGCCAGCGCCACCTGCATCGCCCAGAGGGTCGGCTGCACCTCGTCCACGCGGGACAACCGCTCCCCGCGCAGCAGCACGTCCACGGGGGACCAGCCGAGCTCGGCGGCCACCGCTCGCGCGCACTCGTGCAGGCGCAGGGCGAAGGCCGGCTCGGCGGCCAGCAGCTGCCTGCCCATGCCCGCCCACTGGCCGCCCTGGCCGGGGAAGACGAACACCACCTTCGGCCGCCTGGCCGCGCGGCGCTCGCCGGCGTGCACCGACCGCCCGTCACCCCGCCCGCTCGCGCGGAACTCCCGCAGGGACGCGGCCAGCGAGCGCGCGTCGTCGCCGACCGCGGCCAGCCGGTATTCGTGGTGCGAGCGCCGGGCGCCCGCGCTGAAGCACACGTCGTGGAGGCCGGGGCCCGTGTCCTCGGCCCCCGTCCCCTCTGCCATCGTGTCGAGCAGTTCGGCGTACGCGCCCGCGAGCTCGTCGAGCGCCCTCGGGTCCCGCGCCGACAGGGGCAGGACGTAGCTGGGCCGGGTCCGGCCGCGCCGGGGACGCGCCGGCCGCGGCGCCTCGGAGAGCACGAGGTGGACGTTGGTCCCCGACATGCCGAAGGAGTTGACGCCCGCCAGGGCCGGCGCCTCCCGCTCCGGCCAGTCCTGGGTGAGCAGCGCGAGCTCGACGGCCGCGGTCGGCTTGCGCAGGACGGCGTGCGGCTCCACCACGTGCAGCGTCGCGGGTATGGTCCGGTGCCGCAGCGCCAGGGCCGTCTTGAGCAGCCCCGCCATCCCCGAGGTGAACTCGGTGTGGCCGATGTTGGACTTGAGCGATCCGACCAGGCAGCGCCGCCCCGGCTCCCGGCCCTCCCCCATGACCAGGTCCAGCGCGGCCAGCTCGGTCGGATCGCCGGCGGGGGTGCCGGGCCCGTGCGCCTCGACGTAGTCGACCTCGCAGGGGGAGACCCCGGCGTCGAGATAGGCCCTGCGCAGCATCGTCTCGTGCCCCTCCAGCCCGGGGGCGACGAGCGAGCCGCCGGTGCGGCCGTCGTGGGTGGCGGCGCTGCCCAGGATCGTCGCGTACGG
This sequence comes from Nonomuraea sp. NPDC050451, assembly GCF_044458585.1. Lineage (NCBI taxonomy): Bacteria > Bacillati > Actinomycetota > Actinomycetes > Streptosporangiales > Streptosporangiaceae > Nonomuraea > Nonomuraea sp. NPDC050451. Next base: position 430,596 of record NZ_JBITHZ010000001.1, read on the forward strand.
GTGCTCGCCGTCCGCGAGGGCCCGCGAGAGCGGCTTGAGTATCAGGGCCACCACGCCCTCGCTGCGCACGTACCCGTCCCCCGACACGTCGCCGAACTTGCAGCGGCCCGAGCTGGACAGCACGCCGGCGTCCGCGAGCGCGAAATACAGGTCGGGCACGATCTGCAGGTTCGCGGCGCCGACGATGGCCAGGTCGGTCTCGCCCGCCCACAGCGCCCGGCAGGCCACGTGCACCGCCAGCAGCGACGTCGCGCACGCCGCCTCCACGCCCATGCTGGGACCGCGCAGGTCGAGCTGGGTGGAGACGCGGCCGGGGAAGATGCCGCTTACGGCCGCCCCGAGCGCGGCGTGCATGTCGTACATCCCCGAGCGGCGCAGCAGGTCCCAGTACCCCGAGGGCAGCAGGCTCGTGTAGACGCCGGTGTCGCTCCCGGCCAGGCTCTCGGCCGGGATGCCCGCGTCGTCGAGCGCCTCCCAGGTGACCTCGAGCAGCAGCCGCTGCTGCGGGTCCATCCGCAGGGCCTCGAACGGCGTGACGCCGAAGAAGCGCGCGTCGAACCCGGCGATGTCGTCCAGGTAGCCGCCCGCGCCCCGCAGGACATCGGGCCGGCGCCGGCCGGAGGCGGTCTCGATGTCGAATCTCTCTTGGGGGATCATGCCGATCACGTCCCGGCCCCCGCTGACGATCTGCCAGAGGTCGGCCGGGCTCTGCGCACCGGGCAACCGGCAGGCGGCGCCGACGATGGCGATGGGATCACGCCCGCTGTTGATGTGCATGGGGCCCCGTTCCCGTCCGCGCCCGGGTCATCGTGAATTCGACGATGCGGGCGCCGTTGTTGGTTGGCCGAACGACATCACCTAAGGTCCGGCTCGCCCACGTGGGTGTCAATTAACAGATGACGAAATACCGGGATGGTGGAATCCGCGTTATTCGCTCGCGTGCATCGGAAAATGGATCACGAGCCCGACCAGCGGCTCGTCCGGGGTGATCATGAGCGCCATGCGCAGGGTCTGCAGGCCCAGCCGCGGATGCCGGAACCGGCGCGTGAGGCTGCGGTGCTCCTGCACCTCATGCCTGCGCCACAGGCCGGCGAACAGCGGGCTCAGCTGGGAGAACTCGGCGATCTTGTTGGTCAGCCGCTCGTCGTGCGGCCATCTGGCCAGCTCCGAGCGCCACCGGGCGATGACGTCGCAGGTGACGCGCTCCCAGTCGGGCAGCCGCTCCTTCGCCTTGGGCGAGACCAGCAGCCAGCGCAGCATGTTGCGGTGCTCGGGCGTGTAGCTGCCCCAGTCGTCGTACCACTCGGCGGCGGCGTCGTTCCAGGCGGTCAGGTCGCAGTGGATGTCGGTGGCGTAGACCGGATAGTCGCTGGTGCTCATGAGGCTCACCAGCGGGCCCATCACATCGCCCGACCACGTCTGCCCCTCGAGCGGCTGCGGGTTGGAGACCTGGCCGTGCACCAGCGTGTGCATGTAGCGGCGCTCGTCCTCGCTGAGGTCGAGCACCCGGGCCAGGCTGTCGAGCACCTGGATGGAGGGCCTGATGTCACGCCCCTGCTCGAGGTAGGTGTACCAGGTCGGGCTGAGGCCGGCGAGGACCGCCACCTCCTCGCGCCGCAACCCTTTCGTCCTGCGCCCCCCTTCGGGAAAGCCCACCTGCCCCGGCGTGACCCGTGCCCGCCTGCTCCGCAGGAACCGTGCGAGCTCCTGCCGACTCCAGCCGTCGCCTGACACAGAACCCCCCGTGAGTGCCTCCACCGCGTCAGCAGATCAGGATCGCAAGGCAGAGTCTAGAAGCCTCACGGAATATTTGTCACCTCTAGCCGGATTGCGTCATTTCGGCATTGACGTTACGGCATTGTTCCCAAAGCATGAATTTGTTCATTCAATTGAGGAGATTAACCAGATGAAGTGGCATTTCATCGACCGCCGCGAGCAGCTTGCCGCGATTCGGTCAGCCCTCGGGGCCGCAGGCGCGGGGCCGATTGTCCTCACCGGTGAGCCGGGTTCGGGCCGCAGCCGGCTGGTGGAGCACGTGCTCGAATCGTCCGAGGCGGCGAGTTACGAGATCGTCCGGCTGCGTGCCGCGGACGGTCCCGGTGAGGTCGCCGCCCGCGTCGGGACGGCCGCCGGGGACCGTCCGCTGCTGCTCGTCATGGACGACGCGCAGGTGAGCGGGGACGAGAGCCTGATGGCGCTGCGCGCGGCCGCGGGCGGGAGCCCGGGGGCCAGGGTGCTGGTCACGACGCTGTCCGGGCCCGCGGCGCGGCGCCCCGATCCGGTGGACTGCCTGCGCTTCGAGCCGGGCGCGTACACGGTCGACGTGCCGCCGCTCACGGCCGAGGAGGTGGCCGCCCTGCTGGCCGAGCTGGCCGGCGGCCACGTACGGCAGGCCACCGCCGGCGCCCTGCACGCGGCGACCGGCGGCAACCTCCGCCTGCTGCACGACTTCCTGGTCGGGCGCCGGCTCACCGAACGCCTGACCCGGGGCGCCGCCGGGTGGGAATTCCAGTGCGCCACCGAGTGGCTGCCGCCGATGGACCCGTCCGCGGCCACTCCGCATCTGGTGAAGGCCACCTGGGACGCCTGGGCGGCGCTGGCCTTCGACCGGGCCTTCGAACTGTGCAAGGCGGCGGCGTGGTGCGGTGAGGGGCACACCGTCTCGGTGCCGCTGGCGCACCTGCTGCTGCTGCGCGGCAGGGGGCGCGACAGCATGTCGTTCCTGGACTCGCTGCCCGAGGGAGTGGTGGAGAGCACGCCGCATCTGGCGCTCGCCCGCGCGGTCAATCTCGCGTGCGGGCGGGGCCGGCCGGAGGCCGCCGCCGAGTTCCTGCTGCGCGCGGCGGTGGCCGCCGGGCCGGCGCAGCGGCCGCTGCTGCTCGCCTACCGGGCCTGGATCATGGCGTTGAGCGGCCGCTCCGCCGACGACGTCGGCACGATCACGCGCACCGACAGGGAGACCGCCCTGTTCGTGCACGCGGCGCAGGCCATGGCCCGCCTCCGGACCCGGCCCGACGAGGCGGTCTTCCACCTGCGGCGCGCGCTCGCGCTCACCGCCGGGGGGACGGAGGCGGGGCCGCCCTGGCTGGCGGCGCATCTGACGGCGTACCTGATCGACGCGCTGCTGCTGGCCGGGCGGGCGGGCGAGGCGACGCTGCTGGCGGAGGGCTTCCACGGCGGGGAGCCCGCCTCCGGCTGGGACGTCGCCGTCGCCATGTCGATGGTCGCCGCCTGAGAAGCCCGGACCACGTGCGGCGGCCGTGGTCCGGGCCGGGCTCCTCAGGACGGGTTCCTGCTCAGCGCCAGCGTGGTGATGTCGTCGGACTGCTCGGCGGCCCCCACGAACGTGCGTACCGAGGTGTCGACCGCCGCGAGCAGGCGGGAGGCGTGCGCCCCTGCCCCGCCCAGCACCTCCTGGAGCCGGGGGGTGCCGAACAGGCCGTGGGCGGCGTTCCTGGCCTCGACCACCCCGTCGGTGTAGGCGAACAACGCGTCGCCGGGCCCCAGCTGCACGTGGCCCAGGGTGTAGGAGCTGTCGGCCAGGATCCCGACCGCGGGCCCCGTCGGCGGCAGCATCGTCTGGCGGCCGTCGGCACGCACCACGATGGGCGGATTGTGCCCGCCGTTGATGTAGACCAGGTCCCCGGAGTGCGGGTCCAGCACCCCGAAGAACATAGTCGCGAAATACGCCTGCTTGATGTGATTTCGGGCCATGTACCGGTTGGTCCCGACCACCGCCTGGATCAGCGGGCCCGCCCCCAGCGACAGCAGGGGCAGCGCCGACTCTCCCGGCGAGCCGTCCAGCGCCACGGCGGCGGCGTCGTCGCTGACGTCCTGGACGAACCCGGTGTGCTCGGCCGTGTGCCGGAGCAGGGTCCTGATCAGCGCCATGAACAGCGCCGCCCCCACGCCCTTGTCGCACACGTCGGCCACCACCAGCGCCAGCCTGCGCCCGTTGACGAGGGTGAACACGTCGTAGAAGTCGCCGGCCACCTGCCGGGCCGGCCGGAAGCTGGCCGCGATCTCCCATCCGTCCATCCTCGGCAGCGACTCCGGCAGGAACCCGGCCTGGATGTCGCGGGCGATGCGCAGCTCGCGCTCGTACTCCCGCAGGCTGGCCAGCGCCGCCATCTCCTCCACCGTGGTGCTGAGCTGCCAGCGTTCCCAGCAGGAGTTCGCCCTGCTGCGCAGCAGGCCGGGCAGGAACGGGCGGGTCACGTAGTCGAACCCGCCGCGTACGCACTCCTCCAGCGCGGCGATGTCGTCGTCGGGAAAGGCCACGATCGTGGGCATCCGCCCGTCGACCAGGAACCGCTGGCTGACCAGCGCCATCCGCTGCAGCCCCAGCGCCGCTGAGATCAGCAGCAGATCGGGGTGCGGGTGTCGCAGGACCAGGTCGTCCGGGACGGCGAGCTGGACCTCGAAGCCCTCTTCGCGCAGCGCCCCGTCGAGTTCGAGCACCGCCGTGGACATGGGGTTAGCCGGCCCGGCAACCACCAGAGCCGTCGGCATTCGCGCCTCCAAGCAGTCGCATGATCAGGGTGTTGCGGTTGCGTCCGCCGACGTACTCGTAGTGGAACTCGTCCACCTTGCCCATGGCGAGGAGCAGCCCGTAACCGCCCTCCTCGCGCAGCGCGGGCGGCAGCGCCAGCCGCGGCGCCGGATCGTATCCGGCGGGGTCGAACGGCGGCGCGTCGTCCTCGATGCTGACCCGCAGCCGGTCGTGCTCGATCTCCCCGGACAGCTCCACGACGCCCGCCCCGCCGCGGTAGCCGTGCTGGGCGATGTTCGTGGTGATCTCGTCCGTCGCCAGGCGCAGCCAGTACGCCTGGCGGGAGGTCAGCCCCGCCCCGTCTGCCAGCGCCTCGATGAAATCGGCCACCACACCCGGCAGTGACACGTGCTGGACATCGATCCTGAGCCGGCAGGCGAGCATCACTGCATCACGATGCTGCGGTCGAAGCCGGTGAGCCGGATCGTCTCGGCCACCTCCGGCTTGGTCCCCACCAAGGTGATCTCCGAGCCCCGCGGCAGCTTCTGGTGCGCGAACACCAGGCAGCGCACCCCCGCCGACGACATGTACGTCAGCTCGTCGAGGAGCAGCACCAGCTTGCCCACCTGGCGGCCCACGGCCTGCGACACCAGATCGTTGAGCTCGGGGGCGGAGCTGCCGTCGAGCTCGCCGGCCAGCCGGATCGTGGCGGTGTCGCCCTCCACGCTCATTTTCATCCTGAAGGACATGACGTGCTTTCCCTTCGCTAATGCGTGACCAAGATCGCGACGCTTCTGGGGCCGATGGACAACTGTGACTGGTTGGCCAGCGGCGGCTCTGAGCCCGGCTCGAAGGCGTCCATCGGCGGGGCGGCGGCGGTGTCGGCGAACAGGTGCCAGGTCTGCCCGCGCGGCGCGGGCGGCAGTTCGAGCGTGTGCGACTCCCAGTGCGAGTTGGCGGCGACGTAGACGCAGTCGCTCCCGCCCCCGTCGAACAGCGCGGCCAGCACCCGCGAGTGCGCCGACCAGTCCGGTGACCAGGCGCGCACGCCGTGCCAGTGGACCGAGCCGGGAGAGCCGCCCCGCAGCACCGGGTGCGCCCGCCGGAAGGCGATGGCGCGCCGGGTGAAGCGGAACAGGTCGGCGTTCTCCTCCCGCAGCCCCCAGTCGAGCCACGTGAGCGGCCCGTCGTGGCAGTAGGCGTTGTTGTTGCCGAGCTGCGTGCGGCCGACCTCGTCGCCGGCGAGCAGCATCGGCACGCCCCGGCTGGCCAGCAGGATCAGCAGGGCGTTGCGCTGCTGCCGGGCGCGCAGCGCCAGCACCGCCGGGTCGTCCGTCCCGCCCTCGTGCCCGCCGTTCCAGGAGTTGTTGGCGTCGTCGCCGTCCCTGTTGCCCTCGCCGTTGGCCTCGTTGTGCTTGTGGTCGTACGAGACCAGGTCCCGCAGCGTGAACCCGTCGTGCGAGGTGACGAAGTTGACCGTGGCCGCGGCGCCCCTTCGGCTGTACATGTCGGGCGAGCCGACCATGCGGGTGGCCAGCTCCCCGGTGACGCCGAGATCGCCCTTGAGGTACCTGCGCACCGTGTCGCGGTAGCGGCCGTTCCACTCCGACCAGCGGCTGTAGTGGGGGAAGCTGCCCACCTGGTAGAGCCCGGCGGCGTCCCACGCCTCCGCGATCAGCTTGCGGTCGCGCAGGATCGGGTCGTACGCCAGCGACTCCAGCAGCGGCGGGTTGTGCAGCAGCTCGCCGTCGGAGCCCCGCCCGAGTATCGCCGCCAGGTCGAACCTGAAGCCGTCGACGTGGCACTCGGCGGCCCAGTAGCGCAGGCAGTCCAGCACGAACCCGCGCACCACCGGATGGTTGCAGTTGAGCGTGTTGCCCGTGCCGCTGAAGTTGTAGTAGTGCCCGTCGGGGGTGAGCATGTAGTAGGTGGCGTTGTCCAGGCCCTTGAAGCTGATCGCCGGCCCGCGCTCGTCGCCCTCCGCGGTGTGGTTGAACACCACGTCGAGCAGCACCTCGATGCCCGCCCGGTGCAGCTCCTTGACCAGGTGCTTGAACTCGTCGACCTGCATGTGGTCCCGGCCGGTGGCCGCGTAGGACGCCTTGGGGGCGAAGAAGCCGATGGGGCTGTATCCCCAGTAGTTGACGCCGGTGAACACGTTGTCGGTCTCGTCGAACTCGAACACCGGCATCAGCTCGACGCAGTTGACCCCCAGCTCCAGCAGGTACGGGATCTTCTCCACGAGCCCCGCGTACGTGCCGGGCGCCGCGACCCCGGAGGAGGCGTGCCTGGTGAAACCGCGCACGTGCAGCTCGTAGATCACCAGGTCCTCGTGCGGCAGGCGCGGCGGGCGGTCGTCCTCCCAGTCGAAGTCGTCGAGCGTCACCCGCGACCTGTGCCGGTAGGGGCCATGGCCGGTCAGCATCCTGGCGTACGGGTCGCTGACCACGATGTCCGGGTCGAAGCGGTGGCCCTGCCACGGCCTTCGGGGGCCGTCCACGCGATAGCCGTACTCCAGGCGCTCGACGTCGAGGCCGAAGACGGTCATCGCGTAGACGCTGCCCACCCGGAACGACTCCGGGAAGGGCAGCTCGGCCATCGGCTCGGGCTCGCCCTCCCGGTAGAGCACCAGCGTCACCGAGGTGGCGTGGTTGGAGTAGACCGAGAAGTTGACGCCCCCGGGCACCCGCGTGGCGCCGAACGGCAGCGACCGCCCAGCGCGCACGGGGTATCCGGCGATCCGCTGCGTGGGGTAGGCGTCGATCGGCTCCAGGATGGTCATACAGTCAACGCCTCCACGCCTTGCTCGACCGACTCGACCACGGTGAAGAACCCGAGGAAGCCGGTCGCCTCCATGATCGCGCGCACGTCGGGGGACAGCCCCGTCAGCGCGAGGCGTACCGTGCCGTGCTGGGCCTGCCGGTAGACCAGCAGGAGCACCCGCAGGCCCGCGCTCGACATGTACAGGGTCCGGGACAGATCCAGCACGATCAGACCCTCGCTGGGGAAGAGCGCCTGCAGATCCTGCTGGACCCGGGGTGCGGTCTCGCTGTCCAGCTGGCCCTCCAGGCTGATGACGGTGACCCCGCCGCGCAGCTCTTTGTGCAGTCGCATGGTCATGTCACTCCTCCACGGGCGCGAGGTGGGCGCGCACCGTCACCGGCCCGGCGGAGTCGGGCAGCTTCACCGTCATCGCCTCGGCGTCGAAGAGCTGGTACGGCGAGCCGTCCACCTCCACCCACTCCAGCCGGACCCGGCCGGGCGGCAGCGCGTCGGGCGCGACCCGCAGGACCCGGTCGGTGAACCCGTCGGGCCGCGGCCGGAACCACAGCGTCAACGGTTCCTTGTCGAGCAGCAGCCGCTGGTAGACGGTCGCCAGGAAGCACAGCTCGGCCGCGTGGCACATGCTCATCGAGTGGCTGCCCTTGAACCGCTCGGTGCCGAGCAGGTACGGGTGGCCGTCGGCGAGCACGTTGAAGTAGATCCCGCCCTCGTCGTGGTCGAGGAAGAAGGCGCTGTAGAAGGCGGCCGACTCCCGCGCCCTGCGCACGAACTCCTCCTCGCCGACCATCCCCGCCAGGATCTGGTAGGCGAGGATCGCCTGCTCCTGCTGCCACCAGGCCTTCCTGTCGTGCCAGACGAACCGGTGGACGTGCTGGCCGGGGGCGAGCCTGCGCTCGACCACGTCGTACCAGCCGCCGCGCTGCGGGTCGCTGCCGAAGCCCGGCATCTTCTCGCCGATCTCGGTCGCCAGCGTCCGGTAGCCGTCCTTGGGCCGGATCGACATCATCCGCATGAGGTTCCAGGCGATCTTGAGGTTGTGCCCGACGACCGCCCTGTCCTGCTGCCAGTGCCAGGTGGTGTCCGGCGTCCAGTCGGCGTGGAAGCGCTCCTGCACGTACGGGCTGTCCTTCCTGGGCATGTGCTCGGCGATGAGGTCGAACGTCTCCTCGAGCATGTCGGCGTGCCGCTCGTCGCCGGTGGCCAGGAACAGGTTGATGAGGTAGGCGGGGGCGTGGTCGCCGACGGAGTTCCAGTTCTTCCTCGACCGGTTCGGGCCCAGCGACTCGTGGTGCGGGCTGAGCAGGATCGGGTCGATGTGCGAGAAGTACCCGCCCCGCTCGGGGTCGTGGAAGAACTTGCGGAACAGCCGCAGCGTGCCGTCGATGTCGGCGGCGATGCGCGGGTCCCCGGTGAGCCGGTAGAGCTGGGTGGGGCCGGCCAGGGCGTAGATCTGCTCGTACATCGGGATCGCGTCGTAGTCGTCGCCGAACTCGGAGGTGAACAGCTTGCGCTCGACCCCGTCGCGCACGTCGATGCCGTGGTACCAGTACACGACGTCCTCGTCGCGGTCCACGAAGCGCATGTGCTCGCGCAGGTAGGCGGCGCCCTGCTCGGCCACCTCCAGGAAGTCCTCCTCGCCCGTGAGCATGTAGGCCGAGGACATCCCGTAGACCATCCGGGAGATCGTGTCGGTCTCCTGCACGTCCTGGCCGGCCTTCTCGCCGTCCAGCCGCAGCATGGTCCGGTACGCGGAGTAGTCGATCGGGCCGTCGGCCCCGAACTGCGCCTTGCGGTAGAACCTGCCCAGCTCGCGGATCTGCTTCACCCACCAGTCGGGCTGCTCGAAGGCGTACTGGCCCGGCTGCCTGCCCAGGAAGGTCAGCGTCTTGGCCTCGATCGTGTAGGAGCCGTTCTCGTGGTAGAAGATCCCCTTGACGAACACGTAGGTGCCCGGCGTGAGCAGCTGCTCCAGGTGCGCCGAGGCGTCGAGGTACGGCTCCGAGAGGTTGCGCACGAACTCGGCGGAGGTGGTGCCGGTCAGGCGCACCCGCACCGGCCGCCCGTCGTTGGTGCGCAGGCTGATCTCGCCGTGCTCGAAGCCGGTGACGTAGCCGGCCACCAGGTCGGAGAAGGTGAAGTCGGGCCGGTAGACCGTCTCGGAGCCCCGGTCCGCGGCCACCAGGTCGATGATCATGCGGGCGAAGGTGGCACAGTGCTCGGCCGTCCGGCCGGTCACCAGGTCGCGGTCCACCACGACGTCCTGGTCGGTGTAGACGGCGCCCATGTTGCGCGCGTCGCCGACCAGGTTGTTGTGGCACGTCACGCGGCGGCCCTTGACCGCGTCGGCGATGGGCGCCGCCAGCCAGAGGCCGTGGCAGATGATGCCCTTGACGATCCGGTGGTCGTCGAAGGCGTCCTTCAGCAGCCGTACGGCGGGGGCGAGCTCGTGGACGTCCTCGGTGTAGCGCAGCCGGTCCGACACCATGCCGGACGGCACGATCAGCACGTCGATCCGGCTCAGGTCGGCGCTCTCCAGGTCGCCGCTCACCGTGAACGGCTCCTTGAACTCATGGCCGTGGAAGGTCAGCGAGTCCTGTCCCCACAATCGCGTGAGGAACTCGACCCGCGCCCCCTCCTCGGTGAAACGCCGCTGGTAGTAGTGGAGCTCCTGCTCGACGAAGTCGCTCTCCATGAGGATCGCGACGGTGCGCCCGGCCAATCGCTTCTCACGCACGGTGTACCTCTCAGGTGGTAATCAGATCGACGAGGAACGGCCCCGGCGTCGCCAGCATCCGCTGGACCGCCGCCTCCACCTGGGCGGGCTTGCTCACCTTGACGCCGGGGACACCCAGGCTCGCGGCCAGCTTCACGAAGTCGATCTGGGGGTGGGACAGGTCGAAGCCCTGGGGGTGGGGGTGCGCGGCGATGCCGCGCTCGCGCCAGTACTGTTCGAGGTTGTCGTCGAGCAGCTGGTAACGGCGGTTGTCGCAGATCACGAAGCGGGCGGCCACGCCGTACCTGACGGCGGTCCACAGGGCCTGGATGGTGTACATGCTGCCGCCGTCGCCGGTGAAGGCCACCACCTCGGCCTCGGGGCGGGCCAGCTTGATCCCGATGGCGCCGGGGATGCCGACGCCGAGCGAGCCGCCCCTGGTCTGGAAGTAGGTGCCGGGCAGGCGCGGCGGGAGCCGCCTGAGGAGCGCGGGGGAGGAGGTCAGCGCCTCGTCGAAGACCACCAGCCTGTCGCCGGCCCGGGCGGCCAGCTCGCCGGCGAACAGGTCCGTCATGGTCTCGCCGTACACCTCGGCCGGCTCGCGGGCGGGCTCGGGGCGGGCGGGGCCGAGCAGGCGGGCCAGCGCCGCGAGGGTCGGCTTGGGGTCGGCGACGAGCGCGACGTCGGCCGGCAGGTTCTTGGCGATCTCGTAGTCGTCCAGGTCGATGTGGACGATCTTCGTCGCCTCCGGGAAGGGGCTGGTCAGCAGCGGGAACACCTCGGGGAAGAGGTACGTCCCGACGACGAGCACGGCGTCGGCCCCGGCCAGCGCGGCGGCGCTGTGCTCGCCGAACATGTGCCCGAGGTCGCCCCGGTGGAGCGGGTGGGTGGTGTCGATGGTCAGCTCCGAGGAGTTCACCGTCCACACCGGGGCGCCGAGCGCTTCCGCCACCCTGGCCAGCTCCTCCTGCGCGCCGGACACCGAGACCCCGTCCCCGGCCAGCACCACGGGCCGCCGGGCGGCGCGCAGCACCGCCGCGGCCCGCGCCAGCTCCTCCGGCACGGGCACCGTCGCCCGGCTGGGGATCGTGCTGGCCACGGCGGGCTCGTCGGTGTCCTCGTCGAGCACGTCCATCGGCAGTGCCACGAAGACCGGCCCGCGCGGCGGCGTCATCGCGATCTTGACCGCGCGCCGCAGCACCCTCAGCACCGAGCCCGGGTGGGTCACCCTGGTCGCGTACTTGGTCACCGGCCGGGCCATCGCGACCAGGTCCACCGCCATCTGGCCGTCCAGCGCCTCGTACCGCACCCCTGCCTCGCCGGCGATCACCACCAGCGGCGAGTGGCCGCGCTTGGCCTGGTAGAGCAGGCCGACGCCGTTGCCGAGGCCTACCCCGCTGTGCAGCTGGACCAGCGCGGGCCCGGCGGTGGCGCGGGCGTAGCCGTCGGCGATGCCGAGCGCCGCCGACTCCTGCAGCGCCAGCACGTACCGGAAACCCGGCGTGTCCTCCAGCGCGTCCAGGAACCCCTGCTCCACGGTCCCCGGGTTGCCGAACATCACCGAGATGCCGTCGGCCGCGAACTGCTCGAAGATCGCCTGCTTGCCGGGTCGGGTGGCCATGGTCACCAGCCGTAGCGGCGCAGGCCGGACTCGAGCACCTCGACCAGCTTCTCGCCGGACAGGTACGAGTCGGGGGTCGAGCGGCCCGTCACGAACGGGTGGTCGACGATCACCGACGTCTCCTTGCCCACGTTGCCGTGGTAGCGGCCGTCGGGCGCGGTGGCGTCGCGCAGGATGTACTCAAGCGGGTACGGCGGCGGCCCCATGTTGAAGTCGACCCCCAGGAAGCCCGTGCCGTCCTTGTAGTCGTACTCCTTGCAGTGGCCCGTCACGTGCTTGCCACGCAGGATGCTCGTACGGTCCTCCCAGTCGCGGGCGAAGGCCAGGCAGGCGACGCCGTAGCACTCGGCGAGCACCGGCTTGTCCGCCCGGACGAAGGCGAGGATCAGGTCGTGCACCCGGCCGTTGTTGGCCAGGTCCACGATCGGGCCGCTGCCGCCCACGAGGACCAGGGCGTCGTACTCCTCGATGTCCCGGTCCAGCCGGGCGAGCTCCCGGTAGTAGGCCTCGACCTTGCGGAGGTATCCGTCCTCGCTGTTGTAGGGGCGGTCGGGGATCCACTCGGCGAGGCTGGCCGGGGCGTCCAGCCGGTCCGACTCGTCCAGCTGCCTGGCGGCCACGGCCACCTCCGGCGTGGTCACGGAGCGGCCCAGCGGCGGATCCACGTACCCGGGGTCGAGACTGGGCGGCAGTGCCCGCGCCCGCTTGCCGGTGGGGGTGGCGAACACGCTCCGGTAGCCCTGCCGGTCGAAGGCGGCCAGCGGGCCGACGAGTTCCTCTCCCCAATATCCGTACTCGGAGAGAACAATAAGAATGGTGCGCGTCATGCGTGGATTCAAACAACGAGCGGTTTTCCGGGACAAGCCCGGCCCGCCTATTCCGTCAAGTCCATAAAATTCGCCGGCACTTCGTCAGGTGCCGGGGGCGGCCGCGTGGAAAATGACGAAACAATGGTCGCAGCCGATTCTGGAGGGTTGTGATGCCCGAGCAGCGGCGGCCGGTTCTGCTGGCCGTGGACGACGACGACCACGTGCTCCGCGCGGTGCGGCGCGATCTGTCCCGCGCCTACCAGGAGCGCTACCGGGTGGTGGCGTCGAGGTCGCCGGTGGAGGCCATGCGGATTCTCGACCGGCTGCGCGAGCGGCGTGAGGAGGCCGCGCTGATCCTCTCCGACCAGCGCATGCCCGAGATGACCGGGATCGAGTTCCTGGTGGAGGCCGGCCGGCGCTTCCCCGCCGCCCGCCGCGTGCTGCTGACGGCCTACGCCGACACCAGCGTCGCCATCTCGGCGATCAACGAGGTGCGGCTCGACCACTATCTCGTCAAGCCGTGGGAGCCGCCGGAGGAGCGGCTCTACCCCGTGCTCGACGACCTGCTGTCGGACTGGGAGTCCGCCCACGAGCCTCCCTACCAGGGCATCCGCCTGGTCGGCCACCGGTTCGCGCCCGCCACGCACCGGCTGCGCGACCTGCTCACCCGCTACCGCCTGCCGTTCAGGTTCGAGGAGGCGGAGGCGGGCGACCCGGGGGCGCCCGAAGTCGTGCTGCCCGACGGGCGCCGGCTGGCCCGCCCCGGGCACGGCGAGGTGGTGGCGGCCCTGGGCCTGGCGACGGAGCTCAGCCACCCGCACTACGACGTGGCGATCGTCGGAGGCGGCCCGACCGGGCTGGCCGCGTCGGTCTACGCCTCGTCCGAGGGGATGGCGACGCTGCTCATCGAGGCGTACGTCCCGGGCGGCCAGGCCGGCACCTCCAGCCGGATCGAGAACTACCTCGGCTTCCCGTCCGGCATCTCCGGCGTCGATCTGACCAACCGCGCCATGGCGCAGGCCCGCAGGTTCGGCGTGGACGTGCTGGCCCCGGTCGAGGCCAGGCGGCTGAGCCGGGCCGGCCGGGCATGCGTGCTGAACCTGTCCGACGGCAAGGAGATCACCGCCGCCACCGTGCTGCTGTCGCCGGGCCTGTCGTACCGCGGTCTCGACGCCGAGGACGCGGCCCGCTTCGAGGGGGCCGGCATCTACTACGGCGCGGCCCTGTCGGAGACCGAGTCATGCGTGGGGCGGCACGTGTGGGTCGTGGGCGGCGCCAACTCCGCCGGCCAGGCGGCGCTGCACTTCTCCCGGCACGCCTGCCACGTCACCATGGTGGTGCGCGCGGACAGCCTGGCCAGCGCCATGTCCGCGTACCTGGTGGACGAGATCGCCGCGACGGGCAACATCACGGTCATGACGAACACCCGCGTGGTCGCCGCCGACGGCGCGGACCGGCTGGAGCACATCACGCTGCGCGACACCCGCAGCGGCGGGCTGACCACGCGGGAGGCCGAGCACGTCTTCGTCTTCATCGGCGCCAGTCCGCGCACCGAGTGGCTGGACGACCTCGTGCGCAGGGACGCCAACGGCTTCCTGCTGACCGGCCCCGACCTCGGCCCGGTGGCCGGGCTGGCCAGCTGGGACCTGCCACGGCCGCCGCTGCTGCTGGAGACGAGCGTGCCGGGCGTGTTCGCGGCCGGCGACGTGCGCGCCAACTCCGTCAAGCGGCTGGCCTCGGGCGTCGGCGAGGGCGCCATGGCGGTGTCGATGATCCACCGCTACCACTCGGAGAGCTGACCCTTACCCGGGGCCCCGGGCCAGCGGCAGCCGCACCACGAACCGCGTGTCGCCCGGCCGCGAGTCGACCTCCATCGAGCCGCCGTGCCGCTGCGCCACGATGTCCATGCTGACGTGGAGCCCGAGACCGGTCCCCTTGCCCAGGTCCTTGGTGGTGAAGAAGGGCTGGAACACCATCGGCAGCGCCTCGGCGGGGATGCCGTGGCCGGTGTCGCGGAACTCCACCACGGCGTGGTCGCCCTCCCGCCTGGTGCTGATCGTCAGATCGCCCTGGCCGCCCATGGCGTCCACGGCGTTGTCGATGAGGTTGGTCCAGACCTGGTTGAGCTCGCTGGGGAAGGCCTGGAGGTCGGGGACGCCGCCGTATTCGCGGCGTACGCGGATGTTGCGCAGCTTGGGCGCCATGAGGGCGAGCGTGGCATCCAGCCCCTCGCGCAGGTCGGCGTCCCGCTGGGGCGCGCGGTCCAGGTTCGTGTAGGCCGAGGTGCGCCGTACCAGCTCCACCACCCGCTCGGACGCCTCGGCCGCGTCGCCGGCGAGCGTCCGGATGCGCAGCACCGGCACCAGGTACGCCAGCGCCGCGGCGAGGGCGCCCGGCCGCAGCCCGGCGGCCAGCTCGTCGAGCTCGGCACGGTCCACACCGTGCTCGGCGAGGTCGTCGGTCAGCTCGACGGCCTGATCGAGGCCGTGTTCGCGGAGCCAGTCGGCGACGTCGTCGGCCGCCTCCGCCTCGGCCAGCGGGTCCAGCGCGGCCCCGGAGCCCAGCCGGTCCTGGAACCGCGCGACGAGCCGCACCTCGGCCTCCTCGCCCGTGCGCCCCCACTCGACCGCGGCGGCGGCCAGCCGGGGCGGGAGGTCGCGCAGCTCGCGCGTGGCCCGCAGGGCGGCCGCCGCCGGGTTGTTCAGCTCGTGGGCCAGGCCGGCCGCCAGCATGCCCAGCCCTTCCAGCATGCGGCTGCGCCCGGCCTGGCGCTCCATGGCGTTGATGCGCCCGGCCAACACCGGCAGCAGCACCCGGCAGACCTGCGGGCAGCGCTCCAGCATGTCGAAGAACGCGTCCTTGCCGTAGGCCACGACCCGCGCCGGCCCCACGGCCAGCGCGGTGGCCAGGTACTCGTCGCTGGTGAGCAGCGGGAGCTCGCCGATGAACTGGTGCTCCAGCACGTCGCCGAGGTGCCGGGCGAGCACCTGCTCCCGCCCGCCGACCAGCTTCGAGACCACGATCTCGCCGTCCAGCAGGACGTAGAAGGCGTCGGCCGGCGCGCCCTCGACGAACAGCGCCTCCCCGTCGACGAGCTCCCTGACGGTCCCGGCGCACGCGAGCCAGTCGAGCTGCTCGTCCGACAGCCCGGAGAACAGCTCGATCTCGGCGAGCCGGTCGGTCAGCCATGCGGGCGCAGGCACAGTTCCTCCGCCTCCCGTCCGTCCAGGCCGCGCAGCAGCCGGTAGGCGTGGGCGACCGACACCAGCGTGACGTGGTGGTGCCAGCCCTGGAAGGAGCGGCCCTCGAAGTGCTGCAGGCCGGACTCGGCGGCGACCGACGCGAGCACGGCCGCCGCCCTGTTGCGCAGCCCGACCAGCCCCGCCAGGTCGGCCACCCGGTTGCGGCCCAGGTCGGTCAGCCACATCGCCCGCGCCCCCGAGCGCGGATACCACCGGCGGCCCGGCGCCGGCGGCCGCGGGCCCGCCTGCCCCTGCACCACCTGCAGCCGGGGCCGTAACGGCTCCAGCACCGGGCGGGCGGGCAGGCCGGCCCCGCCGGCCGGCAGGGTGCCGGGGGAGACGCGGACGAGGTAGGGCAGCCCGCGCTCGGCGAGCCCGGCGAGGAGGAGCTCCACGCCGGGCATCGACCTGCCGTCCACCACGATGGGCGCCGGAGGCAGCCCCCAGTCGACCACCATCTCGTCGACGGCCTGCAGCAGGTGCCGCCAGTGCGGCCGGCTGCGCTCGTGGGCCGGCACGCGCGCCCGGCTGCGCAGGCCGTCGTCCTCGTCCCACGAGCGGGGCAGCAGCAGCCGCCAGTTGACCGGGCAGCCGCCGTCCTCTCCCACCATCACGACCGACAGGCCGAGCTGGCAGTTGAGGAGGCGGCCCGCGGAGTTGGCGAACTGCCGCGCCACGCCCACCGACTTGGACCCGTTCTTCGGGAAGACGACCTCCTCCAGCACCCACGCCTTCGGCCGGATCGCCTCGGCGAGCAGCTGGGCCAGGCGCTGCCGTACGGGCGCCCAGTCCCAGGGGCTCTGGTTGATGAACTGCTGGAGGCACTGGTCGACGGGCCGCCCCACGACCTCGGTGGAGATCCGGCGGATCGACTTGCGGCCCGGGACGGAGACCAGGCCATGGACGTAGACCTCGCCCCATCGGCGCTGATCGGAACGGAGGAAGGACGCGAACAGGTCCTCACAGAAAGGAGAGAGCCAAATCTCTCGCGAATTCAAATCCGCGTATACGGTCATACGACCAACCCCTATAAATCGAACATCCCCCTTTCCTCGAATTATTGAAATGTTCCGGCCCGGCTGACAGGACGAGGTTGTGCTGGCACTCTCGCTTCTACTTATGGGACTTCTACCTATGGGAACGGACGAGGTCGGCCGCGCGCTCGCCGATCATCACGACCGTGGCGTGCGGGTGCGCGTTGACCAGCGAGGGCATGACGGAGGCGTCGGCCACGCGCAGCCCCTCCACGCCGCGCACCCGCAGCCGGGGGTCGACCACGGCCGAGGCGTCGGTGCCCATCCGGCAGGAGCCGGCGAAGTGGTAGTACGACCCGGTGTTGGCCTTCACCCAGGCCCGCAGCTCGTCGCGGTTGGTCACGCCGGGCCCTGGGGCGACCTCGGACAGCCCCCACCTGCCGGTGAACGCCTTGGTGCGGTAGACGTCCCTGGCGATCTCCACGGCGGTGACCGTGCGCTCCAGGTCGACCGGGTCGCCGAAGTAGTTGGCGTTGATCCGCGGGTAGGCGGTCGGGTCGGTGCCCGCCAGCCGTACCCATCCCCGTGAGACCGGCCCCACCAGGCCGGTCAGGCTGAGGATCACGTGCGGGTCCACCAGCTCCCGCACCGGCGCGACCGGCTGGCCGGTCTGCACGCGGCGGATGACGTTGGCGAAGAACTTCTCGCCGAACGGCGCGCGGTGCACCAGCGCGACCTCCAGGTCGGGGACGGGCAGCCCGTCCTGCGACCCGCAGAAGAGCGCGACCTCGGTCACGTTGCCGCGCGGGTCGTCGCCCGGCTCGGCCAGGTAGCCGATCGGCCCGATGACCAGCGGGTGGTCGTGGAAGTTGGCCCCGACCCCGGGCAGGTCGGCCACGACCGGGATGCCGAGTTCGGCCAGGTCGCCGGCCGGGCCCAGGCCCGACAGCAGCAGCAGCTTGGGCGACTGGATGGCGCCCGCGCACACCACCACCTCGGCCTCGGCCCGCGCCGTGTGCGTGCGGCCCTCGCGCAGGTACTCCACGCCGACGCAGCGGGTCCCCTTGAACAGCAGCCGTGCCGCGAGGGCCGCGCTCAGCACGGTGAGGTTGGGCCGGTCGAGCGCGGGATCGAGGTACGATTCGCGGGCGCCCCGGCGCCGGCCGTCCTTGATGTTCACGTGGTGCCAGCCCGCGCCGAACAGGCCCGCGTTGAAGTCGTCCAGGCGCGGATGGCCGAGCTCGACGCAGGCCTCGATGAACGTCTCCGACACCGGGCTGCCCGTCTCGGCCGCGTCGGCCACGGTCATCGGACCGTCCTTGCCGGCCAGCGGGTTGTGCCCGTCGCGCTGGTCCTCCAGGCGCTGCAGCCACGGCAGCACGTCGTCGAAGGACCAGCCGGGACACCCGTGGTAGGCCCAGTCGTCGTAGTCCTGCGGGCGGCCCCTGGTGTGCATCATGTGGTAGATGTTCGAGGTGCCGCCCAGGCCCCGACCGGCGGCCGAGTAGACGCGGTTGCCGTCCAGACCGGGCTGGGGCTCGCTCATGTACGCCCAGTCCAGGTCGGTCAGCAGCACCTCGTTCCACCGCCACGGCGTCGTGACCGCGTCGGTGACCTGTGCGTCGCCCGCCTCCAGGAGCAGCACGGAGGTGTCGGGGTCCTCGCTGAGCCGGGCGGCCACCACCGATCCGGCGGCGCCGGCGCCGATGACGATGTACCTGTAGGTGTCTGGCACGGTCGGCTCCTTCATGTCAGCAGGTCGGCCGCGCGCTCCCCGATCATGACGGTGGCGGCGGCGGTGTTGCCCGCGGGGATGGACGGCATGATCGAGGCGTCGGCGACGCGCAGCCGCTCGATCCCGTGCACGCGCAGCGCCGCGTCGACCACGGCCAGCGGGTCGCTTCCCATGCGGCAGGTGCCCACCGGATGCCACACGGTGGTCGCGGTGGCGCGGACGTAGGCGGGCAGGTCGGCGCCGTGGCCGGGCGCGCTCTCGCGGTCGTGCAACGAGCACATCGCGCTGCCGTGCGCCAGTTCCCTGGACAGCTCGATCCCGCGCACGAGGGCGGCCAGGTCGGCCGGGTCCTCGAGGTAGCGGGGATCGACCAGGGGCGCGTCGGCGGGGTCCGCCGACCGCAGGGCGAGCCTGCCCCTGCTGCGCGGCCGCGCGAGCACGGGGGCGAAGGTGAAGGCGGGCCCGTCGACGCGGTACTCGTCGGCCACGAACTGCACGGGGCCGAACAGCATCTGGAGATCGGGGTCGTCCGGCGGGAACAGCCCCACCTCCGCCAGCAGCTCGGACAGCGGCAGGACCGACCGCGCGGCGTAGGCCACGCCGAGGATGAGGTGGTCGTGCAGGTTGGCGCCGACGCCGGGCAGGTCGGCGGCGACCGCGAACCCGTGCTCGCGCAGGGCATCGGCCGGGCCGATCCCGGAGAGCATCAGCAGCTTGGGCGTGGCGAGCGCGCCGCAGGAGACGATCACCTCGGCGCTCGCCTCGGCGCGGTGGACGGCGCCGTCGCGCAGGTACTCCACGCCCGTGGCCGTCGTGCCGTCCAGCAGCACGCGGGTCGCCGTCGCGCCGGTCTCGACGGTGAGGCGGGGATGCCCGCGCAGCGGGTCGAGGTAGCCGAACGCCGTGCTCGAGCGCTGGTTGTCCTTCGTCCTGGTGGACTGGTAGGTGAAGGCGCCCTCCTGCGCGGCCCCGTTGTAGTCCCAGTCCTCTCCGCCGGGGAAGCCCAGCTCGTCGGCGGCCCTGAGGAAGGCGCGCGACACCTCCGACATCGCGGACAGGCGGGCCACCTTCATGGGCCCGTCCGCCCCGTGGTACGGCCCGGCGCCGTCCTCGAAGTCCTCGGCCCGCTTGAAGCAGGGCAGCACCTCGTCGTACGACCAGCCCTCGTTGCCCTGGGCGGCCCAGCCGTCGTAGTCGCGGCGGTTGCCCCGGACGTACAGCATGGCGTTGACCGAACTGCCGCCGCCCAGCACCTTGCCCTGGGGCAGTGGGATCGTCCGCCAGCCCAGCCCGGCCTGCGGGACCGTGACGTACGGCCAGGTGACGGCGGGGTCCTGCCACAGCGAGGCCATGCCCGGGATGCCGGTCTGGCGGATGGCCGCCAGACCGGCGTCGCCGCCGGACTCCAGCAGGAGCACGCGCGCGTCGGTCCGCTCGACGAGCCTGGCGGCGACGACCGCCCCGGCCGCGCCGGCGCCCACGACGATGTACTCGTATCCCTGGTCACCGGCGGACATCAGCGGCTCTCCGGTCCGATGACCCAGTGCTCGGTGACGGCCAGCCGGTGCACGTACCTCGGTTCGACCAGCGTCTCCATGTCGGCCACGACCTTGGCGTACTCAGGCGAGGCGAGCGCGGCCTCCATGGCGTCCCTGTCGTCGAACCACAGGAGGTGGGCGGCGTCGAGCACCGCCTCGCCGATGGCGTACGCGCCGTCCCTGACGTGGCACTGGAGGTACCGGCGCAGCCCCGGCACCTGCGCGACCAGTTCGGCGTGCGGGCCGAGATCGGCACTTCTGAAGTCGGCCAGCGGCAGCCCTTCCTTCCGCTTGACCAGCACGATCAGCTTCACGCCCGACGGCGGGGCGAGCTCGGGTCCCGGCACCAGCTCGTGCGCGTCGGTGTCGAGCACGACCGTGCGCCAGAACGCCGCCCAGCGCGGCTCGTCGACCCGCGCGCCCTCCAGGAACTCGGGCGTCTGCAGCGACTCGAGCTGCTCCCGCTCGTCGCGCAGCCAGATCTCGGCGACGCCGCTCCACAGCGGCTCGCCCTCGTCGGGCGACAACGGGATCCGGGTGTCGATCAGGTACTTCCTGATCTGCGGGATCTTGCTCGCGTACCGGACGGCGTGCACGTTCAGCCAGTACTGCTGGAACTCCTCCTCCGTCATCCCGGGCTTGGGCGCGGCGAAGATGAGTTGATGGATCACGGTGTTCTCCTCCGTCACTCGGTGTGCTCGACGCTAGGAGCGCGCATCGGCGCCGGGAAGCGAGCGCGGCGGCGGCGCGCTGACAAAGTCAAGTAGGGCGGGGCACTTGGCCAGGTGCCGCTACGGCAGCGAGACCGACTGCGCGTGCCGGAAGACGTCGCGGGGGTCGTAGGCCGCCTTGACCTGCTGGAGCCTGGCGTAGTTGCCCTTGTAGTACAGCGTCTGCCAGGGCACGCCCGAGCGGTTGAACGCGGGGTCGGTGATGTCGGGGTCCGGGTTGTTGACGTAGCAGCCGTCGGCCTGGTCGCCGGGCACCGGGTAGCCGCCGGTGGCCGCCCATACCGAGCCGTACAGGTCGCGCAGCCAGCCGATGTTGGCGGCGTCGGCGGCCGGGTCCTGCCACTGGGTCTCGAACAGCGTCCAGAACGCGGCGTCGCGGTGCGCCAGCGCGGTTCGCGTGGCGGGGACGGCGTTGATCGCGCCGCCGCTGAACCCGGCCAGGGTCACCGCGGCCGCCGGGTTGGCGAAGTCCGTACGGGTGAGCGCGTCGTACATCGCGCCCGCCTGCTCGGCCGTGTACGAGCGCCGCAGGTAGGCCGACTTGGAGGAGCCGCGCAGCGTCGGGTTGATGAACGAGGGGATGCTGGCGGCGATCAGCTTGACCGCGCGCAACCATGGGAGCCGCTGCGCCGGCTGGGCCGCCACCACGGCGTCGGCGCCGAGTCCGGCGGTCAGGGCCCCGAGGTAGTCGCCGAGGATCCGCGCCGCGCCGGGGGCGGTGGCGTCGACCTGGGTCAGCAGGAAGACGTTCCCGCTCGAGCGGTGCGCCAGCGACGCGACGCCGGACAGGATCCTGGCGGGGGAGTCGGGCGCGGCGTGCCCCTCGTACCAGGAGCCCCAGTTCGTGACCAGGGTGGCGAACTTCGTGCGGTCCAGCATGCTCCACGGGATGCCGACGGCGCTGAGCAGCACGTCCTTGGGCGGGTTGACGAGCAGGCGGCTCGGGTTGGCGCCGCTCGCGCCCGGCGTGCGGAACCAGAAGCGGGTGACGATGCCGAAGTTGCCGCCTCCGCCGCCGGCGCACGCCCACCACAGGTCGCGGTCGGGATCGGCCGGATCGCGCGAGGCCGTCACGGCGCGGGCGGTGCCCGAGCGGTCCACGACCACGACCTCGACCGCCGCCAGGTGGTCGATCACGGCCCCGAACTGCCGGGACAGGAAGCCGTACCCGCCGCCGGTGGCGTGGCCGCCGATGCCGACCGTGGGGCACATCCCGCCAGGAATGGTCACGCCCCACTTCTTGAACAACGTGTCGTAGACGCCCGACAGCCGGGCGCCGCCCTCGACCGCGAACGCGCCCCGCTGCTGGTCGAAGTACACCTCGTCCAGCCCGGACAGGTCGATGACGACGTCCACGTCGGGGTTGAACACGAACGGGGCCAGGCAGTGGCCGCCGGACACCACCGAGATCCGCTTGCCCGCGTCGACCGCCTCCTGCACCGCGGCGACGACCTGGGCGGTCGAGCTGACCACGCGCACATAGTCGGGCGCGCCGACCCAGCGCTGGTTGTAGCCCACGGTGAGCTCCTGGTAGCGGGGGTCGCCCGGGTACACGGTGACCGGCCCAGTGATCGGCCCACCGGATGACGCGGCGGCTCGGGCGGGGGACGCGGACAGCGTCGCGGCACCCGCCACCAGCGCGGCGCCGCCCAGTAATCCCCGCCTCGACGGACTTTCCATGATGGCTCCTCCGGAGGGTGATCGTCAGGACACCCTCATGGTGTCCCGGCCTCCTGCGGATGCCGCGAAAAAGGATCGGAGTCCGTTACCTCTGGCCGCCCACCTCACGAAGAGCGCGGCGGACGACACGAAGTACGTGCTCGGCGGGGGTTGGCGCGGTGGGCCTTCAGCCGACGGGGGTCTCGGGCAGGGAGTCGAGCCAGTCGAGCAGGCGGGCGCCCTGGCGGGTCATGACGTCGGGGTCGCGCAGGGCGTTGGCCAGCAGGGACATGCCCTGGTAGGCGCCCACCAGCGTCAGGGCGAGGTCCCAGGGGTCGGGCCGGCCGAGCTCGCGGAACTGGCGCTCGACCCAGTCCAGCAGCAGCCGGATGACGCGGCCGGCCTCGGCGTCCAGGCCGCCCTCGGGGCGTTTGTCCAGCTCCGCGGCGAGCGTCCCGGTCGGGCAGCCGTAGCGGGCCGCGAGGTCGCGCTGGCTGACCCACCCTTCCACGAGGGTCTTCAGCCGCTCCCTCGGGTCGTCGAGCTCGTCCAGGCGGCCGGTGAGGAGCTCCAGCTGCCGCGCGTGCTCGGCGAGGGCGGCGGCGACCAGGTCGTCCTTGGTCTTGAAGTAGTAGTACACGTTGCCCACGGGGACGTCGGCGGCGTGGGCGATGTCGGCGATGGTGGTGCGCTCGGCCCCCTGCCGGTGCACGACCTGGGCGGCGGCGGCCATCAGCCGCCGGCGCTTGGCGGCGGCGGTCCTCGCCCGCGAACCCGTTGAGTCAGTCACCTGACTAACTATAGGCGGCCCGGTCGTGCTATGGTCTCCCACAAGTGAGTCAGTCAACTAACTAACAACGGGAGAGATCATGATCGTTGTCACGGGCGCCACGGGGAACGTCGGGCGGACGCTGGTCCGGCTGCTGGCCGAGGCGGGGGAGCAGGTCACCGCCGTGTCCCGCCGCATCACCGACGCCGACGTGCCGCAGGGCGTGCGCGCGGTGGCCGCCGACCTGGCCGACCCCGGCAGCATGAGCGCGGCGCTGGAGGGCGCGGACGCGCTGTTCCTCCTCACGAGCGGCGACCTGTTCGCCAGGGAGCCCAAGGAGATCGTCGCCGCGGTGAGCGGGCCGGGCAGGGTCGTCCTGCTCTCCTCGCAGGGCGTGGTGACCCGCCCGGACAGCGCGTCCCACGGCCGCTTCGGAGCGGAGGTGGAACGCGCGGTCATTAACTCGGGGGTGCGATGGACGATCCTTCGGCCGGGCGGATTCGCCTCCAACAGGTACGCCTGGGCCGGGTCCATCCGTGCGAACCGCACGGTCGCGGCGCCGTTCGGCGACGTCGGGCTGCCGATCATCGACCCCGACGACATCGCCGCGGTGGCCGCCGCCGTGCTGCGGGAGCCGGGCCACGACGGCCGCACCTACGAGCTCACCGGGCCCGAGCCGGTGACCCCGCGGCAGAACGCCGAGGCCATCGCCCAGGCGATCGGCGAGCCGGTCACGTTCGTCGAGCAGACCCGGGAGGAGGCCCGCGCGCAGATGCTGGCGTTCATGCCCGCGCCGGTCGCGGACACCACGCTGGACATCATCGGCGAGCCCACCGAGGCCGAGCGGCGGATCAGCCCGGACGTCGAACGCGTGCTCGGCCGGGCCCCTCAGCCGTTCGCCGCCTGGGCCCGGCGCAACGCCGCCGCCTTCCGCTGAGCCGCGCCGCGAGGGATCATGCTCAGGTGGGCGAGACAGTCGTGACCGATGACGGCGTGCGGCTCTGGGCGGTGCGGAGCGGCGAAGGCCGCCCCGTCGTCTTCTGCCACGGCGGGCCGGGCCTGTGGGACACCTTGGAGGACGTGGCCGCCCTGCTGTCCGGCGTCGCGGCCGTCCATCGATGGGACCAGCGCGGCTGCGGCCGCTCCCAGCGGCTCGGCCCGTACTCGGTGGCCCGGACGGTGGCGGACCTCGACGCCGTCCGCCACCACTTCGGCCTGGAGGCGATGGTGCTGCTCGGCCACTCGTGGGGCGCCCAGCTGGCCCTGCGCTACGCCCTGGAGCACCCGGATCGCGTACGCGGGCTGGTCTACGTCTCCGGCACGGGCATCGACCCGGGCCACACCTGGCGCGAGGAGTACCACCTCCGCCTGCGCGACGCGGTGGGCGAGCACGTGGAGCGCTGGGCGGCGCTGGAGAGCCGCGAACGCACGGCCGCCGAGGACCGTGAGTTCGCGGTGCTGCAGTGGTCGGCGGACTTCGCCGACCGCGGCCGGGCCATGGAGCACGCCGACCGCATGGCGACGCCCTGGCTCGGCGTCAACTTCGAGTGCAACGCCACCATCAACGCCGTGAACAGGCGCGACTGGGGCACACCGGCGTTGAAGGCCGCCTGCGCGGCGCTGGCGGTGCCGGCGCTGATCGTCGACGGGGCCGAGGACATCCGGCCCCGCCGGGCGGTGGACTCGCTGGAGCGGGCGCTGCCGTACGCGTCGCGGGTGACCCTGCCGGGCGCCGGTCACCTGCCCTGGGTCGAGGACCCGGAGGGTTTCCGGGCCGCGGTGAGCGCGTTCGTGGCCCGCGTGGGTTAGGGGAGGGCGAGCATGCGGTCCAGGGCCACCCGGGCCCAGTGGGCGGTGTCCTCGTCCACCGTGATCTGGTTGACGACCTCCCCGAGCACCAGGGACTCCAGGGCCCACACCAGGTGCGGCAGGTCGATCCGGTTCATGGTCGAGCAGTAGCACACCGTCTTGTCCAGGAACGAGATGCTCTTGTCGGGGAACGCCTGCGTCAGCCGCTTGACCAGGTTCAGCTCGGTGCCGATCGCCCAGCTGGAGCCCGCGGGGGCCGACTCCAGGGTCTGGATGATGTGCTCGGTCGAGCCCACGTGGTCCGCCTTGAGCACGACCTCGTGGCGGCACTCCGGGTGCACCAGGACGTTCACGCCGGGGATGCGCGAGCGCACGTCGTCGACCGACTCCGCCGTGAAGCGGCCGTGCACCGAGCAGTGGCCGCGCCAGAGGATCATCCTGGCCCGCTCCAGCTGCTCCTGGGTGAGGCCGCCGTTGGGGCGGTGCGGGTTCCAGACGACGCAGTCCTCCAGGGACATGCCCATCTCCAGCACCGCCGTGTTGCGGCCGAGGTGCTGGTCGGGCAGGAACAGGACCTTCTCGCCGCGCGAGAACGCCCAGTCCAGGGCGCGGCGGGCGTTGGAGGAGGTGCAGACCGCGCCGCCGTTCCTGCCGCAGAAGGCCTTGATGTCGGCGCTGGAGTTCATGTACGTGACCGGGATCACCTGATCGGCGAGGCCGGCGTCCTCCAGGGCCTCCCAGCACTCCTCGACCTGGTCGAACGTGGCCATGTCCGCCATCGAGCAGCCGGCCGCCAGGTCCGGCAGCACCACCCTCTGGTGGTCGCCGGTCAAAATGTCGGCCGACTCGGCCATGAAGTGCACGCCGCAGAAGACGATGAACTCCGCCTCCGGCCTGGCCGCCGCAAGCCGGGCAAGCTTGAACGAGTCGCCCGTGACGTCGGCGAACTGGATGACCTCGTCGCGCTGGTAGTGGTGCCCGAGCACGAACAGCCGGTCGCCGAGCGCCTCCTTCGCCTTGCGGGCCCGTTCCACCAGGTCGGGGTCCGAGGCGGGCGGCAGCTCGCCCGGGCACTCGACCCCCTTCTCGCTGTGCGGATCGGCGCCCTGGCCGAGGACGAAGAGCGGCAGCCCAGTCTGGGTGGCCATGGCCAAACCCCCTTATCGTCGAAGTGACGATACTCATCATGACATATGGGGGATACCTACTTATTCCGGGGGGCGGCAGCCCTGGGAATGTGTGGCATGGGCCAGGTGTTGGTAGCGTCATTAGTAGGACGTCGGAAACAGACAGCCGGGTTAGGGAGTCAGCAGATGACGGTTGAGAGCAGCGAGACCACGGCGCAGGGCCTGATCCTGACCGACGCGGCCGCCGCCAAGGTCAAGAGCCTGCTCGAGCAGCAGGGTGAGGAAGGTCTGCAGCTGCGGGTCGCCGTGCAGCCTGGTGGTTGCTCCGGCCTGCGCTACCAGCTCTTCTTCGACGACCGGTCGATGGACGGCGACGTGGTGTCGGACTTCGGGGGCGTCAGCGTGGTCACCGACCGCATGAGCGCTCCGTACCTCATGGGGGCCTCGATCGACTTCGTCGACACGATCGAGAAGTCGGGGTTCACCATCGACAACCCCAACGCCACGGGCTCCTGTGCCTGTGGTGACTCCTTCAACTAGTCGGTGGCCGCCGGGTCCCGCTCGCCTTTGTGCGCGCGGGACCTTCGCGTATTCTCGTGGGGCTCATAGGCCTGCTGACAACGAGGAAGAAGAATCCCGTGCGCATCGCCGTTACCGGCTCAATCGCGACAGACCACCTGATGACCTTCCCAGGAAGCTTCGGCGATCAGCTCATCGCCGAGCAGCTCGATCGGGTGTCACTCTCGTTCCTGGTGGATGACCTTCAGATCCGTCGTGGCGGATGCGCCGCGAACATCGCGTTCGGCATGGCCTGCCTCGGCCTCAAGCCGATCCTCGTGGGAGCCGTCGGCAACGACTTCGCCGACTACCGCTCGTGGCTGGAGCGCCACGGCGTCGACTGCGACTCCGTGCACATCTCGGAGACCCAGCACACCGCGCGTTTCCTGTGCACCACCGACCAGCACCACAACCAGATCGCCTCGTTCTACACCGGGGCCATGGCCGAGGCCCGGCTGATCGAGCTGCAGCCCGTCGCCTCCCGGCTGGGCGGCCTCGACCTGGTGCTGATCAGCCCCAACGACCCCGACGCGATGCTGCGCCACACCGACGAGTGCCGCCAGCGCGGCATCCCGTTCGCCGCCGACATCTCCCAGCAGCTCGCGCGCATGGCGGACGAGCAGATCCGCCAGCTCGTCGACGGTGCCGCCTACCTCTTCTCCAACGACTACGAGAAGGGGCTCATCGAGCAGAAGACCGGCTGGTCCGACGAGGAGATCCTGCACCGGGTCGGCGTCCGCGTCACCACGCTCGGCCCCAAGGGCGCCGTCATCGACCGCAGGGGCGAGCCGTCCATCCACGTCGCCCCCGCCCCCGAGCGGGGCAAGGCCGACCCCACCGGCGTGGGCGACGCCTTCCGCGCCGGGTTCCTGTCGGGGCTGGCCTGGGGGCTGCCCCTGGAGCGCTGCGGCCAGATCGGCAACCTGACGGCCACCCACGTGCTCGAGCGCGTCGGCGGCCAGGAGTACGAGCTCGGTCAGCAGGTCTTCCTCGAGCGGTTCGGCGCCGCGTACGGCAGCGAGGCCACGGCGGACATCGCCGAGCACGTGCGCTGCTACCACCCGTAGGCACCGCTCGGCCGCCCCGGCCCGGTGTAAGCGGCCGGGGCGGCCTCGGGCCGTCCCGTACGGCTCAGCCCCTCGCGTAGACGTGGTGCATGAACTCGGCGAGCTTGTCGTCCGGCAGGTGCTTGGCGAGGTCCGCCTCGGAGATCATGCCGACGATGCGGTTGTCCGACAGCACCGGCATCCGCTTGATCTGGTGCTGCTCCATCAGCGTGAGCGTCTCGTCCACGGACGTGTCCGGGGTGACGAAGACCAGGCCCCCGGCCAGCTCGCCCGCCGTCGTCCTCGACGGGTCGTGCCCCGACGCGATGCACTTGATCACGATGTCGCGGTCGGTGATGATGCCCTTCACCCGCTCGTCGGGGCCGCACACGGGCAGTGCCCCCACGTTCATGTTGCGCATCAGCTGAGCCGCCCGGTCGAGCGTCTCGTGCGCGCCGATGCACTCGGCACCCGGATGCATCACGTCACGGGCGGTCTCGTGCGGATGTTCTCTGGTCATGGCTTTCCCCCGAAAGTCGGTGACTTCGTACGGGAAGCCCCTACCCCACTTTCGGGGGGAATGTCAGTAGTTGCGCCGGACGTGGATGGCCCAGCCGCCCCCGGGCAGCTCGTACGAGCCGACGTGCCGGTGCGACTTCAGCCTGCACCACGCCGGCACGTCCGTGTACGCCGCGGGATCGTCGGCCAGCACGGCCACCACCGCGTTGAGCGGGACGTAGTTGATCTGCTCCGCCAGCATGATGATCGGGATCGGGCACTTCTTCCCGAGCGCGTCGATCGTCAAAGCCGGCTGGGTAACCTCGGTCATGCGACTCCTGCGTCCTGCCGGATGCGGCGCACCAGATCGGGCAGCACGGCGAGGAATCTGTCGACCTCCGCCGCGGAGGCGCCCCTGGGCAGCGACACCCGGACATTGCCATGCGTCAGCACGCCCATCGCTTCAAGAACGTGCGATGGACGAAGCGTACTAGCGGTGCACGAGCTTCCTGACGAAACAGCGAAACCGGCCTTGTCCAGCTCGGTCAGCAAAGCCTCGCCGTCGACGTACAGACACGAAAAGGTCACGATGTGCGGCGCCCGGTCGACCGGGTCGCCGATCACCTCGACGTCCGGGACGATCTTCGGCACCGTCTCCCTGATCCTGGCCACGAGCTCCGACAGCCGCGCCTGCTCCTGCGCGGCATCGGCGGCCATCGCGCGCAGCGCGGCCGCCGCCGCGACGATGCCGGGCACGTTCTCGAACCCCGGCACCCGCCGCCGTTCCCGCTCGTCTTCGGGCAGGAACGAGCGGAACCGTGTGCCCTTGCGCACCACCAGCACGCCCACTCCCGCGGGGCCGCCCCACTTGTGGGCGCTGGCCGTCAGCACCGACCAGCCGGGCGGGATCGGCATCCTGCCGGCCGTCTGCGCCGCGTCCACCAGCAGCGGAACCCCGTGGGAGCGGCACGCCGCGGCCGCCTCCGCCACCGGCTGCACCGTGCCGACCTCGTGGTTGGCCGTCTGCAGGCAGGCCAGCGCGGTGCCGGGACGGGCGACCGCCTCGGCGAACCGGTCGAGATCCACCCGCCCTGTCAGGTCCACGCCCACCGTCTCGGTCGTGCCTCCGTCGCGTTCGTGCACGCCGGCGGCGTGCAGCACGCTGGAGTGCTCGACGGCGCCGGTGACCAGGTGGCGCCCGGCCCTGCGTCTGCCGTGTAGGGTGCCGAGCACGCCGAGATGCACGGCCTGCGTGCCCGACGATGTGAACGACACCTCGTCCGGGCGCGCGCCGAGCGCCTCGGCCACCTCCGTGCGGGCCTGTTCCAACAGCAGGTGCGCGCGGCGGGCCTGGCCGTACAGTCTCGCGGGGTCGGCCCAGCCGACGTCGATCGCCGCCAGCAGCGCCTCGCGTGCCTGAGGGTGGAGCGGCTCGCTCGAAGCCGCGTCGAAATACGCCACGAGACTCATCGTCCCACTTGCGGCGCCATCGAGGGGTCGCGCGGTAGGGCGAGGCACCTGCACGCTAATGTGTCTGCAATCAGCTGTGCATCTGGAAATAAGAGCGCCCAAGAGAAAGACTCTTGGGCTTCATCTGTGGGGTAGGCGATCCGTGAGTCCGACTCGCCGTACGACGCGGCGTTCGTTGGCCCGGCGCAGGGTGCCGCGTGCCGCCGCTTTGGCGTTGCTGCTGGCCACTGCTACGGCGTGTGCTAATGACGTTCCGAAGGCCGACTGGTCTCGTGGCCTTCTTCCCGACCATGTCACCGAGCAGGCGGGCGTGGTCCAGAGTCTGTGGAACGGGGCCTGGATCGCCGCACTCGCCACGGGCGCAGTCGTCATCTTCCTGATCGTGTGGGCGGCCATCTTCCACCGCAAGCGGAAGTCCTCGGCCGATCTCCCTCCGCAGGTGCGTTACAACCTGCCGATCGAGATGCTCTACACCTTGATCCCGCTCGTCATGGTGTCGGTGTTCTTCTTCTTCACCGCGCGTGACAGCGAGGTGCTGACCAAGGTGGACGGCGACGCGACCGTCAAGGTCAAGGTCGAGGCCTTCCAGTGGAGCTGGCGCTTCACCACCACCGTCAACGGCAAGACGCTGGCCCCCGTCGCCGGCGTGCCGGTGAGCGACTACCACAAGGGGCCTGAGCTGGTCCTGCCGACGAAGACGAAGGTCGAGTTCGATCTGTCGACCGACGACGTCATCCACTCGTTCTGGGTGCCGGAGTTCCTGTTCAAGCGGGACGTCATCCCCGGCATCAAGGAGGGCAACCCGGGCCGCACGTTCCAGATCACCACGCTGGACCGCACGGGCACCTTCGCCGGCCGGTGCGCTGAGCTCTGCGGTGTCGACCACAGCCGCATGCTGTTCCGGGTGAAGCTCGTCCCGCAGCAAGAGTTCGACCAGTACATCGCGACCCATCAGGCTGGGAGTGCCCAGTGACCGCCATTCATGAACCCCTCCGCGCGCCGCTCAGGCCCGTCACCAAGGGCCAGGTGATCGCCAAGTGGCTGTCCTCCACTGATCACAAGATCATCGGGCACCTCTATCTGATCACGTCCTTCGCCTTCTTCCTGATCGGCGGCGTCATGGCGCTGATCATGCGGGCCGAGCTGGCCCAGCCGGGCATGCAGTTCACCAGCAACGAGCAGTTCAACCAGCTGTTCACCATGCACGGCACGATCATGCTGCTGATGTTCGCGACGCCGCTGTTCGCCGGCTTCGCCAACGAGCTGATGCCGCTGCAGATCGGCGCCCCCGACGTGGCGTTCCCGCGCCTCAACATGGTCAGCTACTGGCTCTACCTGTTCGGCAGCCTCATCGCCGTGTCCGGCTTCTTCACGCCGGGCGGCGCGGCCTCGTTCGGCTGGTTCGCCTACACGCCGCTGTCCAACGCGATCAACTCGCCCGGCATCGGCAGCGACCTGTGGATCATGGGCCTGGCCCTGTCCGGCCTCGGCACGATCCTCGGCTCGGTGAACTTCATCACCACGATCATCTGCATGCGCGCGCCCGGCATGACCATGTTCCGCATGCCGATCTTCACCTGGAACGTCCTGCTGACCAGCATGCTCGTGCTGATGGCCTTCCCCGTGCTGGCCGCCGCGCTGCTCGTGCTGGAGTCGGACCGCAAGCTCGGCACGCACGTCTTCGCCTCCGACAACGGCGGCGCGCTGCTCTGGCAGCACCTGTTCTGGTTCTTCGGCCATCCCGAGGTGTACATCATCGCGCTGCCGTTCTTCGGCATCGTGAGCGAGGTCCTGCCGGTCTTCAGCCGCAAGCCGATCTTCGGTTACATCAGCCTCGTGGTCGCGACGATCTCGATCGCCGGTCTGTCCATCACGGTCTGGGCGCACCACATGTTCCCGACCGGGCAGGTGTTGCTGCCGTTCTTCTCGTTCATGACATTCCTCATCGCGGTGCCGACAGGCGTGAAGTTCTTCAACTGGATCGGAACGATGTGGCGAGGGCATCTGTCCTTCGAGTCGCCGATGCTGTTCTCGGTCGGCTTCCTCGTCACCTTCCTCCTCGGCGGCCTGACGGGCGTCATCCTGGCCTCGCCGCCGCTCGACTTCCACATCAGTGACACCTACTTCGTCGTCGCCCACTTCCACTACGTGGTCTTCGGCACCGTCGT
Organism: Nonomuraea sp. NPDC050451; assembly: GCF_044458585.1. Lineage (NCBI taxonomy): Bacteria > Bacillati > Actinomycetota > Actinomycetes > Streptosporangiales > Streptosporangiaceae > Nonomuraea > Nonomuraea sp. NPDC050451. Next base: position 462,339 of record NZ_JBITHZ010000001.1, read on the forward strand.
GTTCGCCATGTTCGCGGGCTTCTACTTCTGGTGGCCCAAGTTCACCGGCAAGATGCTCGACGACAAGCTGGGCAAGCTGCACTTCTGGCTGCTGTTCATCGGCTTCCACACGACGTTCCTCATCCAGCACTGGCTGGGCATGGTGGGCTTCCCGCGTCGTTACGCCGACTACAGCCCGGCCGACGGCTTCACCGACCTCAACATGATCTCGTCGGTGGGCGCATTCATTCTGGGCGCCTCGACGCTGCCGTTCTTCTACAACGTCTGGAAGACCTGGCGCAGCGCGCCCAAGGTCACCGTCGACGACCCCTGGGGCTACGGCGGCTCGCTCGAATGGGCGACCTCCTGCCCGCCGCCGCGGCACAACTTCACCTCGCTGCCGCGCATCCGGTCCGAGCGCCCCGCGTTCGACCTGCACTACCCGCACGTGTCCGCCAAGCCGACGGCATCGGAGGTCGAGGCCTGATGAAAGTACAGGGTTGGCTGTTCCTGGCGTGCGGCCTGTTCTTCGCCGGTGTCGACGTCGCCTACTGGTTCTGGACCAAGGCGGCGACGGGCCAGGGTGAGCCGGTCGGCACCACGGCCATGGCGATCTCGGTCGGGTTCGCGTTCATGGTCGGCTACTACCTGATGTTCACCGCGCGGCGCATCGGCGACCAGCCGGAGGACAACAAGCAGGCCGACATCAGCGAGGGCGCGGGCGAGATCGGGTTCTTCAGCCCGAGCAGCTGGTGGCCGCTGTTCCTGTGCCTGGCGGCGGCCTTCGCCTTCGCCGGGTTCGTGATCGGCTTCTGGATGTTCCTGATCGGGCTCTTCCTGGTCATCATGGCCATGGTCGGCTTCGTCTTCCAGTACTACCGGGGCAACTTCTCGCACTGACCCGGGCTGCCTGAGCGGGCGTCTCCCTTGAGGGGGGACGCCCGTTTTTTTGTGTTCTTTAACGGTGATCCGATGTGGTTATTCGATCACTGAGGGTAGTAATGAGAAGTCTGCTATGCGGACCGCCACTAAGGGCCTTTTCGGGCACAAGAGGGCGGTGAGCAGGCGGAGGCGGTCAAGGGGTTCGTTTGTCGGACGAGGGAGTCATACGTGGGGCGCGTAGCGAATGGATCGGCCGGCCTGCTGGCGCTGGCGCTGCTGGCGGCGTGCTCGGGGGCCTCGGCCCCGAAACCTCAGGGGGTCGCCATGGTCGGCGGGGCCCAGGGGCCCGCTGTGACGTTCTCTCCGCAGGACAAGTCCGCGAACGTACCCACAGACCAGCCTGTGGTCGTCTCGGCCCGTGGAGGCACGCTCAAGAGCGTACGGGTGGACGGCGGCAGGTCCGGCGCCCTCAAGGGCGTCCTGAGCGCCGACGGCACCAACTGGCGCAGCACCGTCACCGCCCGCCCCGGCACCAGTTACACGGTCACCGCCGTCTCCGCGGACGCCGCGGGCAAGCAGACCCAGACCACCAGCACGTTCTCCACGATCAAGGGCAACAAGACGTTCGACATCCAGACCATCACCCCGAACAAGGACGACACCGGGCTGACGGTCGGCGTCGGCATGCCCATCATGATCGCCTTCGACAAGCCGATCGCCGACCGGGTGTCCGTCGAACGCAATCTCACGGTCCGCAGCTCCAGGCCCGTGGAGGGCGCCTGGCACTGGTTCGACGACAGCCACGTGGACTTCCGGCCGCTGGAGTACTGGCCCGCGCACACGAAGGTGCGGCTGGAGGCGAAGCTGGCCGGCGTGCGCGGGGGCCCCGGCATGTACGGCAAGCGCGACGTACGGCTCGATTTCAAGATCGGCCGCTCGCAGATCACCAAGGGCAGCACCAAGGAGCACGTCCTGTACGTCCGGCGCGACGGCAAGAAGATCCGCGAGATGCCGATGAGCGCGGGGCAGGGCGGGCAGTGGAAGTACTACACCACCTCCGGCATCCACCTGGCGATGTCGCGGGAGCACGCCACGCTCATGACCTCGCCCGGGATCGGGCCCGGCCAGGCCGGCTACTACTCGCTGACCGTCTACCACACCGTCCGCATCTCCAACAGCGGCGAGTACGTGCACAGCGCGCCCTGGTCGGTGGGGTCGCAGGGGAACTCGAACGTCAGCCACGGGTGCGTGAACATCAGCCCGGCGAACGCCATCTGGTTCCTCAAGAACACGCTGATCGGGGACCCGATCATCATCACGGGGTCGCCGCGCAAGCTCGAGCCCACGAACGGGTGGGGTCATTGGCAGGAGGATTGGAAGCAGTGGCTGAAGTGGAGCGTGCTTAAGGACGGGCCGACCATCACGTTCTGATACCGATTCACGCCGCCGGCCGCGCCCGGAAGCGCCACGCCCCGACCCGCCACACTCGGGGCTGGACGCGCCCCGGGCGCCGTAGCCTCAGCGCGCGCTGAAGGCCCTGGGCGGGTGCGACGCGGGCCCAACCATGCCGCACCGACCCGCTCTCCGCGCCGCTGTGCGCGCCTCAGCGCCGCTGTGAGGGGTACGGGATCGCGGTGTGAGGGCGTGGGCGGGCTGCGACCTGCCGCTGCCGCCCGCCTCAGCGCTGCGGTGTCGTCCGAGTGGAGGGCCCGGCCGTCTGCGGGCGGTGTCGAGCGGACGGAGGGCGTACAGCCGCAGGGAGGCGCGCCCCGAGCGAGGGGAAGGGCCGGAGAGGGAGGCGCCCCAGGTGAGGGGCGCGCTCCGGAAGGGCGGTCAGGCGCCGTTGACGGAGGCGCTGACCGCGATCCAGCGGTCGAGGGTGGCGGCGGCGGCGCCGGAGTCGACGGCCTGGACCGCGCGGGCGTAGCCGTCGGTCATGGCGGCGTCGAGGTCGTCGCCCGGCCCGTTGAGGGCCACCAGGGCCGCGGCGGCGTTGAGCAGGACGGCGTCGCGCACCGGCCCCGTCTTCCCCTGCAGCAGGTCGTGCACGGCCTGGGCGTTGAAGGCCACGTCCCCGCCCCGCAGCGCGCCCACGTCGGCGCGCGGGATGCCGAGCACGGACGGGTCGAAGGTCGTCTGCGTGGCCGTGCCGTCCTTGACCACCCAGACCGTCGAGGTGCCCGCGATGGTCAGCTCGTCGAGCCCGTCGTCGCCGCGGAAGACCAGCGCGCTGACGCCGCGCTCGGCGAAGACGCCCGCCAGCACCGGCAGCATCTTGGCGTCGAAGACGCCGATGGCCTGGGCGGCCGGGCGGGCCGGGTTGGTGAGCGGGCCGAGGAAGTTGAAGATCGTGGGTACGCCGATCTCCTTGCGCGTCGGCCCGGCGAAGCGCAGCGCGGGGTGGTAGACCGGGGCGAAGCAGAACGCGATGCCCGCCTCCTCGGCCACCCGCGCCGTCTGCTCCGGCGTGAGGTCGAGCCGGATGCCCAGGTGCTCCAGGACGTCGGCGGCGCCGCACGAGGACGAGGCGGCGCGGTTGCCGTGCTTGACGACCCGGGCGCCCGCGGCGGCGGCCACGATGGCGGCCATCGTCGAGACGTTGACGGTGTGGGCGCGGTCGCCTCCCGTGCCGACGACGTCGACCACGGGCCCCTCCACGCTCAGCGGCGTGGCCAGGTCCAGCATGGTGCGGGCCAGGCCCACGACCTCGGCCACCGTCTCGCCCTTCGCGCGCAGCGCGATCACGAAGCCGGCGATCTGGGACGGCGTCGCGGCGCCGGACATGATCTCCCGCATCGCCCAGGCCGACTCGTCGGAGGTGAGGTGCTCTCCGGACAGGAGAGCGGACAGCAGGGTGGGCCAGGTCGTCCGGGAGTCCATGGGCACCTACTTAGCGTTGAGTCGGGTCGAGGAGCGGCGCCGCATGAGGTCGGCCACGGTGTCGGCCAGGACCATGGGCTCCAGCGGCTGCGGCACCACGGCGTCGGCCCTGGACCAGTCGGCCAGCCAGCGGTCGTCGCGCCTGGCGATGATCAGGCAGATGGGCGGGCAGTCGTAGACCTCGTCCTTGGCCTGGCGGGAGACGCCCATGCCACCCGCGGGCTGCGTCTCGCCGTCGAGGACGGCCACGTCGATCTCGCCCGAGCCCAGCCACTGGTGGACCTTGGGCTCGGTGGCGCATTCCACGATCTCCACGAGGGGTACGTCGGCGGCGGGGCGCCTGCCGATGGCCTGGATCACCTCGGCCCTGGTGGCGGCGTCGTCGCTGTAGACGAGGACCCTCATCGTGTCGTCGGTGCTCCCAGTGGACGTCACTGTCGCGCTCGCTATCCCTTGTATCTGTATGGTCACCTCGGATCGTACCGGTGCGCCGGTGTGCATTCCCAGGCCACCATGCCTGACAGGGGGTTTTGAGGCGATTATCCCAGGTTGCCTCCCGGTTTGTACCTGCTAACCGGGGGGTCGTGCGCGGGACCGACCACCGAAGCCGCAATAATGCTGCCCGTGGCGACAGCATCCGCAATAACTTCGACGACGACAGCCCAGTCGTACCGCAGACCCAATCTGGTCAGTGTCGGGACGATCGTGTGGCTGTCCTCTGAGCTCATGTTCTTCGCGGCGCTGTTCGCGATGTACTTCACCATCCGGTCGGTGAGCGAGGGCAACGGCTTCGAATGGGGCCCCGCCTTCCACAAGGTGGGCCTCGAGGCCGCCGAGGGCGCTCACCTGAACATCCCGTTCGCGACGGCCAACACGATCATCCTGGTTCTGTCGAGTGTGACGTGCCAGCTGGGCGTGTGGGCCGCGGAGAAGGGGCAGGTCGGCAGGCTCCGCTTCTGGTACATCGTCAGCTTCCTCATGGGCGCGGTCTTCGTGGCCGGGCAGCTGTACGAGTACGGCGAGCTGGCATCAGAGGGCGCGACCTTGTCCGCCAACGCCTACACCTCGGTGTTCTACCTGACGACGGGCTTCCACGGCCTGCACGTGACCGGTGGCCTATTCGCGTTCCTGTTCATGCTGGGACGCACGTACGCCGCGAAGCGCTTCACGCATGAGCAGGCCACCAGCGCGATCGTCGTGTCCTACTACTGGCACTTCGTAGACGTCGTCTGGATTGGTCTTTTCGCGACCATCTACATCATTCGTTAAGGAACGGGATCTCTGTGACTAGGATCACCGCTTGGCGGCGGCATCCCCTCGCGAGATATGCCGTCCTGATTTTGGCGTTGGCGCTGGTCGGGATGGTATACGCCGCCTTTGTCCAGGCGGGTAAGCCTGCCGACGCGGCACTGGCGGCAGGCAAGGTCGATGACGTGGCCGAGGGCAGGAGCCTGTTCGTCAAGCACTGCTCCAGCTGCCACGGCATGAACGCGGAGGGCACCCAGACGGCGCCCACGCTCGTCGGCGTCGGCGCCGCGGCGGTCGACTTCCAGATGGGCACCGGCCGCATGCCCGCCGCCAACCCGGGTCCGCAGGCGCCGCGCAAGCCGATGGCGCCCTGGGTCGACGAGACGAAGATCAGGCAGATCGGCGCCTACGTGCAGTCGCTCGGCGGCGGCCCGCAGGTCCCGGGGCAGGAGCAGGTCGACCCCAAGCTCGGCGACGCCGGCAAGGGCGGCGAGCTGTTCCGCGCCAACTGCATCCAGTGTCACAACTGGGTCGGCGCCGGTGGAGCCCTGACGCAGGGCAAGTACGCTCCCAACCTCAACTCGGCGACCCCCACCCAGATCTACGAGGCGATGGTCACCGGGCCGCAGGCGATGCCGGTCTTCAACGACACGACGATCACGCCTGAAGAGAAGCGCAGCATGATCGCCTACATCACGCAGGTCCGCGCGCAGAAGGACCCGGGAGGTTTCGGCCTCGGGCGCATTGGCCCCGTGACCGAAGGTCTCGTAGCGTGGATCGCAGGGCTCAGTGTCCTCGCACTCGCCGCCATCTGGATCACCGCGAAGAAGCGACAGAAGTCATGACAGACAACGAGCACGAGATCGAGCAGCCCGATGAGCGCGTACCCAAGCGCGTCATCGGCACCCCCGCGCCGGGCACCTCGATGCTCGGCACCGCGGAGGCCACGGACGTCGACAAGGACGTCCCCGGCGTCACGCTGCCGGACGAGAGCAAGGCCCGCAAGGCCGAGAAGATCGTGGCGCTCTGCTTCACGATCACGTTCCTGGCCGCGATCGCGTTCATCATCTCCTACGTGGTCTTCCAGGTCGGCAGCCCCGAGGCGACCGGGGTGTCCAACCTCGCGCTGGGCCTCTCGCTGACCGTGGCGATCCTGGGACTGGCGATCGGCATCGTGATCTGGGTACGCATGATCATGCCGAAGTACTCCCTGGTCCAGGAGCGCCACCCGATGGCCTCCGCCGAGGACGACCGCGAGGTCGTCGCCGACACGTTCGTCCAGGGCGCCAACGAGAGCGGCTTCGTCAAGCGCAAGCTGCTGCGCCGCACGCTGCTGCTGGCCGCCGCGCCCCTCGGCCTCGTGCCGGTGGTGCTGCTTCGCGACCTCGACAACAGCAAGATGCCGGGCGCGAAGTTCAACAAGGAGCTGCGCCACACGGTCTGGGGAGAGAAGACCAAGGAGGGCAAGCCGCTCAGGCTCGTCGTCGAGGGCACCGGCCAGCCCATCCGGGCCGCCGACTTCAACTCGCCCGGCGGCATCCTGTCGGTGGTCCCCGAGGGCTACCAGCACGACCTCAACGCCCTCGCCAAGGCCACGCTGATCCTGATCAAGTTCCGTCCGGAGGAGATCAAGAGCGGCGTCCGGCAGAACTGGACGCACGACGGCATCGTGGCGTACTCCAAGATCTGCACGCACGTGGGCTGCCCGGCGGCCCTGTACGAGCAGAACACCCACCACATCCTCTGCCCCTGCCACCAGTCGACGTTCGACGCGGCCGACGGTGCGAAGGTCATCTTCGGCCCGGCCGCCAGGCCGCTGCCGCAGCTGCCGATCACGGTCGACGCCGAGGGCTACCTGATCGCCCAGGGCGACTTCGAGGTGCCCGTCGGCCCCAGCTACTGGGAACGCGGTGACGCCGAGCGCGCGGCCAGGGAGAAGGGAGGCCAGGCATGAGCACCGAGCTGAACGCCGTGCCCAAGGCCGTCGCCGGGCCGTCGACATTCCTCGACGACCGCCTCGGCGGGGCCAATTTCCTCAAGCGCAACCTGCGCAAGATCTTCCCGGACCACTGGTCGTTCCTGCTGGGTGAGATCGCGCTCTACTCCTTCGTCATCCTGCTGCTGACCGGTACGTTCCTGACGTTCTGGTTCAAGCCGAGCATGATGGAGATCGCCTACGACGGCTCGTACGCGCCGCTCAAGGGCGTCATGATGTCGGAGGCCTACGCGTCGTCGCTGGAGATCAGCTTCGACGTCCGGGGTGGTCTGCTCATCCGGCAGATGCACCACTGGGCGGCCCTGATGTTCGTGGCCGGCATGATGGTCCACATGCTGAGGGTGTTCTTCACGGGCGCCTACCGCAAGCCGCGCGAGCTCAACTGGATCATCGGCGTGCTGCTGCTGACGCTGGCGCTCGCCGAGGGCCTGACCGGCTACTCGCTCCCCGACGACCTGCTCTCCGGCGCCGGTCTGCGGATCACCGAGGGCGTGGCGATCTCGCTGCCGCTGGTCGGCACGTACATCACGTTCTTCCTGTTCGGCGGGGAATATCCGGGTGAGGATGTCATCGCCCGGTTCTACTCGCTGCACATCCTGCTCATCCCGGGCATCCTGCTGGCGCTGATCTCGGCTCACATGGTGCTCATGTGGGTGCAGAAGCACACGCAGATGCCGGGCAAGGGGCGCGACAACCACAACGTGGTGGGCGCGCCGTTCTACCCGGCTTTCATGGCGAAGGCGGGGGCGTACTTCCTGTTCACGCTGGCCGCGGTGACGGGTATGGCGACGTTCGCCCAGATCAACCCGATCTGGCTGTTCGGCCCCTACACGCCCGCCGACGTGTCCGCGGGTTCGCAGCCCGACTTCTACATGGGCTTCCTGGAAGGCGCGCTGCGCATCATGGTGCCGTGGGAGATCAACCTCTTCGGCACCTCCCATGCCGGCACCCTGCCGCTGAGCGTGATCATCCCGGCGCTGGTGCCGATGGGCATCATCATGACGGGCCTGGCGCTCTATCCGTTCCTCGAACGCTGGGTGACGGGCGACCACCGCGAGCACCACGTCGCGGACCGGCCGCGCAACAACCCGCACCGCACCTCGATCGGCATGGCGGCCATCGCGTTCTACGGCGTGCTGTGGCTGCTCGGCGCCAACGACGAGATCTCGGCGAACTTCCACATCAGCCTCAACGTGACGACGTACGCCGGCCGGGTGCTGGTCTTCGTCGCGCCGGCGCTGGCATACGTCATCACCTACCGCATCTGCCTCGGCCTGCAGCGTTCCGACGCCGCGGTCGTCTCGCACGGCGTGGAGTCGGGTGTCATCAAGCGGCTGCCGCACGGTGAGTTCATCGAGGTCCACACGCCGCCAGCGGACGACATCGAGGCCCACATGCGCGGCAAGGAGCCGGTGGCGATGCTGCCGGTGGCCGAGGACACCACGGGCATCCCGCCGAAGGGCATGCGCGGTCCGCTCGGCAAGCTGCGCGCCCGCATGTCCAAGGCGTACGGCGGGGAGAAGATCCCGCTGGACGACGGACACGGACACGGGCACGAGGAAGAGCACGCCGCCATCGGTTCCGGTGGCGAGGACGACCGCAGCCTCACGCACTGACACCACCTTTTCGCCACACACGGCACGGGCCTGGACGACACGTTCGTCCGGGCCCGTCGCCGTCTCCGGCCTCCTGCGCCCCGGAGGCGCGGCGCATCCCATACGTCTTGCCTGGGAAGACGGAAGCCTGGGCGCTCAGCGAGCGGGCCGTGCCTGAGATCCGCGGGAGCGCCGTCACAGGCGCTCGCAGGAGGGGGCGGACTCCGACCGAAGGCACGGCGGAGAGGCAGGCTCGCCGGAAGACGGCGCGGTGGGGCGCCAGAAGTCGCGCCGGTCGCGGGCGCTCAGCCCAAGAGGCCAAAGAGGCCCGAGAGGTCCCGAGGCGGCGCATCGGCAGGCAGGCCGCCGGTGGCCGCGTGGGTCAGCATGTGGGGGTCAGCCCGTGGGGGGTCAGTCAGCCTCGGGGAAGCCGATGGAGAAGGCGGCGTCCAGGTCGTGCTTGGAGTAGGCGCGGAAGGCGATGTGCGTCTCCGTGTGCAGCACGCCGGCCACCTTGTTGATCCGCCCGGGGACCACCTCGGCGATCTCCTCGTAGGCCGCCACCCGCACCATCGCCAGCAGGTCGTATTCGCCGGTGATGGAGTAGACCTCGCTGACCCCCTGGATCTCGGCGATCGTCTGGGCGACCTCCGGGATCCGGTCTACCTCTGCATTGATGTGGACGATAGCCGTGACCATACATCAACTCTATCGTTTCACCTCAAAGGTCGCCCCTCCCGATTACGGGGCTGATCAAGATGGCGGTACGCGAGGTCGATGCGGGCCTTGTGGCGGGCGGCGCCCCAGGCGGGCAGGCTCCACTCGCCGTCCACCTCCACCAGCCGCACCCCGGGCGACTCCAGCCAGCGCAGGATGCACTCGGTCTCCTCGGCGCTGGCCGCGTGGATCGGGCCGGCGCCCGGGATGACCGCCTCGGCGGTGGCCGTCAGGGAGGCGACGAAAGCGGTCGGATGGGTGCCCTTCGGCATGACCCCGGCCGCCGCGAGCCGCCCGTAGCGGATGACGTGGATGTCCCAGCCGCCGCCGAACGCCGGGCTGGCGGCCACCAGCTGCGGGATGCGCGTGATGGCGCTCAGGCGCTGCATGCGGGCCGCCGTACGGACGAAGGCGGCCAGCCGGTCGCGGTCGACCGAGGCCTCCTCGTAGCGCTGCTCCACCGACAGCCGTTCCATGCGGGCCGACACGGCGGAGAAGACGGGCGAGGCGTCGAGCGTCATGGCCCGGCGCGCGCTCTCCGCGTGGATCGCGTATTCCTCCTGGCTCTCCTTGCCCTCGCAGGGCGCGCCGCAGCGGCCCATCTCGTGGAGCACGCAGGCCGCCCGCCGGGTGCGCACCGTGAGGGGCTGGGTGCACTGGCGCAGGGGGACCGCCTCGTGCAGGGCGATGCGGGCCTCGTCGGCCAGCCGGGCGCTGCTGAACGGGCCGAGGTAGGTGGCCCCGTCGTCCTTGAGCTCGCGGACGATCGACAGCCGCGGGAACGCCTCGGTGGTGAGCTTGAGCCAGACCACCTTCTCGGGGAAGCGGGAACGGCGGTTGTAGCGCGGCTTGGCGCCGCCGATCAGGCGCAGCTCCCTGACCTCCGCCTCCAGCGCGGTCGAGCAGACGATGTGGCGCACCCGCTCGGCGATGCCGATCATCTCGCGGATGCGCGGGCGGGTCTCGCCCGCGGTGAAGTAGGAGCGCACGCGGTTGCGCAGGTTGGTGCTCTTGCCGATGTAGAGGACCTCGCCGCGCTCGTCCTCGAAGAAGTAGACCCCCGGCGCGTGCGGCACCGACTCGGCCAGGTGGCGCTTGCGCTGCTGCTCCGGCGTGGGGGCGCGGACGAACGACTTGAGCTCCTCGAGCGTGTGCACCTGGAACGAGCCGGCCCGCTCGATCAGCCCGTGGAGCACGTCGACGGTGGCCCTGGCGTCCTGCAGGGCGCGGTGGCACGGCTCGGTGGGGCTGCGGAAGAACCTGGCCAGCGTGGACAGCTTGGCGTTGGGCACCTCGTCGCGGGTCAGCACGCGGCGGGCCAGGTCGACGGTGTCGACGACCGGATTGGCCGGCGGGGGATAGCCGTGGGCGGCGCAGGCGGCCTTGACGAAGCGGGTGTCGAAGCCGGCGTTGTGGGCCACCAGCGTGGCCCCGCGGATGAACTCCAGGAAGCTCGGCAGCACCGCCTCGATCCGCGGAGCGGCCATGACCATCGCGTCGGTGATGCCGGTCAGCACGGAGATGAACGGCGGGATCGGCCCGCCGGGGTCGACCAGCGTCGAGAACTCGCCCAGCACCTCGCCCGCCCGCACCTTGACCGCGCCGATCTCGGTGATGGCGTCGTCGGACGGGGCGCCGCCGGTCGTCTCGAGGTCGAACACGACGAACGTGACCTGGCTCAGCGGAGTGCCGAGCTCGTCGAGAGTGCCTTGAACCGCGTCCACGTTCCAAGACCATAGAGAGGGGGACCGACAGGAACGAATAACCATGGCTCTTGATCCTTAGTTACCCTTCCCTGTATGTCCTCGGGAAGACTCGCCGGCCGCTATGCCCTGCTGCGCCCTCTCGGCGCGGGCGGCATGGGGAAGGTCTGGCTGGCCAGGGATGAGATGCTCGACCGCGAGGTCGCGGTCAAGGAGCTCACGCTGGCCGAGGGCATGTCGCCCAAGGAGCGCTCCGACTCGGTGATGCGGGCCGTGCGCGAGGCGCAGGCCACGGCGCGGCTGCGCCATCCCGGCATCGTGGCGCTGCACGACGTGGTCGTCGAGCAGGACCGGCCCTGGCTGGTCATGGAGCTCCTGCGGGGCCGCACGCTGGGGGAGACGGTCCGCGAGTTCGGACCCATGCCGGCTGATCATGCCGCGCGGGTCGGCGCCGACGTGCTGGAGGCGTTGATCGCGGCGCATTCGCTGGGGATGCAGCACCGCGACGTCAAGCCGGGCAACGTGTTCCTGACCGAGAGCGGGCGGGTGGTCCTCACCGACTTCGGCATCGCCCGGCAGGAGGGGCAGGCCACGCTCACCGAGCAGGGGCTGATGATCGGCTCGCCCGGGTTCATCGCGCCCGAGCGGCTGGCCGGCGAGCCGGGCGGGCCCGCCAGCGACGTGTGGTCGCTCGGCGCCACGCTCTACGTCGCGCTGACGGGCGCGCCGGCCTATGAAGGGTCGGCGGCCCAGCGGGTGCGGGCCACGCTGACGGAGCCCGTACCGGCCGCTCCCGGGCCGCTGGGGCCGCTGCTGTCGGCCATGATGGCGCACCAGCCGGCCGCCCGCCCCGACGCGCGGGTGATCGTGTCCGCGCTGCGGCAGGTGGCCGCCGGCGGGCAGGCCCCGCATCTGCCCGTCAACCAGGACGCGACCGCGCCGACCAGGGTCAAGCGGCGCGGCCGGGCCGCGATCTGGATCGCCGCGGCGGCGGCACTCGTACTCGGCGCGGGCGGCGCGACCGCCTTCCTCGTCCTCAAGGACCGGCCGGGCGCGGCGCCGGCCGCGTTCACGGTGCCCATGGACGTGTGCACGCTGATCAGCCAGGAGGAGGTGGGCGTGCTGCTGCGCACGCAGAGCCCGCCCAAGGCGCAGCCGAGCTCCGACGGCGAGGGCCCCAAGTGCGGCTGGACGGTCGCCAACACGGGTGTGGGCCTGCAGGTGCAGAAGGACTCCGACACCGTCGACCCGTGGTCGATGACCCCGGGCTCGGCAGGCGCGCTCTTCAGGGGCCAGAAGAGCTGGTGGTCGAGGTCCGGCCAGGTCGACTGGACGTGGGAGGAGATCGGCGCGAAGTCCTCGCAGCGGGCCACCCGCACCCCGGTCCGCGAGATCCCCGCCCTCGGCGAGGAGGCGTTCGGCTTCGAGCTGAAGGGCCCCACCGGCCGCGTGCACACCGCCCAGATCTTCTACCGCCTGGCCAACCTGGTGGTCACCGTGCAGTTCACCACCCTCGCCGACAAGCCCACCGACGAGGAGATCAGGCAGCGGGCGCTGAAAGCGGCGCAGACGAGCGAACAGGCGTTGCGCAATGCCGGATGACCTCTATCTGCTGGCCGGCCGCTACCGCCTCATCGAGCGGCTCGGACAGGGCGGCGCCGGCACGGTGTGGCGGGCCATCGACGAGATCCTCGACCGTCAGGTCGCGGCCAAGCAGGTACGCGTGCCGGAAGGGCTCAGTCCGCGGGAGCGGGCGGAGTTCGCCGACATCGCGATCCACGAGGCCAGGTCGGCCGGACGGCTGCGCGACCCGGCCATCGTGCTGGTGCACGACGTCGTCCTGGAGGGCGGCCAGCCGTGGATCATCATGGACCTGGTCACCGGCCGCTCGCTGGACAAGGTGATCAAGGAGCAGGGGCCGCTGCCGCCCGGGTTCGTGGCCGCGGTCGGCCTGCGCGTGCTGTCGGCGCTGGAGGTCGCCCACGCCCACGGGATGCTCCACCAGGACGTCAAGCCCGCGAACATCCTGCTCGACCTCGACGGCTCCGCCATGCTCACCGACTTCGGCATCGCGACGCCGATGGGCGGTCACGGCGGCAGGTTCGGCGGGGCGGGCTCGCCCGGCTACATGGCGCCCGAGCGGCTCAACGAGCAGCCTTCGAGCCCGGCGTCCGACCTGTGGTCGCTCGGCGCCAGCCTCTACACCGCGGTGGAGGGGCGCGCGCCGTTCGAGCGGGCGCTGCCCGCGGCGGTGACGGCGGCGGTGCTGCTGCACGAGCCGCCGTTCCCGGTCAGGGCGGGCCGCGACTTCGGCGGCCTGCTCATGGCCATGCTCGCCAAGGACCCGGCGGCCCGCCCGACGGCGGCCCAGGTCCGCCAGGCGCTGAGCGCCCTGGCCGGGCCCGCCCCGGTGCCCCGGCGCCGCCGGTGGCTGGTGCCCGTCGTGCTCGCCGCCGCCGTGGTGCTGGGCGCGGGCGGCTGGTACGCCGCGGGCCCGCTGCGCGGCGGGGCCGAGACCGGGAAGTTCGCCACGGCGCCCGATCCCTGCAAGCTGCTCACCGACGAGCAGGCCGCCAAGATCATGAAGGCCAGGCCGGCGCGCGAGGCCACCAGGCCGGGCGAGTGCCAGTGGATCCTGCGCGACGGCGAGGAGGACGGCCACCGCATCGTCGTCCGCGCCTGGGCTGAGCGGCCCGACGGCGATCTCGGCGGCCCCCAGGTGGCGCAGCGCCGCTTCGCCAGCGAGAAGGCCAGCCGCGCCGCCTCAGAGGGCACGGTGATGCGCGAAGCCCGCGGCTCGGTCACCGACGTCCCGCAGATCGGGGAGTCGGCGATCATCCAGAACCGCTTCAAGGTCTACATCAACAGCGACACGAGAGGCTGGTCCGACAGCACCGTGCTCTTCCGTACGAGCAACGTGCTCGGCGAGGTGGTCTGGCACCGCGAGAACGTGCCGGTCAGCGACCCGGCGGACAAGGAGCCCGCCCTCGCCCTCGCCCGCCTGGTCGCGGCCGCCCTGTCGAAGTGAGCACCGTACGAGGTGGGCCCCGTCGAGGTGGGCCCCGTCGAGGTGAGCACTGTTCGAGGTGAGCACCGTCGAAGTGGGCGCCCTCGGGGTGGGCCGCTGCCAGAATGGGCCGGAGTGCTGCAAGCACCTTGCAAGGGGGATGACTAGCATGTTTCCCCGCAAGTCAGGGCAACCCCAGGAGTCCCAGTGAACCCCGGTAGCGAGTGGGATCCGTCCACCACCCCTTACCAGGTGCCGGGCAGGCGCTTCGAACCGCCCACCCAGCCGCCCGCCCAGCCGCCGACGCTGCCTCCGATACCGCCTCCGATGATGCCTCCGATGCCGCCGCCACCGCCGCCCCGGCGGCCCGCCTGGCTGCTGCCCACGCTGGCCGCCGCCATCGTGGTGCTGGTCGCGATGGGCGGGGTGGGCGCGTACTTCGTGGTCAGCAAGGTATCGCGCTCCTCACAGCCGCCCGCGGCGCAGAGCGAGCGGCCGTCGCGGGCCGCTTCCTCGGGGCCCGTCCGCCTGGACGTGTGCGCCATGCTGCCCGCGGAGGAGACCGACCGGCTCGTGCCTGACGCGACCGTCACCAGGTATTCCAGTGAGGGCGACTACACGGTCGCCTTCAACTGCAAATGGGAGAACCGGCGCATCTCGTTCGGCGACTTCTGGCGTACCAGGGAGATCGACGTCAGGATCGATCAGCACAAGGCCGACGGCGCCAAGACCGGCCGGGCCATGGCGCAGAACTCGTACGAGGTCGACTACAGCGGCGACAAGTACGCCGCGACCGCCAAGCCCTCGCTCAAGCCCGACGAGAAGGCGTACATCTCCCCGATCAAGGAGATCCAGGGCGTCGGTGACGCCGCGCACGCCCAGTACATCTGGCGCCGCAGCGGCAAGCTGCTGTGGTACTCCTACGGCCAGGCCAACGCCCGGGTCGGCGACATGACGATCGAGATCAAGTACCAGGCGGGCCAGCAGCGCAAGGACGCGGCGATCCTGACCAACGAGACCGCGCAGTCCATCACCGAGGACAACGCGATCCGCGAGGTGAGCCGACTGGCCGGGTTCTTCACCAAGGGCATGGCGGCCTGGCAGGCGCAGCACCCCAACGTGCTGGCCGAGCCGGAGCCGTCGCGGCCCCCTGTCTCGCCGAGCGCGAGGGCGACGCCCGAGCCGACCGTCCTGGCGGCCTTCCCCGAAGAGTGCGGGGCCGTCACCGAGGTGGCCAAGCGGCTCGTGCCCGAGGCCACCACCAGGGCGCGCGGCATCGAGGTCGGCTCCGACGCCCAGACCGAGTGCCGCTGGCTCAACCTGGACGTGCCCGGCGCGGGTGAGGGGATCAAGAAGATCCGCAGCGTCCTGATCACCGTGCACCGGTTCACCAACCGGGCGGGCGCCGCCGACGAGTCCGCGGCCAAGACCTACTACGCCAGCCAGCGGGGCGGCGACAAGACCTTCGAGGAGTCGTCCATGGGCGGCGTCTCCTGGAGCAAGATCACCGATCTCAAGGGGATGGGCGATCAGGCTTACCAGCAGTTCATCCGCAACAGGCACAGCGAGGTCTCAGCGTCCACCGGCACGGTGCTGATGCGCAAGGGCTCGGTGGTCGTCAGCATCGACTTCTCCGGCCACCAGCGGCCCGAGAAGGAGCCGACCAACTCGCCCAAGGTCGAGTTCATGCCGGAGAAGGAGGCGATGGACGGCGTGGTCACCGTGGCCGAGGCGTTCATGGCCCAGCTGGCCAAGCAGCCCGCCGGCAGCTAGGCAGACCCACTCGGCCGAGGAGGGGCGTGGTACCCCTCCTCAGCGACGGCCGCGCGCGGGAAACATCCTCCTGGCGGATCATCCCGTCAAGGGTCAATGGAGCTGCAACCCGCTTGCAAGCGCGACAAATACCTTTATGTCTTGCAAGACCTGAGCCGCGCGATCATGTTTGTCCAGTACAGGGGCATGGGCAAACCGAGGGGGATCACGCGGCTCATTTCTTTTCCCGGACCCTTTCCTGGACCCTTTCCCGGACCAGGAACGGTTCGAGCAGGCCCGGAACCGCCCGCGCCGCCAGCTCCAGGCCGTCGCCGCGATCCACGTCCACCACGTCGTAGTGGCCCTTGCCCGCGGCGGTGGCGGCGGAGACGGTCAGCAGGCCGTTGCGACGCTGGAAGTACGACTCGGTGATCGTCCAGCCGGAGACGCCTCTGCGGTCGAGCGCGATCGTACTGCGCACCACCGCGCCCTGCCTCGTGACGAGGTGGCGGCGGCCGAGCGCGTGGCCGAGGCTCCTGGCGCTCTCCACGGCCATCCACATCCCGAACGGCAGCGCCAGCGCGGGGATCGCCCATACGGTGGCCCGCGACCACTGCCACGGCAGCAGCCAGGACGCCAGGCCGGCGCCCGCGGCCAGCACGGCCACCGTCACCAGCGCCCGCACGATCCGCCTCCGCCTGGCCGCCACCGGATGCGGCACCAGCGCGCCCATCCCCAGCCCGCCCATCCCCAGCCCGCCCGCACCTGGCCCGTCGGCGCCCCGCCTTCCGGCGGCCGCGTCCGCGCTCACGTCACCTCCGGCCGCCCGGTGCCGGCCCGGGACCGTGCCGTGGTGGGAGGCGCCCATCGTCGGCGAGGTCGCAGGCATCGGCGGTGCGGCCGGGGTGTCGGCGATCCTGGTGGCGAGGGTCCAGGCGAGGGCGCGGGGGAGGGGCGGGGTGAGGGCGGCGGCGTCCTCGGTCTCGTGCTCGTCCGCCTTGCCGAGCCCCGTGGCGATGGTCTTGACGCGCGCTCCGCCACCCAGCCTCAGCAGCAGCGGCTCGCTGATCTCCACGCCGCGCAGCCTGCGCTCCTCCAGGGTCAGGGACCGGGTGGTCAGCAGGCCGCGGTGCAGGCGGAGGCGGCCGGGCTCGCGTTCCAGCCGGTAACGTCCCCACGACTCGGCGAACAGCAGGACGGCGCCCAGGACGCCGACGGCCAGGTTCACCGCGAGAATCAGCGGGACCGCCACCAGCGGCCGCGCCGTCACCCAGTCCCACAGCCCGCCGGCCGCCTCTGTGGCGAGCCTCTTGCCCCCGAACGAGTCCAGTGCCTTGTAGAGCGCCCCGAGCAGCAGCGCGGCCCCCGTGAACGACCACAGCGACAGCGGCGCGTACCGGATCCACGACCAGCGCAGCTCGACCAGCGGCCCGTCGCCGGACGCGGGCCGCTCGTCCTGGCGCAGCAGGGTACGGCGCAGCGACTCCGCCTCGTGCCTGGTCAGCGGGTCGAGCACGAGCTCGGTCCCCTCGGCCGCGTGCTCGCCCGTGCCCACCTTGACCACGGTCAGGCCGAACACCCGCGACACCGGATCGGCCCGCAGGTTGACGCTGCGGACCCGGTCGAGCGGGATCGAGCGGTGCTGGCGGACGGTGATGCCCGAGCGCAGTTCGAGGCGTTCCGGGGTGAGCCGCCAGCGCGTCGTACGGAGCCTGGTCACGTCATACGCCACCACGGCGGCGACGATCAGCAGCGCGGCCGCCGCGCAGACCGCCACGATCCCGCCGATCGGCCAGTCCCGGTCCGTCAGGAACCGCAGGAGACCGGCCACCACGCCGACGACGATCGCCAGCGACTTGACCGCCGAGGCCCAGAGGCTCCGCCCCGCCAGCCCCCGCCAGCCCTCCTCGAGGAAGGACGCCCCGGCATCGCGCGTGCGAAGGTCGTTCACGTCGCGTCCCCCGGCGTGGCCTGGGTGAGGGCGGTGAGGCGCTCGGCCAGCTCGGCCGCCACCTCGTGGTCCAGCGCCTCGATCTTGATGGCCCCCGCGGAGGAGGCCGTGGTCACCGTGACGTCCGCCAGCCCGAACAATCGCTGCACCGGCCCCCGCGCGGTGTCGACTCGCTGGATCCGCGACATCGGCGCCACCCGCCAGGTGTGGGTCAGCCACCCCTTGCGCGTGTAGACCGCCTGGTCGGTGACCTCCCAGCGCTCCACCCGGTAGGTGGCCCGCGGCGCCAGGACCGCAAGCGCCACGCAGCCCGCCGCGAAGAGCGCCACGCACGCCCCCAGCCAGACCGGCCGCGAGGTGAGCATCCAGTACGCCGCCACCGCGGCGGCGGCCACCGGCACCAGGAAGATCAGCCCCTGCACCGTCCACCAGGCGACCGCCCGCGGATCGGCCTGGTTGCGCGGCGGACGCAGCCCGGCCGGAGTGCCCGCGTTCACCTGCCGCTCTCCGCGTTCTTGCCCGAGTCGACCACGGCCAGCAGCACGAACCCGAGCACGCCGATCACGATGGCCGCGAACACCTCGTATCCCTCCAGGAACGGCAGCAGATTGACCACGAGCAGGTCGTGCGCCCACCGCCACCAGCCGAGCAGGGTGTTCAGCAGGCCGCCCACGCCCTGGAGGAGCAGCAGCCAGCCGAGCAGCGTCAGCACCATTTTCATGGTCCCAAGCGTCGTGGACCGGTCACGGGATCCGCGTCGGCCGTAGGTCTCGCCCGGCAGCTACTTTGGTCGCTGTCGCCGTGCCCTTGGCAGGGCCTAATCTCGATGAACGTGACGCACGAATACCGGTGGGCGCTGCCGTCGGTGCTGCTCGGCGACGGCAGGGAGGGCGGCCGGGTGCGCCGCTCGACCCGCGACTGGATCGTCGACATCCTCATGTTCCTGCTCGCCTGCGGCATCACGTTCATGACCCTGCCGGAGCTGCAGGACGAGCCGGAGCCGCTGCAGCTGCTGGAGCAGGTGGTGGGCGCGCTGTCGTGCGTGGCGGTGTGGCTGCGGCGGCGCTGGCCGGTGGGGTTCGCGCTGGTGACCACCCTGCTCTCGTCCTATCTGGAGCTCGCCGGCGGGGCCTCGGTCGTCGGGCTGTTCACCGTGGCGGTGCACCGGCCGTTCAAGGTCTCCGGCCCGGTCATGCTGTTCTCCCTCGTCACGCTCGTGCCGTACATCCTGCTGCGGTCCAAGACCAGCGCGGAGGGGCAGGAGACGGCGGCCTTCGCCCTGGCGCTCCTGCTGACCGTGTTCGCGTGGGGCGTCGTGGTCAGGGCCCGGCGGCAGCTCGTCTGGTCGCTCAGGCAGCGGGCCGACAGCGCCGCGGAGGGGGCCAAGCGGCTCGAACGCGAGCGCATCGCCCGGGAGATGCACGACGTGCTCGCGCACCGCATCTCCATGCTCAGCCTGCACGCCGGCGCGCTGGAGTTCCGGCCGGACGCGCCCGCCGAGGAGATCGCCAGGGCGGCCGGGGCGATCAGGACCAACGCCCACCTGGCATTGCAGGACCTGCGCGAGGTCATCGGCGTGCTGCGCCACACGAGGCCGGGCGGCGACGACGACCCGGTGCCCGACCGGCCGCAGCCCACGCTCGCCGACCTGCCCACGCTGGTCGAGGAGTGCCGCCACGCGGGCATGGAGGTCCGGCTCGACCTGCGGGCCGGCGGCGACGCGCCGGAAGGGCTCGGCCGCAACGTCTACCGCATCGTCCAGGAGGCGCTCACCAACGCGCGCAAGCACGCGGGCGGGGCGCCCGTGGCGGTCGCCGTCTCGGGCGCGCGGGGCGAGGGGCTGTCGGCGGAGGTACGCAACCCCGTGGGGGTACGCCACGTCCCGTACATCCCGGGCGCCGGGGCCGGGCTCATCGGGCTGACCGAACGCGCCGAGCTGGCGGGCGGGCGGCTGGAGCACGGCGCGACGCGGGACGGCGAGTTCGTGGTGCGCGCGTGGCTACCCTGGCCGGTGGAGACGACTCGGGAGGACGCATGATCAGGCTGCTGATCGTCGACGACGACGCGATGGTGCGGGCGGGACTGTCGATGATCCTGGGCGGCGCCGACGACATCGTGATCGTGGCCGAGGCCGGCGACGGGTCCGAGGTGCCGCCGCTGGTGGCCGAGCACCGGCCCGACGTGGTGCTGATGGACATCCGCATGCCCGGCGTCGACGGGCTCACCGCCACCGAGGCGCTGCGCGGCACGTCCGCGCCGCCCGAGGTCGTGGTGCTGACCACGTTCCACGCCGACGCGCAGGTGCTGCGGGCGTTGCGGGCGGGGGCGGCGGGGTTCCTGCTGAAGGACATCGCGCCGGGCGACCTGGTGCAGGCCATCAGGAAGGTGGCCGCGGGCGAGCCGATCCTGTCGCCCGCGGTGACGCGGCAGCTCATCACGCACGTGGCCGACGGCGCGGCGGGCGACCGTACCGGGCGGGCGAGGAAGCTGCTCGATCGGCTCAGCGAGCGGGAGCGGGAGGTGGCGCTGGCCGTGGGGCAGGGCAGGTCGAACGCCGAGATCGCGCGGGAGCTCTACATGAGCGTGCCCACGGTCAAGGCGCACGTCTCGCGCATCCTGTCCAAGCTCGACCTCAACAACCGGGTCCAGGTCGCGCTGCTCGTCTACGACGCCGGCACGTAGTCAGCGGGCCAGCAGCTCCTCGATCGTGGCCCGGTGCAGCACCAGGTCGTCGGGGTCGTCGGGCCGGGGCTGCTCGCCGAAGTGGATCCGGCGCTGCCACACCCTGGCCATGACGATGCCGTGCCGGAGCGCCGCATACATCTCGTAGAAGTCCAGGTCGCGAGGCTCGTACCCCGTGATTTCCCGATATTTCCTGCAGACGTCCTCGCTGCGCATGAAGTCGGGCATGCCAGGAAAGCCTGCGGCGACGGTGATGTCCTGGAAGAAGCGGTGGAGGAAGATCATCCAGGACAGGTCCAGCTCGGGCGGCCCCACCGCGGCCATCTCCCAGTCGAGCACCGCGACCGGGGTGAAGTCCCTGAACATCATGTTCCCGATCCTGGCGTCGCCCCAGCACAGCACATCGGGCCCCGGGTCCTGCGGCCAGTGCGACTCGAGCCAGCTGAAGGCCCGCTCCAGCACCGGGATCGGCCGCTCGCCGTGGGCCCACTCGTAGTAGCCGCGCTGCGCCTCGACGTGCGCGCGCAACCCGGCGGCCCCGAACGGGGCCAGCTCCTCGGGCGTGAACTCCGCCCGGTGCAGGGCCGCCAGGACCGCCACGCCGGCGTCCTGCAGCCTGCGCTGGTCCGCGGCCGCCGCGTCGAGCAGCCAGCTCCCGAACGTGTACGGCATCACGTCCGGCGGCACGTCACCGTCCTCGCGCTCCATGACGAGGAACGGCGTGCCCAGGTGTTCCGGGTCCGGCTCGAACCAGAGGGCCCTGGGCGCTGGGATCCCAGCTTTTTCCCTGGCCAGGCGCATGATCCCGAACTGTGCCCGCAGGTCGTAAGAGGGGAACACGGGAACGGCTTCTACCGCAGGTGCAAGCCTGGCTACACAGCGCGTTCGCCCTTCGTCCCAGGTGGCGGTGAAGAACAGGGTCTCGCTGGACAGGCCGTTCTCGGTGGGCCTGGACACTTCGGACACCGAGGCGCTCCCACCCACCCTTCCGCGCAGCCAGCGGGCCAGGCTGCCGCGCAGGTCCACCAGGTCACGGGTGGAGGTACGGATCTCTTCTGCCATGGTCGGCCTCCCGGGTGAACGCCCGTCCCGGCTCAGTCGTATATCCCCAACCAAGCGCTTGTCTATAGACAGGTGGCCGTTACGGTCAGGTACGCGGCAGCCGTACCCTTGTCTGAAAGGGCATGTCACGAAGGGACAAGTGGGATGAGTTCAGCGGGTGAAGGCCTGTCTCGCCCGCTTCCCGAGCAGGTGCGGCTCAATGTCGTCGATCTGGCATCCCAGGTCCTCGGGACGATGCCCGCTGCCTCCATACCGCCGCCCCTTCGGGGGATAGCCAAGTTCGACCCCCGTAAACGCGCCAAACTCGGCAGCGCGCCCATCGCGGCGCAGCTCGAGAACGACAAGAAGTTCCGCGAGCTGGTGGCCGAATCGGTGGAGGCCGGCTGGCCCGAATTGGTGGCGTCCCTGGCCGAGGGCAACGTCCCGCCGGCCGCCGACCCCGTGCTCGTGGCCGCGGCCGCCTACCTCACCCGTCCGCCCGGCTGGGCGGAGATGATCGAGGTCGCCCGTACGGACCTGGTGCAGTCGGCGGTGGCGGCCGAGGGATCGGAGCGCGAGGAGGCCGTCACCCGGCTCCGAGAGCAGCTCGCCGCGCAGAAGACCGCCGCCAAGGAGGAGGCCGACCGGCTGCGCGAGCAGATCAGGGCGGCCCGGGCGGAAAACTCCGACCTGAGACGCAAGCTCCACGACGCCCGCGAGCGGGCCAAGGCCGCGGTGCAGCGGGCCGAGGAGATGGAGCATGCGGCCGAGGACGCCAGATCGGCAGCCTCGGCCGCGGGCACTGCGGGCGAGTCCGAGCTACGGCGCCTGCGCGAGCGGCTGGCCGACGTGGAGAAGCAGCTGGAGGCCTCGCGCCGGGCGGCCCGCGAGGGCAGGAGCATCGAGGACGCCCGCATCAGAGTGCTGCTCGACGCGCTGCAGGACGCCTCGGCCGGGCTGCGCAGGGAGCTCGCCCTGCCCACGACGATCAGCCGGCCCGCCGACTCGGTCGCCGCGGTCACCGGCGAGCGGCCCGGCGTCCGGGGGGTGCCCGCGCGGGCGCTGGCCGACGACGACCCGCAGCTGCTCGACCAGCTCCTGGCCCTGCCGCAGGTCCACCTGATCATCGACGGCTACAACGTGACCAAGACCGGCTACGGCACGCTCACCCTGGCCGACCAGCGCACCCGGCTCATGACCGGGCTCGGCGGGCTGGTGGCGCAGACCAGGGTCGAGGTGACCGTCGTGTTCGACGGGGCCGAGCTGAACTCCCCGGTGCAGGTCGTGGCGCCGCGCGGGGTGCGGGTGCTGTTCAGCCAGCCGGGGGAGATCGCCGACGACCTGATCCGCCAGCTCGTCCGCGCCGAGCCGCCCGGCCGGGCCATGGCCGTGGTGTCGTCGGACCGCGAGGTGGCCGAGTCCGTCAGGCGGATGGGAGCCAGACCCGTTCCGTCTGGTTTGCTGCTGCGCAGGCTGGGCCGGGCCTAGAGTACGTGGACCCCTTACGGGCGGGTTTGCCGTGGTCCGCCAGGGATCGGCGTCGTATTACGAATTGAGCGGATTAGGTGAGACCTCACCCGCCACTTCTGTACTATTTCGCCCCAGATATGATCCCTGGGAGGCGACACAGTGAGGTTTGGCAGGGTGCCGGTGGCCGCGGGTCTCGCGTTCGGGCTGGTCCTGTCCCCTGTGGGAGCCGCCGTCGCTGATCCCAGGCCCACCCTCGGGCAGGCCAAGGCCAAGCTCGAGAAGCTCAACGACAAGGCCGACAAGGTCGTCGACCAGTTCAACACGGCCACCGAGCGCTACAAGGCCGCCAAGAGCGCCTACACCAAGCTGAACGACCGCTACAAGACCAAGCTGGCGACGGTCGCGGACCTGCGCGCCCAGGTGATCGGCATGGCCGTCGACAGCTACAAGCTCGGCACCGACGTGACCTCCTTGCCCGGCCTGGTGAGCTCGGACCACCCCGACGACTTCCTGATGAGCCTGGCGCTGGCGGGGCAGCTCTCGCGGGAGCGGGCGGAGAAGCTGGCCGCGTTCGACCGGGAGAACCGCGGGCTGAAGGTCGAGCGCGACAAGGCGGAAGAAGCGCTGGAGGCGGCCGACCGGGAACGGGACGGGGTCGAGAAGGAGCGCTCGGAGATCATGAAGCTGATCGCCGAGCAGAAGAAGCTCCTGAAGAAGCTGGGCGCCTACAACCCCGGCAACCCGAACAGCGTCGGCATCCAGTACACGGGCCCGGCCTCGGGCAACGCCGCCGCCGTCCTGCGCTTCGCGTTCGCCCAGGTGGGCAAGCCGTACGTGTTCGGCGGGACGGGCCCGGGCGGCTGGGACTGCTCCGGCCTGACCCAGGCGTCGTGGCGCGCCGCGGGCGTGTCGCTGCCGCGCACGACCTGGCAGCAGTGGGCCTGGGGCGCGAGTCGCAAGGTCTCACTGAACGCCCTCCAGCCGGGGGACCTGATCTTCAGCTCGAGCTTGGGTCACGTCAGTATCTACGCCGGCGACGGGAAAATCGTTCACGCGCCGCAGACGGGCGACGTGGTCAAGGTCGTCAAACTCTCGGCGTACGGCGGCCGCCTCGTGGGCGCCATCCGCCCGTAGCCTACGACGCTGGATCGTTGATCCCTGCGCCCGATCGGGGCGCCATGGGAACGATCCACGCGTACGACGCGCCGCCCGGAAGCCGCAACAAGTGTGACAAACGCGACATTTGGGGCCTGACAAACGGGCGCGAAAACAAATGTGAGCAGTGTCACATTTCGATAACGGAGCCTGGGGTTCCAGCAGGGATTTTCATCCTTACTGACTCCACTATCTGATCTTTACAGGCGGTGTCCCGCTTTGCCGATCCTTGACCCTTCGGCGTAGCTTCTGGCGACGTCGCGGTGAACAAGCCATGTCCTCCGCGAACCCGCACCGGTCTCTCCCGGTGTGAGACAGATAAAGATCCGCTGGTCAACCGCCCAAACGTCCCCATATCGACACATCGATCGGGCGGTCGGCCTGCCGAGTCCGTGCAGCCAGGAGGCACGGAGCCGGGGACCCATCGATCCCAGTTCCCAGGGATCAGGGGGTGAATCGGCGCGTAGACCGCGCCGTAGGGCGACTTCCAGGCCCGAATCCGTCAGCTAACCCGGTAGGCATTCGTGGAAGACACAAGGAGAAATCCTGTCTACCTCCCTGCATAACCCCCGTCTGTCCCGCATTGCCCTGAGTGGCGTAGCGCTCACGATGACCGTGACGGCCGGAGGTGCGATCCTCCATGCCCCAACGGCTCAGGCGGCCACGACCGGGTCCGCTTCGACGGCCAAGGCGGCCGCAACCGCCGGCACCTCGAAGACGACCTCGGCCGCGGCGCTGAGGGCGGCCAAGGTCGCCCGTCAGAAGGCGAAGGCCCGCAAGGCCGTCGCCGTGGCCAAGAACCAGATCGGTGACCCGTACCGGTACGGAGCCACAGGCCCTGGTTCGTTCGACTGCTCCGGCCTCGTCCAGTACGCCTGGAAGAAGGCCGGGGTGAAGCTCCCGCGCGTGGCGGCCAGCCAGTTCGCCCGCACCAGGAACAAGGTCTCGTGGCGGAACCTCCGGCCCGGCGACCTGATGTTCTTCAGGGGGCTCGGCCACGTGGGCATGTACGTCGGCAAGGGCAAGATGGTCCACTCGCCTCGGACAGGCGAACGGGTACGCATCGACAAGCTGAGTGGATGGCGTCGGGCGTCGTTCGTCGGCGCGGTCCGTCCCGGCATGTGAAGAAGCCCCGCCCGGCTCCTCCGGGCGGGGCTCTCCCATTTCTCAGTTTCATTTTTACGGCGGAGCACGGGCGGCACCACCCGCCGTACATGGCTGAGGACCTCCAGGAAGACGCCCGCTGACCCGCACACGACCCCCACCGCAACGGCACCCCTCAACACAGCCACCCGGGTTGCACGCCCACACCGCCCACCCCCCACGACCCCGACAGCCCAACGCCCCGCGTCCCACAGCGTCCACGGTTCACGGCCGAGGGACCCACGGCTCACGGCCCCACACCTACGGCCCCAGGGCCCACGACCCACGACGCACGGCCCCACGGCGCACGGCCCCACAGCCCCACGGCCCCACGGCCACGCGAGCCACGGCCTCGCGACGCATGGCTGACGGGTCATCGGCTTGCGGCTCGCGAGCGAGGCTCTCGACGGGCGGCTCGTGGCATGTGGTCCCCTGGGGCGCGATCCACGGCGGGCGGTGCGGGTGGATGGCGCTCAAGGGCGCACGGTTCCTCGCTCGCCGTCTCGCGCGGTGCTCCTCGGGTGCGCCGGAGGAGGTCGAATTCGGGCGCGGAGTGTGCCGGGCATGGGCTGGTGGGCGGCTACGATCGGGCATCGTGTCAGGGCAGGTGAGTCGGCGGGCTGCGATCGTCTCCGTCCTGCTCCTCGCCTTGGCCCCCGCCAGTGCCCCCACCCCCGATTCCCCCGTCCTTCCCGCCGAGGTCCGTGGCCTGTGGGGTGACGGTGAGGTCGTGGTCCGCGGGGCGCGGTCCGTGGTCGTCGGCCAGCACACCGCACCCGGCGAGCCCGGCGAGTCCAGTGAGCTCGGCGACATCGCGCGCAGGGCTGATCGGGCGGGGCAGCGGGTGTCGGCGGTGCTCGGAAGGTCAGTACGACCGCTCGTAGTCGTTCCCTCGTCCGCCTCCGAGGCGGCCAGGCTGGCCGGGGTGGGGCGGGTCGACGGGCTGGCGGCGGTGGCCGATCGCGGGCGCGTGATCATCGTCCCCGAGTTCTTCGCCAAGCTGAACTCCATCGGCAAGGACGTCGTGCTCGCCCACGAGCTCACCCACGTCGTGGCCGGCACCGACCGCCTGCCCCCATGGCTCTATGAGGGATTCGCCGACTACGTCGGCTATCGCGACTCCGGGCTCCCCGTGAGGACCGCGGCCGCCGAGCTCGCCGCCGAGGTGCGGGCCGGGAGGCTGCCGGGGGAATTGCCCGGACCTGCGGCTTTCGCGGCTGACGGGCGCGACCCCGTCCGGCTCGCGCGGGCGTACCAGGAGGCTTGGCTGGCGTGTCGCTTCCTCGCTGACCGGTTCGGTGAGAGGACGCTGGTGGGGCTCTACCGTGACGCCCGGGCGGGCGGCGTAGACCGAGCACTCGCCGCGCTCGGGCTCTCCGTGGCCACGCTGACGGCACGGTGGCGCGACTACGTGCGGGACCAGCTCGCGTGAGGGGGAGGCAGATGAGCGAACGGCGGGACGTGGACGACGCGTCGCAAGAGGCGTCGAAGGAGGGTGAGGAGGCCGGGGGTACGGCGGCGGGCCTGGGGGCCGATCCGCCGGGCATCGGGACGACGGAGCCGGAGGGAAGCTTCGTCCCGGCGAAGGAGGAAGCGGCGGCGGGGGCGCCGGTCCCGGTGGAGGCGAGTGAACCTGGCCCCGGGAAGCAAGCGGCGGGTGACTCGCCCTGGGCGCCTCCCTGGGCACAGGAGCCCGTACCGGTCCAGGAGGCCGCTTCGGTGGGCGGGCCGGGCGGGGGCGCTGCGGCTCGGCGAGGAGAGACGCGCGGTCACAGTGAGAACGCGTCCGCGAAGGGCGAGAGCGCCGGTCCGGTGTCCGGAGGCGGCGCGTCTGTGAGGGGGGAGAGCGGCGGCCCGGTGTCCGGCGGTGGCGGGTTTGCGAAGGGGGAGAGCGGCGGCCCAGCGTTCGGCGGTGGCGCGTCCGCGAAACGGGAGGGCGCTGGCCTGGTGTCCGGAGGCGGCGCGTCCGTAAAGGGGGAGAGCGCTGATCTGGTGTCCGGAGGCGGCGTGTCCGTGAGAGGGGAGAGCGGCGGCGGGAGACGGGGGCATAGTGAGGGTGTGTCCGTGAACGGGGGAGGGCCGCGGGAGCCCGACGGCGAGCGCCGGCTGAGGCGGCAGGCGGCGGTGGCGGCCGTGCTGCTCGGCCTGGTGATCGCGGCCGTGGCCGCCTTCAGCACCCCCTGGCACCTCCTGGCCTCGGGACCGCCCGACCCGGCCCGCGACTTCACCGCCGCGCAGATCGCCAGGTCCGAGGCGTTCGACGCGGCGAGCACCCTGCCCAGCTACCTTTCGCTGGCCCTCACGCTGATCATCGCCGGGCTGCTCGTCGCCACCCCGCTCGGCGCGAAGCTGGTGGCCTGGCTCAAAGGCCCCTGGTGGCTCCGCGTGGTGCTGGGCGTCGTGGTCATCACCCTCTTCACCCAGCTGATCAAGCTGCCGCTCGCCATGTGGGGCGAGACGCTGCTGCGCAGCTACGGCCTGTCCATCCAGACCTGGGGTTCGTGGGCGAGCGACCGGCTGAAGAATATAGGGGTGGACGCGTTCATGCTCTGCCTCATGCTGCTGGTGCTCGTGGCGCTGGCCCGCAGGTTCAGGCGGTGGTGGATCCCGGCCGCCGTGGGCGCGTTCGCGCTGACGGTGCTGGCGTCGTTCGTCTACCCGGTGGTGTTCGAGCCGCTGTTCAACGATTTCACGACCATGCGGCAGGGCCAGCTCCGCACCGATCTCCTGGACATGGCCAAGCGGGACGGCGTGCCGGTCGAGGACGTGCTGGTCGCCGACGCCTCCCGCAGGACGACGGCGCTGAACGCCTATGTGTCGGGGTTCGGCGCCACGCGGCGGATCGTCGTCTACGACACGCTGCTCAGGGCCCCGAAGTCCGAGGTGGAGCTGGTCGTGGCGCACGAGCTGGGCCACGCCAAGACCGATGACGTGCTCTACGGCACGTTCATCGCCGCCCTGGGCGCCGCGCTGGGCACGATCTTGCTGTTCTGGGTGTTCGAGCCGGTACGCCGCCGCACCGGTGTCAAGGGCCTTGCCGATCCACGCGCGGTCGGCGCGGTCATAGGCCTGATGACCTTCGGCTCACTGCTCATGAGCCCCGCCGAGAACCTGATCAGCCGCCACATCGAGGCCAGGGCCGACCAGCACGCGCTGGGCCTCACGCGCGACCCGGCCACGTTCATCGCGATGCAGAAACGCCTGGCAGTCACCAATATTTCCGACTTGTCGCCGGATGCGGTGGAATATGTGCTCTATGCCTCCCATCCTTCCAGCCCCGAGCGCATCGCGATGGCCCGTGCATGGGCCAAGCTGAACGGCGTCCCCGTGCAGTGACACGTGCAGTGAGACACGCAGCGGCCGGCGCCGTGCCCAAGGTGCTCGTGGTCACGAACGACTTCCCGCCCAGGCCGGGCGGCATCCAGTCGTTCGTGCACGGCCTCGCGCTGCGTACGCCGGGCGTGGTCGTCTACGCGCCCGCCTGGCCGGGCTGCGAGGAGTTCGACGAGCGCCAGCCGTTCCCGATCGTGCGGCATCCGACGCGGCTCATGCTCCCGACGCCGGCCGTCGCCCGCAGGGCGGCGGGGCTGGTGGCCGAGCACGGCGCGCAGACCGTGGTGTTCGGGGCGGCGGCGCCCCTCGGGCTGCTCGCCCCCCGCCTGCGCCAGGCGGGGGCGCGGCGCGTGGTGATGCTCACCCACGGCCACGAGGCGTCGTGGGCGAGCGCGCCGGGCTTCCGCGCCGTGCTGCGCAGGATCGGCGAGCACGCCGACGTGGTGACGTATCTGGGCGAGTACACGCGCGGCCGCCTGGTCGCCGCCGTCCCGCCGGGCAAGCTCGTACGCCTCGCGCCCGGCGTGGACGTCGGCCAGTTCCGGCCCGACGCGCCCAAGGCCGAGCTGGGCCTGGACGGCAGGCCGGTGGTCGTGTGCGTGTCGCGGCTGGTGCCGAGAAAGGGCCAGGACCAGCTCATCAGGGCCTGGCCCCAGGTGCTGCGCTCGGTGCCGGAGGCGGTCCTGCTGCTGGTCGGCGGCGGCCCCCACCGCGGGACGCTGGAACGCCTGGCGGCGGGGCGGGAGTCGATCAGGTTCACCGGCACGGTGCCGGCCGCGAGCCTGCCCGGCTACTACGCCGCCGCCGACGTGTTCGCGATGCCGTGCCGTACCCGGTGGAAGGGGGTGGACGTGGAGGGGCTCGGGATCGTGTTCCTGGAGGCGTCCGCCACCGGGCTGCCGGTGGTGGCGGGCGCGTCCGGCGGCGCGCCCGACGCCGTGCGGCCCGGCGAGACGGGGCTGGTCGTGGACGGCGAGGACCCGGGCGAGGTGGCCCAGGCGATCGTCGAGCTGCTGACCGACCCCGACAAGGCGCGCAAGATGGGCGCGGCCGGCCGCGACTGGATCGCCCGCGACTGGGCGTGGGAGCACGTGGCCGCCCGCTTCCACACTCTCCTCTAGCCCTTGGTGGCCCCCAGCGTCAGGCCGGCGACGAACTGCTTGTGCAGGAGCTGGAAGACGATCAGCGTGGGCAGCGCCACCAGCACCGACCCGGCGGCCAGCAGGTTGTAGTCGGTGAAGAACTGGCCGCGCAGGTTGTTCAGCGCGGACGTGACCGGCAGCTTGTCGCCCGACGACATCAGCACCAGCGCCCACAGGAAGTCGTTGTACATCCAGGTGAACTGCAGCGTGGACAGCGCCGCCAGCACCGGACGGCACAGCGGGAGCGTCAGCCGCCAGTACCGCTTCCACACCGAGGCCCCGTCCACCAGCGCCGCCTCGGTGATCTCCTCGGGGATCGTGCGCATGAAGTTCGCCATGACGAACACGCAGAAGCCGAACTGGAACGCCACGTGGACGAGGATCAGCCCCAGGTAGGAGTCGTAGAGCGACTGCGAGTCCGACAGCCACGCGGGCAGCGGCACGAGGGTGTAGAGGGTGTAGAGCGGGGTGATGAGGACCTGCGGCGGCAGCAGGTTCCCGGCGGTGAACACGATCAGCAGCGCCCTGCGCCCGGGGATGCGCAGCCGCGCGATGGCGAAGGCCGTGAACGACGCCATGAACAACGTGATCAGCACGCCGGGCACAACGATGATCAACGTGTTGAGGTAGTAGTGGGGCAGCTCGGCCTGGGACCACGCCTGCCCGTAGTAGTCGAGCGTGACGTGCTCGGGCAGCGAGAAGTAGCCCAGGCGGGCGGTCTCCTCGTACGGGCGCAGCGACGCGTAGACGGCCAGCACGAGGGGCAGCAGCCACCCGAGGGCCACCAGCGTCAGGAAGGCGTGGAGCAGGATCCGCAGCGGCCGAACCGGACGCCGGGACGGCGCGCGCTGCTCCTGGGCCGGGGGAGCGGCGGCCGGGGCCGTGAGCGTCATCGTTCCTCCCTGAACATCTGCGACAGGTAGGTGACGATGAACCCCAGCGAGATCACCAGCAGGATCACCGCGATCGCCGAGCCGAACCCGATCCTGCTGGCCTCGCCCACGATGTTCTCGGTGACCAGCACGGACAGCAGTTCCAGCCCGTTCCTGCCCTTGTTGATGGCGTAGACGATGTCGAAGGCCCGCAGCGCCTCGATCACCGTGATGACCAGCACGATCACGTTGACCGGCCGCAGCGTCGGGAACACCACGCGGAAGAACGCCTGCCGCTCGTCGGCCCCGTCGATGGCCGCCGCCTCCTTCAGCGCCGGATCGACCGCCTTCAGCCCGGCCAGGTAGATGACCATGACGTAGCCGACGTGCCGCCACCCGGCCGCGATCATGACGACCCAGATGTTGATCGAGCTGTCGCCCAGCCAGTCCACGGTCAGCCCGGTCACCGCGTTCAGCACGCCGTAGTCGGAGGAGTAGACGAGCTGCGCGATGAAGCCCACGACGGCCAGCGACAGCACGACCGGCATGTAGAGCGCGCTCTGGTAGACCCGCGACAGCCGCAGCCGCCGGTCCAGCAGCACCGCGCAGAACAGCCCGAACGGCGTCGCGACCAGCCCGAGGAAGCCCAGCCACAGCAGGTTGTTGCGGACGGCCGACCAGAACGGCGGATATTCGGCCGCCAGGTCGTGGTAGTTCTGCCCGCCCACCCACTCGATCGGCCCGATGCCGTTCCAGTCGGTGGCGGAGAGCCCGACGGAGGCCAGCGTGGGCCCCCAGATGAGGCCCACGTTGACGACGATGGCCATCCCCAGCCCGATGACCAGGATGGTCACGTCGCGGGCGGAGTAGCGACGGGTTTTGACGGCCATCAGCGGAAGATGTTGGCCTTCTGCTTCTCGATGCTCGTCAGCAAGGAGTCGATC
The DNA here is from genome assembly GCF_044458585.1 of Nonomuraea sp. NPDC050451. Taxonomy (NCBI): domain Bacteria; kingdom Bacillati; phylum Actinomycetota; class Actinomycetes; order Streptosporangiales; family Streptosporangiaceae; genus Nonomuraea; species Nonomuraea sp. NPDC050451. The sequence goes on from NZ_JBITHZ010000001.1 coordinate 493,831, forward strand.
TCGCCGGGCTTGCTCACGAACGACTGCAGCGACGGGATCATCACGGTGGAGGCGAAGTCAGGCCGCGTGTCGCGGTCGAGGAACTGCGCGATGTGGGTGGCCTTCGACACCAGCTCGGCGCCGCGCTTCTGCAGGGCGCTGTAGCCGGAGGTGTCGGCCTTGGAGCTGGCGGCCAGCGTGCCCGGGTCCAGCTCGGTGGCGATGTTCTGCGAGGAGGCCTGGGCGAGGTGCTTGAGCAGCGCCTTGGCGCCGTCCACGTTCTTGGCCTTGGCGGAGATCATGTAGCCGTCGATGGGCGCGTCGATCGAGTCGGTCCCGTACGCCGGGTTGATCTCGGGGAAGGTGAAGAAGTCGATGTCCTCGCGGTCGGCCTCGGGGAACTGCTGGGCGACGAACATCCCCAGGAGGTACATCCCGGTCTTCTTCTGCGCCAGCGCCTGCCCGGCCTCCTGCCAGGTACGGCCGAGCGCGGCCGGCTGGTGGTACTCCATCAGCCCCCGCCAGGTGTCGAAGACCTGCCTGACCTTCGGGTCGGTCCACGACTCCTTGCCGCCCATGAGCGAGACGTGGAAGTCGTAGCCGTTGATCCGCATGTTGAGGATGTCGAACGTGCCCATCGCCGGCCAGCCGTCCTTGTCGGCGAACGCGATCGGGATGAGCCCGTCGGCCTTCATCTTCCTGGCCAGCGCGGTGAACTCGTCCAGCGTGGCCGGCGGCTGGTAGCCCTTCTCCTGCCAGACGCTCTTGCGGTAGAAGACCGCCCAGGGGTAGTACGTGGCCGGCACGAAGTACTGCTTGCCGTCGGTCCCGGTCGACTGGTCCTTGAACGCCTGCGTGTAGTCGCCGCCGATCTCCCGCCACACGTCCGAGATGTCGGTCGCCAGCCCCTGCTCGGCGAAGAACTGCATCCGGTAGCCCGCGAACCAGGTGAACACGTCGTCGGGCGTGCCGCGCAGGTAGCGGTTGATGTTCTCCTGGAACGTGTTGTGGTCCACCGTGTTGATCTTGACCGTGGCCTGTGTGAAGGCCTTGATCTGGGTCGCCAGGGACTTCTTCGGGATCTCGTCGGAGGCGTTGGAGCCGATCGTGACCGTCCCCAGGTTGCCCGCGGTCTTGCCGCCGGCGGGGGCCGGGGTGCCGCTGGAGCCGCATCCGACGAGGGCGGCGGGCACGCCGAACGCGGCGGCCCCGAGCAGGAGATTGCGGCGGGAGATCGGCAGACGTTGGTCCATGATGGGTTCCTCCTAGCCGGACCCTTCAGATTCCCCCGACTTCACTCAGCTTCATTCAGCGAAAACCCAACATTTCCGACTGTCAACGCACATTTCTATGACCTTGCCCGGCGTCCGCGCCGTGTCATGATGCGATCGAACGGTAGGTGCACACTCCGCCACCTGCGGCAGGCCGCCGCACGCGACCCGCCGTGTCGGAACCTGTTGGGATCTGGTGATGCGATGCTCGCCCAGCAGCGTCAGCAGGCGATTCTGGAGCTCGTCAGGCAGAACGGCGGCGTCCGCGTGGTCGAGCTGGTGCGGGCGTTCGGCGTCTCCGACATCACCATCCGCCGCGACCTGGAGACGCTGGCCGGGCGCGGCCTGCTGGCCAAGGTGCACGGCGGCGCCACCAGCGTCGGGTCCACGGACGAGCCGGGCTTCGCGGCCAAGTCGGTGCGCCAGGAGGGGGAGAAGCGGGCCATCGCCCGCCGCGCCGCCGCCCTCGTACGGCCCGGCACCACCGTCGCGCTCTCGGCCGGCACCACCACCTGGACCCTGGCCCACCGCCTGGCCGCCGTCCCGGCCCTGACCGTCGTGACGAACTCGGTGCGCGTCGCCGAGGTCTTCCGCCACGCCGGCAGGGGCGACCAGACGGTCGTGCTCACCGGCGGCGTGCGCACCCCGTCGGACGCCCTGGTCGGTCCGGTGGCGGTGGCCGCGATCCGCCGGCTCAACGTGGACCTGCTGTTCCTCGGCGTGCACGGCATGACCGTCAGGGCCGGCTTCACCACCCCGAACATGATGGAGGCGGAGACCGACCGCGCCCTCGTGGAGGCCGCGGGCCGGCTCGTCGTGCCCGCCGACCACACCAAGTGGGGCACGGTCGGCATCAGCACCATCGCCGAGCTGCGCGAGGCGGACGTGCTCGTCAGCGACGCCGGGCTGCCGCAGCCGGCCAGGGAGGCGCTGGCCGGGCACGTGGGCGAGCTCCTCATCGCCGAAGCGCCCGGCCCGGCCGGTCCCTTCGACGGCGCGTGAGCCCTTAGTGCTTCCCGTCGTAGAGCCCGTCGATCTCCTTGGCGAAGTCGCGCATGATGAGGTTGCGCTTGACCTTGAGCGTGGGCGTCAGGTGCCCGCTCTCCTCGGTGATGTCCCGGTCCAGGATCGTGAACTTCTTGACCTGCTCGGCCTTCGACACCAGCAGGTTGGCCCGGTCCACCGCCTCCTGGATCTGCGCCAGCACCGCCGGGTCCGTGCGCAGCGCGGCCGCGGAGGCCCCGTCGGGCAGCGCCTCGGGGTCGAGGGTGATCAGGGCGGCGACGAAGGGGCGGCCGTCGCCGACGATCATCGCCTGGGAGATCAGCGGGTGGGCGCGCAGCGCGTCCTCGAGCGGCCCGGGGGCGACGTTCTTGCCCGCCGCCGTCACCAGGATCTCCTTCTTGCGACCCGTGATCCGCAGGTAGCCGTCGGCGTCCAGCTCGCCGATGTCGCCCGTGTGGAACCAGCCCTCGGCGTCGATCACCTCGGCGGTGGCCTCGTCGTTCTTCCAGTAGCCCGGGGAGACGTTCCGGCCCTTGGCCAGGATCTCCCCGTCGTCGGCGATGCGCAGGCTCACGCCGGGCAGCGGCTTGCCGACGGTGCCGATCTTGTTGCCGAACGGCATGTTGACCGTGCACGGCCCCGTGGTCTCCGTCAGGCCGTACCCCTCGAAGACCTCGATGCCGACGCCCCTGAAGAAGTGGCCGAGCCGCTCGCCCAGCGCGCCGCCGCCGGAGACCGCGGCCGACAGGCGGCCGCCCGTGGCCGCGCGGAGCTTGGCGTACACCAGCCGGTCGAACAGCAGGTGCTTCAGCCGGAGCCCGAGCGGCGCGCCGGCGGCGGAGGCGCGGCTCGAGGCCGTCGCCACGTCCACGGCGCGGGCGAAGATCTTGCCCTTGCCGCCCGAGATGGCCTTCTGCTCGGCGCCGTTGTAGACCTTCTCGAACACGCGGGGCACGCCCAGCAGGAACGTGGGCTTGAAGTCCTGCAGGTCGGGGGCGACGTTCTTCATGTTGGGGGTGTGCGCGATGACCGCGCCCGCCTCGATCAGCACCACCTGGATGATCCGGGCGAGGATGTGCGCCAGCGGCAGGAACAGCAGGGCCGCCGGGTCCTTGGTGGCGAACAGCGGCTCCAGCGGCCCGCGCAGCACGTTGCGGGCGGTGAAGAGCAGGTTGTCGTGGGTGATGCGGCAGCCCTTGGGCCGCCCGGTGGTGCCCGAGGTGTAGACGACGGTGGCCAGGTCGGCGATGCCCACCCGCCCGCGCCGCTCGTCCACGTCGGCGTCGGAGACGTCGCCGGTGTCCAGGGCGTCGTCGACCCGCCAGACCGGCTTCAGCTCGGGCGCGGCCTCCCTGACGGTCTCCTCGTGCTCGTCCAGCTCGACGAACACCGCCTTCGCCTCGCTGTCGGTCAGGATCCACCTGACCTGCTCGACCGAGGACGTCTCGTAGATCGGCACGGTGACCGCCCCGACCGTCCAGATGGCGTAGTCGACCAGCGTCCACTCGTAGCGGGTACGCGACATCAGCGCGACCCGGTCGCCTTGCGAGATCCCCGCCGCGATCAGCCCCTTGGCCACCTCGACCACCTGGTCGCGAAACTCGGAAGCGGTGACCACGGGCCAGCCGGCGTCCGTCCTGCGGCGCATGATCACGGCGCCCGGCTCCTGCTCGGCCCGCTTGAACACGGTGTCGGACAGGCCGGCGGAGGCAGGCACATCGACCAGGACGGGAACGCTGTACTCGCGCAACGGATCAAACTCCTCTTCGGGGACCGCGCCTGGACGTTACCGCGTCAAGTTACGGACGGGTAGTGTCACAGCTCACGCTAGCAGCCGCCCTCAGTAGGATTTGCCCATGAGGGTCCATGTCGTCAGCGATGTCCATGGCAGGGCCGACGCGCTGGCCAGGGCGGGCGACGGGGCGGACGCGCTGGTCTGCCTGGGCGACCTGATCCTTTTCGTCGACTACGACGACCACGCGCAGGGCATCTTCGCCGACCTGTTCGGCGCCGAGCGGGCCGCCGAGTTCATCGCGCTGCGCACGGCCAAGCGCTTCGACGAGGCCAGGGCCATGTCCGCGCGCCTGTGGGCGACGCTCGACGGCGACCCGCGCGAGCACATCGAACGCCACGTGCGCTCCCAGTACGAGACCCTCTTCGCCGCCATGCCCACCCCGGCCTACCTCACCTACGGCAACGTCGACCTGCCGCGCCTGTGGGCCGACTACCTCAGGCCCGGCCTCCAGGTGCTCGACGGGCAGGTGGCGGAGATCGGCGGGCTGCGGTTCGGGTTCGTGGGCGGGGGGCTCCAGACCCCCTACCGCACGCCGTACGAGATCAGCGACGAGGAGTACGCGGCCAAGGTCGAGGCGGTCGGGGAGGTGGACGTGCTGTGCTGCCACATCCCGCCGGCCGTGCCCGAGCTGCTCTACGACGTGGTGGCCAGGCGGTTCGAGCGCGGCAGCGAGGCCACCCTGGCGGCCATCGAGCGGACCCAGCCGCGCTACGCGCTCTTCGGCCACGTGCACAACCCGCTCTACGCGCGCACCCGCATCGGGCGCACCGAATGCGTGAACGTGGGCCACTTCCGTGGAAAGGGCGTGCCTTTCGTCCTCGAATGGTGACCCGGCCTGCGGTGGGCCGCGCCGGGCGATCCACCGCAACGAGGGGATTCTGCATTACGGTGGTCGCATGGCTGATCGCACCACTTCGAGCACCACCATCAGCGCCGGCCGGCCCGAGGTCATGGCGGTCATCGCCGACTTCCCCTCGTATCCCGACTGGGCCGGGCAGGTCAAGAGCGCCGAGGTCCTCACCACCGACGGACAGGGCAGGCCGGAGACGGTGCGCTTCGTCCTCGACGCAGGGATGATCAGTGACACCTACACCCTCGGCTACACCTGGCAGGACGACCACGTGAGCTGGCAGGTGGTCGAGCCGGGCAAGATGGTCTCCGACCTCCGGGGGAGTTACCGGCTCGCCGACACGGGCAGGGGCACGGACGTGACGTACGAGCTCACGGTCGATCTGAGCGTGCCCATGATCGGCATGATCAAGCGCAAGGCCGAGAAGGTGATCGTGGACACCGCGCTCAAGGGCCTCAAGAAGCGCGTCGAAGGCAGCTGAGTTGAGCCCGAGGGTCCTGCTCTTCACCGGTAAGGGCGGCGTCGGCAAGACGACGGCCGCCGCCGCGACGGCCACGCTCGCCGCCAGGCGCGGGCTCAAGACGCTGATCGTCTCGACCGACACCGCCCACTCGCTGGCCGACGCGCTCGACGTCGAGCCCGGCGAGATCGCGCCGGGGCTGCATCTCCACCAGGTGGACACGCAGAAGTCGCTGGAGCGCCACTGGGGCGAGCTGCAGCAGTACGCCAGGGGCGTGCTGAGCGAGCTGGGCCTCGACGAGATCACCTCCGAGGAGATCACCGTCCTGCCCGGCGCCGAGGAGGTCATCGCCCTGCTCGAGCTGCGCGAGCACGCCCGCGAGGGCCGCTGGGACGTGATCGTCGTCGACTGCGCGCCCACCGCCGAGACGCTGCGGTTGCTGGCCCTGCCCGAGGCGCTCGACTGGCACGTCAGCAAGCTCATGCCGGTCGGGCGCAGGCTCGTCAGGCTCGTCTCGCCGTTCGTGCGCAGCGTCGCCCACGTCAGCGCGCCCGGCGAGGAGGTCATGAGCGCGGGCGAGCGCCTGCACCGCGGCCTCATGGAGGTGCGCGAGCTGCTCACCGGCGAGCACGCCTCCGTGCGGCTCGTGCTCACGCCCGAGTCCGTGGTGCTCGCCGAGGCCAGGCGCACCCTCACCTCGCTCAACCTGTACGGCTACCGCGTCGACGCCGTCATCGCCAACCGCGTCTTCCCCTCCGGCGGCGCCGACGAGTGGCGCGCCCAGTGGGCGGCGGCGCAGTCCAGACTGCTGGCCGAGGCGGAGCAGTCGTTCGCGCCGCTGCCCATCCACGTCATCCCCTACCTGCCCGCCGAGCCCGTCGGCAAGGACGCGCTGGCCGAGGTGGGCGAGGCGATGTACGCCGAGTCCGACCCGTTCGCCGCCCACGCCGTCGAGCCGCCGCTGCGGATGAACGCCGACGAGCTGGTCCTCGCCCTGCCCGGCGCCGACCGCGCCGACGTCGATCTGGCCCGCAAGGGCGACGAGCTGATCGTCACGGCCGGGCCGTACCGCAGGATCCTGGCGCTGCCCGCGGCCCTGGCCCGCAGGAAGATCACCGGGGCCGCGCTCCGCGACGGCGTGCTGCGGGTAGGTTTCAGCCCGGGGAGCGAATCCGCGACCTGATGAGTTGAGGAGGATGAGCGACCCATTCGCAGGGAGGGCGAGATGACCGAAAGCAACACAGGCAACGACAGGGACCCGATCGGGACCGTCGCCGACGAGGCGCGCAAGCTGTTCGACTCGATCCAGGGGCGGGCCACCCGCCAGGTCGGCAGGAGCGTGTTCAACTCGTTCACCGGCGGAAGTGCCCGCAGGGAGCGCGACGTGTGGGAAGAGGCGGTGTCCGAGCCCCACGACGAGTACATCTGCCGCGCCTGCCCTTGGTGCAGGGCCATCGCGGCGCAGCGCGAGTCGGGCGCCGACGTGACGGGGCACCTGATGGCCGCGGGCGGAGAGCTGTTCGCCGCGTTCCGCGGCGCGCTCGACGCGCTGAGCAGGCCCGCCCCCCGCGGGCCGCGCGAGGACACGCCGGACCGCCGTGACAGCGGCGGCAACGTGGAACACATAGATCTCGGATAGGGAGAAAAGGGGCAATGCTCACGATCGGTGTCGATATCGGCGGGACCAAGGTGGCCGCCGGTGTGGTCGACGACAAGGGCGTGATCGTCGAACACACACTCAGGCCCACCGCCGCCGACCGCCCCGACCTGGTGGCCGAGACGGTGGCCGATGTCGTTCGCGAGCTGAGCGCGGGCAGGCAGATCGAGGCCGTCGGGGTCGGCGCGGCGGGATTCGTCGACGAGACCCGCTCGATGGTGCGCTTCGCCCCCAACCTCGCCTGGCGCGAGGAGCCGTTGCAGAAGAAGATCAGCGGCCTCGTCGGCCTGCCGGTCGTGATCGAGAACGACGCCAACGCCATGGCGTGGGGCGAGAGCCGCTTCGGCGCCGGGCGGGGCCAGTCCTTCGTGGTCTGCATCACGCTCGGCACCGGCATCGGCGGCGGCCTGGTCGTCGACGGCTCCCTCTACCGCGGCCGGTGGGGCATGGGCGCCGAGTTCGGCCACATGCAGGTGCTCCCCGGCGGGCGCCAGTGCGGCTGCGGCAACATCGGCTGCTGGGAGCAGTACGCCAGCGGCCAGGCCCTCGTCAAGGACGCCAGGGAGATCGCCGACGCCCACCCGGAGCAGGCGAAGATCCTGCTCGGCCTGGCCGGCGGCAAGATCGAGGGCGAGGAGATCACCGAGGCGGCCCGGCTGGGCGACGAGGCCTCGCTGGCCGCGTTCGCCAGCCTGGCCGACTGGCTGGGCCAGGGCATGGCCGACCTGGCCTCCGTCCTCGACCCCGGCTGCTTCATCGTGGGCGGCGGCGTCTCGCGGGCCGCCGACCTGTTCATCGACCGGGCCCGCCGGACCTTCGCCGAGAAGCTCACCGGCCGCGGGCACCGGCCGCTCGCCGAGATCCGCCTGGCCGAGCTGGGCGCCTCCGCGGGGGTGGTGGGCGCAGCCGACCTGGCCAGGCAGCGCTGACGATCAGGGTCGGCACGTACAACGTACGCGGGCTGCGCGACAGCGTGCCCGCGTTGACCAGGGTCATCGCCGCCATGCGCGCCGACGTGCTGTGCGTGCAGGAGGCGCCCAGGTTCGTCCGCTGGCGGGCCAGGCGCGGGGCACTGGCCGCCGCCGCGGGCCTGCGTGTGGCCACCCCCGGCCGGATCGGCGGCGTGGGCGTGCTGATCGGCCCGCGCGCCGCCGTGCTGCACGCCGAGAGCCGCCGTCTGCGGGCCTTCCTCGGGCTGGAACGGCGCGTGCTCGCCCTGGCCGTGGTGGAGATCGACGGGGCCCGCCTGGCCGTCGGCTCGCTCCATCTCGACCTCAACGGCCCGGCCAGGGTGCACCACGCCGCCGAGGCCGTGTCGCTGATGGAGCGCGCGGCCACCCGTTTCGGCGCCACGATCGTGCTCGGCGGCGACATCAACGAGCAGGCGCACCAGCCCGCCTGGCGCTACCTCGCCGGACGGCTGGCCGACTGCCACGCCGTGGCGCCCAAGGGCGACGGCCTGACGTTCACCGCAGCCCGGCCCTCCGTACGCATCGACGGCGTGTTCGCGGCGCGCGAGGCGCGTGTCGTGTCGTGCGGGGGAGTGGACGCCCCGATCGCCGATCTGGCCGGGGCCAGCGACCATCTGCCTGTTGTCGCAGAGTTGCGAGTTGGGCACTAACGGGCAAGACCGGCCTCCCAGCCCGTAGCATTTGCTCATGACCCGTCGCTATCAGCGGCGTGCGCTCTCCTTGATCTTGGCGACGTCCGTGGCCTTGACGCAGGTCACGCCCGCCGCGCATGCCGAACCCCGCCGCCCCGCCACCATGGAGGCGTGGCAGCAGTCGACAAGCGTGCGCCTGGCGGCCGACGGTTCATTGTCCGACGTGCTGGCCGTCTCCTCCAACGACGTGTGGGCGGTCGGCCAGCAGGAGATCTGGGACGTCTGGAAGAACCGCGGCACCATCCGCCACTGGAACGGCAGCGGCTGGTCCGAGGTCTCCATCCGCGACGCCACCGCCGCGGGCAATCTGCGCGGGCTGGCCGTCGCCGCGCCGTCCGACGTGTGGGCGGTCGGCGACGGGCACGACGGGCTGCCGTACCTGGCCCACGGCGACGTCAGCGGGTTCGACCGGGTCAGGCCGCAGGGCCTGCGGGCGGGAGACTGGCTGGGCGGCGTGGACGCCAAACCGGGGCGGGTCGTGGCGGTCGGCAGCCGCGACAAGCAGGGCCTCATCCTCACCGGCCAGGGCAACTCCTGGACCGTGCAGCAGACCAAGGAGAAGGGCGCGCTCTACGCGGTGGCCGGCGGGTTCGCCGTCGGCGACACCGGCTCCGCGCCGCTGATCGTGCACTACTCGGGCGGCTCGTGGAAGTCCATGCCGGTGCCCTCCATCCCCGGCGGCTACCTGCGTGACGTGCAGGTCGACAGCACCAAGCGGGCGGTGGCCGTCGGCGGCGTCTACCGCGGGCCCGGCGACGTCTCGCCGCTCGTCCTCACCTGGAACGGCAAGCACTGGAGCGAGCAGCCGGTGCCCGTCTCCGACGCCCGGCTCTATGGCGTGACCGGCGACGGCAAGGGCCGCTACTGGATCACCGGCTACGACCCGGCGCGGGCCGCCGAGCCGTTCATGCTGCGCTGCGAGAAGGACGAGTGCGCGACCATCCGCGGCGGGGCCAAGCAGGGCCGCAGCAGCGTGCGCCTCCAGGCGGTGGCCTACCTGGCGGGCAAGGGCACGGTGTGGGCGGTCGGGCACGCGGTCGACACCCGCGACCGCTACACCGACGTGGTCGAGTCGTTCGCGCCCAAGACCACCACCGCGAAGTCCTAGCGGCGGGCCGCTACAGCACGGCGCCGTCGTCCCAGCCGGAGTCGTTGGGCGGGCCGTCGCCCATGCGCACCACCAGCGCCACGAACCCGCCGATGAACGCCGCCACGGCGGTGAACAGCGCCCAGCCCTCCATGTGCCAGCTCGCCATCGCGGCCACCAGGAGATAGGCGGGGCCGCCGAACAGCGCCACCCACGCCAGCTTGGTGGGCAGGTCGAGCTTGGGCAGCGGAGGCGGCGCGGGCGGCTCGAAGTGCCCCTCGTCCTCCTCCTCGTCGTCCGCGGAGTCCTTGTACGGGTCCTTGTACGGGTCCTCGTCGGGCTCGGGCTCCTCCGAGGGTTTCACCACTCGGCGGGTGGGCTCGGCGGGGACGTTCTCGCTGTCCGGCCATGGCTGGTCGGCCGAGTCGCGCTCGGCGGTGTCGTTGAAGGACGCGACGATCTGCCGCCAGACCTCGTCCTCGTCACTCTGGGGCGTCACCTAGATGGACCTCTCCACAGCGATCGCGACTTCCCCCTGGGTGCGATCAGTCCCTCTGCAAGGGTACCGAGGCATGTGTCCGGATGAAGTCGAGGCTACCGGCAAAGATCCTGTCGGCATCGTTGTCAAGCGTCGCAACATGGTAGCTATCGCTTAGCTCCTCGATCGTGGCCTGTGGGACCTTCTCACGGATGATCGCCACACTCGTCGGCTTGACCACGTGGTCCTCCGTGCTGTGGAAGACCAGCAGTGGTTGCGTCACTTTAGCCAGGTCGGCCTGCACCAGCGACCACAGCGCGGGCAGCGACGCGGCCGCCTTCACCGGGGTGCGGGCGTAGGCCAGCTCGGTCACGCCGGGTTTCTTGACGTCGTTGGCGACGCCTGGCACCGACGGCACGAACCACTTGAGCAGCGGAGCGAGCTTGAGCAGCGGCACGTCGTTCGCGATCGACGGGTTGACCGCGATCACGCCGGCGATCGCCGGACCGTGCACCTCGGCGAGTCGCAGCGCCAGGCAGCCGCCCAGCGACAGCCCCGCCACGAACACGTCCGGGCAGCGCCCCTGGAGGTCCGCGAACGCCTTCTCCACCTCGGCGTACCAGTCCTCCCAGCGCGTCCTGTTCATCTCCTGCCATGTGGTGCCGTGCCCCGGCTGCCGGGGCAGTGAGACGCTCACCCCGTGCGCGGCCAGGAACTCCCCCCATGGGCGCAGCGACTGCGGCGTGCCGGTGAACCCATGGCAGAGCAGCACACCGATCTGGCCTGCTCGATGGTGGTAGGGCTCCGCGCCTGGCATGAGCGGCATAACAGCTCCTCCATGCAGTTTCATTCCGGGCAGATTCCTCCGGGAACGGCCCGATCGTCGCACGTTCCGGGGTGTTTGTGCGAGAGCTGATGTAGGAGCATCGTGTTCAAGGTGGGAAGATGACTCTGCTCACACGTTACGTGCTCGAGAAGAGGTGCCGGAGTGTTCTACTGGGTGGTCAAGGCCATCTTGGGTCCGTTCCTCCTCGCCGTCTTCCGGCCGTGGACGGAGGGCGCGGAAAATGTGCCCAAACAGGGGCCCGCGATCCTGGCCGGCAACCACCTGTCGTTCGCCGACCACTTCTTCGGCCCGCTGCAGATCCGCCGCAAGGTCATCTCGCTGGGCAAGGCCGACTACTTCACCGGGCGCGGCATCAAGGGCTTCTTCACCCGGCTGTTCTTCAGCGGCGTCGGCACCGTGCCGATCGACCGCTCCGGCGGCAAGGCGAGCGAGGCGGCGCTGCGCACCGGCCTGCGCATCCTGCGCGAGGGCCACATCCTCGGCATCTATCCCGAGGGCACCCGCTCGCCCGACGGCCGCCTCTACAAGGGCAAGACCGGCGTGGCCAGGCTCGCCCTGGAGTCGCGGGCGCCGGTGATCCCGTGGGCCGTGATCAACACGTACGAGATGATGCCGCCGGGGCGGCCGCTGCCCAAGTTCGGGATCCGGCCGGGCGTCAAGTTCGGCAAGCCGCTCGACTTCTCCCGCTACTACGGGATGGAGGACGACCGGCTGGTGCTGCGCGCCGTGACCGACGAGATCATGTACGCCCTGATGGAGCTGTCCGGGCAGGAATACGTCGACAAGTACGCCGCGAGCGCCAAGGTCGAGATGGAGCGCGCCGCGCGCGCCGCCGCCGCCAAGGGGTGAGCTCACCCGGAGGCGCGTAAGACGGCCTCGGTCTTCTGCATGGCCGTGGTCATCGTGTGCAGCTCCGCGCGGCTCAGCCGGTCGATCAGGTACGCGCGCACGACCTCCAGGTGACCCGGCGCCACCCGTTCCAGGCAGCGCACGCCCGCGTCGGTGAGCACCGCCAGCACCCCTCGCTCGTCGCCCGGGCAGGTGGCGCGTTCCACCAGGCCCGCCTTCACGAGCTGGGTGATCTGGTACGTCAGCGCGCTCTTCGACACCACGACCCCCTTGGCCAGCTCGGTCATGCGCATCTGATGGCCCGGGGCGTCCGACAGCCGCGCCAGGATTTCGTACTGCGGATGAGTCAGCCCGGCCGCGGCCTTGAGCTGCTCCTCGATCCGCCGTTCGAGCAGGTGGGCGGTGGACAGGAAGGCGCGCCAAGCCGCCATCTCCGTCGCGTCAAGCCATCGGGGGTCCGTCACCGGTTCAGTCTACTGTCGTTCAGATTTGAACAATCGATGCTAGGGTTGTTGTTCAAATCTGAACGACCCTAAGGAGATCGCATGATCGGCCAGGCGCGCCCCGTCGTCCTGCTGCTCGCGAGGATCGCCATCGGCGTGATCTTCCTCGTGCACGGCTACCAGAAGTTCGCGACCATGGGCATCGCGGGCACGACCAAGTTCTTCGAGTCCGTGGGCATCCCGCTGGCCTCCGTGGCCGCGCCCGCCGTCGCCGTGCTGGAGGTGGCCGGCGGGCTCGCGCTGATCCTGGGCGCCGCGCTGCCGATCGCCGGCACGTTGCTGGCCCTCGACATGGTCGGCGCCATCGTGTTCGTGCACGGCGCGAGCGGGTTCAGCGCCGGCGAGGGCGGCTACGAGTTCGTCCTGGCGCTGGCCGCGGCCAGCCTGGCCGTCGGCTTCACGGGCGGGGGCGCGCTCGCCCTGGACAACGTCCTGGCCCGCCGCCGCAGCCCCGAGTCGGCGCTCGCCTGACAGCTGCTTCTCCGGGACCCCGCGCGTGCGCGGGGTCCCGCTGTTTTCAGGAGAGGTGGGCGCGGATCTGCGCGATGTGCTCGGGCGTCGTACGGCAGCACCCGCCGATCAGCGACGCGCCAGCCAGCTGCCACTCCTTGGCCGCCTGCCCGAACTCCACCGGGTCGGCCAGCCCCAGCCACCGGCGGTGCCCGGCGTCCCAGGTCTCGCCCGAGTTGGGGTAGACCACCACGGGCAGCCCGCCCGCCAGGCACGAGATCAGCCCGGGGATGTGACGCGGCGCGGTGCAGTTGGCCCCGACGGCCACCACCTGCGGGTTTCCGCTGAACAGCGCGGCCGCCTCGGTGATCGGCGTGCCGTCGTTGAGCCGCTCGCCGTCGCGGCACGAGAAGCTCACCCACGCCTTCACCTCGGGCGTGCGGGCCAGCAGCCGGGCCAGCGCCCGCGCCTCGGGGTAGGACGGGATCGTCTCGCAGGCCAGCAGGTCGGCCCCGGCCGAGGCGAGGATCTCCCAGCGCGGCAGGTGCCAGTCGAACAGGCCGTCCTCGTCGAGGTCGTAGTCGCCGGTGTATTCGGCGCCGTTGGCCAGGAAGGCGCCGTACGGGCCGACCGACGCCGCCACCAGCCCGCGTCCGGCCTCGTCGCGTGCCTGCGCGGCCAGCTCGACCGACAGCCTGATCAGCCGCTCGGCCGCGGCCACGTCGAGGCCGCGCCGGACGAAGCCCGCGATCGTGGCCTGATAGCTGGCGGTCGTGGCCACGTCGGCGCCCGCCGCGAAGTAGTCGGCGTGGGCGCGCCGGATCAGCTCGGGCCGCTCCAGCAGCAGCCGCGCCGACCAGAGCTCGTCGCCGAGGTCGGCGCCGAGCCGTTCGAGCTGGGTGGACAGGCCGCCGTCCAGGACAAGTGCAGTCACCCCACCAGGGTACGAGCACGTGAGCGGGCCCGCGGCCGCCTACCGGGGGCGTGAGCCCGCGCCCACCACCGGGGGCCGGCCGGGGAAGGCGCTGATCACGTGGTCGAGCAGGGCCGGCGTGTCCTCGGGGGACTCCACCGTGAAGTCCGCCACGCGGGCCAGCTCGTCACCCGTCTCGGCGTTCGCCACCGCGACCCGGACGCCCATGAAGGCCGGGTCCCGCTCCTCCCTGCGGCGCAGCGCGTCGAAGGCCCGGCCGTCGGACAGGTCGTCGCCGAAGTACCAGGCGCGGGTCAGCGTCTCGATCTCGCGGGCGACGACCGTGCCCTTGTCGCGTTCGACGGGGGGTCTGAGCTCGACGACCATGCGCCCGTACTGCTCCCGCAGCCCCAGCTCGGCCGCCTTGCGGGACGACCACCGCTCGACCGCGCCGCGCAGCGCCGGGGCCGAGCGGTAGTGCAGCGCCACGATCAGGGCCTTGTCCTCGACCAGGATCTCGCGCGGCAGGTCGCGGGCGGCCTCCTCGGCCACGCGCCGCATGACCGGGGCCCACGGCTCGGCCCGGGCGTCCGTGCGCACGCGGCCGTCCTCGACGGTCTGCATGCCGTACAGGCCGAACAGGCGCAGCTGGGGAGCATCGGAGAAGCGGTCGCACAGGTACGCGGCGGGGCGGGCGGACACGATCGCGACCTTGCTCACGAGCCGGGCCAGCACCTGCAGCCGCTCCACCGCGCCGGCCACGGGAGACACCGCGCCGGGATCGTGCATGATCGGGGCGATGGTGCCGTCGTAGTCGAAGAAGAAGCCGGATCTGGCGCTCTCCGAGACGGTGGCGGACACTGCTTCGGCGAAGCGGAGCGGGGCGCGAGAGGTCGCCATGCTCAGTGACGATAGAACAGCGCGACCGGGTCGGACAGACGCCTTCCCGTGAATTTCCCGGCCCTTGCCCGCCACCCGCCGTTCATGATCACGACGCTGTGTCCGGGCCCGGGAGGGCCGCCAGCCGGGAGAGGGCGCGCGGGTCGAGCACGACCACCTCGCCGGCCCGGATCTCGATCATCCCCCGCCGCTCGAACCCGCGCAGGGCCCGGTTGACGCTCACCCGGGTCGCGCCGATCTCGGCCCCCAGGCCCGCCTGGCCCGCGTGGAGCGGTACCCGGCCGCCGGCGCAGCGCCGTACCAGCCAGGTGGCCACGCGGGAGGGCACGTCGCGCACCGCCGCGTCGGTGAGCCGCTCGTCGAGGTCCCGTACGGTGGCGGCCAGCGTGCGCAGCAGCCGCGCGGCGACGGACGGTTCGGCGGCGACGAGCTCCAGCACCGCCGAGCGCGGCAGGTACGCCACCTCCACCGCCGTCATGGCCGTCCGGGTCGCCCGGTGCGGGCCGTCCACGAGGAGCGCCGTCTTGTCGAACGCCACGGGCGCCTCCTCCACGGCGAGCACCACCTCCTTGCCCTCGGCGCTCACCCGCCCGGCCTTGACCCGCCCGTCGAGCAGCACGATCAGGTGCTCCGCCGGGTCGCCCTCGGTGCACAGCACCTGCCCGGCCGGGTAGCGCCGCCGCCGCGACAGCGCTACGAGCCCGCCTAGCCGCCCGTCGTCGAGCCCGCCGAACATCGGCAGGTCGGCCAGCGTGTACGTCATGTATCCCGATATACACCAGCCCGGTGCCCGGCGATGCTGAGCGACGGCACCGGGGGCCTCTAGCGTGCGGGCATGGCGAGATACGTACTCCAACTGGCCTTCGACGGCGCCCCCGGCCGCCTCGCGGCGCGCCCCGCGCACCGGGAACACCTGCGGCGGCTCAAGGACCAGGGGCGGCTGGTGAGCGCCGGGCCCTGGGCGGACGATTCGGGGGCGCTGCACGTGTACGAGGTGGCGGACGAGGCCGAGCTGCGCGACATCCTGCGGGAGGATCCGTACACGGCGGTCAACGGCTACGAGATCGTCCTGATGAAGCAGTGGACGCCGATCCTGTAGCCCCGTTCTCCGGGGGCCCGGCCGAGCCCCTGGAGAACGCCACGGCCTACGAGCGCTTCCAGAAGGGCCCGCGGCGAGGCCCGGACCCGCCGGACCCGGACCCGCCTTGGCCGGAGCCGCCCACGAGGGCCGTGAGGACCTCCACCGCCCGGTCGTGCAGGGCCTGGGCATCGGCGCCCGGCCGCTCGGCGGCCTCCAGCTCGCGGGCCAGCGTCTCCAGCTCCGCGTTGCCCCCGAGGTAGGCCGCCAGCGCGCCCAGCCGCGAGCCCAGGTCCGCCAGGTAGAGCAGATCGGCCATGGGCAGCGCCTTCAGCCGGTCGAGCTCGGCCACCAGCTGCGGCCTGACCGAGTCCAGCGGGTGAGCGGGACGCGGCGCGAACTTCGGCGCCCCGCCACCGCCGCCGGTCCTGCGTGGCGCGAAGGGGGCGGGCGCCGGCGGCCCGCCGAACCCCCCTCCGCCCCCCGCCGGCCCACCGGTCAGGAAATCCGGTGCCGCGTCGGCGGGACCGAGACCGGGGTCCGGCAGCCGCATCCGCGGGGCGGCCGGCGGGGCGGCCATCACCGCCGCCTGCGCCGTGAAGCCCATCATCGGCGGGTTCTGCGGCAGCTCCCACCCGCTCGGCGGCTCGACCGGCTGGATGACCCGGTGCTCCGGCCCTCCCTCGGCGACCTGCCTGGTGTCGACCGCCACGTACGCGGTGAAGCGGCACAGCACGCCGTACTCCAGCGACGTCCGCACGATCCGTGACTCCAGGTCGTGCTCGCCCATGGCGTACCGGTCCTCCAGCTCCCGCAGGTGCGCGCGGGCCCACACGGCCTGGATGGCCGGATTGTCCACCGCCACGCCCGTGACCTGCTCCTCCCACGGCCCTCCGGCCGCCAGGCCGCGCACGGTGAGCGAGGAGCCCTCGCGGCGGCGCCCGTACACGCGCAGCGGCACGCCCGGGAAGATCGACCCGAGATGGGTGACGGTGTCCGGCTCGACCTCGAGCCCCTTGAGGGAGAGGTCGGTCACCAGGGGAGCGCCGATCCTGCGGTGGATCTGCTCCATGGCCGCGTCCAGCCGGTCCTCCGACTCGACCAGCTCGCACCGGCCCGCGCCGAGCCCGGCCAGGCGGCCGAGGAAGCCGGCGTTCACGGCGCGGTCGATGCCGACCGTGTGCACGCGCATCGCCGACAGGGCGCCGCCCGCCTGCTCCAGGATCTGGTCCTCGTTGCCCACCTGGCCGTCGGTGACCAGGACGACGACGCGTTCCCGTTCGTTCCGGCCGCCCAGCAGGGCGATGGCCCGGCGCAGCGGCTCCAGCAGCTCGGTGCCGCCGCGGGCGTCCACCCGCGCCAGGTGCTCGACGGCGCGGTAGCGGTTGCGGTCGGACGCCTCCACCAGGCCCTCGAACGCCTCCTCCACCACCGAGTCGAACGTCAGCACCGCGAACCTGTCCTGGGCCGTCAGCGTGTCGACGATGCGGGCGGCGGCCCTCCTCGCGGCGACCATCTTCCAGCCGCCCATGCTGCCGGAACGGTCGAGCACCAGCACCAGGTCGCGCGGCGTGCGCGTGGACTGGAGCGGCGGCGGCACGACGGTGAGCGCGAAGGTCCCCCGGCTGTCGAGCTGCAGGGACGTGGACGCCTCGAACGACAGGCGCAGGATGAAGTCGCGGTCGAGCCGCTCGCCGGGGCGCAGGCGTACTGTGTGGCCCTCCTCCTCCACCACGTGCAGGCTGGAGGCCAGCTCGCGCAGCTCCAGCCCGGCCGCGTCCACGGTCGCGCTCAACGAGAGGCGCACCGGGTCGGGGAAGCCGGGCAGCAGGACGGGCGGGCTGATCCTGGACGCGTCCGGCACCGCGTCGGTGTCGGGCGCGACGCCGTCGCCCGCGGGCGGGCCGTCAATGGGGCTGCCCGGGATGTAGCGCGGGGCCACGACCAGCGGGAAGCGGAACGTGGCCGCCCCGTCCTCGTACGGCAGGGGCTGGCTCATGGTCAGCCGGACCGAGACGCGCTCGCCGGGCAGGATGTTGCCCACCCGGATCGTGAACACGTCGGGCCGGTCCTCCTCGGCGATCGCCGCCCGCCTGCCCTCGCGCAACGCCTGGTCGTAGTCGGCCCTGGCCTGGGCGCGCTCCTTCAGCACGCCCTCGATCACCCGGTCGTCGGCCTCCATCCTGAAGCCGGTGACGGCCGCCCGGTCGGGCAGCGGGAAGACGTACGTGGCCTCCAGGGTGACGTCGAACGGATTCCTGAACCCCTGCGTCACCTCGACCCCGGCGATGAGGCCGGAGATGTCGGTGTTCACGTCGACGCTCTCGAGCGGCAGGTTGCCGCGCTCGGTCCGCAGCGCGCCGAACCCGGCGTCCGGCACCGGCAGGCACCGTGCGGGCTCCAGCGAAGTGATCTTCATATCAGCTTCCTCTCTTCGAGCACCGCGAGCAACGGCCCTGCCGCCGCCAGCACCGCCTGAACGTCCTCCTCGGACGGGACCCGGCCCGCATCCAGCACCAGCCGCACCCCACCCCCCAACCTGACCCCCACGACAACCGCCCCACCCCGGACCTCCGGCCCGCCCTCAGGCGCACCGCCCGGCCCGCCCTCAGGCACACCGGCCAGCCCCGTCGAAGCCGGCGCATCGGGCGGGCCGGCCAGCAGGGTCGAGGGCGCGCCACCGGGCGCGCTCGGCCCGCTGCGGGGCGCGCCGGCCGTCTCGGGCAGCTGGCCGGCCGCCTCTGGAGCCCGCACGCTGCCCTTCCCCGGCCGCTCAGCCCAGAACCGCCCCCGCGTCGACTCCCGATCGCCCCGCTCACCGCCCTGCCGATGACGCGCCGCTTCGGCCGCGCCCGGCGCCGCATCCCCCCGTGCGCGCACATCGCCACGGGCTGCGCTCTGGGTGGTATCGTCACCGGCCCCCGTCGTTCCGTGCTCGGCCGCGTCCCGCTCGGTGGCGCCGCGCTCAGGCGCCCTGCGCTCGGCCGCGCCAGTGTCCTCAGGGCGGGCCGTCCGGGGCGCTCCGGAGACCGCATCCGGCATCCACGGCGTTCCCGGCACCGTCTCCGGTATCCCCGGCGCCGTATTCGGTGCGGCCTCGGACACCGGCGCCAGGCCCGCGGCGGTCTCCAGCATGCGGTCCGTGGCGCCCGCCAGAGCCGTCTGGATCTGGGCGATCGAGTGCCCGGCGGCCTGCAGCCGTTTCACGGCCACGAGTTGCAGCAGGTGCCGCCGGCCGTACTGGGCGATGCGGCCGCGCCTGGTCAGCGGCGGGTCCACCAGCCCGATCGTCGTATACCACCTGATCAGCCGCTCGCCGGGCACATCGCGGACCCGGCCGTTGGCGGCCGGGGCGCCGTCCGAGCCGGCCCGCAGCGCCAGCGCCGCGCGCTCGGCCAGCTCGCCGATGGTCCAGGTGTCGCTCATACCTCCACAATGACACTGTCATTGTTACACTGTCAATGACGTGGAAGAATGGCCGCCGCCATGTCGTTCTAAATAGGGAAAAGTCCGATCGACGGGGAGGAACAGGACATGGCCATGATCACCGGCCCGCTCTCGGGACAAGCCAAGGACACCGTCGCAGAGGCACTGCAGGGTGCCCTGGTCGATCTCATCGACCTCTCGCTGGTCGCCAAGCAGGCCCACTGGAACCTCATCGGCCCTCACTTCCGCCCGATCCACCTCCAGCTCGACGAGCTCACCGAGCTCGCCAGGTCCCACATGGACACCATCGCCGAACGCGCCGTCGCCGTCGGGATCAACCCGGACGGACGTTCCGCCACGGTCGCCAGGTCCACGAAGCTCCAGCAGCCGGAGTCCGGCTGGATCGAGGACGGCAAGGTCTTGGCGACGATCACCGACCTGCTGGACGGCGTCAGCAAGCGGATGCACGAGCGCGTCCGGGCCACCGACGAGCCCGACCCGGTCACCCAGGACCTGCTCATCGCGGTGGCACAGGACATCGACAAGCAGCACTGGATGTTCCAGGCCCAGGTCTGACCTGCCAGAAAGCCCGGGAGCCCGTACGGGAGCCCGGGCTTTGGCATGCGCGCCGGGGCCCGACGGCGGCTCGCCGACGTGAGTTGGCCGGATGATCGCGTAGGGGGAGACCGGGGTTTGCGCAGAGTTTGATGTCGCGAGTCCCTGCCATTCATGTCGGTGCGGTCGACTAGCGTGGCACCTAGAGGGAGGCCCCACGATGTCCCACAAGACTCTCCTCCGCACGGGCCCGCTCTTGCGGGGCGGCATCAGCCCGTACGGACCGCTCGGCCTGCCGGGCGCCGACGGCCTCGCGCTGCCCTCAGGCTTCACCGGCAGGGTGGTGGCCCGCTCGGGCCACAAGGTCGCCGGGCTGACCTGGCACGCGGCCCCCGACGGCGGCGCCTGCTTCCCCGACGGCGCCGGCTGGATCTACGTGTCCAACTCCGAGCTGCCCCTGCTCGGCGGCGCGTCGGCGCTGCGTTTCCGCGCCGACGGCACCATCGGCGACGCCTACCGCATCCTGTCGGGCACCGACCTCAACTGCGCGGGCGGCGCCACGCCGTGGCACAGCTGGTTGTCGTGCGAGCTGGGCCACCGCGGCCGCGTCTTCGAGTGCGACCCGTACGGCGCCCGCGCCGCCCGCCCCCGCCTGGCCATGGGCCGCTTCAAGCACGAGGCCGCCGCCTGCGACCCCGAGCGGCACGTCGTCTACATGACCGAGGACGAGCCCGACGGCTGCTTCTACCGGTTCAGGCCGAGCGACTGGGGCGACCTGACCGAGGGCACGCTGGAGGTGCTGTGCTCCTCGGGCCGCTGGCAGGTGGTGCCCTCGCCGGCGGCCCTGCGCACGGAGGCCCGCCACCAGGTCGACGACGCCCGCCACTTCGACGGCGGCGACGGCTGCCACTACGCGGGCGGGGTGTGCTACTTCACGACCAAGGGCGACACGGGCCTGTGGGCCTACGACGCGCAGACCTCCTCGCTGGAGCGGCTGTGCGAGGGCGTGCGCGCCATCACCGCCGCCCCCTCCGGCGACCTGTACGTGGCCAGGGAGACGACGGAGATCGACGTCATCACCCCCGACCGCGCGGTCACGCCGTTCCTCAGGCTGGAGGGGCACGCCGGGGCGGAGCTGACCGGGCTGGCGTTCTCGCCGGAGGGCGAGCGGCTCTACTTCTCGGCCCGGCGCGGCCGCACCGAGGGTCACACCTTCGAGGTGACCGGCCCCTTCCGGAGCTGAGCGCGTCAGCGCAGATAGCGGACCAGGGCGAGCTTCAGCTCCTCGACCAGCTCCGTCCCGCGCTCCGGCGTCGCGGTGGTGATCAGCGGCATCACCGCCTTCACCATGGCCACCGCCATCGTCCCCATGAGCTCGGCGCGCTCCTCCGCCAGGCCGGGGGAGCGGCGGCGGAGCATGGCCGCGACCTGCCGGGCGATGTCGGCGTGCAGCCGCTGCGAGGCCGAGGCCAGCTGGTCGCCCGTCGCCGACCCGTACAGGAGCGACCAGTACGCCGGTGACGCGCTCTTGAACCTGACGCTCTCGTCCACGACCTGCCCCACCAGGGCCTCCAGCGGCACCTCCGGGGTGACGGCGGCCAGCCGGGCGGCCCAGAACTCCTGCCGGTCGTCGGTGTAGCGGGACACCAGCCCGTCGAGGATCTCCTCCTTGTTGCGGAAGAACTGGTAGAGCGACCCGGGCGACATCCCCGCCCGCGTGGCGACGTGGTTCGTCGTCATGTCCGGGTATCCGACCTCGGCGATCACCGACTCGGCGGCGTCGAGGATCTCCGCCATGCGCTTCAGGCCGCGCGCCTGCCGGCGAACCGTGCGTTCAGGCATGGGTCTCCTCGTTGACAAATGCGAGCATTTACTTGTATTTCTGGTTCGGAGAGCAAACACGAGTAGTTTACCGAGTTTTGATTCGGGGGCACCTCACATGGCGCTGAACACGCGGCCACGGCCGGTCCACGCGAAGACGGCCGGGCCGCCGCTGCGCAGGCTGGGCTTCCTTCTCGTCCGGCGGCGCCGGGCCGTCCTCGCCCTGGCCCTGGTCGTGCTCGCCGTCGCCGCGGCGCTGGCGGCCGGGGCGGTGCCGCGGCTGTCGCTGGCCAGGTTCGAGGCGCCGGGGTCGGAGTCCGACCGGGCGCAGGCCGAGCTGGTACGGCGGTTCGGGACGGGCAGCCCCGACATGATCTTCCTGGTGACCGCGAAGACCGGCACCGTGGACGACCCCGCGGCCGAGGCCGAGGGCAGGGCGCTGACCACGCGGATCGGCGGGCAGGAGGGGGTCGCCGAGTCCGCCTCGTACTGGACCCGCGGCAAGCCCGCCACCATGCGCAGCCAGGACGGCAGGCACGCGCTGGTCGTGGTGCGCATCCCCGGGGACGCCGACCACGTGCGCGGGCAGGTGCTGCCCAGGCTCGTCCCCGGGATCACCGAGGGCACCGGCCTGCTCCAGGTGCGGGCCGGGGGAGGGGAGGAGGTCTTCAGGGAGACCGTGCCGCTGTCCAGGCAGGACTTCGTGCGGGCCGAGCTGGTCATCTTCCCGCTGGCGTTCGCGCTGCTCTGGCTCTACCAGCGGCGCGCCATGGCGGCCCTGGTGCCGATCCTGGCCGGGGTGTTCGCGATGGTGATCGCGCTGGCGCTGCTGCGCGTGCCCCTGGCCTTCGCCGAGATCTCCACGTTCGCCCTGAACCTGACCCTCGCGATGGGGCTCGGGCTCGGCATCGACTACTGCCTGTTCGTCATCCAGCGCTTCCGCGAGGAGACGCGGCGCGGCGCGGACCGGGCGAGCGCGGTGGCCGGGGCCGTGGAGCACGCGGGGCGGACGGTGCTGTTCAGCGGGCTCACCGTGGCCTCGTCCCTCGCCGTGCTGTTCGCGCTGCCGTTCGACTTCCTGAGATCCTTCGCGTACGCGGGCATCGCCGTCGTCGCCGGGGGGCTCTTCGCGGCGGTGATCGTGCTGCCCGCCGTGCTGGCCTCGATCGGGGCCACGGTGCTCCCCAAGCGGGTCCGGCCGGAGCGGGACGCGGGGTTCTGGCACGCGCTGGCCGTCCGGGTGATGCGGCGGCCGCTGGTGTTCGGCGGGCTGGCGACGGCGGTGCTGCTGCTGCTCGCCTCGCCGTTCCTGGGGCTGCGGTTCGGCGTGGCCGACGACCGCATCCTGCCCCCGGAGGCGTCGTCCCGGCAGACGCAGGAGATCATCCGCCGGTCCTTCCCGGCGGAGGAGACTGACGCCATCCAGATAATCGCCAAAAATCAGGCGTCAGGCGATATTTCGCAGTATGCGGGGGCGTTGTCCCGGCTCCCCGGGGTCGCCCAGGTCGACTCCGCCGCCGGCTCGTTCGCGGACGGCGGCAGGGTCGGCGACGGTGCCCCCGAGAGGTTCCGCCGCGGGTCGATCCAGGACACCTGGCTGTCCGTGGTCCCGTCCGCCGAGGCGCTGGCCGACGACCCCGTGCGGCTGGTGGAGTCCGTACGCGCCGTCGAGCCGCCCTTCGAGGTCCTCATCGGCGGCTATCCGGCCGAGCTGGCCGACTACCGCGCCTCCGTCGTCGACCGGCTCCCCCTGGTGCTGGCCCTCATGCTCGGCGTCACGTTCCTGGTCCTCTTCGGGATGACCAGAAGCCTGGTCATCCCGCTCAAGGCGTCCCTGCTGAACCTCCTCAGCATGGGTGTCATGTTCGGCGCCATCGTCTGGGTCTTCCAGGACGGAAACCTCGCCGGCCTTCTCGGCTTCACCCCCACGGGCACCCTCGACCCCAGCATCCCGATCCTGATGCTCAGCGTCGCGTACGGCCTGTCGATGGACTACGAGGTGTTCCTGCTCTCCCGCATCAAGGAGGAGTACGACAGGACGGGCGACACCGAGCAGGCCGTGGCCACCGGCCTGCAGCGGGGCGCGCCGCTGATCACGGCCGCCGGCGGGATCCTGGCGCTCACGTTCGCCGCCTACGCCACGGCGCAGGTGATGTTCGTGCAGATGCTGGGCGT
Organism: Nonomuraea sp. NPDC050451; assembly: GCF_044458585.1. NCBI lineage: Bacteria > Bacillati > Actinomycetota > Actinomycetes > Streptosporangiales > Streptosporangiaceae > Nonomuraea > Nonomuraea sp. NPDC050451. The sequence continues at coordinate 517,593 of NZ_JBITHZ010000001.1, forward strand.
CGGCATGGCGGTGGCCGTGCTGGTCGACGCGACCGTGATCAGGGCGGTGCTGGTGCCGAGCCTGATGAGCCTGGCGGGCCCGCTCAACTGGTGGCCTAGAGGTCGCGTGACCACATCTGCTCGGTGACCTCGGCCCCGTTCTCCGTGCCCTTCTCCTCCGAGTCCAGCTCGAACCCGGCCTGCTGGTAGATCCGCCGCGCGCTCACCAGGCAGTCGCGGGTCCACAGCGTGATCCGCTTGTAGCCCTCGGCCCGCGCGTGCCGCAGGCACTCCTCCACGAGCCGCCGCCCGAGCCCCAGCCCTCTGGCGGACGGCTCCACCAGCAGCATCCGCAGCTTGGCCGTCGTCTCGTCCTGCCGCACGCAGAACACGCAGCCGGCCCGCTCGCCGCCCACCTCGGCGATCCACCCGGCGTCCCGGGAGAAGTCGAGATCGCCGACGATCCTGGCGACGAGCTGCTCGAACTCCGTGCCCCAGCCGTACTCGCGGCTGTAGAGGTCGCCGTGCCGGTAGACGACCCAGCCCAGGTCGCCCGTGCGCGGAGGCCTGATCACGTACGGCTGCCCGGCGCCGCCGTCCCCCAGCAGCCCCCTGATCGTGGCCATGCCGGCCACCAGCCGCCCCTGGCTCTCGTCCGGCAGCCCGGACAGCAGCCGCTCGATCTCCTCGGCCGAGCGCCTGTCGAGGTTCGCGAACGTCTCCGTGCCCGCGGAGGTGAGCCGTACGAGCTGCTTGCGGGCGTCCGACGACGAGCGCTCGCGCGAGATCAGCCCGTCGGTCTCGAAGCGCGCCAGGATCCTGCTGAGGTAGCCCGCGTCCAGGTCGAGCAGGGAGCGCAGCGCCCCGGTCTCCATCGGAGCGGCGTGCGCCAGCTCGAACAGCACCCTCACCTCGGTCAGCGAGTACGGCGAGTCGAGCATGCCCGCCTGCAGCACGCCGATCACTTTCGTATAGAACCGGTTGAAGGCCCTGACCTCAGAGACCCTTGCCTCTGTCAACGAACTCATTGCTACAGTCAACCATGAGAGGATCCCGGTTGTGAAGCGCGTCTACATAGGCGGATACGGCCCCGGCATCGTCACGGTCGGCGGCGGGCTCACCAGAGTGGCCTCGCCGTCGTTCCTGGCCGCCCATCCCACCCTGCCGGTGCTGTACGCGGCGGGCGAGCTCGAACGCGGCTGGCTCACCGCGTTCCAGGTCGGTGAGACCCTCGACGTGCTGGACGAGCGGCCGAGCGAAGGCTCGCTGCCCTGCCACGTCGCCGTCGACCCGACCGGCAGCGTGCTCGCGGCGGCCAACTACGGCGACGGCGTCGCCGTCGTCTACCGCCTCGACGATCGCGGCGCGTTCGAGGGCGAGCCGATCGTGCTGCGCCACCAGGGCTCCGGCCCGGACCCCGAGCGGCAGGAGGGTCCGCACGCCCACGAGGCCGTCTTCCACGACGGGATCCTGCACGTCTCCGACCTCGGCACCGACGAGATCCGCCGTTACCGCTACGACGGGACCGCGCTGGAGCCGATCAAGCTCGAGCCCGGTACGGGCCCGCGCCACTTCGCCTTCTCCGGATCGCGCCTCTATGTGGCGGGCGAGCTGGCCGGCACCGTCACCCTCATCGAGGACGGGCGCCACACGGTCGTCCCCGCCTCGCGTGCGGAGGGCAAGAACGCCCCGTCCCACCTCCAGCTCGGCGACGACCTCGTGTACGTCGCCAACCGCGGGCCCGACACTGTCACGGTGCTGCGCGCCGCCGACCTGTCGCACGTGGCGGAGGTGCCCACGGGCGGTGACTGGCCCAGGCACTTCGCCATCGACGGGACCACCATGTACGTGGCCGACCAGCACTCCGACGCCGTCACCGTCTTCCGGCTGAAGGACGGCGTGCCCGAGCCCGCGGGGGAGGCGTACGAGGTCGAAAGCCCGGCCTGCGTGCTGATCATGTAAGGAGTTCGCCAAGTCACGGCTCATCGGGTCGTTCGGTCATGACCATGGACGGGTGCGAAAGATCCTCGTCATGCTGTCGTCGCTGGTCGTCGTCGCCGGGTGCGGCGGCTCGCCCCCGGCTCCCGCCCCGGACCTGGTCCAGCGCCCGGACCCGGCCGGGACGCCTCCGTCCGTCGCGGAGGTGCAGGAGTCGTGGCACATCACCCGGCTCGGCGCGGAGCACGAGATCGAGGGCTACGCCGACCGGGCGAGCGTCCTGCCGGGCGAGCGCTTCGGGCTGCGGGTCTCGACGACCGCTCCGCGCTTCTCGGCGCGCGCCTTCCGCATGGGCGCGAACCCGGTCAAGGTGTGGGAGTCGCCCGCCGTCCAGGGCGTACGGCAGGCGCCGATGCGGCTCGTGGACGGCACGGTGAGCGCGGCCCACTGGCGGCCCTCGCTCACCGTGGACACCGCGGGCTGGGCCGAGGGCGCGTACCTGATCAGGCTCGACGCCTCGACCGGCGCCCAGCGCTACGTCCCGATCACCGTGCGCTCGGCCTCCACCGCCGGCCGGGTGGTGATGGTGAACGCGGTCACCACCTGGCAGGCGTACAACCGGTGGGGCGGCCACAGCCTCTACATGGGCCCGCGCGGGTACGCCGACCGCTCCCGCGCCGTGACCTTCGACCGCCCGTACGACGACGTCGGCGCCCGGCTCTTCCTGGACTTCGAGAAGGAAGCGCTGGCCGTGGCCGAGCAGAGCCACGTGCCGCTGGCGTACCTGACGAATCTGGACCTCAATCCCGGCGTGCTGGACGGCGCCCGTGCGGTGGTGTCGCTGGGGCACGACGAGTACTGGTCGCCCGGCATGCGCGCCGTCGTCACCACGGCCAGGGACGCCGGCACGAACCTGGCCTTCCTCGGCGCCAACGCCGTCTACTGGCGGATCGCGATGCACGGCAGGACGCTCGCCTGCGACAAGGAGCGGCTGTGCCGGCTGTGGCGGGACTCCAAGCCGGAGAGCGCGCTGGTGGGGCAGATGTACGACTGCTTCCCGGCGGAGGGTGCCTACCGGGTGACGCGGCCACGCCACTGGATCTTCGCCGGGACCAAGGGGAGGCGATTCCCGGGGATGGTCGGCGTGGAGTCCGACAAGGTGTCGCGCGGGTCGCCGGGGAACGTCCAGGTGCTGGCGGAGTCGCCGTACTCGTGCGGCGGCGGGCGGGCGACCCACTCCAACAGCACCTACTACGTGGCGCCCAGCGGGGCGGGGGTGTTCGCGTCGGGGACGATGCGCTGGGTGTGCGCGATGCGCGGAGAGCGGTGCGGCCACGGCGTCTCCGACCGCGCCGCCGCCTTCACCCGCCGCGCGACCACCAACCTCCTGACCCGCTTCGCCCGGGGCCCGGCCGGCGCTCATTGACGTGCCCCATTGACGTGCCCGGTCAGGTCATGGTGTCCCGCAGGATCTCGCCGAGCGTCCGGACGATCTCGCGCTCGGCGGGCTCCTTGGTCACGCCCAGCTCGCCCAGCGCGCGGGCCACCGGCTCGTCGTCCAGCGACAGCACGCCCAGCAGCAGGTGCTCGGTCCCGACGAAGGGGTGGCCCAGCCGCAGCGCCTCGCGCAACGTCAGCTCCAGCGCCTTCTTGCTCTGCGCCGCGAACGCCACGGCCTCGGTCGTGGGCTCCCCGCCCGGCCCGAGCGCCGCCCTGGCGGCCTCCCCGACCGCCTCCGGCGAGGCCCCGAGCGTCACCATGGCCTTGGCCGCCAGCCCATCCGGCTCGCTCAGCAGCGCCAGCACCAGGTGCCCCACCTCGATGTGACCGTGCCCCGCGTCCTGGGCCTCCTTCTGCGCCCGCACGACGACACGGCGGGCCCGATCGGTGTAGCGGGCGTAGGCCCGCAGCTCCGCGGACAGGGAGCCGCCGTCCTTGGGCACGAACCGCTTCTGCACGGCCTGCTTGCTGACCCCCATGCTGCGCCCGATGTCGGTCCAGGACGCCCCGGACCGCCTGGCCTGGTCCACGAAGTGCCCGATCAGATGGTCGGCCACCTCGCCGATGTGCTCACCCAGCGACACGGCATCGGCCAGCTCTTCCAGCGGGTCGCCGTCGGGGTGGCGGCTCTTGATCGCGTTGATGAGGTCGTCGAGACGAACGATTCTCTCCATGCGTCAACCATAGGTTGACGATAAGTGTCCGTCAACCCTAGGTTGACGCTCGGCGGCCTATCGCCTGGCTCCCGAATCCCGGCCATCCTGAGCCTGTGATGGACAGTGACGGCACCGCGGCGCAGACACCCGCTCGACGGCTCGTGGCCCAGGCCGACAAGGTGTGGGGCGACGACGGCGTGGACGCGGCCGAAGCGCTGTACACCAGGCGTACGCCCTGGCTCCCGACGACGAACAGGTGGCCGACTCGTACGCGTACGCGCTCTACTACCAGGGCCGGTATCGGGATGCTCTGACGCTGTTGTCGTCGATGTCGGAGAGCGTGCGACGCTCTCAGGAAGTTCGGGCGATGGCCCGCTGGATCTACGAGGCGATCGGCTGGTATGCGCACGCGCTCGACGAGGCCCGGTGGCTCGCGTACTTCAGCGGATGGCGCCGGATCATCAGCCCCTGGTGGTTACGGACCTGGCTGCGGACCGGCGGCCCGATCCCGACCGTGCGGCGGCGCGTACACGCCTGGGAGGTGCGCCGGAAACTGACCTGGGACCAGTGGGCGAAGCAACTGGACATCGTCGACACGCTGGACATCTCACACGACGCCGTGCGCTTCCGGGTCCGGACCAGGCTGGACGAGTACACCAGGAAGTGGAGCTCGGCCCACGTCTGGTTCGACCCGTCCGGCAGGTGGGGCCGCGGGTCCCGGGTCGCGGCCGGGCTGGCGGGGCAGGCCGCGGCGACGTGGCTGGCGGCGGCGCATTGGTGGGGACCGATGCCGCTCGCGGTCGGAACGTGTGTCGTCGCCGGTTACGCCCTCGTGGTCCTCAACAACATCCTCATCCAGAACCCGGTCACCACCCGAGGCAGCCTCGTCGCGGAGTGGCTGGCGTGGCTGCTGGCGGTCGCCGCGGGCGTCACCGCCTGGGTCACCCGCGTCTACACGCCAGGAGCCGAGTTCGGGGTCTGGCCGGACGGTGCGTGGCTGACGGTCTTCGGGTACGCCGTGCACTGGCTGATCAGGCGGGTGACGTACCGGGCCGCACGCCTCTTCACGGCCGTCCGGGCGTCCAGGGTGTGGCGGGCCGACACCCGGTGGGCGATCCTCGACTCGCTGGTCCGGCTGATCCGCGCCGTGTCCGACTCGGTGGACAGGAACGACCTCCAGGTAAGAGCCGGCTGGATCCACGAACTCGAGTGGGTGGCCCAGCGGATCGAAAAGGACCTGCCTGCGAGCCTCATGGGCAAGGGCGACAGCCGTACGTACGAGTGGGCGGTGGAAGGGATGACGACGGTGAGCACTCCTGACCTCGCCCAGCAGGTCGGTCGCCGTCGTCAGGGGGCGAAGGCTCGGCGGTAGGCGGTGGGGGTGGTGGCGAAGGCCCGCGGGCTCATGCCGAACCGGGTCTGGAAGTTGCGGTGCAGCGTGCGGGTGGACTGCATGCCCCGGCGGGCGAGATCGGCGACGCTGATCGGCAGGTGCAGGTTGGCGCTCGCCCAGGCGGTGACCTCGGCCAGCTCGGACGGCCCGGGTCTTCCACGCACGAGGACGGTGACGAACCATGGGTAAGACGTACGAACGCATCACCGGCCGTCTGCGCGCGTTCATCGAGGCGCAGCCGGTGTTCTTCACGGCCACCGCGCCGCTCGCCGGTGACGGCACGGTCAACCTGTCTCCCAAGGGGCTGGCGGGGTCGCTGGCGGTCCTGGACGAGGTGACGGTGGCGTACCTCGACTTCGCCGGCAGCAACGCGGAGACCATCGCCCACCTGCGCGAGAACGGCCGGATCACTGTGATGTGGTGCGCCTTCCAAGGGCCGCCGAACATCGTGCGGGTACACGGGCGCGGCGAGCCCGTCTTCCGCGACGACCCCAGGTGGGCCGAGCTGATCAGCCACTTTCCCGCGATCGACACCGGCGCGCACGGCTGCGGGCGATCATCGTCGTGCATGCCGAGCATCGACGGGTTGCCGGGACTGCCCCTGCCGCTGCCCCCCACGCCCTGAGGGTCCTATCGGCGGGAGGCCAGCTCGACGGCGGCCCGCCAGCGCTCGTAGGCGGCGTCGTCGCGCGGGCCGGGCTCGAAGCGGCGTTCGAGCTGCCAGGTGTGGCGCAGCTCGGTCCGCGAGGCCCACACGCCCGCTCCCAGCCCGGCCAGGAAGGCGGCGCCGAGGGCCGTGGTCTCCTGGATGGCCGGGCGCTCGACCGCCGCCCCGAGCTGGTCGGCCTGGAGCTGCATGAGCAGGTCGTTCGAGCTGGCCCCGCCGTCGGCCTTGAGCACCGGGACGGCGCCCCCGGTCATGACCTCCACCACGTCCCGCACCTCGAACGCGATCGCCTCCAGCGTGGCCCTGACCAGGTGCGCCCGCGTCGTGCCCCGCGTGATGCCGGTGATCAGCCCGCGTGCGCCGGGGTCCCAGTGCGGCGCCCCCAGCCCCGTCAGGGCCGGTACGAAGACCACGCCCCCGCTGTCGGGCACCGTGCGGGCTATGGCCTCGGATTCCGGCGCCGTGCCGATCAGGCCCAGCCCGTCGCGCAACCACTGCACGGCGGCCCCGGTCACGAAGATCGACCCCTCCAGCGCGAACGTGCGCTCACCCGACGGCGTCTGCCAGGCCACCGTGGTCAGCAGCCCCGCGTCGGAACGGACGATCTCCCCGCCGAGGTTGGCCAGCACGAACGAGCCCGTGCCGTAGGTGCACTTGACGTCCCCCACGTCGAAGCACGTCTGCCCGAACAGCGCCGCCTGCTGGTCGCCGGCCACCCCGCTGATCGGCAGCTCCAGCCCGAGGAAGGCGGACGGCTCCGTGAGCCCCAGCGGCCCGTAGTTGGGCACGATCTCGGGCAGGGCCTCCATGGGCACCCCGAACAGCTCGCACAGCTCCGGCTCCCAGTCGCCGGAGGCGAGGCCGTACAGGAGGGTGCGTGAGGCGTTGGACGGGTCGGTCACGTGCCGCGCGCCCGCCGTGAGCCTGGCGATCAGGTAGGAGTCGACCGTCCCGATGGCGATGTTCCCGGACTGGACGCCCGCCCAGGTGCTCTCGTCGTGCTCGGCGAGCCACGTCAGCTTCGTCGCGGTGAAGTACGGGTCGAGCCGCAGCCCGGTCAGCTCCGACACGCGCGGCTCGTGGCCCGCCTCGCGCAGCCGGTCGCAGATCCCGGCCGTGCGCCGGTCCTGCCACACGATGGCCCGGGTCGGCGCGGCCAGCGTGCGCCGGTCCCAGAGCACGGCGGTCTCGCGCTGGTTGGTGATCCCGACGCAGGACGGGGAGCCGGAGGCCCCGCTCAGCGCGGTGCCGCACGCGGAGAGCGTGGCCTGCCAGATGGCTTCGGGATTGTGCTCCACCCATCCGGGGGAAGGAAAGTGCTGTGCGAACTCCTCGTAGCCCTTGGATTCGATTTGTCCGTTTTCGGTGACTACGAGAGCAGTCACGCCTGTCGTCCCGGCGTCAATGGCCAACACACTCACGAAATATCCCCGCAATCTGGGCAGCCTTGCGTTTGGTCTAGACCACTGCCCGTGACGACGGGCACAATGCGAGTCTGACATCAAGGTGACCCCCATCGGGAGGAACCCGCCATGCGTATTGGAGTGCTGACCGGGGGCGGCGACTGCCCCGGCCTCAACGCCGTGATCAGGGCAGTGGTGCGTAAGGGGGTGAGCGTCTACGGTCACGAGTTCGTCGGATTCCGTGACGGCTGGCGCGGCCCGCTTGAAGGCGACACCATGCCGCTCGACATCCAGGCCGTGCGGGGCATCCTGCCGCGCGGCGGAACGATACTGGGCTCTTCCCGGACCAACCCCATCAAAATCGAGGGTGGGGTCGACCGGATCAAGGAGAACCTCGCCGCCACCGGCGTCGACGCCTTGATCGCCATCGGCGGCGAAGACACCCTGGGCGTCGCCAAGCAGCTGTACGACCGCCACGTCAACGTGGTGGGCGTGCCCAAGACCATCGACAACGACCTGTCGGGCACCGACTACACCTTCGGCTTCGACACCGCCGTCAACATCGCGACCGAGGCCATCGACCGCCTCCACACCACCGCCGAGTCCCACCACCGGGCGCTCATCTGCGAGGTCATGGGCCGCCACGCGGGCTGGATCGCGCTGCACGCCGGCATGGCGGGCGGCGCGAACGTCATCCTCATCCCCGAGCGGCCCTTCGACATCGACCGGGTCTGCGAATACGTCGAGTCCCGCTTCCGCACCCGCTACTCCCCGATCATCGTGGTCGCCGAGGGCGCCCACCCGATCGAGGGCCAGATGGAGCTGCAGACGGGCGAGCTCGACGCGTTCGGCCACGTACGGCTGGGCGGCATCGGCGAGATGCTGGCCAAGGAGATCGAGAAGCGCACCGGCAAGGAGGCCCGCACCACGGTGCTCGGCCACATCCAGCGCGGCGGCACCCCGACGGCCTACGACCGGGTGCTGGCCACCAGGTTCGGGCTGCAGGCCATCGACGCCGTCCACGAGGGCGACCACGGCAAGATGGTCGCCCTGCGCGGCACCGAGATCGTCCGAGTCGGGCTCGACGAGGCCACGGCCGAGCTGAAGACCGTGCCCGTTTCGCGCTACTCCGAGGCGGAGGTCTTCTTCGGCTGAGTGAAAGCCGCTTGCAAGCGCGCGGCCGTACCTTCTGAACCAGCGGGGTCACCGCTTGGGACCCCCGCCCGAAGGTACGGCTTGCGCCGCGGCGAGTCGGCGGCCCACCACGCGTCGCAAGCCGTACCTAGGAGATAGCTCAACCGCGGGGCGTGCCGAAGAGATCCACTTCCGGCGCGCCCTCGTCGTTGCCGCGCAGCCGCGCCCGATATTCCGCCTCGCTGCGCAGCTCCTTCTCCGAGGGGGAGAGGATGACGGCGAGCAGCAGCCCGACGGTGATCACGCTGATGCCGACGATCAGCGGCAGCAGCAGGTCGACGGCCTTGACGCCGGGCACGGGCACCATGTCGGAGTGCACGGCCACCGACATCGAGTACATCCCCGTGTAGTGCATGCCCGAGACCGCCACGCCCATGACCAGCGCCGCACCGCCGATCTTGAGGGCGCCGCTGACCCGCACCGTGAACCACAGCGCCACCGTCGCCGCCGCCACCGCGATCAGCACGGACACGGAGACGACCACCGGGTCGTAGGAGACGAGGGCCGACATGTTCATCGCGTACATGCCGAGGTAGTGCATGCTGGCCACGCCACAGCCGGTCAGGATGCCGCCGCCGAGCAGGTATGCCAGTCGCTCGCCGCCGTAGGAGACCAGGAACAGGCCCATCCCCACGACGACGACCGCGATGAGGGCGGACAGGGCGGTGAGCGGCACGTCGTAGCGGATCACCGAGCCGGTCACGGAGAAGCCGAGCATGGCGATGAAGTGCATCGTCCAGATGCCTGTGCCGCCGATCGCGAAAGCGGCCCCCACCAGCCAGAACTTACCCTCGCGCCCGCCGGCGAGGCGGGCTCTCGAGGTCAGCAGCAGGCCCAGCATGGAGCCCACGCTGGACATGGCGTACGCGAGCACGGGCGTTAACAGCCCAAAAGAAAAATGATCGATCGGCGACATGACCCCCACCCCAACCCCTACGCACCGATAAGGGAGTATGAACAGGGAGTCGCCGTCCGCGCAACTATCTTCTGCGACCCTGCATGGCCTGGCGGCGCTGCTGCGGCATCGGCATCGCCGGCGCGGGGTAGGTGAGCTGCTGCTGCTGGTTTGTACGCCGGCGCAGCTCCAGCTTGGCGACCAGTTCGGCGTCCTCGTGCAGCTCCTCCTCCGAGGGCGAGAGGATCACCATGAGGAGCATGGTCAGGGTGATCAGGCTGATCACGGTCATGAGGGGCACGAGGAAGTCGAGCGCGTCGGCGCCCGCGACCAGGCCGGGCTCGGTGTCGACCGTGACGTGCATCGCGTACATGCCGGTGTAGTGCATGCCCGAAACCGCCACGCCCATGACCAGGGCGGCCAGGGTGATCCAGATGGGCTTCTTGACCCGCAGCGTGAACCACAGGGCCACCGTCGCGGCCACGACGGCGATGGCCACGGAGACGGCAACGGTGATGCGGTCATAGGAAACGTGGGCGGACATGTTCATCGCGTACATGCCCAGGTAGTGCATGGAGGCCACACCCAGGCCGGTGAGCAGGCCGCCGCCGAGGAGCGCCAGCACCCGGCCGCCACCGTACGAGACCAGCAGCAGGCCGGTGCCCACCACCACGATGGCCACGATCGCGGAGGCGACGGTGAGCCACACGTCGTACTTGATCTGGGTGCCCTCCACCTCGAAGCCCATCATGGCGATGAAGTGCATGACCCAAATGCCGGTGCCGCCGATCGAGATGGCCGCGCCGAGCAGCCAGCGCACCCGGGAACCGCCGCGGGAGGCGTGCGCCTGAGCGGTGAGCCGTAGTCCGAGCATCGAGCCGATGCAGGACATCACGTAGGCGAGCAGGGGGGTCAGCAGGCCGTAGGTGAAATGATTCACAGCGGAGGTCATCTATCGGTTCCTTGGTAATTAGGGGTTCCCGGATTGTGCCATACCGGCATGTCCTATTCGCATAGATATCACCACTATCTGTCAACCTCTCTGTCGGAACATGAGAAGGGCTCATGGCTATCGAAGGCCCGTTCTGGCGAGCCATCGCGGTCTTCCGGGTGGCGTCGCTGGTGTACGCGGCCGTGCTGATGGCCCAGCACCGGGGCTACGAGCAGCCCGTGCTCGGCTGGCTGGTGATCGGGGTGATGGCGCTGTGGACGGCGGGGGCGACGTTCGCCTACTCGGCCGAGTCGGCGCGGCGCTGGCCGCTGCTGGCGATCGACCTGCTGGTCGCCATGGCCTGCCTGCTCGCCTCTCCGTATGTCGAGGGCGCCGGTCAGGGCGCGGAGGGCACCATGCCCGTGCCCGCGACGTGGATCGCCGGTCCGGTGCTGGCCTGGGCCGTGCACGGGGGAAGACGGCTGGGCGCGGTCGCGGCGGCCGTCGTCGCGGCGGGCGACCTGTGGCTGCGCGTCCGCACCGGCCAGGCGCCCATCCTGATCAACGGCGCGGTCCTGCTCTTCCTGGCGGGCGTCGTGGTCGGCCACGTGGCCCGGCTGGCCAGGCAGGCCGAGGAGCGCATGCAGCGGGCCATCGAGATGGAGGCCGCCCAGCGCGAGCGCGACCGGCTGGCCCGCGACATCCACGACTCGGTGCTCCAAGTTTTGGCCCTGGTCCAGCGGCGCGGCCGGCAGATCGGCGGCGAGGCGGCGGAGCTGGGGCGGCTGGCCGGCGAGCAGGAGGCCGTGCTGCGCCAGCTCGTCGCCCCGGCCTCCGCCCCCGTTCCCGTGGGGTCCGCCGACCTGCGTGCCCTCCTCCTGTCGCACGCCTCGCCCCAGGTGACGGTCTCGACGCCCGCCACGCCGATGATCCTGCCCGCGCCGGCGGCCGCCGAGACGGCCGCCGCCGTCCGCGCGGCGCTGGACAACGTACGGGACCACTGCGGGCCCGGCGCCCGCGCCTGGATCTTCGCCGAGTCGTCGGACGGCGCGATCACGGTGACGGTACGGGACGAGGGCCCCGGCATCGCCGAGGGCCGCCTGGCCGAGGCCGCCGCGGCCGGCCGCCTGGGCGTCGCCCAGTCCATCCGCGGCCGGATCGCCGACCTCGGCGGCACGGTCGCCTTCGCCAGTCGCATGGGGGAGGGCACTGAGGTCGAGATCACCGTGCCTTCCTCGGGGGCGTCGCTGTCGCGGGGCGGGACCGGAACGCACGGTTAGAGTTGCGGCATGGTGCGGGTGATGGTGGTGGACGACCATCCGATGTGGCGTGACGGCGTCGCCAGGGATCTCGCCGAGGCCGGATACGAGGTCGTCGCCACCGTGGGGGAGGGGCGGCAGGCGGTGCGGGCGGCCGGGGCGGTCCGGCCGGACGTCGTGGTGCTCGATCTGCGGTTACCGGATATGTCGGGCGCGGAGGTGGCCGCCAGGCTGGCCGCGGTGGAGCCGCCGCCCAGGGTGCTGGTGTTGTCGGCCAGCGCCGAGCAGGACGACGTGCTGGAAGCGGTCAAGGCAGGCGCATCCGGATATCTGGTGAAATCGGCCAGCCGGGAGGAGTTCTTGGACGCGGTACGCCGCACCGCCGACGGCGACGCCGTGTTCACCCCGGGCCTGGCCGGGCTCGTGCTCGGCGAATACCGGAGGCTGGCCGCGCAGCCCGCGCCCGCCGAGGGGCCGCGGCTGACCGAACGCGAGACCGAGGTGCTCAGGCTGGTCGCCAAGGGCCTGTCCTACCGGCAGATCGCCGAGCGGCTCGTGCTCTCCCACCGCACGGTGCAGAACCACGTCCAGAACGCCCTGCGCAAGCTCCAGCTCCACAGCCGGGTGGAGCTGGTGCGATATGCGATCGAGCACGGGCTGGACGCGGACTAAACTCGATGGCGCGCGGCGTTGCCTTCGACGCGTGCCCTTCCCCGTCTTCCCGGAGGTTCCACCATGACGATGTCCGCCCTGGGCGAGCCGTGCGTTCTGCTCAAGCTGGGCGAGATCGTCCTGAAAGGCAAGAACCGCGAGCTGTTCGAACGCCGCCTGATCAGCAACATCCGTGACGCGCTCCGGTCGCTCGACCTCAAGCTCGACGTGCGCAAGCGGCATGGCGTGATCGCGATCTTCCTGCCCCAGGGCGCCACCGCCGAGCAGGCGGAGGCCGTGGCCCAGCGGGTCGCCGACGTTCCCGGGCTGGTCTGGATCCACCGGGCCTGGCGGGTCGCCAAAGACCCCGACGCCGTGCTGAAGGCCGGTCTCGAGCTGGTCGGCGAGAGCGAGGAGGCCAAGCGGGGCGCCCGCTTCGCCGTCCGCTCCCGCCGCCGCGACAAGCGCTTCCCGCTGCGCTCCAACGAGCTCGACCGCCTCGTGGGCGGCGCGATCAACGACGAGTACGGCCTGCCGGTCGACCTGAAGAACCCCGAGCTGACGGTGTCCATCGAGGTCGACAGGGACGAGGTGTTCGTCTTCACCGGCGGCATCCCCGGCCAGGGCGGCCTGCCGGTCGGCAGCAGCGGCCGGGCCCTGGTGCTCATGTCGGGCGGCATCGACTCGCCGGTGGCGGCGTACCGGATGATGCGGCGCGGCCTGCACGTCGACTTCCTGCACTTCTCCGGCATCCCGTTCACCACCTCCGAGTCGATCTACAAGGCGTACGCGCTGGTCAAGAAGCTCGACCGGTTCCAGGGCAGGTCGCGGCTGTGGGTGGTGCCGTTCGGCAAGGCGCAGCAGTCGATCCGCACCTCCGGCCAGGACCGCCTGGCCGTGATCGCGCAGCGGCGGCTCATGCTCAAGACGGCCGAGGAGGTCGCCCACCGCATCCACGCCGCCGCGCTGGTCACCGGCGACGCGCTCGGCCAGGTCTCCTCCCAGACGCTGGCCAACATCACCGCCCAGGACAACGCGGTCGACCTGCCGATCCTGCGGCCGCTGGTGGGCTGGGACAAGACCGAGATCATGGCCGAGGCGCGGCGCATCGGCACGCTGGAGATCTCCGAGCTGCCCGACGAGGACTGCTGCACGCTGCTGGCGCCCAAGCGGGCCGAGACCCGGGCCAAGATCGAGGACCTGAAGCAGATCGAGAAGCGGCTCGACGCCGAGGAGCTGTGCGTGCAGCTCGCCGACTCGATCCAGGAATACACGCTCGACTAGCGCCCCCGCCGCCGGGGACGGGGGTCAGGTGCTGACCTTGAACGGGTCGTGCTCGGTCAGCAGCTTGTCCAGCCGCGCCTGGTCGACGCGCTTGGTGACCTCCGACTGCTCCTGCCGGTCCCGTACGACCTTGCACAGCGTGACCGTCGAGGTGACGACGTACAGCAGGCCGAGCCCGAGGAACGCCCTGACCCATCCCTCGACGGGCAGGTAGACCAGGGCGATCACCACGGAGGACAGCGAGACGGCGAACGACAGGATCGCCTGGACGTAGAACGCGGTGGTCTGCGTGGGTTGGATGGGCTTCGTCATGCGGCCATCGTCGCGCCGCGCCGCGCCCCGCCGCATGGGGTCACGTACTTAAGTTACTTCTGAGTACGGCCGGCCGCTCGGCTCGTGGCGGCGGCCGGCCGTACGTACGCGCGGGATCGCTCGTGGCAGGGATACGGCATCGGATCAGCAGGTCAGACAGCGACCGCGGCCGCGGCGGACTTGCCGAGCAGCGCCGGGAAGTCGTTCATCACCTGGGCCAGCTCGCCCAGGTCTGAGTCGATCAGGGCCTGCGGGCCGTCGCAGAGCGCCTGCTCGGGCTGCGGGTGCACGTCGATGATCACGCCGTCCGCGCCCACCGCGATGGCCGCGCGGGTCAGCGGCAGCACCAGGTCGCGCCGCCCGCCCGAGTGGGACGGGTCGATGATCACCGGCAGGTGCGACAGGCGCTGCGCCACCGGCACGGCCGAGACGTCGAGCGTGTTGCGGGTCGCCGTCTCGAAGGTCCTGACGCCCCGCTCGCACAGGACGATGTCGAGGTTGCCGCGCTGGGCGATGTACTCGGCGGCCATGAGCCACTCCTCGATCGTGGCGGTCATGCCACGCTTGAGCATCACCGGCCTGCCCGCCGCGCCGACCGCCTGCAGCAGCGCGAAGTTCTGCATGTTGCGGGTGCCGACCTGCAGCATGTCGGCGTACGAGGCCACCAGTTCGACGTCCTGGGCGTTCACGACCTCGGTCACGATCGGCAGCCCGGTCTCCTCGCGCACGTCGGCCAGGATGCGCAGGCCCTGCTCGCCCAGCCCCTGGAAGGCGTACGGCGACGTACGCGGCTTGAAGGCCCCGCCGCGCAGCAGCACCGCCCCGGCCGCCTGCGCCATCCTGGCCGCGTCCAGCGTCTGCTGGTGGGTCTCCACCGCGCACGGCCCCGCGATCAATGTCACGGTGTCGGGGCCGATCGGCACGCCGCCCACGTGGACCGTGGAGCGTTCCGGGTGGTTCTCCCTGCTGACCAGCTTGTACGGGGTGGACACGCGCATGACGTCGCGCACCCCGCCCATGCCGCGCAACGTGGCCGGGTCGAGCTGGGTCACGTCGCCCACCAGGCCGACGATCGTCCGTTTCACGCCCTTGCTGACGAAAGCCTCGACCCCGGCCGCCTGGACGACCGACACGATCGCCGAAAGATCATCCGCGGTGGCCTCGGGGCCCATCACGATCACCATCTGTACTTCTCCTCTGTCCGAAACTTTGCCCGAAACGACAAAAGGCCCCGGGTCCTGGTGGACCCGGGGCCTTCGTTCGCCTGTCTGCTAGCGCAGCGTCAGATGGCGAACGGACTCGGGTCCGTCGCCATACCAAAACAGCCACGCGGTGCGCATAGCTCGTAAGGATAGCGCACCGAACCCGCCCGCGAAGCACCATCCATCCGATGGCAGGATGGCCCCAGACCACGAGTCAGGTGAGGGGAGTGATCGTGGAGGAGTCGCGCCTGCCTCCAGGCCAGTACGTGCCGCGCGGCCGACCCGTGATCCACTACGGCAGGGTGCCCCGGTTCAAACCGGAGAGCTGGGACTTCCGCGTCTTCGGCGCCACCGCGTCCGGGGCGGAGCACCATTTCTCCTGGAACGAGTTCGAACGGCTGCCGCGCGCCACCCGCATCGCGGACTTCCACTGCGTGACCAAGTTCTCGCTCATGGCCAACGAGTGGTCCGGCGTCACCCCCGCCACGATCATGGCGGCGGCCCCGCCGGGTCCCGGCGTGCGCCACGTGATGATCTGGGCCGAGTACGGCTACAGCGCCAACCTGCGCATGTCCGACTTCGCGGCCCAGGACACGCTGTTCGCCATGGAGCTCGACGAGAAGCCGCTCAGCCCCGACCGCGGCTTCCCGCTGCGGATCGTCGTGCCCCACCTGTACGCGTGGAAGAGCGTCAAATGGGTGCGCGGCATCGAATACCTCGTCGAAGATCGGCGGGGTTTCTGGGAGGAGCGCGGCTACCACAACGTCGCCGACCCCTGGCGCGAGCAGCGCTACTCCTACCAGGAAGAACCCGGCGAGGGACCCCCCTAGACTTCACTCCGGGTTTTCCCCCGGACACGCTCTGTTTTGGCTACGGTTTTCCCCGTGCTGACCACCGCGTGCGTGGCGCTGTCCTCCTCCTTGGCCTCCCTGGCCTTCGTCGCCGGCTACGGGCTCGCCCGTGCCCGGTGGCGCCTTCTGGCGCTGCCGGAGTGCCGTAGATCGGACGAGGCGACGTTCACCACGCTGCACATCGCCGCGATGGCCGCCCCCGCCCTGCGGACCGGGCTCAACCGCGACTCGGCCCGCAAGGCCGTACGGCATCTGCGCACGCTGCTCGGCACGCAGGCCGTCGCGATCACCTCCACCGAGGCCGCGCTGGCCTGGGAGGGGCCGTGCACCGACGACGTGCTCACCTACGCCCGGGCGGCCCTGGCCGCGGGGCGGTCCCAGGTGTTCGCGGGCGAGCCGCACGGCGCGGTCGTGGTGCCGCTGACCGTGGACGGCACGGTCGTGGGCACGCTGGCGGCCTTCGACGACGAGGTGAGCGCCGCCCTCGTGCGCACCGTCACGGAGGTCGCCCGCTGGGTGTCGGGACAGCTCGAGCTCGCCGACCTGGACGCCTCGCGGCGGCGGGCGCTGGAGGCGGAGATGCGCGCGCTGCGGGCGCAGATCTCGCCGCACTTCGTCTACAACGCGCTCACGACGATCGCCTCGTTCGTCCGTACGAACCCCAAGCGCGCCCGCGAGCTCCTGCTCGACTTCGCCGACTTCTCCCGGTACGCGCTGCGCCGGGCGCACGACTTCACGACCCTGGCCGACGAGCTGACCTGCGTCGATCGCTACCTGCTGCTCGAACGCGCCCGCTTCGGCGACAAGCTGCGCTTCAGCATGCAGGTGGCGCCCGAGGTGCTGCCCGTGCCCGTGCCGTTCCTGTGCCTGCAGCCGCTCGTCGAGAACGCCATCAAGCACGGCATGCGCGGCCGCGGCGGCACCGGCGAGGTGCGGGTCGTGGTGCGCGACGCGGGCCCGGAGGCGCACATCACGGTCGAGGACGACGGCGCGGGCATGGACCCGGAGTGCGCGCGGCGGATGCTCGACGAGGACCCGGCCCGCGAGGGCAGCGGCATCGGGCTGGCCAACGTGGACCTGCGGATGCGCCAGATCTACGGCGACGGCTACGGGCTCGTCGTGGAGACGGCGCTGGGCGCGGGCACCAAGGTGAGGCTGCGGGTGCCCAAGAGTCAGCTTAGCTCATTGTAGTCATTTCATTACGCTATGCTGGCGTGTCGCTTGTGACCTTTGCTTTCATACGGCAGCGTGGAGGACATGCTGAGAGTCCTGGCCGTCGACGACGAGGTGCCCGCTCTGGAGGAGCTCGCCTATCTGCTGCGCCAGGACGAACGGATCGAACACGTCGCGACCGCCGCCGACGGCGTCACGGCGCTGCAGGACATGGTGCAGATGATCGGCGGGGGCGAGCGGCTCGACGGGGTCTTCCTCGACATCCGGATGCCCGGGCTCGACGGGCTCGACCTGGCCAGGCTGGTCGGCGGGTTCCCCAGCCCGCCCCGGCTGGTGTTCGTGACGGCGCACGAGGAGTGCGCGGTGCAGGCGTTCGAGCTGGAGGCCGTCGATTACCTGCTCAAGCCGGTCAGGGCCGAGCGCCTGGCCGAGGCCGTGCGCCGGCTGGAGGCCACCTCCCTGCCCGTGCCCGAGCCCGGCCAGGACGAGGTGATCCCGGTCGAGCTGGGCGGGCGCACCCGGTTCGTGCCGCAGCAGGCCGTCTGGTTCGCCGAGGCCAAGGGCGACTACGTGCGGCTGCACACCGTCGACGGCAGCTACCTCGTGCGCATGTCGCTGGCCGCGCTGGAGCGGCGCTGGTCGGATGCCGGGTTCATCCGCATCCACCGCAGCACGCTCGTCTCCGGGCGGCACGTCAGCGAGCTGCGCTTCGAGGGCGGGCGGGTGACGCTCACCGTCGGCACCGAGACGCTGCAGGTCAGCAGGCGGCACAGCCGCCAGGTGCGCGACCAGCTCGTACGCCACCACAGGGGCGTGATCTCGTGACGGCGGAGCGGCGGGTGATCGTGTCCCGCAGGCCGGTCGCCCTCGGGCGCTCCCGTGACCGGTTCGACCCCGGCGACGGCGGGCCCGACGTGCCGGCGATCGTGGGGCGGCAGTTACGGCAGGCGCTGCTGACCGTGGGCGCCGTGGCCGCGCTGCTGGCGGGCGTCCCGGTGATCGCCGTGTGGGTGCCCGCTCCCTGGGCCTGGTTCGCGCTCTCGCTGGCCGTGCAGGGAGCCTGGGTCGTGCTGGCCGTGCTGCAGCTCAGGCGCGCGGAGCGGCTGGAAAGGTGAGCGGGCTGCGGCTGGGGCGGGCGGAGCGGCTGGGGAGATGAGCGGGCTGGGGCGGGCGGAGAGATGACCGTCGCGGTGCTGACCGGGATCGCCTTCGTGCTGGTGCTGGGCGTCATGGTGGGCTCCGCGCGACCACGCCGCTCCAGTGGCGTCTCCGACTTCCACGTGGCGGCCAGGGCCGTTCCGCCCTGGTGGAACGGCGCCGCCATCGCCTCCGAGGTCACCTCGGCCGCGGCCTGCCTGGGCCTGGCCGGGCTCATCGCCACCCGGGGCGGGCCGATGCTGTGGTACCCGCTGGGGGCCACGGCCGGGTTCGTCGTCATCCTCGCCCTGGTCGTCGCCCCCTTGCGGCGCTCGGGGACGTACACGCTGCCCGACTTCGCCGAGTGGCGGTTGAGATCGGCCAGGCTGCGGCGCTTCGCCACGTTCCTCGTCCTGGCGATCGGGCTGGCGTTCATGGTCGCGCAGCTCCACGCGGCCGGGACGGTGGTGCGGCTGCTGACCGGGCTCCCGCCGTGGCTCGGGTGGGCGGCCATCGCCTCGGCGGCGCTGGTCGTGGCCTGCGCGGGCGGGCTGGGGAGCGTGACGAGCGTGCTGGCCGCGCAGTTCTGGCTGAAGCTGATCGTGTTCGCCGGGGTGGGAGCGGTGTGCTGGTGGGCGGCGGGCGCGCGGTCAGTCACCTGGTTCGAGGGGGCGTACCGGGCCGCCGAGCCGGGGCTGGCGGGGGTGGGCGACCCGTCGCTGCCCGGCGTGCTGACCGTGGTGGTGGCCTGCGCGCTGGGCACGATGGGGCTGCCGCACGTGATCGTCCGGGTCTACACCAACAGCGACGGGCGCGAGGCCAGGCGGTCGATCGTGGCGACGCAGGCCATGCTGGCGGTGTTCTGCGTCGTGCCGCCGCTGTACGGGCTTCTGGGGCACGGCCACGTGCACGAGGGCCCGGCGGACGAGATCGTGCTGCTGCTGCCCGCCAGGCTGCTTCCAGGGCCTGTGGGCGACGCGCTCACCGGGGCGCTGGCCGCCGGGGCGTTCGCCGCCTTCCTGGCCACCACGGCGGGCGTGCTGGTGGCGGTCGGGGGAGCGGTGTCGGCGTGCCTGGCCCGCGCCGGGGTCCGCGCCTTCCGCACGGCCGTCTGCCTGGTCCTGCTGGCCGCGCTCGCCCTGACGGCGGTCACCGGACCGCAGGCCTCGGTGGCGCTCGTCCTGCTCGGCTTCAGCCTCTCGGCGGCCACGCTCTGCCCGCTGCTGGTGCTCGGGATCTGGTGGCGGCGGTTGACGGACGCGGGGGTGGCGGCCGGGTTCGCGCTCGGCGGGGGCGTGACGGCGGTGCTGGTGATCGAGGAGCAGGCGGGCGTGAAGATGGGCGTGCTCACGTCCAACCCCGCGCCGGTGGCGGTGCCGGTCGCGTTTGCCGCGATGGTAATGATTTCCCTGGTCACACCGGGTCGGATGCCGCGCGGGGTGGGGCGGATGATGGCCCGGATGCACGTGCCCGAGCACCTCGCGGGCCCACGGGACTACCGCTCGTCGCAGCACGGCGACCGCTCATCGTAACAGCACTCTCCGTATGTCGATGACTACGGACCGTTCAACGAGCTGTCCGAAAACAGGGTATCGCCCGCAAGATCGCGACCGTAGTGTTTCGGCAACGAAAGCCACTCCGGCGCATCGGGGGGGACGAGCCGGGGGGCTCACGACAGGCCTGATGCGCCGGCTTCACCGGTGACCGCGCAGGTCACCACGGCTGCCGGGCCCCCATCCGGGGGTGGGGCCCGCCACGCCGGTCACGTGAAGGGGCGCCTGCTGAGGCCCTCAGCCGGCCCCGCGATTCGGCCCTTCGGGGGCGGCCGGATCGCGCGAGCAGGCGCCCCTTTCGCGACGAGGCGGCCGGGTCAGGAGTCGCGGAGCTTCTTCAGCAGGGCGATGTCCTCGGCGTGCTTGGGCGCCTTGCCCGGCGTCTCGATGCAGATCGGCACCCCCGCCACGGCCGGGTGGCGCATGAGCTCGGCGAACGGCTGCGCGCCGATGTGGCCGGCCCCGATGTTCTCGTGCCGGTCCTTCTTGGCGCCGCACACGTCCTTGGAGTCGTTGGCGTGGATCAGCTTGAGCCGCCCGGGGGCGATCTCGTGCAGGGCGTCGAACGTCTCCTTCACCCCGCCCGGCGCCGCGAGGTCGTGGCCGGCGGCGAAGGCGTGGCAGGTGTCGAGGCAGATGCCGGCGCGCGGATGCCAGTCGAGCGCGGCCAGGTAGGGCTCGATGTCCTGGACGGTGGCGCACAGCATGGCCCCCTGCCCCGCCATCGGCTCCAGCAGCAGGTCGGGCCCGCCGTCGGGGATCTCCTCCAGCAGCGGCAGCAGATTTTCCCGCACCTGGCGCAGCGCGTCGTCGCGCGACTGCGTGACCGCCGAGCCCGTGTGCACCACGACCCCCTTGGCGCCGACGTCGGCGCCGCGCCGCAGCGTGTGGCGCACCAGCGCGATGGAGTTGGCCAGGGTCTCCGGGCTGGGCGAGCCGAAGTTGGCGAGATAGGGCACGTGGACGAACGTCTCGACGCCCGACTCGGCCAGCTTGGCGTCCTCGTCGGGCTTGCCCTCGGCGAGGGCCCAGCCGCGCGGGTTGGTCACGAAGACCTGGATCATCTCGGCGCCGATCTCGGCCATGTATGCGAGGCCGCCCGTCGCCAGGCCGCCCGCGACGAGCACGTGCCCGCCGATCAGGGATGTTGGGGTCATGATGGGTCTCAGTGTAGGTGCACGCCCCGACATCTCGGAGGCCGCCGCGGACCGGGCGCGTCGGCCCGCCGGTTGGATGATGACACGAAAAGTCCCGGCCGCGGGGGCGTCCGGTTCGGAGTTCTCGTGGATGGACCGGGCACGAAGCGGGTGTGTGTACTTCTGACATGCCCGACACGCTGAGCGACTTCAACGCCAGGTCCCCGGCCGGCGCCGAGGAGGAGCTGCTGGCCTGCTGCTCCTCGCGCGCCTTCGCCGCGAAGGTGGCGGCGCTGCGGCCGTACGACGATCTCGACGAGCTCGCCGCGACCGCCGAGGCGGCCGTCCGGGACCTGGGGTGGGACGACGTGCTGGAGGCGCTCAGGGCGCACCCGAGGATCGGGGAGCGGGCGGCGGGTGACGGCAAAGAGGCGTCGTGGTCGCGCCAGGAGCAGTCAGGAGTCGAGGACGAGGTGCGTGCGGCGCTCGCCGCGGGCAACAAGGCGTACGAGGACCGGTTCGGGCACGTCTACCTGGTCTGCGCCACCGGGCTCACCGGGGCACAGATGCTGGCCAGGCTGCGCGAGCGGCTGGGCAACGACGAGGAGAGCGAGCGGGTGGCCGTGCGGGGCGAGCTGGCCGCGATCACCGCGCTGCGGCTGCGCAAGCTCATGAAGGAGGGGACATGAGCTTCTCGACGCACGTGCTGAACGCGGTCACCGGGCTGCCCGCGCAGGGTGTCCACGTCCGGCTGGAGCACGAGGGCCGCGTGGTGGCCGAGGGGCGCACCGACGAGGACGGGCGCATCAAGGGCTGGCACCCGGGAGCCGGCGTCCACCGGGTCGTCTTCGACACCGGGGCCTACCTGGAGGAGACGTTCTACCCCGAGGTCGTCGTCACCTTCACCGTCGCCGACCCCGGACGGCACTACCACGTGCCCCTGCTGCTCAGCCCGTACGCCTACTCCACCTACCGAGGGAGCTAGATGTCCATCAGGCTCGGACCCAACCGCTACGGCAAGGCGGAGACCAGGCTCGTCCACGTGGTCAGGGACGGACCCGTCCACCACGTCAAGGACCTCAACGTCAGCACCTCCCTCTCCGGCGACATGGAGGCCGTCCACCTGACCGGCGACAACGCCGCCGTCCTGCCCACCGACACGCAGAAGAACACCGCGTACGCGCTGGCGAAGAAGCACGGCGTCGGCCAGATCGAGGAGTTCGCCCTCCTGCTGGCCGGGCACTTCGTGCAGTCGCAGCCGACGGTCCACCACGCCAGGGTCGAGATCGACGAGTACGCGTGGACCCGCCGCGGGCCGCACTCGTTCGTGCGCGACGGCGGCGAGGTGCGCACCTGCGTCGTCCACTGCGACCGGGACGGCCGCTCCACCGTGGTGTCCGGGCTCAAGGACCTGGTGCTGATGAACACGACCGGCTCGGAGTTCCACGGCTACATCGTGGACGAGTACACCACGCTGCCGCCCACCACCGACCGCGTCCTGGCCACCGCCGTCGCCGCGCGCTGGCGGCACGCGGGGGACACGCCCGCGTACGGCAAGTCGTACGAGCAGGTGCGGCAGTGCCTGCTGGACGCGTTCGCGGACACCCACAGCCTGTCGCTCCAGCAGACCCTTTACGCCATGGGCGAGCGAGCCCTGAGCACCTGTCCCGAGCTCTGCGAGATCCGGCTCGCGATGCCGAACAAGCACCACTTCACGGTGGACCTGTCGCCGTTCGGCCTGGACAACGACAACGAGGTCTTCTTCGCCGCCGACCGCCCTTACGGCCTGATCGAGGGCAGCGTGCTGCGGGAGGACGCACCCGGCGCCGGATTCGCCTGGGAGTAGGGGACATGGACTTCTTGCGACCCACGACGTGGGAAGAGGCGCTGGCCGCCAAGGCGGACCGGCCCGACGCGGTGCCCATCCAGGGCGGCACCGACGTCATGGTGGAGATCAACATGGACGTGCGCAGGCCCGCGGCGCTGCTCGACCTCAACCAGGTGGCCGAGCTGCGGGAGTGGGCCATGGTGGGCGATATGTGCCGGGTGGGGGCCGCGGTGCCGTACGCGCGGGTCATCGAGGAGCTGGGCGGGCCGCTGCCGGGGCTCGCCCAGGCCGCGCGCACGGTCGGCTCGCCGCAGATCCGCAACCGCGGATCCGTCGGCGGCAACCTCGGCGCGGCCTCGCCCGCCGGCGACAGCCACCCCCCGCTGCTGGCGGCCGGCGCGGTGGTCGAGGTGGAGTCGCGCGAGCGCGGCGTCAGGATGATCCCGGCCGACGAGTTCTACCTGGGGGTCAAGCGCAGCGCGCTGGAGCCGGACGAGCTGATCAGGGCCGTCCACGTCAGGCCCGCGACCGGGCCCCAGTACTTCTCCAAGGTCGGCACGCGCAACGCCATGGTGATCGCGGTGTGCTCGTTCGCGATCGCGCTGCACCCGGACGAGCGGCGGGTGGGCACCGGGATCGGCTCCGCGGCGCCCACGCCGCGCCGGGCGCTGGAGGCGGAGGAGTTGCTGGCCCGCGAACTAGACTGGACGGCGCCGCTCGATCCGGCGCTGACCAGGCGATTCGGCAAGCTGTGCGCGGCGGCCGCGGCGCCGATCGACGACGTACGGGGCAAGGCCGCCTACCGGGTGCACGCCATCGGCGTGATGGCCCGCCGCACGCTGGCCTGGGCCTGGAACGACCATCTGGGAAAGAGGGCCGCCTGATGCGCGTCACCTTCACCGTCAACGGCCGCGAGGAGATCGCCGACGACGTCTGGGAAGGCGAGAGCCTCCTGTACGTGCTGCGCGAGCGCGTCGGGCTCCCCGGCTCCAAGAACGCCTGCGAGCAGGGCGAATGCGGGTCCTGCACGGTCTATCTCGACGGCGTGCCGGTCTGCTCCTGCCTGGTCGCCGCCGGGCAGGCCGAGGGGCGCCAGGTGCGCACCGTCGAAGGGCTCGCCGAGGGCGACCGGCTCGACCCGGTCCAGGAGGCGTTCGTGGAGTGCGGGGCCGTGCAGTGCGGGTTCTGCACGCCGGGGCTCGTGGTGCAGGCGCACGACCTGATCGCGCGGGTGGAGCGGCCGTCCGACGCGGAGATCAGGGAGGCGCTGGCCGGGAACCTGTGCCGGTGCACGGGCTACGAGAAGATCATCGAAGCGGTACGGCTGGCCGCATCGCGAAAGGCGAACGCCGAGTGAGCCTGCTCATCGAGAACGTCCACATCGCGCCGGTCGCCGGCCCCGAGATCCAATCCGGATATATCAGGATCGAGGGGGACCGGATCGCGGAGCTCGGCCCCGGGCCCGCGCCCGCCGCGTCGGTCGCGGGGCCGGGCGCGGCCAGGATCGACGGCACCGGCTGCCTGGCCACCCCCGGCCTGGTCAACACCCACCACCACCTGTACCAGTGGGCCTCGCAGGGCCTGGCCCAGGACGCGACGCTGTTCGAGTGGCTGGTCGCTCTCTATCAGGTGTGGGCCGCCATGGACGCCGAAGTGGTCAACGGGGCGGCCACCGCGGGCCTCGGCTGGCTGGCGCTGTCGGGCTGCACCACCTCCAGCGACCACCACTACATCTTCCCCAAGGGCAGGGGCGACCTGTTCGCGGCCGAGATCGAGGCCGCCCGCGAGGTGGGCATCCGCTTCCACCCCGCGCGCGGCTCGATGGACCGAGGCGAGTCGCAGGGCGGGCTGCCGCCGGACGTCGTGGTCGAGGAGCTGGACGAGATCCTGGCCGCCACGTCGGAGGCCGTGGACACCTACCACGACCCGTCCTTCTCCTCGATGCTGCGGATCGCGGTCGCCCCGTGCTCGCCGTTCTCGTCCAGCGCCGAGCTGATGACCGAGTCCGCCGACCTGGCCAGGGCCAAGGGCGTGCGCCTGCACACGCACGTCGCCGAGACCTCGGACGAGGACGAGCACTGCCTGGCCCAGTTCGGGCTGCGCCCCGTGGACTACATGGAGAAGCTGGGCTGGCTGGGGCCCGACGTCTGGTTCGCGCACTCCGTACACCTGAGCGACGACGACATCGGCAAGCTCGCCGCCACCGGCACGGGCTCCGCGCACTGCCCCTCGTCGAACGGCCGGCTCGGCGCCGGCATCGCCCGCGTCTCCGAGATGCTGCGCCGCGGCGCGAACGTGGGCCTCGGCGTGGACGGCAGCGCCTCCTCCGAGCTGACGCCGCTGGTGGGAGAGCTGCGCCAGGCCCTGCTGTTCCAGCGCGCCAGGTTCGGCCCCCAGGCGCTCACGGCCCGCCAGGCCCTCGAGATCGCCACGCTCGGCGGGGCCCGCAACCTCGGCCGCGAGCAGGAGCTCGGCTCCCTCGAACCCGGCAAGCTGGCCGACCTCGCCCTGTGGCGCATCGACGGCCCGTTCACCTCGGCGGTGGCCGACCCGGTCTGCGCGCTCGTCTTCGGCCCCCCGCCGCCGCTGGCCCGGGTGCTCGTCGGCGGCCGGGTCGTGGTCGAGGACGGCGAGCTGAGGACCGTCCCCCAGGACGCCGCCGGGCGCGCGGGCGCCGAGGCCCACCGCCGGCTGATGCGGCTGGCGCGGGAACGGGGCCTCACCGCAGCCAAGGAGCTCCACCACTGACCGGGAGACTAGGGTGGGAATGTCCCGAACGAGCAGGAAGGCCATCCCGTGCCCGAGGAACTCCCAGAAGAGCGGCTTGCGCAGCTCAAGAGCACTTTCGCGTCGATCGACACCGACGGCGACGGCTACATCAGCGAGGCCGAGCTGAAGCGGCACTTCCCGGGCCTCCCGGCGGAGGCGCTGGGCGCGATGAGTCAGGCCGCCGACTCCGACCAGGACGGCCGCTACTCGCTGGAGGAGTTCATCCGCACGGTCTCCTGATCTTCCGGCCGGTTTCCGGAACGGGCCCCGTACGGTCCGCGCGGCGCGGGGATGTGATGATGAGTCACGCCTTCCTGCCCGCTCGCACCGGGCAGGAAGGCGTGTCAGGACATTGTTCACCATCCTGTAGGGGTTCGTAGTGGTTCAGCAGGTTCTGGTCGCCCCCGACAAGTTCAAGGGATCGCTGACGGCGGCCGAGGTGGCCGCCCGGGTCTCGGCCGGGCTCGGCGTGCCCACGGTGGAGCTGCCGGTGGCCGACGGGGGCGACGGCACCGTGGACGCGGCCGTGGCCGGCGGGTTCGGCCGGGTCACGATCGAGGTCACCGGGCCCACCGGCGAGCGGATCTCCGCCTCGTACGCCTGGCAGGACACCGACGCCACGGCGGTGGTGGAGCTGGCCGAGGCGTCGGGGCTGCGCCGCCTGCCCGGCGGGCACGAGCCGCTGACCGCCACCAGCCACGGCACGGGCGAGCTGATCGCCGACGCCGTGCGCCGGGGCGCCAAGCGCGTGGTCCTGGGGCTGGGCGGGAGCGCCTGCACCGACGGGGGAGCGGGCATGGCGCAGGCGCTCGGCGCGCGCCTGCTGGACGCCGACGGCGACGACCTCCCCCGGGGCGGGGCCGCGCTGAAGGGGCTCGCCCGGATCGACCTGTCGGGCTTCGTGGACGTCTCCGGCGTGGAGTTCGTGGTGGCCAGCGACGTGGACAACCCGCTCCTCGGCCCGCACGGCGCCGCCGCCGTCTACGGGCCCCAGAAGGGCGCCACCCCGGACGACGTCAAGACGCTGGAGGCCGGTCTGACCCGGCTGGCCGCCGTCGCGACCGCCACTCATGGGCTGATGGGGGCGGTCGAGCACGACGACACGCCGCGCGCGATGGGCGTGGCGGGGGCGCCGGGGGCGGGGGCGGCCGGCGGGGTGGGGTTCGCCGCGCTGGCGTTCCTGCACGCCGAGATCCGGCCCGGCATCGGCTACCTGCTCGACCTGCTCGGGTTCGGCGAGCTGGTCAAGGACGCGCGGCTGGTGATCACGGGCGAGGGGTCGCTGGACGAGCAGTCCCTGCGCGGCAAGGCGCCCGTCGGGGTGGCGCGGGCCGCGGCCGAGGCGGGCGTCCCCGTGGTGGCCGTCTGCGGGCGCCGTACGCTCACCGACGACGAGCTGCGGGCGGCAGGCATCGAGGCCGCCTACGCCCTCACCGATCTCGAACCCGACCCCGAGCGCTGCATGGCCGAGGCCGGGCCCCTGCTCGAGCGCCTGGCCGCGCGGCTGGCCGCCGTCCATCTCGAAGGGGACTAGATGACCGATCTGGTGATCCGATCCCGCCGTACCGTCACCCCCGAGGGGGAGCGGGCGGCGGCGGTGGCCGTGCGGGGCGGGAAGATCGCGGGCCTGTACGACTACGCCGCCCCGCTCGACGCCGCCGAGGACATCGACCTGCGCGACCTGGCCCTGCTCCCCGGCCTGGTCGACACCCACGTGCACGTCAACGAGCCCGGGCGGACGCACTGGGAGGGGTTCGGCTCGGCGACCAGGGCGGCCGCCGCCGGAGGCGTCACCACGATCCTCGACATGCCGCTCAACTCCCTCCCGCCCACCGTGAACGTGGCGGCCTTCGAGGCCAAGCTGCGGGCCGCCGAGGGGCAGTGCCACGTGGACGTGGGCTTCTGGGGCGGGGCCGTGCCGGGCAACGTCAAGGACCTCGCGCCCCTGCGCGAGCGCGGGGTCTACGGGTTCAAGTGCTTCATGTCGCCGTCGGGGGTGGAGGAGTTCCCGCCGCTCGGCGACTCCGAGCTGCGGGAGGCGCTGTCCGAGGTGGCCGCGGTCGGCGGCGTGATGGTGGTGCACGCCGAGGACCCGGCGCTGCTCGGGGAGCCGGGCGGGCCGACGTACCGGGAGTTCCTGGAGTCGCGGCCGGGGGAGTCTGAGCGCAGCGCAGTCGCGCGGGTGGTGCGGCTGGCGGCGCGGACCGGCGCCCGGGTGCACATCCTGCACGTCTCCAGCGCCTCCTGCCTGGAGGTGCTGGAGTCGGCTCGGGCCGAGGGCGTGGCGGTCACGGCGGAGACGTGCCCCCACTACCTGACGCTGGCGGCCGAGCAGGTGCCCGAGGGGGCGACCGCGTACAAGTGCTGCCCGCCCATCCGTTCCGAGGCCAACCGCGACCTGCTGTGGGACGGGCTGGCCAGGGGCGTGCTGAGCTGCGTCGTGTCCGACCACTCGCCCTCGCCCGCCGACCTCAAGGTGCCCGACTTCGCCGCCGCCTGGGGCGGCATCGCCTCGCTCCAGCTCGGGCTGCCCGCGGTCTGGACGGAGGCGTCGCGGAGGGGGTACGGGCTGGAGGACGTGGTCCGCTGGATGTCTGCCAATCCGGCGGCGATGGCCGAAATATCCGGAAAAGGCGGGATAAAGCCGGGTAACGATGCCGATCTGGTGGCTTTTGACCCGTCGGCTGACAATCCCGTGGACGCCGCGCGCCTCCACCACAAGAACCCGGTCACCCCGTACCACGGCCGCGTGCTCAAGGGCGCCGTACTGACCACCTGGCTGCGCGGACGACCCGTGGACGACGTGCCGCACGGACGATTCCTGTTGGGAGAGCAGTAGATTTGCCAGGCTTCATCACCCTGCCTGACCTCGCCCTGCGCACGCTCGGCGGCTCCGTCGTGGCGGCCAGCGACGAGTCGTTCGCGGAGAAGGAGAGCCTGATCCGGCCGGGGCGGCCCGGCTTCCAGGCGGAGACGTTCGGGAGCAAGGGGCAGGTCTACGACGGGTGGGAGACCCGCCGCCGCCGCTCGCCCGGCCACGACTGGGCCCTGGTACGGCTCGCCATCCCAGGCGTGATCCGCGGGGTGGTGATCGACACGGCGTGGTTCAAGGGCAACTACCCGCCCCACGCCTGCGTCGAGGCGGCCTCGGTGGAGGGCCACCCCTCCCCGGCCGAGCTCGAGGCCGCTCCGTGGACGGAGATCGTCCCCCGGGCCGAGCTCACAGGGGACAGCGAGCACCACTTCGCCGTCACCGACGAGCGCCGGTTCACCCACGTCCGGCTGAACATCTTCCCCGACGGCGGCGTCGCCCGTCTCCGGGTGCACGGGGAGGCCCGGCCCGACCTGTCCGTGTACGACGGGCTCGGCCTCGACCTGGCCGCGCTCGCGAACGGCGCCCTGGTCACCGCCTGCTCCAACGAGTTCTACTCGGCCCCCAACAACGTCATCGCCCCCGGGCTGGCCCGCCACCAGGCGGAGGGCTGGGAGACCGCCCGCCGCCGCGGCGACGGGAACGACTGGCTGGTCATCCGGCTGGCCGGGCGCGGCGTGATCAGGCTGGCCGAGATCGACACCACGAACCTGCTGTTCAACGCGCCGGGCGCGGTCTCGCTGACGGGCCTGGACGGTGACCGGGAGGTGGAGCTCCTCCCGACGACCCGCCTGCAGCCCGACACCCCGCACCGCTTCCGCCTGGCCCACCCGGACCCGGTCACGCACGTACGGGTGGACATCTACCCGGACGGCGGCCTCGCCCGCGTCCGCCTCCACGGCCACCTCGCCGTCCCCTGACCACCCGGGCGATCGCTCAGGCCCGGACGGCAGGCCCGGGCCTGCGGCTCACTGCCAGAGGACGACCGTGCTCCCCTGCTGACGCTCGCTGTTGGGCAGCGGCCGCTGGAACTGGACCACCCCGCGGTTGCCCAGCCGCCGCACCGCCACCTTGAACCCCAGGGCCTCCAGCTCCGCCTTGGCGTCCCTGACCTCCTTGCCGATCACCGCCGGCACGAGGGCGAACTGCTGATCGTCGCGGGCCTCGTCGTCCCTGTCGCCGTTGAGCCAGTCCCAGAAGTCCGTCTGGCACCGGGCCACCGTGATCATGACCGGCGCGCCCTTGTCCACCTCGGACTTCGCCTTGGGCGTCTGCGCGATGACCGTGCACGGCTCGGCGTCGTCGTCCACCTCGTTGACCTGCACCTGGAAGCCCAGCCCGCCGAGATATTGGGCGGCCTCGTCCTTGGGCATGCTGTTGACGTCGGGCATCACCATGCCGGCGCTGACGTAGATGTCGATCTTGGCGCCCTCCCGCACCTTCTCGCCGACCTGCGGCGAGGTGCGGATGACCTTGTCGCGCTCCACCTCCTGGTTGGCCAGCCGCTTGACGACGCCCACGGTCAGCCCGGCATCGGCGATCTTGGCCCTCGCCTGGTCGCCGGTCATGCCCTCGGTGTTGGGCACGGCGACGCGCTTGGGCCCGAGCGAGGGCACCAGCGTGATCGTGGCGCCCTTCTCCACCTCGGTGGTGGCCGCCGGGTCGGTGCGCAGGACCAGGCCCGCGGCCATCTTCTCGTCGTTGCGGCCCTCGGCCTCCTGGACGTTGAGGCCGGCCGCGGCGGCGCTCTGCTTGGCCAGCGCCATGTTCTTGCCGACCAGGTCGGGCACGGAGACCATCTCCGGCTGCGCGAAGTACCAGCCGGTCAGCCCGACCGCGACCACCATCACCCCGGCGAGCACCACCAGGAACCAGTTGGGCTTGAACCCCGCCCGCCGCGGCGGCACCTCCGCGCGCGGCTGGATCAAGGTGTGGGCGGGGGCCGGCTGGGGCATCGAGGCGGCGCCGGAGGCGTTGAAGACCTGCGTCTGGGCGTGTGAGGCCGGCGGGTTGGTCAGGCGCGGCAGCATCCGGTGCGCGTCGACGGCGGCCACGAGCATCGCGGTCGCGTCGGCGGGGCGCTGGTCCGGCTCGCGGGCCGTCGCCTGGGCCACCAGCGTGTCGATCAGCGGCGGCACGTCGGGGACGACCGACGACGGCGCGGGCACGGTGTCGTGGACGTGCCGGTAGGCCACCGACATGGGCGTCGCGCCGTCGTACGGCTGCTGGCCGGTGACCAGCTCGAACAGCATGATGCCCGCGGCGTAGACGTCGCTGCGCACGTCGGCGGCGCCGGTGGTGACCTGCTCGGGCGCCATGTAGCCGATGGTGCCGATCATCACGCCGGTGCGGGTCTGGTTGGTGGCCTCGATGGCCCGGGCCAGGCCGAAGTCGACGACCTTGACCCGGCCGTCGTCGGTCATCAGGACGTTTTCCGGCTTCACGTCGCGGTGGACCATCCCGGCCTGGTGGGCCGCGCCGAGGGCGGCGAGCACCGGGATCATGATCTCGAGCGCCTCGCGGGCGGGCAGCCTGCCGCGCTCGCGCAGGATGTCGCGCAGCGTCTTGCCGGGCACGTACTCCATCGACAGGTAGACGACGTCGTTGTCGGTCCCCTGGTCGAAGACGTGCACCACGTTGGGGTGGGAGAGGCGGGCAACCGACTTGGCCTCGCCGATGAACCTCCGGACGAACGCCGGGTCCTCGGCCAGCGAAGGGTGCATGACCTTCAGCGCCACCGTCCGGTCCAGGCGGACGTCCAGCGCGAGGTAGACGGTCGCCATACCGCCCCGGGCGATCCGGCTCTCGATGCGGTATCGCCCATCGAGGAGCCGCCCGACCAGGGGGTCCGCAGTCGTCGTATCCACCCCGCTGAGTTTACGGGCGTTTTGCCACTGGGAGGGCCCCACCGCCCGAAACCGATGCTGAGACGTTCCCGTTGGAACGTCCCAGCTCCCCACGCGTCACTCGGGTCAGGGAGTCATCGGCGAGGAGGCCTCGGCGTAGCGCCTGCGCGGGATGCGGCCCGCCAGTCGCGCCAGCCGTCCGGCCTCCACGGCCTGCTTCATGGCGACCGCCATGAGATCGGGCCGCTGCGCCCTGGTGACCGCCGTGGCCAGCATCACGGCGGCGCAGCCCAGCTCCATCGCCAGCGCGGCGTCGCTGGCCGTGCCGATGCCCGCGTCGAGCACCACCGGCACGGACACGGCCTCCACGATCAGCTCGATGCTGTGCGGGTTGCGGATGCCGAGACCCGAGCCGATCGGCCCGCCCAGCGGCATGACGGCCGCGCAGCCCGCCTGCTCCAGCCGCCGCGCCAGCGCGGGGTCGTCCCCGATGTACGGCAGCACCACGAACCCGTCGGCCACCAGCCGCTCGGCCGCGTCGAACGTCTCGATCGGGTCGGGCAGCAGGGTGCGCTCGTCGGCGATGACCTCGACCTTGATCCAGTTGGTGCCGAGGGCCTCCCTGGCCAGCCGCGCCGTCAGCACGGCCTCGCCCGCCGTGAAGCAGCCCGCCGTGTTGGGGAGCACCTTGATGTCCCGCTTGCGCAGCACGTCCAGGACCGAGCCGGGGGCGTTCGGGTCGACCCGCCGGATCGCCACCGTGGTCAGCTCGGTGCCGGAGGCGGCCAGTGCCTGGTCGAGCACGTCCAGCGAGGGCGCGCCGCCGGTGCCCATGATGAGCCGGGAGGAGAAGCTCTCCCCGGCGATGATCAGATCATCCACCTTGCACCGCCGTCAGAACCTCCACCCGGTCACGGTCGCTGAGCGCCGTCGTCTCCCACGAGCTCCGCGTGACCACCTCGTCGTTGACGGCCACGGCCACTCCGGTGGTGGCCGTGGTCAATGTGCGTACGGCCTGCGCCACGGTCGTGCCGTCGGCCACCTCGTGCGAGGTCCCGTTGATCATCACAATCATGAAATTTCCCGAAATCTCCCAGGTGAGCACATTGCCGCGAGCTCGCCCTCCTCGCCCAGCAGGATGTCCGCCGTGAGCGGCGACAGGAGCACGCCGCCCCGGTGATGACCGGTGGCCAGCGCCAGCCCCGGGGTGCCGCTCGGGCCGATGAGCGGCAGGTTGTCCGGCGTGCCCGGCCGCAGCCCGGCCACCACGTCGGCGACCTCCAGCTCGGTGACGCCCGGCACCAGCTCCCTGGCGTCGCGCAGCAGCTCGTAGAGCCCGCCCGCGGTCACCCTGGTGTCGAAGCCCATCTCCTCCTGCGTGGCCCCGACCACCAGCTCGCCGTCGCCCCGGGGGACCAGGTAGACCGGCGTGCCGTGCACGGTGCCGCGGACGCACCGGGTGAGCAGCGGCTGCGGGGAACGCAACCGCATGATCTGCCCCTTGACCGGCCGCACCGGCACCTCGGCCAGCCCGGCGCTCCACGCCCCGGCCGCCAGGACCACCCGCTCCGCCCGCAGCTCGGCTCGCCGGTCGTCGTCGCCGGACGGCTCCAGGCGTACCCCTGTGACCCGGCCGCCGTCGCGCAGCAGCTCGCCGACGCGCGCCCGTACGAGCCGGACTCCCCGCCGGTCGAGCGCGGCGAGCAGCGCCGCCGTCACGCGGCGCGGGTCCACCCACGAGTCGCCGGCGGCCAGCAGCCCGCCGCGCACCGAGGGGGCCAGCATGGGCTCCAGGCGGCGGCACTCGCGGCCGGTCAGCCGCTGGACGGGCAGCTCCAGCTTCTCCAGGTAGGCGGCCAGCTCGTCCAGCGCGGCCAGGTCGTCCGCCCCGAACGCCACGTCGAGCGTCCCCTCGGAGCGCAGGTCCAGGGCCTCGGCGCCCGCCAGCCCCGCGTCGGCGGCCAGCTCGACGGCGAAGGCGGGCCAGCGGCGCAGCGACGCCACGCCGAGCCGCAGCAGCGGCACCTCCGTATAGGTGACCTCGCTGACCGGCGCCAGCATCCCCGCCGCCGCGTGCGAGGCGCCCGAGGCGGGGGCCGGGTCCACCAGGGTGACGGGCCGCCCTTCGCGGGCCAGCCGCCAGGCCACGGAGAGCCCGACGACCCCGCCGCCCACGATCACATCCATCCGCGCTCCCTTCGCCGGCATGATCCGGATCAGGTGTCTTGCGGTCGAAGGCCCGATCGGCAGCCTTCCTCTCAGCCCGGTCACGGCCGGACTCCCGCGCGTCTTACGCCCCCAGCCTACGGCCTCGCTGCGACGCCCGGACACCGGCCCACGTTAGGGTCATGAACGTGAACAAAGTCGTGGTGGTGGGAGCGGGCCTGGCCGGAGTGCGCACCGTGGAGGCGCTGCGCGCACGGGGGTTCGGCGGGAGGATCACGCTGATCGGTGAGGAGCGGCATCGCCCCTACGACCGTCCACCGCTGTCCAAGGCCGTGCTGTTCGGCGACGCCGACACCAGCTACGTCGACACCGACCTGGCCGCGATCGACGTGGAGTTCCAGCCGGGGGTCAGCGCCAAGGCGCTGCGCGAGGGGGTCGTGGAGACCACCGAGGGCGAGATCGGCTACGACGGGCTGGTCATCGCCACCGGCGCCGAGCCGATCAGGCTGCCCGGCGACGGCCCGCAGCACGTGCTGCGCACGCTCGACGACGCCCACGAGCTCAGGGCCGTGCTCGTCCCCGGCGCCCGCGTCGCGATCATCGGCGCCGGCTGGATCGGGGCGGAGGTGGCCACCGCCGCCCGCCGTGCCGGGTGCGCGGTGACCGTGATCGAGGCCGGCCCGGCGCCGCTCGCGACGGCCGTCGGCGCCGAGATCGGGGCCCGCACCGAGCGCTGGTACGACGGCATCGACCTGCGGCTCGACACCATGGTCGACTCCGTGGACGAGGGCGGCGTGCGGCTGGTGGGCGGCGAGTTCGTGGACGCCCACGTGGTGGTCGCGGGCATCGGCGTGCGCCCGGCCGTCGAATGGCTCACCGGCGCCGACATCGACCTCCACAACGGCGTCGTCGTGGACGAGTACCTGCGCGCCTCCCTCCCCAACACGGTCGCCGTCGGCGACTGCGCCGCCTGGTGGTCGCGCCGCTGGCAGACCAGGCTCAGGGTCGAGCACTGGGACACCGCGCTCAACGCCCCCGAGGTGGCCGCCGCCAGCTTGCTGGGCGAGGACGTCGCGTACGATCCCGTTCCGTACTTCTGGTCGGAGCAGTTCGGGCACATGGTGCAATATGCCGGTCATCATTCGGCAGGAGAGCGCTTGATCTATCGGGGCGAGCCGGAGGGAAAGTGGTCGGCCGTCTGGCTCACGGCCGACGACGTCCTCGCCGCGGTGCTCGCCGTGGACCGGCCGCGGGACCTCGTACAGGGGCGCAGAATCATCGACGCGGGACATCGTCTCCACACGGAACGCCTGGTAGATCCAGAAGTTCCCCTACGAGATTGTGTTGTTTGAGCAAGCACGGCATGTGGTAGTTGTGGTTTCGTGACGCTTTCTGTTGCACAGATCGACCGGGAGACCGACCAGCTCGTCGACGAGTGGCTCACGCTCCCCGAAGTGGCCTCGCGCCTTGACCTTCCGATAGGGCGGGCCAAGCAACTCCTCAAGGACCACAAGCTGCTCGGTGTACGCCGGGGGAGCGGCGGGCCGCAGGTGCCCGCGGTGTTCCTCGATGGAAAGGATGTGATGAAGGGCCTGCCCGGCACGCTGACCGTGTTGCTGGACGCCGGCTACGACGATGTCGAGTCGCTGCGCTGGCTCTTCACCCCCGACGAGTCCCTGCCCGGATCGCCCATCGAGGCGATCAAGGCCGGCCGTCATACTGAGGTCAAGCGGCGTGCCCAAGCCCTCGGTTTCTGAAGCCCGCCTCTATCTCTGCACCGACGGCCGCCGCGACCGCGGCGACCTGGCGGAGTTCCTCGACTCGGTGCTGGCCGGCGGCGTGGACATCATCCAGCTGCGGGAGAAGGGTCTGGAGGCCCGCGAAGAACTCGCGCTCCTCGAGGTCTTCCGCGACGCCTGCGACCGGCACGGCAAACTGCTGGCCGTCAACGACCGGGCGGACATCGCCTACGCCGCCCGGCCCGACGTGCTCCACCTGGGGCAGGACGACCTTCCTGTGACGGTCGCGCGAGAGATACTCGGCGACGACATCGTCATCGGACGGTCCACCCACTCCGTGGCCGAGGCTTCCGCCGCGGCAGCGGAGCCGGGCGTCGACTACTTCTGCTGCGGCCCCATCTGGCCCACGCCCACCAAGCCCGGCCGCCCGGCCCCCGGCCCGCCGCTGCTCCGGCACGCGGCCGCGCTGGAGACCACGCGGCCGTGGTTCGGGATCGGCGGCATCGACCTCGCGAACCTGGACGAGGTGATGTCGTACGGCGTGCGCCGGGTGGTGGTCGTACGCGCGATCACGGACGCGGAGGATCCGGGCGCGGCGGCGGCGGAGTTCGCCAAGCGCCTGTCCTCCATCTGACCGCGGCGGCCGCCTGAGCGCAGGAGGCCACCCGACCGACATGGGCCTTGTGACCCATGAGGCCCCTCGACCGACATGGGTCTTGCGACCCATGAGGCCCCCGGACCGACGAGGCGCCCGTCACCACACGGGCGCCTCCGAGCCGGAGGCGCTCGTGTCGGTCAGGTCTTGCGGGAGGTGGCCGCGATGGCCAGCTCCGTCAGAGCCGCGCGCGCCTCCGCCGTGATCGGCGCCCCGTCGAGCGCGGACAGCGCGTCCCCCAGATAGTCGCCGATCAGGTCCTCGCACTCCTGCAGCGCGCCCGTGTCGTCGATGATCTGCCGCAGCGTCTCCACTCCGCGCTCGTCCAGCCCGGGATCCCCCAGCAGCCGCCGGACGGTCTGCGCCGCACCCGGGGACGCCGCCGCCAGCGTGCGGGCCACGAGCATCGTCCGCTTGCCCTCCCGCAGGTCGTCGCCGGCGGGCTTGCCCGTCTGCGCCGGGTCGCCGAACACCCCCAGGATGTCGTCACGCAGCTGGAACGCGATCCCGACCCGCGTGCCGTAGCCCGTGCACAGCTCGTCCATCCAGGGCGCGAGCTTGCCGCCGGCGAGCACCAGCCCGAGCCGAAGCGGCTGCTCCACCGAGTATTTCCCGCTCTTGAACAGCGCCACCCGCAGCGCCGACTCGAACGTGTTCTCGCCGTGCGCCTGCTCCAGCAGGTCGAGGTACTGGCCGCACATCAGCTCCGTACGCATGTGGTCGTGCACGGGCTGGGCCGCCGCCAGGGACTCGGGCGGCAGGCCGCTGGTGCGCCACATCTCGCCCGACCAGATCAGCAGCAGGTTGCCCAGCAGGATCGCCGCGCCCTCGCCGAACTGCTCCGGGGACCCGTGCCAGGCGGACTTCTCGTGCAGCGCCTGGAACCGGCGGTGCGCGGACGGCATGCCCCTGCGCAGGTCGCTCTTGTCCATCACGTCGTCGTGCACCAGCGCGCTGGCCTGCAGCAGCTCCAGCGAGGCAGCCGCGGTGAAGATCTCGGGCACGTCCGTGCCGCCCGCGCCGCGCCAGCCCCAGTAGCAGAACGCCGGACGCAGTCGCTTGCCGCCGGACAGCAACTCGTCGGCGGCCGTGCGCAGCGGCTCGAGCTCGGGGTCACCGGGGGCGGGCAGCTGTCGTTCGACGAACTCTCCGAGGGCACGCTCCACCTGTGTGCGCAGGGTGTCCATGCCAACGGCGTCAGTGGTCATGCCTTGAGACTAGTGGCCGCGTGCGGGGGCTCGGATGTGCAGGTGTCCCAATAGGGGCATCTGGGGTGTGGCGGACGTTGATGCGCGACTCGGGCAGGTGACATGGCTGTGGCGGCAGGGGCCATGCGGCCGTGACCTTGGGCCGGCGAGGTCCCTGTAACCTTGGGACATGGCGCTTGGTCGACCCTCCATCCTGCCCGATCGTGTTCCCACCGTCCGCGACATGCTCGCCGCCGGTGGCCGGTCGTTCTCCTTCGAGTTCTTCCCGCCGAAGACCGACGAGGGAGAGCGGCAGCTCTGGAAGGCGATCAGGGAGCTGGAGTCGCTGCGGCCGACGTTCGTGTCGGTGACCTACGGCGCGGGCGGCTCCACGCGCGACCGCACGGTCGACATCGTCGAGCGGATCGCCCACGACACGACGCTCACGCCCGTGGCGCACTTCACGGCGGTCAACCACTCGATCCGCGAGCTGCGCCACCTGGTGGGGCGCTTCGCCGACGCCGGGGTGCGCAACATCCTGGCCGTGCGCGGCGACCCCCCTGGCGACCCGACGGCCGAGTGGGTGCAGCACCCCGACGGCGTCCTCTACGCCGAGGAGCTGGTGCGGCTGATCAGGCAGGCGGGCGACTTCTGCGTCGGCGTCGCGGCCTTCCCCTACAAGCACCCGCGCTCGTCGTCCATCGAGACCGACACCGAGTTCTTCGTGCGCAAGTGCGAGGCGGGCGCCGACTACGCGATCACGCAGATGTTCTTCCGCGCGGACGACTACCTGCGGCTGCGCGACCGGGTGGCGGCCAGAGGGTGCGACACGCCGATCATCCCGTGCATCATGCCGGTGACGCAGATGAGCACGATCGCGCGCTCGGAGCAGCTGTCGGGAGCGCCGTTCCCGGCGGAGGTGGCGGCCCGCTTCGAGGAGGTCGCCGACGACCCGGCGGCGGTGCGGCGGCTGGGCATCGAGCACGGGGCCGAGCTGTGCCGGCGATTGCTCGACGAGGGCGCGCCGGGCATCCACTTCATCACCTTCAACCGCTCCAGCGCCTCCCGCGAGGTCTTCCAACGCCTCGACGCGGTCCCCCTTTCCGCCTGAACCCCATTCATTCATTTTCATTTTTTACGGCGGAGCACGGGCGGCACCACCCGCCGCACATGGCCGGCGACCTCCAGGGAGACGCCGGCTGACCCGCACGGGGCCACCCACCGCAACGGCGCAACGTGGGCCTCCTCCGGGGTGCAAACCGTTGACCCCTGACCGGTCGGCAGGATCGCTTGACCGAGGGCACCGGCGGCGACCACTCGCCGCCCGCCGTGTCGGGACCATCGGGTGGTCGCCCGTTGCGTCGGGACGGTCGGGTCGTCGCTCGCAGCGCTGGGTTCAGGGGGCCGTCGGCTCGCAGTGCTGGGTCCGCCCGGGTCGTCGCCTGCCGTGTCCAGATCATCGGACCGCCGGTCGCCGTGTCCAGATCATCGGACTGCCGGTCGCCGTGGCGTCCAGCGGGCCGCCGGTCGCCGTGTGGTCCAGTGGGCCGTTCGTCGCCGTGTGGTCCGACGGGTCGTCGGGTGCGGTCGAACCGGAAGGAGCCCGTCACCCGCCCGCAGGGGGACCGGGCGGGTGACGGGCAGGGGGCAGTAGACGGTTAGTAAAGGGGTGACTACCTTGCGTAATGGATGGTGCCCCAAGTAATCGGCAGACAAACCCAACAGTCACGGGTTCATCAGGGAGGTGATCCTCACGTCAAGGGGAGGGGGCGGCCCATGATGGCGTAGTCCTCGTAGCCGCCCGGGAAGATGAACCTCGTGAGCAGGTCCGTGAAGCCCATGCTGGCGTAGAGGTGGCGGGCGGCCGTGGGCTGGTCGTGGGTCGACAGGACGGCCGAGCGCTCGGGGCGGCCCGCGCAGAGGGTGCGGATCATGGCGCGGCCGATGCCCTTGCTCTGGAAGTCCGGGTGGACGTGGATCTCGGCCAGCTCCAGCGCGTAGCCCAGCCAGGCGTTGGCGGCCTCCTGGCCGAGCCGGTCCGTCAGGGCGCGGAAGACCACGTCATGCCACCACTGCCCGGGGGCGCCGCGGAAGCCGTATGCGAAGCCGACGGTGACGGGGGCGGAAAGGGACGGATCGCGCAATTCTGCGAAATAACACTGAAAATGGGGATAAGTCGCGTGATTTCGCATGATGGATTTACGGCCGTTGATCTGGTCCGCGGGCGGGCGCATGGCAGCCGTGTAGATGTCGATCACCGTGTCCAGCCGTTCGACGAACTCGGCTGGCCCCGCCCCGCGAAACTCGATCACGCGTCGCACACTACTCGACGTCCACCGCCGTGCCCCCGGTGATCCGCACGAGCTCGTCAAACGTCGTCGGGAACACGGTCAGAGGATGGCCCCCGGCCGCCCACACCACCTCGTGCTTGCTCAGCCAGTTGTCCACCAGGGTCCGCACGGGCGCCGGATGCCCGACCGGGGCCACGCCGCCGATGGGCTGGCCGGTCGCCGCCCTCACGAACTCCGGCGTCGCCCGGCGTACCTTCCCGACCCCCGCGGTGCGGGCGATCAGCTCCACGTCCACGCGGTGCGCCCCGCTGGTCAGCACGAGCAGCG
Source organism: Nonomuraea sp. NPDC050451 (assembly GCF_044458585.1). Classification (NCBI taxonomy): domain Bacteria; kingdom Bacillati; phylum Actinomycetota; class Actinomycetes; order Streptosporangiales; family Streptosporangiaceae; genus Nonomuraea; species Nonomuraea sp. NPDC050451. Next base: position 557,387 of record NZ_JBITHZ010000001.1, read on the forward strand.
GCGCGCCGTCCGCGTCGAAGATCAGGCTGTTGGCGATGGCCCCGACCTCGCACCCCACCTGGGCCGCGGCGGTCGCCGCCGTGGGCGCCTTCTCGGGCAGGACGACGATCTCGCCGCCCGCCCCCAGTTCGCGCAGAGCGGATTGAACAACGACCGCATTGGACGGCAACTTCTCAGACATGGACACACTCTAAACAGGTTGACCGCTTCATTACCGATTCATGATGAGTGGTATAGGGTCGGCTGATCCGTTTGTTCATGGTATGAGAGGTGGTACTGGTGGGGGCTCGACTGCTGCCCGGAGTGGCTGCTCTCCTGACGGCAGGCGCCGTCGCACTCTCGGGCTGCGGCACGCATGGGTCGCATCGTTCGACGGCGTCCATGAGGACGGCGTCCCCGGCCGCCACACATACCTCCGCGGGAGCCCGATCCGGTCCCGCCGCCACCACCCACGCCACGGTCACCGCGCCGCGCAAGACGCTCAGGCTCGGCGCCAAGGGCAAGTCCGTCCAGTGGCTGCAGAGGCGCCTGGCCCAGCTCGGCTACCGCCCCGGCAAGGCCGACGGCCGCTACGGGGGCGCGACGCTGGCGGCCGTGTGGGCGTTCCAGAAGGTGAACGGCATCAAGCCGACCAGCACCGTCGCCAGGCGCACGTGGGACGCCCTGGAGACCCCCAAGTCGCCGCAGGTCCTGGTCAAGGACGGCAAGCCGACCCGCGCCGAGGTCAACCTCACCAAGCAGATCATGGTCCTGTACGTGGACGGCGAGGTGAAGCTGATCACCCACGTGTCCTCCGGCAGCGGCGTCCCCTACTGCGAGACCGCCTCGTGGCAGGGCAAGCAGCAGCGGTTCTGCGGCTCGGCCACCACGCCGACGGGCGACTACAGGACGACGTGGCGCGCCCGCGGCTGGCACAGGTCCTACCTGGGGCAGCTCTACAACCCGATCTTCTTCAACGGCGGCATCGCCTTCCACGGCGCGCTGTCGGTGCCGCTGTATCCGGCCTCGCACGGGTGCGTGCGCATGCCGATGAACGTGGCCGAGGTCCTGCCCGGGATGCTGGGCAAGGGCGTGCCGGTGCACGTCCGGGGCAGGTTCAAGCGCCTCTGAGAGCGCCTCCGAGAGTGCCTCTGGGCACGCCCGCCGCGCCGCCGGCGACATAACGCCCGCATAACCAGAAGCGGTGACGGGGCCGTTATGGACCTTTTGTTGGACTCCCTCCTGACTTTCTTGGGGGGAGAGCATGACGACTGCGTTCATGACGCCCGCGCCCGTTCACACGGCGGCGCGGCATACGGGACGGGCCCGCCTGTGGTGGGTGCTGGCGGCCGGGTGGGTCGCCCACGTGGCGTTACGGCTGTGGCTGTACCGGTATCACACCGGACCGGTGGCGAACCCGGACGAGACCGGGTACCTCCTCGCCGCCCGCTGGCTGGCCGGGGGGCCGGGCGCCGACCTCACGGGCTCGACCTTCTACCAGGGCGGCTATCCGCTGCTGCTGGTCCCGATCTTCTGGCTCACCTCCGACCCCGTCCTGGCGTACCGGCTGGTGGCCGGGGTGGGGTCGATGGCGGCGGCGAGCGCGTACCCGCTGGCGTACCTGCTGCTGAGGCGGATGGGCCTGGGCAGGCGGGCGGCGCTGATCACGGCGTTCGTCGCGGGGCTGTCGCCGGCGCTGGTGGTCTTCTCCGGGCTGGCGCTGACCGACGCCATCCTGCCCGTGCTCGTCCTGGCCTGGCTGCTCGCGCTGCACGACCTGGTCGCGTACCGGTCGGCGCGGGCCGGGGCGGTGGCGGGCGCGCTGGCGGCGTTCGCTATGGCGGCGCATCTGCGGGGGACCGTGGTCCTGGCGGTGTGCGTCCTGGCCGTCGTGGTGGTGACGGTCCGCGGAAGGGCGGTGGCGTCGGTCCGCGGGAGGGTCGTGGGGCCGGCGGTCGCGGCGCTGGTGAGCGCGGCCGTGGTCGCGGCGGCGGGCAAGGCGCTCAACGGGGCGCTGGGCGCCGCGCTGTATCCGGGCGGGCCCCGGGACCTGTCGGGGCTGCTGGTGTCCAGGCTCACGAGCCTCGAAGGACAGGCGTGGGCGCTGTCGGGGGCGGCCGGGCAGCTCTGGTACCTCGTGGCCGGCACCTGGGGGCTCGCGGGCGTCGGTCTGGCGGGCGCGGCGGCCACACTGGTACGGCGGTCCGCGCCGTACCGGCATCGCGTCCTGGCGGGCACGCTGCTGCTGACGACCCTGGGCATCGCGTACGCCTCCTCGGCCGCCCTCCCCGACGAGCACCGCGTCGGCAACTACGTCTACGGGCGCTACCTGGCCTGCGTCGCCGTGGCCTGGACCCTCGCCGGCCTGATCGTCCTGGTGAAGGGCGGGCGCCTGGCCGTGGTGCGGCACGCCCTGGCCGCCGCCGGGCTGTTGGCGGTGACCGGCGGGGTGGCCGCCTGGTACGCGGGGGACCGGCTGGAGCGTTACGCGTTCATCGCGTTCGACTTCCCCGAAGTGATCTTCCTCGCGGGTGAGAACGACGCGCTGGACCTGGTCGAGGCCTCCGTGCCCGCCCTGGTCCTGCTGGCCTGCCTGACCGGGGCGGCCTTCCTGACCGCCCGCCGGGCCAGGCTGCTGGTGGTGGGCGTGCTGGCGCTGATCGACATCGCGTTCACGGCCGGGCAGGCGCCCGCACGCCCGTCGGGCGCGGACTGGCTGCCCACCCCGCCTCCAGGACGCGTGGCGGTGGACAAGCGGGTGCGGTGGAACATCTGGGTGCCGCTGGCGTACCGGGTGTCGTGGACCCAGATCGAGTTCTACAGCGGGCGGCCCCCGTCGGGCGCGTGCACCGCCGTGGTCCCGCACGGGACGGCTCCGCCGGCGGGCTGGGCCGCCACGGGGCGCGGCGGCGCCCAGATGGGCTGGACGACCTGGGCGAACGACCGCTGCCGCTGACCCCTCAGGTCCGGGCGCTCGCGGCCCGCCTGCCCTCCGCGGCCGCCGTCGCCACCCCCGCGGCCTGTGCCAGCCCGGCCGCCACCAGGACGAGTACGGTGGCCGGCTGCCACGCGGGAAGGCCGGCGGCGAAGTCAGGGGTGTCGTAGAGCCCCGCCAGCGCCTTGGCGGGGTTGATCAGCGCGACGAGGACCGCGAGGGCGTACGGGACGATCAGGACGCCCGACAGCACGAGCAGGGGCGTGCGGCCCCGGCCGCCCCGCCGCAGGAGCACGCCGATGACGGCGTACGCGACTCCCAGGACCCCCACGACCACGGCGGTGGCCAGGACCAGCCGCCAGGAGTCCCTGCCCACCGCCGTCATCCCGTCGGCGGCGAGCCGGCCGCCCGCCCACTCCGGGCCCGTGATCTGCGCCTTGACGGCAGCCTCGACGGCCATGAGGTTGACGCCCGCGTACGCCGCCGCCAGGACCGGCCCCAGCGCCGGCAGGACGAGAGCGATCAGCCACCTCTTGCCCGCCATCCGGCCCCCCTCTCCGCTCCGGACAGCTTCTCAGAAAGCGGGCATCCGGAGCTATCCGAGGGAGCGCAGGCCGGCGAGCGTGATCTCGGCCGCCCGGCGCGCCGTGCTCCACATCTGCTCCGCGGACAGGTCGTGGCCGAGGTCGGCGACGATCGCCAGCTTCACCGCGCCGAACATCGCGCCCACCGCGGCGGCCGCCTCCACCGCGTCCAGCTCGGGGTAGGCCTCCCGCAGCGCCCGCGCCAGCGTGGTCTGGCTCTCGAGCAGCATCACCAGCGCCCGCGCCCGCAGCGTGGGCTCCTTGAGCACGAGCCGGATGCGCAGCTCCGCGTCCTCGAACGTGAGCTCCTCGTACGTGGTCAGCCAGGTCAGGCTGTCCTCCACGATCCGCAGGAGGACGTCTCCCGGCGACTCGCCGGGAGCTCTGGCGGCCAGTGTCGCGGCGGCCAGCTCCATCTTGCGGGCGGAGTCGTAGAAGACCACGTCCTCCTTGCTCGCGAAGTAGCTGAAGAACGTGCGCGTCGACACGTCGGCCTCCGCGGCTATCTCCGCCAGCGTGGTCTCGTCGAAGCCCTTCTCGTCGAACAGCCGGAGCGCGGCCTCGATCAGTGCCCGGCGCGTGCGCTGCTTCTTGCGCTCCCGCAGCCCCACGCCGCCGTTATCCACCATGACGGAACTATACTGCATGCGTTTATGATTTTCATGCATTGAAGTTTTGCAATGAATGAGGTTTTCTGGAGGTGAAGCTCGGAAAGGAGCCGAAACATGTCCGATGTGACGTTTCCCACCGACCGGCAGCGCCCGTTCGATCCGCCCGACGAAGCCACCGAGCTGCGAGAACGGGCGCACATGCACCGCATGACCTTCGCCGACGGTCACCGGGGCTGGCTGGTGACCGGCTATTCCGCCGCCCGCGCCGTGCTCGCGCATCCGCGCTTCAGCAACCGCCCCGAGCTCGCGCATCCGCCGATCCAGGGCTCCCTGCTCCGGATGAGGATGCAGAAGGACGCGAAGACGCCACCCGGGTTCTTCCTGCGCATGGACGAGCCCGAGCACGCGCGCTTCCGCAGACTGCTGACCGGCCAGTTCACGGTGCGCAGGATGAAGATGCTCGAACCCAGGGTCGAGGAGATCGCCAACGCCTGCCTGGACGACATGGCCGCCGCCGGCGGGCCCGTGGACCTCGTCGAGAAGTTCGCGCTGCCGATCCCGTCGCTGGTGATCTGCGAGCTGCTCGGGGTGCCGTACGAGGACCGCGCGCAGTTCCAGGAGGACACCAAGCTCCTGGTCAACCTGGAGGCCAAGGCCGAGGACGCGATGGCCGCGCTCGGCCGGATCACGGCGTTCATGTACGGGCTCGTCCAGCGCAAGCGCAAGGAGCCGGCCGACGACCTGATCAGCGGGCTCATCGAGGGCGGGGAGCTGGACGACGAGGAGCTCGCCGGGGTGTCGCTGCTGCTGCTGGTGGCCGGGCACGAGACGACCGCCAACATGCTGGGGCTCGGCACGTACGCGCTGCTCACGAACCCCGCGCAGCTCGCCGCCATGCGCGACGACCCGTCGGTGGTGGAGAACGGCGTCGAGGAGCTGCTGCGCTACCTCACGATCATCCACCTCGGGCCGATGCGCACCGCGCTGGAGGACGTCGAGATCGAGGGTCACCTCATCAAGGAGGGCGAGTGCGTGGCGCTCCACCTGCCCACCGTCAACCGCGACCCGTCCCGCTTCCCCGACGGCGACCGGCTGGACGTCGCCAGGCCCGCGGGCGGGCACCTGACCTTCGGCCACGGCATCCACCAGTGCCTGGGGCAGCAGCTCGCCCGCATCGAAATGCGCATCGGGTACCCTGCGCTGCTGCGCCGCTTCCCAGGTCTACGCTTGGCCGTAACACCCGAGGAGGTGCCGATGCGCTCGGACATGAGCATCTATGGAGTGCACCGCCTCCCAGTCACTTGGTAGGTCACCATGGAAATCAAGGCAGATACGACGGTGTGCATCGGGGCGGGCATGTGCGCGCTGACGGTGCCGGAAGTGTTCGACCAGAGCGAGGACGAGGGCACGGTGGTGCTCCTGCAGAAGGTGCCTCCCGCGGAGCTGGAGGACGGCGTGCGCCGCGCTGTGACCCTCTGCCCGTCGGGGGCCATCTCGGTCGTCTGACGACCGTCTTGTCGTCCTCCTGAACCACCCGGCCGTCGCCGCAAGCTCCCCGCGGCGACGGCTTTTTCGCGCCTTCCGACTCATGCTCGTCGAACCTGTGTTCGTGGAATCGGTTGACACCGAGCGTGATCGAAATTATGTTCGACGTAGTGACGGTGGGGCTCGCGGCTCAACGTCACCAGGACCTGGTCGCGGGCCGTTCGCTTCCCCAAGCGTTCCCCCGCGGCCAGGCTCCATGGGCGAAGGGCACGTCCTCGTCGTCGGCGGAGACGAGTGGGCGTGTCCTGGCCGGACGGGGAGTGGGGAAGCTCCACGTCCGGCCAGCCCGGTGGAAATGTCGGTGGGGTCTGCAAGTGTTGGCACCACCGGCGGAGACGCCGGCGGCCGCCCACGACTCCAAGGAGGCGCGCAAGATGGCACCACGGCCTAGAGAAACGCCCGGGCCCCGGCTGTCGCCTGCGGTTCGGGCACACTTGACCGATTCTCGTTCCTGCCTGGCGGAGGCGACCGGCGCTCGCACTCCGGCATCCCGATATGTGGCCGCCCACCTGGCAGCTCTTCGAGCGGCGGCGGCGATCCTGGCCGCCCGTCCCCGTCCCATGGAAGGCCGCAGGCGCCGCCTGCGCAGCGCCTGGGAGCTGCTGCCCGAGGCCGAGCCGCGCCTGGCCGAGTGGGCCGCCTACTTCTCGGTGAGCGCCGCAAAGCGCGCCGCCGCTGAGGCGGGCATGGTCAGCCGGGTCAGCGCGGCCGACGCCGACGAGCTCCTGGCCGAGGCGGAGACGTTCGTCTCCACGGTGGAGGACCTGCTCGGCGTGCCGGCCCAGCCCCAGCTGCCGGTCGACGTCCAGCTGGCAGGCTGACCCACCCACACGTCCCGAGCGGACGCTCCCTCCACCGGGCCGACCGCAGTCTCACGCCCGCGTGGGGCGTTCCCGTCGCCGGGCCGACCACGGCCTCGCGCCCGTGTGAGATGTTCCGTCGCCGGGCTGACCCACCCTCATGTCCGGGTGTTCCCGTCGACGGGCTGATCCGGCTCTGGATGCGCCGGGTTCCGAGGCCGCTGCACCGCGCCCGAACGCGGCCCTCGCGCGGCCGAGCGCCGACGTCACGGCCCCGGGTGGATGTCCCCTCGGCGGCCCACCGGCTCTTGCCGCGCCGTAACGCGGCCGAACGCCGACGAGCTCCCGGCCGAAGCGGAGACGCGCGCCTACTCGGCATGCGCCCAACCCAGCCCCGGCGGGCGCCCCTTGAGGGGCTGGCCTCGGTTCTCCCGTCCAGCCCAGCTCCGGTGGGCGCCCCTCGACGGGCTGACCTCAGTCGGCCCGCCCCGCCCTGGCGGCCGGGCGCCGATATGACGGCCCTGGCGGGCACCACCGATCCCGTTCACTCGGTGGTGCTCCAAGCGAGACCCGTGCGCCCAGTAAGCGCTTTCCGGGATGGCAGCCAGCTTGGGATGCGTCCAGGGTGGCGCGGCGCCAGGCCTCATGCCGTGCGGAAAGCGTGGCGGACCAGGGAGGGGCGCTCGATGCCGGGTGGCTCGCCGACCGTGTGGCGGTGGCGAGCCCTCAGGCGGGTGAGGCGGCCTCAGAGCGGGGTGAGACGGCCTCGGAGGGAGGGGGCGACCTCAGGGGAGAGGGACGGCCTCAGAACGACTCGACGGCGCGACGCGCCTCGGCGTCGAGGACGCCCCAGCTGATCAGCTCCTCGGTGAGCTCGCTGGGCGACTTGTCGTAGATCACGGCAAGCGAGCGCAGGTCCTCCTGGCGGATCGACAGCACCTTGCCGTTGTAGTCACCGCGCTGGCTCTGGATCGTGGCGGCGTAGCGGGCGAGTGCCCCCGCCTTCTCCTTCGGCAGCGTGGCCAGGCGCTCCAGGTCGATCACAAGCTTGGGCGTCGGTCCGAGCGGGCTGGGCGCGGCTCCGCCCGGCAGCAGCTCGGATACGGGCACCCCGTAGAAGTCGGCAAGCTCGGCAAGCTTCTGCACGGTCACCGCACGGTCGCCACGCTCGTACGAGCCCACGACCACGGCTTTCCACCTGCCACGCGACTTTTCCTCGACTCCATGCAGGGACAGGCCCTGCTGGGTGCGTATGGCGCGGAGTCGTGCACCCAGCGACTTTGCGTACTCAGACGGCATTTGTGTGGCCCCCGGCTCTCGTATGTATCGCTCTCAGTAGATTGTGCTCCCTTGCGGCGTATGCCCTAGCCACCGGGGGGTCTGGTGCCAAGCTCGGCACCATCGGTAGCCATGGCCCCAGGTTTACCCCAGAACGCCGCGAGGTGTGGTTACGCACAGTGACGGTAAAGGGGCGGACGCCTGAGGTCAAGCTGATTGGAAAAAAGATGCCGAATCCGATCCGGTAGGGATCGCCGCAATCGCCCCTCATGTCCCACTGGTAACAGTACTTCGTCAGAGTTTGACGAGAAATTTCCCTGCCCTAGGTCTGCCGCGTGAGAATCATGACAGGGCAGGTCGCGGCCCGTACGATCTTGATCGAGGTGTCTCCGAGGAAGACCCGCCTGAGTGGCCCGGTGGCGCTGGAAGCGCATATGATCATCTCGCCGGGGAGCCACGAGGTCGTGCCGAGTGCCTGGGCGACGTTGCGGCCCTCCAGCACCTCCACCTCCACGCGTGGCCGTCCGCGGGCCGCCGCCCGCAGGTTGGAGGCCGCCTCGTCGCGCAGGCGGACGAGCATCTCCTCCTCGATCCTGGCGCGCCTGCCGGTGCTGATCACCAGCGTGACCAGCCGCAGGGGCACGTCCAGCGACGCGGCTGCCGCGACCGCGTCCTTGACCGCCGCGTCGCAGCCCGGGCCGCGGCGGTAGGCGACGGTGAGGCGTTCGAAGGCGGCGGGGGGCTTGTCGCCGTAGCCGCGCGGGGCGAGCAGCACGGGAACGGAGGACGAGTGCAGGAGCTGGTCGGCGGTGCTGCCGACGGCGATGCGGCCCTTGCCGCCGCCGGGGGCCGAGCCGATCACCACGACGTCCGCGCCGCGCTTGCGCGCCAGCTCCACCAGCCCGCGCCCGCTGCCCTTGTGGGTGTGGACCACATAGTCGGCGTCGTCGCCGGCCAGCTCGCGCGCCTGCCAGAGCGTCGCGTCGGCCTGCTCCATCAGGTACGCGCGCCACGCGCTCTCCTCGGCCCTGGCCGGTCCTGGCGCGGACCACGCGGGCGGCTGCACGTAGGCCACGGTCAGATGCCCGCGGACCTGTTCCTTGACCAGCGCCGCCAGCGCCAGCCCGTCCCTGCCCCTGGGCTCCGGGATGCAGCCGGCCAGCACGTTCTGGAGCTTCATCTAGGGCACCTCGGCATTCAGCCGCGAATGACCGTAGCCGTACAGGAAGTAGCAGATCAGCCCCACCGCCATCCACAGCGCGAACGCCAGCCAGGTGACCCCGGCCAGGCCCGCCATCACGATGACGCAGAAGACGGCGCCGAGCACCGGCGTGGCGGGGAACAGCGGGGTGCGGAAGCTGCGCGGCAGCTCGGGGCTGCGGTAGCGCAGGACGAGCACGCCGATGTTCACGATGGCGAAGGCGAACAGGGTGCCGATGCTGGTCGCCTCGGCGAGCTGGCCGAGCGGCACCAGGCCGGCCAGCACGGAGATGAACGCGGCGACGATGAGGGTGTTCGCCACGGGGACCTGGTGGCGCATGTCGACCCGCTGGAAGACGCGCGGGATCAGCCCGTCGCGGGACATGGCGAACAGGATGCGGGTCTGGCCGAAGATGACGGTGAGCACGACGCTGGCGATGGCGATGACCGCCCCGAACGAGACGATGAGGCCCGGCCAGGTGGCGCCGACGGCCAGGTCGGCGATGTAGGACAGGCTCGCCTCGGTGTGCTTCGGGTCGAACTGCGTCCACGGCATCGCGCCGACGGCGGCCATCGCGACGAGCACGTAGACGGCCGTCACGATGGCCAGTGACAGGATGATCGCCAGGGGCAGGTCGCGTTTGGGGTTCTTGGCCTCCTCGCCCGCGGTGGAGGCGGCGTCGAAGCCGATGTAGGAGAAGAACACCTGCGAGGCCGCCGCCGTGATGCCGGCGATCCCCAGCGGGGCGAAGGGCGTGAAGTTCTTGGCCTGGAAGGCGGTGAACGCCACCACGCAGAAGAAGAGCAGCACCGCGACCTTGATCATCACGAAGATCGCGTTCGCCGTGGCGCTCTCGGAGGCCCCGTACAGCAGCAGCCACGTGGCGAGCAGGACGATGACGATCGCGGTGACGTTGATCACGCCGCCGTCCTGGCCGGGGGAGCGGGTGATCGCCGCGGGCAGTGTGAAGCCGAACAGGGAGCGCAGGAACGAGTTGAGGTATTCGCCCCAGCCCACGGCCACCGCCGCCACGGACACGGCGTACTCCAGCATGAGGCACCAGCCGCAGATCCACGCCACGAGCTCGCCCAGCGTCGCGTACGCGTAGGAATAGGACGAGCCGGACACCGGGATCGTCCCGGCCAGCTCGGCGTACGACAGGGCCGAGAACAGCGCCGTGATCGCCGCCAGCACGAACGACACCACCACCGCCGGCCCCGCCTTGGGCACCGCCTGCCCCAGGATGACGAAGATGCCGGTGCCGAGCGTGGCGCCCACGCTGAACAGCGTCAGCTGCCAGAGCGACATGGTGCGCCGCAGCTCGCCCCCCTCGCCGTGACCGCCCTCCGCGATGATGCGCTCCGTGGGCTTGGTGCGGAAGAGCCGTTGGGCCAGTGTCACAGGACACCCCCTACAGCGTGCTCGTCAGCGGCCACCTGCCGTTGGGTGTCACGATCGTTCCCGCTGAGCCGTCGAGTATGCGCTCGGCCTCGTCGAGCTTTCCGATCGCGGCCATGTCTCCGGTCGTCTCCACGAACCGGCACACCGCCTCCACCTTCGGCCCCATCGACCCGGCGGGGAACTCCAGGGCGCGCAGCTCGTGCGGCGTGGTGTGGGCGATCTCCGTCTGGTGCGGCGTGCCGAAGCCCCGCATGACGCGCGGCACGTCGGTGAGGATGAGGAACGCGTCGCACTCCAGGGCCTCGGCCAGCATCGAGGCGGTGAGGTCCTTGTCGACCACCGCCTCCACGCCGGTCAGCCGGCCGCGCTCGTCCCGGACGACCGGGATGCCGCCCCCGCCCGCGCACACCACGATGACGCCCTCGCGGATCATCTGGCGGATCAGCCGGGTCTCGACGATGCGGCGCGGGGTCGGCGACGGGACGACGCGCCGCCAGTGCTCGCCGTCGCGCCGGACCGTCCAGCCGTACTCGGCGGCCAGCTTCTCGGCCTCCTCCCGCTCGTAGACCTGGCCGACGAACTTGGTCGGTTGCTCGAACGCGGGGTCGACGGCCGTCACCAGCGTCTGCGTGACCATGGCCTGGACCTGCCTGCCGGGCAGGGCGTTCTGCAGGGCCTGCTGCATCCAGTAGCCGATCATGCCCTGCGTCTGCGCGCCGAGCGTGTCGAACGGGTACGGCCTCGTCAGGTTGGGGTCCGCGGCGCTCTCCAGGGCCAGCAGGCCGACCTGCGGGCCGTTCCCGTGGGTGATGACCAGCTCGTGCCGGTCGGCGAGCCGGGCGAGCGTCCTGACGGCCGCGCGGACGTTGGCCCGCTGGACGTCCGCGTCCGGCGCCTGGCCGCGCTTGAGCACCGCGTTGCCGCCCAGGGCGACGATGACCCGCATCCGGCCCCTCCTCAGACTCCGTCGCGTTCGAGCGGGCAGCTCATGCAGCGGGGGCCGCCGCGCCCCCGGCCGAGCTCGCTGCCCCTGATCGTGATGACCTCGATGCCGTGGTCGCGCAGGTAGGCGTTCGTGGTGGTGTTGCGCTCGTAGGCGACGACCACGCCGGGCTCCAGCGCCAGCCCGTTGCAGCCGTCGTCCCACTGCTCCCGCTCGGCGGCGTGGAGGTCCTGCTTGGGCGTCAGGACCGTGATGGAGGGCAGGTCGATGGCGTGGGCGATGGCCTGGTGCATGTCCTGCGGCGGGTGGTCGGTGACCTTGAGCTCCTTGCGGGTCTCGCCGGGCTCGATCGTGTACGCGGGCAGCATCCCGAGACCCGCGTACTGGGTGAACACGCCCACGTCCAGCATCGTCATCACGGTGTCGAGGTGCATGAACGCCCGCGCCTTCGGCATGTCGAGCGCCACGATCCTGCGCGCGGAGCCCGCCGCGAACAGCCGCTGCGCCAGCATCTCCACTGCCTGCGGCTGGGTGCGCTCGCTCATGCCGACCAGCACCGCGCCCCTGCCGATGACCAGCACGTCGCCGCCCTCGATGGTCGCCGGCGCGGCCGGCTGGCCCGGCATCCAGCAGTGGAAGCCGCCCTGCCCGGGCCGGTTGAAGCCGTCGGCGAACGTCGGGTGGTACATGTAGACGGCCTCCATGTTGACCGTCTCGCGCATGCGGGCCTTCTTCTTCATCGCGTTGATCGACACGCCGTCGTAGATCCAGCAGGACGTGTCGCGGGTGAAGAGGTGGTTGGGCAGCGGCGGCAGGATGAAGTCGTCGTCGCCCATGGTGTGGAAGGTCACGGAGCCGGGGTCGCAGCCCATCTCGAGCAGCTCGCCCTTGGTGATGCCGCCGGTCAGGTAGACCTGCAGCGTCGCGGAGTCCATCCCGTCGAGGATGTTGCGGACGTCGTCGATGGCGCCGGGGCCGAGCCAGCGCTCGTCGATGACGGCGTCGAGGATGTGCTTGCGCGCCTCGGGGATGTCGACGGTCTCCCTGAGCAGGTCGGCCAGCAGGTGGACCTTGATGCCGCGGCCGGTCAGCACCCGCCGGAACTCCTCGTGCTCCTCCATCGCGCGCTGGACCCACAGCACGTCGTCGAAGAGGAACGCGTCCTTGTTGGACGGGGTCAGCCGTCTGAGCGCCAGGTCCGGTCCGTGCAGGAGCACCTGGCGCAGGCGCCCGACCTCGGAATCGACGTGAAAGGCCATCTTCGCTGAATCCCCTCCTGGCGGCTTCCCCGGGCAGTATCAGCGTCTCCCCGGGGAAGCCGGTACGCCATCCGTACCCCGATGAAGCTTCGTGACGCCATGGGAGGCCACTCGCGTTGTTCCTGGTAGCCCCTGGTACTGTGTGTGCCGACCCAGCACCCTTTTAAGACCCGTCCCGTGAGGCGGGAAAGGTGGTGAGATTCGCCATGTCCGATTCCAGGGCTGTCCTAGAGGCCCCGGACATCCACCGGGCCCTTACCCGGATAGCGCACGAGATCCTCGAGCGCACCAAGGGCGCCGACGACGTCGTTCTCCTCGGCATCCCCACCCGCGGCGCCACGCTGGCCCGCAGGCTCGGCGAGCGCATCGAGCAGTTCGAAGGCGTCAAGATCCCCGTCGGCTCCATCGACATCACGATGTACCGCGACGACCTGCGGCTCAAGCCCGCCAGGCCGCTCGGCCGCACCGAGCTGCCGCCGGACGGCATCGACGGCAGGGTCGTCGTGCTCGTGGACGACGTCCTCTATTCCGGCCGCACCGTGCGCGCCGCGCTCGACGCGCTCAACGACCTGGGCCGGCCCACCGCGGTGCAGCTGGCCACGCTGGTCGACCGCGGCCACCGCGAGCTGCCCATCCGCGCCGACTACGTCGGCAAGAACCTCCCGACGGCCAAGAGCGAGAAGGTCAAGGTCTACCTGCAGGAGATCGACGGCCGCGACGCCGTGCTCCTCATGAAGGGGGACGCCAAGTGAACCGCCACCTGATCTCCGCGGGCGACCTCACCAAGGACGACGCCCTCCTCATCCTCGACACCGCCGAGGAGCTGGCGAGAGTCTCGGAACGTTCCATCAAGAAGCTGCCCACGCTGCGCGGGCGCACCGTGGTCAACCTGTTCTTCGAGGACTCCACCCGCACGCGCATCTCGTTCGAGGCGGCCGCCAAGCGGCTGTCCGCCGACGTGATCAACTTCTCGGCCAAGGGGTCGAGCGTGTCCAAGGGCGAGTCGCTCAAGGACACCGCGCTCACCCTCGAGGCCATGGGCGCCGACGCGGTCGTCATCCGCCACGGCGCCTCCGGCGCGCCGCACCGCCTGGCCAACTGGGTGCGCGGCAGCGTCGTCAACGCCGGCGACGGCACCCACGAGCACCCCACGCAGGCGCTGCTCGACGCCTTCTCGATGCGCCGCCGCCTGGGCAGCCTCGAAGGGCGCAAGGTCACGATCGTCGGCGACGTGCTGCACAGCCGGGTCGCCCGCTCCAACGTGCTGCTGCTCGACACGCTCGGCGCCGACGTCACGCTGGTGGCGCCGCCGACCCTGCTGCCCGTCTCCGTCGGCTCCTGGCCGTGCGAGGTCTCCTACGACCTGGACGCGGTGCTGCCGAAGTCGGACGTGGTGATGATGCTGCGGGTGCAGAAGGAGCGGATGAACGCCGCCTACTTCCCCAGCGAGCGGGAGTACTCACGCCGGTACGGCCTGGACCGTGACCGGTTCGCCAAGATGCCCGAGGACGCCATCGTGATGCATCCCGGGCCGATGAACCGGGGCATGGAGATCGCCGCGGAGGTGGCCGACTCGGCGCGCTCCACGATCGTGGAGCAGGTCGCCAACGGCGTGACCATTCGCATGGCGGTGCTGTACCTGCTGCTGGGGGGAGAGAGCGCGTGATTATCCGTAATGTCAGGATTCTGGGCGGGGAGCCCGTCGACATCCGCGTCGCCGACGGGGTGATCGCCGAGATCGGGCCGGGCCTGGAGGGGCCCGAGACCGTCGACGGCGGCGGCGCGATCGCGCTGCCCGGCCTCGTCGACCTGCACACCCACCTGCGCGAGCCCGGCCGCGAGGACGCCGAGACCGTGCAGACCGGCACCCAGTCGGCCGCCCGGGGCGGCTACACCGCCGTGCACGCCATGGCCAACACCTCGCCGGTCGCCGACACCGCGGGGGTCGTCGAGCAGGTGTGGCGGCTCGGGCGCGAGTTCGCGCACTGCGACGTCCACCCCGTCGGCGCCGTCACCGTCGGCCTGGAGGGCAAGCAGCTCGCCGAGCTGGGCGCGATGGCCGACTCGGCCGCCCGCGTGCGGGTCTTCTCCGACGACGGCAAGTGCGTGGACGACGCCGTGCTGATGCGCCGCGCCCTGGAATACGTCAAGGCGTTCGACGGCGTCATCGCCCAGCACGCCCAGGAGCCCAGGCTCACCGCCGGGGCCCAGATGAACGAGGGCGTCATCTCCGGCAGGCTCGGCCTGACCGGCTGGCCCGCGGTCGCCGAGGAGGCGATCATCGCCCGCGACTGCCTCCTGGCCGCCCACGTCGGCTCCAGGCTGCACATCTGCCACGTCTCCACGGCCGGCTCGGTCGAGATCATCCGCTGGGCCAAGTCCAAGGGCTGGAACGTCACCTGCGAGGTCACCCCGCACCACCTCCTGCTCACCGACGACCTGGTCGAGGAGTCCCCGGTGGGCGCGTACAACCCGATCTACAAGGTCAACCCGCCGCTGCGCACCCGCGCCGACGTCGAGGCGCTGCGGGCCGCGCTGGCCGACGGCACGATCGACATCGTCGCCACCGACCACGCCCCCCACCCGGTCGAGGACAAGGAGACCGAGTGGTCGGCCGCGGCCATGGGCATGGTGGGCCTGGAGACGGCGCTCAGCGTGGTCCAGGAGGCCATGGTCGAGACCGGGCTGCTCGACTGGGCGGGCGTCGCCGAGCGCATGTCCGTCGTCCCTGCCCGCATCGGCCGTCTCGGCGGCCAGGGTCAGCCGCTGGAGGCGGGCGCCCCGGCCAACATCACGCTGTACGACCCGTCCGCGCGCACCGAGGTGGATCCGTCCGCATTCGCGTCGAAGAGCAGGAACACCCCCTACGAGGGGATGACGCTGCCCGGCCGGGTGGTGGCCACGTTCCTGCGCGGCAGGGCGACCGTTCTCGAAGGGAAGCTGGTTTGAACACATCGGTGCTCGTCCTGGAAGACGGCCGCGTCTTCCAGGGACGTCCGTACGGCGCCGAGGGCGAGACGTTCGGCGAGATGGTCTTCAACACCGGCATGACCGGCTACCAGGAGACCCTCACGGACCCGTCCTACCATCGGCAGATCGTCGCCATGACGGCGCCCCACATCGGCAACACCGGCGTCAACGACGAGGACCCGGAGTCCAAGCGCGTCTGGGTCGCCGGCTACGTCGTGCGCGAGCCGTCCAGGATCGTCTCCAACTGGCGGGCCAACCGCTCGCTCGACGACTACCTCAAGGAGCAGGGCGTCGTCGGGATCGCCATCTCCGGCACCCGCGCGCTCACCCGCCACCTGCGCGAGCGCGGCGCCATGCGCGCCGGCATCTTCACCGCGCCCACCGTTCCGGTCGAGGAGCTGGTCGAGCGCGTACGCCGGTCGCCCCGCATGGAGGGCGCCGACCTGGCCGCCGAGGTGGCCACCACCGAGCCCTACGTCGTGCCCGCGATCGGTGCGAAGAGGTTCACGGTCGCGGCCGTCGACCTCGGCATCAAGGGCATGACGCCGCACCGGATGGCCGAGCGCGGCTGCGAGGTGCACGTGCTGCCCGCGACGGCCACGTACGAGCAGATCATGGCGGTCGAGCCGGACGGGGTCTTCTTCTCCAACGGGCCCGGCGACCCCGCCACGGCCGACGTGAGCGCGCTGCGGGGGGTCCTGGAGGCCAGGGTCCCGTTCTTCGGGATCTGCTTCGGCAACCAGCTCTTCGGGCGGGCCCTGGGCCTTTCCACCTACAAGCTGCGCTACGGGCACCGGGGCGTCAACCAGCCCGTCCAGGACGTGCGCACCGGCAAGGTCGAGATCTCGGCGCACAACCACGGGTTCGCCGTGCGGGCGCCGCTCGACGGGCCGTTCGAGACCCCGTACGGTCAGGCCGAGGTCAGCCACGTCAACCTCAACGACCGCTGCGTGGAGGGGCTGCGCCTGCTCGACGGGCGGGCCTTCAGCGTCCAGTACCACCCGGAGGCCGCCGCGGGGCCCCACGACGCCGCCTACCTTTTCGACGAGTTCAGTGAGGTCATGAGCCGTGCCCAAGCGTGAGGACATCAGGTCCGTCCTGGTGATCGGCTCGGGGCCGATCGTGATCGGCCAGGCGTGCGAGTTCGACTACTCCGGCACCCAGGCGTGCCGCGTGCTGCGGGCCGAGGGCTTCCGCGTCGTCCTGGTCAACAGCAACCCGGCGACGATCATGACGGACCCCGAGTTCGCCGACGCCACGTACGTCGAGCCGATCACCCCCGAGTTCGTCGAGAAGATCATCGCCAAGGAGCGCCCCGACGCGCTGCTGCCGACCCTGGGCGGGCAGACCGCGCTCAACACCGCGGTCGCGCTGCACGAGTCGGGCGTGCTGGACAAGTACGGCGTCGAGCTGATCGGCGCCGACTTCGACGCGATCCAGGCGGGGGAGAACCGCGAGCGGTTCAAGGAGATCGTCGCCAAGGTCGCCCGCGAGCGCGGGCTCAACGCCGAGTCGGCCAGGTCGGCCATCTGCCACACGATGGAGGAGTGCCTGGCCGCCGCGGGCGAGCTGGGCTACCCGGTCGTGGTCAGGCCGTCGTTCACCATGGGCGGGGCCGGCTCCGGGTTCGCCTACGACGAGGACGACCTGCGCCGCATCGGCGGCGCCGGGCTCGACGCCTCTCCGACCACCGAGGTGCTCCTGGAGGAGTCGATCCTCGGCTGGAAGGAGTACGAGCTGGAGGTCATGCGCGACAAGCACGACAACGTCGTCATCGTCTGCTCCATCGAGAACATCGACCCGATGGGCGTCCACACCGGCGACAGCGTCACCGTCGCGCCCGCGCTGACCCTGACCGACCGCGAATACCAGAACATGCGCGACGTCGCCATCGCCGTCATCCGCGAGGTCGGCGTCGACACCGGCGGCTGCAACATCCAGTTCGCGGTCGACCCGCGCACCGGTCGCATGATCGTCATCGAGATGAACCCGCGCGTGTCGCGCTCCTCGGCGCTGGCCTCCAAGGCCACCGGGTTCCCGATCGCGAAGATCGCGGCCAAGCTGGCCATCGGCTACACCCTCGACGAGATCCCCAACGACATCACCAAGGAGACCCCGGCCTCCTTCGAGCCGACGCTCGACTACATCGTGGTGAAGGTGCCGAGGTTCGCGTTCGAGAAGTTCAGGGGCGCCGACCAGACGCTCACCACGCACATGAAGTCCGTGGGCGAGGCCATGGCCATCGGCCGCTCCTTCCCCGAGGCGCTGCAGAAGGCGCTGCGGTCGCTGGAGAAGAAGGAGTCCTCCTTCACCTGGGCGGGCACGCCCGGCGACAAGGCCGAGCTGCTCGAGCGGTGCCGCACCCCGCACGACGGGCGGCTGCGCACGATGCAGCAGGCCATCAGGGCGGGCGCCACGCCCGAGGAGCTGTTCGAGGCGACCAGCGTCGACCCGTGGTTCGTCGACCAGCTCTTCCTGCTCCACGAGGAGGCCGAGGAGGTCGCCGCCGCCAACGAGCTGACCGCCGAGGTGCTCGAGCGGGCCAAGCGGCACGGGTTCAGCGACGCGCAGATCGGCGAGATCCGCGGCATCGACGAGGCCCGGGTGCGCGACCTGCGCCACGCGCTGGGGCTGCGCCCGGTCTACAACACCGTCGACACCTGCGCCGCCGAGTTCGCCGCGAAGACGCCGTACCTCTACTCGACCTACGACGAGGAGAACGAGGTCCCCTACGGCGAGCGCGAGAAGGTCATCATCCTGGGCTCCGGGCCCAACCGCATCGGGCAGGGCATCGAGTTCGACTACGCGTGCGTGCACGCCTCGTTCGAGCTGTCCAGGGCCGGGTTCGAGACCGTCATGGTCAACTGCAACCCGGAGACCGTCTCGACCGACTACGACACCTCCGACCGGCTCTACTTCGAGCCGCTCACGCTGGAGGACGTGCTGGAGGTCGTCTACGCCGAGCAGCAGACAGGCCCGGTCGCGGGCGTGATCGTGCAGCTCGGCGGCCAGACGCCGCTGGGGCTGGCGCAGGCGCTCAAGGACGCGGGCGTGCCCGTGGTGGGCACCTCGCCGGAGTCGATCCACCTGGCCGAGGAGCGCGGCGCGTTCGGGCGGGTGCTGGCCGAGGCGGGGCTGCCCGCGCCCAAGCACGGCACGGCGCTCACCGTGGCCGAGGCCCGGGAGATCGCCGATGAGATCGGCTACCCCGTGCTCGTCCGGCCGTCCTACGTGCTCGGCGGCGCCGGCATGGCCATCGTCTACGACGACGACACGCTGACGACGTACATGGCGGCCCAGGAGGGCGGCCACCCGGTGCTGGTGGACAAGTTCCTGGACGAGGCCATCGAGATCGACGTCGACGCCCTCTACGACGGGTCGGAGCTCTATCTCGGCGGCGTCATGGAGCACATCGAGGAGGCCGGGATCCACTCCGGCGACTCGGCGTGCGCGCTGCCGCCCATCACGCTCGGCAGCCACGACATCAAGCGCATCCGCGCCGCCACCGAGGCCATCGCCGCCGGGGTGGGCGTGCGCGGCCTGCTGAACGTCCAGTACGCGATGTCGGCCGGCGTCCTCTACGTCCTGGAGGCCAACCCGCGGGCCAGCCGTACCGTGCCGTTCGTGTCCAAGGCCACGGCGGTGCCGCTGGCCAAGGCGGCGGCCCGGGTGATGCTCGGCACGTCGATCGCCTCGCTGCGCGAGGAGGGCATGCTGCCCGCGACCGGCGACGGCGGGACGCTGCCGATGGACGCCTCGATCGCGGTCAAGGAGGCGGTGCTGCCGTTCAACCGGTTCCGGGGCGTGGACACCGTGCTGGGGCCCGAGATGCGCTCCACGGGCGAGGTCATGGGCATCGACGAGTTCTTCGGGATCGCCTACGCCAAGTCCCAGGCGGCCGCCTACGGCGAGCTGCCGACCAAGGGACGCGCGTTCGTGTCCGTGGCCAACCGGGACAAGCGTGCCATGATCTTCCCTGTGAAGGCGCTCGCGGATCTCGGATTCGAGATCCTGGCCACCGAGGGGACCGCCGAGGTGCTGCGCCGCAACGGCGTCCATGCCAAGATCGTGCGAAAGCACAGCGAGGGTCCTGGTCCCGGAGGTGAGCCCACGAGCGTGCAGGCCATTCTCGACGGCGAGGTCGACCTGATCGTCAACACGCCCTTCGGCAGCCCCGGGCAGTCGGGGCCGCGGCTCGACGGCTACGACATCCGCACCGCCGCGGTGCTGCGCGGCATCCCGTGCATCACCACGGTCTCAGGGCTCGCCGCGGCGGCGGCGGGCATCCAGGCGAACGTACGCGGCGACGTCGGCGTACGGTCGCTCCAGGAGCACGCACAGGCACTCCGGGGCTGACCCCGCACGGGAGGTGAAGACGACTGGCCGGCACTCCGGTGCAGGTGACGGGCACGGTGCTGACCACGCGCCGGGTCGACGCCTACCATGCGCTGACGGTGGTGGCGCCCGGCATAGCCGAGCGCTACCGCCCCGGTCACTTCGTCTCCGTCGCGGTCGGCGGCGCCCAGACGTCGATGGTGACGCGCCGCGCGCTGTCCATCCATGACGTCAAGTCCGACTACGGCGGCACGGTCGAGCTGGTCTTCACCGCCCGGGGCCCCGGCACGGCCTGGCTGGCCGAGCGGCGCGCCCGCGACACGCTCGACCTGGTCGGGCCGCTCGGCCGGCCCTTTCCGCTGCCGCGCGACCCGGTGCACTGCGTGCTGGTCGGCTCCGAGTACGGCTCCGCGTTGCTGTTCCCGCTCGCCGACGCGCTGCTGGCGCGGGGCTGCCGGGTCGACTTCGTGCTGGGCGGCACCGGGGCCGAGCGGGTGTTCGGGGCCATGCGGGCCCGCCGGATCGCCCAGACCACCACGCTGACCACCGAGGACGGCTCGCTCGGGCTTCGTGGCAAGGTCACCGACGCGCTACCCTCGGTGATCACCGACACGCGGGCCGACGCGGTCTACGCCTGCGCGCCGATGGAGACGCTGCGGGCCGTGACGGCGGTGGGGATGGAGTTCGACATCCCGGTGCAGGTGGCCGTCGAGGAGTCGATGGCCTGCGGCATCGGGGTGTGCATGACGTGCGTGCTGCCCGTCATCGGGGACGACGGGGTGACCAGGATGGTGCGGGCGTGCGCGGAAGGGCCGGTGTTCCGGGGGGAGCGGGTGCGCTTCGAGGACGTGGGAACGATCCCGTTCGACGCGCTCGGTGCCCCCGGAGGCGGTGCGCGACATGTCAGTTGATATGCGGACATTTCTGGCGCATGTGGAGCTCGCGAACCCGATCACCACGGCCGCCGGATGCGCCTCGTCCGGGCGGGAGCTGGCCCAGTTCTTCGACCTGCACCGGCTCGGGGCGCTGACCACCCGCTCGATCACCATGGCCCCGCGCGCCGGGCGGCCCACGCCGCGCATGGCCGAGACGCCCTCGGGCATGCTCAACGCCGTCGGCCTGCAGGGGCCCGGCATCGACGCGTTCCTGGAGCGCGAGCTGCCCTGGCTCGCGCAGCGGGGCATCAAGACCATCGTCTCGATCGGCGGCGGCACCGTCGCCGAATACTCCGAGCTGGCCCGCAGGCTCGCCGACGCGCCCGGGGTCACCGCGCTGGAGGTCAACCTCTCCTGCCCGAACATCGAGGACCGCGGCCGCGTCTTCGCCCGCGAGGGCAGCGCCGCGGCCGAGGTGATCGCCTCGGTCCGCTCCATCATGCGCTACGACGTGCCGGTCGTGGCCAAGCTGGCCCCCGACGTGGCCGACATCGTGTCGGTCGCGCGGGCCTGCGTGGACGCGGGGGCCGACGCGCTGTCCATGATCAACAACCCGCTGGGCATGGCCATCGACACCGAGGCGCTGCGGCCCTCGCTCGCCGCCGTGACCGGAGGGCTGTCGGGGCCCGCGATACTGCCGCTCGCCGTACGGTGCGTGTGGCAGGTCCACGCCGCCCTGCCCGGGGTGCCCCTCATCGGCATCGGCGGCGTGATGAGCGGCAGGGACGCCTTCCAGCTGGTCCTGGCGGGCGCCTGCGTGGTCGGAGTGGGTACGGCGCTGTTCCACGACCCCTACGCCTGCCTGCGCATCGAACGCGAGCTGGAGGACCTTCTGAGGGCCCGCGGCTTCCAGCGCCTGGCCGACGCCGTCGGCCTCGCCCACCGTCCGCCGGGGAGCGCCCCCCGCCACCTGCTCGTCGACTCCGAAGAGAGCACACCATGATCATCAGTCGCCGTATCGAGGAGAGTTCGTCTTGACTCCCGCCCCGCTCCTGACCCCCGCGCCCATCGCCGTCGCCCTGGACGCCCCGGACCTGGAGACCGCCGCCCAGTGGGCGGCCCTGGTGACGCCGCACGTCAGCACGGTCAAGGTGGGCCTGGAGCTCTACCTGCGCTACGGCCCCGACGTGATCGCCTCGGTGCGGGGGGCCAGCGGCGTGCAGGTGTTCCTCGACCTCAAGCTCCACGACATCCCCAACACCGTCGCCGGCGCCTCCCGCGCCGTCTCCCGGCTGCGCCCGGCCATCCTCACCGTGCACGCCGCCGGGGGCCCCGCCATGATCCGCGCCGCCGTGGAGGCCGCGGACCCGCAGACCAAGATCGCCGCGGTGACGATCCTGACCTCGCTGTCGGAGGCCGACCTGGCGCGCATCGGGCTCGTGGGGCCCGCCGACGACGCCGTGCGCCGCCTGGCCGCCCTGTCGGTGGAGTCGGGCGCCAAGGGGCTGGTGTGCTCGCCCAACGAGGTCTCCGCGGTGCGGGCGGAGGTGGGGGAGGGGATCACGCTCATCACGCCGGGGGTGCGGCCCGCGGGGGCCGACACGCAGGACCAGGCGCGGGTCGCCACGCCCGAACAGGCCCTCGCCGACGGCGCCGACCTCCTCGTCATCGGCCGCCCCATCACCGCCTCCCCCGACCCGGGCGCAGCCGCCGCCGCCATCGCCTCCTCCCTCCGGCGCGCGTCATGATCTCCCTCTGACCCGCCGTCTCTCTTCCCATCGCTCTTTCGCGGCCGCCCGTGGACTGCGCGCCGCTCAAGCCGCCTATCCTTTACGGCTGCGCACGGTGGGCCGCACGCGCCGACGTCCGTTGCCGTCTGTCATGGCCGGTCGTGAAGGCTCACGGGCCGGTCGCCGTGACGACGCGCACTCTTGACCGGCTCCATGGCGAATCGCCGGCCCATCGCGCCCGCATCCTACGGCGCCTGCCGTTCCGCCCCCGAGCGATCGTCCCGGCCGGGTAGTCGATCATCCTTCGGCGGCGGGGCCGATTGCGCGACGCGGGCCGTGCGTCGGGCGGTGGGTGATCCGCGGGCTCGGATCGGGGTGGTGGGTCCCTTGGCGCGGAGTGAGCGGCGGGGGTTGTGGATCATGCCGTGCCAGGGTGCCTCGCAAGATCGTAATGCATGCGCGGGGGCCTGCGCACGCGATCTTCGGAATGGGTTTCGGCCCTGGTCTGGGCAGTATTTCGGACATCGGCGGATGACTGGAATGCGATCATCGTTGCGTTTCGCGACACCGTCGCGGGCCGACGCGCGAACCGGGAAGTGAGGGCGATTTGATCAGCACAATGTGATTTTACGCTCACGCAGAGTGATGAAGTGGATTTTGTGAGGAGAGAAACGGCGCTTGACGTTGCTTAGGGGGCGATGACCAGCTAGTTTCCCTTCCCGTCCGAGTACATCGACAGAAATTCGAGGTGACCCGGCGTGGCTCTTCCTCCACTGACCCCCGAGCAGCGCGCCGCAGCCCTGGAGAAGGCTGCCAAGGCCCGTAAAGAGCGTGCCGAGGTCAAGAACCGGCTCAAGCATGGCGCGGTTTCTCTGGCTGAGGTGCTCAAGGATGGGCAGACCGACGACGTCATCGGCAAGATGAAGGTGTCGGCTCTGTTGGAATCGCTCCCCGGCGTCGGCAAGGTCCGCGCCAAGCAGCTCATGGAGCGGCTTGCCATCGCCGAGTCCCGCCGCGTGCGGGGTCTCGGCGCGAACCAGAGGGCCTCCCTCGAGCGCGAGTTCGGTGGCAACGAGAGCTAATCTCTGTTCCACAAGAAAGCGCAGGTTCAACGGGGGGTAGGAAAGTGACCGACAGGTCCTGGTCCGGCGAAGTCAGTGCCTACGAGGCATTCGGGCCGGGAACGGAGGTCGGATTCTTGCCCTTGAGTGAACGGCGGCTGACGGTCCTTTCAGGGCCGTCGGGCGTCGGCAAGTCCACGGTCGTCGCCGAGCTCCGGCGGGCACACCCCGCGGTGTGGCTGTCGGTCTCGGTGACCACCAGGAGGCCCCGTCCCGGTGAGGTCAACGGGGTCCACTACTACTTCGTCGACGGCGAGGAGTTCGACCGGCTGGTGACGGCCGGGGAGCTGCTCGAGTGGGCGGAGTTCGCGGGAAACCGCTACGGCACGCCGCGCGAGCCGGTGCTGAAGAAGCTCGCCGACGGGGTCCCCACCCTGCTCGAGATCGACCTCGAAGGCGCCAGGCAGGTGCGCAGGAGCATGCCCGAGGCCCTGTTGGTGTTCCTGGCCCCGCCCACCTGGGAGGAACTGGAGAAGCGGCTGCGTGGCCGCGGCACCGAGCCCGAGGACGTCATCGCGCGCCGCCTGGAGGCGGGGCGGGTGGAGATGGCCGCGGAGCAGGAGTTCGACTTGACACTCGTGAACACAAGCGTCCAAGACGTGTGCCTCCGGCTGATAGCCTTGATGACTGACCCTCAGGGGGTCACGACAACCACCAACCGAGAGGTCTGACAATCGTGGCAGGCACCACCCCGGCCGCGGAGGGCATCACCAACCCGCCGATCGACGCGCTGCTCGACATCGTCGACAGCAAGTACTCCCTGGTGATCATGGGCGCCAAGCGCGCTCGCCAGATCAACGCTTACTACTCCCAGCTCGGCGAGGGCCTGCTGGAATACGTCGGCCCGCTGGTCGAGACGCACGCGCAGGAGAAGCCGCTGTCCATCGCGCTGCGCGAGGTCTCCGAGGGCCTGCTCAACGCCGAGCCCATCGAAGGCGCGGTCTGACGCCTTCGATGAAGGTCGTCCTGGGCGTCAGCGGCGGCATCGCCGCGTACAAGGCTTGCGAGCTGCTGCGCCTGTTCACCGAGTCGGGGCACGAGGTGCGGGTCGTGCCGACCCGCGAGGCGCTGAAGTTCGTGGGCGCGCCCACCTGGGCCGCCCTGTCCGGCAACCCCGTGTCCGCCGAGGTCTGGGACGACGTTCACGAGGTGCCCCACGTGCGGATCGGCAAGCAGGCCGATCTCGTCGTGGTGGCGCCCGCGACCGCCGACGTGCTCGCCAGGGCGGCCCACGGGCTGGCCGGCGACCTGCTCACCAACACGCTGCTGACGGCCACCTGCCCGGTCGTGTTCGCGCCCGCGATGCACACCGAGATGTGGCAGCACCCCGCCACCCGCGCCAACGTCGAGACGCTGCGCGAGCGGGGCGCCGTCGTGATCGACCCCGCCGTCGGTCGCCTCACCGGCGCCGACACCGGCCCCGGGCGCCTGCCCGACCCCGCCGAGATCTTCGAGGTCTGCCTGCGGGTGCTGCGTGGCCGGCCCCGTGACCTGGCCGGGCGCAAGGTCGTCGTCTCCGCCGGAGGCACGCGGGAGGCGATCGACCCGGTCCGCTACCTCGGCAACCGCTCGTCGGGACGGCAGGGCTACGCGCTGGCGCGCACGGCGGCCGCCCGGGGGGCCGAGGTGACCTTGGTGGCGGCCAACGTCGCGCTGCCCGACCCCGCCGGGGCCAAGGTCGTGCGGGTGGAGTCGGCGTACGAGCTGCGCGAGGCGGTGCTCGCCGCCGCGGGCGACGCCGACGCGGTGGTCATGGCCGCCGCGGTGGCCGACTTCCGGCCCGCCACGCGGCACGAGGCGAAGATCAAGAAGACGGACGGCGAGCCGGAGCCGATCTTCCTGGCCAAGAATCCCGACATCCTCGCCGAGCTCGGCACCCTCCGCCGCGAGGCCCAAGCCGCGGAGGCGCGGTCCGGAGGCGCGGCGCGACCCCTCGCGGGCCCGGAGCCGGGTGACGTCATGCGGCGCCGGGAGCGCGGGGCGTACCCGGAGGTGATCGTCGGGTTCGCCGCCGAGACGCACGACGTGCTCGCCAACGGCCAGGCCAAGCTCGCCCGCAAGGGTTGCGACCTGCTGGTCGTCAACCAGGTGGGGGAGGGGCTGGCGTTCGGCACGCCCGACAACGCGGCCACCGTGCTGGTGGCGGGCGGCGACCCGGTCGAGGTGCCGTTCGGGCCCAAGGAGGCCCTCGCCGACGTCGTGTGGGACCTCGTGGCGGCCCGCCTCCCCTAGCGTGGCCCCGGACTTCCGGAACGTGCGTATCGGGGTTTGGTACCCCGCGTTGGACCGTTCGAATCGTGCAAGAGCGATTACCCGATCACCTATTGCTACACCCCTATACGCCTGCGGATACTTGGGGCGAAGGGGGATGGAATGCCGGTGGGTTCTGCTGTCAGAGACCGTTGTAGAACATTGCTCGGCGACCAGGGGGAGATCCGCTATGTCTTTCCGGCGGTGTCCGCGGGACCGGCGGGGACGGGGAACTTCCTGATCGTGGTCACCGCTTCCTCCATATCGGTGCTGGCCACCAGGACGCTCAGGAGCGATCGGCCGGTCGCGGTGTTCGCGGAGTTCCCGCGGCACACCAGGCTCGGCCCCATCCTGCCTGGACCGGTCATCGAGCTGGACTCGATCGTGTTCGAGTTCGATGAGGAGTACGCCGCGGTGGTGGCGGCCGCCGACGCGGAGATCTTCGCGCCGGAGACCCTGCCGCCCGACCCCCTGCCCGAGCTGTGACGGAATCCGGATCGCGGACGGTTTCGCGCCCCGGCGCCGGGTGGGGCTAGACTTCGGCGAGGCCCAGGCATGCCCATGCGTCCCGGGCCTTAAATCCGTCAGCAGCCGCTGCATGAGGAGCCACTGAGTTGTCACGTCGCCTGTTCACCTCCGAGTCGGTCACCGAAGGCCACCCGGACAAGATCGCTGACCAGATCAGTGACGCGATTCTCGACGCCATGCTCAAGGACGACCCCAAGAGCCGGGTCGCGGTCGAGACGCTGATCACTACCGGCCAGGTCCATGTCGCAGGCGAGGTCACCACCGAGACCTACGTCGACATCCCGGCCCTCATCCGGGAGAAGATCCTCGAGATCGGCTACGACGCCTCCCACAAGGGCTTCGACGGCGCTTCCTGTGGCGTGTCGGTGTCCATCGGCGCCCAGTCCCCCGACATCGCCCAGGGCGTCAACGACGCCTACGAGAGCCGGGTCGACCAGGCCGAGGACGAGCTGGACCGCCAGGGCGCGGGCGACCAGGGGCTCATGTTCGGCTATGCCTGCCGCGAGACCCCCGAGCTGATGCCGCTGCCGATCACCCTGGCCCACCGGCTGGCGCAGCGGCTGTCGGAGGTGCGCAAGAGCGGCACGGTGCCCTACCTCCGTCCCGACGGCAAGACGCAGGTGACGATCGAGTACGACGGCGACACGCCCGTCCGCCTCGACACCGTGGTGGTCTCCACGCAGCACGCGGCGGAGATCGACCTGAAGGAGATGCTGACGCCGGACATCAAGGAGCACGTGGTCGACCCCGTGCTGGCCGGCCTCGACCTCGACACCGAGGGCTACCGCCTGCTGGTCAACCCGACCGGCCGCTTCGAGATCGGCGGCCCCATGGGCGACGCCGGCCTGACCGGCCGCAAGATCATCATCGACACCTACGGCGGCATGGCCCGCCACGGTGGCGGCGCCTTCTCCGGCAAGGACCCGTCCAAGGTCGACCGCTCGGCGGCCTACGCCATGCGCTGGGTGGCCAAGAACGTCGTCGCCGCCGGCCTGGCCGACCGGTGCGAGGTCCAGGTCGCGTACGCGATCGGCAAGGCGCAGCCGGTGGGTCTGTTCGTGGAGTGCTTCGGCACCGAGAAGCTGCCGGTCGAGAAGATCCAGGACGCCGTCCTCCAGGTCTTCGACCTGCGCCCGGCCGCCATCATCCGCGACCTCGACCTGCTGCGCCCGATCTACTCGGAGACCGCCGCCTACGGCCACTTCGGCCGTGAGGGCTTCTCCTGGGAGTCCACGGACCGCGCCGAGGCCCTGCGCACCGCCGCCGGCCTCTGACCCACGCCGGCTGAGCTCAAGGGGCGCTGCCTTGGTGTGCGGCGCCCCTGGGCGTGCCCTGCGCGCCCCGAGCCGGTGAAGTTCCGACGCGCGGCACTCGCGGCCGCCGTCCCGCCGTTGAGGTCTGGCGACGCACGGCCCGCCAGGCGACGGCACAGCCGCCGCGCCGTATGGGCTCCGGCGGAGCATCCCTGAGGTCCGGGCCCGGTCCACCTGGGCGGACGCGCCTGTCGGCGTGCCCGCAACCGCCTGGGCCGCGTGGCCCCGGCAACAGCTCCGCTCTCGCTCGGTCACGGCGAACGGTCTGGTAGACGTAATGCGTGACCGACTCCGACGACGCCCTTCTGCCGCTCGACGCCGTGCGGCCCCCAGCGTCGTCGAAGGACACCAAAGGGGCCCCCGCGCCCGCCCCTGAACGCCCTGTGGCGAGGGTCGTGGTGGACAGCCCGCTGCCGCACCTCGACCGCCCCTTCGACTACCTGGTGCCCGACTCCATGCATGAGACGGCCGAGCCGGGCGTGCGGGTGCGGGTGCGGTTCGCGGGCAAGCTGGTCGACGGGTTCCTGCTGGAACGGGCGGACGAGAGCGAGCACGACGGCAGGCTCACGCCGCTCGAACGCGTGGTGTCCCCAGAGCGCGTGCTCACCCCGGAGATCGCCGGGCTGGCCAGGGCGGTCGCCGACCGTTACGCGGGCACCCTGACCGACGTGCTCCGCCTGGCCGTCCCGCCCCGCCACGCCAAGGCCGAGTCGGAGGAGCCCGCCAAGCAGGACCTGCCGCCCGCGGAGCCGTCCCAGACCGAAAGCGCATGGGACGCGTACCCGACCGGTCCCTCCTTCCTCGGCGCGCTGCGCGACGGGCGCGCGCCCCGGGCCGTGTGGTCCGCCCTGCCGGGCGCCAGGGGATGGGCGGGGGCGACGGCCGAGGCGGTGCGGGCGACGCTGGACGGCGGCAGGGGAGCGGTCGTCGTGGTGCCCGACGGGAAGGACGTCGCGCTGGCCGACGGCGAGTTCGCCCGGGTGCTGGGGCCGGGCAGGCACGTGGCGCTCACCGCCGACCTGGGCCCGGCCGAGCGCTACCGCCGGTGGCTGAAGGTGCTGAGAGGCCAGGTGCGGGCCGTCGTCGGCACCAGGGCCGCCATGTTCGCCCCCGTCGCCGATCTCGGCCTGGTGGCCATCTGGGACGACGGAGACGACCTCCACGCCGAGCGCCTGGCGCCGTATCCGCACGCCCGCGAGGTTCTGGGCCTGCGCGCCCACAGGAGCGGCGCCGCGATGCTCATCGGCGGATACGCGCGCACCGCCGAGGCCACCCAGCTCGTCGCCTCCGGCTGGGCCAGGCCGATCGTGGCCGCCCGCACGACGATCAGGGGCCTCGCGCCCCGGGTGCGCCCCGCGGGTGAGGACGCCGAGCTGGCCAAGGACCAGGCGGCCCGCCAGGCCAGGCTGCCCAGCCTCGCCTGGCGGGCCCTGCGCCACGGCCTGGAGAGCGGGCCCGTGCTGGTGCAGGTGCCCAGACGCGGCTACCTGCCCGCCCTGGCCTGCCGGCACTGCCGCGTTCCCGCCCGTTGCGCCCTGCCCCCCACGCGGCGGGCGGCGTTGCCGCCGGACCCGCACGCCGGTACGGCCTTCCCGATCCCGGAGGCGCCCGCGGAGCCCGGCCACCTGTGCCACGGGCCGCTCGCCCTCCGAGGCGGCCACGCGGCCCCCTACTGCCGTTGGTGCGGCCGGGTGGACGCCGACTGGCGCTGCTCGTCCTGCGGCAGCCCCAGGCTCCGCGCCGTGGTCACCGGCGCCAGGCGCACCGCGGAGGAACTCGGCAGGGCCTTCCCCTCCGTGCAGGTGCGCACGTCGGGTCGCGACGGCGTCCTGGCCACCGTTCCCGCCACCCGCGCGCTGGTCGTCGCCACCCCGGGCGCCGAGCCCGTGGCGGAGGGCGGCTACGCGGCGGCCGTGCTGCTCGACGGCTGGGCGCTCCTGGGCAGGGCCGACCTGAGGGCGGCCGAGGAGGCGGTGCGCAGGTGGATGAACGCCGCCGCCCTGCTCCGTCCCGCCGCCGAGCTGGTGGTGCTCGGCGACGCCGCGCTGCCCGCCGTTCAGGCCCTGCTGAGGTGGGACCCCGTCACCCACGCCGAGCGCGAGCTGGGCGACCGCGCCGAGCTGGGCTTCCCGCCGGCGGTGCGGATGGCCACGCTCACCGGCGCGGCGAGCGCGGTCAGGCAGATGGTCGACGAGGTGCGCCTGCCGCCCGACGCCGAGGTGCTCGGCCCC
The DNA here is from genome assembly GCF_044458585.1 of Nonomuraea sp. NPDC050451. Taxonomy (NCBI): domain Bacteria; kingdom Bacillati; phylum Actinomycetota; class Actinomycetes; order Streptosporangiales; family Streptosporangiaceae; genus Nonomuraea; species Nonomuraea sp. NPDC050451. The sequence continues at coordinate 587,276 of NZ_JBITHZ010000001.1, forward strand.
GTCCCCGTGGACGAGGCCGGCCAGGAACGCGCCATGATCCGGGTACCGAGATCCGGCGGGGCCGCCCTGGCCGCGGCGCTCAAAGGGGCCAGTGGGGTTCGTGCGGCGCGTAAGACGCCCGATGTCGTGAAGGTGAGTGTCGACCCGCTCGACCTGATTTAGACCATTTCCCCGATTCGCTCATCTGGAGGCCAGCCGTTAGCGTGCCCCATGTGTCGATCGAATGGGTGAACCAGGCCATCGACGACCTGCGCGCTTGGGGACACGCGCGGGAAGTCGAGGTGGACGCAGACGAGGTCCGCCTGCTCTGCGACTACGCCAGCGACTACCTCAACGTCAACGAACTGGGTGACTTCACCCCAGAGACCTTCGACGAACTGCTGCTGTCCATCTACCCGCGCAAGGTCATCGCCCCGCCGGAGAGCGCTCCGGAGACCGTGGCCGCCGCCCGCACCTTCGTCGACTACCTCAGCGAGGCGGGCGCGATTCCGGAGCCGACGGCGGTGCTCATGCGCGACAGGCTCGACGACATCGCGCCGCGCATGCCCGAGGCACTCGCCGACCCCGCGAACTTCGGCATGGCCAAGAGCCTGTTCAGCTCCATCGGTCCCGAGTCGCTCGAGCAGGCGATCGCCATCCCCTCCGGCGAGGTGCCCGACCTGGGCGAGGCGCCCTGCGACTGCCCCGGGTGCACGCCGCTGCCCGCCGCCAGGCTCGCCGCGCGGGAGGACCTCGTCGCGGCGCTGGAGGGCGTGCCCCTGCTGGCCGAGGACCCGCTGCCCGACACCGGCGACCCGCTGGAGGGCTGGGCGGCGCGGGTCGCCGACCTGGTCGAGCAGGACGAGGGCTACTACGACCTGTTCGACATGCTCTACCGGCTCCAGGTGCGGGTGCCCGTCACCGTCATCGGCGACTACCTCGACGAGCTCGCCGAGGACGGCGAGGCCGACCTGGCCGGCACGCTCGACCGGCTGTCGTGGTGCGGCATGATCCAGGTCACTGACGACGCCGCGGAGCTCACCCCGCTGGCCGTCTGGGGGCTGCGCGAGCACTACCTGGCGCTCGACCTCGACGCGCCCGAGGCACCCGACCTGGCCGAGGCCGACGCGCTCGGGCTCATCGAAGGGCTGCTCGAAGGCGTGCCCGCCGAGCTCGCCGAGCAGGACATCAGCGGGTGGCTGAGCGGCCGGGCGTCCGGCGAGGCCGCCGCCGAGCTGCTGGCCGCCGCCTCCGGCGCGCCCGCCGTGGCCCGCGGCATCGCGATCACCATCGTCGACCGGCTGGGCGCGGAGGCCGAGCCCCAGGTCCGCGACTACCTCGACGACCAGGAGCTGCGCCCGCACGTCATCCACTGGCTGGCGGCCAGAAGGCTGCCCGCGCCCCAGCTCACCCAGGAGGAGCTGCTCTGGGTCAGCGTCGACATGCTGGCGCTCGCGATGCCCGCGGCCGAGGAGGATCCCGAGATCTTCGCCGAGAACATGGCCGCCTCGGGTCCGCCCGCCCATATGATCGAGGAGATGTGGCGGGTCGACCACCCCGACGTCGTCGAGGTCCTGGAGCTGCTGGGACGCTCCATCCCCGACGGCACGGTCGCGAAGGCGGCACGCAAGGCCGCCTTCAAAGCCCGGTCCCGCGCCATCCGTTGAGTACGCCCATGTGACTCCTGTGCAGTAAGTTTCGTGGGTGGCAAACAACGTCTTCGACCTCGCCGAGCTGCGCAAGCTGATCGATGAGCAGGCCGCCGTGCCCCCACGGCCTCCTGAGGAGACTCCCGTGGAGAACGAAGCGCTGACGTTCCCGCCGGTCCTGCTCGCGCCGGAGGCCGAGCTGGCCGCGGCGGTGCCCAGGGTGCCGCTCGTCGCCGACGCCATCAGGCTCACCACGTGGACGGGCACCCGCCAGGTCAGCCCGGAGGGGCACCTGAGCTCCGAGGAGGCCGAGGCCGCCGCCAGGGAGCTCGGCCTGCCCGCCTCGCGGCTGCGCCTGATCTGGATCGTCGCCGTCAACACCGGGCTGCTGCAGATCCTCGGCGGCCGCGTCTCGCGAGGGCCGCTGTCGATGCAGCTCACGGTGGAGGCCACGCTGGAGTTCTGGGACGGCGTCGTCATGGACGTGCTCGACCGCGCCGACGACGGCCTGACGGGCTCCGCCGTGGTCGACGGCCACCTGGCCGAGATGCTCGCCACGATCTACTCCGTGCGCTCCGGCGTCGCGACCGCCAACCTCGCCAGGGGCATCCTCCAGTCCCACGAGGTCGCCTGCGCGCCCGGCCCCGTCGAGATGCGCCGGCTGGCCGCCGCGCTGCCCGCCGAGCTGCTGGAGGCGCTGTCGCTGCTGACGTACTGCGGGCTCGTCGAGCAGACCGCCGCCGGCCGCACCGCGCTCACCCCACTCGGCGTCTGGGCCATCCGCCGCGACCTGCTGCGCGAGGGCCACGACGCGCCGACCGCGGCCGAGGTGGAGGTGTTCGCCGACCTGTCGGCGGCCGAGCTGGTGGAGGCGCTGGTCAAGGGCTCGGCCACGCAGAGCGCCGTCGCCGGGTGGCTGGAGCGCCGCGAGCCGGAGTCCGCGGCCCGCGACCTGATCGAGATCGCCGCCTCCGGTACGGCGGGGCAGCGCGGCGCGGTCGGCGCCATCCTCGAGGAGCTGGGCCCGGAGGCCGAGGGGCCCGTCAGGCAGGCGCTCGGCCATCCGCTGATGCGCCGCTACGCCGCCTCCTGGCTGCACATCCGCGACCTCGACGCGCCCACGCTCAGCCCCGAGGACCACACCTGGATCGCGGTCGACTCCCTGGCCGCCCTCATGCACCTGTCAGGCCCGGCCGCGGGCCGGCTCGACACGCCCGAGCCGGGTGAGGATCTGATCAAGCTGGTCGGCGAGATGACCGCGGTGGACCACCCCGACACGATCGCCGTGCTCGACATGCTCGCCTCCGCCCACGACGACCAGGCCGTGGTCAAGGCCGCGCGCAAGGCGGCGATGAAGGCGCGCTCCCTGGAGAGCACTAAACTGGGTTGATCCACAGACGAGAAACGGAGTAACCCCCTTGGCGATCCAGTCGATCCGGCTGTTCGGAGACCCGGTGCTGCGCACCCCGGCGGCCCCGGTCGTCGACTTCGACAAGGAGCTCCGCAAGCTGGTCAAAGACCTCACCGACACGATGATGGACGCGCCGGGCGCCGGCCTGGCGGCCCCGCAGATCGGGGTCGGGTTGCGGGTGTTCACCTACTACGTGGACGAGCAGCTCGGCCACGTGATCAACCCCGACCTCGACCTGTCCTCCGAGCTGGACGAGGAGGGCGAGGAGGGCTGCCTGTCCTTCCCCGGCCTGTCCTACCCGACGCCGCGCGCCATCCGCGCCGTGGCCAAGGGCTTCAACATGCACGGCGAGCCCGTCACGCTGGAGGGCACCGACCTGATGGCCCGCTGCTTCCAGCACGAGACCGACCACCTCGACGGCATCCTGTTCATCGACCGCATGGACCCCAAGCAGCGCAAGCTGGCCATGAAGGCCGTGCGCGAGGCCGAGTGGAGCGGCCTGTCCGCCCCTGTGATCAAGGTCTCGCCGCACGCCACCGGCGGAAGGGCGCTCTGAGAGCATGCGTCTCGTCTTCGCGGGCACGCCGGAGACGGCGCTGCCGTCGCTGCGCACCCTGATCGACTCGCCGCGCCACGAGGTCGTCGCGGTCGTCACCCGCCCCGACGCCCAGTCAGGGCGCGGGCGCAAGGTCCACCCCTCGCCGGTGGCCGAGCTCGCGGAGGAGGCGGGCATCGAGGTGCTCCGCCCGGCCAAGGCCGGCGACCCGGAGTTCCTCGACCGGCTGCGCGCCCTGGAGCCCGACTGCTGCCCGGTGGTCGCGTACGGGGCCCTGCTGCCGCAGTCGGCGCTGGACATCCCCCGCCAAGGGTGGATCAACCTGCACTTCTCGATCCTGCCCGCCTGGCGCGGGGCCGCTCCCGTGCAGCACTCGATCCTGCACGGCGACGAGATCGGCGGGGCCACGACGTTCCAGATCGTCAAGGAGCTGGACGCCGGGCCCGTCTACGGCGTGGTGACCGAGGCGATCCACCCCGACGACACGAGCGGGTCGCTGCTGGAGCGGCTGTCGGTGTCGGGGGCGGGGCTGCTGGCCGCCACCCTCGACGGCGTCGAGGACGGCACCCTGGAGGCCCGGGCGCAGCCCGCCGAAGGGGTCACCATCGCCCCCAAGATCACTGTGGTCGACGCCCGGATCGACTGGACCAAGCCCGCCATGCACGTCGACCGCCGCATCCGGGCCTGCACGCCGGCGCCCGGGGCGTGGAGCGAGTTCCGGGGGCAGCGGGTGAAGCTCGGGCCCGCGCGGATCGTGCCCGGCGAGCGGCTGGCCGAGGGCGAGATCGCCGTTTCCAAGGCGAGGGTGCTGGTCGGGACGGCCACCGACGCGGTGGAGCTGGGTGAGGTGCAGCCGCAGGGCAAGCGGGTGATGGGGGCCGTGGAGTGGGCTCGCGGGGTTCGCCCAGAGGGCAAAGAGATCTTCAAGTGACCCGGGGTGCCGGCGCGCGGCGTGAGGGAAAGTCTGAGGGGATGAGGACGACGGGGGGCCAGGGCACCGGAGGCAGGGGCGGCGGCGACCGTGCACGGAGGCCGCCGAGACCGGCGCGCGACCATGCCCGCAACGCGGCCTTCGACGTCGTGCGCGCGGTCGACGAGCGCGACGCGTACGCCAACCTGCTGCTGCCGCGGCTCCTGCGTGACCGCGGCATCAGGGGCCGCGACGCCGCGCTGGCGACCGAGCTCGCCTACGGGACGCTGCGCGGGCTCGGCACCTACGACGCCGTCATCGAGATGTGCAGCGACCGCGTGCCCGACCCGGACGTGCGCGACGCGCTGCGGCTGGGCGCGCACCAGCTGCTGCGCATGCGAGTCCCGCCGCACGCGGCCGTCGGCACCACCGTCGACCTCGTACGTCTGCGCATCGGCCAGGGCGCGGCCAAGTTCGTCAACGCGGTGCTCCGCAAGATCGGTTCCAGGACGCTCGAGGAATGGGTGCCCATCGTCGCGCCCGACCCGGCCGACGACCCGGTCGGCCATCTGGCGATCGCCTACGGCCACCCCCGCTGGATCGTCTCCGCCTTCCGCGACGCGCTCGGCGGGCCCGACGAGATGCCCGACCTGCTCGACGCCGACAACGCCCGCCCCCTGGTCACGCTGGTGGCGCGGCCGGGGCGCAGCTCGGTGGAGGAGCTCGAGACCGTGGGCGCCCTGCCCGGCCGCTATTCGCCGTACGCGGCCTACCTGCGCGAGGGCGATCCCGGCCAGATCGAGGCCGTGGCCGAGACCCGCGCCGCCGTCCAGGACGAGGCCAGCCAGCTGGTGGCGCTCGCCCTGACCCGCGTTCCCCTGGAGGGGGACGGGGACGAGCTGTGGCTCGACATGTGCGCGGGCCCGGGCGGCAAGGCGGGCCTGCTCGACGCCATCGCCACCCACGGGGACCTCGCGGGGCTGAGCAAGGAGGCCAGGGACCGCGCCCACGCCCCGGCCGCCGGCACCGGTCCGATGGCTTTCCCCGGGGGCGCCCGGCTGGTGGCGGCCGACGTGCAGCAGCATCGGGCGCGGCTGGTCTGGCAGACGACCAGGGACGCGGCCGTGCTCACGGTGGACGGCATCGAGCCCGCGTGGCGGCCCGGGGTGTTCGACCGCGTGATGCTCGACGCCCCCTGCACCGGTCTGGGAGCGCTGCGGCGGCGGCCGGAGGCACGCTGGAGGCGGGATCCGCACGGGATCGCGGACCTGGGCAAGCTGCAGCGCCGGCTGCTCGGCACCGCGCTGGACGCCGTGCGTCCCGGCGGCGTCGTCGCGTACGTCACCTGCTCCCCGCACCTGGCCGAGACCCGGGTCGTGGTCGGGGACGTGGTGGCCCGCCGGGGCGACGTCGAGCAGCTCGACGCCCGCGCCTACCTGCCCGAGGTCGACGACCTGGGCGACGGCCCGCACGCCCAGTTCTGGCCGCACCGGCACGGCACCGACGCCATGTTCCTGGCCCTGCTCCGCAAGCGTCCCCAGGCGTGACCCGATCGGCCTCGCGGTCCTGGTGGGCGCCTGCCTGCCGGACTGATGGGAGCCGGGCGCGGGCCGTTCACTAGACTTGGGCAATCATGGCCGTACAGATCTCGCCCAGCATCCTCGCCGCCGACTTCGCCAGACTCGCCGACGAGGCCGCCGCCGTGCCCAATGCCGACTGGCTGCACGTCGACGTCATGGACTACCACTTCGTGCCCAACCTCACCATCGGGTTGCCCGTGGTCGAGGCGTTGCGCAAGGCGACCTCGACGCCGCTCGACTGCCACCTCATGATCGACGACCCCGACCGCTGGGCGCCGCAGTACGCGGAGGCGGGGGCGGGCAGCGTGACCATCCACGCCGAGGCGGCCAAGGGCCCGATCAGGACGCTGCGCGAGATCCGCTCGCTCGGCGCCAGGGCCGGTCTCGCGCTCAACCCGGCCACGCCCGTCGAGCCGTACGAAGACCTGCTGGGCGAGGTCGACATGCTGCTGCTGATGACCGTGGAGCCGGGCTTCGGCGGGCAGAAGTTCCTCGACGGGGTGCTGTCCAAGGTCCGGCGGGCGCGGCACCTGATCGAGCGGCACGGCGGGCGGGTCTGGCTGCAGGTCGACGGGGGAGTCGACGCGGGCACGATCGAGCGGTGCGCGGACGCGGGCGCCGACGTGTTCGTGGCGGGCAGCGCCGTCTACGGCGCCTCCGACCCGAGTGCCGCCGTCGACGCTCTCCGGGCCGCCGCCACCCTTAAAAGCGCATAAATCACCCACCACCTGGGTAACCATTCACTTATGGGCGACCATGGGATCTTCGGGCCCCGCTCGGTGACGTGGCGGGTGATGGGCGAGCCGATCCTGCTGGTGGGCGGCATCCGCGCGCTGCTGATGCAGGGTCTGCATCCGCGGGCGATGCGCGGTGTGCTGCAGAACTCCGCGCTCATGGATCCCCATGAGGCCTGGTCGCGGTTCGTACGGACCACCGAGTTCGTACGCGTGCGCACGTACGGGACCGATGCCGAGGTCGAACGGGCGGGACGGCGCGTGCGCAAGATCCACGCCAACCTGACCGCCTACGACCCCGACACCGGCACCACCTTCCACCTCGACGAGCCCGACGCCCTGCGCTGGGTCCACGTCGGCGAGGTCGACTCCTACCTGTCGGTGGCCCGGCGGGCCGGGGTGCGGCTGACGGACGCCGAGGCCGACGCGTTCGTCGCGGAGTGGCGGCGGGCGGCCGAGGTGGTGGGGCTGAAGGCGGAGGAGGTTCCGGGGTCGGTGGCCGAGCTGCACGACTACATCGACGCCGCGCGGCCGGGGCTGCGGTTCGTCCCCGAGGCGGCCCACCCGCTCCGCCTGTCGCTGAACGCCCCGCTCCCGCGCAGGCTGACGCCGCTCAGGCCCGCGCTGCCCGCGTTGACGCTGCTGTCGTTCGCCACGCTGCCGCGCTGGGCGAGACGGCTGTACGGGCTGCCGGCCACGCCGGTCGGCGACCTGTGGGCCACGGCGACCCTGCGCACCCTGCAGACCGGGATCGGGCTGGTCCCGGGGGACGTCCTCTACAGCCCCGCCGCCCGGCGGGCGCGCCGGCTCATGGCCGCTTGACCTAGCGCTTGGTCAAATATGCCGGGGCGGTCGCGTACGGCAATTCGGGCATGGCACACTGGTAGCCAAGAGAGCTAGCGTGCTCCGGGGTCGGTGTAATTCCGAACCGGCGGTTAAAGTCCGCGACCCGGCCGATGCCATCGGCCGGTTGACCCGGTGAAATTCCGGGACCGACGGTTAAAGTCCGGATGGGAGGAAGCGCGCGAGGTGTCCGGTGTCCCAGCCGGGCGCCTGCCCTGACGCACAGCAGCATCAGGGCCAAAATTCCCCGGGGCCCGCCGTGGCTTGGAGCTACTGGCGAGTAGGAGACCCCGGGTGGAGATACCCGCGCAGGACGCCGCGCACATGGCGCGCGCCGTCGAACTGGCCGGGCACGGACACGGCACCACCAGCCCCAACCCCGTCGTGGGCTGCGTCGTGCTCGACGCCGACGGCCAGGTGGCGGGCGAGGGCTTCCACGTGTACGCGGGCGGACCGCACGCCGAGGTCGTGGCGCTGGCGCAGGCGGGGGAGCGGGCGCGGGGCGGCACCGCGTACGTGACGCTCGAGCCCTGCGACCACACCGGCCGGACGGGGCCGTGCAGCTTGGCGCTGCTGGCGGCGGGGGTCGCGCGGGTGGTGATCGCGGTGCCGGACCCCAACCCCAAGGCGGCCGGCGGCGCGGCGCGGCTGCGGGCGCACGGGGTCTCGGTGACGTCCGGGGTGCTGACGGCCGAGGCGGAGCGGGTCAACGAGGAGTGGCTGACGTACGCGCGGCTCGGGCGCTCGCACGTGACCTGGAAGTTCGCGGCCACGCTCGACGGGCGGTCGGCGGCCGAGGACGGGACCAGCCAGTGGATCACCTCGCCCGAGGCCAGGGCCGACGTGCACCGGCTGCGGGCCGCCGCTGACGCGATCGTCGCCGGGATCGGCACCGTCCTCGCCGACGACCCCCACCTCACGGCCCGCCCCGGCACCGTCCTCGCCGGCGACCCCCACCTCACGGCCCGCCCCGGCGCCACGAGCGACATCGGCTCGGCCGGTCGCACGGCGCTGCCGCCCACCTCCGATGGCACGCCCACTTCCGATGGCACGGCCACTTCCGCTGCGGCGGCACGTCGGGCTGGGGGTGCTGCCGGTGGCGTGGAGGGTCGCCAGAGCGCCGGTGCGGGTGTCGGCAACGGCGCGACCGCTCCCGGCGGCGACGGCCAGGAGGCGGGCGCAGGCGTAACCGGCGACTCGCAGGCGCGCGTCGGTGCGGTGGTTCCCGCAGCGGCAGGGCGTCCCAGCGGCGGAGCGGGCGGTATGCGTCCGGTCGAGGGCGCCGCCGCTGCGGGGGAGGGACCCCGGAGTGCGGGCGTGGGCCTCCGTGGTGGTGCGGGGAGCCCAGGGAGCATCGGTGGCGCGGGTGATGGGCCGGGAGTGGGTGGGCGGCGGCCGGTGCGGGTCGTGGTCGATACGCGGGGCAGGACGCCGCAGGACGCCCGGGTGCTCGACGACAGCGCCCCCACGCTCGTCGCCATAGCCGAGGACACCGACACCGGGCTCAAGAACGACCTCCTCCGCCTCCCCCGCGACGGCCACGGTCTCGACCTCGAAGCCCTCCTCAGGGAGCTGGCCGCGCGCGAGGTCGTCAGCGTGTTCCTGGAGGGCGGCCCCACGCTGGCCGGGGAGTTCCTGCGGCGGGGCCTGGTGGATCGCGTGGTCGCGTACCTGGCCCCCGCGCTGCTCGGCTCCGGGCGGGCCGCGCTCGGTGCGGCCGGGGTGGGGACGATCGGCGAGATGCACCGCCTGACTTTTGACGAAATTTCCCCTATAGGGCCGGATGTGCGGCTGATCGCCCGGCCCGCCACCCAACCAGGCAGGGAGCAGTGATGTTCACCGGAATCATTGAGGAAAAGGGCGAAGTGGTGGCCATCGACCAGGCCGGCGGCGGGGCCGTGCTGTCGGTGCGCGGCCCCGTCGTCACCTCCGACGCCAAGCACGGCGACTCGATCGCCGTCAACGGCGTGTGCCTCACCGTCGTCGAGGTCGAGGACGACGTGTTCACCGTGGACGTGATGAGGGAGTCGCTCGACCGCAGCTCCCTCGGCGGGCTCGCGCAGGGCTCCCCCGTGAACCTGGAGCGCGCCGTACGCGCCGACCAGCGCCTCGGCGGCCACATCGTGCAGGGCCACGTGGACGGCACCGCCGTGCTGCTGTCCAGGGAACCCGGCGAGAGCTGGGACGACCTGCGGTTCTCGCTCCCCGAGGCGCTGAGCCCGTACGTGGCGGAGAAGGGCTCGATCGCGATCGACGGAATCAGCCTGACGGTGACCACGGTTGACGACGACAGCTTCGGTGTGAGCCTCATCCCCACCACGCTCAAGCTCACGACCATGGGCGAGCGCCAGGTAGGCGACATCGTGAACATCGAGGTCGACGTGATCGCTAAGTATGTGGAAAGGCTGGTGGTCAGGCAGTGAACTGGGCCGACGCCGGATTCAACGTATTCGGCACCCATGTGCTCTGGACGGACCTGATCGGCAACATCGCCGCTCTGTCGACGGTCCTGCTCGCCATGCGCAAGTCGATGTGGACCTGGCCGGTGCAGTTCGCCGGTTCGGTGCTGTTGTTCGTCGCCTCGATCAACGCGCACATCACCGGGAACGCGCTCAAGCAGGCCCTGTTCGCGGGCCTGGCGGTCTACGGCTGGTGGGCGTGGCGGCGCGGCACGCAGGACGGTAGGCAACTGCGCGTCCGCCCCGCCGTGTGGTGGGAGCGGTCGCTGCTGATCGGCGTGATGCTGCTGGGCACGGCCCTGGTCGGGCTGCTGTTCTTCTTCACCGGTCTGTCGTGGGGCGCGCAGGTGCCGCTGCCGAAGGGCGCCTTCCTGGTGGCCGCCGACGCCTACATCTTCGTCGGCAGCGCGATGGCCACCTGGGCGCAGGGCCGGGCGCTGGTGGACTTCTGGATCGTGTGGGTGGCCGTCGACCTGGTGGGCGTGCCGCTGGCGTTCAGCTCGGGGCTGGTGGTCTCCGGGTGGGTGTACGGGATCTTCTTCGTGCTGGTGGTGATCGGGTTCGTGAAGTGGCTGCGTGAATACCGGACGGCCGAGGTCGGCGTGGCGGTGGCGCGATGAGCGACATCAAGCTGGACCCCATCGAGCGGGCCATCGACGACATCCGCAACGGCCGGCCCGTCGTCGTGGTCGACGACGAGAATAGGGAGAACGAGGGCGACCTCATCTTCGCCGCGGCCAAGGCCACGGCCGATCTGTGCACGTTCACGATCAGGCACACCAGCGGGATGATCTGCGTGGCCATGGAGGGCAAGGAGCTCGACCGGCTCGGGCTGCCCCTCATGGTGGTGCACAACAAGGAGCGCATGCGCACGGCGTACACGATCACCGTGGACGCCCGCGACGGCGTCACCACGGGCATCTCCGCGGCCGACCGGGCCCAGACCATCCGTACGCTCGCCGACTCCGCGACCGAGCCCAACGAGCTGGTGCGCCCCGGGCACATCTTCCCGCTGCGCTACCACGAGGGCGGCGTGCTGGCCAGGCGCGGCCACACCGAGGCGGCCGTTGACCTGGCCAGGCTCGCCGGCCTGTCGGCCGCGGGCGCGCTGGCCGAGGTGGTCAACGACGACGGCACCATGGCCAGGCTGCCCGAGCTGCGCCGCTTCGCCGACGAGCACGACCTGGCGCTGGTCTCCATCGAGCAGCTCGTCGACTTCCGCCGCCGGGCCGAGAGCATGGTCACGCGGGTGGCAGAGACGCGGCTGCCGAACGCGTACGGGATGTGGCGGGTCTACGGCTACGCCAGCGCGCTCGACGGCGGCGAGCACGTCGCGCTCGTCTTCGGCGACCTGTCCGACGGCGAGAACATCCTGGTCCGGGCCCACTCCGAGTGCCTGACGGGCGACGTGTTCGGCTCGCTGCGCTGCGACTGCGGGGTGCAGCTCGGCAACGCCATGTCGGCCATCGCCCAGGAGGGCCGCGGCGTGATCGTCTACCTGCGCGGCCACGAGGGCCGGGGCATCGGCCTGCTGGCCAAGCTCAAGGCGTACAACCTGCAGGACAACGGCAGCGACACCGTCGACGCCAACGTGGAGCTGGGGCTGCCGGTGGACGCGCGGGAGTTCTCCAACGCGGGGCAGATCCTGGCCGACCTCGGCGTCAGGTCGGTGCGGCTGCTCACCAACAACCCGGCCAAGCTCAAGGGCATGGACGGGTACGGCATCAAGGTCCTCGGCCGCGAGCCCCTCCCCGTGGCCATGAACCCGCACAACGAGCGTTACCTCACGGCCAAGCGCGACCGCCTCGGCCATCACATCTCGGAGGCATCATGAGCGGCGAAGGACGGCCGGGGGTTGCGGCGCCCGACGCCTCGGGGCTGAGCGTGGGGGTGGTGGCGGCCAGCTGGCACGCCAAGATCACCGATCAGCTGGTGGCGCGGGCCCTGCAGGCCTGCGACGACAGCGGCGCCACGGCGACCGTGGTGCGGGTGCCGGGCTCGCTGGAGATCCCCGTGGTCGCCCAGGCGCTGGCCCGCCGCTGCGACGCGGTGGTGGCGCTGGGCGCGGTCATCAAGGGCGAGACCGCCCATTTCGACTACGTCTGCGACTCGGTGACCGCGGGCCTGACCCGGATCTCGCTGGACGAGGAGACGCCCGTCGGCAACGGCGTCCTCACGTGCGAGACCCTGGATCAGGCCCTCGACCGTTCGGGCCTGCCGGGGAGCAAGGAGGACAAGGGATACGAGTCGGCCATCGCCGCGCTCGAGACCGCCCTCCTCCTGCGGGACCTCCACTAACCTGCGGTAGGTTTCCTTCGTGCCCGAGCCGATCACTCCACCGCCCCTGCCCGTCACCTGGCGTCCCCGCAGACCGCGGATCGTCGCCTACAGCTCCGCCGCCGTGATCGTGCTCGGGTCGGTGCTGATGGCGGTCTTCATCGCCCAGCCGTTCAAGCTGCCCGACCGGCTGGCGATCGTGGCGTTCGGGTGCGCGGTGGCGTTCGTGCTCCACCTGCTGGGGCGGGTGCGGGTGGAGGCGGACGACGAGGGCCTCACGATCGTCAACGCCGCCCGCACCCACCGCTACTCGTGGCCGGAGATCCTGGAGGTCACGCTGCTGGTGGGCGACCCCTGGCCGAAGATCGACACCTCCGACGGGCGCACCATCGGGGCCATGGGCATCCAGGGCTCGGAGAAGCTTCGCGCCCGCCGGGCCACGGCCGAGCTGGAGGCCCTGATCCGGGAGCGCGGCGAGGCTCGCGAGAAGTAGCCGGTCGATGACCTGGGGTCATCGCCGGCGGACGAATATCGCCGGGCCGGGTGTCGACGTAGCCTGAAGGAGTGCTGCGGCGGACAATCAAGGCAATGGACATCGAGTCGCCGGACAAGCTCATCGAGCTCCTCGACCGGCACGCCTACCTGGCCGACGAAGGGCTGGCCACGGCCGCCTTCCTGGCGCTGAGGATGGGCCGGCCGCTCTTCCTCGAAGGGGAGGCGGGGGTCGGCAAGACCGAGCTCGCCAAGACGCTGGCGACGCTGCTCAAGGCGCCGCTCATCAGGCTCCAGTGCTACGAGGGGCTGGACGCCGCCCAGGCGCTGTACGACTGGGACTTCGCGCGCCAGCTGCTCCACCTGAAGGCCGCGGAGGCCGCGGGCGTCACCGACGTGGGCCGGCTGGAGGGGGAGATCTACGACAGGCGGTTCCTGATCGCGCGGCCCCTGCTCAAGGCCATCGAGACGCAGCCGAGCGTGCTGCTGGTGGACGAGATCGACCGGGCCGACGACGAGTTCGAGGCGTTCCTGCTCGAAGTGCTCTCCGACTTCACGATCTCCATCCCCGAGCTCGGGACCGTCAAGGCCACGACGCCGCCGGTGGTCGTGGTGACCTCCAACAGGACGCGCGAGGTGCACGACGCGCTCAAGCGGCGCTGCCTCTACCACTGGCTCGAGCACCCCAGCTTCGACCGCGAGGTCGCCATCCTGCTGCGCCGGCTGCCCGACTGCACCGAGACGCTGGCCGTGCAGGTGGCGCGGGCGGCCGAGCGGCTGCGGCAGGCGGACCTGGTCAAGCCGCCGGGCGTGGCCGAGACGCTCGACTGGACCGAGGCGCTGCTGACGCTGGGGGCCAAGGAGCTCGATCCCGCCCTGGCCGCGGCCACCCTGGGGGCGGCCCTGAAATACCGGGAGGACGTCTCGAACGTGCTCGGAAACGGGCTGCTGCCCCATGGATGAGCTGGTCGCCACCATGACCGCGTTCGCCAGGACGCTGCGGGCGGCCGGGGTCGCCGCCGATCACGAGCGGACGCAGAACCTGCTCAGGGCGCTCGACCACCTCGACGTGGCCGACTCCGGCGAGGTCTACTGGGCCGGGCGGCTCACGCTCTGCGCCACGCCTGACGACCTGCCCCGCTACGACCGGTGCTTCGCCGCGTACTTCGGCGGGGCACGGGCGAGCGTGTCCCGTACGAGCACGACCAGCGTCACCAGGCACCTGGCGGCCGAGCCGCACGGCGAGGCGGACGGCGGCGACGACGGGACGGCGTCGCCCGCGACGGCGAGCCGGGCCGAGGTGCTTCGGCACCGCGACGTGGCCAGGCTGACCGAGGCCGAGCGGGCCGAGGTGCACCGGATGCTGGCCATGCTGAGGTGCGGGCGCGAACGGCGGCGCTCGCGCCGCTTCGAGGGCGCCCACCGGGGCGTGCTCGACCCGCGCCGCACCATCCGCGACGCGCTCAGGAAGGGCGACATCGCCCGGCTCCGGCGCAAGAGGCACACCACCCGGCCGCGCACGGTCGTCCTGTTCGTGGACGTCAGCGGCTCGATGGCCCCGTACGCCGAGACCCTGCTGCGCTTCGCCCACGCGCTCGTCAGGAGCGAACCCCGGGCCACCAAGGTCTATTCGGTCGGCACCAGGCTCACCCCCGTCACCGCCGAGCTGCGCCACCGCGACCCCGGCACCGCCCTGAACGAGGTCTCCAAGGCCATCCCCGACTGGAGCGGCGGGACCCGGCTGGGCGACGAGCTCAAGGAGTACCTGTCCCGCTACAGCGCGCGCGGGGCGATCGCCGTGATCGCCTCGGACGGGTGGGAACGCGGCGACCCGGCCCTGCTGGGGACGCAGATGGCCAGGCTGGCCAGGCAGGCGCACCGGGTGATCTGGGTCAACCCGCACAAGGGGTACGAGGACTACCAGCCTCTCACGGGCGGCATGCGGGCCGCCCTGCCGTACGTGGACGACCTGGTGGCCGGGCACAGCCTGGCCGCATACGAGCGACTCAGCGAAAGGCTGGCCCATGCGTGACGTGCTGCCGGAGATCATGAGGTGGTGGAGGTCGGGGCTCAAGTTCGGGCTGGCGACCGTGGTGAGCACGTTCAGCAGCGCGCCCAGGCCGCCGGGCGCGGCCATGGCGGTGCGCGGCGACGAGGTGGTCGGCAGCGTGTCCGGCGGGTGCGTCGAGGGCGCGGTGTTCGAGCTGGCCGCCGACGTCGACGAGCCCGTCCTGCAGCGGTACGGCGTGAGCGACGACGACGCGTTCGCGGTCGGGCTCACCTGCGGCGGCATCATCGACATCCTCGTCGAGCCGATCTCGATCGAGACCTTCCCCGAACTCGGGGAGATCGCGATGTCCGTGGACGCGCACGAGCCGGTGGCCGTCGCCACCATCGTCTCCGGCCCCGGGCGGATCGGCGCCCGCCGGGTCATCTGGCCGGACCGCTCGTCCGGCACGCTCGGGCTCGACCGGCTGGACGAGGCCGTGGACGACGACGCGCGCGGCATGCTCGCCCAGGGCCTGACCGGCATCAGGCACTACGGCGGCGAGGGGGAGCGGCGCCTGGACGACCTGGCGGTGTTCGTGCAGTCGTTCGCGCCGCCGCCGCGCATGCTGGTGTTCGGGGCGATCGACTTCGCGGCGGCGGTGGCCAGGGTGGGCAAGTTCCTCGGCTATCACGTCACGGTCTGCGACGCCCGCCCGATCTTCGCCACCGCCAAGCGCTTCCCCGACGCCGACGAGGTCGTGGTCAAGTGGCCCCACGACTACCTGTCCTCCGTGCAGGTGGACGAGCGCACGGTGATCTGCGTGCTCACCCACGACCCCAAGTTCGACGTGCCGCTGCTGGAGGTGGCCCTGCGCACCGACGCCGGGTACGTGGGCGCCATGGGCTCGCGCCGCACCCACGAGGACCGGCTCGAACGGCTGCGCGAGGCCGGGCTCGCCGACGCCGAGCTGGCCAGGCTGCGCTCGCCCATCGGGCTCGACCTCGGCGCGCGCACCCCCGAAGAGACGGCCGTGTCGATCGCCGCCGAGCTGATCCAGCTCCGCTGGGGCGGCTCGGGCCGCCCGCTGTCCAGCACCGAGGGCCGCATCCACCACGAGATCCACGACGGGGGCTCATGAAGAGCGCGAAGGTGGCCGGGCTGCTGCTGGCCGCGGGAGAGGGCGCCCGGCTGGGCACGCCCAAGGCGCTGGTCGAGTACGCGGGCGAGCGCCTGGTCGACCGCGGCGTGCGGCTGCTGGAGGAGGGCGGCTGCCACCCCGTCGTGGTCGTGCTCGGCGCGGCCACCGTGCAGGTGCGCGGCGCGGTGACCGTGCGCAACCCGGACTGGGCCTCCGGCATGGGCTCGTCCCTGCGGGTCGGGCTCGCCGCGCTGCCGCGGGAGGCCGAGTCCGTGGTGATCGCGCTGGTCGACCAGCCGTTCATCGGCCCGGGCGCGGTACGCGCGCTGATCGCCTCGGGCGCCGGGCTGGCGGTCGCCACCTACGGGGGGAAGCGCAGGAACCCGGTGCTGATCGCCCGCGAGCACTTCGCCGAGGTGGCGGAGCTGGCCGTGGGGGACGTGGGGGCGCGGCCGTTCATGAAGGCGCACCCCGAGCTGGTCACCGAGGTGCCGTGCGACGAGCACGGGGACCCTGCCGACATCGACACGCCCCAGGACCTGCGGCTGCTAGAGCCGCAGTGAGGCGATGGCGGCGCGGTGGTCGCTGCCGGTCGCGGGGGCGACGCCCGCCTTGGTCGCCGTCATGCCCTTGAACAGGATGTGGTCGGGCCGGGTGATCGGGAACTCGGACGGCCAGGTGAACCCGAACCCGTCGCCCGCCACGGTCTGCGCGTCGCTCAGCGGCGGGGTCAGCCCCCGCATGCCCCGGTCGGTGGTGGCGGTGTTGAGGTCGCCGAGCAGCAGGATGCGCTTGCTCGGGTCGGCGTCGATGAGCTTGCGCGCGTGCGCGAGAGAGACGTCGCGCGAGGCGGTCTCCCCGGGGCGGGCCGAGGCCAGGTGCATGACGTAGACGGTCACCTTGCCCTTGGGGGTGGCGACCACCGCGCGCAGCGCCCGCGGCCAGCCCAGGCCGACGTCGAGCGGCTTGGTCTCGCTGATCGGGTAGCGGCTCCACAGGCCGACCGTGCTGACCGGATAGTGGTACTTGAACATCTTGTTGAGCTGCTTGGCCGCGGGGCCGCCGCTGGTCAGCTCCTGGGCGGCCAGCAGGTCGAGGTCCTTGGCGATCATGCGGACGGCCTCGCCCGAGGCGTTGTTGGTCACGCCCACGTTGACCGTGCCGACGGCCAGGTCGCTCGGGCCGCCCGGCGGCGTGCGCAGCAGCGTGGAGCCGAACATCGCCGCCCACACCACCCCGGGCACCAGCGCCGCGACCAGGGCCATCCTGGAGCGTGCCAGCGCGGCGGCCACCAGCAGCAGCGGGACGGACACCCCCAGCCAGGGCAGCAGGCTCTCCATCACCGGCGTGAACCCGCCGAGCGCAGGAATCAGCCGGTGTCCGGCCATGGCCACGGCGACCACGGCGGACACGACGACGACGAGCCGACTCAGCACCTGATCCAGGCTAGTGGCTCCCTGCCCGCCGCGCCGACGCGATAGCCTGTTCGCGTCGCAACGGAATATCATTCGGTTTCATCGGGAGCCCGGCATGCGCATCGGTATGGCACTCAACTACTCGGGCGGCTTCAAGGAGACGGTGGCCGAGCTGGCGGACTACGAGAAGGCCGGTCTCGACATCGTGTTCGTGGCCGAGGCCTACAGCTTCGACGCCGTCAGCCAGATGGGGTACATCGCGGCCAGGACCGAGCGGCTGGAGATCGCCTCCGGCATCCTGCCGATCTACTCCCGCACGCCGACGCTGCTGGCCATGACGGCCGCGGGCCTGGACTACGTCTCCGACGGACGCTTCACGCTCGGCCTCGGCGCGTCGGGGCCGCAGGTGATCGAGGGCTTCCACGGGGTGCCGTACACGGCGCCGCTCGGGCGTACCAGGGAGGTCGTCGAGATCTGCCGCCAGGTGTGGCGGCGCGAGCGCCTGGTGCACGAGGGCAAGCACTACACGCTGCCGCTCCCGCCCGACCAGGGCACGGGCCTGGGCAAGCCGCTGAAGCTCATCAACCACCCGGTACGGCCCCGCATCCCGATCGTGATCGCCGCCATCGGGCCCAAGAACGTCGAGCTCGCCGCCGAGCTGGCCGAGGGCTGGGAGCCGATCTTCTACGTGCCCGAGAAGGCCGCCGACGTGTGGGGCGCGTCGCTGGCCGCCGGCAAGGCGAAGCGCGACCCTGAGCTGGGCGAACTGGACGTGATCGCGCAGGCGTCCCTGGCGATCGGCGACGACGTGTCCGGGCTGCTGGAGTTCGGGCGGCCGATGGCGGCCCTCTACATCGGCGGCATGGGCGCCAAGGGCCGCAACTTCTACAACGACCTGGCCAGGCGCTACGGCTACGAGAAGGAGGCCGAGCGGATCCAGGACCTCTACCTCGAAGGCAAGAAGGAGGAGGCGGCCGCCCTGGTGCCCGGCGAGCTGCTGGAGAGCATGTCGCTGATCGGCAGCGAGGGGTTCGTGCGCGACCGCGTCCAGGCGATGAAGGAGTCGGGGGTGACCACGCTGAACGTGGCGCCGCTCGGCCGGACGCACGAGGACCGGGTGCGGCTGATTGAGACGATCAAGGACATTGTGGGGTGAGTCACACCCCTTAATGGAATATGCCCCTTTTTGCGGGTGTTGTGGGAGCTCGTGAGGTTTTCCCTGGTGTTCGTGTGGCTCGTCGAGCGGCTGCACATCGATCTGTGCCGGTTGCACGGATCGCTCTGTCGCTGACCGCGTCAGCCTCGATCACCCAAATCCTCACCTGGCATGCCTGCTCGCGTGGCGGGCCGGCATGCCGTGTTCCTCGGGAGCTTCCCCAACCCATGAAGAGATTCTCCTTCTCCCTGCAACTCCTGGTCGGCCTCGCGGCCGGCATCGCGCTGGGCTTCGTCGCCAAGATCTGGGACGTGGCCTGGCTGGCCGAGACGCTGACCCGGATCGGGCAGATCTTCGTCCAGCTGCTCAAGCTCGCCGTGCCGCCCCTGGTCTTCACCGCCGTGCTGGTCAGCGTGGCCAACCTGCGCAACGTCAACGGCGCCGCCCGGCTCGCGTCCAAGACGCTGCTGTGGTTCCTCGTCACCGCGTTCGTCTCCGTGGCGCTCGCGATCGGCCTCGGCCTGCTCATCAACCCCGGCCAGGGCGTCACGCTCGACACCGCCGCCGCCAAGGCCGTGGATCTTGAAGGCGCGGGCACCTGGCTCGACTTCGTCACCGGCATCGTGCCCACCAACATCGTCACCGCCTTCACCGAGGTGAAGGTCCTCCAGATCGTCTTCCTGGGGGTCGTGCTCGGCGCGGCGGCCCTGGCGGTCGGCGAGAAGGCCGAACCGTTCCTGAACCTCGCCCGCTCCGTCCTGGAACTCGTCCAGAAGGCGCTGTGGTGGGTCCTGCGCCTGGCTCCCATCGGCACCGCGGGCCTGATCGGCAAGGCCGTGTCCACGTACGGGTGGGACCTGCTGGCGCCGCTGGCCAAGTTCAGCGCCGGGGTGTACATCGGCTGCTTCATCGTGCTGCTGGCCGTCTATCCGGCGGTGCTGGCCGTGTGGGGCAGGGTCAACCCCGTCCAGTTCTTCCGCAACGCGTGGCCCGCGATCGAGCTGGCCTTCGTCTCCCGCTCGTCCGTCGGCACGCTGCCGCTGACGCAGCGGGTCACCGTCGAGCGCAACGGCGTGGACCGCGACTACGCCTCCTTCGCGGTGCCGTTCGGCGCCACCACCAAGATGGACGGGTGCGCCTCGGTCTACCCGGCGCTGGCCGCGATCTTCGTGGCCCAGGTGTTCGGCGTGCCCCTCGGGTTCGGCGACTACCTGCTGATCGCGTTCGTGTCGGTGGTCGGCTCGGCCGCCACGGCGGGCCTGACCGGCGCGACCGTCATGCTGACGCTCACGCTCAGCACGCTGGGGCTGCCCCTTGAGGGCGTCGGCCTGCTGCTGGCCATCGACCCGATCCTCGACATGATCCGCACCGCCACCAACGTCGCGGGACAGCTCGTCGTCCCCGTCCTGGTGGCGCGCTCGGAGGGCCGGCTGGACGAGGCCGTCTTCAACGCGGCGCCGCAGCCGCTCGACGAGGCCGCGCCGGTGGGGCGCGTGCCGCAGCCCGTGGCGGCCTGACCTCGCCGCCCAGCCGATGATGGGGCGGCAGGGTCTGCGGGGCCCTATGGTGGTCGGAAATCCTGATGTTCGAGTAATTGGCGGGGATATGTCCGACGCGACGCCGTCCTTGGTCGCTGACCGGTATCGGCTTGACGAGCGCATCAGCAGCGGGCCGATGGGTGAGGTGTGGCGAGGGTACGACACGCGGGCCGACTGGGTCGTGGCCGTGAAGGTGCTCGGCGCCCGGGTGGCGGGGGCCGCGACCCGGGAGGTGCTCAGGCAGCACGCCCAGGCCGTGGCCCGGGTGATCCATCCGAACGTGGCCATGGTGCTGGACGTCGGCGACCATGACGGGGCGCCGTTCCTGGTGATGGAGTTCCTCACCGGCCCCAGCCTGGGCGAGGAGCTGGCGGCGCGCGGTCCCCTGCCGATCGTCGAGGTGTGCGACCTGATCGGGCAGGCCGCGGCCGGGCTCGACGCCGCCCACCGGGCGGGCGTCGTGCACGGGAACGTCGCCCCGCACAGCTTCCGGCTGGCCGGGAGCGGGGTGCTCAAGGTCGTCGGGTTCGGGATGGACGACCGGGTGCCGGGGGACCCGCGGTACGTGGCGCCCGAGCGGGCTCCGGGGCAGGAGGCCGCGGCCACCGGTGACCTGTACGCGCTGGGGTGCGTCTGCTACGAGCTCCTGTGCGGCCGCCCGCCCTTCGGCGGCAAGGAGGACGACTCCGGTGCTTCGGGGCGGGGTGCGGCCGCTCCGCCGAGCGTGCTCCGGGCCGAGGTGTCCCCGGAGCTGGATCGGCTCGTGCTGGCCATGATCGCCGAGGAGCCCGCGAAGCGGCCCGGCAGCGGTGAGGCGATCCGGCGGGCGCTGGCCGCCATCGCGCGGCCGCGCGCCAACCCGGCCGCACCGCCCGCCGCGGCACCCGTGCCGCCCGGGCCTGGGCAGGCTTCCCCCGCGTCGCCTCCGCCCGGGCAGCCTTTCCTCGTGCCGCCTCCCGCTGGGCAACCTTCCCCTGGGTCACCTCCTCCTGGGGCGCCTCCGGTCGGGTCGCCTCCGGCCGGGCCGGCCATGCCCGTGACGGGCGTCTCCCTCCGGGACGGCGGAGTGCCGCCCGGCGGCCAGGGCCGCGCGCCGGGGACCGGGCCGTTCGGAGGGGACGGGTCGGGCGCGACCGAGGTCTTCCAGGCCCCGGGGCACGGCGGAAGCCCGAGAGCCGGTGACACCGCCGTCTACCAGGCGGGCGACCTCGAGCCCGCCCCCGCGTCGAACCGCAAGCTCATCCTCCAGCTCGGCGCCGCCGTGGTGGCCATCGCGGTGGTGACCGTCGTCATGGTGATGTGGGCCGGCACGAGGAAGGAGGAGCCGCTGACCGCCTCCACCCCGACCCCCGCGCCGACCACGGAACTGACCACGCTGCCGACCACGCTCCCCACCCAGGAGCCCACGCCGGACGCGACGCCCGGCCTGGTGAACACCCTGGGGCCCGAGCCGACCTCGCCGCGCGAGACGGCCGAGCCCAAGGCCACCCTGGGCGACGCGATCCCGCCTGGCGGCTACCGCAAGTGGCTGTCGGAGTTCGACGAGGCGCTGATGGCCCAGCAGGCCATGGGAGCGATCGACCCCAAGGTCGCGGGCAAGGCCCGCGACAAGATCAGGAAGGCGGCCAGGAGCTTCGAGCAGGGCCGCGTCGAGGCGGGGATCGACCAGGTCGCCGGCGTCTACCACGACCTGAGGCGGGCGCAGGAGAAGGGCGACATGGAAAGGTCCGGGCCGGCGGCGCAGGTGCTGAACGACTGGCGGCTGCCCGACAACTAGGAGCTCCAGGCGGGCTCGGCCAGGTGGCGGGCGATAGTGACGTCAGGGGTGGAACACGTACATTGGCGCAATGAGCGTCGACTACGTGGCACGCCGGGCCCGCCTCGCCGAGTTGCTGCCCGCGCGTGAGGTCCCCGCCCTGCTCGTCACCTCGCCGGTGAACGTCCGCTACCTCACCGGGCTGGTCAGCTCGAACGCCGCCGTGCTGGTCAGGGCCGACGGCACGGCGCTGCTGGCCACCGACAACCGCTACATCGAGGTGGCCCGCACGCTGGACGTGCCGTCGGTCGAGGCGTACGACGTGGAGAGCGCGCTGGCGGAGCCCGGGATCGGGATCGAGGCGGCGTGGATGAGCGTGGCCACGTACCGGCGCCTGGGTGAGGGGCTGGTGCCGCTGGAGCCGGTGGTGGAGCTGCTGCGGGCGGTCAAGGACGACGGCGAGCTGGAGCTCCTCCGTACGGCCTGCGAGATCACTGACCAGGCATTTGCCGATATTTCCGGGAAAATCGTCCCGGGGATCACCGAGCGCGACCTCGCCCGCCTCCTCGACAACCGCATGACCGAGCTGGGCGCCGACAAGCCCGCGTTCGACACGATCGTGGCCGCCGGCGAGAACGGCGCGATCCCGCACCACGCCCCCTCCGGCAGGGAGCTGCGCGCCGGCGACCTGGTCACCATCGACTTCGGCGCCCGCTACCAGGGCTACCACGCCGACATGACCAGGACGGTCTGCCTCGGCCCGCCGACGGACTGGCAGCGCGAGATCTACGACCTGGTCGCCGAGGCGCAGCGGGCCGGCAGGCACGCGCTCGCGCCGGGCGCGGGGGCCAGGGAGGTGGACGCGGCGGCCCGTACCGTCATCGAGGACGCGGGGTACGGGAGCCGCTTCCGGCACGGGCTGGGACACGGCGTCGGCCTGGAGATCCACGAGGAGCCGTTCCTCGGCCCTTCGCGGACCGGTAGACTAGAGGATCGAGTTCCGATCACCGTCGAGCCTGGGGTCTATCTCCCGGGCCGGGGCGGGGTTCGCATCGAGGACACCCTGGTGACACGTGAGGGCGGGCCGGAACTTTTCACGAAGACGACCAAGGAGCTGCTCGTCCTTTAGAGCGGCCGCACGCGGGAGAAGAACGAGTGGCGACGACCAACGACCTCAAGAACGGCATGGTGCTGAAGCTCGAGGGCGGTGAGCTCTGGGCCGTGGTCGAGTTCCAGCACGTCAAGCCGGGCAAGGGTGGCGCGTTCGTGCGCACCAAGCTCAAGAACGTCCTCTCCGGCAAGGTCGTCGACAAGACCTTCAACGCCGGCGTGAAGGTCGACGTGGCCAACGTCGACAAGCGCGAGATGCAGTACTCGTACAAGGACGGCGACGACTTCGTCTTCATGGACACCGAGACCTACGACATGGTCAACGTGCCCAACGGCACCGTCGGCACCGCCGCCAACTACATGCTGGAGAACACTCTGGCCACGGTCGCGTTCAACGAGGGCTCGGCCCTCTACGTCGACCTGCCCGCCGCGGTCGAGCTGACCATCGCCAACACCGAGCCCGGCCTGCAGGGCGACCGCTCCACCGGCGGCACCAAGCCCGCCACGCTGGAGACCGGCGCCGAGATCAAGGTGCCGCTGTTCATCACCACCGGCGAGAAGGTCAAGGTCGACACCCGCAGCGGCGAATACCTCGGCCGGGCCTGAGGTGTCGGCACGCGGCAAAGCACGCCGGCGGGCGCTTGACATCCTCTTCGAGGCCGAGCTGCGCGGCGAGGATCCGCTGAAGATCCTCGCCGAACGCGTGGAGCGGCAGGAGCCCCCGGTGAACGAATACACCTCGACCATCGTCGAGGGCGTCGCCAGACACCACGCGCGCATCGACGAGCTGATCACCACGTACGCCGAGGGCTGGACCCTCGACCGGATGCCCGCCGTCGACCGCAACCTGCTGCGCGGGGGCACGTACGAGCTGCTCTGGATGCCCGGCGTGCCCGAGGGCGTGGTGATCAGCGAGTGGGTGCACCTGGCGGGTGAGCTGTCCACCGACGAGTCGCCGCAGTTCGTGAACGGGCTGCTGGCCCGCTTCAAGCAGCTCAAGCCAAGCCTCACCCTTTAGACACCGTCAAAAGCCGGAGTTCGGGGTACGTTCCAAATAAGTTCGGCGTACGTTCCGAACTAACGCCTGCCTGCACGGCTCGCGAAGACGAAGGACGTGTACTTCCACACGGCCAGGCGCCTTCGCGCGAAAACTGGCCGTGTGGCCAGAGAGCGTGCGGACAAGTGGCGCGTCACCAGCCGCGACGCGCCCCTTTCCGTTTCCCCGGCGGTGCGTATCGTGTGGGCATGGTGACCGAGGACGACGTACGCCGGCTCGCGCTCGCGCTGCCCGAGACCGTCGAGAAGACCATGTACGGCACGCCCGCCTTCTACGTCCGCGGCAAGTGGTTCGCCCGGGTGCGGGAGGAGGGCGACGTGCTGGTGCTGCCGGTGGGCTCCGAGGAGGAGAAGGCGGGGCTCATCGCGGCCCAGCCGGCCGCCTTCTTCACGACGCCGCACTACGACGGGTATGCCGGCGTGCTGGTGCGGTTCGGGGCCGTGGACGCCGAGGAGATGGGCGAGTTGCTGACCGACGCGTGGCGGCTGCGCGCGCCCAAACGGCTGGCCGCCACGTTCGACGCCTGACCGCGCCGCCTGACTGCGCCGCCTGGTCGTCGACGGCGACGCGCCCGGGGCGGAGGTCCGCCCGGCCGGGCCGTTGGCGGTTCACCCGGGCGGCATCGGTGACCGGGATCGGGGCGGTGTCCGTGACCCGGATCGGGGCGGTGCGGGTGACGGCGAGCGGGGGACCGGCGCACGGCGTAGGCTGGGGCCCGTCCGCGGAGAAGCGCAGTTCACGAAGTGCGCGATCGCGAGGGGCCCGGAGCGCGGGCCCGTCGCGAGGGGAGAGGGAGGCGAGCCGACGTTGCGTGCTGAAGGCGTCACGAGGACCCCGGCGGTGCGGACCGCCGTCGTCTGGGACGCGTTGCGGTCCGCGCTGGCCGAACGGACGGCGGCGACCGGCCGAGAGGGGCTCGACATCGTCGATGCCGGGGGTGGCACCGGCGGGTTCGCCGTGCCGCTGGCGGCGCTGGGTCACGCCGTGACCGTCGTCGACCCGAGCCCCGACTCGCTGGCCGCGCTCGAGCGCCGTGCCAAGGAGAAGGGCGTGGGCGTGCGGGCCCTGCAGGGCGACGCCGCCGACCTGGGCGAGCTGCTCAGCCGCGACAGCGCCGACCTGGTGCTCTGCCACAGCGTGCTCGAATACGTCGAAGACCCGATCAGCGCGCTGACCGCCGTCGCGGGCGTGCTGCGCAGGGGCGGCGCGGTGAGCGTGCTGACCGCCAATCCCGTCGGCAGCGCCATCCACCGGGCGCTCGCGGGCCAGTTCGACGAGGCGCGGGCGGTGCTCGACGACCCGCGGGGCACCTGGGGCGACCGCGACCCCACCCCGAGGCGCTTCGCCGCCGAGACGCTCACCGAGCTGCTGACCGCGACCGGGTTCGCCGTCGGCGCCGTCCACGGCGTGCGGGTCTTCGCCGACCTGGTCCCGAGCAGGCTGGTTGACGGCGAGCCCGGCGCCGCCGAGGCACTCGTCGCCCTTGAGCAGGTCGCCGCCACCCACCCCGTGCTGCGGGACATCGCGACCCAGCTGCACGTGCTCGCGCACAGGTCCTGAGGCGCCGGCACTGGGTATAGAACGCATGTTCGGATAGAATCGACGGCGTGTCTCGCAAGCAGATCACCGGCATCGGCCCCGCTCCACGCACCGGGGCCGACGACAGCGGCTGCCCGATCCTGCACGTCGACATGGATGCCTTCTTCGCCAGCGTCGAGCTGCTCGAGCGTCCCGAGCTGCGCGGCCGCCCGGTGATCGTGGGCTCGCCCGCGGGGCGCGGCGTCGTGCTCAGCGCCACGTACGAGGCCAGGGCCCAAGGCGTGCACTCCGCGATGCCGATGAGCAGGGCGCGCCGGCTCTGCCCGCAGGCCACGATCATCCCGCCCAGCCACGGCAAATACTCCGAGGTCTCCAAGGGCGTCATGGAGATCTTCCACACGATCACCCCGCTGGTCGAGCCCATCGCGTCCGACGAGGCGTTCCTCGACGTCGGGGGTGCCAGGCGCCGGCTCGGCCCGCCCGCCGCCATCGCCGCGATGATCAGGGAGCAGGTCCTCGACCGCTACGGCATCACGTGCTCGGTCGGCGTGGCGAGCAGCAAGTTCGTGGCCAAGCTGGCCAGCAAGCAGTGCAAGCCCGACGGGCTGCTGGTGGTGCCCGCCGACCAGGTCGTCGACTTCCTCCACCCACTGCCGGTCTCGGCGCTGTGGGGCGTCGGCGAGCGCACCGAGCAGTCTCTCGTACGCCTCGGCATCCGCACGGTCGGCGACCTGGCCAGGGTGCCGCCCGCCACCCTCCAGCGCGAGCTCGGCCAGGCCGTGGGCGGCCACCTGGCGGCGCTGGCCTGGGGCCGCGACGAGCGGCCGGTGAGCGCCCACGTGCCCGACAAGAGCATCGGCAACGAGGAGACGTTCGCGGCCGACGTGGACGATCCCGAGGTGATCAAGCGGGAGCTGCTGCGTCTTTCCGAGCGGGTGGCCGCCAGGATGCGTAAGGGCGGACACGTGGGAAGGACTGTAAGTGTGAAGCTCCGCCGTGCTGATTTCACGACGATCAACCGCTCGCGCACCCTGCGCGAGGCGACCGACGTGGCCCAGGTGATTTATGCCACAGCCTGCGAGCTGTACGAGGCGGCCGGCCTCCAGCGCGTGCGGCTGCGCCTGGTCGGGGTCAGGATGGAAAACCTGCGGCCCGCGGGCGAGGCCACCCACCAGCTCGGCATCGGGGAGCGGGAGACCGGCTGGCGCGAGGCCGAGCAGGCCATGGACAAGGCGATCCGGCGATTCGGTCCGGATGCGGTGGTCCCAGCATCGCTCGTACGTGGCAAGCTTGATGATGTAGAGAGATGACGCCGATGTCCGGATTTTTATGGGGCCTCAGTGTCGCGATTTTGGGGGAAGGGGGGCGAGATGGGCCACAATGGAGCCATGACGACACCTCCGGTTTGGTCTGCGTTGGACGTTTGCTTTCGCCTACGTCTACAGCCTCGTATTCTGGGGATAACCGACCGCGAGGTTCGGACACCCCGTGTCGTCCGTTGCCGTCTTCCCCGTCCTGGGGCTGTCCTTGGGAGGCGCCGTGCCGCTCTCTGAGCACGAGCAGCGCTTGCTCGACCAGATCGAGCAGGCCCTCTACGCCGAGGACCCGAAGTGGGCCAACACCGTAAGGATCAGTGACCCGCGCAGCCATTACAAGCGTCGTCTGATCAAGGCCTCCATCGGCTTTGCTCTCGGCGTCGTCATCATGATGGTCGGCGTGGTGATGAGTGGCAGTGCCCTGATCCCTCTCGGCGTCGGCGGTTTCGTGGTCATGCTCGCCGCGTGTCTGTGGGGCCTGTCCAGTTGGAAACGCATGAACGGGTTCGGTGACTCCGCGCCCGCCTCGGGCTCGGCCCCTCCTCCGGGCAAGCAGCCGCGCCGGGCTCGCCGGGGCACGTTCATGGAGCGCATGGAAGAGCGCTGGCGCCGCCGTAACGATGAGCGCTGACCGCTGACCTGCGGAGCCGTCCGGACTCGCGTCCGGGCGGCCCTCGTGTGGGAGGCGGCCCTTCCGGGTCCCGCCATGCGCCCACCCCGGCGCGTGAAGGCGCAACCGACGGTCGTCCGTCCCCCGGCGAGCTCGGCCAGGTCCGAAGGTGTGCCCGGCCAGGCGGTGACGCCCTCCGAAGACGAAACCGGCCGTCCCCCTCGACGAGGGGGACGGCCGGACGCGTCGGTCGGTCAGGAGCCCTTCTGGGCGGACGTCCTTCGCAGCCTGATGTTCTCCAGCAGGTCGAACCCGTCGAGCAGGCGCTCGCCCAGCCCCCGCAGCCGCCGCAGCGTGGACGGCGGCAGCAGCACCGCCCGCAGCCGGCGCCCGCGTGACACCGTGGCCGCCAGCGCCTGGCGTACCTTGCGCAGGTCCTTGCGCAACGGCCCGATCTGCCCGGGATCCCTGGCGAACAGCACCCGCTCCACCGCGGACGCGATGGCCGTGATGGCCGCCGCCGAGTCCGCGTCGAACTCGTACTGCTGGGTCAGCCGCCGTGCCAGCGCCCGCGGGGTCTCGCTGAGCTGGCGGGCCATGCCGTAGTCGTACAGCACGTCGTCCAGCTCCGCCCAGGCGGCGGCGACCGACGGGTGGCGGCCGGCCGACTTCGCCGCGATCGTGGCCGTCAGCTCGTCGGACGGCTCCGAGACCTTCCAGCCCAGGGTGCGTACCCGCCGGTTCCTGGTGATCAGCCGCAGGCCCGCGGGGATCAGCAGCACCAGCAGCAGCGCCCCCGCGCCGATGCCGATCTGGCCGATCAGCGGCATCGAGTCGTCCGTCGGCAGCCCGCCGGTGGCGACCACGCCCTCGCGGTCAAGCTCGCGGGGGTTGCGCCGGGCCTGCGGGTCGACCGGCTCGTCAGCGGACGAACTGGTCGAACCCGGCGTCGGCGTCGACGCCTCCCCGGTCGCCTCCGGCCTGGGCTGCGTGTACTCGGGCACCCGCGCGCTGCCCTGGCCGGCCGAGCCCGAGGGAGTGGGCTCGAACGGCAGCCAGCCCACGCCCTCGAAATACAGCTCGGGCCAGGAGTGGGAGTCGTTCGTGCCGACCTGCCACCGGTCGCCGACCTTCGTGCCGCCGGTGTAGCCGATCGCCACCCGCGACGGGATGCCCACCAGCCTGGCCAGCACCGCCATCGAGGCGGCGAACTGCTCGCAGTAGCCCGCTCGGTCGCGCAGCAGGAAGTCCCGCAGCGCCGAGTTGCTGTGCCCCTGCGTGCTCAGGTTGTAGGTGAAGTCGCCGCCGGTGAAGAACTGCTGCAGCTTCACCGCCGCCTCGTACTCCGTCTTGGCGTTCGCGGTCAGCCTGGTCGCCAGCTCGGCGATCTCGGGCGGGAGGTTGTCCGGCAGCCTCAGGAAGCGGGGATCGACGCTGGGCCGGGTCCCGCTGAGCGAGTCCAGCAGGTCCGGCGTGGGCTCCGGCTCGCTCGTGTTCACCTCGTACTCGACGCCTGCGGCCTCGTCACGGGTGGAGAAGACCATGAGCGTGGCCACGTCCGCCCGCCAGTCGCCGTCGATCTGGATCTGTCGCGGCGGGTACGGCAGCGGCAGGAACTGCAGCTTCTCGATCTCGTCGCTGATCCGGATGTTCGTGTTCACGGCCTTGACCTTCGGCTCGGAGCCGAGGCCGGGCGGCGCCGGGAGGGGACCGTTGTCCGTCCTGTTCTGCGGGGCCCCCTTGGGCTCCGTCATGCCGAACTGCTGGCCGTCGAACGTGTCGAGCGCGAAGATCCGCAGATAGCGGGGTTTGTCGTCGTTGTTGGAGTAGGTGAGGACCACGCGCCGTTCCGGCAGCTCCAGCTGGCCCTTCAGGTTCGCGATGGGGTTGGGGATGCTGATCGAGTTGCCCCGGCCCGAGCCGCTGCCGCCCACGCCGAACGTGAAGAACGACACCGGCTCCATGGCCGGCAGCAGCGCGGGCACCAGCACCGCCAGCACGATCGCGGCGAACCCGATGCGCTTGCCCGACAGCCGCAGCCCGCTGGTGTCCGCCGAGGTGCGGGCCTCGGGCCGGGAGGACGTGGCGCGGGTCGTCCGCCGTACCAGCACCGCCCTGCCCCAGTGGCCGACCCGCTCGCGCCCGTCGGCGATCAGCAGGCCGATGAACCCGAGCGCGGCCAGGATGAACGCCGGCCAGCTGATCGGGTCGGGCAGGATCGTCGCCGGAACGGTGGCCAGCGCCAGCAGCGGCAGCCCGGCCAGCGCCGCCTTGCGCAGCCGCGCGGCCAGCAGGTCCACGGCGATCGCGATCAGCGCCACGCCGCCGGCGGTCAGCAGCGTGATGCCGGTGGTCTCCGGCACGGGAGCGGCGAAGCGCTGGATGTCGGCCCAGCCGACCCCCAGCAGCCTGCCCAGCTCCATCACCGACCCGCGGGTCGGCACCACCAGCGCCCACGCCTTGGCGGAGGCGAACGCCGCGGTCAGGTAGACCCACACCGCGAGCACCGCGACCAGCGGCGCCGCCCACGCGGGCAGCGACAGGCGGCTGCTCAGCAGGCCCGCGGCCATCACGGCGAGCACGGCGCCCAGCGACGTCCAGAACCAGGAACCGCCCTGGAAGAGCGGGTAGAGCAGGAACGCCGCGGCGAACGCGGCCACGCCGGAGGCGACGGTCAGCCTCATGCCGCACCTCCCGCCGGGTTGACCGCGTACCTGCCGCGGTTGGCGGCGTTCTGCCAGACGGAGGCGATCGAGGTGCCCGCGGGCAGGCGCACGATGCGCCAGCCGTACCCGGCCAGGACCGTCTGCACGGCCTGGTGGTTCTCCGCGGCCACGCGGTCCCCGCCGTCCCACGTGCTCACGTCGAGCATCACTGCCACCGCGGTGATGCCGCTGTGCCTCAGCCTGGCCAGCTCTCTCGCCTCCTCCGGGTCGAGGTCGCCGAGCACGGCCACGATCAGCCCGTCGCCCCCGCCCTGGCGAAGGGCCGAGACGCCCATCTCCAGGGAGCGGGCCGGGCTGTGCCGCACCACCGCGAGGGTGTCGAGCAGCGACCAGCTCAGTCCGGTGTCGGTCAGGTGCTCGGCGCCCTGGTCGGTCACCAGCCGCAGGCCGAGCCCCTCGTGGGCGAGGTGCACGCCGATCGAGGCCGCGGCCGAGACCGCCACCTCGAACGACGATCGCGGGCCCTCGCCCCGGTGCGCGTACCTGCGGGTGTCCAGCAGGAGCGCGCCGCGGCTCTGCCACTGCTGCTCCTCGCGGCGCACCATCAGCTCGCCGCGGCGGGCCGTCGAGCGCCAGTGCACCCGGCGCAGGTCGTCGCCCTGCCGGTATTCGCGTGGCGCCACGTCGTCGTCGCCGGCCGCGGCCACGCTCCTGGTACGGCTGTCGCCGCCGCCCGTCCACTCACCCGACAGCCGTACGTGGGGCAGCGCCGCCACGTGCGGCGTCACCACGAGCGTGTCGCTGATCGTGAACGAGCGGGTCAGCTCGACGAGCCCGAACGGGTCGGCGATGCGGACCGACAGCGGGCCGATCGTGTAACGGCCGCGCAGGTCCGAGCGCACCCGGTAGTCGATCTCCCGCACGCCCCGCGACTCGACCCGGTCCAGCACGAACCGGGGCCGCACGCCCAGCGCGTAAGGAACGGTGTCCTCGATGAGCAGCAGGCCGGTCGGCAGCCTGGTGACGTTCTCCAGCCGCAGGGTCACGGTGGCCTCGCCGCCGACCTCGGCCCTCGGCGGGTCGAGGCGCCTGGCGCAGCTCAGCCGGTAGCGCGTGCGCGCCACCACCATGGCCGCCAGCAGCGGCAGCGCCGTCACCAGGACGCCGATCCTGAACAGGTCGTTCTCGCCCAGAATGACGGCCATCAGCAGCGCCGCGATGCCGGAGGCGAGGAACGACCTGCCCCTGGAGGTCAGCGCCCGAAGTCCGGCTCTCACCGCGCCTCGCTCAGCCAGTGCCGTCTACGCTGCGGATCCATTAGCGGCCTCTGGTCTCCGGCACCGGCACGCGCCTGACCAGATCGGTCACCACCTGCTCGGGCAGGCGGCGCTGGCCCTGGGCCTCGACGCTGGGCAGCAGCCGGTGCGCCAGCACGGGGATGGCCAGGTCCTGCAGGTCGTCGGGGATGACGTAGTCGCGCCCGGCCAGCGCGGCGTGCGCCCTGGCGGCCCGCACGAGCTGCAGCGTGGACCGGGGCGAGGCGCCCAGTCGCAGGTCGGGGGAGTGACGGGTGGCCACGACGAGGTCGATGGCGTACTTCTTGACCGCCTGCGAGACGTAGACGCCGCGTACGGCCTCGATGAGGGCGCGCACCTCGGCCGTCGTCGCCACCGGCTGCAGCTTGTCCAGCGGCGAGGTCTCGCCGTGCACGTCGAGCATCTCCAGCTCGGCCTGCGGCTCGGGGTAGCCCATCGCGATGCGCGCGGTGAAGCGGTCGCGCTGCGCCTCGGGAAGGGGATAGGTGCCTTCCATTTCGATGGGGTTCTGGGTGGCGATCACCATGAACGGCGCGTCCAGCTGGTACGTCTCGCCGTCCACCGTCACCTGCTGCTCTTCCATGCATTCCAGCAGCGCGGACTGCGTCTTCGGAGAGGCGCGGTTGATCTCGTCGCCGACCACGATGTTCGCGAACACCGGGCCGGGCTTGAACTCGAACTCCCGGGTCTGCTGGTTGTACGCGCTGACCCCGGTGATGTCACTGGGCAGCAGGTCGGGAGTGAACTGCACGCGGCGCACCGGACAGTCGATGGAGCGCGCCAGCGCCTTGGCCAGCATGGTCTTGCCGACCCCTGGCACGTCCTCGATCAGGAGGTGGCCCTCCGCGAGCAGGACGGTGAGCGTGATGCGGACGGCGTCGCCCTTGCCCTCGATCACCGATTCGATGGCGTTCCGAATCCGGTGCGCGGTGGAGACCAGCTCGTCGAGCTGGGGAGGGACATCATGGGTTACTGCCACCGGGCCTCCATGAGAGAAGTGCGACGGCTGTCCCGTAGGGTGCCTTTGCGGGAGCCATGCCATTCCTTTTCCATTGTGTGTACGACCCTACGACGCTGTGGGTTCTCGGGCGACATTTGTGGATATTCCAGGGAACCCCGGTGATGTTCCTGTTCTTGTCGCATAGCAGTACGAATCCCGTGACACGACACCCCACCGTGCGCTCCACTTTCCTCCACCGAGGGCTTCCCGAAGGAGCCGAGCCCCTATTACCGCGGTCTTTTGAACCCTCGACACGCCCATGAGGGTTGACCGCCCGGTCACCCCGCTCCACCCCACTCCATCGCTCTGACCTGCGGTAACGCAACGGAAACCGATGATGAAGACGGTTCGAATCAGTTGACGGTGGGGAGAAGTGGAGTATGGTGGTGCGCAGTGGAGGGCCCGGTGCGCCAGCGCTGAGCGCTTCACGAGGCACGGGAGGTGGGTCCGGTGTTCCTCGGCACCCATCAACCGCGTCTGGACGACAAGGGACGGCTGTTCCTGCCGGCTAAGTACCGTGAGGAGCTGGCGGAGGGTCTTGTGATCACCAAAGGCCAGGAGCGATGCCTCTACGTCTTTCCCGTGGAGGAGTTCCAGCGCATTACCGAGGCTCTCAGCACCGCCCCGGTCACCGCCAAGGCGGTGCGTGACTACAGCCGCGTCTTCTTCGCCAGTGCGTCCGACGAGAAGCCAGACAAGCAAGGGCGCATCACGATCCCGCAGAGCCTGCGTCAATACGCGGGCTTGGAGCGTGACTGCGTCGTCATCGGGGCCAACACCCGGCTGGAGATCTGGGACGCGCAGGCCTGGGACACCTATCTCAGCGCGCAGGAGCAGGCGTTCGCCGATCTGTCGGAGGAGGTGCTGCCAGGGATCTTGTAGTGACCACGGTCGATCCGTCGGTGCTGTCGTTCGGCGAGGTCTCCACCCGCAACCACTGCCGGTCAGCTGATGCACCTTCCCCGGTGTCAGATGGCAGGCGTCCACGAAGAGGGTGCGGATGGGGACCTGGCCGGGCGGCGCCGGGTGGGGACTCAGAGGTGGCCGACGATCGATCTATACGCGTCATCCGCGGGCAAGGGCGCGAGAGGGGGGTTGGAGATGCAGGACAACGCTGGCACAGGCGGTCACGTTCCGGTGATGCTCGAGCGCGTTCTGGAGCTGCTCGGGCCTGCGCTGGCCGGCAGCGAGCCGGTCGTCGTCGACGCCAACCTCGGCCTCGGTGGCCACTCGGAGGCCCTGCTCGCCGCCTATCCATCACTGCATCTGATCGGGATCGACCGCGACCCTTTCGCGATCGACTTCTCGACTCGCCGGCTGAGCCCGTACGCGGACCGGATCACCCTGGTCCACGCCTCCTCCGGTGACCTGGCCGAGGTGCTCGCCCGCGCGGGCCGCACCACGGTCAACGGAGCCCTGTTCGACCTGGGGGTCTCCTCGCCGCAGCTCGACGAGGCGGAGCGCGGGTTCGCCTATTCCTACGACGCGCCGCTCGACATGCGGATGGACACCGACCAGGAGCTGACGGCGGAGCAGGTGGTCAACACCTACTCCGCCGCGGAGCTGACCCGCATTCTGCGCGACTACGGAGAAGAACGATTCGCTCCGCGTGTCGCGGGCCTGATCATCAAGGAACGGGCCAAAGAGGCCATAACCTCGACTAAGCGGCTTGCGGACATCGTGCGTGAGGCGATTCCCGCCGCGACCCGGCGCACTGGGGGAAACCCCGCCAAGAGGACTTTCCAAGCGCTGCGCATCGAGGTGAACGCGGAGCTGTCCGCCCTGGAGGCGGCGCTGCCCGCGGCGCTCGACGCGCTGGCGCTGGGTGGGCGAGTCGTCGTGCTCTCCTACCACTCGCTCGAGGACCGGCTCACCAAGCAGGCCCTCACGGCGCGAACCAGGGACACCAGCCCCCCCGGGCTGCCCGTCCCGCTGCCGGCTCACCAGCCGAGGTTCCGCCTCCTGACGAGGGGAGCTGAGCTCCCAAGCGAAGAAGAGCTCGCCCGCAACCCGCGGGCGGCCTCGGCCCGGCTACGGGCGGCAGAGAGGATCCGTGTTGACGACTGAGCAGGAGACCGGCCGGGGAGCGCCCGTCCGCCGCGCGACCCCGAAGACGGGCACGCGCCGGCTCGGGGCGCCGCACCAGTCCAAGCCGCGGCCCCGTCCTGACGTCGAGAGCAAGCTGTCGGCGGCCGAGCGGGCGCGCCTCGACCTCGACGGCAAGCGGCCCGGCGCCGAGCGGGAGCGCGCCGACGGCGCCACCCGCGTGCGCCCGGACAGCCGCCCGGGGACCCGCACGGGCGCCGGCACCGTCGGCAGGCGGATCAGCTCGGTGGGTGCGCAGATCAGGCGGCCGGTGCAGCGGCGCCGGCCCGCACGCAGGCAGCGCGCGCCGTTCGTGCTGCTCGTCGTCGGGCTGCTCTGCGGCGGCCTGGTGAGCCTGCTGCTGCTCAACACCATGCTCGCCAAGGACGCCATCACCGACGCCAACCTGCGCGACGAGATCGCGGTGGCGCGTCAGGAGAAGGAGAAGATCGAGCTGGAATACCAGCTCAAGACGCAGCCCGACGTCCTCGCCACGATGGCCGAGAACCAGGGCGAGCACCGTAACTGGGACAACGTCGACAGCTGGAGCGGTGCGGGCGCCGACGGCCAGAGCGGGCAGGCGGACAGGGAACGGTGAGCAACTCAGGCGGCAGGGGACAGGGTCCCGGCCGCGGCGCTGGCGGCGCCGGCTCTCAAGGAGGGCCCGGCGCCGCTCGTCGTACGCCGGGCGGTCCTGGACGGGCGGGGCGGCAGGGCGGCTCCGCTCGTTCTGATGGGGGCCGTACCGAGGGGACGGGCCGCCCGGCGTCGCCGGAGAACCCGCCACGCCAGCCGCGCAAGCGCCCGCCGGACCCTCTCGACCTGCCGTTCGGCCCCGAGGACCCGCCTCGGGGGCGTCCGCCGCGCGAGTCAGGCGACGAGCCGCGCGGCCGTTCCCGCCGCGGCGACGACGCCGACCGCGCCGACCCGGGTGAGTCCGGCCGTCCCCGCTCCGGCGGCAGCCGCCAGAGCGGTCCCGACCGTGCCCGCCGCGACGGCACCCGCCAGAGCGGCCCGTACCGCGCCCGTCCGGGCACCTCGGGGCGCGGCCGCTCGCGCGGCGACGCCGCTGACGGCACCCGCAGGCGCCCCCGCGACGATGACGACCGCCCAAGGGGCGGCGCAGGCCGCAGCCGCGACGAGGACGACCGGCCCAGGAGCGGCTCGGGGCGAGGCCGCGACGAGGACGACCGGCCCAGGAGCGGCGCAGGCCGCAGCCGTGACGATGACGACCGCCCGAGGGGTTCCACGGGACGCAGCCGTGACGATGACGAGCGCCCGAGGAACAGCGCGGGGCGGAGCCGTGACGAGGGCGACCGGCCCAGAGGGCGCGCTCCCCAGGGGCGCGATGACGCCGACCGGCTCCGCGGGCGCGTCCAGGGAGGCGACGAGCGGGCACGCGGCAGGCAGGATGACGACGCGCCGCGCCGCGGCCGGCCGGAGGACGATCTCCGGAGCCGGGCCAGGGAGGACGGCGCGCTGCGGCGTCCCCAGGCGGGCGGCCCCAGGCCGCAGGCCCCCAGGCCGGAGGCGGCCCGTGGCCGTGAGCGGGTGGCCGCGCGCCGCGGCGGGGAGGTGCCCCCGCCCCGAGGGCCGCGCCGTCCGCCGCCGCGCCCGCCCAGGCCGCCGCTGGTGCTGCGGCTGGGCAACCCGCGCAGGCGCATCAACATCGGCCTGATCGGCATGACGTTCGTGCTGTCGATCTTCGCCGGGCGGCTGATCCAGATGCAGGGCCTCGACTCCAAGGTGTACGAGGCCGCGGCGGTGGGCCAGCGCACGCACACCGAGGAGATCCCCGCCAAGCGCGGCTCGATCACCGACGTCAACGGCCACGGCCTGGCCATCACCGTCGAGGCGCGCGAGCTGTCCATCGACCCGTCCAAGGTCACCCCCCAGACCCGGGCCAAGTGGTCCGCCCTGCTGGCCCAGCAGCTCGGCAAGAGCGAGCAGGAGATCGCCGCCAAGCTGGCCAGGACGAACACCCGCTACCAGCGCCTGGCCACGGACGTCGACCCGGTCGTGGCCACCCGCCTGCAGCAGGCCGGCGTGCCCGCGCTGGCGGCGAAGAAGACCTACCGCAGGCTCTACCCGGCGGGCGACCTGGCGGGCAGCCTCATCGGGTTCGTCGGCGACGAGGGCGCCGGGCTGGGCGGCATCGAGCAGGCCAGGAACACCCTGCTGGCCGGCCAGGACGGCGAGCAGCGCGTCGAGACGGGCCGCGACGGCCTGCGCATCCCGATGACCAGCAGCCAGCACACCGCCCCCGTCAACGGCCAGGACGTGCGGCTGACGATCGACCGCGACATCCAGTGGGCCGCCCAGGAGTCGATCGCCGAGCAGGTCGAGAAGGCCGGCGCCGACAGCGGCACCGTGATCGTCATGGACGTGCAGACCGCCCAGATCATCGCCATGGCCAACGCCCCCGAGCTCGACCTGAACAACTGGCGCAAGGCCCCCGCGTCCACGTACGTCAACAAGGCCGCCGCCGACGTGTTCGAGCCCGGCAGCACCAACAAGGTGATCACGGCCGCCGCCGCGATCGAGGCCGGCGCGGTGACGCCCGACACGGTGTTCCAGGTCCCCGACCGGATCAGGTGCGCCGACCAGGTGCTGCGCGACGCGCACGCGCACAAGGCGGAGTCGATGACGTTCCGCCAGGCCGTGGCCGAGTCCAGCAACGTGGCCACGATCATGGCCGCCCGCAAGGTCGGCAGCGAGCGCCTCTACCGGATGCTGAAGGCGTTCGGGTTCGGCACGCGGCCGGGCGGAGGCGTGCCGAGCGCGGAGGCGGGCCTGCTGCCCGACTACAAGAACTGGTCGGGCAGCCAGAGCTGCACCGTCGCCTACGGGCAGGGCGTTTCGGTGACCGCGCTGCAGATGGCCAGCGTCTACCAGACCATCGCCAACGGCGGCGTCAAGATCGAGCCGCGGATCGTGGCCGGCACGACGGACACGTCGGGCAGGTTCGTTCCCGCTCCCGCAGGTAAGCAGACCAGAGTGGTGAGCGCGACGACTGCCAAGGAGATCACGACGATGCTGGAGAGCGCGGTGAGCGCGGAGGGCACGGGACTGCTCGCGGCCATCCCCGGCTACCGGGTGGCGGGCAAGACGGGCACGGCCAACCGCTACGATGCGAAGCTCGGCCGGTACGAGGGCTACACAGCCTCGTTCGTCGGGTTCGCGCCCGCCGACAAGCCCCGGCTGGTGGTGCTGTCGGTGCTGCAGAACCCGAAGAACGGCCACTTCGGCGGGCAGTTGGCGGCCCCCGTGTTCAAGGATGTGATGACGTTCGCCATCAAGAGCAAGAAGATTCCTCCCACAGGCTCCGCCGCGCCGCCGGTGCGGATGCGCGCGGGACAGTGACCAGGGAAGGTACGCTCTCGCCGTGCGTCCCCCGTCGTCTATGCGTCCTACGACCAGCCCGCCCCGCCCGCTGACCGGGCTCGCGACCATGCTCGACGCCGACTCAGGCACGTCGCGGTCGCCTCATGCCGCCCTGACCGGCGTCACCATCGACTCCCGCAACGTCAGGCGCGGAGATCTCTACGTGGCCTTGCCCGGCAACCAGGCCCACGGCGCCGCCTTCGCCGCCGAGGCGATGGCCAAGGGAGCCGTGGCGGTGCTCACCGACCGCGCCGGCCGCGACGAGGCCGTCGCGACCGGGCTGCCGGTGCTGATCGTGCCCGACCCGCGCGCCCTGCTCGGGCAGATCTCCTCCTGGGTGTACGGGCAGCCGGCCCACGACATCCAGGTCCTCGGAGTCACCGGCACCAGCGGCAAGTCCACCACCACGTTCATGATCGAGGCCGGCCTGCGGGCCGCCGGCCACCGGGCCGGCCTGGTGGGCGGCGTCGAGATCCGCGCGGGCGAGGCGCGTTTCCAGCCCACGCTCACCACGCCCGAGGCGCCGCAGCTGCACGGCCTGTTCGCCCTGATGCGGGAGGAAGGCGTCAGCGCGGCCGTCATGGAGGTCTCCAGCCACGCCCTGGCGCTCGGCAGGGTCGACGGGATCTTCTACGACGTCGCCCTGTTCACCAACCTCTCCCAGGACCACCTCGACTTCCACAAGGACTTCGAGGACTACTTCGCGACCAAGGTGCGGCTGTTCCAGCCGGAGCTGAGCCGGGTCGGCGTGACCAACATCGACGACCGCTACGGGCGGGAGCTGCTCGACCTGGCGAAGGTGCCGATGACCACGTACTCGGCGCTGGGCGACCCGGAGGCCGAGTGGCGGGCGCTGGACGCCAGGCTGGGCGCCGACGGCAGCGCGTTCAGGGTCGTGGGGCCCGGCGGGGTCGAGGCGGACGCCCAGATCTCGCTGCCGGGGCCGTTCAACGTCGCCAACGCGCTCGGCGCCATCGTCACGCTCGTCGAGGCCGGGGTGCCGCTGCACACCGCCGTGCACGGCGTGGGCTCGCTCACCGGGGTTCCCGGGCGCATGCAGCGGATCACGGCCGCGGGAGACGAGTTCCAGGCCGTCGTGGACTACTCCCACAAGCCCGGTGCCGTGGAGTCGGTGCTGCGCTCGCTGCGGTCCGTCACGGCGGGCACGCTGACGATCGTGCTCGGCTGCGGCGGCGACCGCGACAAGGGCAAACGGCCTATCATGGGCGAGCTCGCCGCCCAGCTGGCGGATGTGGCCATTTTCACGAGCGACAATCCGCGCTCGGAGGATCCGCTGGCCATTCTCGTGACGATGATGGAGGGAGCGCTCCGCGTTCCGCAGCACGACCGCGCTCATGTGATCATTGAGCCCGACCGCGCGGCCGCCATCGGCCTGGCGATCGCCCGGGCCGGGCAGGGCGACGTGATCGTCGTGGCCGGCAAGGGTCATGAGCAGGGTCAGTACATTTCAGGCGAAGTGATCCCCTTCGACGACCGTGAGGTGGTCGCGGAGGCGATCGCCGCACGCAAGGAAAGCACGGAAAGCAGGAAGCACTGATGATCCCCTTGCCTCTGGCCAGGATCGCCGAGATAACCTCGGGCGCCCTGACGGGCATGGCCGATCCCCGCGCGGTCGTGCGCGGGCCCGTCGTGATCGACTCGCGGGCCGTAGAACCGGGATCGCTGTTCGTGGCCATCAAGGGCGCCCGCGTCGACGGCCACGACTACGCCGCGCAGGCGATCAGGGCCGGAGCCGTCGCCGTGCTGGCCACCAGGCCGGTCGAGGGACCCGCGGTGATCGTGCCCGACGCCGCCGCCGCGCTGGCCGAGCTGGCCACCGCCCAGGCGGCCGCGCTGCCCAAGGTCACCGTGATCGGCGTGACCGGCTCGGCGGGCAAGACCAGCACCAAGGACCTGCTGGCGCGGCTCACCGCCCGTGTCGGGCCCACGATCGCCCCCGTCGGCAGCTTCAACAACGAGCTCGGACACCCGCTGACCGTGCTGCGGGCCGACCTCGACACCCGCTTCATGGTGCTGGAGCTGGCCGCGCGCAACATCGGCCACATCAAGGACCTGACCCGCATCGCGCCGCCGCAGATCGGCGTGGTGCTCAACGTCGGCACCGCGCACCTCGGCGTCTTCGGCGGCAAGGAGGCCATCGCCAAGGCCAAGGGCGAGCTGGTCGAGGCGCTGCCGCGCACCGGCGTGGCCGTGCTGAACGCCGACGACCCGCTGGTGCGGGCCATGGCCTCGCGCACTGACGCGCGGGTCACGTTCTTCGGCCGGGGTGAGTCGGCCTCCATCCGCGCCGAGGGCGTCACGGTCGACGCCCGCGGGCGGGCCTCCTTCACGCTGCGCACGCCCTCGGGGTCCGCGCCCGTGTCGCTCCAGCTGTACGGCGAGCACGCCGTCGACAACGCCCTCGCCGCCGCCGCGGCCGGTTACGAGCTGGGCCTGCCGGTGGCGACCATCGCCGCCGAGCTGTCGCAGGCCACGCCGCTCAGCCGGTGGCGGATGGAGGTCACCGACCGGGCCGACGGGGTGACGGTCGTCAACGACGCGTACAACGCCAATCCCGACTCGATGCGGGCGGCGTTCGCGGCGTTCGAGGTGCTGGGCCGGGGGCGGCGGCGCTTCGCCGTCATCGCGGCGCTGCGCGAGCTGGGCGAGGAAGGGCCCGCGCTCAACGCGGAGCTGGGCCGGCTGGCCGGCGGCTCAGGGCTGGCCGGGCTCATCGTGGCCGGCCCTGACGCGGGTCCGGTGCTGGAAGGGGCGCGCGCCGCCGCGGCGGAGGCCCAGGCGGCCGCTCAGGCGGCCCTGGACGCCCAGGCGGCGGCCCACGCCGCGGCCGGGGTCCCGCAGGCGCCCGTCTCCCACCAGGGCGCGCCTCAGGGCTGGCACGGGCCTTCCCCGGACCAGGGCTGGCACGGGCCGTCTCCCGACCAGGGCCGGCACGGGCCCTCCCCGGACCAGGGCTGGCACGGGCCGTCCCCCGAGCAGGGGGCGCCGCAGCCGGGCTGGCAGGCGCCGGACGCCGGTGGCGTGCCGCCGCAGGGGTGGCAGGCGCCCCCGGTGGGTGGACCTGTGCCCGGACAGCCGCCGGTGGCCGGGCCTCCCATGGGTGGGCCTCCCTTCGGCGGTGCTCCCGCCGGGCCGCACGCGGGCGGTCCTCACATGGGCGGGCCGGTGGCCGGGGCGCCTCCCGGTGGCGGGGCCGCGTATCCTGCGCAGGCGATGCGAATTGTGCACGTGCCCGATGCCGAGGCGGCCGCGGCCGAGCTGGCCGGATGGCTGCGGCCGGGCGACGCGGTGCTGGTGAAGGGACCGAGAGCCATGGGGCTGGAACGGACGGCCGAGCTCGTGCTCGGAGGTGCCGCCCAGTGACCGACATCATCATCGCCGGTGCGGTGGGCCTGATCCTCTCGATGCTGGGCACCCCGCTGGCGATCCGGCTGTTGTCGCGGCGCCGCTACGGCCAGCAGATCCGCGAGGAAGGCCCGTCGGGACACCACGGCAAGCGGGGCACCCCCACCATGGGCGGCATCGTGTTCGTGCTGGCCGCGCTGCTCGCCTACGGCGCCTCCCACCTGGCCACCCTGGCTCCCCCCACCGTGTCGGGCATGCTGGTGCTGTTCCTGATGACGGGGCTCGGCGCGGTCGGCTTCCTCGACGACTTCATCAAGATCTACAAGCAGCGCAGCCTCGGCCTCCGCAGCGGCGCCAAGGCGCTCGGCCAGCTCATCGTCGGCGCCGTCTTCGCGTTCCTGGTGGTCCGCCAGCCCAACGTCTACGGCATCACCCCCGCCGAGACCCGGGTGTCGTTCCTGCGGGACATCGGCCCGTCGATCGGCATCGTCGGGTTCACCATCTGGGTGCTCTTCATGATCGTCGGGTTCTCCAACGCGGTGAACCTCACCGACGGCCTCGACGGCCTGGCCAGCGGCGCGACCGGCGTCGTGCTCGCCGCGTACGTGCTGATCGGCAACTGGCAGCTGCGCAACAACTGCATCGACCAGCTCGGCCCCAACTGCTACTGGGTGCGCGACCCGCTCGACCTGGCCGTGGTGGCCGCGGCCGTGCTCGGGGCGCTGATCGGGTTCCTGTGGTGGAACGCCCCGCCCGCCCGCATCTTCATGGGCGACACCGGCTCGCTGGCCCTGGGCGGCGTGCTGGCCGGCCTGGCCATCGCCACCCGCACCCAGCTTCTCCTGATCATCCTGGCCGGCCTGTGTGTGATCATCACCCTCTCGGTCATCATCCAGGTCGGGTTCTTCAAGATGACCGGGAAACGGGTGTTCAGGATGGCGCCGTTGCAGCACCACTTCGAGCTGAAGGGCTGGGCCGAGACCACGATCGTGGTCAGGTTCTGGCTGATCGCGATGCTCTGCTCGGCCCTCGGGCTCGGGCTGTTCTACGTCGAGTGGATGCCGAAGGCATGAGCGTGACGTGTGTGGCCGGGCTCGGCGTGTCCGGCACCGCCGTGGCGCGGGTGCTGGCCGAGCGCGGCGAGCGCGTCGTGGTCGTGGAGGCGGTGGAGGGCGAGCGCCAGCTCGCCGCCGCGGCCGAGCTGGCCGCGGTCGGCGTGGAGACCCGCTTCGGCGCGATGGAGCTCCCGCAGGGCGCGACCCGCCTGGTCACCACCGGCTGGGCGCCGCACCATCCGCTGATCGCCGCCGCGCTCGAGGCGGGCGTCGAGGTCGTGGGGGAGGTGGAGCTGGCCTGGCGGCTGCGCCCGGCGCAGGCGGCCCCCTGGCTCGCGCTGACCGGCACCAACGGCAAGACCACCGCCGTGCGCATGCTGACCTCGATCCTGCTGGCCGCCGGGCACAAGGCCCTGGCCGTCGGGAACGTGGGCGTCCCCGTGGTGCGGGCCGTCGCCGAGCCGTACGACGCGCTGGCCGTCGAGCTGTCCAGCTTCCAGCTCCACTGGTCCAGCACGCTGGCCCCGCACGCCGCGGCCATCCTCAACGTGGCCCCCGACCACCTCGACTGGCACGGCTCGATGGAGGAGTACGCCGCCGCCAAGGGCCGCATCTTCGAGCGGGCCGCGCACGTGATCTACAACGCCGACGATCCCGAGGCCACGAGGCTGGCCGCCCCCTATCCGGGAGCGGTCGGGTTCACGTTGCGGGTGCCCAAGCGCGGCGAGATCGGCGTCGTGGAGGACCTGCTGGTCGACCGGGCGTTCGTGGCCGATCCCGTGGAGGCGGCCGAGGAGCTGGCGACGCTGGAGGACGTACGGCCCTTCGCGCCCCACAACGTCGCCAACGCGCTGGCCGCCGCCGCCCTGGCCCGCTCGCTCGGCGTCCCGTCGGAGGCGGTGCGCCAGGGGCTGCGCGACTTCGTGCCCGACCCCCACCGGCTCGCCCACGTCGACCGGGTCGGCGAGGTCGACTACATCGACGACTCCAAGGCGACCAACCCGCACGCCGCCGCCGCGGCGCTGGCCTCGTACCCGTCGATCGTGTGGGTCGCGGGCGGGCAGCTCAAGGGAGCGGACGTCGACGACCTGGTGCGCCAGGCGGCCCCCAGACTGCGCGGAGCGGTGCTGCTCGGGGCCGATCGGGCCAGGATCGCCGAAGCCATCGCGCGACACGCGCCGAATGTCCCCGTCGTGGACATCGCCGATCGGGACACTGGTGCGATGGAAAGAGTCGTCACCGAAGCCGCCCGGCTGGCCTCGCCCGGGGACACCGTGCTGCTCTCCCCGGCGGGGGCCTCGCTCGACATGTTCGCCAACTACCCGGCGCGGGGGGAGGCCTTCGCGCGCGCCGTGCGCGAGCTGAGGCTGCGA
The DNA here is from genome assembly GCF_044458585.1 of Nonomuraea sp. NPDC050451. Classification (NCBI taxonomy): domain Bacteria; kingdom Bacillati; phylum Actinomycetota; class Actinomycetes; order Streptosporangiales; family Streptosporangiaceae; genus Nonomuraea; species Nonomuraea sp. NPDC050451. Next base: position 631,036 of record NZ_JBITHZ010000001.1, read on the forward strand.
CGTGAGCGCGAGCGCTGAGGAGCCGCGCGCCGTTGAGGGGCCGGGCGGCTGGGCGCGCGAGCAGCTCGGCGCGCTGAAGGAGCTGCTCGACAAGCCGCTGACGACGTACTACCTGATCATCATGTGCAGCGCGCTGCTGCTCGCGCTCGGCCTGATGATGGTGCTGTCGGCCTCCAGCGTCGAGGCGCTGCAGAAGACCGGCAGCCCGTTCTCGTGGTTCTTCAAGCAGTCGCTGTCGGCCGCGGTGGGCCTGCCGGTGATGTGGGCCTGCTCGCGGCTGCCGGTCAAGTTCTTCCGCTGGGCCGGCTACCCCATGATGGCGCTGTCGATCCTGGCGCTGGTCATGGTGCTGTTCATCGGCTCGTCCGAGCTGGGCGCGCAGCGGTGGATCTACATCGGCCCGTTCACTCTCCAGCCGTCCGAGCCGGCCAAGCTCGGGCTCGTGCTGTGGGGGGCCGACCTGCTGGCCCGGCGGGCGCGGCAGGGCCGCATCGAGTGGCGTCAGCTGCTGATCCCGCTCATGCCCGGCACCGCGATCCTGGCCGTCATGGTCATGCTCGGCCGCGACCTGGGCACCACGCTGGTGCTGTTCATGATCTTCCTGGCGCTGCTGTGGGTGGTGGGGGCGCCGATCAAGCTGTTCGGCGGCATCCTGTCGCTGGCGGTGCTCGCCGCGGTCATCATGATCAAGGTGGAGCCGTACCGGATGGCGCGCATCGGGGCCTACCTCAACCCGTGGGCCGACGCGCAGGGCGACGGCTACCAGGCCGTGCAGGGGCAGATCGCGATGGGGTCGGGCAGCTGGTTCGGGCTCGGGCTCGGCAGCAGCCGCCAGAAGTGGAACTGGCTGCCCCACGGCGAGAGCGACTTCATCTTCGCCATCCTCGGCGAGGAGCTCGGGCTGATGGGCACGCTGATGGTGGTGGCGCTGTTCGGACTGCTCGGGTACGCGGGGCTGCGCGTCGCCGTCCGCGTCAACGACGCCTTCACCCGGCTCGCCGCCGCCGCCATGGTGGCCTGGATCGTCGGGCAGGCGACCGTCAACATGGGCGCCGTGCTCGGCGTGCTGCCGATCACCGGCATCCCCCTGCCGCTGGTCTCGTACGGCGGATCCTCGTTGCTGCCCACCCTCGCCGCGCTCGGCATGCTGCTGTCGTTCGCCAAACGAGAGCCGGGTGCGAGGGAGGCCTTGAAAGCTCGTGGCCCCGGACCGGCCGCCCGGGCCCTAAGCTGGCTTGGCCTGGGGGGTACGTCCAGAGGCCGAGTGACACGTTAGGGAGTGACCGAGATGAGGGTGGTCCTCGCCGGTGGGGGGACGGCCGGGCACATCGAGCCCGCGCTCGCCCTTGCGGACGCGCTGCGTCATCTTGACCGGAGCGTCGGCATCACCTGCATGGGCACCGAGCGCGGTTTGGAGACGAGGCTCGTGCCCGCCAGGGGTTACGAGCTGGAGCTGGTGCCGGCCGTGCCGCTGCCAAGGGCGATCACTCCGAGCCTGCTCACCGTGCCGGGCCGGCTGGCCGGGGCGATCAACGCCGCGGCCGGCATACTCGACCGGGTCAAGGCCGATGTCCTCGTGGGCTTCGGCGGCTACGTCGCGACCCCCGCCTACCTGGCGGCCAAGCGGCGCGGCGTGCCGATCGTCGTGCACGAGGCCAACCCCCGCCCCGGGCTGGCCAACCGGCTGGGCGCCCGGCTCACCGATCACGTCTTCACCGGCTTCCCCGACGCCGCGATGCCCAAGGCCGAATACATCGGCACCCCGCTGCGCCGCGAGATCGTCACGCTCGACCGGCTGTCGGCGGGCGACAAGGCGCGCTCCTGGTTCGGGCTGGAGAACGACCGGCCGACGCTGCTGGTCTTCGGCGGCTCGCAGGGCGCCAGGTCGCTCAACCAGGCCGCGCTCGCCGCCGCGCCCGTGCTGCGCAGCGCGGGAGTGCAGGTGCTCCACGTGCTCGGCCCGAACAACACCGTCGACCACGAGCCCCCGCCGGGCGACCCGCAGTACGTGCTGCTGCCCTACGTCGACCGCATGGACGTCGCCTACGCGGCCGCCGACTTCGCGCTGTGCCGCGCCGGCGCGCTGTCGTGCGCGGAGCTGACCGCGGTGGGGCTGCCGGCCGCGTACGTGCCGCTGCCGCACGGCAACGGCGAGCAGGCCATCAACGCCGGGCGCATCGCCCGGGGCGGCGGCGGCCTGATGGTCGACGACGCCCAACTGTCACCCGAATGGATCATCCACAACGTGCTGCCCATCCTGCGTGACCCCGAGCGGGTCGCCGCCATGTCGGAGGCCGCCTCCAGACTTGGCCGGAAGGACGCCGATATCATGCTTGCCCGGAAAGTGTTGGAGATAGCCCGATGAGTCTCGTCAAGCTGGTCGATCCCGTCGCCGTAGCGGAGCTGGGGCGGGTGCACTTCATCGGCATCGGCGGCGCGGGCATGTCGGGCATCGCCCGCATCCTCCTCAAGCGCGGCGTGCGGGTGTCGGGCAGCGACGCCCGCAGCTCCGAGCTGGTCACCGAGCTGCGCGAGCTGGGCGCCACGGTCCACATCGGCCACGCCGCCTCGCACATCAAGGACGTCGACACCGTGGTCGTCTCGACCGCCATCCGCGACTCCAACCCCGAGCTGGGCGAGGCGCTCAAGCAGGGGCTGCGGATCATCCCGCGGGCCGCCGCGCTGGCCTCCGTCATGGCCGGGCGCACCGGCGTGGCCATCGCGGGCACCCACGGCAAGACCACCACCACCTCGATGCTGACCGTGGCCCTGCAGAAGTGCGGCGCCGACCCGTCCTACTGCGTGGGCGGGCAGCTCGTCACCACCGGGCTCGGCGCCGACGAGGGGCAGGGCCAGGTGTTCGTGGCCGAGGCCGACGAGAGCGACGGCTCCTTCCTCATGCTCGCGCCCGACATCGCCGTGGTGACCAACGTCGAGGCCGACCACCTCGACAACTACGGCGACCCGGACGCCGTGCACGCCAGCTTCGCCCGCTTCGCCGAGCGGGTGGGCTCGCTGATGATCGCGTGCGCCGACGACCCGGGCGCGGCCGAGCTGGCGCGCCGGGCGCGCGAGCGGGGGCTGCGGGTCAAGACGTACGGGCTCGAGGGCGAGGACTACCGCGTGAGCGGCGTCAGGCCCGACGGGTTCGGCACGGTCTTCGGCATCGAGGGCAGGGGCGAGGTCCGGCTGGCCGTCCCCGGGGCGCACAACGCGCTCAACGCCACCGCGGTGATCGCCGTGGCCGACGAGCTGGGGCTGCCCTTCGAGGAGATCAGAGAGGGGCTGGGGGCCTTCACGGGGGCCAAGCGGCGCTTCGAGGCCAAGGGCGAGGCCGGTGGCATCGCGGTCTTCGACAGCTACGCGCACCACCCGACCGAGCTCACCGCCGACCTGAAGGCCGCCCGCGACGTGGTCGCCTCCTACTCCGGCGACGGCCGGGTCATCGCGATCTTCCAGCCGCACCTCTACTCGCGCACCCGGTTCTTCGCCGACGAGTTCGGCGCGGCGCTCGGGCTGGCCGACGAGGCCATCGTGCTCGACGTCTACGGGGCCCGCGAGGATCCCGAGCCGGGCGTCTCGGGCGCGATGGTGGCCGGGAAGGTGCCGCTGCCTCCGGAGCGGGTCGCGTACGCGCCCGACCGGGCCCTGGTGCCCGCGATGGTGGCCGAGCGGGCGCGGCCCGGCGACATCGTGCTCACCATGGGCGCGGGCGACGTCACGGAGCTCGGCCCCCAGATCGTGGCCCGCCTCGCCTGAGATCCCGGACGGCGGGCGAGTGGAGGACGTCCGTCCCCGTTGGGGGGCGTTTGGGCGTGGCGCGCGGGTGCCGGGGCGCGCGTCGGCGTAGGTTCTGTGCCGACGCTCCGGGGCCGAGACCCCGGGGCCGGCATGGGGAGGGCGATGAAGGCGAGGACGGCGTTCCTGGGGCTGCTGACGGCCGGAGTGGTGGGCACGGCCGCCTGGCTGGTGTTCTTCTCGCCCGTGCTGGGCGTGCGCTCGATCGAGATCGTGGGAAATCTCACAGTGCCGAGCGAGCGCATCAAGCAGCAGGCCGGCGTGCCGGACCTCCATCCTCTCGCCACCGTCAACCTCGCCGACGTCGAAAGCCGCGTCCTGGGCATCAGACAGCTCGCCAAGGCGAAGGTCGACCGGATCTGGCCGGGCACCCTCAAGATCGAAGTGGTCGAGCGCGAGCCCGTCGCGGCGATCCCCGCGGGCGGCAAGGTGGCGATCGTCGACAAGCAGGGCGTCGTGATCGAGGTCAAGTCCGCGGCGCCGCCCATGCTGCCGCTGCTCAAGGTCGACAACCCCGCCGTCGGCGACCCGGCCATGATGGCGGCGCTGCAGGTCATCCAGGCGGTCCCGGCCGTACTGGCGCCCAAGGTCAGGGAAGTGCGCGCGGGGACGGCCGAGGGCGTGACCCTGCTGCTGTCCGACGGGCGCACGGTCATCTGGGGCGGGGCCGACCGGCCCAAGGAGAAGGCCCGCATTCTCACATCGCTGCTCAAACGCGAAAAAGCCACGGTGTACGACGTCAGCTCCCCGGACGTGGTGACGCTCAAGTGATCAAGACTGGGCAAGTGCGCGGCAACGGCATCGCCCAGCTTGTGCGAGGTGGGGGTCGCGCCGTGAGAGCCTTAAGTCGTACGTCGGGCAGAGGAGCCCCCGACCAGGCGCGACTTCGGAGCGAAACGGACAGCCCGCGACACGCCGGACGTGCTTGCGGCGCGGTTAGTTGACCCGCCAGGTAGGGGACTCCTACTGTCCGTATCAATCCTCAGGTTGACATAAATCTAAATCTCAACCTGAGGTTGAGAGTTACCCGAAGTGACAAAAAGCGGAGACAATCCGCACCGAAATGGCAAGTCAACGAGCGGAAAGGCCCCTCGTCGTGGCAGCACCGCAGAACTACCTCGCGGTCATCAAGGTCGTCGGCATCGGCGGCGGCGGAGTCAACGCCGTCAACCGGATGATCGAGGAGGGACTCAAGGGCGTCGAGTTCATCGCCATCAACACCGACGCCCAGGCGCTGCTGATGAGTGACGCCGATGTGAAACTCGACGTGGGCCGTGAGCTCACGCGCGGACTGGGCGCGGGCGCCAACCCCGACGTGGGGCGCAAGGCGGCCGAGGACCACCGCGAGGAGATCGAGGAGGTCCTCAAGGGGGCCGACATGGTCTTCGTCACGGCCGGCGAGGGTGGCGGCACCGGCACGGGTGGCGCGCCCGTCGTGGCCAACATCGCCCGGTCGCTCGGCGCGCTCACCATCGGCGTCGTGACCAGGCCGTTCAGCTTCGAGGGCCGGCGCAGGGCCATGCAGGCCGAGGCCGGCATCGAGACGCTGCGCGACGAGGTCGACACGCTGATCGTGATCCCCAACGACCGCCTGCTTTCGATCTCCGACCGGCAGGTGAGCGTGCTCGACGCCTTCAAGGCGGCGGACCAGGTGCTGCTGTCCGGTGTCCAGGGCATCACCGACCTGATCACCACCCCAGGTCTGATCAACCTCGACTTCGCCGACGTCAAGTCGGTCATGTCGGGCGCCGGCTCGGCCCTCATGGGCATCGGCCACGCGCGCGGCGACGACCGTTCGGTGGCGGCGGCCGAGATGGCGGTCTCCAGCCCGCTGCTGGAGGCCAGCATCGACGGCGCCCACGGCGTGCTGCTGTCGATCGCGGGCGGCTCCGACCTCGGTCTGTTCGAGATCAACGAGGCCGCGCAGCTCGTGTCCATGGCGGCCGCGCCCGACGCCAACATCATCTTCGGTACGGTCATCGACGACGCGCTCGGCGACGAGGTCCGCGTGACGGTGATCGCGGCCGGATTCGACGACGTACCGCCCCCGGTGGAGAAGCCGTTGCCCCGTCCGGCGAGCCGTCCCGCCGCCCCGCCGGCGCCGCCCGCGTCGTCCCCTGTGCGGCCGAGCGTCGCGTCCCCCAGCGTGAAGTCGGAGCAGCCCGCGCTGCGCCCTGAGCCGCGCGCTGAGGTGCGTCCGGAGCCGCGTGCGGACTTCCGGCCCGATCCGCGCCCCGAATTCCGTCCTGAGCCCCGTCCGGAGCCGCGGGCCGAGTTCAGGGCCGACCCCCGTCCGGAGCCGCGCGCGGAGTTCAGGGCGGATCCCCGCCCGGAGCCCCGTCCCGAGCCGCCGCGCCCGGAGCCGGTGCGCCCGGTGGAGTCGGCGCAGATCCCCGGGCCCGTCGACGACGAGCCGCCGGCCGACGAGCCGTCCGGCCCCGTCTCCATCCCCCGGCCCACGCCCGAGCCCGCCAACCCTCCCACGCCCATCACCTCCCGCATGTCGGAGCCCGCCAAACGTCCTCGGGTGATCTTCGAGGAACAGGAAGAGGAGCTCGACGTCCCCGACTTCCTCAAATAGCCCGGTAGCCTGACGCCGCTCCCCGGCAGGGATCCGGGAGCGGCGCCGTCGTGCGTGAGAGGCGTACCGCACGGGCGTGTAGTGAAAGGGAGAGCCACGTGAGAAGGGACGAGATCGCGGCCGGGCTCGCCGAGGTCGACACGCGCATCGCGGCGGCCTGTCGCGCGGTGGGGCGCGACCGCGGCGAGGTCACGCTGATCGCCGTCACCAAGACCCGCCCGGCCGAGGACGTGCGGATCCTCGCCGAGCTGGGCGTGCGCGACGTCGGCGAAAACCGGGACCAGGAGGCCGCGCCCAAGGCGCACGAGCTCGCGGACCTGCCGCTGACGTGGCATTTCGTCGGCCAGCTCCAGACCAACAAGGTCCGTTCCGTCGTCGAGTACGCCGATGTGATCCACTCCGTCGACCGGCTGCGGCTGGTGGAGGCGATCAGCAAGGAGGCGGTGCGCCAGGGTCGCAGGGTCGGCTGCCTCATCCAGGTCGCGCTCGACGACGACCCCGACAGGGGCGGCGCCCGCGGCGCGGAGGTGCTGGAGCTGGCCGACGAGGTGGCGCTGGCCGAGGGTCTGTGGCTGGGCGGCGTCATGGCGGTGGCGCCGCTGGGGGAGGAGCCCGCCAAGGCTTTCGCCAGGTTGCGCGACGTGGCCACGCGCCTGGAGGAGCAGCACCCGCGGGCCACGATGATTTCGGCCGGTATGAGCGAGGACCTCACCGAAGCCATCGCGTACGGCGCGACACACGTGCGGGTCGGTACGGCGTTGCTCGGTCGTCGCAAGCCCTTCGTCAGGTAATGTCCCCTCAAGTGGGTCTTCAGGCCCATGACCAAGTAGAGGTCGATCAGCGGTGAGCTCCAAGGGGGTACGGCTACCGCCTCGGGATCCGGCGACGGGCTCGAGCGAGTGCGACCGTGAGCAGGAGGACGACGTAGCGATGGCCGGCGCGATGCGCAAGATGGCGGTCTACCTCGGTCTCGTGGAGGACGACCGCTACGAGAGGTACGAAACCTACCCGGACGAGTACGCCTACGAGGACGAGGTGCAGCGGACCGGCGACGAGCGGCCCGTAGCGGTCCAGGACCGCGACGACGAGCCCGAGGCAGGGGTGCCCGCGCCCAGGCCCGCCACGACGATCCTGGAGCGCCGCACGACCGATCTGGCCCGCATCACGACGCTCCACCCCCGGACGTACAACGAGGCGCGTACCATCGGAGAGCACTTCCGAGACGGCACCCCGGTCATCATGAATCTGACCGAGATGGTCGACAGCGACGCCAAGCGTCTTGTCGATTTCGCGGCAGGTCTGGTCTTTGGCCTACATGGCAGCATTGAACGTGTTACCAACAAGGTGTTCCTGTTGTCCCCTGCCAATGTCGAGGTGACCGCCGAGGACAAGGCTCGAATCGCGGAACGCGGGTTCTTCAACCAGAGTTAGAGTCTCTGTATGTCTATCGCACCCAACCGGGTCTCGCCGAGACCGGGAAGGCGCATCAGGAGTGGAGGCGCGGCCGGGCCGTGGGGATCGTCAGTCAGATCTTGGTCGTAGTCCTGTCTCTCTACCTGGTGCTGCTCATCGGCAGAATGATCTTCGAGACGGTCCAGGCTTTCGCCCGTCAGTGGCGCCCGTCCGGCATCGTCCTGGTGCTGGCCGAGGCCACTTACACCGCAACTGACCCACCTCTCAAGTTCCTCCGCCGTTTCATTCCCCCGCTCCGGTTGGGTACGGTGGCCTTTGACCTAAGCTTCACTGTCCTGTTCATCGCCGTGCTGCTGCTGATCCAGATCGTGGGGATGCTGCGATGACGGGGGCAGTGTGGCGCAGGTCGTGATCCAACTCGTGTCCGCGCTGAAGTGATTCGGGTTACCGTCCCTCCGGACAGACTCCAAAGCGCGCCAAGGAGACCAAAAAATGCCGCTGACGCCCGCTGATGTGCGGAACAAGCAGTTCAGTACCACCCGGCTGCGGCCGGGCTACGACGAGGAAGAGGTCGACGCCTTCCTCGACGAGGTGGAGGCTGAGCTCGACCGTCTGATCCAAGAGAACGAAGAGCTCCGCGCCAAGCTGGCCGAGTGCCTGCGGGGGAAGGTGCCTGGCGGCATGAACATGCCCATGGCCTCCGCCCCGGTCCAGGAGCAGCCCAAGCCCGAGATGATGGCTCCGCCGCCCCAGCCGGAGCCCATGCGCGCCCCCGAGCCGCCGCCTGTGCAGCAGCCGGTCCCCGTCGCCATGAACATGCCTCCCGCCGAGGACAACATGGACACCGCGGCCCGCGTGCTCGCCCTCGCCCAGCAGACCGCCGACCAGGCGATCTCCGACGCCCGCCGGGAGGCGGACGAGACGGTCACCCGCGCCCGCCGCGAGGCCGACGAGATCCTCACCAAGGCCCGCCGCCAGGCCGAGCAGGTCATCGGCGACGCCCGCGCCCGCGCCGAGACGCTCGAGCGCGACGCGCAGGAGCGCCACCGCCAGGCGATGGGCTCGCTGGTGCAGACCCGCGACGAGCTCGAGCGCAAGGTCGAGGAGCTGCGCAGCTTCGAGCGCGAATACCGCAGCAGGCTCAAGCTCTACCTGGAAAACCAGCTCGCCGAGCTCAACGTCTCCGCTGAGGGCAGCGGTGGGTTCCCGGTGATGTCCGGTGGTCCGACGGGTCAGGCTCCCGCCATGTCGCACGCCGTGTCGCAGGGCCAGCCGCCTCTTCCCGGTGGTCCCAGCCCGTTCGGCGGCGAGGCCCCGCAGGGTGCCTTCCCCGGCGGTGACGGTCCTCACAACGACCGCCGGTAAAGTAGCGGGTCACTAGGACCTGTCACTCGAAAGAGCCCCCTGTGATCCTTATCAGTGCTGGTTTGGTGCTCGCGGCGGTCGTGTTGCTGATCGCGGGCTTCGTACTGGCTAAGCCGTTCCTGATCATGTGGTCCATCGTGGTCAGCGTGCTGTCCGCGCTGTTCCTCGTGATCGGGGCGTTCCTGCGGCGAAACGAGCTTTTTCCCGGTGGTGGGCAGGCCGCTGCGCCGGCCACCCCCCCGAAAGGGCTCATGCCGCCGGGCCCAGGCTCGCCGTACAACCAGACCGGCCCCGTGGGTCACCAGCCCCCACCGCGACCCCATCCGCATTCGCAGGCGCCACAGCGGACGGCGACCGTTCCCGCCGCCGCACCCCGCCGCCCCGCGGCGAGCGGCATCTCGCCGGATGCGATCGTGTTGGTGATCCCCGGACGCAAGCGCTACCACGTGTCCGGCTGCCGGCAGCTGAGCGGCCGGGACAGCGAGGAGCTCACGTACGAGGAGGCACGCGAGGAGGGCTTCACGCCCTGCACGACGTGCCTGCCTGACGCCGCGCTCGGCGGACGGCAGCTGCCGCCTGCCGCCGACCCCGAGCCCGTCGTCCCCCCCGGCGCCGCCGTCACGGCGGCGAGCCGGGCGGAAGACTCCGCAGAGACCCGCGACGTACGTCCGCCGGTCGCCCCGCCGAAGCCTGCCGCGAAGGCTTCCACCCCCGACCCGGAGCCCGCCTCCCGCGAGGAAGGCGCCACCGCGTGGTTCGGCCGCCCCTCCACCTCCGCCGCCGAATCGGATGACGACCAGGCGGACGCGGAGACCTCATATTTCCGGCCGCCGCCTTCCGCGCGCAGGCCCGGCTCGCCCTCCGCCTCCCCGGAAGGCCCCGCCATGGGCGCCTCGGGCAAGGCCGGAGCACCCGCGGCCAAGCCTTCGCAGCGCACCGGCTCGCCGGAACAGCCCGGCACCAAGCCCGGCCAGTCCACCACCTCGCCCGAGAAGTCCGGCACCAGGCCCGGCCAGTCCACGGGCACACCCCGGCCGTCCGGCACCAAGCCCGGCCAGCCGAGTGGCACGTCCGAGCAGCCCGGCCGATCTGGCGAAAAGCCGGGGCAGGCGGGCGGCCCGTCGTCGAAGCCGGGGCAGGCCGGTGGCCCGTCGTCGGGCGCGAAGCCGGGATCGACCGGTGCCCGGCCGGGACAGCCCGCCGGTGGGTCGTCTTCGGGCGTGACCGACGACGATTCCTCGGGGCCTGCCACGGCGCCGCAGCCGCGCGTGTCCTCTTCCGGGGCGCCTGCTCGCCCAGGACCCTCGGGTGGGGCTTCGGGGCCGTCACAGCGTCCTTCTGGGGCCGCCAAGACGCCTGCCACGGCGGGGGAGAGCGCGACGGTGCCGGAGCGGCCCGCGTCCTCCGCCGAGTCGGAAGCCAAGCCCAAGGGCCCGCTGCCTCCTGGCCCCGGCACGACCGCCGGCCGCCCTGCCAGCACGGGCCCAGCAGCCACCAAGCCTTCGAAGACGGGAAAGTCCACTCCCGACCGTCCCTCCGGCTCCGATCGCCCGTCCGGCTCCGACCGGCCGTCTGCCTCTGAGCGGCCGTCTGCCGCGAGTGCCCCGGCCAAGCCGGGCGCGCCCGGCGGCGCGAGCCCCAAGCCCGGGACCTCCGGCACCGGCGGGCCTGCCGCCTCGGGGGCGAAGTCCGGTACGGCGACGGGTTCGACGTCCGGATCCTCGGGCTCGGGCTCCAAGGGCGACGCCACTTCCACCAAGCCTGATGCCCCCAAGGGCGAGGGGAGCGGCTCGGCGCCCAAGCCCGGTGCCCCGGCCAAGCCTGAGGCTTCCGGCTCGGCCAAGGCCGGCGACAAGCCCACCGGCTCCTCGGGTGGCGCTGAGGGCAAGGGCGAGGGTTCTGGCACGGTGAAGGTCATCATCGGCACCCGCCGCTACCACAGCACCGCCTGCCCGTTGATCAGGGGGGCGGGGGATTCGGGTGTGGAGACGATGACGCTCGCCGCGGCCGAGGCGGCCGGGCTGACGAGCTGCTCGGTGTGCCAGCACGACCGCGAAACGGTGAGCTGAGCGCACGCCTTCCGGCCTGACCCGAGCAAGGCCCTGTACGCCTGCGACGGCACCCATCCGAAGCAGGCAGCGACTCTACGCACCTGCGGCGGCCGCCGGTTTCACGCAGAGGGCGACTCTGTGTACCTGCGGCGGCTGCTGGTCTCATAAGGGTGGCTCTGCGTGCCCGCGACGGCGCCGGTCCCGCGTGGGCGGTGGCTCTGCGTGCCTGTGACGGCTGCTGGTCCTGCGTGGGTCCGCTCCAGGTGCTCGGCGGCGCCGGTCGCGCCTGGGTAACGCGCCATGCAGCCGTGAAGGGCTGGCAGTTCGCGGGTGGGGCGGGCAGGTCGCCATACCGCACCAGGGGCTGGGCGGCACGCTCCCTGCGGGTGGCACGCTCCCCGTGGGTGGCGCGATCCCTGTGGGCGGTCCGCTCCGCCACGCCAGGCGCTGGGAAGCGCGGTGAAGCCGTACTCCGGAGGAGGCGGTGGAGCGGGCCGTAAGGCGCGGCCCGCCGTGGGAGTGGGCGGTGGGGCGGCCCGCCGCGGGAGTGGGCGGTGGGGCGGGCCGTGAGGGCGCGCCCCACCGCGGGGATGGTGCGTCAGGCGCGGCGGAGGTGGAAGGTCAGGGACAGGTCCTCGTCCGTGTGGGACGGGAGGTCCGGTGCCGTGCCCTCCGTGACCGTCGTCGCCAGGACCTCCTCCGCCACCACGTGCCCCTCGGTGCGCAGGGCCGCGGCGAGCTCGGGGGAGGACGTGGACCACCACAGGTCGATGCGGTCCGTGATCGACAGGCCGGTCGACTTGCGGGCGTCCTGGACCAGGCGGATGACCTCGCGCAGGAGGCCGGCGCGGCGCAGCTCGTCGGTGAGCTCCAGGTCCAGGGCCACCGTCTCGCCGGTGCCGGTGCCGATGGCGCCCGTCTCCACCGCCCAGCCCGAGCGGGGCTGCTCGTTGACGATCACGTCGTCCGGGCCGAGCATGATCTCGCCCAGCTCGTCCGCCTCCACCATGACCGTGGATCCCGAGCGCAGGGCCCGGGCCACGCGGGTGGCATCGGCGGCGGCCACCGCGGCCGCGACGAGCTTGGTCTGGGAGCCGAAGCGCTTGCCCAGGGCCCGGAAGTTGGGCTTGACCGAGTAAGTCACGAGATCGGCGCTAAATCCGGACATGTCTTCCAGGGAGTGGACGTTCAGCTCGTCCGCCACCAGACCCCGGAGCTCTCCGGGCAGCGACGGCCAGCCGTGCGCCCCGACCAGGGCCCGGCGCAGCGGCTGGCGGGTCTTGACGCCCGACGAGGCGCGGGCCGAGCGGCCCAGCTCCACCAGGCGGCGCACGAGGGCCATCTGGTCGGACAGCACCGGGTCCAGCAGGTCCTCGCGCACCTCCGGCCAGGCGGCCAGGTGCACCGAGGAGGGCGCCTCGGGGGAGCGCAGGACGTCCCAGAGGTAGTCGGTGATGAACGGCGTGACGGGGGCCATCAGCCGCGTCACCGTCTCCAGGCACTCGTAGAGCGTCGCGAACGCCTCCGGCGACCCCTGCCAGAACCGGCGGCGCGAGCGGCGCACGTACCAGTTGGACAGGTCGTCGAGGAAGTCCGCCAGGCGGCGGCCCGCGCGCTGGGTGTCGTACTCGTCCAGCGACGCCGTGACCTCGGTCACCGTCCGGTGCAGCTCGGCCAGCACCCAGCGGTCGAGCAGCGGGCGCTCGGCGGCGGGCGTGGCCTGCGCGAGCATGGACGGCGACCAGGACTCGGCGTTGGCGTAGAGGGTGAAGAACGACGAGGTGTTCCAGAGCGTCAGCAGGACCTTGCGGACGATCTCCTCGAGCGTGTTGTGACCCACCCGGCGGGACGCCCAGGGCGAGCCCGAGCAGGCCATGAACCACCGCAGGGCGTCGGCCCCGTGCTGGTCCATCAGCGGGATCGGCTCGAGGATGTTGCCCAGGTGCTTGCTCATCTTGCGGCCGTCCTCGGCGAGGATGAGGCCGAGGCAGAGCACGTTCTCGTAGGAGGACTGGCCGAAGACCAGCGTGCCGACGGCCATCAGCGAGTAGAACCAGCCGCGCGTCTGGTCGGTGGCCTCGCAGATGAACTGCGCCGGGTAGACGCCCTCCGGCTTGCCGCGCTCGCCCCACTGGGCGAACGGCATGGAGCCGGAGTCGTACCAGGCGTCGATGACGTCCGGCACGCGGCGCGCGAGGGCGCCGCACGACGGGCAGTCGAAGCTCACGTCGTCCACGTACGGGCGGTGCGGGTCGAGCGCCGAGACGTCCTGGCCCGCCAGCCCGCTCAGCTCCTCCAGCGAGCCGACGCACGTCACGTGGGACTCGTCCGCCGAGCACACCCACAGCGGCAGCGGCGTGCCCCAGTAGCGCGAGCGCGACAGCGACCAGTCGACGTTGTTGCGCAGCCACTCGCCGAACCGGCCCCACTTGATCGTCTCGGGGAACCAGCTGGTGCCGGCGTTCTCGGCCAGCATCTTGTCCTTGACCGCGGTGGTGCGGATGTACCAGGAGGGGAGCGCGTAGTAGAGCAGCGGGGTGTGGCAGCGCCAGCAGTGCGGGTAGCTGTGCTCGAAGTGGCCGCCGCGGTACAGCAGCCCGCGGGCGCGCAGGTCCTCGGTCAGCTCCTCGTCGGCGTCCTTGAAGAACCGGCCGCCGACCATGGGCACGTCGTCGAGGAAGCGGCCGTCGGGGCCGATCGGGTTGACGACGGGCATGTCGTACTGCCTGATCACGGCCATGTCGTCGGCGCCGAAGGCCGGGGCCTGGTGGACCAGGCCGGTGCCGTCCTCGACCGTGACGTACTCGCCGAGCACGACGTAGTGGGCGCCGGGGATGTCGACCAGGTCGAACGGGCGGGAGTACGCGGTGTGCTCCAGCTCGCGGCCCGTGTAGCGGGCCACCTCGGTCGCGCCCTCGCCGAGGACCGACAGCAGCGGCTCGGCGACCACCAGGACCTCGCCGTCCGCTGTGCGGGCCGCGACGTACGTCACGTCGGGGTGCACGGCGACGGCCGTGTTGGACACGAGGGTCCACGGCGTGGTCGTCCACACCAGCAGCGAGGCGCCCAGCTCGGCCGGCGGCCCGGAGGTCACCGGCATGCGGACGTAGACCGACGGGCTGGATACGGTCTCGTAGCCGCCGGGCTGGCCCAGCTCGTGGTCGGACAGCCCCGTGCCGCAGCGCGGGCAGTACGGCGTGATGCGGAAGTCGCGGAACAGCAGTCCCTTGTCCCAGATGACCTTCAGCGACCACCAGACCGACTCGATGTAGGACGGGTCCATGGTCCGGTACGCCTGGGACAGGTCGATCCAGTAGCCCATGCGCTCGGTCAGCTGCTCGAAGGCGTCGACGTGGCGCAGCACCGACTCGCGGCACTTGGCGTTGAACTCGGCGATGCCGTATTCCTCGATGTCCTTCTTGCCGGTCAGGCCCAGCTCGCGCTCCACGCCGACCTCGACGGGCAGGCCGTGGCAGTCCCAGCCGGCCTTGCGCGGGACGCTGAATCCGCGCATGGACTTGTAGCGCGGGAACAGGTCCTTGAACACCCGCGCCTCGACGTGGTGCACGCCGGGCAGGCCGTTCGCGGTGGGCGGGCCCTCGTAGAAGACCCAGGACGGGTTTCCGGAGTTCTGCTCCACGGAGCGCTCGAAGATCTTCCCGTCCCGCCAGCGGTCGAGGACCTCGCGCTCGAGCGCGGGCAGGTCGACCTGCGCGGGAAGAGAGCGGAAAGATGGGGAAGACATTTCGGGCGTGACCTCCACGCTTCGTCGGCCGGTAGGGCGAGCGTGAAGGGACGAAGCCACGCGGCTCCGCGGTACCACCCTTCTTGACCCCGCACGCGGGCGAGGCCCTCTTCGTTTGATCTGCAGCCGGGTCTAATGAGCTCTGGCGAGCCGTTCTTCCGGCGGCTCCGGGGTGATATCCCTCACAGTCGGGCCCCATCAACGCCTTGCAGTCTCAAACCATAACGCAGAGTGGAGCCGAAGGCTTCCTGGTTTCCCAAGGCGAGCCGCCCGCGGGGCCGTCGGTACGCAACCGACAAAGTTGCGGGAATGGACGCCCCTGTGGAGGAGTTTAATGCGCGAGGCGGGATAGTACGGGGGAGGTAAACCGTCCGGCGGGTCGTTTGCCGTTCCGTTATGTGGATCCTAAGCTGCCCGCACCATTTACGGCCTTGATCAGCAATGGAGGCAGCCATGGCGGCAGTCACGCAGACCGCTACACCTTCGATGTGGTCGCAAGAGGAGCTGGCCGAGGTACGCGGCAGGCTTCAGAGCGAGATCGACCAGCTCAACGCGGACATCCTCCGCCACGAGACGGAGATAGCCTCTGGAGACGTCACCCAGGGGGCGGGCGACGACCAGGCGGACGCCGGCGCGAAGACGTACGAGCGCGAACGCGAGATCGCCCTTACCCTGAATGCGCGCGATCTGGTCGCGCAGAACGAACGTGCGATCGCCAGGATCGACGCAGGGACCTATGGAGTGTGCGAATCGTGCCACAAGCCGATCGGCAAGGAACGCCTTCAGGCGTTCCCGAGGGCGACGCTGTGCGTGGCCTGCAAGCAGAAGGAGGAGCGTCGGTAGGCCGCCCCCGCGGGCGCCTGTTCGCCGTCCTCGTCGTGCTGGCGGCCGTGATCTACACGGCCGACCTCGTCACCAAGACGGTGGTGTTGCGCACACTCGAGGGCCAGGCGCCGCTCGTCGTCATCCAGGACGTGCTGCAGTTCCGGGTGATCTTCAATTCCGGTGCCGCGTTCAGCATCGGCACCGGAATGACCTTCGTCTTCACCTTGATCGCCGCGGGTGTGGTCGTCGCCATCGTGCGCACCGCCCGCAAGCTCGGCAGCCGGGCCTGGGCGGTCACGCTGGGGCTGCTGCTCGGCGGCGCGCTCGGCAACCTCACCGACCGGCTGCTGCGCTATCCCTCGGGGATCGGGCGCTCCACGCAGCTCCAGGGGCACGTCGTCGACTTCATCGAGGTGCTTCCCGGGCATTTCCCCGTCATTGACTACTTCCCCGTGTTCAACATCGCCGACTCGGCCATCGTCTGCGGCGGCATCCTGGCGGTGCTCCTGGCCTGGCGCAACGTGCAGATCGACGGGTCCAAGGAGCCGAAGGAGGTCGAGAAGGGTGAGTGAGCAGCGCAGCCTGCCCGTCCCCGACGGGCTGGAGGGCGAGCGGCTCGACGCCGCGATCTCGCGGTTGTTCGGCTTCTCCCGCACCCGCGCGGCCGAGCTGATCGGCGCGGGCGAGGTGCTGGTGGACGGCCGCCAGCCGGCCAAGTCCGACCGGGTGCACGCGGGCGCGTGGCTCGACGTGACGATGCCGCCGCCGGTCACCACGCCGATGCCGGTCGCCGAGCCGGTGCCGGGCATGACGGTCGTGTACGAGGACGACGACGTCATCGTGATCAACAAGCCGATCGGCGTGGCCGCCCACCCGACCGTCGGCTGGACGGGGCCGACCGTGATCGGCGGGCTGCTCGGGGCCGGTCACACGATCGCCACCAGCGGGGCCGCCGAGCGCCAGGGCATCGTGCACCGGCTCGACGCCAACACCACGGGGGCGATGGTGGTGGCCAAGAGCGAGGTCGCGTACTCGCGGCTCAAGCGGGCCTTCAAGGAGCGCACGGTCGACAAGCGCTACCACGCGCTGGTGCAGGGGCATCCCGACCCGTTCAGGGGCACGGTGGACGCGCCCATCGACCGCCACCCGTCCGGGGACGGGCGCTTCGCGGTGGTGGCCGGGGGCAAGCCGTCGATCACCCACTACGACACCGTCGAGGCGTTCCGCGCGGCCTCGCTGCTGGACATCAAGCTGGAGACCGGGCGCACGCACCAGATCAGGGTGCACATGGCGGCGCTGCGGCACCCCTGCGTCGGGGACCTGCTCTACGGGGCGGATCCGACGCTGGCGGCCCGGCTGGGGGTCACGCGGCAGTGGCTGCACGCGGTGGCGCTCGGGTTCGAGCACCCCACCACGGGCGACTGGATGTCGTTCAGCACGGACTATCCGCAGGACCTGCAGAAGGCACTGGACACCGTCCGCGCCGAGTCCTGACCGCCCCGGGGGCTACTCGTCGTTCTCGCTCCCCGGCTCCGACGGCTCGACCGAGTCCGGGCTCCGGGAAGGCGTGGTGTTGTCCCGGTCCTTCTTGCCGCTCGCGCTCGGCGTCGGCGTCCGGCTGGGGTTCTTCCGCTCGCCGGTCGGCGTGGGCTCCCGGGTGGGGTCCTTCCGCTCGCCGGTCGGCGTGCTGTGCCGGCCATCGACGACCGGCGGGGAGCTCTCGGGCGTGGAGGGCGCCGGAGCGAGCCGGGGGCCGGTGGACGAGGGGGCGGGATCCCCGGTGGAGGGCCCGGCGGTCACGACGGCCGGGGCGGGGCCCGGGCTGCGGGGCAGGTCCCGCGGCTGGCCGGACCACCAGGCCGCACCGCCCGTGACCGCCGCGACGACCAGGGCGCCGCCCGCGATCAGGGCCAGCGGCAGCGGGCGCCGCCCCCGCGGGGCAGCCGCGCCCGGCTCGGTGACGGGGCCCGTCCGCTCGGGGGCGCTGCCGGTCAGGATCGCGGCCAGCCGCTGCTCGGCCTCCTCCATCGACATGCGCTCGGCCGGGTTCTTGCGCAGCAGCCCGAGCAGTACGGGGCCGAGCACGCCCGAGCGGGCCAGCGGCTCCGGTTCAGCGTGCAGGACCGCGCCCAGCGTGGCCAGGGGGTTGTCCCGCTGGAAGGGTGAGCGCCCCTCGACCGCCATGTAGAGCGTCACGCCCAGCGACCACAGGTCGGAGGAGGGCTTGGCCTTGCCGCCCGCCGCGCGTTCCGGCGCCATGAACGCGGGGGTGCCGATCAGGACGCCCGTGCTCGTCACGGGTGCCTCGTCCTCCGTCGTGGCGATGCCGAAGTCGGTGAGCACCGCCCGGCCGTCCTCGGCCAGCAGCACGTTGTCCGGTTTGACGTCCCGGTGCAGCACGCCCGCCGCGTGCGCCGCGCGCAGCGCCTCGAGGAGCTGCAGCCCGATGTCCGCGGCCGTCATCGGGGACATGGGGCCGTCCTCGCGGATCAGCTCGCCCAGGGTACGGGAGCGGACGAGCTGCATGACGATCCACGGGTGACCGTGCTCCTCCAGGACGTCGTACACGGTGGCCACGCCCGGATGCGCCACCCGGCCGGCCGCCCTGGCCTCTCTGAACGTGCGTACGGCGAACACCTCGCGCTCGGGATCCGTCAGGTCGGGTGGCGGCAGGACCTCCTTGACCGCCACGTCCCGGCCCAGCACCTCGTCATGAGCCTGCCACACCGTGCCCATCCCGCCCCGACCGATCGTCCTGAGCAGCCGGTAACGCCCACCGACCATCTCTGTTGAATCGGACATGCACGGCGACTACCCCAGAAAGAACCGGACAAGCGCGGTGACGAGGGCCGCGGCGGCCAGGATGACCAGGAACGGCGCCCGCAGCAGCAGCGCGACGACCGCGGCGCCCAGCCCTGCCGTGCGCGCCGGGTCGAAGCGCAGCCCGCCCTCCTCGGTGAACAATTGCACCGCGATCAGGGCCGCCAGCAGCGCCACCGGCACCAGTTCTGCGAACCTGCGGATCGACGGATGCTCCAGCACCCGGCGCGGCGCCGCCAGCCCGGCCAGCTTGAGGGCGTAGCAGCCCGCGCAGAGCGCGGCTATGGCCCACCACAGCGTCATCGCGCCATCACCACCAGCACCGCGGCCGCCGACAGCAGCACGGGCACGCCGGGCGGCAGGAACGGGGTGGCGCACAGGGCGATCGCCGCCGCGGCGCCGGCCAGCAGGCGCAGCTCGGCGCTGGCCGTCAGGCGGGGCCACAGGATGGCCAGGAACGCGGCCGGGCCCACCACGTCCAGCCCCAGCACGCCGGGGTCGCCCAGGAACGACGCGCCGTAGGCGCCCGCCAGCGTGGTCAGGTTCCAGGTGAGGTAGAGGCTGGCGAACGTGGTGACGAAGCCCGTGCGGGCCGCCTCCCGGGTCGGCTGGGCCAGCGTGACGGCCGTCGTCTCGTCGATCACGCCCTGCGCCGCCAGCAGCCTCCGCGGCCCACGTACCCGGAGCAGGTCGGCCAGGCGCAGGCCGTAGAACGTGTTGCGGCCGCCCAGCAGCAGCGCGCCGAGGGTGGCGGTCACCAGGTCGCCGCCCGCGCCCACCGCGCCGGTCAGCGCGAACTGCGAGGCGCCGGTGAAGGCCAGCAGGCTCAGCACGCACGCCTGCGGCACGCTCAGGCCCGCGGTGATCGCGGCGGCGCCGAAGGCGATCCCCGACAGCCCCACGGCCACGCCCACGCCGAGGCCGTCCCGCACGGCGGCGGAACGGTGAGTTGTCTGTTCCATGCCGCAAGAGGCTAGGAGGTGGGGGAACCACCGGTCTTGTACGTTCCTGCAGCACGCTGGTACGCCGCGGGCGGCACGCCCACGATGCGCTTGAAATGCCGGTTGAGGTGGGCCTGGTCGGTGAAGCCCACCTCGGCGGCCACCTGCGCCGGGCGTACCCCGGACTGCAGGAGGCGGCGCGCGTGGCGTACCCGCAGCGAGGTGAGGTACGCGTGCGGCGGCAGGCCCGTCTCGGCCTTGAACGCCCGCAGCAGCGCGAACGGCCGCGCGCCCACCGCGCCCGCCAGGTCGTCCAGCGTCGGCGGGTCCACGAGGCTGTCGTGCAGCAGGTCGAGCGCCTCCCGCACGGCCTGCCGGCCCTCGGCGGGCAGGACCGCCGCCGGCCTGGGCGTGGCGTGGCGGGTCACCAGCCGCGCGAACAGCGTGCGGCTCAGCGTGGAGGCCGCCAGCGCGTCGCCGCGCTCGGCCGCCTGGTGCGCCCTGCCGAGCAGCAGCGCCACCTCGTCGTCGCGCACCACCTGCCTGGGGAAGTGCGGCGTCGCGTACGGCACGCCCAGCTCGGCGGCGATGCCCGCCAGCGTGTCGATCGACGGGTAGAGCATGCGGTAGGACCAGCCGTCCGGCGTGCCCGCCTGGCCGGTGTGCACCGACTCGGGGTTGACCAGCACCACCTCGCCCGCGCCCGCCCGGTGCAGGGTGCCGCGGTAGTCGAACTCCTCCACGCCCCTGACGATCAGGCCGATGGCGTAGCCGTCGTGCACGTGCCGGGTGAAGCGGTGGGTGACGTAGCGCGCCTTGAGCAGGTCGGTGCCCGGCACCGCCGGGTGCCGCCAGAAGTACGCCTGCTCTTTCATTGAGGTCTGAAGGTCTTCGCGAACGTCTCGAAGTAGTGCCGGTCCGCGGCCCAGCGGGCGTCCGTGGTCTCCCAGTAGAGGGCGAACGGGCGGCCGTCGGCGGTGCGGAAGCCCCGGTTGATCACGTGGATCCGCTGCCCGTTGCGGATCCTGGTGAACTCCCAGTCGGCGGCCTTGCGGCCGAGGTAGGTGGTGGAGACGATGCCGATCCGGCTGTAGCCCTCGAACTCGCCCTTCGCCCGGATCTCTTTCTCCAGGCTGGCCCACTGCCTCGCCGGGTCCGCCCAGGCGAACTCGGGCACGGTCCACTCCACGATCATCGCCCCGGGGGTGTCGGGGCCCCTGAAGGTGATGCTGTCCCTGGTGGTGTGCTTCACGGCCCGCCATCCCTCGGGCACGGCGATCCCGAAGCCGCCCGGCGTGCTCCTGAACGCCCGCCATCCCGCGGGCACCGGCTGCGCCGTCGTGGTGGGCGCACGCGTGGGCTCGGGCGTGGCGGTGGGCGTGCCCGGCGTGGTCGGCTCGGCGGTGGTCGTGGGGGTGGGGGTGGCTGTGGGGCCCGTGGGAGCGGGGCTGGTGGTCGCGGCGGTGCTCGTCCAGTGGTTGGAGACCAGGAAGCCGCCCGCGCCCAGCACCGCCACGGCGGCGGGCAGGCCGATCCACAGCGCCTTGCCGCGCCTGGGCCGCGTCGAGAGCGTGGGTCCCTCGGCCGTGTTCGCGGTGCCGGCCGTCGGCCGCCAGCCCCCTGGGGGCGTCGGGTGGAGTGAGGGGCTCGTGGCGGCCTCGTACAGCAGCCTGGCGGCCTCCGCGGCGGGCAGGCGTTCGGCCGGGCTCCTGCGCAGCAGCCCCATGATGACCGGCTGCAGCGCGCCGGCCCGCGCCGGCGGCTCGGGCTCGTCGCGCAGCACCGCCGCGACCGTCGCGGCCCACGAGTCGCGCTTGAACGGCGGCTCGCCCTCGACGGCCGCGTACAGCGTCGCCCCCAGCGACCACAGATCCGACTCGGGACGCGCGGGCTCGCCGTTGAGGCGCTCGGGAGGCATGTACGCGGGCGTGCCCACCAGGCCACCGGTCGCCGTCAGCCCCGCCTCGGCCTCCAGCGAGGCGATGCCGAAGTCGGTCAGCACCACCCGGCCGTCGTCGGCCAGCAGCACGTTCTCGGGCTTCACGTCACGGTGGAGCACCCCGGTGGCGTGCGCGGCGCGCAGCGCGTCGAGCACCCGCCCGCCGATCACCGCGACCTGCCCCACCGTGAGCGGGCCGCGCTCGCGCACCACCTCGGCCAGCGACCGCGAGCGTACGAGCTGCATCACGATCCACGGGCGGCCGTCCTCCTCGACGACGTCGTGGATGACGATCACCGACGGGTGGTCGAGGCGGCCGGCCGCCCTGGCCTCCCTGATGGTCCTGCCGTTGAGCTCGGCCCGCTTGGCGTCGCCGACGCCCGTGTAGCGGACCTCCTTGATCGCCACCGTGCGGTCGAGCAGCTCGTCGTAGGCACGCCAGACCACGCCCATGCCGCCCTCGCCGAGAGGCTCGACGAGGCGATAACGGTTGCTGACCCGCCTTTCCACGCAGTGCAGCCTACTTGGCCGGTTTGAAGGTGGCGCAGAACCCTTCAAAGAAGTCGTAGTCGGCCTTCCAGTGGCTCTTCAGGGTGTGCCAGTAGATCGCGTACGCCCGGCCGTTGTCGGTGATGAAGCCCCGGTTGCGCACGCGCGTCTTGCCGGTGTTGGTGTTCCAGGTGAAGTCCCAGTCCGCGGCGGCCTTCTGGAAGCCGTCGACCCGCTTGATGTCGATCTTCTTGTAGCCGCCGAAGTTGTCCTTGAGACGCGGCTCCTGCTTCTTCCAGTCCTTGTACGGGTCGCTGCTGGACTTCCCGCCGTCCTCGATCATGAGGTACGCGTTGGAGGCCGCGCCGGGGCCCCGGAACCTGACCCGCGGGCCCTCGCGGGTCAGCACGTCCCACCCCTTGGGCAGGCCGATGGAGAAGCCGAGCTTCTTGTCCTTGTACATCTTCCAGCCGGCCGGCAGCGGGTTCTCCTCCTTCTCCTTCTCGGGAGTCGGGGTGGCCGGGGGCGTGGCCGTCGGCGACGGCGGCTGGGAGGCGCTCGGCTCGGCGGAGCCCGACGGCGATGTGCTCGCCGATGCCTGCGAGGGAGTCCCCGTGGGGACGGTGGCCTGGGACGCGCCCTTCTTCGGATCGCGCTGCTCGGGGGCCGAGCTCAGGCCGAGGTAGCCGCCGATCACGGCCACGAGCAAGACGGCCACGGCCGCCGCGATGACCGGCCCGGCCCGGCGCTGGTCCGTCCTGGCCGCGTCCATCGTGGACTCGGCGGCGGCCGCGGGGGCCGGGTCCGCAGTCGGTGCGGGCGTGATCCGCGACCCGGTCTCGGGGACGGCGGGTGCCCGGGTCGAGATCGGGGTGGCGACCAGGTCCGGGTCGGTCGGGGTGTCGTCGACGACGGGCGGCGCCTGGCGCAGCTTGCCCAGAGCGCGGAACCTGTTCTGGACGGCGGCCTTGCCCTGCGCCGAGGCCTCGCTCTGCGACGGCGGCTCGGCCGGGGCGGGGGCCTTGCGCGGCGGCGGCGGCGTGGTGGGCCGCGGCACGCGGACCGTCTGGGCCGCGGGGAACTGAGCGGTCGGCGGCGGGCTCGCCTGGGCGATGACCTGCCGCAGCATCCGCTGCGCTTCCTCGTACGTGAGCCGCTGGACCGGTTCCTTGGACAGCAGGCCCATGATCACATCGGTGAGCGGGCCGGCGTGCGGAGCCGGATCGGGCTCGTCGGTCAGCACGGCGTGCATGGTCGCCAGGGCCATCCCCCGCTCGTGCGGGGAGCGGCCCTCAACGGCCGTGTACAGCGTAGCCCCTAACGACCACAGGTCCGACTCGCGCCGCGCGGGCAGCCCTTTGAGCCGCTCGGGCGCGATGAACGCCGGCGTCCCGGCCAGCCCGGTCACGGTGAGCTGCGTCTCGGTCTCCAGCGTGGCGATGCCGAAGTCGGTGAGCACGACCCGGCCGTCGTCGGCCAGCAGCACGTTCTCGGGTTTGACGTCGCGGTGCAGCACGCCTGCCTCGTGGGCGCGGTGCAGCGCGTCCAGCACGGCCAGGCCGATCTCGGCCACCCGCTTGGGCCGCAGCGGCCCGTCCTGCTTGATCACGGCGCCCAGCGAGCGCGACTGGACGAGCTGCATGACGATCCAGGGCCGGTCATCCTCCTCGATCACGTCGTGCACGACGATCACGTTGGGATGCTCGAACCTCGCCGCCGCCCTCGCCTCGCGCATTGTGCGCCGGTTCAGCAGCTGCACTTCCTCGCCCAGGGCGGCGGCGTACCTGACCTCCTTGACCGCGACCGTGCGGTCCAGGAGCTCGTCGTAGGCGCGCCAGACGATGCCCATCCCGCCCCTGCCGATGGGTTCCTGCAGCTGGTAGCGGCCGGCGATGCGGCGTCCCTCCTGCTTGCGATCCGACATCAACGGCCTCAAACCCTCCTCTAGGCCAAGAAATACTCCCATAGCGAGGGATCAACGGCGACTCGCCTGAAGGACAGTCCGTCATGTGAGAAGCGTCGTCCAGCAGGTGAAGCCATGGGTGTAGTGTTTCAGACATGACTTGTCGCTACGCGTTTATCGAGCCGGCTCCGGGAGAGCCGGTCGTCAGCTAGCGACCACCTGGAGCCGGCACGAGGCAGAGACAACCCCGTCTCTGCCTTTTTGGTTTTCCCGCCGGCTGCGCAGGGGCCGGCCCGAGTTGGGGGAGTCGAGGATGTCATCGACCTTGGAACGGCGCGCCGTGGCGGTGGGCGGAACGCTCGTGGGCGAAGGGCCCGCCGTGGTGATCGGCGGCCGGGTCGACCTGCGGGCGTACCGCGGGGAGGCCGACGCGTACGAGGTGCTGGGCGAGCACGCCACGCTGGTGGAGCCGTACTCGGCCGCCGATCTGCCGGCCATCGCCGAGCGGGCGGACGCGGTCGTGGTGGGCTCGTCGTGGACGCGCGACATCCCGCTGGTGCGGTCGGCCGCCGGGCTGGGGCTGCCGGTCGTCGTGGAGCGGCGGCCCGCCGCCTCGCTGGAGGAGTGGCTGGAGCTGGCCGACTACTGCGCGCGGGAGGGGGACGGGCGGGTGCTCCTGTGCGAGGGCGGCCGGCTGGACCTGGGGCTCATGTTGGCGGCCCGCGCGGTCTCGGGGCGTCCCGTGCTCGCCGACGTCTCGCGGGACGCGGCGCTGTCCGCGGCGGCGGTGGCGGCGGGCGCCGACGGGCTCGTCGTCGACTCGGCCGAACGGAGTGCTCCGGCCGCCAGGCTCGGGACCTATGCGGGAGCCAGGACGGCTGCGTCCTCCAAGAGCGGGGCGCTGGAGTTCGTGGGCCCCGGGAGCCTCGCCGAGGCGCGTCAGGAGCTCTCCCCGGCGACGGCCTTGCGCGCGGCCGAGGAGGCCGTGACGGTCGTGGGCGCCCTGGTGCGGCCCGAGGCGCCCGACACGCTGCCGGAGTGCCGCGAGGCCATCGATCGGGTGGACGCGGCCCTGGCCACGCTGCTCGAACGGCGGGCGGCGCTGGCGGGCATCGTGCAGCGGATCAAGCCGGTGGGCGGGTTCGCGGGGCGCGACCTGGCGCGGGAGCGCGCGCTCGTGGCGCGGATGGCGCTGCGCGCGCCGTCGCTGGGGGAGGCCCGGCTCGCGCCCATCATGAACGCCGTCATCGAGGCGGGCCTCCACCTGGCCGAGGAGCGCTCGGCCGAGTGAGCGGGCCTCAGGGGGCGTCGAGGCGGAAGTTGTTCATGGTGCGGCCCGGTCCGGCGGTGATCTGCTTGGTGATGAGCTCGGCGAAGCGGCGGTAGCCGTCGCCCGTCGGGTGGTAGCTGCGGGCGTTGACCTTGAGCTCCTCCATGTTCACGGCCAGCCCGTTCAGGTACGGCTGCGGCCGGCCCACCTCGTGCCCCGTGAACGCCTCGTAGGCGTCCACGTACTCCACGCTCCCCGGCACGCCGAACGCCGCGATCGCGCGGTCGAAGTCGGACACCACCGAGGCCACCGTGTCGTTGAGCCGGCGCGTCATCCCGTTCAGCCAGGTCTGGTCCTCGGCGCTCAGGTTGTCGACGCTCGCCACGGGGTCCTTGGGGAAGGGCCGAGGGTAGCCGAGGACGATGATGCGGGCGTTCGGCGCCCGCGTCCGCAGCTCGCGCAGCACCTTGGTCAGGTTGGGGCGCAACTCGTCGATGCGGCGGGCGACGGCGGCGTCCTGCTCCACGCAGGCCGACGACCACGGCAGCTTGACGATGCAGCCCGTGAGCACCTTCGTGAATCCGGCGTCGTTGCCGCCGATGCTCAGCGTCACCAGGCTGGCGTTCGGGCCGACCCGGGTGATCTGGGGTTTCTGGCCGTACTGGCCCGACAGGATCTGGGTGGTGGTGGCGCCGCTGCAGGCGTAGAAGGCGGTGCCGCCCCCGAAGCGGTAGGCCTGCGCGACCAGCGGCACGTACGAGCCCGTCGCCCGGTGGCAGCGGTCGGCGCCGTCGTTGAGCGGTTTCTTGTCCAGGTCCCAGACGCCCTCGCCGGAGGAGTAGGAGTCGCCGAGCGCCACGTACATGCCGCTCTGCGCCACCTGCACAGGTGTCAGGCGGGTCGCCTGCGGCAGCCTCCCGTGCGGCTCCTGACCGGCCGGGCAGCCCGCGTCGAGCACGGCGCAGGCCAGCCTGGGTAAGACGCCCAAGGGCACGCATGCCACGGCCAGCGCGACGCCGACGGCGGCGGCCGCCACGGTCTGGATCGTCGCCCGTCTCGTCCACCTCGGCGCCTGTCGTGTCGCCTGTTGTGGCGTCTGTCGTGTCGCCTCGTCCAGTGCGGCCTCCCCCCGTGCGGCGGCTCTGTGCCGGCACATCGAGAGTACTCAGTCAGGGGCGGTCGCCGTTGACGATCCGGCGGCGGCTGACCACCCGCCAGCCGACGGCGATGGCCGCGGCCATCGCCGGGATGAGGAAGAACGCCACCCGCTGGTCGGCGTCGGCGAAGGGCATCAGCAGGACGACGAGCACCAGGAACGCCAGCGTGAGCCAGTTCGTGTACGGCGCGCCGGGCATCGGGAACACCGACAGGTGACCCGACCGGCGCAGCCGCAGCTGGCACCAGACGAGGACGCCCCAGGTCGTGACCACGCCGAGGGAGGCGACGGCGGTGGCGATGTTGAAGGCGCGCTCGGGCAGGAAGTAGAACAGCGCCACCCCGGCCAGGAACATGACCGCCGTGAACAGGATGCCGCCCATCGGGACGAACCTGGAGCTGAGCGTGCCCGTGAACCCGGGCGCCTCCTGCTTCATGGCCATCGAGCGCAGGATGCGGCCCGTGGCGTACAGGCCGGAGTTGCAGGACGAGAGCGCGGCGGTGATGACGACGAGGTTCATCGCGTCGGCGGCCCACGGGACGCCGAGGCCCGAGAAGACCGTCACGAACGGCGAGATCCCCGCGTGGTACGCGGTCCACGGCAGGACCATCGCCAGCAGCGCCACCGAGCCCACGTAGAAGATCGCGATGCGCCACACCACGCCGTTGATCGCCTTCGGCATGACCTCGTGCGGCCTGGCCGTCTCGCCCGCCGTGATGCCGACCAGCTCGATCGACGCGTACGCGAACACCACCGACTGCAGGCTCATCAGCACCATCGGGAAGCCCTTGGGGAAGAAGCCGCCGTGGGAGACGAGGTTGTGCGGGGTCGCCTGGCCGATCGTGAAGACCACCAGGACCAGGCCGACCACCAGGAAGACCGTGATCGCCAGCACCTTCAGCATGGCGAACCAGAACTCCAGCTCGCCGAACAGCCGGACCGACACCAGGTTGACCGACAGGACGAAGCCCAGGGCGATGAGCGCCGTCAGCCACTGCGGGAAGGCCGGGGCCCAGTAATGGATGTAGGCGGCGATGGCGGTCAGCTCGGCGATGCCGGTGAACGCCCAGTTGATCCAGTACATCCAGCCGCTGGCGAACGCCGCCCATGGGCCGATGAACTCGCCCGCGTACTCGACGAACGAGCCCGCCACCGGGCGGTAGAGCACGAGCTCGCCGAGGGCCCGCATGACGAAGAACGCGGCCAACCCGGCGGCGGCGTACGAGAGCACCAGGGCGGGCCCCGCGGCGGCCAGCCGGCCGCCCGAACCGAGGAACAGGCCGACCCCGATCGCCCCGCCGATCGCGATCATCTGGACCTGGCGGTTGCCGAGCGCGTGCCGGTATCCTTCGTCCGTCTGCGTGCGCACCGAGTGTCTCCTCAACTACTTACAGTGAATAAGACGATATCGGTGCTGATGGCCACGGGGCTCCCGGCGCGCCGGTCCGGACGGAGGCGCGGCGCGGGCATCAGGATGTCGGTCCGGACCACTAGAGTCGGAGCGCACAACCCCACCGAGACCGGGAGGCGCCGCTCCATGTCGTCCAGCGACTCGTTCGTCCATCTGCACGTACACACCGAATACTCGATGCTGGACGGGGCCGCCCGGCTCAAGCAGATGTTCAAACAGGTCGGCGACCTGGGCATGCCGGCGATCGCGATCACCGACCACGGCAACATGCACGGCGCCTACGACTTCTACAAGCAGGCCACGGGCGCCGGGATCAAGCCGATCATCGGCATCGAGGCCTACGTCGCGCCGGAGCTGCGCCACAACAAGAAGCCGGTGCTGTGGGGCGAGCCGCACCAGAAGCGGGACGACGTCTCGGCGGGTGGCTACTACACCCACATGACGATCTGGGCGCGCAACAAGGCGGGCCTGCACAACCTGATGCGCCTGTCCTCGCGCGCCTACACCGAGGGGTTCGTGCGCAAGTGGGCGCGGATGGACGCCGAGATCCTCGCCGAGCACTCCGAGGGACTCATGGCGACCACCGGGTGCCCGTCGGGCGAGGTGCAGACGAGGCTGCGGCTCAACCAGTACGACGAGGCGCTCAAGGCCGCGGCGAAGTTCCAGGACATCTTCGGCAAGGACAACTTCTACCTGGAGATCATGGACCACGGGCTCGACATCGAGCGCCGCGTCCGCGACGGGCTGACCAGGATCAGCAAGGAGCTGAACATCCCGCCGCTGGTCACCAACGACTCCCACTACACCTACGAGTCCGACGCGCCCTCCCACGACGCCCTCCTGTGCATCCAGACGGGCAAGCAGCTGTCCGACCCCGACCGGTTCCGCTTCGACGGCAGCGGCTACTACATCAAGACCGCCGACGAGATGCGCGCGGTCGACTCCTCCGACCTGTGGGCCGAGGGCTGCCGCAACACGCTGCTGGTGGCCGAGAAGGTCGACCCCGAGGGGTTCTTCCAGCACAAGAACCTCATGCCGACCTTCCCCATCCCCGACGGCATGACCGAGGAGCAGTTCTTCCGCCAGGAGGTCTGGAAGGGCCTCGAGTGGCGCTTCCCCGAGGGCGTCGACGAGGAGCACCGCGCCTGGGCGGAAAACGAGCTGGGCGTCATCATCCAGATGGGCTTCCCGAGCTACTTCCTCGTGGTCGCCGACTTCATCATGTGGGCCAAGAGCAACGGCATCCGCGTCGGCCCCGGCCGTGGCTCGGCAGCCGGGTCGCTGGTGGCGTACGCGCTGGGCATCACCGACCTCGACCCGATCCCGCACGGCCTGATCTTCGAGCGCTTCCTCAACCCCGAGCGCGTGTCCATGCCCGACGTCGACATCGACTTCGACGAGCGTAGGCGCGGCGACGTGATCCGCTACGTGACCGAGAAGTGGGGCGCCGACAAGGTCGCCATGATCGCCACGTTCGGCACCATCAAGGCGAAGGCCGCCATCAAGGACGCGGGCCGCGTCCTGGGCTACCCCTACGCGCTGGGCGACCGGGTCTCCAAGGCGTTCCCGCCCGCCGTCATGGGCAAGGACATCCCGCTGTCGGGCATCTTCGACAAGGACCACCCGCGCTTCGCCGAGGCCGGTGAGCTGCGCAGGCTCTACGAGGAAGACGTCGACGTCAAGGCGACGATGGACCTCGGCAAGGGCCTGGAGGGCCTGATCAGGCAGACCGGCGTGCACGCCGCCGGCGTGATCATGTCGGCCGAGGTGCTGACCGACTACATCCCGGTCATGCGCCGCGACTCCGACGGCGCGATCATCACGCAGTTCGACTACCCGACCTGCGAGACGCTCGGCCTGCTGAAGATGGACTTTCTGGGCCTGCGCAACCTCACGATCATCGACGACTGCGTGAAGATGATCGAGTCCACCACCGGCGAGCAGATCGACCTGCTGAAGCTGCCGCTCGACGACCGCAAGTCCTACGAGCTGCTGGCCCGCGGCGACACGCTCGGCATCTTCCAGCTCGACGGCGGCGGCATGCGCTCGCTGCTGCGGCTCATGCGCCCCGACAACTTCGAGGACATCTCCGCCGCCCTCGCGCTCTACCGGCCCGGCCCGATGGGCGCCAACTCCCACACCAACTACGCGCTGCGTAAAAACGGCCAGCAGGAGATCACCCCGATCCACCCCGAGCTCGAGGAGCCGCTGAAGGACATCCTCGACACGACCTACGGCCTGATCGTCTATCAGGAGCAGGTCATGGCCATCGCGCAGCGGGTCGCCGGCTACTCGCTGGGCGGCGCCGACCTGCTGCGCCGCGCGATGGGCAAGAAGAAGAAGTCCGAGCTGGACAAGCAGTTCGAGTTCTTCGAGAAGGGCATGCAGGACAACGGCTTCTCGGCCGCGGCCATCAAGGCGCTGTGGGACATCCTGCTGCCGTTCTCCGACTACGCCTTCAACAAGGCGCACACCGCCGGCTACGGCCTGGTCTCCTACTGGACCGCCTACCTCAAGGCCAACTACCCGGCCGCCTACATGGCCGCGCTGCTGTCCTCGGTGAAGGACGACAAGGACAAGTCGGCCCTCTACCTCAACGAGTGCCGCCGCATGGGCATCAAGGTCTACCCGCCGGACGTCAACGACTCCGACTTCGACTTCACGCCGCGCGGCACCGACATCCGCTTCGGCCTGTCCGCCGTCCGCAACGTCGGCGCCAACGTCGTCGACGGCATCCTCAAGGCGCGCAAGGAGAAGGGCCGCTTCGCCGAGTTCAAGGACTTCCTGCGCAAGGTGCCGGCCATTGTCTGCAACAAGCGCGTGATCGAGTCGCTGATCAAGGCGGGCGCGTTCGACTCGGTCGGCCACGTCCGCAAGGGCCTGGTCATGGTTCACGAGCAGGCCGTCGACGCGATCATCGACATCAAGAAGAACGAGGCCATCGGCCAGGACTCCCTGTTCGGAGCCATCGACGGGGGCGAGGACCAGACCTTCGACGTCCAGATCCCGGTGGGGGAGTGGGACAAGAACACCCTCCTGCAGTTCGAACGGGAGATGCTCGGCCTCTACGTCTCCGACCACCCGCTGTTCGGCGTCGAGCACATCCTGTCGGCGGGGGCCGACTGCTCGATCGCGGCCGTCCAGGACGAGAGCCGGGCCGACGGCCAGGTGGTGACCGTGGGCGGCATCCTGAGCGGGGTGCAGCGCAAGGTCACCAAGAAGGGCGACACCTGGGTGCTGACCCAGCTGGAGGACCTCGAAGGCTCGATCGAGGTGATGATCTTCCCGTCGGCGTACCAGCTGTGCTCGACGATCCTGGCCGAGGACGCGATCGTCTTCGTCAAGGGACGCATCGACAAGCGCGAAGACGTCGCCAAGATCATCGCCATGGAAGTGACGGCGCCCGACCTGACCCAGGAGGCGGGCGGGCCGCTGCTGGTGAGCCTGCCGCTGACCCGCTGCACGCCGCCGGTGGTGGGACGGCTGAAGGAGATCCTCACGACGCATCCGGGCACGTCGGAGGTCCACCTGCAGGTCCACAACGGCCCCAAGACCACGGTGATGCGCGTCGACGACCGGCTCCGCGTCAGCCCCTCACCCGCCCTCATGGGCGACCTCAAACAACTCCTCGGCCCGGCGTGCCTGGGCGCGTGACTTCTCTCTGACCCCTGGTCGCTCGCGAAGGTCCACCCCTCTCCCGCCGCCGCCTTTGAGCTCCCGGGGGCGGTCCTTTACGGCCGCACACGGGAGGGCCCACCCACCGCACGTGGCGACGGCCCTAGCGTCCTTTACGGCCACGCACGGGAAGGCCCACCTGCACGTGGTGGCTGTCCTGGCGTCCTTTACGGCTGCGCACGGGAAGGTCCACCCGCCGCACGTGGCCGGGCTCTGTCCAGGAGGACGCTCACCGGGCGGGCGGTGCGGGCCGCCGCGACGCGCGCACATAGGGCCGTCTGGGTGGCGAGTCGTCCCCCGTCTGAGCCACGCACCCGCAGCGGCCAACCAGGCACCCCGCTCGGGTACCCACGGCGGTCAGCCAGGCACCCACGGTGGCCAGCCAGTCGCCCCGCTCGGGCGCGCCAACGGTGGTCGGCGAGGCACGCCGGTCGGCCAGGCACCCACGGCGGCCACCCGGCGGGTCAGGCACCTACGGTGATCGGCGAGAAAGCCGCTGCTGTCACGCCGTGATCCGGCCCGCATCCTGACAGCGGTCGCCGCGCGCTCCGGTGGCGTCGCGATCCGCTCGGGGGCCTGACAACGGTCGTCGCGCCTTCCGGAGGGGTTGCGATCCGCTCGGGGGCCTGACAACGGTCGTTGCGGCCTCCGGAGGGGTCGCGATCCGTCCGAGGGCGTGACGGCGGTCGCCGTCCTCGTGGGCCAGGTCACTTGGGCGGCCGCTGACGGCGGGCGTCGCCGCTGTTGGTCAGGTCGTGATGCGGCCCGCGCCCTACGGCGGTCATCGTGGCCCCGAGGAGGGCGCGATCCGCTCGAGGGCGTGATGGCGGTTGTCGCGGTCCCCGAGGAAGGCGAGATCGGGGCGCGTGGCGGTGGTCGTTGTCGGCTTGGGGCAGGGCGTGAGTGGGGTGGGGGTCAGGGGGCTGGGGTGGTTTTGAGGTGGAGGGCGAGGCGGGTGCGGTCGCGGAGGCCGTATTTGCGGAGCAGGCTGGAGACGTGGTTCTTCACCGTGCCCTCGGTGATGCGCAGCCGGGCCGCGATCTCGCGGTTGGAGGCCCCCGCGGCGATCAGGGCGGCCACCTGCGTCTCCCGGGCCGACAACCGCCCCCGGTCCCGCGGCGCGGCCGGCACAGTCGGCGGGGGCGGTGCGGGCGGGGTGCGCCGGAGCTCGGCGACCAGGCGGGCGGCCACCGGTGAGGCGAGCACCGTCTCCCCGCGACCGGCCCGGCGGACGGAGTCGACCAGCTCCTCCGGCGTGCAGTCCTTGAGCAGGTAGCCGACGGCGCCGCCGCGCAGCGCGCCGAAGATGTAGTCGTCCTCGTCGAACGTGCTGAGCACGATCGCGGCCACCCCGGGGTGCCGGGCCGACAGGTGGGAGATGAGCTCGACGCCGTTCATCCTGGGCATCCTGGCGTCCACCAGCGCCACGTCCGGACGGCACTCCGCGGCCGCCAGCAGAGCCTCCTCGCCGTCGGCGGCCTCGCCGACCACCTCGATGCCGTCCTCGATCTCCAGCATCTTGCGCAGGCCCTGCCGCATCAGCTCCTGGTCGTCGACCAGCAGCACCTTGATCGCCCTCACGTCGCCACCTTCGCACGGACCGGCAGCTCCGCCCGCACCTCGAAGCCGCCGCCCGGCCGGTCGCCCGCGACCAGGGTGCCGCCCACGGCGCGGGCGCGCTCGGCGAGCGAGCTCAGGCCGAACCCGCCGCGTGCCCCGCTGTCGCGGCCCTTGCCGTCGTCGGCGACGGCCAGGACGACGGCCTCGCCGGAGAAGG
Organism: Nonomuraea sp. NPDC050451; assembly: GCF_044458585.1. NCBI lineage: Bacteria > Bacillati > Actinomycetota > Actinomycetes > Streptosporangiales > Streptosporangiaceae > Nonomuraea > Nonomuraea sp. NPDC050451. Next base: position 664,195 of record NZ_JBITHZ010000001.1, read on the forward strand.
TGAGCGTGCCGTCGACGTGGTGGGCCCCGGCGTGCCGGACGGCGTTGGTGAGCCCCTCCTGCAGCACGCGGTAGAGCACCAGCTCCACGTCGGGCTCAAGGGGCACCTCGCCGCCCACCACCTCGAAGGACACCGTGAGCCCCGTGCCGTCGAACGACGCCGCCAGCCGCTCGAGCGCGGCGCTGCCGACGCGGCCCTCGAGCGCGAGCGGGCGCAGCGCGCGGACCCACCGGCGGGCGTCGGCCAGCGCCTCCACGGTCAGCTCCTTCGCCTGGCGCACCTCGTCCCAGGCGGCCTCGGGGCGGCGCGAGCGGAACCGCTCGGCGTTCTCCAGGCTCAGCTTGATCACCGTCAGGTGGTGGCCGATGGAGTCGTGCATCTCGGCGCCCATCCGCGCCCGCTCCTGGGCGACCGTCAGCTCCCTGATCCGGGCCAGCAGCCGCTGCGCCTCCTCCCGCCTGCGCCGCGCCTCCAGCACGGCCGACGTCATGCCCAGCACGAACGTGGCGTAGACGATGACGGGCACGGTCTGCGTGGTGGCCTCGGCCAGGCCGCGGCCGAACACCGCCAGGACCGTGACGAACAGCGTGCCCGCCAGGCCGCCGACGATGACGGTCGCGGTCCGCATGCCGTGGACGAACGCCACATTGGCGATCGCCAGGAGCGTCAGCAACTGGTGGATCTCGGCCGACCCGGTGAAGCCCAGCGCGAACGTCGCCAGCAGGAACGCCACCGGCAGGGGCCGCCGCCACCCTTCGCAGCGCCGCCAGGGCAGCAGCAGCCAGAGCACGGCCACGAGCACCAGGTTGGCCCCGAAGGGCCCGGCCCAGGGCGGCGTCGTGGGCTCGATCGCGTACGCGACGGCCCCGGTGGCGATGAGCACCACCCAGAACACGACGGTGAACAGGACGGGCCGGTCGGGGACGCGCAGCCGGACCAGAGGACGCTGCATGGCTTCGACCATAGTTTCCCGCGAGGGCGTTGTGATCCTCCTTGAGGACCCATGACGAAGGTCATGACGGGTTCAGACCGCGGGCCGATGTGCGGCGCCGCAGGGCTTCCTAGCGTGGCTGTCCATGAAAGCCACTCATCCAGTCTGGGCCGTGCTGATCGCCGTCGCCGCGATGTTCGCGCAGGTGTACGGCGGCGCCCTCCCGGCGATGCTGCTCCTGGACCCGGGCGACGCCCTCTACCGGCCGGTGGGCGTGGCCGGGATCACGCTGGCCTCGCTCGGCGTCGTCTACCTGATCCGCCGCTTCCTCGGCCGCCAGTCGTGGCGGGGCGTGGGGCTCACGAGGACCTGGCGGGCCGTGCCGCACCTGCTGGCGGGTGTGCTGGCCGGCGCGGCCGCGGTGATCGCCTCCAGCGCCCTGTCGGTGGCGCTCGGCGTGGCCACCTGGGCGCCGTGGGACGTGGTACGCGTCCAGCTCCCCTACCTGCCGCTCTACGTCGCCATCGCCCTGCTCGGCCAGGCGTTCCCCGAGGAGCTGCTGTGGCGGGGCCACCTGTTCGACACGCTGTCGGGCCGGCTGTCCCCGAGGGCCGTGCTGATCGTGGTGTCCGTGACCTTCGGCGCGCTGCACATCATCTCCCAGAGTGCGGCGGACACCCCCGCCGAGCGCCTGCTCTACGTGCTCCAGGCGATCGGCCTCGGCTTCGCCTGCGCGGCCGCGCGGGCGCGCACCGGGGCGGTGTGGATGGCGGTCGGCGTGCACACCGGCTTCCACGCCGGCAACATCGTGCTCCCGACCGAGGACATCCAGTACGGCGCGCAGCTCGTCATCCTGGCCTGCACGCTCACCGTCACCGGCCTGCTCGTCCTGGCCAGGAGGAGGGACGGCCGCACCGAACCCGCGGAGCGGGGGATGTTGAGGGCCTGATCCGACGAGCGGGCGTGGCCGGGGTGGGCAACCCTCGCCGTCGTCGCGCCGCGGCCCGTGGGGCAGGATCCAAGGGTGAGCGAACTGCACTACTTGACCGCGACCGAGCTGGCGCACCTGATCAGGACCAGGCAGGTGAGCGCCGTCGAGGTCGTCCAGGCCCACCTCGACCGCGTCGAGCAGGTCAACCCGCGCGTCAACGCCATCGTGACCCTGGTCGCCGAGCAGGCGCTCGACGCGGCCAAGGCGGCCGACGCGCGCGAGCCGGCCGGTCCGCTGCACGGCCTGCCCGTCGCGCACAAGGACCTCGTCGACACGGCCGGCATCCGCACCACCTACGGATCACCGCTCTTCGCCGACAACGTCCCGGCCCAGGACGACGTGATCGTCCAGCGGCTGCGCGCCGCCGGGGCCATCACCATGGGCAAGACCAACACGCCGGAGTTCGGCACCGGCTCCCACACCGTCAACGAGGTGTTCGGCGCCACCAGAAACCCCTACGACCTGTCCAAGTCCGCCGGCGGCAGCAGCGGGGGCGCCGCCGCGGCCCTGGCCACCGGCATGGTCCCGCTGGCCGACGGGTCCGACATGGGCGGCTCGCTGCGCAACCCGGCCTCCTTCTGCAACGTCGTGGGCCTGCGCCCCACCCCGGGCCGCGTCCCCGATCCGTCCGACGCCAACGCCTGGTACACGCTGTCCGTGCAGGGGCCGATGGCCAGGACGGTCGAGGACGTGACGCTGATGTTCGGGGCGATCGCCGGGTTCGACCGGCGATCGCCATACTCGATCAAGGAGGTCTTCGCCCCCGAGCCGGAGGAGGGCGTGCGGGGGCTGCGCGTGGCATGGAGCCCGGATCTCGGCGGCCTGCCGGTGGACCCGAGGACGGCGGAGGTCACCGCGACGGCGCCGCCGGTGTTCGAGCGGCTGGGGGCCCTGGTGGAGCAGGTCGAGCTGGACCTGTCGGAGGCCGAGGACGCGTTCAGGACCTACCGGGCGTGGAACTACGTGCAGTCCTTCGGCGACCTGACCGGGCTCGGCCCCAACACCGCGTGGAACGTCGAGCAGGGCCGCAAGGTCACGGGCGCCGACCTGGCCCGGGCCGAGCAGGGCCGCAGCCGCCTCTACCAGCGGATGGCCGCGTTCTTCGACACCTACGACGTGCTGATCGCGCCCGTCAGCCAGGTGCCGCCGTTCCCGGTGGAGCAGCCGCACGTCAGCGAGATCAACGGGGAGCCGATGCCCGACTACCTCGCCTGGATGCGCTCCGCGTACTGGATCAGCGTGCTGCACGCCCCGGCCGCGTCCGTGCCCGCCGGGTTCACGGCGGACGGGCTCCCGGTGGGGCTGCAGATCGTGGGCCGGCCGTTCGAGGACGCCAGGGTCCTGCGCGTGGCGCGCGCGTTCGAGCAGGCGACCCGGCACGGCGAGCGCCGACCGCCCCTGTAGCCGCGCGGGCGGGTCAGAGGGGTTCGGACGCGTCGCCGTACGGATGGCGCAGCGGCGACTCGCGATAGCCGTGCATGCCCTCCAGGAACCCGAACAGCCCCACCGCCAGCAGCGGCCAGGACACCAGCACGCCGGAGGCCGTCAGCTTCAGCGCGCCCGGGACGACCTTCACCCCGGGCGTGGCGGCGGCCTCGACCACGACCGCCCCGATCGTGAACGTGGACCCGACCCACAGCGTCAGCATCGCCCCCAGGACGCCACCCGCGCAGAGTCCGAGCAGCACCGGCAGCATCCACCGCCGCGCGGCGAACCACGCGACCCCGCCGCACAGCAGCCCCAGCCCGCCGGTGATCACCGCGAACCACCCGTCGGCCGCGATCAGCGCCTGCGTGGACGGGTCGGCCAGCACCGTCCCCTGATCGGTGACCTGGTACGGCGCCCGTGGCGTGATCCCTGACCAGACCAGCCCGGCAGCCGCTCCGAGAGTGGCAAGTGCGAGGACAGTTACCGCGAAAGCGCGCACTTCCCTCGTCACGCCACTCCCCCTCACATGTGTGTCCGAATCAGCTCGATGGTATCCCCCGGCTAGGCTCGCTTCGTGATTGCAGAAGAGGTCTGGTTGATAGAACCCTCCGGCCCGCTCAGGGGGGACGTCGAAGTACGCGGCTCCAAGAACGGAGTCTCCAAGCACATGGTCGCCGCCATGCTGGGCGGCGGGGAGAGCAGCATCCACAACGCCCCCGAGGTGGGCGAGGTGGAGATCACCGCCGCCATGCTGCGGGCGCTCGGCATCAATGTCGAGATCTCCCGCACGGAGATCAGGATCGCGCGGGGGCAGGCGATCGAGCCGAGGGTGCCGGACGCGTTCACGGGACTGAACCGCATCCCCATCCTCATGCTCGGCCCGCTCCTGCACCTGGCGGGGGAGGCGTTCGTCCCGCTGGTGGGCGGCGACCCGATCGGGCGGCGGCCGGTCAACTTCCACGTCGAGGCCCTGCGGGCGATGGGCGCCGAGGTGGAGGTGGGAGACACCGGCATCTTCGCCAAGGCCGGCCGGCTCCACGGCACCCGGATCGAGCTGCCGTACCCGAGCGTGGGCGCCACGGAGACGATCCTGATGTCGGCGGTCCTGGCCGAGGGCAAGACGGTGCTGAAGAACGCCGCGATGGAGCCCGAGGTGGTGGAGCTGGCGCTGTTCCTGCAGCGGATGGGGGCCAGGATCGAGCTCTCGCCCGACCGCAGGATCGTCATCGAGGGCGTCGAACGGCTGCGCGGCGCCTCCACCTGGCTGACCGGAGACCGCATCGAGGCGTTCTCGTACCTGGCGGCCGGCCTGGTCACCGGGGGAGAGGTGCGGGTGCACGGCTGCCCGCAGGACCGCCTGGTCACCGCGATCACCACGCTGGCCAGGATGGGCGCCCAGTTCGACATCAACGACGAGTACCTGTGCGCCACCGCGCCGCCCGAGGGGCTGCGCGCGGCGGCCGTGCAGACCGACACCCACCCCGGGTTCATGACGGACTGGCAGACGCCGCTGATGGTGCTGTTCACGCAGAGCCAGGGCATGTCGGTGCTGCACGAGACGGTCTTCGAGAACCGCCTGGTGTACGTGCCGGCGCTGCAGAAGATGGGATGCGAGATCGAGGTGTTCGACCAGTGCCTGGGCGGACCGGCCTGCCGCTACCACGACACCAACGCCAGGCACTCGGCCGTCGTGCGCGGCGTGTCCAAGCTCAAGGGCGCCGACGTGACGCTGCCCGACATCCGGGCGGGGTTCTCGGCCGTGCTGGCGGCCGCGGTGGCCGACGGGCCGTCCACGCTGCGCGGCGTGCACCACATCGAACGCGGTTACCACCGGCCGTTCGAACAGTTCGCCTCGCTCGGTCTGCACATCCGCAGGCAACGGTAAACAGGTGACAAGCGGGCGTTTGGCGCGGATCCGGACGTCGCAGATCATGTGACGTGACCGTACTCAGATCCGTCGGTGCGCTCGGGCTGGCGGGGGCGCTCGGAGGGGTGCTGACCGCGGCACTGGCCGCGCCCGTGGTGAGCGGGGGCGGCATCGCCGCCAAGAACGTCGCGAACACCTTCGTCGACCTGCCGCCCGCCCCGCGCGAGGAGCCTTTGGACCAGGTGACCAGACTGCTGGACAAGGACGGCAGGACGTTCGCCCAGTTCTACGAGGCCAACCGGACGGCCGTGCCGCTGCGCGCCGTCGCCCCGGTGATGCGCAAGGCGATCGTGGCCATCGAGGACGCCCGCTTCTACGAGCACGGCGGCCTCGACATCCGGGGCACCTTCCGGGCGCTGCTCACCAACACGCAGGCCGGCGGCATCAGGCAGGGCGGCTCGTCCCTGACGCAGCAGCTCGTCAAGAACATCCTGGTCGAGGCCGCCCGCAACGAGGCCGAGCGCGACCGCGCCCGCGCCCCGAACCTGGCCCGCAAGATCACCGAGCTGCGGCTCGCGCTGGCGCTGGAGAAGAAGTACCGCAAGGACGAGATCCTGGAGCGCTACCTCAACATCGCCTACTTCGGCGCCGGGGCCCACGGCGTGGAGGCGGCGGCCAGGCGCTTCTTCTCCACGTCGGCCTCCCGGCTGACCCTGGGCCAGGCGGCCACGCTGGCGGGGGCGGTGCGCATGCCGTACTCGACCGACCCCTCGCTCGGCCGGGACCATCGCGAGCGCCTGAAGACGCGGCGGGACCTCGTGCTCGACCGCATGGCCGGGCTGAAGCTGATCGGCCAGCAGGAGGCGGCGAGCGCCAAGGCCGCGCCGCTGGCCATCAGGCTCAGGCCCGAGCCCGGCGGATGCGAGCAGAGCGCCTATCCCTTCTACTGCCTTTACGTCCAGCGCGAGCTGCTGTCGAACCCCGTCTTCGGCAACACCGACGCCGAGCGGCGGGCCCGGATGGCCAGGGGCGGCCTGACGATCAGGACCAGCCTCGACCCGATCGCGCAGCGCGCCGCCGAACAGGCCATCCGCCGCCACGTCTGGCCGGAGGACACCGAGGTGGCCGCCGAGGCCATGGTCGAGCCGCGCACCGGACGGATCAGGGCGATGGCGGCCAGCAAACGCTTCGGCCGCAACCCCGGCAACCGGAAGAACGGCCCCAAGACCACCTTCAACCTGGCCGCCGACGTGGCGCACGGAGGCGGTCAGGGGTTCCAGGCCGGGTCGACGTTCAAGGTGTTCACGCTGGCCACGGCGCTCCAGCAGGGGTGGCGCTTCGGCGACGGCTTCAACACGCCGGGCGAGCTCGTGCCCGGCCAGGGCTACCGCGACTGCGCGGGCCGCGCCGTGAACGACCCGGACACCCGCATACTCAACGCCACCGGCGAGGGCTCCGGCGGCCCGCACAGCATCGAGACCGGCACCTGGAAGTCGGTGAACATCTTCTACATGATGCTGGAGCGCAAGGTCGGGCTCTGCAACGTGGTGCGGACGGCCAAGGCGCTCGGGATCGCCAGGGCGGACGGGGAGCAGCTGAAGGAGGTGCCGACGTTCACGCTGGGCGTGAACGAGATGGATCCGGTGACGGTGGCGGCGTCGTTCGCGACGTTCGCGGCCAGGGGGATCTACTGCCGGCCGCTGGCCATCGTCGAGATCGTCGGCAGGGACGGGCGGCGCACCCACGTGCCGCCCTCGTGCGAGCGGGCCATCGAGGAGGAGGTCGCGGACGCGGTCAACCACGTGCTGGAGGGCGTCTTCTCCAAGGGCACCATGCAGGGCCAGAGCATCGGCCGGCCGGCCGCCGGCAAGACGGGCACCAACAACGGGTACACCTCGGCCTGGTTCGCCGGCTACACGCCCTCGCTGGCGGCGGCGGTCAGCGTGGGGGACATCCGCGGGTCGTATCGCTTCCCGCTGCAAGGGGTGCAGATCGGGGACGACTACTACGGAGCGGTGCAGGGGGCGTCGCTGCCCGGGCCGATCTGGGTGGAGTCGATGGAATCCGCGCTGCGGGGCGTCGAGCCCAAGGGCTTCTCCGGGCCGGACATGGCCCGCTTCGGCGGCGGCAACACGCCGGGGCTGGAGCAGGCGCTCGCCGAGGAGGAGCGGAAGAGGCGCGAGGCCGAGCGCGGGCGGGGGCGCGGCGACCACCCGTTCTTCCGGCGGCACCGTCGGCTCTTCGAGTGGCTCCTCGGCCAGTCGCCCCTGGAGACGCCGGAGCCCAGACGGCCGCGATGAGCGCGCGGCTTAGGAGGGCTTCCCGATGGGGGCGGTGACGGCTCTGGTGAGCGTGATGAGGTTGTCGGGCGCGGTCTCGATCTGGAGACCGCGCTTCCCGGCCGAGAAGTAGATCGTCTCGAAGTCGAGCGCCGAGGAGTCGACCACCGTCGGGAGCTGCTTGCGCTGGCCCAGGGGGCTGATGCCGCCCACGACGTAGCCGGTGACGCGCTCCACCTTGGCGGCGTCGGCCATGGCGGCGCGCTTGCTGTTGAGAGCACTGGCCAGGGCCTTGAGGTCGAGCTTGCCCGCCACGGGCACGACCGCCACCGCCAGCCCGCTCTCCACCTCGGCCACCAGCGTCTTGAAGATCCGCTCGTACGGGACGCCGAGCGCGTCCGCGGCCTCCTCGCCGTAGGCCTGGGCCGAGGCGTCGTGCTCGTACGGGTGGAGCGTGAACTCGGCCTTGGCCTTGGTCAGCGCCATGGTGGCCGGGGTGCCGCCCTTGCCCTTCGATTTGCTCACGGGATCCCATTGTAGCGAATCTACAATGTAAAGGCCTTGCCGGGCGTGTACCCGAACGCCCTCCTGAACACGTCGATGAACGCGCTCGCGGAGGCCCACCCGCACCGGTGGGCGACGGTGGTCACGGCGACGCCGTCGGCCAGCAGGAGCAGCGCGTGGTGCAGACGGAGCTGGGTGCGCCACTGCGGGAAGCTCATGCCCAGCTCGCGCCGGCACAGCCTGGCCAGCGTACGGTCGCTGGTGCCGGCTTGGGCGGCCAACTGGGCCAGGGTCCTGCTGTCGGCGGGGTCGCGGTGCAGGATCGCGCAGACGGCGGCCAGCCTGGGGTCGCGGGCGGTGGGCAGGTGAAGCGGCTGCTCGGGGGCGCGCTTGAGCTGATCGACGAGCACGGCCCACAACCGCTCCCGCTCCCCGCCGTCCCCGGTGTCGCCCACGCCGCCGCGCCCGCCGCCGTCTTCACCGCTGCGCTCACTGGAGCCTCCCGCGCCACCGCGCCCACCGCTGCGCTCTCCGGTGCCGCCGTCGCCGCCTCGGCCGGCGCCAGTGCCAGGGACGGTGCTGGGGCTGCGGTCGTCGCGCAGGGCGTCGTGGAAGGCGTGGTCGTGGTCGGTGCTGCCGGGTGATTCGGCGCGGCCGGGGGTGGCCGGCGGGCGGCGGGTGTCGGCGGGGTCGAGGGGACCGTCTTCCGGGGCGCCGGCGTTCCTCGCGTGGCCGTCGCCGCGGTGCGGTGGTGGGGGGCCGAGACCGTCACGGTGGTGGGGCGGTGAGGGGTGGGTGTCGGTCGTGTAGGCGATGATCAGCTCGCGGAGCAGGGGGCCGACGACGAGGACGGTGGGGTGGTCGAGGCCGAGGGGGTTGTCCGCGAGGCCCACCAGGCGGAGGTCGGTGTCGCCGTGGGCGCGGTGTTCGTGGACGGTGCCGGCCGGGATCCAGATGGCCCGGTTGGCCGGAGCGACCCAGGTGCCCGCGCTGGTGGTGACCGAGAGCACGCCGCGGCAGGCGTAGACGATCTGGTGGGTGTCGTGCCGGTGCGCGTCGATGCCCGCGCCCGGCGCCAGCGGCCGCCGCCCCGTCGGCGCCTCGGGGAGATGGCGGATTGGCGTCATGGATTGGCATTTTATCGGAAGCGGGCCAGCCGCCATCGGGAAAGGATCGGGGGGTGAACAGGACCCCGATGCTCGCCGCCGGCCACGCGGCCGTGGACTTCTACCAGGGCGCCGTCCCCGCGCTCGTGCCCTTCCTGGTGGCCGGCCGCGGTTACGGGTACGTCGCCGTGTCCGGCATCGTGCTGGCCGCGACGCTGCTGTCGTCGGTCGTGCAGCCGGTGTTCGGCGTGCTGACGGACAAGTGGCGGATGCCGTGGCTGATCCCGGTGAGCACGCTCGTCGCGGGCGCCGGGGTGGCGCTCGGCGGGGTGACGGACTCCTACGTGCTGACCTGGCTGGCCGTGGCGCTGTCCGGCCTCGGCGTGGCGGCCTACCATCCGGAGTCCGCGCGGCTGGCCAGGATCGCGAGCGAGGGCAGCCACGTCCGCATGAGCTGGTTCTCGCTGGGCGGGACGCTGGGGTTCGCGTCGGCTCCCGTGCTGGTGACGCCGTTGCTGGCGGGGTGGGGGCTGGGCGCCTCGCCGTTCCTGGCCGCGCCGGCGGTGCTGGGGGCGGTGGCGACGCTCCCGGCGGTCCGGGCGCTGGCCGGGGGAGGGCGGGCGGCGCGGGCCGCGGCGCCGGTGTCCGGCCGGGACGACTGGCCGTCGTTCGTCAGGCTGACGCTGGTGATCGTGTTCCGCTCGGTCGTGTACGTCGGGTTGAGCGCCTTCGTGGCCCTCTACATGGGAGGCGGGGCGGCGGGCGCGGTGGCGTTGTTCGTGCTGTTCGCGGGCGGGGCGGTCGGGACCGTGCTGGGCGGCAGGGCGGCGGCCCGGTGGGGACGGATGCGGACGATGCGCCTGGCCTACGCGCTGGCGGTGCCGGCGGTCGCGGGGGTGGTGCTGGCGCCGGGACCGGTCGCGTACGTCTTCGTCGCGGCCTCGTCGATCGCCCTGTATGCGCCGTTCTCCTTGCATGTCACGCTGGGCCAGGACTTCCTGCCCACCCGGGTGGGCACGGCCGGCGGCGTGACCCTGGGGCTCGCGGTGAGCGTGGGCGGCCTGGCCAGCCCGCTGGTGGGCGCGCTCGCCGAGGCCACCACGTTGCGGACGGCGCTGGCGTGCCTGATCGTCTTCCCGGCCCTGGCCTGGTTGCTGGCCCGGACGCTGAAGGAGCCGGTGCTGGAGCCCGCCGCCTGACCTTCCGTCGCCGCCGGTCAACCATGGCCCACGGAGACGGGCAAGTCGGCGACGTCACGGTCCGCGCCCGTGCGGCCGAGGGGCGTTGAAGTGAGGGCCGGTCGTGACGGCGGCGGGCGGTGGTCGCCCGTGCTCCGCCGTAAAGGCTGGGTGTGGTTCAGCGGCGGTAGGTGGAGAGGGCGACGGTGCTGGTGTTGTCGCGCGGGTTCGGGTCGAGGCGGGAGGAGTCCACGTGCGTGGTGACGCGCGGGTGGAGGGCGGCCCGGCGGTTCACGCGGACGCGGGCCGTCAGCTGGACCGGGCTCCCGGGGTGGATGGAGGCGATCGTGCAGGTGGCCTGCCTGCCCGAGCGCTTGCACGAGGCGCCGTTCACCGAGGACAGGCTCGTACCGGCCGGCACGGTGAACGTGACGGGCACCTGGGCGGCGCCCATCAGCCCGCGCATGGTCACGGTGGCCCTGACGATCGCGGTGCCGCCGCCGCGCCTGATCGGGCGGCGCGGGCCGGAGGTGCTGATGGACAGCGCGTCGTACACCCCCTGCGGGTCGGCCTGCTTGATGATCGCGCCGTAGCTCTCGGTGTTGAGGGCGTTCGCGACGGAGTAGCCGTCCGCACCCCCGTCCTCCGTGCCCGCCGACAGCACGCCGATCAGGTCGTCGGTGCCTCTGAGCAGCCACGGGCCGCCGCTGTGGCCCTTGAACAGGTGGCAGTTGCGCGTCTCCATGCGCCCGCCGTCGGAGGTGGCGGTGATGCGGGAGACGAAGAGGGTGCCGGTGTCGGCGATGCCGCCGGTCGGCTCGGCCTTGGCCAGGCACCAGAGCTGGTCCCTGCCGTCGTACGGCTTCCTGCCGGTCACGCCGGGGTAGCCCGTCGTGGCGACGGTGTACTCGCCGCCCTGGTTGCGGATCGGGGTGAAGGCGCCGACGGCGTCCTGGAGCGTGCGGTTCTTCCTGCCGACCTCGATGAGGGCGATGTCGTATTGCGAGTTCCAGTCGCCGCCGCTCATGCCGGTGTAGGCGTCGGGCTTCCACGCCCGCCGGGCGCCCCACCGCCCGTACGGCTCGCGACCCCGCACGTCGGCGGCCTGCCCGTCGTACGCGGGCACGAACGCGAAGTTCGTGTGCCACTGGCCGGCCGACGCGCCCAGCGGCACGCTGTACACGCAGTGGGCGGCGGTGACGATGAGCAGCCCGACCGCCGAACGCACGACGGACGCGGTGCAGGAGTCGTCGAGCCCGCTGGAGTTGACGTAGAACAGCCGGCCGGTGACGCGGCTCTGGGACGCGGCGGTGTACGGGCGGGGCATCGGGGCGTAGCCGTTGGTGTCCCCGGCCGGGGTGATCCGTTTGCCCTCCGGCACGCTGCGCCGCTGGATCGGGGCCTCCAGGCTCTTCGGCAGCCCCGTGGCGCCCTGGGCTCGGGTTTTCAGGCTCTTCGGCAGCTCCGTGGCGTTGGCCCGGGCCTGCTTGCCGGCGGTCCAGTAACGCACGGCGCGGGCGGGTTGCATCAGCGGGGACGACGCGGCGCCCCAGGCGCGGTCCTGGACGGGGGTCAAGGGGGGCTGCTGCCCGGCGGCCGCGGGCACCGCGAGGGCGACGCCGGCCAGCGTGGTGAGCGTGGTGACCAGGACCTTCGGCACGGTGTCCCCTTTAAGTGAAATCGACGACGTCTCGATCACTCTAGGTTACGAAATACAGACGAAGCGTAGTTAGGCGCCCCGTGTCGCCATACCGCCCCGGGGCGTTCAGCCGGCTTCGCGGCCCGGCGGCAGGAACTCGGCGGTGCTGGTCTCGGAGGGCTCGCGATCGGGCCGCAGCCCCCGCCACGACGGGTGGCGCAGGCGGCCGTCGCCGGTGACCTCGGTGTACTGCACCTCCCCGACCACGCGCGGCTCCACCCACCGCGCGTCCTTGGCGTGCTCGCGCGGGACCGGCTCGTCGAACGGCGGGTCGGGGCGTTCCAGAGGCGCCAGGCGTTCGCCCAGGTCGAGCAGCATGGCCTCGGTGAACCCGGTCCCGACGTGCCCCACGAACCGCAGCCGCCCCCGCTGGTCGTAGGCGCCCAGCAGCAGCGACCCGATCATCCCGGAACGCCGCCCGCCCCCCGGCTTCCAGCCGCCGATCACGACCTCGGTGGCGCGTACGTTCTTGACCTTCGTCCAGTCGCTGCTGCGCCTGCCTGGCCGGTACGGCGAGCCCACCCGCTTGCACACGACCCCTTCGAGCCCGAGCTGCCGGGAGGAGTCGAACGCGAGCCCGGCGTGGTCGGCGAACCACACGGGCACCTCCCAGCGGTAGCCGGGCGTGAACGTGGTCTCGAGCAGCTCCCTGCGGGCGCTGTAGGGACGGGAGACGGTGCTGTCCTCGTCGAGGTGCAGGATGTCGAACGCCATGAACGTCACCGGCACCGACCTGGCCAGTTCGGCCACCGCCGCCGGGTTGCGCTGGTGCATCCGGGGCTGCAGTGCCTCGAAGCTGGGCCGCCCGGTCTCGTCGAATGCCACGATCTCCCCGTCGATCACGGTCGCGTGCCCACCGGCGGCGCCGGCCATGAGCTGGAGCTCGGGGTAGGCGGGGGTGATGTCCTTGGCGTTGCGCGACATCAGCCGGACGGAGCCGCCCTGGAGGTAGGCGAGGGCGCGCACGCCGTCCCATTTCATCTCCACGGCCCAGTCCGCACCCTGGACGGAGGTCAGGGTGCCGAGCTGCGCCAGCATCGGCGCGTAGGCCGGCAGCCGCACCATGGTGCATGCCGTACCCCGCGGGACTGATCGACAGTGGCGGAGCGGGGTCTACAGATGGTCAAGCGCGCTGTCTTCGACGAGCTCGGCCAGGTCCACGCCGTGGGCGGCGAGCTCGGCGACGGTGGCGCAGTAGCCCTGCAGGTACGTCGTGCCGTTGACCCGGTGCGAGACACGCAGCAGCGGGCGATCGTCCAGGATGATCGCCTCCACCACGATGCCGCCAGGGCCCCGCCACTGTCCCACCCGCGTAACTGTAAGGGCGCGGACATAATGGACACGTAATGGGAAAGTACGCACCTGGCCTCGACGGGTGGGGCGACGGCTTTTCCGGGACATGGGCTCTCGACCTCTGGGTAAAGAGAAATTGGCGCCTTTTTAGGCGTTCGGCGTTATCGGGGGGCTTGGGGCGGGCAGTGGTGACGGCTCAGCTTTCCCGGCCGTGGCCGTGCCCCCGCGACGGCCACGGCAGTGCCCCGGCGGGCCCGGTCCGGGGCTGTGGCGGCCGTGGGCTGCGACGTCGGCGAGCGCCGCCCACGGCCACCCGCCATCCTCCGTTCCGGTGAGGGCGGCACGCCGTCCCGGATGGTGGACAGAACCTGATTCAGGGGCCGGACTCCGTAGACTGTGATGGTGATTTCCCGTATTGACATGCGTGGTTCTCTGCCGGAGGACCTGCGCGACGTGCTGCCCCGCGCCGAGCTCGACGTCGAGGCCGCCCTGGAGAAGGTGCGGCCCATCTGCGACGACGTGCGCCATCGCGGGGCGGCAGCCGTACGGGAGCTGACCGCCAGGTTCGACGGCGTCGAGATCGCCACCACCCGCGTCTCCGCCGAGGCCGTCGACCAGGCTCTGCGTGAGCTCGACCCCAAGGTCAGGGCGGCGCTGGAGGAGTCGATCAGGCGGGCCAGGCTGGTCCACCGCGATCAGCGGCGCACCGAGGTCACCACCCAGGTCGTGCCCGGCGGCACCGTGACCGAGCGGTGGGTGCCGGTCGACCGGGTGGGCCTCTACGTCCCCGGCGGCCGCGCGGTCTACCCCTCCAGCGTGGTCATGAACGTCGTCCCGGCGCAGGAGGCCGGCGTCGGCTCGCTGGCCGTGACCAGCCCGGCGCAGAAGGAGTACGGCGGGCTGCCGCACCCCACGATCCTGGCCGCGTGCGCGCTGCTCGGCGTGGACGAGGTCTATTCGGTGGGCGGGGCGCAGGCGGTGGCCATGTTCGCCTACGGCACGGAGGAGTGCCCGCCCGCCACCATGGTGACCGGTCCCGGCAACATCTGGGTGGCGGCGGCCAAGCGGCTGCTCAAGGGGCGCATCGGCATCGACTCCGAGGCGGGCCCGACCGAGATCGCCATCCTGGCCGACGAGACGGCCGACCCGGTCCACGTGGCCGCCGACCTGATCAGCCAGGCCGAGCACGACCCGATCGCCGCCGCCGTGCTGGTCACCACCAGCGTCGAGCTGGCCGACGCGGTCGAGAAGGAGCTGCCGGGTCAGGTGTCGGCGACCAGGCACTCCGAGCGCATCGCCGAGGCGCTGGGCGGCAGGCAGTCGGGCATCGTGCTGGTCAGCTCGATCGAAGACGGCATCAAGGTCGTCGACGCGTACGCCGCCGAGCACCTGGAGATCCACACCGCGAACGCCGCGGAAGTAGCCGGAAAGATCCGGAACGCCGGGGCCATCTTCGTGGGCACGTACGCCCCCGTGTCGCTCGGCGACTACCTCGCCGGGTCCAACCACGTGCTGCCCACGGGCGGCTGCGCCTGCCACTCCAGCGGCCTGTCGGTGCAGTCGTTCCTGCGCGGCATCCACGTCGTCGACTACACCCGCGACGCCCTCGCGGGCGCGGCGGCCCATGTGTCGGTGCTGGCGGACGCCGAGGACCTTCCGGCCCACGGCGCCGCGGTCCGCGCCCGATTCGACTGGCAGATTCCCACGGAGACCGCGTGAACCTCGACGACCTGCCCATCCGAGACGACCTCCGGGGTAAGTCGCCGTACGGCGCGCCCCAGATCGACGTCCCCGTAAGGCTCAACACCAACGAAAACCCCTACCCGCCCTCGCCGGAGCTGGTCGCCGACCTGGCCGAGGCGGTCCGGGCGAGCGCGGGCGAGCTCAACCGCTACCCCGACAGGGACGCCACGGCCCTGCGCGCCGACCTGGCCGGCTACCTCGGCCACGGGCTGACCACCGAGCAGGTGTGGGCAGCCAACGGCTCCAACGAGGTGCTCCAGCAGATCCTGCAGGCCTTCGGCGGCCACGGCCGCACGGCCATCGGGTTCGAGCCGTCGTACTCGATGCACCCGATCATCACCAGCGGCACCAGCACCGAGTGGATCGCGGCCAGCCGCGAGGACGACTTCTCGATCGACCCCGGCAAGGCGACGGCGGCGATCGAGGAGCACCGGCCCGACATCGTGTTCCTGGCCTCGCCCAACAACCCGACCGGCACCGCCCAGCCGCTCGAGACCATCAAGGCCGTCCTGGCCACCGCCCCGGGCATGGTCGTGGTCGACGAGGCCTACGCCGAGTTCGCCCGCGAGGGCACGCCGTCGGCGCTCACCCTGCTGCCCGAGCACCCCAGGCTGATCGTCACCAGGACGATGTCCAAGGCGTTCGCCATGGCGGGCACCCGGCTCGGCTACCTCGCCGCCCACCCGGCCGTGGTGGAGGCGCTGCTGCTGGTGCGCCTGCCCTATCACCTGTCCACGCTCACCCAGGCGGCGGCGCGCGTGGCGCTGCGGCACCGCGCCGAGCTGCTGGGCACGGTCGACGCGCTGCGGCGCGAGCGCGACGACACGGTCGCGTGGCTGCGCTCCAAGGGCCTGGCCGTGGCCGACTCCGACGCCAACTTCGTGCTGTTCGGGCGCTTCCCCGACCGGCGCAAGGTGTGGGAGGGGCTGCTGGAGCGCGGGGTGCTCATCCGCGAGGTGGGCCCGCCACAATGGCTGCGGGTGTCGATCGGCACCGGTGAGGAGATGGCGGCCTTCCGCGCCGCCCTGGAAGGAGTCTTGTGAGTCGCGTAGGCCGCGTCGAGCGCGTTACGAAGGAGACCTCGGTCCTGGTGGAGGTCGGCCTCGACGGCACCGGCCGGGTCGAGGTGTCCACCGGGGTCGGCTTCTTCGACCACATGCTGGCCCAGCTCGGCAAGCACGGGCTGTTCGACCTGACGGTCAAGACCGAGGGCGACCTGCACATCGACTCCCACCACACGATCGAGGACACCGCGCTCGCGCTGGGCGCGGCGTTCCGCGAGGCGCTGGGCGACAAGTCGGGCATCAGGAGGTTCGGCAGCGCGTCGTGCCCGCTGGACGAGTCGCTCGCCCAGGTCACCGTCGACCTGTCCGGGCGCCCCTATCTCGTGCACTCCGAGCCCGAGGGCATGGCGCCGATGATCGGCCCCGAGTACGACACGACGATGACCCGCCACATCCTGGAGTCGCTCGTCGCGCAGGCCGCGATCTGCCTGCACGTCCACGTGCCCTACGGGCGCAACGCCCACCACATCGTGGAGGCCCAGTTCAAGGCCCTGGCCAGGGCGCTGCGTGAGGCGTCCGAGCTCGACCCGCGCGCCACGGGCGTGCCGAGCACCAAGGGCGTCCTATGACCGAGAACATCCTCGCCATCGCGATGGTGTTCATCGGGCTGTTCCTGATCGGCGGCGTGTTCTCGCTGGCCAAGCAGGGGCTGAAGATCGGTGCGGCCGTCTGCGCGCTGGGCGCGGCGATGGCGATCACGGCGGGGGTGCTGTGGTGGTAGGCAAGAAGGTTGTGGTGCTCGACTACGGGTCGGGCAATCTGCGCTCGGCCGAGCGGGCGCTGGCCAGGGTGGGCGCCGACGTGACCGTCACGTCCGACTTCGACGCCGCCATGGAGGCCGACGGGCTGGTGGTGCCGGGCGTCGGCGCGTTCGAGGCGTGCATGACCGGGCTCAAGAGCGTGCGTGGCGAGCGGATCATCGGGCGGCGCCTGTCCGGCGGGCGTCCGGTGCTGGGCATCTGCGTGGGCATGCAGATCCTGTTCGCCCGGGGCGTCGAGCACGGCGTGCAGACCGAGGGCTGCGCCGAGTGGCCGGGCACGGTGGAGCGGCTCGAGGCGCCCGTGCTGCCCCACATGGGGTGGAACACGGTCAAGGCGCCCGCCGACAGCGTGCTGTTCGCCGGGCTCGACGCCGCGACGCGCTTCTACTTCGTGCACTCGTACGGGGTGCGGGAGTGGGAGCTGCACGCCGGCGAGGGGTTCGCGGAGCCGCTGGTGACCTGGGCCGAGCACGGCGTCCCGTTCGTGGCCGCCGTCGAGAACGGCCCGCTCAAGGCCACCCAGTTCCACCCCGAGAAGTCCGGCGACGCCGGAGCCGTGCTGCTGAAGAACTGGCTCGGCACGCTGTGAGCGCGCCGAGCACCCGGCTCTCGTGAGCAAGGAGCTCCCATGAGCAAGGAACGCGCGCGCCGCAGGGCCGAGCGGGAGGCGGAGCGGGCGCGCGCGATCCGGGCCAACGAGGAGCGGCAGGCGCGCCGGGCCCGCCGCCGCGCCCTCCTGGCCCGGCTGACCCCGCGCCCGGTGCGGTTCTACCGCCAGGGCGGCCTGATCGCCCGCCGCCATCGCGCCCAGAACATCGTGGTCGCGCTGGGCTTCCTGTTCGTCCAGGCCATCGTGTGGCTGGTGTGGGGCTCGCTCCCGCTCAGCCTCGCCGTCCTGGTCTTCTCACTGCTGCTGGTGCCCGTTGTCGTGACCCTCGCTTTCGACCGGAGGATCTGAATGTCGCTCGTATTGCTGCCCGCCGTGGACGTCGTCGACGGCCAGGCCGTGCGCCTGGTGCAGGGCGAGGCCGGGACCGAGACCGGCTACGGCGAGCCGCTGGCCGCCGCGCTGGCCTGGCAGGAGGCGGGCGCCGAGTGGATCCATCTGGTCGACCTGGACGCCGCGTTCGGCCGGGGCAGCAACCGGGAGCTGCTCGCCGACGTCATCGGGCGGCTCGACGTGAACGTGGAGCTGTCCGGCGGCATCCGCGACGACGACTCCCTGGCCGCCGCGCTGGCCACCGGCTGCCGCCGGGTCAACATCGGCACCGCCGCCCTGGAGAAGCCCGAGTGGTGCCGGAAGGTCATCGCCGAGCACGGCGACAGGATCGCGGTCGGGCTCGACGTGCGCGGCACCACGCTGGCCGCCCGCGGCTGGACCGAGGACGCCGGTGACCTGTGGGAGGTCCTCGACCGCCTCGAGGCCGACGGCTGCCCCCGTTACGTCGTCACCGACGTGACCAAGGACGGCATGCTGAAGGGCCCCAACCTCGACCTCTACCGCCGGATCCTGGCCCGCACCAGCCGGCCGGTCGTGGCGAGCGGCGGCGTCTCCTCCATCGATGACCTGGTCGCGCTCGCGTCCCTCGTCCCCGACGGGCTGGAGGGCGCCATCGTGGGCAAGGCCCTCTACGCTCACGCGTTCACACTGGAAAACGCGCTTGACGCAGTACGCGTGTAGCTCTTGCCGGGAGGGGGCGAGATGAGCGTCAGCATCTTTGGTATGGAAAGCACCGGACGCAGGGTGTTTTCCGGCGGCATCTGGGAGGAGCGGTACGGCTACGCCCGTGCCGTCGTGGCGGGTGACCGGGTGATCGTGTCCGGCTGCACCGCCACGGTCGACGGAGAGGTGCGCCATGTGGGCGACGCCTACAGGCAGAGCCTGACCGCGATCGACATCGCGCTGGAGGCCGTCCTGATGGGCGGTCTGACCAGCGAGGACGTGGTCATGGTCCGTTACTATGTGGTGGAGCAGCGCCACTTTGACCTCGTCGGGCAGGCCATCGGCGAGGTCTTCGGCAAGGTGCGCCCCGCCTGCACCGGAGTGAGGGTGGCCGGGCTGGTCGACCCGAGAATGCTGGTCGAGATCGAAATCGAGGCACACCGAGCATGACCGTAGCCGTAAGAGTCATCCCCTGTCTCGACGTGGACGCCGGCCGCGTGGTCAAGGGCGTCAACTTCGAGAACCTCCGCGACGCGGGCGACCCGGTCGAGCTGGCCAGGCGCTATGACGAGGAGGGCGCCGACGAGCTGACCTTCCTCGACATCACCGCGTCGTCCGGCGAGCGGGAGACCATGCTCGACGTGGTGCGCAGGACCGCCGAGCAGGTGTTCATCCCGCTCACCGTCGGCGGCGGCGTGCGTGCGGTGGAGGACGTCAACCGCCTCCTGCGGGCCGGGGCCGACAAGGTCTCGCTCAACACCGCGGCCATCGCCCGGCCCGAGCTGCTCACGGAGGCGTCCCGCCGCTTCGGCGCCCAGTGCGTCGTGCTGTCCGTGGACGCCCGCCGCGCGCCCGGCACCCCCAGCGGGTTCGAGGTGACCACGCACGGCGGTCGCCGCGGCACCGGGATCGACGCGGTGGAGTGGGCGGCCCGCGGCGAGGAGCTCGGGGTGGGGGAGATCCTGCTCAACTCGATGGACGGCGACGGCACGCTCGACGGCTACGACCTGGAGATGCTGCGCGCGGTCCGCGCCGCGGTGCGGGTGCCGGTGATCGCCAGTGGCGGCGCCGGCCGGCTGGAGGACTTCCCTCCGGCGGTGGCGGCGGGCGCCGACGCGGTGCTCGCGGCGTCGGTGTTCCACTTCGGCACGCTCAAGATCTCCGAGGTCAAGGACACGCTCCGGATGGCGGGCCACCCGGTCCGCTAGCCCACCGGGGCGGGTGTCACGCGTGCGGGCGGGTCGAAAAGGCCCGCCTGCGCGCGTCCGTCAGAAGACCCGCAGGTGGTGGAACAGCTCGTACGCGACGTCCTTCGCGGCGAACGCCGCCGCCTCCGAGCGCTTGACCGCCAGGTACGCGCTGCGCCGCAGCGGCCCCAGCGCCTCCATGAGCACCTCGTCGGCCTCCAGCGCGTCCAGCGCCTCGTCCAGCGACGCGGGCAGGCGGGTGTACTGGCCGGGCCGGGTGTCCGGGTCGACGTCCACGGCCGGCCCCGGGTCCAGCTTGCGCCGGATGCCGTCCAGGCCGGCGTGGATGACGGCGCCGAGCGCCAGGTAGGGGTTGGCGGAGGAATCGGACGGTTTGAACTCCAGGTTGGGTTCGCCGCTCTCGCCGAGCGGGGAGCACACGCGTACGGCGGCCTCGCGGTTGTCGGGCCCGTAGACGGCGTACGCGCTGGACCACGTGCGGGGCGCCAGCCGCCGGAAGCTGTTGACGCTCCCGCACGTCAGCGCCGTCAGGCCCGGCAGGTGAGCCAGCAGGCCGCCGATGAACCCGTCGCGCACCTCGCCGTCCTCGGCGAAGACGTTGCGGTTGTCGCTCCACAGGGACAGATGCAGGTGGGCGCCGTTGCCCGCCTGGTCGGCCAGCGGTTTGGGGGCCAGCGTGGCCCACATCTGCATGCGCAGCGCCGTCCCGCGCACGGTCTCGCGGTAGAGGACGTGGTTGTCGGCGGCGCGCAGCGCGGGCGCGTGGCGCACGGACAGCTCCTGCTGGCCGGGCCCCAGCTCCGGATGGTAGTGCTCGACCCGCAGCCCCTGTGTCTCCAGGGCGTGGATGAGCTTGATCGTGTAGTCGTGGGCCGTGTCGAACCCGGCGTTGGCATAGCACAGCGAGTCGTCGAGCGGGACCAGCCGGTCGGGGCCGCCGGTCGGGTCGGGCAGGCGGCGGCCGAGCGTGAACTCCGGCTCGAACGCCGCGACCAGCGTGTAGCCCTCGGTGGCGAGCTCGGCGACGGCGTCCTTGAGGAAGGTGCGCGGGCAGGCCCCCCATGGCGAGCCGTCCGGCAGGCGCAGGTCGGACAGCATCGCCGCCGCGCCCGGCGCATGGGGCAACGGGACGTAGGTGGCGGGGTCGGGGACAATGCGTACCTCGCCCACCGGACCCATGTGCTCGACGTCCTGGAGCTGGTCGAGCATGTTCATCGCCATCATGGCCACCGTGTGCCCGATGCCCGTGCTGAGCCGTTCTGCCAACCTCGACCGGGACGCGGCCTTGCCCCGGATCACGCCACCGTGGTCGGCGTACAGAAAACGGATCAGCTCGATGCCCTCGAGCTCGGTTCGCTCGAGGATCCGCCGCGCGTTCGGATCGAGCTGATTGATCTTGTTGCCGCTCGGGCGATCTCTCATCCTGCCTGCGTAACACGATCCGGCAGCGCGGGGAAGCATCTGGCGCAGACAGAAGCCTCGCGTCAGGTCAGAACATTTGTAAAGAACACAGCCAATTGGTCGGCTCCGTGAAGGATTCCTTCAAACACTCCGTTGACCGCCGCCGCAGCCTGGGTCGGCTTGGTGAACAGGTAGAACACCACGAACGCGACAGCCACGTAGGTGATCACCTTCTTGACCTGCATGGGGGCCTCCTGCAGTCCATTCCCAGCCGTATATACCCGGATCTGGGCGATCATCGGCATCTTCTGTGAAGATGTACATGATCCTAACCGGGGGGCTTCCTTACTGAGCCAATGGTAAGCGCAGAAGGTCTGGCGTGAGCCCCTAGTTCACCGGGATTTCCGCGATAGGTCGCCCGGATCGCTCAGACGCCGAGGGAGGCGTCGCGGAGCCGTTCGACGGCCTCCGGATCGCCCGTCAGCTCCACCTTGGCGTGCCGCTGCCGCCCGAAGCAGAACATGAGCAGCTCGGCCGCCCGGCCGGTGACCTCGACCCGCGCGCCTCCGCGGGGGCCGCCGAGCGCCACGCCGCCGCCGAGCCGGTGCAGCACCACGCCGACCGGCGCCTTGCGCAGCATCAGCCGGGCCCCGGTGGCGACCCGCTTCCAGACGAGCCGTTCGAGGTCGTCGGACAGCTCGCGGGGCTCCCATGACGGCTGGGCGCGGCGGACGTCCTCGTGGTGGACGAAGTACTCCAGCGTGTTGACGGCGTCGTCGAGGAAGGGCAGCAGCCCGTAGACGCCGCCCGGCTTGCGTACCAGGCCGACCAGTTCGGGGAAGGGGTGCCGGGCCTTGAGGCCGTCCTGCACCGAGGCGGTGTAGCCGGCGAGGGGCTTGAGCGCGATGCCGCCCATCGCGTCGGGCCTGCGCTCGCGCAGCACCAGGTGGGCGGCCAGGTCGTAGGTGGTCCAGCCCGTGCAGAGCGTCGGGGCGTCGGGACCGAGGCGGTCGAACAGGTCGCAGAGCGCGGAGCGTTCGTCGCGGGCGTACGTCACGTGGTCAACCCTACCGGTGGGAATAACGTGCATATCTGGAGTGATAGTGACTTAGGTAGATATGCCGGATTGAAGGGGGAACGTGCCGCGTGGCGACCAAGGTCACCTCGGCCGTGATGCGTCAAGGGCTGCGTGTCCTTGGGGTGGCCATTCGCACGGAGAAGGCGGTGTTCGCGCTGGCGGTGCTGGCCAGCGCGGTCTACGGCGGCATGACCGTCGCGTCCGCATGGGCGCTGGGCTGGGCGACACAGAACGTGGTGCTGCCGGCCTTCGGGTCGGGCCGCATCGCTTCGGGGGCGCTCTGGACGGGAGTGCTCCTCATCGTCGGGACGGCGTTGCTCAAGGCGGTCGGCGTGGCCGGGCGCCGCATCCTGGCGGGGGTCATGCAGTACCGCATGCAGGCCAGGTCACGCAGGGACGTGACCAAGCAGTACCTGAGGCTGCCGCTGTCCTGGCACCACCAGCACCCGACCGGGCAGCTCCTGTCGAACGCCAGCGCCGACGCCGAGGCCGCCTGGGCGCCGCTCGCGCCGCTGCCGATGGCCGTGGGCGTGATCGTCATGCTGTTCACCGCGGCGATCGCGATGCTGTTCACGGATCTCGTGCTCGCGCTGGTTGGTTTCTTGATTTTTCCGGCTATCGCCGTACTTAACCTGATTTATCAGCGCAAGCTCAGCCCGCTGGCCACCCGCGCGCAGCAACTGCGCGCCGAGGTCAGCGAGATCGCGCACGAGAGCTTCGACGGCGCCCTCGTCGTCAAGACGCTCGGCCGGGAGGAGCTGGAGACCGACCGGTTCCGGCGGCGCGCCCACGAGCTGCGCGACGCCAACATCGCGGTCGGGCGCGTGCGCGGGCTGTTCGACCCGCTGCTGGAGGCGCTGCCCACGATCGGCGTGCTCGCGGTGCTCGCCGTCGGCGCGGCGCGGCTGTCCTCCGGTTCGATCGACTCCGGCGACCTGGTGCAGGTGGCGTACCTGTTCACGTTGCTGTCCTTCCCGATCAGGGCGCTCGGCTGGGTGCTGGCCGAGCTGCCGCGCAGCGTCGTCGGCTGGCAGCGGGTGCAGGCCGTGCTGGACGCCACCGGTTCCATGGAGTACGGCGGCGTGGACGCCACCACCTCCTCCACTCCTGCCGCGCTGGAGGTCTCCGGCGTCTCCTACGCCTACGGCGAGGCCGAGGTGCTCCACGACGTCACCTTCGACGTGCCCGCCGGCCGTACCGTCGCCCTGGTCGGGCCCACCGGATCGGGCAAGTCCACGCTCGCGCAGCTGCTCGTCCGGCTCGTGGACCCCGGCACGGGACAGGTGCTGCTCGACGGCGTGGACCTGCGCGAGCTGGCCTACGGCGGCATCGCCGAGTCGGTGGCGCTGGTGCCGCAGCAGACGTTCCTGTTCGACGACAGCGTGCGCGGCAACATCGCGCTCGGGCTGGAGGCCGGCGACGAGGACGTGTGGGCCGCCCTGCGGCTGGCCCAGGCCGACGGGTTCGTGGCCAGGCTCGCCGACGGGCTCGACACGCGGATCGGCGAGCGCGGCGCGACGCTGTCCGGCGGCCAGCGCCAGCGTCTCGCGCTGGCCCGCGCGGTCGTGCGCCGGCCCCGCCTGCTCATCCTCGACGACGCCACCTCCAGCGTGGACCCGCAGGTCGAGGCCAAGATCCTGTTCGGGCTGCGGGACGCGGCCGAGGCCTCGACCGTCGTGGTCGTCGCCTACCGGATGGCCACGATCGCCCTGGCCGACGAGGTGGTCTTCCTCGACCACGGCCGGGTCGTGGACCGGGGCACGCACGAGGAGCTGCTGGAGCGCTGCGAGGGTTACCGCAACCTGGTGACCGCCTACGAGCGCGAGGAAGCCGAGCGCGCCGCCATCGACCTGCAGGCCGAAGAGGAAGAAGGGGTCAGCGCATGACGGCGCAGAGCATCCAGGCGAATTCCGAGCGTTCCGCGCTGGCCACGATCCGGCAGGGCCTTTCGTTCACGCCCGAGTTCCGCAAGGGGCTGGCGGGCACGCTGGCGCTGGCCGTCATCGCGACCATCGGCAAGATCATCGTGCCGATCGCGGTCCAGCAGACGATCGACACGGGGCTCAAGGGCGGCTCGCCGGACCTTCCGTACATCACCAAGGCTGTTCTCATATGCGCGGCCGCGGTGCTGCTCACGGCCCTCGCCGCGTACGTCATGAACGTCCGCCTCTACAAGGCCACCGAGTCGTCCCTGGCGACCCTGCGCGTGCGCGGCTTCCGCCACGTGCACGACCTGTCGGTGCTCACCCAGAACACCGAGCGGCGCGGCTCCCTGGTCTCGCGCGTCACCAACGACATCGACCAGATCAGCGCGTTCATGCAGTGGGGCGGGCTGATGATCATCGTGGCGTTCGGGCAGCTGTTCGTGGCGACCGTGCTCATGTTCGTCTACTCCTGGCAGCTCACCCTGCTCGTCTGGGCGTGCTTCATTCCGCTGATGGTCGCGCTGCCGCGCTTCCAGCGGCTGCTGTCGCGGGCGTACACCATCGTGCGCGAGCGCACCGGCGACATGCTGGCGGCGGTCAGCGAGTCCGTCGTCGGGGCCACCGTCATCAGGGCGTACGCCTCCGAGCGCCGCACCGCCGAGCGCATCGACACGGCCGTGAACGCCAACCGGCGCGCCCAGGTCAGGGCGCAGACCATCGTCGGCTTCGTCTTCCCCCTGACCGAGATCGTGGCCGCCGTCGCCATCGGCGCGATCGTGCTGCTCGGCGTGCGGCTCGGCCTGTCGGGCGACATCACGCAGGGGCAGCTGGTGGCGTTCCTGTTCCTGGTGACCCTGTTCGTCTCGCCGCTGCAGACGGCCACCGAGGTGCTGAACGAGGCCCAGAACGCCATCGCCGGCTGGCGCCGCATCCTGGGCGTGCTCGACACGCCGCCCGACGTGGCCGACCCCGGCGACAAGGGCGTGGCCCTGCCCCGCGGCCCCATCTCGGTCGCCTTCGAGAACGTGCACTTCTCCTATCCCGGCGGCGCGCTCGTGCTGCGCGAGGTCACGGTGGACATCCCGCCGCGCTCGCGGGTCGCGGTGGTGGGGGAGACGGGGTCGGGCAAGACCACGTTCGCCAAGCTCCTGACCCGCCTCATGGACCCGGCCGCGGGCCGCGTCACGGTGGACGGCCACGACCTGCGTGACATCCGCTTCTCCTCGCTGCGCGAACGGATCGTCATGGTGCCGCAGGACGGCTTCCTGTTCGACGGGACACTGGAGGAGAACATCCGCTACGGCAAGCCGTCGGCCACCGTCGAGGAGATCCGGCTCGCGATGACCGAGCTGGGCCTGGCCGACTGGCTGGAGGGCCTGCCCGCCGGGCTGGACACCCCCGTGGGCCAGCGTGGCGAGTCCCTGTCGGCGGGCGAGCGGCAGCTCGTCGCGCTGGCCCGGGCGTACCTGGCCGACCCCGACCTGCTCCTGCTGGACGAGGCCACCTCGGCGGTGGACCCGGCCACGGAGGTACGGCTGGCGCGGGCGCTGGAGGGCGTGACGCGGGGCCGTACCGCCGTCTCGATCGCGCACCGCCTGTCGACGGCGGAGAACGCCGACGAGGTCCTGGTCTTCGACGCGGGCCTCCTGGTGCAGCGCGGCCCGCACGCCGAGCTGGTGGGGGAGCCGGGCGTCTACGCCGACCTGCACGCGTCGTGGGTGTCGGCGGCCCGCTCCTGATCGGACGTGACAGCCGGCCCGCATGCCCGGTAAACCGGGCACGCGGGCCGGCTGGTTGAATGGACGCATGTCCCTTGACCCCAAGATCGCCGCGCGGTTGAAGCGCGACTCCGACGGCCTCGTCGCCGCCATCGCCCAGCAGTACGACACCGGCGAGGTGCTCATGCTGGCCTGGATGAACGACGAGGCGCTGCATCGGACGCTCACCACCGGCCGGGCCACCTACTGGTCCCGCAGCCGCGCCGAGCTCTGGGTGAAGGGCGACACCTCCGGCCACGTCCAGCACGTCAAGTCGGTGGCGCTCGACTGCGACGGCGACGCCCTCCTCGTCAAGGTCGACCAGGTCGACGGCGCGTGCCACACCGGAGACCGCACGTGCTTCGACGCCGACCAGCTCGAGATCGCGCTCGGATAGCAGGTCGCCATGGGGCACAGAGAGCTGTGGGGCTGGCTGGGGGCGACCGTCCTCGGATGCGTGCTCGTGCTGTTCGGCGCGAGCCGGGCCTGGGTGCGGATCCTGGAGGCGGGCTTTGCCGCGCCCACCGGAGGCGAGCTCAGCCCCGTGCTGACCCCCGTCGCGCTGGCCGCGCTGGCCGGGGTGGTGGCCGTGCTGGCCACCAAGGGCGTGGGGCGCCGCGTCGTCGGGGCGCTGGTCGCCCTGTGCGGGGCGGGCGCGGCGGCCGGGACGTGGGCGGCGCTCGGCGGCTACACCGTCACCGGCTGGCTGCGCGAGCAGAACGTCCTGCGCGGCACCGCCGACCTCCCCTGGGAGGTCGCCCCGCTCTGGCCGACGGTCACGGCCGCCGGGGCGGTCCTGGTGATCGCCGGCGGGATCGTGACGATCGTGCGCGGCGGCAGGTGGGCGGGCATGTCGGCGCGCTACGACAGGGCCGCCGACGGCGGCGCCGGCAAGGGTGCGGACAAGGCCCGCGCCGAGGTCAAGGACGACAGGGCGCTGTGGGACGCGCTCGACCGCGGCGACGACCCCACCGACTCCCGCTGACCCCCGCCGCGGCCCCCTGACGGGCCTGCGCTATGACGATTTCTTTACTGTTCTGAACCTCTGTCTGCTTGGCAAACATTTCCTCAATAAGCTGCCGTTGCAACGCCACGAGGACTTAGGAGCCAAGCGCATGAGCTACGGGGATCAGGGCAACGGCGGCGGCTACGGCGCGCAGCAGCCCGGCGGTGGATACGGCCAGCAGCCCGGCAGCGGGGGCGGGGGCGGGTACGGCCAGCAGCCCGGCAGCGGGGGCGGCGGGTACGGTCAGCAGCCACCCAGCTACGGGGGCGGTTACGGTCAGCAGCCCCCGACCGGGGGCGGCGGTTACGGCCAGCAGCCCGGCAGCGGCGGCGGGTACGGCCAGGGCGGCTATGGCGAGCAGCCGCCGAGCTATCCGCAGGAGCCGCTCGGCTACGGCCAGCAGCCCCCGAGCGTCGGCGGCTACGGCCAGCAGCCCCCCAGCTACGGCCAGCCGGCCTACGGCTACGGCATGCCGCCCCAGCAGCCCCGCTCGACCAACGGCATGGCGGTGGCCTCGCTCGTCCTGGGCATCATCGGCCTGATCTTCTGCGGCCTGACCAGCATCCCGGGTGTGATCCTCGGCCACATCGCCCTCAACCGGATCAAGAAGACCGGCGAGGAGGGCTCGGGCATGGCCGTCGGCGGCCTGGTCACGTCCTACATCACCGTCGTGATCTGGGTGCTGTGCTGGCTCATCTTCGGCGGATTCATCCTGTCGATGATCGGGCTCAGCGCCGCCGCCACGTCGTCCTCGTACGACTACTGAACCGGTCGGTAACCCTCCGCGAGCGTGGCCGGACCGTGACGGGCCGCTTGCGGTCCGATTACAAATTGTCCGCAAAATGGACGTTCTTCCACGTAGGGGACTTATCCTCGCTAGGCTGCCGCGCGCAACGCCACAGATGACGACATGAGAGGTCCTTCATGAGTTACGGCAATCAGGGCGACGGCGGCTACGGCTCGCAGCCGCCCGGCGGCGGTTATGGCCAGCAGCCTCCCAGCAGCGGCGGCTACGGTCAGCAGCCTCCGAGCGGTGGTGGCTATGGCCAGCAGCCTCCGAGCGGTGGCGGCTACGGTCAGCAGCCCCCCAGTGGTGGTGGCTATGGCCAGCAGCCCCCGAGCGGTGGCGGCTACGGCGGCGGTTACGGCCAGCAGCCCCCGAGTGGCGGTGGCTACGGCGGCGGCTACGGCCAGCAGCCCCCGGCCGGTGGTAACCCGCCGGACAACCACCTGGTCGCGGCCATTCTGACCACCCTGTTCTGCTGCCTTCCCCTGGGCATCGTGTCGATCGTCAAGTCTTCGCAGGTCAACTCGAAGTGGCAGATCGGCGACTTCCAGGGCGCCGCGCTGGCGAGCGAGGAGGCCAAGACCTGGTGGAAGCGGTCCTTGATCGCGGGCATCATCTGGTGGGTGCTGGTCATCCTCTTCTACGTCGTGGTGTTCGTCCTCCTGGCCGCCAGCGTCCCGAGCACGTCGAGTTACTGAGCCGGAAGGCGGATACTGGGAGCATGAGCATCGCAACAACCGAGCGGCGCGGCACGGCACGCCTCAAGGGCCTGCTCGCGCCGCTCGGTGTTGCGGGCGCGACGGCCGCCGTGTTCGCGTTCGTCGGGCTGGTGGACCCCAACCAGCCGGGTCACTACCCGACCTGCCCGTTCCTGTACATCACCCACCTCTACTGCCCGGGCTGCGGCACGCTGCGCACCATCCACGCGCTCGCCCACCTCGACCCGGCCACCGCGCTCGGGATGAACCCTCTCGCCGTGGCCATGATGCCGTTCCTGCTGTTCTGGTGGGGGAGATGGGTCGTACGCGCCTGGCAGGGCAGGCCGAGACGCACCACGCTGGCCCATCCGGCGTGGCTGTGGGCCTTCATCGCCCTCATCATGGTCTACTGGGTTGTCCGTAACCTGCCGTTCGGGGCGTTCCTCGCTCCGTAGGGCCTCCCACTTGGGGGGCCTGTGGTGAGGTGACCCCGTGCGGGCCGATACCATCGCAGGACAAGGCAGAGAGCGGACGCGACGCGAACTCTCCGCCGCCCCCACAGTCGACCGGAGGGACCTCAAGCGCGTGAGTGAGCGGACGGAAGGGCCGAGTGTCCTCGACGACATCCTCGACGGGGTGCGCGCCGACCTCGCCGCACGTCAGCAGGCCGTGTCCATTGACGAGCTCAAGCGGCGGGCCGAGCGCGCCCACGCCCCCAGAGACGCCATGGCCGCGCTCGGGGGCGACAGGATCTCGGTGATCGCCGAGGTCAAGCGGTCCAGCCCGTCCAAGGGCGCGCTGGCCGCCATCGCCGACCCGGCCGCGCTGGCGGCCGACTACGAAGAGGGCGGCGCCCACGTCATCAGCGTGCTGACCGAGCGACGCAAGTTCGGCGGCAGCCTCGAGGACCTGGCGGCGGTGCGCGCCCGGGTCGACATCCCGATCCTGCGCAAAGACTTCATCCTGACCTCCTACCAGCTCTGGGAGGCCCGGGCCCACGGCGCCGACCTGGCGCTGCTGATGGTCGTCTGCCTGGAGCAGGAGGCGCTGGTGTCGCTGATCGAGCGGGCCGAGTCGATCGGGCTCACCCCGCTGGTCGAGGTGCACACCGAGGAGGAGCTCGAGCGGGCGGTCGCCGCCGGCGCCCGGGTCATCGGGATCAACGCGCGCAACCTCAAGACACTCGAAGTCGACCGCGAGGTCTTCACGAAGCTGGCGCCCAAGATCCCCGATAATGTGATCAAGATTGCCGAGTCGGGCGTGCGCGGCCCGCACGACCTGCTCGCCTATGCCAGGGCCGGCGCCGACGCCGTCCTGGTCGGGGAGAGCCTGGTCACCGGCAAGGACCCGCGCAAGGCTGTGGAGGCCCTGGTGACCGCCGGAGCCCATCCCGCGACGCGCCCCGACCACTCAGCAGAGGGATAGCAGTGGCACACGAAGGCTCCATCCTGACCGCCGCCGACCTGACGGGCAACGGCCCGCTCGGCGACGACCCCGACGTGCACGGCAAGTTCGGCATCTTCGGCGGCCGGTTCGTCCCCGAGGCGCTCATCCCGGCGCTCGACGAGGTGGCCGCGGTCTACGAGAAGGCCAAGAACGACCCGGAGTTCCTGCGGGAGTTCGACCATCTGCTGCGCACGTACGCGGGCCGGCCGACCACGTTGACCGATGTGCCGCGCTTCAGCGAGCACGCGGGCGGCGCCAGGATCGTGCTCAAGCGTGAGGACCTCACCCACACCGGTGCTCACAAGATCAACAACGTGCTCGGCCAGGCCCTGCTGACCAAGCGGCTGGGCAAGAAGCGCGTGATCGCCGAGACCGGCGCGGGCCAGCACGGCGTGGCCACCGCCACCGCGGCCGCCCTGCTCGGCCTGGAGTGCGTGATCTACATGGGCGCGGTCGACTGCGAGCGCCAGGCGCTCAACGTCGCCAGGATGAAGCTGCTCGGCGCCACCGTGGTGCCGGTGACCAACGGCTCCCAGACGCTGAAGGACGCCATCAACGAGGCGTTCCGCGACTGGGTGACCAACGTCGACACCACCCACTACCTGTTCGGCACGATCGCGGGGCCGCACCCGTTCCCCGAGATCGTCCGTGACTTCGCGCGCATCATCGGCGTCGAGGCCCGCCGCCAGATCCAGGAGCTGACCGGCGGCCTGCCCGACGCGGTGTGCGCGGCGGTCGGCGGCGGCAGCAACGCGATCGGCATCTTCCACGCGTTCCTCGGCGACGAGGGCGTCCAGCTGCACGGCTACGAGGCCGCCGGGCGCGGTCTGGAGTCCGGCGAGCACGCGCTGACGCTCACCGCCGGCTCGATCGGCGTGCTGCACGGCTCGCGCACCTACGTGCTGCAGGACGACGAGGGCCAGACCATCGAGTCCCACTCGATCTCGGCCGGGCTCGACTACCCGGGCGTCGGCCCCGAGCACGCCTGGCTGAAGGATTCGGGCCGCGCCACCTACCACGGTGTCACCGACGACGCGGCGATGGCCGCGTTCTCGCTGCTGGCCAGGACCGAGGGCATCATCCCGGCCATCGAGTCCTCCCACGCCCTGGCGGGCGCGCTGGAGCTGGGCCGCGAGCTCGGCCCCGAGGCGACCATCCTGGTCAACCTCTCCGGACGCGGCGACAAAGACATGGGCACGGCGATGAAATACTTCAACCTCTGACGAGCCGCCACCCCGGCGCGGGGCCCTGCGCCGGGGCATAAATGGTGGGACTCGACCTTCGAAACGGACAGACATGACGACTCTTCAGACGGTTTTCGCCAAGGCGAAGGCGGACAACCGGGCCGCGCTCGTCGGCTACCTGCCCGCGGGCTTCCCCTCCAAGGGCGGCGACGTCGCCGCGGCAGCGGCCCTGGTCGAGGCCGGCTGCGACGTCATCGAGATCGGCCTGCCCTACTCCGACCCGCTCATGGACGGGCCGACGATCCAGGACGCGGTGCACCGCTCGCTGGTCAACGGCACGCGCATCGCCGACGTGCTGCGCACGGTCGAGGGCGTCGCGGCCACCGGCGCCGCCACGCTCGTCATGACGTACTGGAACCCCATCGACAAGTACGGCGCCGAGCGGTTCGCCCGCGACCTCGCCGACGCGGGCGGCGTGGGCACGATCACGCCCGACCTGACGCCCGAGGAGTCGGAGCCGTGGCGGGCGGCGTCGGCGTCCGCGGGCATCGACACGGTGTTCCTGGTGGCGCCCAGCTCGACCGAGCAGCGCATCAAGGCCGTCGTCGACTGCTGCACGGGCTTCGTGTACGCGGCCTCGCTGATGGGCGTCACCGGCGCCAGGGAGAGCGTCAACGTCGCCGCCGAGGGCCTCGTCGAGCGGACCCGGGCGCACACGGACCTGCCGGTGTGCGTGGGTCTCGGCGTGGGCACGGGCGCGCAGGCGGCCGAGGTGGCGGCCTACGCCGACGGCGTGATCGTGGGGTCGGCGTTCATCCGCCGCATCCTCGACGCGTCCGACGAGGCCGAGGGCCGGGCCTCCATCGGAGCCCTGGCCAGGGACATGGCCCAGGGGGTCCGCCGGTAAGGGTGTTTTACCGCCTATGTGACGAAATTTCGGGACTGGTGCAAGGATCTGGCGCGTAGGTCCTTGGCGTGCGGGCCGGGGCGGGTGATGATCGGGGCCCCGAAGCGGTGTGACGCACGACCCCGAAAGGACACCGATGCGTCCCAGTCCCGTCACCTTCGCAGCGGCCCTCGCACTCGCGGTCACGGCCATGACCGCACCGGCGTCCGCCGGTTCCGAGCCCGTACCGTCATCCACCCCGTCGGCCACCCCGTCGCCCGCACCGACGTACGAGTTACCGTCCCCGGAGGCGCCGCGGACCGGTGCGCCCCCGCCCAGCCCCACCGCGCAGAACGAGCCGCCCAGGCCGGCGCGGGTGGCCCGGCCGATCGCGATCTCGTCCCCGGCGCTGCGCGTGGAGCTCGATCCGGAATTCCCGCGCGTCCTGGGCTACACCGACCGGGCGAGCGGCGCCACGCTCGGCGGCAGCGCGGGCGTGCCCGCCGTCGTCCTCAACGGCCAGGCGCGGGCCGCCACCGTGGTGCTGACCGGGAACGACGGCGCGACCGCCCGCTACCGGCTGACCTTCCCCGATCTCGACGGCGTCACGCTCGGGGCGAGCATCGGGGTCAAGGGCCGGGTGACGACGTTCCGGATCGACTCGGTGGCCGACACCGAGGCGTTCCGCGTCAACACCATCGACCTGCCCGGCCACGACCTGGTGTCGGTGTCGAGCGCGCAGCCGGGCGCGGCGACCGCGTTCACCCGGCTGGACCCGAACTCCACCCGCACCGCCGACGTCTTCGCCCAGGTCACCCCGGGCACCGCGCCCGACGACAATCCGGTCGGGGCCACGTACGGGATCGTGAACACCGACCGGCTGGCCGCGGCGATCGAGACGAACTCCACCTACGACCGCCCCTCGGGCGTCACCGACCGCGACGCCGCCAGGCTCTGGCACCAGGCCAGGAAGGACGCCGGCGGCACGGTCACCGTGGGCGTGTGGAGCGGCCAGTGGACGCACCGCGCGACCGGCTCGCCGTTCACCGAGGAGCCGCCCTGGGCCAAGGTCGTGATCACGCCCGACACCAACGGCGACGGGGCGCTCGACTGGCAGGACGGCGCGGTGGCGTTCAGGGCCGTCGCCGTCAAGGCGCCCGGCGCCGAGCGGACCAGGGACCGGGTGGTGACGCACATCCCGTTCAACTTCTCCAGCCAGGCCACGCACCCGTTCCTGCGCACCCTGGACGACGTCAAGCGCATCTCGCTGGCCACCGACGGCCTCGGGCAGCTCGCGCTGCTCAAGGGCTACCAGTCGGAGGGCCACGACGCGGCGCACCCCGACTACGGCGGCAACTACAACCGGCGCGCGGGCGGGCTGAAGGACCTGAACACGCTGCTCAAGGCCGGCAAGGGCTGGAACGCCACGTTCGGCGTGCACGTCAACGCCACCGAGTCCTACCCCGAGGCCAAAAGCTTCAGCGAGCAGCTCGTCGGCAAGGCCGCCAAGGGCTGGAACTGGCTCGACCAGGCGTACCTGATCGACCAGCGCGGCGACCTCACCAGAGGCAGCCTGGCCGGGCGCTTCGCACAGCTGCGCGGCGAGACCGACCGCAACCTCGCGGTGCTGTACGTGGACGTGTTCAGGCCGTTCGGCTGGGTCGCCGACCGCACCCTTGCCGAGCTGCGCGAGCAGGGCTGGCAGGTGACCACGGAGTGGTCGGACAAGCTGGAACGCTCGTCCCTGTGGTCCCACTGGGCCAACGACCTCAACTACGGCGGGGTCACCAACAAGGGGCTGAACTCCCAGATCATCCGGTTCATCCGCAACGACGAGAAGGACGTCTGGAACGCCCATCCGATCCTCGGCAACGCCCGGATCGTCGAGTTCGAGGGCTGGCAGGCGAAGAACGACTTCACCGCGTTCTACCGCAACATCTGGGAGCACAACCTGCCGGTCAAGTTCCTGCAGCACTACAAGATCATGGATTGGAACGCCGACGAGATCGTCTTCACCGGCGGCGTGCGCGGCACGTACCGGGACGGGAGGCGCGAGCTGTTCGCCGGCGGGCACAAGGTGCTCGACGGGGGCGCCTACCTGCTGCCGTGGCAGGGCAAGTACTACCACTACAACCCCGCGGGAGGGGACACGACCTGGGACGCCGACCGGCCGATGACCGTGTACCGGCTCACCGACCAGGGGCGGGTGCCGGCCGGTACGGTCACCCCGGACCACGGGAAGATCACGTTACGGGCGGAGGCGGGCGTGCCGTACGTGCTCTACCCCGGCAAGGCGCCCCGGCAGCCGGACCCGGGCTGGGGGCAGGGCGGCGGCGTGCGCGACCCCGGTTTCAACGGCGACCGGCTCGCCGGATGGACCGTCACGGGCCCCGTGAGCGTCCGCAAGAACGACCTGGGCCAGCGGGTGGCGCTGCTCGGCGGCGGCGCGCAGGCGCGGCTTGAGCAGCGGCTGACGGGTCTGCGGCCCGGCCGCACCTACACCGCCTCCGCGTTCGTCGAGGTCGAGCCGGGCAGGACCCGCGAGACCACCCTGGAGATCGCCGGGCAGGCGGTGACGGTCCGCAGGTCCACGGCCAGGAACTACATCGCCTCCGACGAGAAGCACGACACCTTCTTCCAGCGGGCCAAGGTGACCTTCACCGCGCCCGGCACGTCGGCCACGCTGCGGATCACGGCCGCCGCCGCGGACGGGGGCGTGCGGGTAGATGACGTGCGGCTGTTCGAGCGGGAGCCGGCCGGTGACGTGGAGACGTTCGAGTCGGCCGAGCCCGGCTGGGGGCCGTTCGTGAAGGGGGACGCGGGCGGGTCGTTCGACGCGCGCACGCACCTGTCCGAGCGGCACGAGCCGTACACGCAGGCCGGGTGGAACGGCAAGACGATCGACGACGTGCTGAGCGGCGACTGGTCGCTGAAGGCGCACGAGGAGCGCCAGGGGCTCATCTACCGCACGCTGCCGTGGACCGCCCGGTTCGAGCCGGGGCACGCGTACGAGGTGTCCTTCGCCTACCAGAGCGCGCAGGCGGACACCTACCAGTGGGTGACCGGCTACGACAAGAGCGGCGCCACCGTCGAGACGCGGCGCACGCCCATCCCCGAGCGGCGGACCACGGCCACGTTCAGGGAACGGGTGGTCGCGGGATGCGGGGACGTGTGGGTCGGGCTGCGCTCGCTCAAGGCCGAGCAGGCCGGGGCCGACTTCGTCCTCGACGACTTCTCCGTGACCGACCTCGGCGCGGCGCCGGACGCGCAGGCGTGCGGGTCGCTGGAGGTCGCGCCCGCCGCCGTCCTCGAGCAAGGGAGGGCCAACGAGGTCGTCACCACGTTCACGAACCTCGAGGACGCGCCGGCGCAGGACGTGCGGGTGACGCTGGACGTCCCGGACGGGTGGACGGTCACCGGCGACGGTACCGGCACCGTCGATCCCGGTGGGAAGCTGACCACGACCTGGCAGGTCACCCCGCCCGCGGACGCCTCCGGGAGCTACGAGCTCGGGGCCACCGCCGGCTACACCGTGGGCGGCGTGGCGAAGCGGCTCACCGCTTCCGCG
The DNA here is from genome assembly GCF_044458585.1 of Nonomuraea sp. NPDC050451. Classification (NCBI taxonomy): domain Bacteria; kingdom Bacillati; phylum Actinomycetota; class Actinomycetes; order Streptosporangiales; family Streptosporangiaceae; genus Nonomuraea; species Nonomuraea sp. NPDC050451. The sequence continues at coordinate 699,646 of NZ_JBITHZ010000001.1, forward strand.
ACCGTGCGCACGCTGCCCCGGCCGCCCGCGGGGGACGCCTACGCGAGCGACCTGGAGTGGATCACCGCGGACAACGGCTGGGGGCCGGTGGAGCGTGACCGGTCCAACGGCGACACCGGCGAGGCCGACGGCGGGCCGATCGTCGTCGGCGGGCGGACGTTCGCCAAGGGGCTCGGCACACATGCGCCGGCCAAAGTCCGTTTCTACCTGGGCGGCGCGTGTAGGGGGTTCACGGCGTTCGTCGGGGTCGACGACGTGCAGGCCACGCGGGGATCCGTGCAGTTCGCCGTGGTGGCGGACGGGGCGTCGGTGGCCCGTAGCCCGGTCCTGCGGGCCGCCGACCCGGCGTACGAGCTGAGCGCCGACCTGACCGGAGCCCGTTACGTGGACCTGGTGGCCGGGGACGGCGGCGACGGGAACGGCAACGACCATGCCGACTGGGGCCAGGCCAGGTTCACGTGCGGCTGAGCGGGCCGCTCATGCCCGGACCGCCCTGGCGAACAGCGCGGCCAGCTCGTCGGCGTACTCGGCCGGGTCCGCCTCGGGGTCGGCCTCGAGCAGGAACGGCAGCCCGTCCAGCGCGCGCTGGACCGCCATCGCCGTCACCCGCACGTTGAACGTCCCGAACTCGCCGCTCTCCTGCCCCCAGACCAGTAACCGCTCGATCTGGGACAGCGCCGACAGGCCGGTGGCCTCGGTGCGGTGGTTGAGGAGGATCTGGGTGGCCGCGCGCATCTCGGCGCGGTGCTCGCCGGCGTACTCCGCCAGGGAGCGGATGTACGTCTCCAGCGCCGCGCCGGCCGTGCGGGGGGCGCTCACCCGCTCGGTCATGTACGCCGAGAGCCGCCCCTGGAGGGTCTCGATCACCTGGCCGATCAGCTCGTCCTTGCCCTCGAAGTGGTACGAGATCAGGCGTGTGCTGCTGAGACCGGCAGAGCGGGCGATCCGGGCGAACGACGCCTGGTGGTAGCCGAGCTCGGCGATCGTCGCGATGGTCGCCGTCACGATCTGCGCCCGTCTGGCAGAGCCCGTGACCGTTACCTGCATGAGTAAATTTTTACTTGACTGCGTAATTCCCGCAAGAAACACGGCTTAGCCGGTGCTTATCCGCCGCGTGGTCATATGGATTCCCGGTACTGTGCCCATCCCGGTGCAGAGAAAGAGGAGATGGCGTGTGGACGCGTCACTATCGTCACGCGGTGAGTTCTCAGCGATACCCTGGGTGACGACCGTCGCCCGGCTCGTCCTGGGCGGGGTGCTGATCGCGGCGGGTGGGCTCAAGATCGGCAACCCGGCCGATTCGGTCGTGGCGGTCAAGGCTTACCAGTTGCTGCCCGAGCCGATCGCCGTCACGGTGGGCTACACCCTGCCGATCCTGGAGATCGTCGTCGGCCTGCTGCTGGTCGTCGGTCTGCTGACCAGGGTGGCCGCGGTGATCGCCGGGCTGCTCATGTTCGCCTTCGTGTTCGGCATCGCCTGGGCGTGGGCGCACGGCCTGCGGATCGACTGCGGCTGCTTCGGTGGCGGCGGCCAGCTGGGGGTAGGGGAGGAGCCGACGTACTTGCTCGACATCCTGCGCGACTTCGGGCTCGTGCTGCTCGGCGCCTGGGCGGTGCGTTTCCCGCCGGGCCGTTTCGCGCTCGACGGCGCCCTCGGACTGGGGGGCGACAATCGTAATGAAGGGGATGACGACGATGAGCAAGGCTGAGCGCACCAAGACGAAGACGGCGCGCGAGAAGATCAGGGAACAGCAGGCCGAGGCACGGCTGCGTGACAGGCGCAGGCGCATCGCCACGTACGTGACCGCCGGGGCGGTCGCGGTGGCCGCCGTCGGGCTCGGCTGGTGGTACGCGGCCAGCACCTCGCAGTCGGAGAAGGCCGGCGGGGCGCTCGCGGCGGTCACGGTGCAGCCCGACGGTTCGGTCGTGATGGCCAACGAGGGCGTCACCGCGCCCGTGGTGGACATCTACGAGGACTTCCAGTGTCCCGCCTGCAAGGAGCTCGAGCGGGTCAGCAGCCAGACCTTCAAGAACCTCGCCGCCGAGGGCAAGGCCAAGGTCGTCTACCACCCGATCACGATCTTCTCCCAGGAGCCGACCAAGTCCAACTCCGTACGCGCGGGCAGCGCCGCCCGGTGTGTCGCCGACGGCAAGCAGTGGATCGCCTTCCACGACCTGCTCTACCAGAACCAGCCGTCCGAGACCGAGGCCGGCTTCACGGTCGACCAGCTGAAGAACTGGGGCAAGCAGGCCGGGGTGACCGCGCCCGACTTCGACCAGTGCGTCACCACGCAGAAGCACGCCGACGCGCAGCTCGCGTACAGCAAGAAGGTCATCGACGCGCAGAAGATCGACCATACGCCGACGGTGAAACTGAACGGCAAGGAAATCGACAATCCCGTACTCTTCAGCCCGCAAGATCTTCGCGAAGCGATTACGAAGGCGGCCAAGTAGTCTCACTTCCGCTACCCTCACCTGACATGCCCCTTGCCTCGATTCCCAGCCCTTCCCAGGGGGTCTGGTATCTCGGAATCATCCCGATCCGGGCTTATGCGCTATGCATCGTGCTCGGCGTCATCGTCGCCGTCTGGCTGAGCGAGCGGCGCTGGCAGGCCCGCGGTGGCCAGAAGGGGACGATCGTCGACATCGCGGTCCCCGCGGTCATCTTCGGCCTGATCGGCGGCCGCCTCTACCACGTCATCACCGACTGGCAGACCTACTTCGGCAGCCGCGCGATCAAGGAGCCCATCAAGGCGCTCTACATCTGGGAGGGCGGCCTCGGCATCTGGGGCGCGATCTCACTCGGCGCGCTCGGCGTCTGGTTCGCCGTACGCAAACGCGGCATCTCCATGAGCGCCGTCGCCGACACGGTCGCGCCCGGCATCGCCTTCGCCCAGGCCATCGGCCGCTGGGGCAACTGGTTCAACCAGGAGCTCTACGGCTCGCCGACCACGCTGCCGTGGGGCCTGGAGATCGACGGCGACCACGGGGGCGAGCCGGGGGTGCTCTACCACCCGACCTTCCTGTACGAGTCGCTGTGGGACGTGGCGCTCGGCTTCGTGCTCATCTTCGTGGGCCGGCGCCTCGCCCTGCACCACGGGCGGCTGTTCGCCCTCTACGTCGCCGGCTATACGCTGGGCCGCTTCTGGATCGAGGGGCTGCGCATCGACCCGGTCGGCGGCGTGGACCACGCGGTGACGTTCCTCGGGCTGCGGATCAACCAGTGGACGTCGATCGTGCTGTTCGTGGCGGCGCTGGCGTACTTCTGGCTGGCCAGGAACCGGGACAGCGTGGAGATCGTGGCCCCGGCCGACCCGGCCCACCCCGCCGACCAGGCGGACGCCGACTCCGAGGACACGCAGGAGAAGGCGGCGGAGGAGTCCACCTCGACCGACGACGGTGAGGACACCCCAAGCTCTCCACCAACGGCCGAGTCGTCCAAGGCCCCTGAAGCCGCGGACGACCCGACTTCGGCGGCCGGGTCGTCCAAGGACGCCGAAGCCGCGGACGACGGGGCACCGGCGGCCGAGAAGACCACGGACGCCGAAGTCACGGACGCCCCGGCGCCGTCGGCGGATGATGTGACCCCCGCCGACGGGGTAGACGCATCTGACGCCGAAGTCGTGACGAAGGAGAAGAACTCGCGATGAGCGGTCGCGCGGAGATCCACCACCAGCATCGTGACGTCACCGGAGGCTGGTTGCGGCCCTCGGTGTTCGGCGCGATGGACGGCCTGGTGTCGAACTTCGCGCTCATCGCAGGTGTCGCGGGCGGCACGACCAACACCAAGGTCATCGCCCTCGGAGGCGTCGCCGGGCTCGCCGCCGGCGCCCTGTCCATGGCGGGCGGTGAGTACGTCTCGGTCGCCAGCCAGCGCGAGCTGGCTCAGGCCGAGATCGCCGTCGAACGGCGCGAGCTCGCCCGCCACCCTGACGACGAGGAGGCGGAGCTGGCACAGACGTTCGTCGACAAGGGCGTGGAGCCCGGCCTGGCCACCGAGGTGTCCAGGCAGATCTCCCGCAACCCGGACCGCGCGCTGGAGGTCCACGCCCAGAACGAACTGGGCGTCGTCCCAGGCGACCTGCCCTCACCGGCGCTGGCCGCGGTGTCGTCGTTCCTGTCGTTCAGCGTGGGGGCGGTGCTGCCCCTGCTGCCGTACCTGTTCGGCGCCAGGGACCTGGTGCTGTCGGCCGCGGTGTCCTGCGTGGCCCTGTTCGTGGCGGGCGCGCTGGTCTCGGCGGTGACGGCGCGCAGCTGGTGGTACTCAGGATTGCGCCAGCTCATGGTGGGCGCGATCGCCGCGGCGGTCACGTTCGGCCTCGGCAACCTGATCGGGGCGGCGGGCCTGTGATGGCCCGCAGGAGAGCCGGTTCGGGCGGTCACGGCAGATCCTCCTCCGGCCAGGACGGCACGGGCCGCACTCGCGGCAGCCGCTCGGCCGGCAGAGCCCAGGACAACCCCACCACCCCCGCCCCCGGCCAGCCGACCCCAGACCCGGACGCCGCCGGCCAGGGTAGCGGTAGTTGGCCCGCGCGGGAGGCTCATGACGCAGGCGGTAGTTGGCCTGCCCGCGATGTCCAGGACGCGGGTGGTAGTTGGCCTGCTCGGGACATGCGTGACGCTGGCGGTAGTTGGCCGGCCCGTGACGTCCAGGACGCTGGCGGTAGTTGGCCTGCCCGGGATATCCAGGACGCGGGTGGCAGCTGGCCGGCCCGGGATGTGCAGGATGCCAGCGGTGCTGGTGGTCGCCGGGCCTCAGGCGCCGAGGGCGCTGGCCGGGCTGGCGGTAGTTGGCCTGCGCGGGAGGTTCAAGACGCGGGCGGCAGTTGGCCTGCGCGGGATATGCGGGACGCTGGCGGTGCTGGCGGTGCTGGCGGTGCTGGTGGTCGCCGGGCCTCAGGCGCCGAGGGCGCTGGCCGGGCGGGTGGTAGTTGGCCGGCTCGGGATGTGCAGGGCGCGGGTGGTAGCTGGCCTGCGCGGGATGTGCAGGACGCGGGCGGCAGCTGGCCCGCGCGGAATGTGCAGGACGCCGGTGGTACTTGGCCGGCTCGGGATGTGCAGGGCGCGGGTGGTAGCTGGCCTGCGCGGGATGTCCAGGACACGGGTGGCAGCTGGCCCGCGCGGAATGTGCAGGACGCCGGTGGCAGTTGGCCGGCCCGGGATGTGCAGGACGCCGGTGGGAGTTGGCCGGCTCGAGAGGCGCAGGACACAGGCGGTCCTGGCGGTCGCCGGGCGTCAGGCTCGGGTGACGCCGACCGTACTGGCGGCGGCTGGCCCGCGTCGGAGGGACGAGGCAGCCGTCGTGCCGGTGGTCGCCGGTCGGCGGGCGCGGCCGACGACGGGCGGGCCGGTCGCGGTCGGCCGTCCGTAGGCCCGGATGGCGGCGGCCACGCAGTTGGCGGCTGGCCGGCGGCAGGCGCGGACGGTGGCTGGCAGTCGAGCGGCGATGCACAGCCGACGGCCGGTGGAGGTGGCCGGCACTCCGGCGACGGGGGTAGGCATGGTGCCGGTGCCGGTGCCGGTGCCGGTGCTGGAGCCGGAGCCGGAGCCGGAGCCTCTCACGGGGCTGGAGCCAGTGGCGGGGCCGCAGTGGGCGGTGACTGGTCTGCGGCAGGCCAGGGCTACGATGGTCGGCTGTTGGCCGAGGCGACTGGTGGCGGGCGGTTGCCGTCCGGTAGCAGCACTGAAAGGCGTTCGGGGCGCAGGCGGGCGAAGGCGAGCCATAGCGCGGACGACCAGTCCGCGAGTGACGCCGACCGTGGAAACTGGGCGGCCGACGGCGAGGAGTCCGCGGCCGATGCGGTCGGTGGTGACTGGGCGGTCAGCGGTATGCGGTCCGTCACCGACGGGACCAGATCCCGCCGATCCGGCGGTCGACGTTCGGCATCCGAGACCGATGGAGGCCGTTCGGCATCCGGAGGCCGCGGTCGCCGTGCGGCAGGCGGGACCAAAGGCGGCCGTTCGGCGGCTGAGGCCGACGGCAGTCGCTCGGCGGCTGAGGCCGACGGCAGTCGCTCGGCGGCTGAGGCCGACGGCAGTCGCTCGGTGGCTGGAGCCGATGGCGGCCGGTTGGTGGCTGGGGCCGATGGCGGTTGGTCAGTGGTCGGGGCCGAGGATGATCGGCTGGGCGACGATGGCGGATGGGACTTCGGGGCCGACGATGGAGCTTCGGCTTCTCAGGCTCGCGAGGGGAAGGCCGATGATGGCGGGCGGCCGGGAAAGTTCTCACGTACGCGACGGCGTACCCAGCCTTCTGACTGGCAGCTCCCGCTGCTCACCGACATGGGGCTGCGTCCCAAGCAGCAGCGGCTGATCGTCATCATCGCCACGATCGTCGCCGTGCTGGCCGGTGGGGCGGGGCTGGTGGCCGCCATCAACTCCATCGGCGGCTACTCCCCGCAGCAGCAGGCCAGCGCCTCCGTGATCGCGCCGGACACGGCGCTCCCGCACGTCTTCAGGGGGTGGGGCTCGCCCAAGCTGTTCGACCCCGTCACGGACAGGGCCAAGGACCAGCGGGCATTGACCGAGAAGGAAGTGTTCGGCCAGAGCGAATTCGCCGTGTCCAAGAAGCTCAAGCTCAAGCTGGTCGCGAAGAAACTCGACACCGACTGCTCGGCGGCGCTGTGGGGTCCGAACCTCCTCCAACTGGTGTCGGACGCCGAATGCACCCAAGTCGCCCGCGGCCTCTACGCGAGCTCCGACGGCCGGTACATCGGCCAGTACACGCTACTCAACCTCAAGGACGGTAAGTCGGCAGCCGATCTGGTGGAGTCGTTGAAGACGCTTTACCGGGGCGGCTGGACGCGTCCCCTGGAGTCCCCCAAGGCCGCCTTCCCCGCGGGCGGCTACTCGGAGGCGGGCGGCTACGCCCTCGGCCACTACGTCGGCCTGGTGTGGCTGGGGAAGACCGACGGCGCGGATCCCGGCCCCAAGGACGACTTCGTCTCACTCACTCTGGCGCTGCGCGGTGCGGAGAAGGCCGTCTACCGCCGCGTCGTCACGATCACAGGACCGTCCTCCTGATGCCGAACCACCCGCCCTCGAACAACACCCGCCCCTGGCACCGCTCCCGTGACGTCGTCACGATCATCGAGGGCGGTCGCCTGAGGTCCGGGGGAGTTGTCGCGATCGTGGAGGACAGCCGCCCAGGGTCTCGGGATGTCGTCGCGATTGCGGAGGTGGCCTGCTGATGCCGCGCCGTGTTCTCATCCCCTTGGGGATCGCCCTCGTGGCGGTCGTCGCGGTGGCCGGTTGGACGTGGCTGCGGCGCGAGGATCCCAGGCCCGCCAGCTTCCACGCCGAGCCCACCTCCGCCTTCTACTCCGCCATCGACAGCCGCCAGAACGACGCCGCGCCTCTCACCCTGAACGAGGTCTTCACCCCGGCCACCCAGACCCTGGGCGTCATGCGTCTGGACGCCACGCAGCAGTTCAGCGACTGTGACGAGGTTCTCTGGGGGGTCTCGGCCACGGGTTGCACGCAGGCGCTCCAGGCCACGTACAAGGGGGGTGCGGTGGCGGGTCAGTTCGTCATCTTCAACCTGAGCGACGGGCGGGCGGCTGATGCGCTGGTGTCGGCGCTGGGCAAGGACGGGTTCGTACGGCAGGACGCCGTGTTCGAGCCGACCGGCAGCCGGGCCCAGGCACGGGCGATGGGCCACTACGTGACCGTGAGCTGGGCCGGAGGATCGGCGCCCGCCCAGGACCTGGTTGCCGCCCTCGTGGCGCTGGACGGCTTGGGGCGCGTGGTCCAGGGCCGCATCGTCGCCGCAACCTGACCCAACCGCCACCCACCCGACCCCCGCTGGCGACCACGACTGTAACGGACATTCGAGACATCGCGGTTGCGCGACGGCGCCCCCCGACCGCGACGGCGCCCCCCGACCGCGACGGCGCCCCCGCCCGCGACGGCGCCCCCCGACCGCGACGGCGCCCCCCGACCGCGACGGTGCCCCGCGACCGCAACAGCGCCCCACGACCGCGACGGTGCCCCGCGACCGCGACGGTGCCCCACGACCGCGACGGTGCCCGCGACCGTGCCCCGTTACGGTGCTCCGGGACGACGCCCCGAGACGGTGCCCCGTTACGGAGCCCCGAGACGGTGCCCCGTTACGGCGCCCCGGGACGGTGCCCCGGGACGGAGACTGAGATGATGACCGGACCCCGCGACCGCGGCGGCCATCGCCACGATGACCGGGACCCGCGACCGCGACGATGATCGGGACGGCGACTGCGACCCGTGACTGTGACGGTGACCCCCACGGTGCCCGGGACGGTGACCGCGCCCCGTGATGGTGAGCGGGATGGTGACCGAGATTCGCGGCGGTGAACCGGGAGGGTGACCGCGCCCGGCGACGGTGGCCGGGCCCGCGGCCGGTTGCTGCGATCGGGACGGCGACTGCGACCCGCGCCCCGCGACGGCGACCCAAACTCGCGGCGGTCAACCGGGAAGGTAGCCGAGCCCGAGCCCGAGCCCGTGTCCGCGGCGGTGAGGGCGAACTGCGACATCGACCCGCTGCTGGTCGACACGCCCCGACATCGATAGGCCCGCGCCTCGATAGGCCCGCGCCTCGACACGCCCGCGCCTCGATAGGGCTGGCCTCGATAGGCCCCGGCTCGACTGGACTCGGTTGTGACGCACCGGTCTGGCTTTGGCCGTGGTCGGATGCCCCGGGCCCTTCGGTGGAGGTTGGGGTGGGTCAGGTGGTTGTGGTCAGGGCGGAGATGGTTGTGGTGACTGCTTCGGGGAGGGTGGAGAGGCGGTGGAGGGGGGCGTCCAGGGGGGTCAGGCCTTCCGACCAGGGGGCGGCTTCGGCGATGAGGGTGCGGGCCTCGTTCTTGGTCAGGGTCGAGCCTTGGGTGCGGGCCACCGCGATGAGGGCCTCGCGCCATGTGTTGGCCAGCTTGGCGTGCCCGTTGTCCAGGATCCTGCGCAGCACCGAGGCCGCGTCGCCGGGCGGTTGTGGCAGGCGTACGGCGTCCAGGATGTCGCCGCCGGCGCTCAGTTTGTAGACCGTGGACAGTACGTCAGGCAGTGGCGGGAGGTCGGAGCCCACGACGCGTACGTGGGAGGCGCGGGTCGCCAGGAGGATGCGGGGGAGGGCGGCCTCCAGGCCCGGGGGCAGGGCCACGGCCACGCGGTCCAGGGTGGCGGCGTACGGCTTGGCGAGCCAGGTCGAGAGCCGTACCCGGGGCTCGGTGAGGTCCTTGGGCCATTCGCCCACCAGCAGGTCGGGGTTGAAGCCCTGGATGGCCTCCTGCGGGGCTGAGAGGGCGTTATGGGCGCTTTCGACCGATTGTGGGCCTTGAGTGTAGATGGTGGTGGTTTGGCGGCTCAGGCGGGACGTCACGGCCGGGCGCGTCTTGGTGGTGGGTCGGAGGATGTACATGTCGGCGGCCGAGCCGATGGCTTCTGCCCCGAAATATCGGTTGAAGTCTGGATAGATGGCTTCGTAGGCGAGGTTGAGGTCCGCCAAGGCCTGCTGGACCTTGAAGGCCAGCATCGGGGTACGTTCGCTGGCGCCGTACGCGAGCAAAATGCGGCCGTTGTCGGTCAGAGCCTCGGCGGCGCGTGCCACGAACAGGCCCGTGCCCTCCGGCGTGTACGGCGGGTCGGTGAGCGCGAGGTCGTGATCACGGGCGGACGCGGGCAGGCCGAGGCGCAGATCGGCCCAGCGGGTGCGGACGCCCAGGTGCTGGGCGTCGATGTACGCCAGGATGCGCTCGTCGATGTCGACCACCGTGACGTCGGTCTCCGGATGGATCAGTTTGACGGCCAGCGAGGTCAGGTCGTGGTCGCCCACGCACAACAGGCGTGTGCCGGGGAGCCAGAAGCGGGCGCCCAGCAGCAGCGCCCGCCGCAGGATCGTCTCGGGGGTGGCCGAGACGTGGTCGAGCACGTGACGGGCGCGCGGGGCCCGGGCCACGAGGTCCTTGAGGCGGGTGAGCTCGGAGGCGTAGTGGGGGAGCAGGTGGGCCACCGGATCCTCCGGCGGCGGGGCCAGTGCGAGGAGGTCCTGGTAGTCGTTGGTGTGGGTCAGCGGGATCCGGAACGCGTCGCCCTTCCGCTCCATGGGGAGTTCGCGCAGGAGGGTCTCGACGGTACGCCTGGACGTGGCGGTCTCCCTGACCAGATCGGCCAGCGTCCACCACTGGGCGTCGCACAGGAGGGTCAGGGCGTGCCGCAACCGCCTGCTGTCCGCCCCCGCCTCCGCGAGCAGGCGCTCCACCCCGTCACGCTCCATCAGATCCGCGCGGAGGCGACCGCCTGCCTCAGCCGGCGAAGGAATCCGCGCTCCCTCCCTCCAGATTTTGTCGGCGCATGCCGATAGCGTGGCGATCTCGTTACTGAGGGTGGGAGGTGGTGGTGCATGGATCGTCCGCGTTTCTGCTGCGCCCCACCAGCGAGCAGGTGTACGGCATGATCGATCGGCTCGGGTGTGACCTCGTCGGCGCGTCTGGATCGAGTGGGTCGATCCTGGGCGCGGGTCGGGCGGTGTTCCTGGTGGTGCTCGTGCGCAGGGCCGCCGTGTGCTCTCGTCGCAGGTACCGTGCGCATGCCGATGTCGGCGCGTCGATCAACCTTCGCGACGCTGCGCGGGCGGCTTGGCGAGAAGCCGCTCCCTTCGAGGAGCGGAGGAGTCACGAGGGCAACCCTATCGAGGTGCGAGGGTGGACAGCCCTGGGTGGGCGGGCACGTGCGGCGGTGCTCGCCTGGCCACGACCGGCCACGCGGTCGTGCGGGGCGGCCTCCCCGCCCTTTCGTGGTCATGGCGCTCCCAGGTGACTCGGGTGTGAGGGAGGCCATCGCGGCGTCGGCGGGGGTTGCAACAAGTGATGGCAGGGAAAGCGGGCGACCCTGGGTGGGTGATCGGCGGAGCAGGGGTGAACGGTGACGGCGAGCGTGGTGGATGGGTGGGGAAGTCCAGTCGGATCGCGGGGATGAGGTGGTGCGGTGATCGGCGGAGCAGGGGGTGAACGGTGACGGCGAGCGTGGTGGTGCGTGGGAAGTCCAGCGGGGCCGCAGGGTGAGGTGGTGCGGCGATCGTGGGGGCGGGGTGAATCGTGAGGGCGAGCGTGGTGTGGGTGGGAAGTTCGGCGCAATCAGGGGTGAAGCAGGTGAGGCGCTGAGATGGTCCTGGTGGCGCGGGAGTGAGCTGTGAGGGCAAGCGCGGTGGCGGGGAGTCCGGCGGGCCGTCGGTGGGCGCGCGGGGGTGAGGCCGTGCGGCGATCGTGGTCGCGGGGAGTCCGGCGGGCCGTCGGTGGCGGCGCGGAGGTGAGGCCGAGCGGCGATCGTGGTGGCGCAGGGCGAATCGTGAGGGCGATGTGGTGTGGGTGGGAAGGCCGGCGCCGTCGGGAGGTGGACGGGGGCGAGACGTTGAGTGGTCCTGCTGGCGCGGGGGTGCCGTGAGGACGCGGGTGGTGGTGGATGGGAGCTTTGGTGGGTCGTGGGCGGTGGTGCGAGGCGAGGCGGTGAGGTGATGGTGGCGGCGCGGAGGGGCGAATGGTGAAGGTGAGCGTGCTGGGTGGCGGGGGGAACCTCGGCGCCGTCGGTGGTGGCGCGGGGGTGGGTGATCGCGGCGGCGACGACGTGAAATCTGGAGCGGGTGCGGGGGTGTGCGGGCGGATTGGTCGGGTGGGGGTTTGGGCGGGGGGTGGAGTGGGGACGAATCGCTCCCCATGCCGTAAATCGTGGACGTGTGGCGGGAATTTCTTTCCCTACGTCCGGGGTTTGGGATAGGGAGTTCGGATGCTGGGATGTGGCCCAATGTTCGCAATGCGGACGTGGCGGGCACCATTCCGGCAGCGTGCGGTAACCTCTACCCACGATATGCAGCAGGGCCAACGTCGTCCCCGCCTGTAGAGCAGTTTGAGACAGACGATGACGACGGGAGGGATTCAATGCCTGCTGCCCACCTCGGGTTCCCCGAGCCCCAGGGCCTGTACCACCCCGCCAACGAGCATGATGCCTGCGGTGTCGCCATGGTTGCCGACGTCGCGGGACGCCGGGGGCACGGGATCGTGGTCAAGGCGCTGACGGCTCTGTGCAATCTTGATCATCGGGGGGCCAAGGGTAGCGAGCCGGACACCGGCGACGGAGCCGGGATCCTGACGCAGATCCCCGATGGGTTCTACCGCGCGAACGTGCCGTTCGAGCTTCCCGCGGCCGGCGCTTACGCGACCGGCATCGCCTTCCTGCCGTTCGACGAGCAGGCCAGGAGCATCGCCACCGGCCTGATCGAGGAGATCGCGGCCGAGGAGGGCCTCACCGTGCTCGGCTGGCGCGAGCTGCCGGTCGACCGCGAGCTGCCCGGGCCGAGCGCCAGGGCCGTCATGCCGCACTTCGCCCAGCTGTTCGTGGCCGACCCCGAGGGCCGGGAGGGGCTGGAGCTCGACCGGCTGGCCTTCTGCCTGCGCAAGAGGTCCGAGCACGAGGCGGACGTCTACTTCCCCTCGCTGTCCGCCAGGACGATCGTCTACAAGGGCATGCTCACGCCCGACCAGGTCGAGCCGTTCTTCCCCGACCTGAGCGACGAGCGTTACGAGACGGCGATCGCGCTGGTGCACTCGCGCTTCTCCACCAACACGTTCCCGAGCTGGCCGCTCGCCCACCCGTACCGCTACATCGCCCACAACGGCGAGATCAACACGGTCAAGGGCAACCGCAACTGGATGCGGGCCCGCGAGGCGATGCTGGAGTCCGCCCACATCCCGGGCGATATTTCACGACTTTTCCCCATCTGTGACCCGGATGGCAGCGACACCGCCAGCTTCGACGAGGCCCTGGAGCTCCTGCACATCGGCGGTCGGAGCCTGCCCCACGCCGTGCTGATGATGATCCCGGAGGCGTGGGAGAACCACACGGAGATGGACCCCGCGCGCCGGGCCTTCTACGAGTTCCACTCCTCGATGATGGAGGCCTGGGACGGCCCCGCGTCGATCACGTTCACCGACGGCACCCTGGCCGGCGCCGTGCTCGACCGCAACGGCCTGCGCCCCGGCCGCTTCTGGGTGACCGCCGACGGCCTGGTCGTGCTGGCCTCCGAAGCCGGCGTGCTCGACTTCAAGCCCGAGGACGTGGTCAGAAAGGGCCGCCTGCAGCCGGGCCGCATGTTCCTCATCGACACCGCCCGCGGCAAGATCATCGAGGACGACGAGATCAAGGCCGAGCTGGCCGCCGAGCTGCCGTACGAGGACTGGCTGCACGCGGGGCTCGTCCGCTTCGAGGAGCTGCCCGCGCGGCAGCGGGAGATCCCCACGCACGAGGCGCTCGTCAAGCGGCAGCAGACCTTCGGCTACACCGAGGAAGAGCTGCGCATCATCCTGTCGCCGATGGCCAGGGCCGGTCAGGAGCCGATCGGCTCCATGGGCACCGACACGCCCGTGGCCGTGCTGAGCGAGAAGCCGCGGCTCCTGTTCGACTACTTCACGCAGCTGTTCGCGCAGGTCACGAACCCGCCGCTGGACGCCATCCGTGAAGAGCTGGTCACCTCGCTGGCCAGCACCATCGGTCCCGAGGGCAACCTGCTCGACCCGGGTCCGTCGTCGTGCCGCCAGCTCGTGCTGCCGTACCCGGTGATCGACAACGACGAGCTCGCCAAGATCATCCACATCAACGACGAACACGACCTGCCGGGCTTCCACCCGTACGTCATCAGCGGCCTGTACGAGGTCGCCGGCGGCGGCGAGGCGCTGCTGCGCCGCCTGGAGGAGATCAGGGCCGAGGCGTCCGAGGCGATCGCCGGCGGCGCGCGGATCATCGTGCTGTCCGACCGCGGCTCGTCGGAGACGCTGGCGCCGATCCCGTCGCTGCTGCTGACCGGCGCGGTGCACCACCACCTGATCCAGGAGAAGACCCGCACCAAGATCGGCCTCGTGGTCGAGACCGCCGAGGCCCGCGAGTGCCACCACATGGCGCTGCTCATCGGGTACGGCGCCGGCGCGATCAACCCGTACCTCGCGATCGAGACCATCGAGGACCTGGTCGACACCGGCGCGCTCGAGATGGACAAGCGCAAGGCCGTCCGCAACCTGATCAAGGCGTACGGCAAGGGCGTCATCAAGGTCATGTCCAAGATGGGCGTGTCCACGGTGGCCTCCTACACCGGCGCGCAGATCTTCGAGGCGCTCGGCCTGAGCCAGCAGGTCATCGACTCCTGCTTCACCGGCACCACCTCCCGCCTGGGCGGCGTCGGCTTCGACGTGCTGGCCGAGGAGGTCGCGCAGCGCCACCGCCACGCCTACCCGCGTGCTGAGAACGCCCACCGCAGGCTCCAGGTCGGCGGCGAGTACCAGTGGCGGCGCGAGGGCGAGCCCCACCTGTTCAACCCCGAGACCGTCTTCAAGCTGCAGCACGCCACCAGGACCCGCCGCTACGAGATCTTCAAGGAGTACACGAACCTCGTGGACTCCCAGGCGGAGCGGCTGATGACCCTGCGCGGCCTGTTCAAGCTGCGCAAGGGCGACCCGATCCCGATCGAGGAGGTCGAGCCGGCCTCGGAGATCGTCAAGCGGTTCTCGACGGGCGCGATGTCGTACGGTTCCATCTCCATGGAGGCGCACGAGACGCTCGCCATCGCGATGAACCGGCTCGGCGGCAAGTCCAACACCGGTGAGGGCGGCGAGGACCCCGAGCGGCTCTACGACGCCACCCGCAGGTCCGCGATCAAGCAGGTCGCCTCCGGCCGGTTCGGCGTCACCAGCGAATACCTGGTGAACGCGGCCGACCTGCAGATCAAGATGGCTCAGGGCGCCAAGCCCGGCGAGGGCGGCCAGCTGCCCGGCCACAAGGTCTACCCGTGGATCGCCAAGACCAGGCACTCCACGCCGGGCGTCGGCCTCATCTCGCCGCCGCCGCACCACGACATCTACTCGATCGAGGACCTGGCCCAGCTCATCCACGACCTGAAGAACTCCAACCCGGAGGCCAGGGTCCACGTGAAGCTGGTCGCCGAGGTCGGCGTGGGCACGGTCGCCGCGGGCGTGTCGAAGGCGCACGCCGACGTGGTGCTCATCTCCGGGCACGACGGCGGCACCGGCGCCTCGCCGCTCACGTCGCTCAAGCACGCGGGCGCGCCGTGGGAGCTCGGCCTGGCCGAGACCCAGCAGACGCTCCTGCTCAACGACCTGCGCGACCGCATCGTCGTCCAGGTCGACGGCCAGCTCAAGACCGGCCGCGACGTCGTCATCGCCGCGCTGCTCGGCGCCGAGGAGTACGGCTTCGCCACCGCGCCCCTCGTCGTCAGCGGCTGCGTCATGATGCGGGTCTGCCACCTCGACACCTGCCCCGTGGGCGTCGCCACGCAGAACCCGGAGCTGCGCAAGCGCTTCAGCGGCAAGCCGGAGTTCGTGGTCAACTTCTTCGAGTTCATCGCCGAGGAGATCCGCGAATACCTGGCCGAGCTGGGCTTCCGCTCGCTCGACGAGGCGATCGGGCACGTCGAGATGCTCGACATGTCGGCGGCCGAGGACCACTGGAAGGCCAGCGGCCTCGACCTGGCGCCGATCCTGCACCAGCCCGAGCTGCCCGCGGGCACCGCGCTGCGCAGGGTCATCGAGCAGGACCACGGCCTGCAGCACGCGCTGGACAACACGCTGATCCAGCTCGCCGAGGGTGCGATCAACGAGGGCACCCCGGTCACGCTGGAGCTGCCCATCCGCAACGTCAACCGCACGGTCGGCACCATGCTCGGCTACCAGGTGACCAAGCGGTACGGCGGCCAGGGCCTGCCCGACAACACGATCGACATCTCGTTCACGGGCTCGGCGGGCAACTCGTTCGGCGCGTTCATGCCGCGCGGCATCACGCTGCGGCTGACCGGCGACGCCAACGACTACCTCGGCAAGGGCCTGTCCGGCGGGCGGATCACCGTCCGGCCGCACGAGGAGGCCCCGCTCGACGGCCACATCATCTCCGGCAACGTCGCCCTGTACGGCGCCACGTCCGGTGAGGTGTTCGTCCGCGGCGTCGTGGGCGAGCGGTTCTGCGTGCGCAACTCCGGAGCCACGGCGGTCGTCGAGGGCGTGGGCGACCACGGCTGCGAGTACATGACCGGCGGCCGGGCGGTCGTCCTCGGCCCGACCGGGCGCAACTTCGCGGCCGGCATGTCGGGCGGCATCGCCTACCTGCTCGACCTCAAGTCCGAGCGGGTCAACCGCGAGATGGTCGCCATCGAGACGCTCACCGAGGAGGACGGCGAGTTCCTCAAGGAGACCGTCGAGAAGCACTTCGCGGAGACCGGCTCGCCGGTCGCCAAGGAGCTGCTGGCCGACTGGGACGCGGCGCTGGGCCGGTTCGGCAAGATCATGCCGACCGACTACAAGCGGGTGCTGGCCGCCGCCGAGGCCGCCCGCATCGAGGGCAGGGACATCGACGAGGCCGTCATGGCGGCCGCGGTGCAAAGCTAAAGGGAGGCGTAACCGAATGGCTGACCCGAAGGGTTTTCTCACGCACGACCGGGAGCTGCCGGCGCGCCGCCCCGTGGACGTCCGCATCAGCGACTGGCGCGAGGTCTACCAGGACTTCTCGCGGGAGAAGCTGACCAAGCAGGCGGCCCGCTGCATGGACTGCGGCATCCCGTTCTGCCACAACGGCTGCCCGCTCGGGAACCTCATCCCCGAGTGGAACGACCTCGTCTTCCGCACCGACTGGCGTGAGGCGATCGAGCGGCTGCACGCCACGAACAACTTCCCCGAGTTCACGGGCCGGCTCTGCCCGGCCCCGTGCGAGGCGGCGTGCGTGCTCGGCATCAACTCCGACCCCGTGGCGATCAAGCGGGTCGAGGTCGAGATCATCGACCGGGCGTTCGCCGAGGGCTGGGTGACCCCGCAGCCCCCGGCCGTCAAGACCGGCAAGAGGGTCGCGGTCGTCGGCTCGGGCCCTGCGGGCCTGGCCGCCGCGCAGCAGCTCACCAGGGCCGGGCATGACGTGGTGGTGTTCGAGCGGGCCGACCGGATCGGCGGCCTGCTGCGGTACGGCATCCCCGAGTTCAAGATGGAGAAGCGGCACATCGAGCGCCGCCTGGAGCAGATGCGGGCCGAGGGCACCGAGTTCCGCACGGGCGTCAACGTCGGCGTCGACATCACCGCCGCCGAGCTGCGCGAGCAGTTCGACGCCGTGGTGCTGTCGGGCGGGGCCACCCAGTGGCGCGACCTGCCGGTGACCGGGCGCGAGCTCAAGGGCGTCTACCAGGCGATGGAATACCTGCCGCTGTCCAACAAGGTCCAGGAGGGCGACTTCGAGACCTCGCCCGTCTCGGCCGAGGGCAAGCACGTCGTGGTGATCGGCGGCGGCGACACCGGCGCCGACTGCATCGGCACGGCGATCCGGCAGGGCGCCGCGTCCGTCACCCAGCTCGAGATCATGCCCCAGCCGCCGGCGAACAGGCCCGGCAGCCAGCCGTGGCCGACGTTCCCCATCCTGTTCAAGATGGAGAGCGCCCACGAGGAGCTGGCCGACGGCGGGGGAGAGCGGGTCTACGCGGTCTCCACGACCGAGTTCGTCGGCGACGCCGACGGCAACGTGCGGGCGCTGCGGCTGGTCGAGGTCGAGGGGCCGCAGGCCGGGTTCAAGCCGATCCCGGGCACCGAGCGCGAGATCCCGGCCGAGCTGGTGACGCTGTCGATGGGCTTCCTCGGCCCGGAGAAGGGCTCGCTGCTGCAGGACCTGGCCGAGGCCGCCGGTGACGGCTTCTACGACGCGCGGGGCAACGTCTCGCGTGACAAGACGTACATGTCCAAGGTGGACGGCGTCTTCGTGGCCGGCGACATGGGCCGCGGGCAGTCGCTCATCGTGTGGGCCATCGCCGAGGGGCGGGCCGCAGCCTCGGGCGTGGACCGGTACCTGACCGGGGAGACGGCGCTGCCGTACCCGATCCTGCCGACCGCGCGGCCGCTGGTGTAGTTCGGAGAGGCCGGGACCGCTCAGTGCGGTCCCGGCTTTTTCATGCGCATTCGCGGGCGATGGCGTCGAGGACGCGCTGGGAGTCGGCGTCTGCGGCGCGGTAGATGACCAGCCGCTGGCCGGGGGCCTGGATCGGGGCCAGCACCTCGTAGTCGACGGTCACCGGGCCCTTGACGGCGTGCCGCAGCCGCTTGCGGCCCCGGCCGTTCACCCGGACGTCGCGCAGCGCCCACAGGCGGGCGACCTCCTCGCTGCCGGCGGTGAGCTCGTCGACCAGCTCGGTCAGCGCCTTGTCGTCGGGATGGGCCGCCCACGAGGCCCGCAGGTCGGCGATGCCCTCGCGCAACGTGCGCTCCCTGTCGCGGAAGAAGTCGCGCAGGCCCGGGTGGAGCATGCACAGCCACAGGCTGTTGCGCTGCTCGGGCGGCAGCGTGCCGAAATCCATCATCAGCCCCGCCATCTCCGGGTTCCAGGCGAGGATGTCGAAGCGGTGGTTGAGCAGCATGGCGGGCAGCGGCGACAGGTCGAGCACGAGCCGCGCCAGCGGGCCCGCCTCCTCCGCGGCGGGCGCCTGCCGGTTGGGGCGCTGGCGGGCCAGCTCGAACAGGTAGGCCCGCTCGTCCTCGCTCAGCCGCAGCGCTTCGGCCAGCGCCTCCAGGACCTCGGCCGAGGGACGCAGCCCGCGGCCCTGCTCCAGGCGGATCACGTAGTCGACGCTGACGCCCGCGAGCTCGGCGACCTCCTCCCTGCGCAGGCCCGGCGTGCGCCGCTGGGCGCGACGGGCGGGCAGGGCGACCTCACCCGGGTCCAGTCGCTCGCGGCGGGTGCGCAGGAAGGCGGCGAGCTCGCGGGTCTGGTCCACGGTGTTCATCCCTTCGATCCTACGACTCGCCTGCCTAGGAAGGCCTGTCCCAGGAAGAGCCTTCCCTTCCCCCTGGATCCCGGCCGGAGCAGCCTTGACGGCATGACGACTCTTGACACCTACCGCCTGCTCGGCCGCTCGGGACTGCGCGTCTCGCCGCTCGCTCTGGGGACCATGACGTTCGGCACGGATTGGGGCTGGGGCTCGGACAAGGACGAGTCGCGGCGGATCTTCGACACGTACGTGGACCGGGGCGGCAACTTCGTCGACACCGCCAGCCAGTACACGGAGGGCACAGCGGAGAGGCTGGTCGGCGAGTTCGCGTCGGGACGGCGCGAGGAGCTGGTGCTGGCCACGAAGTACACCATGGCCAGGCGGGCCGGCGACCCGAACTCCGGCGGCAACCACCGCAAGAGCATGGTGCAGTCGGTCGAGGCGAGCCTGCGCAGGTTGAACACCGACTTCATCGACCTGCTCTACCTGCACGCCTGGGACTTCACCACCTCGGTGGAGGAGATCCTGCGGGCCATGGACGACCTGGTCAGGGCGGGCAAGGTGCTCTACGTGGGCATCTCCGACGTGCCCGCCTGGCAGGTGTCGCGCATGCAGGCCATCGCCGACCTGCGCGGGTGGGCGCCGCTGATCGCCCTCCAGATCGAGTACAGCCTGGTCGAGCGGACCGTCGAGCGGGACCTCATCCCGATGGCGCGGGAGATGGGGCTGGGCGTCATCCCGTGGTCGCCCCTGGCGAGTGGGGTGCTGACCGGCAAGTACAGCCGGGACGACCTCGCCCAGGAGGTCTCCGCCGACCCGTCCGGCTCGCGCAAGAACGTCGCGGCGGCCAACGGGTCGCTGACCGGGCGCGCCCTGGACATCGCCGACGTGGTGAAGCAGGTCGCCGGCGAGCTCGGGGTCAGGCCGTCGCAGGTCGCGCTGGCCTGGACGACGCTCAACCCCGGCGTCACGGCGCCCATCGTGGGGGCGCGCACGCTTGCGCAGCTGGAGGACAATCTGGGGGCCCTGGACGTGCGCTTCAGCGACAGCCAGCTGGCCGCGCTGGAGGAGGTCAGCCGGGTGGATCTCGGCTTCCCGCACGAGTTCCTGGCCCGGCCGATGCCGCGCCAGGTCATGCTGGGCGGCGTCAAGCTCGACCTAACCCGCTGACCTGCGTGTCTTGAAGGCGCCCCCCGTACGGCGGGCGCCTTCGGCATGTCCGAGGAATTGCACTCCCTGCAAGTCTTGCAGTGAGTGCAAGAGTTGCGTACAGTGCAAGGTATGGAGAGTCCGCAGCAGCGTCGAGACCGTCGGCGGGCCGAGAAGCGGCAGGCCATCAGGCGGGCCGCCGTGAAGATCGCGCTCGACGAGGGGATCGAAGCCGCGACCGTGGAGGCGATCAGCGCGGCGGCCGACATCTCGCCGCGCACCTTCTTCAACTACTTCGCCTCCAAGGAAGAGGCGCTCGTCATGGAGCCTCTCTGGCACCCTGAGGAGCTCGTCGGCATGCTCACGGAAAGGCCCGCCGACGAGCCCGCCTTTCAGGCGCTGAAAACGGTGATGCGGACCTTCGCCGTCCGGAGTCAGCGGATCTGGACGGACATGGAGCCGTTCATGGAGCTGCGCAAGCGCCACCCCGAACTGGCCGCCAAGGCCAGGGCGGCCGACGAGACGAAGATCATGGAAACGGTCTTCGAGGCCGTCAGGAGCCGTCCGGGCGTCACCAGCCCCATGCACGCCAGGCTGCTCATCGTGGCGTCGTTCGGCGCGGCCATCTCGGCGATCCAGGAGGCGACGGCCGGCGGCGGCTCGGTGGAGGACCTGCTGGAAGAGGCGTTCACGCTGCTCGAGAACGGACTCTGACCCCATAGAGAAAGCGGCGACCGGGGTGGCACCCCCGATCGCCGCGGATCACTCCTGCCCTCGCGAAAGAAGCAAGGAGACGGCTATCCACAACCACGGCCGAGGCCGCACCTCGGCGCTCACTCTGGGTGAGCATGGGCTCACTCATGCTCACCATGTTCCTGGCCGCCGTCGACCAGACCGTCGTGGCGACGGCCATGCCGACCATCGTGGGCGAGCTGCACGGCCTGGAGAGCCTGTC
The DNA here is from genome assembly GCF_044458585.1 of Nonomuraea sp. NPDC050451. Taxonomy (NCBI): domain Bacteria; kingdom Bacillati; phylum Actinomycetota; class Actinomycetes; order Streptosporangiales; family Streptosporangiaceae; genus Nonomuraea; species Nonomuraea sp. NPDC050451. The sequence continues at coordinate 720,506 of NZ_JBITHZ010000001.1, forward strand.
GTGGCTGGTCACCGCGTTCGCCCTTACCTCGGGCATCGCCACGCCCCTCTACGGCAAGCTCAGCGACATGTACGGCCGCAAGAACCTCTACCTGTCGGCCATCGTCCTGTTCGTCCTCGGCTCGGCCCTGTGCGGGCTGGCGCAGTCGATGGGCCAGCTCATCGCCTTCCGCGCCTTCCAGGGCATCGGGGCGGGCGGTCTCATGGTGCTGACCATGACCATCGTCGGTGACCTGGTCACGCCCCGCGAACGCGCCAAGTACCAGGGCATCTTCGGCGCGGTCTTCACGCTGGCCTCGATCGCCGGGCCGATCCTCGGCGGCTACCTCACCCAGCACGTCTCCTGGCGCTGGATCTTCTACATCAACCTGCCGCTCGGCGTGATCGCGCTGGCCGTGGCGTTCGCCGTGCTGAAGCTGCCCAAGCGCGTCTCCCCGCACCGGATCGACTGGCTCGGCGCCGTGCTCATCTCCGGGCTCCTGACCTGCCTGACGCTGTTCGCCTCCTGGGGCGGCACCCTCTACGCCTGGTCCTCGCCGGTCGTCATCGGGCTCGGCGGCGGCGCGGTGCTGCTGGCCGTGCTGTTCGTGCTGGTGGAGCGGACGGCGGCCGAGCCGGTGCTGCCGCCGCGGCTGTTCCGCGAGCGGATGTTCACGGTCCCGGTGGCCTCCGTCGTGCTCATGGCCACCGCGATGCTCGGCGCGGCCACGTTCCTGCCCGTGTTCCTGCAGCTGGCCACCGGGGCGAGCGTGGCGGACTCGGGGCTGCTGCTGCTCCCGATGATGGTCGGGATGGTCGTCTCGTCGACGCTGACGGGACAGCTCGTGCACCGGTTCGGCCGGTTCAAGTGGTTCATGGTCGCGGGGACGGCGCTCTCCGGGATCGCCGGGTTCCTGTTCTCCACCATGGACCTCGGGACCAGCGGGTTCGTCTCCGGCGCGTACATGGTGCTCTTCGGGGCCGGGCTCGGCATGGTCATGCAGAACGTGCTGCTGGTCGTGCAGACCAGCGCCACGGCGGCGGACCGGGGCGCGGCGACCTCGGCCGTCACGTTCGCCCGGGGCGTCGGCGGCGCGGTGGGCGTGGCGGTGCTGGGCGGCGTCTTCAGCAGCAGGCTCGCGCTGGGGCAGGGCTCTCTCACGCCCGAGGCCATCCAGGCGCTGCCGGAGGCCGCGCGGCACGCCACGCAGCTCGCCTTCTCCGACGCCATCAGCGGGGTGTTCGCGTGGGTGGGGCCGATTCTGCTGGCCGCCGCGTTGCTGCTGGCCTTCCTCAGGGACGTACGCCTGACCGACCAGGCTCCGTCCGAGCCGGCCCCGAAGCCCGGCGTACGGGCCTGAGCCCAGGGCGAAGCGGATCCCGCGCCCGGGGTCCGCTTCGCCGCCTATAGGCCGAAATTTCATCAGTAAGTTGCATCACCTGGTAAGTGTCGGGAAGATGCAGAATCTGAGGCACTGGGTGGATGGGGGAAGAATGCGGCGAGTCGCCTCTGGCTTGACAGCGCTGGCCGCCGTGGTCGCGATGGCCGGCTGCTCGCCCGGCACATCGGAGACGCCTCCCCGCCCCGCCACCCCCGCGGGCCCCGAATACCTCGTCTTCTACGCCGAAGGCGGGCAGCGCCAGGCACAGCAGGCCGTCGAACGCGCCGGCGGCACCACGCTCGCGAACGACGCCAAACTCGGTTACCTGACCACCACGAGTGGCGGCGGCAGGTTCGTCGAAAGCGTGGGCGGCGACGGGTCCGTCGTCGGGGTGTCCCCGGACCGCAGCATCGGCTTCGCCGACGTCGGCCGCGTCGCCCGCCGTACCGGAGGAGCCAAGGCCCGGACGGCGACTTTTCCCGACGCGAGATCGTTCACCAAGAGCGGCTCGGGAGAGCCGCTCGCCGGCCGCCAGTGGGACATGCGGATGATCGGCGCCGACCGCGCCAACGCCAAGGCGCCCGGCAGCAAGCAGGTGCTGGTCGGCGTCATCGACACCGGCGTGGACGGCAAGCACCCCGACATCGCCCCCAACTTCAACCGCGAGCTCAGCCGCAACTTCGTCACCGACAAACCCAAGGACGAGGACGGCGAGACGCTCGACGGCCCCTGCGAGGTCAGCGGCTGCAAGGACCCCGTGGACGAGGACGACGACGGCCACGGCACCCACGTGGCCAGTACGATCGCCGCCCCGATCAACGGCATCGGCATCGCGGGCGTCGCCCCCGGCGTGCAGATCGTGAACATCAGAGCCGGCCAGGACTCCGGGTTCTTCTTCCTCAAGCCCAGCCTCGACGCGCTCACCTACGCCGGCGACATCGGCGTGGACGTCGTGAACATGAGCTACTACGTCGACCCCTGGCTGTTCAACTGCCCGGCCAACAAGGCCGACTCCCGCAAGGAACAGCTCGAACAGGCGGCCATCATCACCGGCATGCAGCGGGCGCTCGACTACGCCCGCCAGCGCGGCGTCACGCTCATCTCCGCTCTCGGCAACGGCTCCACCGACCTCGGCCACCCCAAGGTCGACAAGGAGAGCCCCGGCTACCCGGTGGGCGAGAAGAAGGAGCGCCAGGTCGACAACTCCTGCATCAACGTGCCCGCCGAGTCCACCGGCGTCATCTCCGTCGCCGGGCTCGGCCCCTCCGGCCGCAAGGCGATCTACAGCGACTACGGCGTCGAGCAGGCCGATGTGTCCGCGCCCGGCGGCGACGCGCTGGACGGCAAGGGCGCCAAGGCCACCCGCTCGATCCTGGGAGCCGCGCCCGAAAACGTGCTGCGGGCCGCCGGGCGGATCGACGCGAAGGGCGAGCCCAAGAGCGCCGACGTCGTCAAGGACTGCAAGAACGGCACCTGCGCGTACTACCAGTACCTCGACGGCACCTCCATGGCCGCCCCGCACGCCACGGGAGTCGCCGCCATCCTCATCAGCCGCTTCGGCAAGCCCGGCAAGGGCGGCCTCGAACTGGCCCCGGCCACCGTCGAGGACCTGCTGTACAAGACCGCCACCCCCAAGGCGTGCCCAACGCCCCGCCAGTACGTGTACAAGGCCTACGGCCAGGACATCACGCAGGTCTGCGAAGGAGACCAGGCGGACAACGGCTTCTTCGGGCACGGTGTCGTGGACGCTTGGAAAGCGGCTACCGTCGAACCATGATGTATCGCATCATCGCGGAGGCCGCGATGGTGGTGCACTTCGCGTTCCTGGTCTACATGGCCGTGGGCGGGTTCGTCGCGTGGCGCTGGCGGCGTACGATCTGGGCGCACCTGGCCGTGGTCGGCTGGGGCCTGCTCTCGATCGTGACCGGCGTCGAGTGCCCGCTCACCGTGATCGAGGACTGGGGACGCCGGAATGCGGGGCTGGCCGGACTGCCCGCCAGTGGATTCATCGACAACTACATCGAGGGCGTGATCTACCCGGAGCAGTACACGAACTTGGTACGTCTGGGGGTCGCCGTTCTCGTTCTGTTCTCTTACGTCGGCTACGTTCTCCGTCGTCAGTGACTGCCAAGTGGTCTGTACCAATTAAGGTAGGACTCGTGACTCGTCGCGCGAAAATCGTCTGCACCCTAGGCCCCGCCACTTCGTCCAAGGAACGCCTCCGCGAGCTGATCGCCGCAGGCATGGACGTGGCACGGTTCAACCTCAGCCATGGCAATCATGACATGCACAGAGAGGTCTACGACCGGGTCAGGGAGGTGGCGGCCGACCTCGGCCGCGGCGTAGGCGTGCTCGCCGACCTGCAGGGCCCCAAGATCCGTGTCGGCACGTTCGAGGAGGGCCCCGTCAGGCTGGGCTTCGGCGACGTCTTCACCATCACCACCGAAGACGTCCCGGGCGACCGCGAGCAGGTCTCCACCACCTACAAGGGGCTGCCGAACGACGTGCGCCCCGGTGACACGATCCTCGTCGACGACGGCCGCCTCGTGCTCGAGGCCACCCGCGTCGACGGTGAGCGCATCACCACCCGTGTCGTCATCGGCGGCATGATCTCCGACAACAAGGGCCTCAACCTGCCCGGCGTCAACGTCAGCGCCCCCGCCCTGACCGACAAGGACGAGGCCGACCTGCGCTGGGCGCTGCGCACCGGCTTCGACATGATCGCCCTGTCCTTCGTCCGCCGCCCGTCCGACGCCGACGTGGTGCGCAACATCATGGAGCAGGAGGCCGTACGCCTGCCGCTGATCGCCAAGATCGAGAAGCCGCAGGCCGTCGACCGCCTCCCCGAGATCGTCGACGCCTTCGACGGCATCATGGTCGCCCGCGGCGACCTCGGCGTCGAGCTGCCGCTGGAGCAGGTGCCGATCGTCCAGCGACGCATCATCGAGCTCTGCCGCGAGAAGGCCCACCCGGTCATCGTGGCCACCCAGATGCTCGACTCGATGATGAACGCCCCGCGCCCCACCCGGGCCGAGGCCTCCGACGTGGCCTACGCGGTCATGGACGGCGCCGACGCGGTCATGCTGTCGGGCGAGACGTCGGTCGGCAACTACCCGATCGAGTCCGTCTCCACGATGGACCGCATCGCCTGCGCCGCCGAGGAGACGTCCCTGCACGCCACCCACAAGCTGGAGCGCATGCCGGAGACCACCGGCGGCGCCATCGCGCGCGCGGCGGCCGAGGTGGGGGCCGTCGTCGGGGCCAAGGCGCTGGTGGCCTTCACGATGTCGGGCGAGACGGCCCGCCGCCTGGCCCGCTACCGCTCGCCGATCCCGCTGCTGGCGTTCACCTCGTCGCCGCACGTGCGGGGGCAGCTGTCGGTGACGTGGGGGGTGGAGACGTTCCACGTGCCGTTCGTGCACCACACCGACGACATGGTGCGGCAGGTGGAGGCGTCGCTGCTGTCGTCCGGGCGGTTGGAGAAGGGCGACAAGGTGGTCATCGTGGCCGGCTCGCCTCCCGGCACCCCGGGCTCCACCAACGCCCTGCGCGTCCACACCATCGGCTCCGCGGTCTCCCACGCGCACTGACTTTCATAGTCGGCCATGCACGGCGGCCACCCGCCCGTGGCTGAGGTTTTTGGGATTCTTTACGACCGGCCACGGTCGGCACCAACCGCCGACTGTGGCGGGGGCTTTTAAGTTTTTACGGCTGGCCACGGTCGGCACCAACCACCGACCGTGGCTGAGGGCCTTCCAGGGGGACGCTTACCCGCCTCACCGGCGCGCCGCCGCAACGGCGCGCCGTGAGCCACCTCCTTGGTTTTCCGCTTGACCGCGCGCCGTGCCCTGGCCGTGCAGGGTGTAGCGAGGCCACGGCGGCGCGTCCTTCGGGTGGCGCGCTGGGTAGGGCGGGCGGCGTCGATGGGTGGGCGCCGCCTGCGGGATCAGCGGGTCCGTCGGTGCACGGCGGGCGGCGCTGCTGGGCGCCGCCCGGAGTATGGGTCAGTGGATCAGTTGGCGTGCAGGGCCGCGTTGAGTTCGATGCCGCCGCCCGTGCGCGGCACCGCCTCCACGGCGCCCGACTGGGAGTTGCGGCGCAGCAGGACCCCGTTCGAGCCGGACAGCTCGGCCGCCTTCACCACCGTGCCGTCCGGGAGCGTGACCTTCGTGCCCGCCGTCACGTAGAGGCCGGCCTCCACCACGCAGTCGTCCCCCAGCGAGATGCCGATGCCCGCGTTGGCGCCGAGCAGGCAGCGTTCGCCGATCGAGATGACCTGCTTGCCGCCGCCGGACAGCGTCCCCATGATCGAGGCGCCGCCGCCCACGTCGGAGCCGTCGCCGACGAGCACGCCGGCCGAGATGCGGCCCTCGACCATGGAGGCGCCCAGCGTGCCGGCGTTGAAGTTCACGAAGCCCTCGTGCATGACCGTGGTGCCGCTCGCCAGGTGGGCGCCCAGGCGCACCCGGTCCGCGTCGGCCACCCGCACGCCGGAAGGCAGCACGTAGTCCACCATCCGCGGGAACTTGTCCACCCCGTACACCGTCACCGCGCCCCTCGCCCGCAGCCGCAGGCGCGTCCGCTCGAAGTCCGGCACCGGGCAGGGACCGAAATTGGTCCACACGACGTTGGCGAGCAGGCCGAAGACGCCGTCCAGGTTGACCCCGTGCGGCCTGACCAGGCGCGCGGACAACAGGTGCAGCCGCAGGTAGACGTCGTGGGCGTCCACGGGCGCCTCGGAGAGCTTGGCGATGCCGGTGCGCACCGCCACCACCTCCACGCCCCGCGCCGCGTCGGGACCCGTCAGCTCGGCCAGCTCACCGGCCTCGCCGGCGGAGAGCCGCTCGGTCCCCGTCGCGGGCGCGTCGCCCAGCTCGGGGGCGGGGAACCAGGTGTCGAGTACGGTGCCGTCGGCGGCGATGGTCGCGAGGCCGACGCCGAACGCGCCGGTCGAGGTGGGATCGATAGCAGTCACGGGCCCAAAAATACCGTTTCCGGCTCAGCCGAGAGCGCCCAGGTCGGCGGAGAGCCAATGCTCGGGTCGCATCCGGAACGTCATGAGCACGTGCAGGTCCGAGCCCTGCACGTATCCCTCCACCGCGTCGGGCGGCAGGTAGCGGGAGGAGATGCGCGTCAGGTCCTCCAGCGTCGTGGGGCCCGAGTGCACGACGGGCCCTTCGACGGACACGTACCGGTAGGTCGGGCTGTCCCGCTGCACCAGCATCGAGAACCTGGTCGCCTTCGCGATCAGCTTGGCCTTGCGCGAATCGCCGTCCGTCAGGAAACGGATCTCGCCGCCGGGGACGTAGTCGTACCAGACGGGCACGATCAGCGGCGCGCGCCCGTCACCCGTCTCCACCGCCAGGCTCGCGATGTGCGGCTCCGCCAGGAACGCCTCCCTCGCCGCCACGCTCAACGGCATGCCGCCCCACCTCCGTCTGCATCGATCTTGAGACGGCTATTCCCGGTGGGAGCGATCCCGAAAGCTCCTCAATCGTGGCTTTGCCCAGGTGATCCCCGTTCGCGGCGGCGGCGTGCCGGGCCGCGACCGTCGTCGCCGTGTGGACGAACGCCGCCAGCGCACGCGACCGTGTCCCCTCCGGCCACGCCAGCACGACCGTCGTCGGCGCGCCGTCGAGCACCGGCACGCACACCAGATCCCGCCGCAGGTGCTCCCGCACCGACTCCGGGACCACCGCGATCAACCGCCCCAACGCCACCAGTTGCATCAGCATGGAGGGATCGCTCAGGTCGGAATGCCGGCCCGGCCAGCACGGCGTCGGGTCGTCCTCCAGCTCGGCCAGGCTCACGAAGGACCGCGTCGCCAGCCGGTGCCCGGGCCAGACGATCGCCACGCTGCCCTCCTCCCGGAGCGGCTCGCTGTCGAAGCCCGTCAGATCCTCGTACGGGCTGTGCAGGAACGCCACGTCGGCCGTGCCGTCACGCAGCATCCGCGCCCGCTCCGTCACCGCGCACAGGACCAGGTCCACCTCGACGGCGTCCGGATGGGCATGGTAGGCGGCGAGGATCTCCGGCAACAGGCCGCCGTCGCCGCCCGCCTTCATCGCCACCACCAGCCGGGGCACTGCGCGCCCCGCCCGCTGCGTGCGCACCGTCGCGGCGGCCACCGCGTCGAGGACCTTGGCCGCCTCCCTGGCCAGCACCTCGCCCGCCGGAGTCAGCGAGATCCGCCGCCCAGACCGGTCGAACAACGTCACCCCGAGCCGCCGCTCCAGCTTCTGGATCGCCCTCGACAGCGGCGGCTGCGCCATGCCCAGCCGCTCGGCCGCCCGCCCGAAGTGCAGCTCCTCCGCGACGGCGGCGAAATAGGCCAGCTCGCGCGTTTCCATACCCTCAGGGTATGGCCCATCACCCACCCGGTGTTGGCCCCGGAACGGCCGGCAGTGGTGTGCTTCCCGACATGACGGACAAGACCACAGCCCTGGTGACCGGGGCGAACAAGGGCATCGGATACGAGGTCGCCGCGGGGCTCGCGCGCAAGGGCATGACGGTGCTGCTCGGCTCCCGCGAACGGGCGCGCGGGGAGGAGGCCGCCGCCCGGCTCAGAGCCGAGGGCGGCGACGTGCGCCCCGTCCTGCTGGACGTCACCGACCCGGCCACGATCGACGCCGCCGCCGCCACGCTCACCCGCCTCGACGTGCTGGTCAACAACGCCGGCATCTCGGGCCCCATGGGAGACCCGCCCAGCGCCATGTCCCCGCGGACCGTCCGGGAGGTGTTCGAGACGAACGTCGTCGGCGTCCTCATGGTCACCAACGCCATGCTCCCCCTGCTCAGACGCTCACCGGCGGCCCGCATCGTGAACGTCTCCAGCGGCGTCGGCTCCCTCGCCCACCACACCGACCCCGGCCACTACATGTCGGCCCTGCCGCCCTCGGCCACCTATCCCGTGTCCAAGACCGCGCTCAACTCCCTGACCGTCCAGTACGCCAAGGAGCTGCGCGAGGAAGGCATCCTCGTCAACGCGGCCGCCCCGGGCGCCTGCGCCACCGACCTCACCAGGGACCTGCCGTACGAGCTCACGCGCACGGCCGCGGACGGAGCCGCCGTCATCATCCGCCTGGCCACCCTCGGCCCCGACGGCCCCACGGGCGGCTTCTTCGACGACGCCGGGATCGTGCCCTGGTGACCGGTCAGTATTTCGGGCCGACGTGAAGATCGAGCAACTCCACCGCCTCCCGCCGGGCGACCGAGAGCTCGTTGCGGTTGTTGAAGCGCCAGGCCACGCCGAGCAGATCTAGCGCCTCACCGCAGAGGGCGAGGATGTCGGGGGACTCGTTCTTGAAGTGGTAGCGAGGATATTCGTACCAGCGGACGCCGCTGGGCAGGACGCGGCGGACCCGATTCATGCCCCGGCAGCCATCGGAGTGGATCAGCCCTCGGACGAATCTCCCAGGATGCGCCGAGACGATCTCCCGCTGCCATGGCTCGAGGACGATGGCGCGCTCATGCTTCTTACCGGGGCCGTGCTGGGGGAACAGGTGCGGCCAGTGCTTGGAGTAGGAGTTGACGTCTTTGCATCCTTGGAGTTGCCGCACGCGGACTTTGTTGGTCGGCCGAATGGCCTGGAGGGCTTCGATGCATTCTTGGACGAGGCCGGGCCACCTGTTGGCGCACGCAATCCGCAGGGCCCAGACCTGCTTGGACCGATCGCCGACCCAGCAGATGCAGCCGTCGCCGAGATAGAGGCCCAGCAGGTAGGCATAACTGTCGGCAGGAGCGGGGGAATGAGGTTGCAGTGCACAACGCGGGCAGGTGCCGGTCATCGGAGATTCATACGCCGGGCGGTTACGCCACCGATGGATCGTGGGGGGACTGATGCCGGTCTGGCGGCTCGTCTCGCTGATGCTGAGTCCCGAGGCGAGCAGGCGGAGCGCTTCGTCACGGACGGCGAGGTCATACATGCGGAGAGTGTCGCACCCGGGTACGACAAAACCGCCCGGCCGAACGGGCCGGGCGGTTGGTTGGTGCCCCGGGTGGGACTCGAACCCACACTGTACGGGTTTTGAATCCGCTCCCTCATGCCAATTGGGGTACCGGGGCATGAGTCCGGAATATCGGACTCATGGGTATCGCTTGGTCGAATCTTAGCCCAACCAGAAGCTGCTCCGACCTGGCGTGGATCTAATCTACCGGACATCGGTACTCTTCTGCTCGTGAGTACGCAGCGGCGAGTAGTGATCGCGGAAGACGAGGCCCTGATCCGCCTCGACCTCAAGGAGATGCTCCAGGAGGACGGCTACGTCGTCGTGGGCGAGGCCGGGGACGGTGAGCAGGCGATCCGGCTGGCCGCCGAGCTGAGGCCGGACCTCGTGATCCTGGACGTGAAGATGCCCGTGCTCGACGGCATCTCGGCGGCCGAGCGGATCGTGGCCGAGCGGATCGCCCCGTGCCTGATCCTGACCGCGTTCTCCCAGCGTGACCTGGTCGAGCGGGCCAGGGACGCGGGGGCGATGGCCTATCTGGTCAAGCCGTTCACGAAGGCGGATCTGGTGCCGGCGATCGAGATGGCGGTCAGCAGGCACGAGGAGATGGTGGCGCTGGCGGCCGAGGTGTCGAGCCTGTCTGAGCGGCTGGAGACCAGGAAGCTGGTGGAGCGGGCCAAGGGTCAGCTGATGACGCAGCACGGCTGGAGTGAGCCGCAGGCGTTCAGGTGGATCCAGAAGGCGTCGATGGATCGGCGGTTGAGCATGCGTGAGGTTGCTCAGATCGTTATAGACGACGCGGCCGAGCGGGGCTGAAAAAGGCGTATATCAGCTCTTTTGGGCCGGTGGGTTGTGGTGTGGTCACGAGTGGGCATCCAACCGGCTTCGAGTGCTTTTCGTGGGAGGTGTCCCGGCGCGTAACTGATGGGCGGACGGAAGGTCCGCTCATCTCGAACGGAGACGCTTTCGATGATCCGTATTTCCCGCGCGCCGGTCGCCGCCACAGCGATCCGCGTACCGGTGCTCGCCGCCGCCCGCTTACCGGTCGCCGTCACAGCGGCGTGCCTGGTGCTGGTCGCGTGTTCGGGCGGAGGCACGACCGCCGCCCCCGCCGGGTCCGCCTCCGCTCCACCCTCCTCGGCCGCGGCCGCGAAGAAGGGGGACGGCACGCTGACGATCGGCACGGTGCTGCCGCAGACGGGTTCCCTCGCGTATCTGGGCCCGCCCATGTTCACGGGCGCGAACCTGGCGCTCAAGGAGGTGAACGAGGCGGGCGGGGTGCTGGGCAAGCCGATCACCAAGTACGACACCGACTCGGGTGACACCACCACGAACATCGCCTCGCAGTCGGCCGACAAGCTGCTGACGCAGAAGGTGGACGCGATCGTGGGCGCGGCGTCCTCGTCGGTGTCGGAGTCGATCCTCGACAAGATCACCAGGGCGGGGGTCGTGCAGTTCTCGCCGGCGAACACCTCGGACAAGTTCACCACGATCAACGACCGGGGGCTCTACTTCCGCACGGCTCCGCCGGACAAGCTGCAGGGTCGGGTGCTGGGTGACCTCGTGGTGGCCGACGGCAACGACACGGTGGGCATCCTGGCCATGCAGGACTCCTACGGCACGGGTCTGGCCGACCAGGTGCAGAAGACCGTCACCGACGGTGGTGGCGAGGTCGTCGAGCGGGTCGACTACGACCCGAAGGCGGCCGACTTCTCCGCGGACGTGGCCAAGATCAAGGCGAAGAACCCGAAGGGCATCGTGCTGATCGGGTTCGAGGAGACGGCGAAGGTCGTGGCGGAGCTGGTCAAGCAGGGCCTGACGGCGGACAAGCACAAGTGGTACATGGTGGACGGCAACATGTCGAACACCAACTTCGTCAGGGCCCCGAAGGGCACGCTCAAGGACGTCAAGGGCACGCTGCCCGGCGCGGCGGCGCCCGAGGCGTTCCAGAAGCGGCTGCTGGCGGTCAATCCCAAGCTGACCGAGTTCACGTACGCGGCGGAGTCGTACGACGCCTTGATGCTGATCGCGCTGGCGGCCGAGGTGGCCAAGGACGATTCGGGGGCGGCCATCGCGGCGAAACTGGTGGAAGTGAGCAAGGGCGGGGACAAGTGCACCGGCTTCAAGGAGTGCGTGGACCTGCTCAAGGCCGGTAAGGACATCGACTACGAGGGTGTCAGCGGGCCGGTCGACTTCAACGAGGTGGGCGACCCGTCGGTGGCGACGATCGGGGTCTACCAGTACGGCGCGGACAACAAGTTCGACGCGGCGAAGGCGCTCGAATATCGCCAGGGCAACATCGCGGGCTGAGGGGCGCCCATGACAGCCCAGATCCGGAAATTTCCGGGTCTGGGCTGTCTCGTGCTCTGACAGGACCGTAACTCACACGAAACACATCATTACCAAGAGTGTTTGGGACATTACGAATCCGCATAAAAGCCGCGTAAGAACTCCCCATCACCTGTTCGAACAGGCATGCTGAGCTCGGAAAACCCAGCGAAGGTGATCGTTCCTTCGTTGAGATAGGGGGAGTCTCTTTTATGATCCGCATTGCTCCAACGGGGCGCGTGCTGGCCGTCGCGGCCGCGGCGAGCCTGGCTCTGACGGCCTGTGGCGGTGGCGGCGGCGACACGGCCGCGAAGCAGTCCGAGTCGGCGGCCCCGTCCACGGCGGCCTCCTCGGCTCCCGCGGCGAAGGGCGACGGCACGCTGACTCTGGGCACCGTGCTGCCGCAGACGGGCTCGCTCGCCTTCCTCGGCCCGCCCGAGTTCGCCGGCGTGGACCAGGCCGTCAAGGAGATCAACGAGGCCGGTGGCGTGCTCGGCAAGCCGATCACCAAGGTCCACACGGACTCGGGTGACACGAGCACGAACATCGCCTCGCAGTCGGTGGACAAGCTGCTGGCGCAGAAGGCCGACGCCATCATCGGCGCCGCGTCGTCGTCGGTGTCCGAGTCGATCATCGACAAGATCACGGGTGCGGGCGTGGTGCAGTTCTCGCCGGCCAACACCTCGGACAAGTTCACCACGATCAGCGACAAGGGCCTGTACTTCCGTACGGCTCCGCCGGACAAGCTCCAGGGCCGCGTGCTCGGAGACCTGATCGCCGCCGACGGCAACGACACCATCGGCATCCTGGCCATGCAGGACTCCTACGGCTCCGGCCTGGCCGACCAGGTCACCAAGACCGCCGAGGAGGCCGGCGCCGGCGTCGTGGAGCGGGTCGACTACGACCCGAAGGCGGCCGACTTCTCGGCCGACGTGGCCAAGATCAAGGCGAAGAACCCGAAGGCGATCGTGCTGATCGGGTTTGAGGAGGGCGCCAAGGTCGTGGCCGAGCTGGTCAAGCAGGGCCTGACGGCGGACAAGTACAAGTGGTACATGGTGGACGGCAACATGTCGAACACCAACTACCTGAAGATGCCCAAGGGCACGCTCAAGGGCGTCAAGGGCACCATCCCCGGCGCCGAGGCGCCCGAGGAGTTCAGGAAGAAGCTGCAGGAGCTCGACCCCAAGCTCACCGACTTCACGTACGCGGCCGAGTCGTACGACGCGGCGAACCTGATCGCGCTGGCCGCCGAGGCGGCCAAGGACGACTCCGGCGCGTCCATCGCCGCCAAGCTGCCCGAGGTGAGCAAGGGCGGCGAGAAGTGCAAGAGCTTCAAGGAGTGCGTCGACCTGCTCAAGGCCGGCAAGGACATCGACTACGACGGCCTCAGCGGCCCGGTCGAGTTCAACGACGCCGGTGACCCGGCGGTGGCCACGATCGGCGTCTACCAGTACGGCGACGACAACAAGTACCCCGGCAAGGCGCTGGAGTACCGCACGGGCAAGATCGAGGGCTAGGAACCCAGGCCGCACGTCTTCATCGCCCAGGGGATGAGGCGGTCCTGCAGCGGCTTGGGCGGCACCACGATGACCACGCGCTCCTGACCCCCGTCGATGCTGGCCCGTACGGGGAACAGGAAGGCCTTCTTGGCCTCGGCGAACGCGTGGGGGTCGCAGCGGCCGGGGGTGAGCGCGATCGGCACCTCCAGCCGCTGCTGACCGGCGGCCAGCACGCCCAGGGGCCGGTGCTCGGGTGTGACGATGAAGTGGGTGGTCCCGCCCATGTCGGTCACGGTGACGGCGCCTTTCCCGCGCCGGGTGATCACCAGGTTGCCCCGCATGGCCTTGTCGACGTCCTTCCACTCCGGGCCGAACTCGATGTCCGCCGCCTCCTTGATCAGGAACTCCGAGCACTCGTCGCGCAGCAGCCTGGCCAGCAGCGGGTCGGGGTGGGGGACGCTGAAGACCACCTTCCGCGGCTGCTCGGAGCCGGTGCTGACGTGCGCCACGACTGTGGCAGGCTGGACTTGGGGCAGCCCCTGGGGGAGGCAGTTGGCGGCCCCGTACGTGATGCGCAGGTCCGTCCGCTCGGTCTTCTTGATGGTGGCGTCGGTCCTTTGCGCCGGCAGGGTTCTGAATGACGGCGTGACGAGCTGGACGTCGGCGAAATAGACCGGTGTGTCCTGGGTATTGCGGACGGCCACCTCCAGCGCGTGCACGGGCTCGTCCGAACGCCATTGCGCCAGTGAGACGGACACTCCCGCCGGGGGCGTCGCGGGTGGCGGGGAAGGCCGTGCGGAGGCGCCGCAACCGGCGAGGAGGAGCACCGTGGCGAGGGAGACCGTAAAGCGCTTCACTCGATGCAGATTAAGCGTGCTTGCCCAGGTCCGTAAGTTGAGGACTGATTACGACTCCGCATCCAAGTGCCGACAGTTCCCCAGTGCATCTGGTTGGAGCACGCAGCAGTTTTATACGTTTCCTGCATTCGTTCGGGAACGCTCGGCGGTGCTGACCGATCCCGGCCTGGAAATGAAGGAGACACTTCATGATCCGCATTGCTCCCGTGGGGCGGGCGCTGGCTGTCGTGGCTGCCACCAGCCTCGCCCTGACAGCCTGCGGCGGTGGCGGCGGCAACACCGCCACGCAGACGTCGGAGTCTGCTGCCGCGCCATCGTCGTCGGCGCCCGCCGCGGCGAAGGGCGATGGCACTCTCACCATCGGCACCCTGCTGCCCCAGACCGGTTCGCTGGCCTTCCTCGGCCCGCCCGAGATCGCGGGAGTCGACGCCGCCGTCAAGGAGATCAACGAGGCCGGTGGCGTGCTCGGCAAGCCGATCACCAAGTACGACACCGACTCGGGTGACACCACCACCAACATCGCCTCGCAGTCGGTGGACAAGCTGCTGGCGCAGAAGGCCGACGCCATCATCGGCGCCGCGTCGTCGTCGGTGTCGGAGTCGGTGATCGACAAGATCACCGGTGCGGGCGTGGTGCATTTCTCGCCGGCCAACACCTCCGACAAGTTCACCACGATCAACGACAAGGGCCTGTACTTCCGTACCTCGCCGCCCGACAAGCTGCAGGGGCGCGTGCTGGGTGACCTCGTGGTGGCCGACGGCAACGACACGGTGGGCATCCTGGCCATGCAGGACTCCTACGGCACGGGTCTGGCCGACCAGGTGCAGAAGACCGTCACCGACGGTGGTGGCGAGGTCGTCGAGCGCGTCGACTACGACCCGAAGGCGGCCGACTTCTCGGCGGACGTGGCCAAGATCAAGGCGAAGAACCCGAAGGGCATCGTGCTGATCGGGTTCGAGGAGACGGCGAAGGTCGTGGCGGAGCTGGTCAAGCAGGGCCTGCCCGCCAGCAAGCACAAGTGGTACATGGTGGACGGCAACACGTCCAACACGAACTACGTGAAGATGCCCAAGGGCACGCTCGAAGGCGTCAAGGGCACGATCCCGGGTGCCGCGGCCCCCGAGGAGTTCGAGAAGAAGCTCCTGGCCGTCGACCCCAAGCTCCAGGACTTCAGCTACGCCCCCGAGTCCTACGACGCGGCCAACCTGATCGCGCTGGCCGCCGAGGCCGCCAAGAGCGACGCCGGCACGGACATCGCGGCCAAGCTCGCCGAGGTGAGCAAGGGCGGCGAGAAGTGCAAGAGCTTCAAGGAGTGCGTGGACCTGCTGAAGGCCGGCAAGGACATCGACTACGAGGGCGTCAGCGGCCCGGTCGAGTTCAACGAGGCCGGTGACCCGTCCGTGGCCACCATCGGCATCTACCAGTACGGCGCCAACAACAAGTACGCCACCAAGGCGCTCGAGTACCGCACCGGCAACATCGCCGGCTAGTACCGCCGCCTCACACGGAAGGGCCCGGCCGTCACGGCCGGGCCCTTCTCGTTTCTACTTGCAGCCCGCCACGATCTGGTCGGCGGCCACGCGGTACTGCTTGAGCAGCGCCACCTGCCGCGCCCGGGGCACGTCGTTCCTGGACAGCCCCGCGGTCGTGGTCTTGATCGTCTGTACGGCGCCCTTGAGGGAGTCGGGCAGCCGGTCGCCGAACTCCAGCGTGATCCCGCGCAGCTCCGCCAGGCGGCCGATCACGGCGTCCTCGAAATATTGCCGGTCCTCCTGACCCTTCGGCTTCAGCATGAGGTTGGCGTACCCGATGGCCGAGACCACGCGGGCGCACGGGCTGTCGGTGGGATCGCCGCCGGTGCTGTATTTGGACGCGGACGAGGCGTTGCCCTGGCATCCGACGAGCAGCACGGGAAGCATGAGCGCGACTGTCGCTAAACGTTTCACACCGCACATTAAAGAACGGCGAAGGGGCCCATGGGAGCCCCTTCGCCGTTCTCGAGCGTCTTACGCCTTGGCCAGCGTGCCGAGGTACAGCTCGATGACCTTGGGGTCGTTGGCGAGCTGCCGTCCGGTGCCGGTGTAGGCGTTGCGGCCCTGGTCGAGGACGTAGCCGCGGTGGCAGATCTGCAGGCAGCGCCGCGCGTTCTGCTCCACCATGATCACCGTCACGCCCGCCTTGTTGATCTGCTGGGCCTGGATGAACACCAGGTCCTGCAGCTTGGGCGACAGACCCGCCGACGGCTCGTCGAGCAGGAGCACGGACGGCTCGGTCATGAGGGCTCGGGCCATCGCGACCATCTGCCGCTCACCGCCGGACAGGGAGCCGGCGCGCTGCTTGCGCCGCTCCTTGAGCGCGGGGAACAGCTCCGCCACGAACTCGAAGCGCTCCTTGAACTTCCCCGGCACCTGGAAGGCGCCCATCTCGAGGTTCTCCTCGATGGTGAGGCTGGGGAAGACGTTGTTGGTCTGCGGCACGTAGCCGACGCCGCGGGCGACCAGCGAGTGCGCCTTCATGTTCGTGATGTCCTCACCCTTCAGCAGCACGGTGCCGCTGCGGATGGTGACCAGCCCGAACATGGCCTTGAGCAGCGTCGACTTGCCGGCGCCGTTGGGGCCGATGATGCCGATCAGCTCGCCCTCTTTGACGTAGAGGTCGGAGCCGTTGAGGATGTTGACGCCCGGCAGGTAGCCGGCGATCAGCTCGTCGCACCTCAGTACGGCGTCCTTGGCGCCCTCCAGGTGGTCGCTGCGGTCGGTGACGGCCGCCTTCGACTGGGCCGGCTCAGGGACGGTCACTTCTGCGTCTCCTCTTCGATCTCGGCCTCCAGCGCCGCCTCGGCCTCGTGGAGCTGGGCCTCCAGCTCGGTCTCCGAGAGCGGCGCGTCGTGGTGGGCGCCCAGGTAGGCGTCGATCACGCGCTCGTCGGACATGATCGTCGAGGGCGGTCCCTCGGCGATGACCGCGCCCTGCGCCATGACGATGACCCAGTCGCTGATGTCGCGGACCATGTCCATGTCGTGCTCCACGAACAGCACCGTCATGCCCTGCTCGCGCAGGTCCTTGACGTGGCCGAGCAGCGACTGCGTCAGCGCCGGGTTGACCCCGGCCATGGGCTCGTCGAGCATGACCAGCTCGGGCTGGACCATGAGCGCGCGGGCCATCTCCAGCAGCTTGCGCTGGCCGCCCGACAGCGACCCGGCGAAGTCGTCACGCTTGGCGGCGAGTTTGAACCGCTCCAGCAGTTCCTCGGCCCGCACCGTGATCTCGTCCTCCTGGCCGCGCCACAGGCTCGGCACGAGCGCGCGGAAGAAGCTCTCACCCTTCTGCTGCTGGGCGCCCAGGCGCATGTTCTCCATGACCGTCAGCCTGGACAGCGCCTTGGTGAGCTGGAACGTGCGCACCATGCCGGCGCGGGCCACCTTGTGCGCTGGCACCCCGTTCATGGCCCGCCCGTTGAACGTCCACGAGCCGGAGTCGGCCGTGTCGAACCCGGTGAGCTGGTTGAAGAACGTGGTCTTGCCGGCGCCGTTGGGGCCGATCAGCGCGGTGATGGAGCCGCGCTGGATCTCGACGTGGCCGACCTCGACCGCGGTCAGGCCGCCGAAGCGGCGCACCACGTTGTCCACCACGAGGATGGGGTCGGGCTTGGGCACGCCGGGATCGCGCGCGAGGTCCTTGAACGCCGCCAGGGCGGCCGCCTTGCGCTCGGTGGCGCCTGCCTGGGTGTGGGTTTCAGCGTGCATCGATTGCTATCTCCCTCTTGTCACCGAAGACGCCCTGTGGCCGGAAGACGAGCAACAGGATGAGGCCAAGACCCACGATGATGTAGCGGAAAGCGCCCACCTGGTTGGTGTCCATGAACGTGATGTACCCGGCGCCGACCGCCTCGGTGAGCACACCGTAGATGAAGACCAGCAGCACCCAGAAGATCATCGAGCCGACGACCGGGCCGAGCACGCGGGCCGCGCCGCCGAGGATGACCATGGTGTAGACGTAGAAGGTCGTCTCGGTGCCGAAGACGTCCGGCTGCACGGAGGCGAAGGCCAGGCCGTAGATGAAGCCGCCGAGCGAGCCGATGACGCCGCCCAGGATGAGCGACTGCATCTTGTACGAGAAGACGCTCTTGCCGAGGCTGCGCACGGCGTCCTCGTCCTCGCGGATGGCCTTGAGCACGCGGCCCCACGGGCTCTTCATGAGCAGGTAGACGATGCCGCAGCAGATGGCGATCAGTGCCCAGCCGACGACCAGCACCCACAGCACCCGGTTGTTGAAGAAGATCGGCACCGGGCCGAGGTTGAAGCCGTATTCGCCCTCGGGGAAGGGGTTGAGCGCGTAGAAGCCGTCGGAGAAGCCGCGCTGCCCGTCGGAGCCGCCGAAGACGTCCTTGAAGGCCACCGAGCGGAAGACGAGCCTGATGATCTCGGCCGCCGCGATGGTGACGATGGCCAGGTAGTCGGCGCGCAGCTGCAGCGTCGGGATGCCCATGAGGATCGCCAGCACCACGGCGGCGGCCAGGCCGACGATGATGCCGATCCAGAACGGCAGGCCCATGACGGTGACCGTGACGGCCAGGCCGTAGCCGGCCACGCCCATGAACGCGGCCTGGCCGAAGTTGAGCAGGCCGGTGTAGCCGAAGTGGATGTTGATACCGATGGCCGCGAGGGCGTACAGCACCGTGTCCACGCCGATGGCGGCCTTGAGCGTGGTGCTGATGATCGTGATCCAGTCCATTCTGATCCTCCCCCGATCAGCCGATCCGCTCGCGGCGGCCCAGGATGCCCTGCGGCCGGACGAGGAGCACGATGATGAGTACGGCCAGCGCGCCGACGCTCTTGAGCTCCGGCGGCACCCACAGGGTCGAGACCTGGATGAACAGTCCCACCACCAGCGAGCCGACCAGCGCGCCGAACGCGGTGCCGAGCCCGCCGAGCGTCACGCCGGCGAAGATGAGCAGCAGGATGTCCTGGCCCATGGTGAATTTCAGGCTCTGCGACAGGCCGAGCATGATGCCCGCCAGCGCGGCGATGGCGCCGCCCGTGGTCCAGATGATCCGGATGACCCGGTCGACGTTGATGCCGGACGAGGCCGCGAGCGCGGGGTTGTCGGCCACGGCGCGGGCCGCCTTGCCGGTGCGGGTGCGCATCAGGGCCAGGCCGACGATGATCAGGACCGCGAGCTCGATGCCCATGGCGACGAAGTTCTTGGGGGCGGCCGTGATGGGGCCGACCTGGATGCCGGGCTGGGCCGTGTACTGGGCGAAGGCCTCGTTCTGGCCGCCGAAGAAGATCAGGAACACGTACCGCAGGAAGAGCGCCACGCCGATCGAGATGATCATCATGGCGATGGTGCCGGTGCCGCGCCTGCGCAGCTGGCCCCAGAACAGGCGGTCCTGCAGGTAGCCGAGGATGCCGCCGACCGCGACCGCGATGATGGCGGCGGGTATGAGATGCAGCCCGAAGCCCACGTTGAACGCATAGGCGAGGATCGCGCCGAGCGTGACCAGCTCGCCGTGGGCGAAGTTGGTCAGGCCGGTCGTGCCGTAGATGAGCGACAGACCGAGCGCGGCCAGGGCGATGATCAGGCCGAGGTTGAGCCCCTCGAAGGTCAGCTGCGCGGCCGTCGTCCAGAAGGAGCTCTCGCCGCCGCTCTCCTGCTGCTGCTGCCCAGGGGCGCCCTTGGCCTGGAGGGCGAACAGGACCGTCGAGCAGTTGCCCTCGAAGACGGTCGGTGTGCGGACATTGTTGCCGCCACGCACCTCCGCGTTCTGCGGAAGGCTGCTGACATCCAGGGTGACCTTGTACTTGCCGGGTTTGTCGACCTGAACGTCCCAAGTGCCCTGTGCGTTGCTCGTGACCTCCTTAACGGGTTGTCCGCTCTCGGTGGTCACGGCGATTTTGGCGCCGTTCACTGGCTGGCCTTGGAGTTTGAGTGTTCCCCTCAGTCCCTGGCAGTCGGCGGGCCCCGCGTGGGCGGGGCTGGCCAGCAGGAAGACGAGTCCACTCAGGAAGGCCGTGAACGCGATCACGGCTCTGCGCAATGGTGCTCCCTCAAGTAGGTCAAGGCGGGGTTGTGCCCCTCCATCTCGACACGCGCGCATCGCAGGCACAACTGGGATGCTGTGGCGGGAGCTTATTCTGGTGGCGCCCGGTTCAGTATCGTTCGTCACCAATTAGTGACATGTGTGTGTCGCTGATGTGAGCAAACAACAAGCCAGGTCAGGGGCTAAATCACAGTAGACGCCTGGCGGCTTGGTGAACGAATCCATAACGATCGCCGTAAAACGTGGACGAGCCCGCGAGGGCGACCTTTGGGGCCGTGTAGGGCTTCCCCGGCCGCACACGTTTTCTACTGGGCCGCCCTGCGGGCTCGCGTTCGGACCACCGTATGACCTACGGGCGCGGCGCGCAAAGGGACGGGAGGTTCACCTGTCGCGGAGCATGCACGTGAGACGAGAGGTGCAGACGAGTTTTCCCTGCTCGTCGGTGATCTCGATGCCGTACGTCGCCAATGTCCGGCCGCCGTGCAGCCTGGTCGCCACGCCCGTGACGTGTCCGGCGGTCGCCGAGCGGTGGTGGGTGGCGTTGATCTCGATGCCCACGGCGATGCGCTCGGGGCCCGCGTGGATGGCGGCCGCCACCGAACCCAGCGTCTCGGCCAGCACCGCCGAGGCCCCGCCGTGCAGCAGGCCGTAGGGCTGGGTGTTGCCCTCGACCGGCATGCGGCCCACGACCCGCTCGGGGCCGGCCTCGAGGAACTCGATGCCCATGCGGTCGGCCAGCGTGCCCTCGTGCACGGCGCCGAGCACCGAGAAGTCCAGGGGGTTGGTCTGCGTCAAAGGGACGTCTCCACTCTTCCGAGCTCAGGTTTTCTGTCGCAGACGCAGACTAGGCTGCGTGTGTGCCGAAGAGTGAAGTGACCCCCAGCCGCCCGCGCCTGTTGCTGCTTGACGGGCATTCCCTGGCCTACCGCGCTTTTTACGCGCTCAAAGACGCCAACCTGATGACCACCGATGGTCAGCACACCGAGGCGGTCTACGGGTTCACCTCGATGCTGACCAACGTCCTGCGCGACGAGCAGCCGACCCACGTGGCGGTGGCCTTCGACAGGTCGGAGCCGACGTTCCGCCACGAGGCGTACTCCGACTACAAGGCCAACAGGAGCGAGACGCCGGAGGACTTCCGCGGTCAGATGCAGCTCATCTTCGAGCTGCTCGACATCCTGCGCATCCCGCGCCTGTCCAAGGCGGGCTTCGAGGCCGACGACCTCATCGCCACGCTCGCCACCCGCGCGGACGGCGAGGGCATGGACGTGCTGATCGTCACCGGCGACCGCGACGCGCTGCAGCTGGTCAACGAGCACATCACCGTCCTGATGACCCGGCGCGGCATCAGCGACATGACGAGGTTCACTCCCGAGGCCGTCGTCGAGAAGTACGGCCTGACCCCGGAGCAATACCCCGACTTCGCCGCCCTGCGCGGCGACCCCAGCGACAACCTCCTGAGCATCCCGAGCGTGGGGGAGAAGACCGCCGCCAAGTGGGTGCGCGAGTTCGGCTCGCTGACCGCGCTGGTCGACCGGGTCGACGAGGTCAAGGGCAAGGTCGGCGACAAGCTGCGCGAGCACGTCGCCCAGGTGCTGATGAACCGGCGCCTCACCGAGCTGCTGCGCGACGTCCCGCTCGAGGCCGACCTCGGCGACCTCACGCAGGGTGCGTGGGACCGCGAGGAGATCAACAAGCTGTTCGACTCCCTGCAGATCCGCGGCGAGCTGCGCGAGCGCGTCTTCAAGGTGCTCGGCAGCGGCGAGCAGGAGCCCGAGCAGGGCTTCGAGGTCGAGACCGTGCTGCTCGGCCCCGACCGGGTGGCCGGCTGGCTGTCGGCGATGCCCGCGGGCCGGGCCGGGCTGGCCTTCAAGGGCGCCTACGGCAGCGGCACCGGCCGCATCGACGGCATCGCCATCGCCTCGCCCGACGGCACCGCCGCCCACATCGACCCCGTCAAGCTCACCGAGGCCGACGAGACGGCCCTGCGGGCCTGGCTGGGCGACGAGGGCAGGCCCAAGGCCGTCCACGACGCCAAGGGGCCCATCCTGGCGCTCTGGGCGCAGGGCCTCGACCTGCGCGGCCTCAGCTGCGACACCGCGCTGGCGGCCTACCTGGCGATGCCGGGGCAGCGCACGTTCGCGCTCGAAGACCTTGCCAGGCGCTACCTCCACCGCGACCTGCGGGCCGAGGAGGAGTCCACCGGGCAGGCCGCGCTGTTCGGCGACGACGAGGACGCCCCGGCCAAGGACCTCGCGCTGCGCGCCCACGCCGTGCGCGAGCTGGCCGACTCCCTGGAGACCTTCCTGGCCGGGCGCGGCGGCACCCAGCTCCTGGCCGACGTCGAGCTGCCCCTGCTGACCGTGCTGGCCGAGCTGGAGCGGGCGGGCATCGCCGTCGACGGCCAATACTTCGCGGGCCTGGAGGCCGAGTTCGGGGCCGCGGTCAAGCACGCCGTGGAGGAGGCCCACCGCTCCGTCGGCGAGCAGTTCAACCTGGGCTCTCCCAAGCAGCTGCAGGAGATCCTCTTCGTCCGGCTCAACCTCCCCAAGACGAAGAAGATCAAGACCGGCTACAGCACCGACGCCGACCAGCTCGCCTGGCTGGCCACGCAGACCGAGCACGAGCTGCCGACGATCATGCTGCGCCACCGCGACCAGCAGAAGCTGCGCACCACCGTCGAGGGCCTGATCAAGGAGATCTCCGACGACGGGCGCATCCACACCACGTTCAACCAGATCATCGCCGCCACCGGCCGCCTGTCCTCCGAGAAGCCCAACCTGCAGAACATCCCGATCCGCACCGCCGAGGGCCGCCGCATCCGGCAGGGCTTCGTGGTCGGCGAGGGCTACGAGACGCTGCTGACGGCCGACTACAGCCAGATCGAGCTGCGCATCATGGCCCACCTGTCGGGCGACGAGTCGCTGATCGCGGCGTTCGAGTCGGGCCACGACTTCCACCAGGCCACCGCCGCGCGCGTGTTCAACCTGCCGCCCGAGCAGATCGACGGCGAGCTGCGGGCCCGCATCAAGGCCATGAACTACGGCCTGGCCTACGGCCTGTCCGACTTCGGCCTGTCCGGCCAGCTCAACATCCCGGTCTCGGAGGCGCGGGCGCTGAAGGAGGAATACTTCACCGAGTTCGGCGGCGTGCGCGACTTCCTGCAGGCCATCGTCCAGCAGGCGCGCACCGACGGCTACACCGAGACGATCATGGGCCGCCGCCGCTACCTGCCCGACCTCACCAGCGACAACCGCCAGCGCCGCGAGATGGCCGAGCGGATGGCGCTCAACGCCCCCATCCAGGGCTCGGCCGCCGACATCATCAAGGTCGCCATGCTCAACGTCCACCAGGCCGTCCGCGAGGAGAAGCTGGCCTCCAGGATGCTGCTGCAGGTCCACGACGAGCTGGTGTTCGAGGTCGCGCCAGGGGAGCTGGAGCAGCTCAAGCAGCTCGTGTGCGACCAGATGAACGCCGCCTACCACCTGCGCGTCCCGCTGGAGGTCTCCGTGGGCGTGGGGCGTACGTGGGAGGACGCCGGGCACTGACTGATCATCTCTTTCGACTAACCTGGAGGAAATTTCACTAGGCGGCCAGGAGCTCTGTGCGGATTTCAGCGTCCCTCACGCGGATCATCGGCATCGCCAACGTGGTGGTGGTAACGGTGGCCGTCGTCGGCCTGAGCCTCTTACCGTCCGAGCAGAGCCCGCACGCCAAGCCGAAGGACGTGGCCAAGATCCAGGGCAGCGTCGCACCGCCGAGCCAGACGCCGGTGGGCGAGCCGCCGGGGGTCGTGGCCACGCCCGAGTTCGCCCGGCAGGTGCACGCCAACGAGGCCGGGCTGGTGCCGGTCCTGATGTACCACCGGATCCTCCCCAAGCGGCTGGCCTCGATCGACAGGACGCCCGACCAGCTCAGGAAAGAGCTGGAGAAGCTGGCCAAGAAGGGCTACGTGCCGATCACCGCCAGAGACTTCGCCACCGGCGACATCAAGGTGCCGGCGGGGAAGTTCCCGGTCGTCCTGACGTTCGACGACGGGCACCCGAGCCACTTCGCGCTCGACGCGAACGGCAACCCCAAGGCCGGCACGGCCGTGGCCGTCCTCCAGGAGGTGGCCGGGAAATACCCGGGGTTCCGGCCGGTCGCCACCTTCTGGATCAACAGGGAGCCGTTCGGGCTGACCGACCGGCAGTCCCAGGCGGCCGCCGTCAAGTGGCTGATCGACCACGGGTACGAGGTGGCCAACCACACCTGGAACCACCCCAACCTGCGCGTGCTGCGCAAGAAGAAGGTCCGCGAGCAGATCGTCCGGCTCGAACGCCTGCTCAAGAAGCTCGGCGTGCCGGAGTCGCGGACCATGGCCCTGCCGTTCGGGTCGATGCCCCGGCCGAAGAAGCTCGCCCGTACCGGGTCTTGGGACGGCACCCGGTATGATTTCGCGGGTGTCTTTCTCGCGGGTGCGGAGCCATCGCTTTCGCCCTACGCGAAAAAATTCGACCGCGGAGCCATCCAGCGCATCCAGAGCAACGGCAAGAAGGGCGAGTGCCGCAAGTGGTGCTCGCAGTACTGGCTGGAATGGCTGGACAAGCACCCTGGCGAGCGCTATGTCTCCGACGGCGACCCGGCCCGCATCTCCATACCGGAGAAACTGCGAGGTAAAATCGACGCCAAGCGCGGACTGCAGGTCATCGCGTATTGATTGCTCCCCGGATTGACCCCGTGGCGATGGTCTCATATGCTGATCGCTGCGCTGTGGGCTCGCGCGCGCCTCAGACGGAGCGGGCTCGCGCTCGGTCACGTCGATGTCGTAATTCCTCGGCTTGATGCGGAAGAGGGCCTGCCGCGCATCCGCCACATCGACATCCTGTCCGCGTTCGGAGCAATTCCACACATGACGTCCAGCACTGAGGCCACCTCGAGCACCCCGCAGGTAGCGGTCAACGACATCGGGTCCGAGGAAGCCTTCCTCGCGGCGATCGACGAGACCATCAAGTACTTCAACGACGGCGACATCGTCGAGGGCACCGTCGTCAAGGTCGATCGAGACGAGGTTCTTCTCGATATCGGCTACAAGACCGAGGGTGTCATCCCCTCGCGCGAGCTTTCCATCAAGCACGATGTCGACCCAGCTGACGTCGTGGAGGTCGGGGAGCACGTCGAAGCCCTGGTTCTCCAGAAGGAGGACAAAGAGGGCCGCCTGATCCTGTCCAAGAAGCGCGCGCAGTACGAGCGCGCCTGGGGCACGATCGAGAAGATCAAGGACGAGGACGGCATCGTCACCGGCACCGTCATCGAGGTCGTCAAGGGTGGTCTCATCCTCGACATCGGCCTGCGTGGCTTCCTGCCGGCGTCCCTGGTGGAGATGCGTCGCGTCCGCGACCTGCAGCCGTACGTCGGCCGCGAGCTCGAGGCCAAGATCATCGAGCTCGACAAGAACCGCAACAACGTGGTTCTGTCGCGCCGCGCCTGGCTCGAGCAGACGCAGTCCGAGGTTCGCCAGACGTTCCTCAACACCCTCCAGAAGGGTCAGGTCCGCAAGGGCGTCGTCTCCTCGATCGTCAACTTCGGCGCCTTCGTCGACCTCGGTGGGGTCGACGGTCTGGTGCACGTGTCCGAGCTGTCCTGGAAGCACATCGACCACCCCTCCGAGGTTGTCGAGGTCGGCCAGGAGGTCACGGTCGAGGTCCTCGACGTCGACATGGAGCGCGAGCGCGTCTCCCTGTCGCTCAAGGCGACCCAGGAAGACCCGTGGCAGCAGTTCGCCCGCACCCACCAGATCGGCCAGGTCGTGCCGGGCCGCGTCACCAAGCTGGTGCCGTTCGGCGCGTTCGTCCGGGTCGAGGAGGGCATCGAGGGCCTGGTCCACATCTCCGAGCTGGCCGAGCGCCACGTGGAGATCCCGGAGCAGGTCGTCCAGGTCGGCGACGAGATCTTTGTCAAGATCATCGACATCGACCTCGACCGTCGTCGCATCAGCCTCTCGCTGAAGCAGGCCAACGAGGGCGTCGGGGCCGAGGTCGAGTTCGACCCGACCCTGTACGGCATGGCGGCCACGTACGACGACCAGGGCAACTACATCTACCCCGAGGGCTTCGACCCGGAGACCGGGGAGTGGCTCGAGGGCTTCGACAAGCAGCGTGAGGAGTGGGAGCGGCAGTACGCCGAGGCCCAGCAGCGCTTCGAGGCTCACCGGAAGCAGATCGAGGAGGCCCGCAAGGCCGAGGCGGAGGCCGGCGAGGCCGCTCCCTCGTCCTACAGCGGCGAGACGCAGGCTCCGGCCGGCGGCTCTTCGTCGTCGGCTCCGGCCAGCGGCGCGCTCGCCTCGGACGAGGCGCTCGCGGCTCTTCGCGAGAAGCTCGCCGGCGGCCAGAGCTGACCCTCGGGTCCGGCTGAGGCCCAGCCATAACTCCGGAAGGCCCCGCACCGTTCGTGGTGCGGGGCCTTCCGCATGCCTGCCCCCATGCGTGTGGCGCTGTGGGCGTGCCGGGAGCGTAGGGGGCTTTTGGGGCGGTTCGGTGAGGGGGCCGGAGATTTTACCTTGGGTGTCGGCGAGGCCGCCGCCCGCGACGATCGGCGCTGACAGACTGACCTGCGCTGTTGACACCACGATCGATTCCCAGGGGCGACGCATTGGGCATGGTTCAGCGGGTGATCATCCTTGCCGCGGCCGCTCTGGCGGCCGCGGCCACCGCGTCGCCGGCGGTGAAGGGCGCGGCCGCTCCCCAGTGGCAGGACTGCGGCGACGGGCTGCAGTGCGCCAAGCTGTCCGTGCCCGTCGACTGGGCCAGGCCGCACGGCGCCCGTACCGAGATCGACCTGGCGAGGATGCCCGCGCAGGACCCGCAGCACAGCCGCGGCTCCCTGGTGGTGAACACCGGCGCGGCCTCCACCGTCCAGGCCGTGCGCGCCCGGCCGGAGAGCGTGAGCGAGCTGACCAGGTGGTTCGACGTGGTGCTCGTCGAGCCGCGCGGGCTGGGCGACCGGGGGAGCACGGCCGCCGTCCGGTGCGCGGTGGCGCAGCCCGACCCGCTGCGCCTCGTCCTCACCCCGGGACGGGCCGGGTGGCGCGCCTACGCCCGCGACAACGCCGCCTACGACCGGAGCTGCCGCGCCGCCGCCGGACCCGCCTACGACGGGCTCACGTCCTGGCAGGTCGCCCACGACCTCGAGGCCCTGCGCGCCGAGCTGGGGGAGCCCCGGCTGCGGTACTTCGGCGCCTCCTACGGGGCCGTGTACGGGCAGGCGTACCTGGAGCTGTTCCCGCACCGGGCCGGGCGGATGTACCTGGAAGGCGGGCCCGACCACACCGAGCCCGCCCTGGCGCAGCGGCTGACCGCCCAGGCGCGGGCGGCCGAACGGCAGCTGTTCTCCTTCCGCGACTGGTGCCGCAGGCACCTGGGCTGCCCGCTCGACGACGCCGACGCCGTGAAGGTCTACGACGCCCTGACCCGCCGCACGCCCCTGCACGCAGGCCCCGGGCGTACGGTGAACGCCCGGCACCTCGCGGCGGCCGTCCACGCCGGGCTGGTCCCGGGGCGCTGGCCGGAGCTGGCCCGGGCCATGTCCGAGGCCAGGGAGGGCGACGCCACCAGGCTGGCGGCGATGGGCTCCGAGGCCAGGGAAGGCGACGCGACCAGGCTGGCGGCGATGGGCTCCGAGGCCAGGGAGGGCGACGCGACCAAGCCGGCCGCCGTGAGCGCCCCGGCGGCGCCCGCGACCGTGTCGGGATCCATGCTGTGCCACGACTTCATGCCGGCCATGCCCGGCTACCGGCGCTTCCTCGCGATGGAGACGCGGCTGCGCGAGGTGGCGCCGCGCGTGGGATGGGTGAGCGGCCGGTACGAGGTCGCGCGGTGCCTGGGCATGCCGCGCAAGGGCGCCCCGAGCTGGCCCCCGCACGTGCCGGCCCCGCGCCACGACCCCACGGTCCTGGTCGGGATCGGCCGGCTGGACGCGGGAGCCCGGCCCACGGGGCCCGTCCCCGGGGCGGTCGTGCTGTCGCACGGCGACGGGCGCGACGCGTACCTGCTCCAGGGGGTCAGCAGGCTCCGCGCCACCTGCCTGCGCACGCACGTGCACGACTACCTCGTCAACGGGGCGCTGCCGCAGGAGGGCACCGACTGCCCCGGCGAGCTCACGGCGAGCATGTATTCGTGAACAGCGAACGATAGGGTGCTGCGCGTGCTGATCGAACGGGCGACCACGGTGGACGCGGGCGAGATCCTCACCCTGCAGCGGGCGGCCTACGTGAGCGAGGCCCAGCTGTACGGCGACCCGTACATCCCGTCGCTCGTCGAGTCGCTGGAGCAGGTCCGCAAGGTCATCGAGGGCGCCGTCGTGCTCAAGGCGCTCGACGCCGGCCGCGTGATCGGGGCGGTGCGCGGACAGGTGTCCGGCACGACCTGCCTGGTCGGCCGCCTGGTCGTGGCGCCCGACCGCCAGGGCCAGGGCATCGGCACGGCGCTGCTGACGGCCCTGCACGAGGCGGTGCCGGAGGCGGAGGCGTTCGACCTGTTCACGGGGCACCTGTCAGAGGCCAACCTCAAGCTCTACCGCCGTCTGGGCTACCGGGAGACGGGCCGGGAGCGGATGGACGATCATCTGACGCTGGTCCACCTGCGTATGCGGCCAGATCGATCCCTTCCTCAGCCGTGATCATGACGCGGCCCAGGTCGTCGTCCACCCAGTTCCATCCCCAGCGCCACTCCGAGCCCGCCGGATGCTCGGCGTCGAGCCGGTCGAGCACGTCCTGGAGGGCGGAGGCGGGCACGATGACCTGGTGGCGGCCCCGCCACGGCACGTGCACGGGCGGGTCGATCGGCGGCGTCGGGACCCCGTGCGCGCGCAGCGCCTCGGCCACCGCCGCCGGGTCCACCCCGAACAGGTGCAGCGGCGTCGGTCCCCTCTCCTCCTCGACGTCATAGGCCAGGGCCATGAGCCAGTGCGCCGGCTCCGCGTGCCGGTGGCCCGCGGCCAGCGCCAGGCCGGTCGCGATGCCGTACAGCTTGTAGAAGGCGGGGTTGGCGAAGCCGCCCGCCCCGTGCGCGGGCCTGGCGTGGTGCGGCAGGCATGCGAGCGCGCGCTCGCGGTCCAGCCCTGCCTCGGCCAGCACCCGCGCGGCCAGGGACTCACCGGCCAGCAGGGCGAGCACGACGTGTTGCGGCCCCACCCAGTCGTCCCCGACGGCCGCGGCCTGCTCGTGCGCGGCCCGTACGATCGTCGTCTTCATGCTTCGATGATGACCCCGTAGGCTTTTTCCCGTGTTGAAGACTGGGCTCACAGGCGGTATCGGATCGGGCAAGAGCGAGGTGTCGAAGCGGCTCGCGGCCAAGGGCGCGGTCGTGATCGACGCCGACAGGATCGCCCGCGAGGTGGTCGAGCCGGGCACGCCGGGGCTGGCCAGGGTGGTGGCCGCGTTCGGGGAGGGCGTGCTGCGCGCCGACGGCTCGCTCGACAGGGAGAAGCTCGGCTCCATCGTCTTCGCCGACCCCGACCGGCTCGCCGCGCTCAACGCGATCGTCCACCCGCTGGTGGGGGAGCGGGTGGCGGAGCTGCAGAGCCGGGCGGCCGACGACGCGATCACCGTCTACGACGTGCCGCTGCTGGCGGAGAACCACCTGGCCCCCATGTACGACGTGGTCATCGTCGTCGACGCCGACGACGAGACCCGCATCCGGCGTCTGGCCGAGCACCGGGGCATGCCGGAGGCCGACGCGATGGCCCGCATCGCCGCCCAGGCCTCCCGGGAGGACCGGCTGGCGGTGGCCGACATCGTGATCCCGAACGAAGGCGCGCTGGCCGAGCTCGACGCCCGCGTGGACGAGGTCTGGGAGGAGCTGACGAGGCGCGCGAGCCGCGGCTGACCCGTGCTCAGAGGGGCGAGTCGAGCGGCACCTGCCGCACGCCCGGCAGGTAGGGGTCGAGCTCGCCCAGCTCGAACCGGGACATCCCGATCACGTGCCAGAACTGCCCGGCCGGCTCGCCCTGCACCTTGTAACGCCCGTCGGGCGCCAGCGCTGCCCACCCCTCGGCCAGCCCGAGCAGGGTGGCCCGCCGCTCGCCGCCCTCCCAGAGGATCACCACGCCGTCGTCGCCCGCGCTGGCCAGCAGGTCGGCGACCGGGCTGAAGGCCACCGACCACACCCGGCGGGCGTGCCCGGCCAGCGTGTGCCGCGGCCGCCCGGTCACGGTGTCCCAGACCCGCACCACGAGATCGTCGCCGCCCGTGGCCAGGCGCTCGCCCGTGGCGTCGAACGCCAGGCTCCACAGCCGCCCCTCGTGCCAGAGCTCGTGCACCAGCCGCGGCTGCCACGGCTGCCCGGGACGCAGCTCCCACACCATGGCCCGGCCGTCGTTGCCGGCGCTGGCCAGGTGGCGGCCGTCGGGGGAGAAGACCACCGAGTAGACCCGGTCGGTGTGGCCCTTGAGCGTGGCGACCCGGCCGCCGGAGGCCACGTGCCACAGGCGTACGAGCCGGTCGTCGCAGCCCGTGGCCACGTACTCGCCGTCGGGGCTGAACGCGATCGAGCGCACCCGCCCGCGGTGGTCGGCCAGGTTGCCCGCCAGCCGCCCGGTCGGGCGGTACCAGATCTTGACGCTGTCGTCGTCGTTGGCCGTGGCCAGCAGGCTGCCGTCGGGGCTGAACGCCTCGGCCCAGACGTGGTCGGTCTCGGCGCTCAGCTCGCGCTCGTAGTCGCCGGTGACGGCGTTCCAGAAGTGCACGCCGCCGTCGTTGCTGGAGGTGGCCAGCACGGGCCCGGCGGGGGAGAACAGGGCCGAGATGAGCCGGTCGGCCGTGCCGGTGAACTCCCGCAGCCGCCGTCCCGTACGCGGTTCCCACACGCGTACGACGCCGTCGTTGCCGCTGGTCGCCAGCATCGAGCCGTCGGCGCTGAACCTGACCGACGAGATGCGCCGCCCGTGGCCGCGCAGCACCCGCTGGCACTTGCCCGAGCCCGGGTCCCACAGGCGCACGGTGCCGTCGTTGCTGCTGGTGGCGATCTGCTGGCCGTCGGGGCGGAACGCGAACGGCCAGACCGAGCTGCGGTGGCCCGTCAGCTCGACCCGCTGACCGCCGCCGACCTGCTGGAGCCGGAGCACGCCGCCCGAGTCGCCGCTGGCCAGCGCCTGCCCGTCGGGGCTGAAGGTCACCTGGTAGACGGCCGCCGCGTGCGTGGTGTGCACGCCCCGGGACTCGCCCGACGGCTCCCACAGGCGTACGGCGCCCGCCGTGTCGCCGGTGGCCAGCAGCGAGCCGTCCGGCGAGAACGCCACGCAGTAGATGCTGCCCGCGTGCCCGCTCAGCACGTGCAGCGGCCGCCACGTGGCGGTGTCCCACAGCCTGAGGGTGCCCGCCTCGTCGCCGGTGGCCAGCAGGCGGCGGTCCGGGCTGTGCACGGCGCGGTAGACGCTGCCGCGATGGCCGTCGAGCGTCTGCCTCACCTGACCGGACGTCAGGTCCCAGACGCGTACGACGCCGGCCGCGTCGCCCGTCACCAGCACCGAGTGGCCGAACGACGCCGTGTAGATCGGCGCCTGGTGCCCCTCCAGCGCGTGCGCGAGCCGCCCGGTGGCCGTCTCCCACACGCGGACGATGCCGTCGCCGCCCCCGGCCGCCACCAGGTCGCCGGCCGGGCTGAGGCGCACCGGCCAGACGCCGTCGGCGTGGCCCTTGAGCGCGTGCAGGCACTCGCCGGTGAGGGAGTCCCACAGCAGCACGGCTCCGTCGCTCGCGCCCGTGGCCAGCAGGTCGCGGGTGCGGGCGAACGTGACCGCGTAGACGCGGCCCCGGTGCCCCTGCAGCGTGCGCACGGGCGCGCCGCCGACGCAGAGCAGCACGCCGCCGTCCTCGTTGCCGATCGCGATCGTGGAGCCGTCGGGGCTGTAGGCGATGGGCTCGGGCAGGCGGCTGGTCTGGAAGTGGTAGCCGTACGGGACGCCGATGCCGGCCGGGGCAAACTCGACCTCCACCGGCTGGCCCGGCACCACCGCCGCGCCGGGCAGGTGGGGCAGCGTGCCGGTCACGTCGATCAGCGAGGCCCGGTGCCAGCGGGCGCCCTCGACCGCCGCGTCGCTCAGGTCGACCCGGGCCAGCCGTGCCCCCGACAGGTCGGCGCCGGTCAGGTCGGCCCCGGTCAGCACGGCGCCGTCGAGCCGCGCCCCGGTCAGTCTGGCCTCGCGCAGGACGGCCCTGGACAGGTTCGTGCCCGCCAGGGTGGCCTCGGACAGGTCGGCGCCGGTGAGGTCGACCTCGCTCAGGTCCCTGGCCGACAGGTCCTCGCCCTTGAGGTTCGCGCCGCGCAGGTCGGCCCGCGCCGGCGTGCGCAGCCTGGCCGAGATCTTGACCGCGTTGGCCCTGGACACGTCGTCGCCCGGCGGGTCGGCCGCCCACGCGCGCAGCGCCTGTACGTCGGCCAGGTCGCACAGGAACTCCACGGTCAGCGCCGACAGCGGCCTGCGTGACAGCAGCGCGAAGTTGTCGAGGGCGATGTGGCGGGCGATCAGCCACTCCATCACGGACGCGTGGATGAACCCGAACATCCCGTCCTCGGTCCGCACCAGCAGGCTGCCCGAGCCCATCCGGTACGCCGCGTGCGCCGCCGACAGCTGCCCGTCGGACAGGTCCGTCAGCGTTTCGCCGATCTCGGTCAGCTCGTCCACGCCCAGCAGCGACTCGCCGGTGTCCCACAGCCGCATCGCCAGCGCCGTCACGGCCTGCCACAGCTCGTCGACGGTCAACGCCGTGGCCGAGCCGGGGATCCTGGCCCGGCGTTCCTCGAAGGCCAGCCAGGAGCTGAGGATCTCGTCGTACAGCAGCGCGGGGCTGATCGTGTGGCGGGCGCCCGCCACCGTACGCAGCCGGTCGGCGTCGAGGTCGGCGATGAAGGTCAGCATGCGCGGGTTCTGGGCCAGCGCCAGCAGGTCCTTGATCTCACCCATCAGCGACATGCGCGCGCCGGCCTCGTCGCCGTCGTCGAACCGGTTGGCCAGGTAGGAGCGGATCTGGTCGTGCGTGAAGTCCTCGACGCTGAGCACCCGCCGCTGCGGCAGCACCCCCACCATCTCGCCGAGCGAGGTCAGCACCTGGCTGTGCGACTTGAAGTGCTGCGTGCGGCTGGCGACCACGATCTTGGCCTTGTCCTCGGCCGCCGCCAGCAGCGTGGCCAGGTGATCGGCCGCCCGGTCGAACGTCAGCCGGGTCACCAGCTCGTCGAACCCGTCGAACAGCAGCACGATGCGCCCCTGCCTGAGCAGGTAGCGGAACGCCTTGAGATCGATGAACTCCTCGCCGTGCCCGGCCAGATGGGCCGCCACCAGCGCGTCCACGGAGTGCGCCTTGTCCAGGGCGCGCAGCTCGATCAGGATCGGCGTCAGGTGCGGCAGCTCGACCGGGATGCGCCGGGCCAGCTCGCGCAGCGCGAACGTCTTGCCGTGGCCGAAGTCGCCGAGCAGCAGCAGGAACCTGCCGTGGTCGGTGGCCAGCAGCCGCATCAGCTCGTCGGTCAGGCCGTGCTTGATCTGGCCGCCCTGGCGGTCGAGCTCGCGGTAGCGCTGCGGCACGTACAGGTCGGGCGGGTAGCGGCGGTCGGCCGTCAGCCTGGCGGTCTGCTCGGCGACGTAGCCGGTCAGGTCGAGCAGCCCCTGGAACTCGGTGAAGGTGCGCAGCCGCACCCCCTTGCGCATCAGGTCGTCGCGGACCGCCCGGGAGGCGGGCGGGCCCTGGTAGACCAGCTCGGCGGCGAGGCCGGTGGCGTGCGCCTGGCGGACGAAGCCGTCGGCGGTGCTCTCGGTCAGCTCGCCCACGTGCGCGCCGATCATCGTCTGGCGGACGAAACCGTCCTCCGGGTGGGTGACCACGAGGTGCGCGTCGAACCGGCGGATCCTGGCCCGCTCGTGCCTGGCCTCGCAGACCTCGGCGATCCGGTCGAGCAGCAGCTCGACCGGGCTCGGGGCGCGCTCGTCCGGCTTGGGCGCGGGCGGCTCGGGGGTCGGGCTCTCGCCGGTGAACGTGGCCCGCACGGCCTTCCACCGGTACGGGGCCGGCTCGGGCTCGCCCGCGTCGGGCTGCCAGATCCGCAGGCCGTCAGGGGTGATCTCGACCACCTGGTGCCGCCCGGAGCGCGGCGCGGCGATCACGCCCTCGGCCCGGTGGGCGGAACCGCCGTGGAAGAGCAGGTTGAGCCGGTGGGCCAGCAGCCGCTCGAACGTGGGCGCGTCCCGCAGCTCGCCCGGCGGATGCCCGATGGCGCCCAGCCGCAGCCACGCGCTCTCCTCGTACGGCCGCAGCCGTTCGGCGAACCAGGCCGCCTGCGCCTCCCCGAGCTGCGCGTACGCGTCCCGTTCGAGGTGGCTCATCGCCATCGTCGAGTTGAGCCCCGCCACGACCACCTTCAGATCGGGCACCTCGAACAGCGTCCACGGCTGCCCGCCGTCGAACACCCGGTCGTCCAGCCCCTGGTAGACCTCGCCGAACAGCCCGGCGAAGTGCCGCCACTTGGGCCAGTAGGGCGGCTGCGGGCTCACGTCGTCGGCCTCGCAGGTCATGAAGTACGCGCTGGCGGCGGCCTTGGTCACGTCGCGCGGCCCGGGCAGCAGGATCAGCCGGTGCTGCTCCAGCCCGATCAGCAGCCGCAGGTCGGTCACGAACCGCGTCGCCTGCCCGAACTGCCCCAGGCTGCCAGACTCCGTCAGGTCGCCGGTGACCAGCATGAGGTCGGGACGTGGCATGCCCCGGTCGTACATGGCGGTCAGGTCCGCCCAGATGCGCGCCTGCATGTCCTCGGGCGTGAACGGCTCGCCCGGATCGGGCAGCGCCCGGCCGAACCTGGGGCCGCCGATGTGCAGCACGCTGATCGACTCGCGCGCCCGGTCGGGGCTCACCGTCGGGGGGAACTTGGGCGCCGTCACCGGCGTGCGCCGCGCCCTGGCCCGGTCGCCGGGTGGCGGGAGCGTCGGGGCGGGCACCGCCACCCTGGAGCCGTCGGGGAACGCGGGCGCCGCCTCCGGCTTGGCCCGGCCCGCCATCGCCTCCCGCACCCGGCCCAGCAGCAGCGCCCTGGCCTGCCCGGGGTCGGTGACGCCCAGCAGGTCGACCCAGGTGATCGTGGACAGCAGGCCCTCGAGCTGGACGTCCTCCAGCCTGATCGTGACGAGCTTGTTGGAGGGGTTGTCGGGGTCGGCCCGCAGCGCGGCCTGCCACTCCATCCGGCCGTAGCGGGAGGTGAGGTAGTTGCGCGACAGCACGGCCACGACCAGCTGCGCCTCGCTGACCCCGCGGTCCATGAAGTCGATGAAGTTGGTGCCCGGCACGAAGTCCCACTCTTGGATCATGGTCTTGTAGCCGGCCGCCTCGAGCTCCCACGCTATCCAGGTGGCCCACGCCGTGTCGGCAGGGGAGTAGCTGACGAAGATCTCTGTCGGCCTGCCGTCACGCGCCATGAGCTCAGTATCCCCTGTGGGACCGCGGGTTTCAGCGTCCTTTGGCCACCTGTGCGATCATCTACGGGTGTGGCGGCGTCTCGGTGTGCTCGACCTGATCAGGATCGGGCTGCTCATACTCGGCGTGGTGTTCGTGCCGACCGGGTTGCTGCCCTGGGAGGCGGCGGCTGAGAGCCTCGACGAGATCGGGCCCCTGCTGATCTTCCTGGTCGCGATCATCGTGCTGGCCGAGCTCACCAAGGAAGCCCAGGTCTTCGACGCCATCGCGGCGAGGATGGCGGTGCTCGGACGCGGCAACTACGCCGCCCTCTTTTTTCTTTGCACAGCTTTCGCGTCATTTATCACGATATTTCTGAATCTGGACACGACGGCGGTCCTGCTCACCCCCGTCATGCTCGCCCTCGCCCCCAGAGCCCGCATCGCCGCCCTCCCCCTGGCCATGACCACGATCTGGCTGGCCAACACCGCGAGCCTGCTGCTCCCCGTCTCCAACCTGACCAACCTCCTGGGCATGGAGAAGATCGGCCTCGACGCCCAGCAGTTCGCCGCGCGCATGTGGGTCCCGCAGCTCGCCTCGATCGCGGTGACGATGGTGTTCCTGTGGGTGTTCTACTGGCGCCGCGGCGAGCGGCGCGACCTGCGCTACACCCCGCCGCTGCTGGAGCCGGTGGCCGACCGCGTGCTGTTCGGCGCCGCGTCGGCCGGCTGCCTGCTGTTCATCGCGATGCTGCTGCTCAAGGCGCACGTCGCCATCGCCGCCACGGCGGCCGCCGCGATCGTCGTGGCGGCCTTCCTGGTACGCGCCCGCGACCGCCTGACCTGGAGCCTCATCCCGTGGCAGCTCGTGATCTTCGTGACGGGGCTGTTCCTGGTGGTGCCCACGCTCAGCAGGCACGGCCTGTCCGACCTGATGACCTGGATGGTCGGCACGGAGGGCGACCCCTACCGCACGGCCGCCGTCGGGGCCGGGCTCTCCAACGCCATCAACAACCTGCCCGCCTACAAGGCCGTCGAGACCGTCATCCCGGCCGCCGACCAGGACCAGCTGCTGGCCCTGCTGGCCGGCACCAACGTGGCGCCGGTCGTCACGCCGTGGGCGTCGCTGGCCACGCTCCTGTGGTTCGAGTCCTGCCGCCGCCACGACGTCAAGGTTCCGATGCGCCGCTTCCTGCTCACCGGCACGGGCCTGGCCGTGGTCGGCCTGCTCGCCACCGTGTGGACCCTCGTGCGGTTCAGCTGATCAGGCGGCGGCCAGCGCGTAGGCGCCGGCGACCGCGTCCAGCGCCCAGCGCATCCGCACGACGTACGTCTCGGGGTGGTCGCCGGCCTCCTGCGCCACGTACGCCGCGCACCAGGCCGGGTCGCCGCCGCACCGGCACAGCCGCTCGTCCACGGCCTCGCGGATCTGGAACGGGGACAGCCGGTCGGACGGCTGCAGAGCGGTCGCGAAGAGCACCTGCGCCAGCTGGGTCGTGGTCATCATGTCGAGCCCCTCTCCCTTGTTCCGTTCTCTCTGAATAGACCTCGAACGGGAGCGGAACTCATCGACGAAAGACACAGATATTCTGCGGACTTTTCCTCATTCGGGCCGGAGGAGGGCGAGCAGCCCGGGGACGGCCCGGGGATGGGCGGCGACGAAGCTGCGGTCGTCGGCCGTGCCGTCGATGCACTCCTCGAACGGGCCGCCGTCCAGCGCCCTGATCTCGATGCCGGCCTCCTGGGCCAGCAGCGCGCCCGCGGGCAGGTCGACCGCCTCGGCCCGGTAGCCCACGATGCCGTCGATGTCGCCGCGCGCCAGCATCGCCCACGCCAGCAGCGGCGCCCACAGCTGCAGCACCCGCCGCGCGTTGAGCTCCAGCGCCGAGCGCAGCGCGCGCACGGTCGCGTCGCCCCTGCTCACGTCGTAGCCCTGGGTCCAGGCCAGCAGCGGCCCGTGCGGGCTCGGCGCGTACGGGGGCGCGAGGCGTACCCCTGAGGACGACCCCGCCGCGGCGGACAGCGCGCCCCGCCCGCGGACGGCCGACCACGTCCGGGCGGACACAGGGTCGTGCACCACGCCCAGCACGGGACGCCCGCCCCGGCACAGCGCCACGCCCACCACGTAGGCGGGCAGCCCGATCGCCACGTTGTTGGTGCCGTCGAGCGGGTCGACCAGCCACGTCCACTCGCCGCCCGCGGCTCCCACGAGCCCTGACTCCTCGGCGATCACCGTGTGCGACGGGTACGCCGTCAGGATGCGCTCCAGCAGCAGCTTCTCCGAGGCCAGGTCGAGGTCGGTCACCACGTCGCCCGCCTCGCCCTTGGCCCGGACGCCGACCACGCCGCGCATGCCCTCCCGGAGCAGCGCCCCCGCGGCCTCGGCGGCTTCGACGGCGACCGTGCGGGCGTGATCCAGGTCCATCGGATGCCTCTCAGGTCAGGTGAGCGGTGATCAGGCGTACGGCCAGCTCGGTCTCGCGGGCGTCGAGGGGCTGCCTGGCCACGTGGTGCGGCCCGCCGCCCAGCGGGCCGAGCGACAGGTCGCGGCTGCCGGGCCGGCCCCGTCCCAGCGCGATCGTGGCCGCCTCGCCGCCCTCCGGCACGACGCTGCTGTGGAAGCGGTCGGCGGCCAGCGTGTACGTGTCGCCGGGGCCGAACACCTCCACCAGGCCCGTCGCGTGCCGCACGGTGCGCCCGGTGGGCGAGATGCGGTCGCCGTCGGCCCCGCTGACCACCTCGAAGACCCGGTGCGTGGCGTCCCGGCTGGCGTCGGTGACCACCGCGTGCACGTTGCGCACCTGGCCGTAGAGGACGTGGCTGACCAGGTCCCAGC
Organism: Nonomuraea sp. NPDC050451; assembly: GCF_044458585.1. Lineage (NCBI taxonomy): Bacteria > Bacillati > Actinomycetota > Actinomycetes > Streptosporangiales > Streptosporangiaceae > Nonomuraea > Nonomuraea sp. NPDC050451. The sequence goes on from NZ_JBITHZ010000001.1 coordinate 758,788, forward strand.
TGTGGCAGTGGATCTGCGAGGTGGTGCTCTCGGCGTGCGTGAACGAGTCGGACCACAGGTGGAGGCACACCCCTTCGCCGCCGTCGCGCTCCAGCGGCAGGCACACGAATCCGAGCGGGTGGCGCACCGCGGTCAGGCCCCCGGACGAGAGCGTCTCCAGCGCCCAGGCCCTGGCCTCACCACCGAGCACCCGCTGGTGGACGCCGTGATGGCTCATCACACACCAGCTCGATCATGGGGCTCGCCATAGGGATCCATCGCCCGCAACGCCTTGCGGGCGATGTCGACGACGTCACGGCCGTTGTACGCCTTGGGCAGGGGGATCCCGACGCGTTCGAACAGCTCCTGAACCTCCTCGATGGTGGGCTCGTCGCTCAACGGCACCTTCTTGTACATCTCCAGCGGCACCCGCCGCGCCTGCTCGAAGCTGAGCCGCAGCTCGGTGTCGCAGTTCTCGTAGTAGAAGGTGCCGGCCAGCGCGGTCATCGCCTTGTTGGGGTCCTCGACCGTCATGATCACGCGGGTGGCCGACACGTCCCAGCGGAACGTGGTCATCGTCGAGGACAGGCCCACCGCGATGTCGAGCAGGCCGTAGCGCTGGCGGTGCCAGAAGGCGGCCAGGATCGTCGCGTACGACTCCTTCCTGGCCCGGTCGGTCGTCCACGTCTCGCCGGTGCCGTCGGGGGCGTCCGACAGCGAGCGGCGGTAGTGGGCGTACGTCTCGCACACCTCCAGGTTGGACGGGTCGATCACCTCGACCCTGACCGTGAGGTGGCGCTTGTCCCTGCGGGCGGCCGCGACGCACTCGGGCAGGGTGACCGCGCGCAGGTAGGTGCCGGTGCCGCCCTTGAAGCTCCACCGGTGGGTGTCCTTGCGCGCCTCCGCGTGGGACTGGGCGATCTCCTGCGAGCTGCCCAGCACCCGTACGAGCTGGAGCGCGTCGAGGGCCTTGCGGGTGCTGCCGACCAGCCCCTCGATCTCCTGCAGGCGGGCCAGGCGCGCGGGCAGCTCGGCCAGCGCGCCCGAGGTGATCGTCTCCTCGACCGGGGCCTGGCGCGCGCGGTCGCGCAGCAGCGCGGTGGCCACCAGCGCCATGATGACCAGGGTCGCGGCGTTGACCAGCTGGGACTGCACCTCGTCGGGCACGATCTCGTTGGGCATGACGCCCACGACGCCGATCACGATCGCGAGCACCAGCGCGATGGCCCCGTCGGCGTTCTGTGCAGCCCATGGGGCGACCTGCTTCACCGCCGCCACGAACCGTGTCATCGCTCGCCCCGCCGTTCGACGATCATTCAGTCCCGAGGTCATGTTAACGACCACGCCAAACGACTACCAGTACATATAAAGCTAGGGAGCTTTATTGGCTCTAACCCGTACGGGGCCCATCGGTAGCATGCGGCTCGCATGATCATGGATCCCGAGGTGCTGAGCGGTCACCTCCTGGCCGTGGCCACCGCCTGGCCGCGGGCGCGGCCGCGGTCAGGCGGTCCGCTCGCCGATCCGGGGGAACGGGCTGGTCGAGAAGACCACCTCCACCGGCACCTCGAAGTATTCGGCGATCCGCAGCGCCAGGAAGAGGCTCGGGCTGTATTCGCCCCGTTCCAGGTAGCCGACGGTCTGGTAGTGGACCCCCAGGGCGTCGGCCAGCTGCCTGCGGGTCACGTTCCGCTCTGCGCGCAGCAGCGCGATGCGGTTGTAGACGGTCTCGCTCATCCCGCGTATCTTCTCAGCCGATCCGCTGCAACGCCCGGTCACGACGTGCCTGCATCAGCGAGCCGGACTCCCTCCTGGCCATCCTGCGCAGGATCGGCGGGGCGAGCACCAGGCCCGCCACGGCCCACGCGCTCAGCACGAGCACCATCGGGACCGGCCGCCAGGAGCCGCCGAGCTCCGTGGCCGCCATGGCGTCGGGCAGGAAGGCCATGCGCATGCCGTGCCCCAGCCAGTACAGCGGGAACGCCTGCGCCACCCCCTGCAGCCAGCCCGCCAGCGAGGAGATCGGGTAGAAGATGCCCGAGATGGCGGTCAGCCCGCCGACGGCCAGCATGGAGAACCCGGCGGCGCTCGTCGGGCTCTTGGCGGTCGAGCCGATGACGGCGCCCAGCGGCAGGGTGGCGACCAGCCCGAGCAGCGACACGCCGACCACCAGGAGCCAGCCGCCCACCCCGATGTCCGCGAGCGCGGGGATCATGATCAGCCCGGCGACGAGCAGGATCGCGATGGAGATCAGCGCGGAGAGCGTGAGCAGGACGACGCGGCCGATGAGGTAGCCGAGCATGCCCTGCGGGAGCGCCTTGGCGCGCAGCAGCGTGCCGTCCTCGCGCTCGACGGCCAGCGAGCCGACCGCCCCGATCAGCCCGTTGAACGCGGCCAGCATGCCCAGGATGCTCGGCAGCGTGAAACTGGCCAGCATGAACTCGGCGCCCGGCATCTTGGCCTCGCGCTGGAAGTACAGCACGACGATCAGGGCGACGGTGGAGACGATGGTGAACCCGAGGTCCTGCGGGTTGAGCAGGCTGTGCTTGAACTCGATCCAGCCGCGTGCCAGGCCGAGCCGCACGGCGTGCAGGGTGGCGTTCACGCCTCCTCCCTCCTGACGATCTCCATGTACGTGTCCTCCAGCGTGGCCCGCCGCACCTCCAGGTCGGCGATCTCCGTGCCGTGCTGCGCGAACAGCTCGCGCACGAACCCGGTGGCGTCCTGCGTGGCGTGCACGAACTGCTCGCCGCCCCGGCTCCAGCGCACCTGCGCGTCGCGTGAGACCTCGCGGGACAGGCGGTCGGCGCTGCCGTCGGCCACGATCCTGCCGCCGGCCAGGATGAGGATCCGGTCGGCGAGCTTCTCCGCCTCGTCGAGGTCGTGCGTGGTGAGCAGGATGGTGGTCTCGTCGAGGTCCGACAGGCGGTGCACGAGGTCGTGGAAGTCGCGCCGGGCCTGCGGGTCGAACCCGGCGGTCGGCTCGTCGAGGAAGAGCACCTCGGGCCGTCCGACGATGCCGATGGCGACGTCGAGGCGGCGGCGCTGGCCGCCGGAGAGCCGGTTGATCCGGTGGTCGGCGTGCTCGCCGAGCCCGACGGCCTCGATCAGCTCGCCGATGTCGAACGGCGGCCGGCCCGGGACCGCGTACGGCTCGTAGTAGCGGCTCAGGTGATGGAGGAGCTGGCGCACCCGCCAGCGGCCGTGGTCGCGCCAGGACTGCAGCACCACGCCCAACCTGGCCCGCCAGCGCTCGTCGCCGCGGGCCGGCACGGTGCCGAGCACGCGCACGGAACCGGAGGAGGGCACCCGGAAGCCCTCCAGGATCTCGATCGTCGTCGTCTTGCCCGCGCCGTTCGGCCCGAGCAGGGCGATCACCTCGCCGGAGGCGACCGTGAAATCGACGCCCCGGAGGACCTCCTTGTGCCCGTACGCCATTCGCAGGCCGTCGACCTCGATGGCGGCGGCGGTCCGGCCCAGGTCGAGACCGCCCGCGAGCTCTCTTACCGCATCCATCAATTCTCCAGATAGTAGCTCTACTACATAGATAGCACACCTACTACGGGACGCAATAGACATATGACATGCATTGCAAGCGAACAGTAAGTCGCACCCGATACGGTCGGATTCGCCTGTAGCGGAAAAGGAAGGTTCGATGTCACGACCCAGAGAGGCACTGATCCAGGCAGGTCAGGGCATAGCCCAAGCGGTTGCCCAAGGGGGTGACATGCGGCAGGCGATGGGGCAGGCCATGGGCCAGGTCGTCGATCAGGCGGGACAGTTCGCGGGCCAGGCCCGGGGTTTCGCGCTGAACCCCCACGACTTCGCCGCGGCCCGCGACGGCGGCGCGTCGGTCGGCACGGCCATCGAGGCCAGGTCGGCGTCGCTGAACGAGGCCGGCGAGATCGTCAACCGCAGCTTCACCGAGAACGGCATGCACGTCATCTCCCCGGTGGTGATCCCCAAGGGGAGCACCGCGAAGGTGATCGTGCCGCTGGGCATCCTCGTGGTGCTCGGCCTGATCGGCGCGCTCGGCAACGTCATCCCCAACACCGATCTGTTCTTCGGCCCGCACTACTGGGTGGTGCTGGTCCTGGCGGCCGCGTTCCTGTGGTGGCGGCGCAGCGTGGTGATGGTGCCCGAGGGCTGCAAGGCCCTGATCACCCAGTTCGGCAAGCTGGTGCACATCGCGGACCCGGGCCGGGTGACGCTGTTCAACCCGTGGAAGCGGGTCAGCTACATCGTCAACACCACCCGCGAGTACCCGTTCAACGCGCCGATCAGCGAGGCGCCGACGCAGCAGGGCGTCAAGGCCAGCGTGGACCTGTTCCTGCAGTTCAGGATCGAGAACCCGGCGGAGTTCATCTTCGTGCTCGGCTCGGTCAGCGGCTTCCAGTCCAAGCTCCAGAACGCCATCAGCGAGGTCACCCGCTCCCTCATCTACGCCCAGCGGGCCGAGGAGATCTACGACCTGGTGGGCGAGAGCACGCTGGGCATGCTGGAGAGCCTCAACCAGCAGTTCCTGCCCGCCGTACGGCTCACCGACGTGAACATCACGCACGCCGAGCCGTCCAGCCAGGAATACCGGATGGACCTGGCCGCCCCCGAGATGGTCAGGGTCGCCAAGGAGGCCTACACCTACGAGTACGAGCTGCAGTTGCGCAAGGAGCAGAACGAGGGCGACCTGGTCAAGGAACTGGCCGGGCTGCAGGAGACGCTGAGCGCCATCCAGGCGGAGATCGCCGGCTACCAGGCCCGCATGGACACCGCCCTCGAACGCGCCAGCCACCAGGCCACCGCGCAGGCCAGGCAGCGCCTGGTCGAGGCCGAGTCCACGGCCAACGCCAACGCCGCCCTCCTGGAGGCGCAGGCACTGGACATCAGGGCGCTGTCGGCCGCGGAGGCGCCCGAGATCCTCGACTACCGCTTCCAGCAGGACCTGCTGAACAAGCTGGAGTCCGTCGCCACCAGGCTGCCGCAGGTCGTGCAGGTGGGCGAGCAGACCGACATCGACTTCCTGGCCCTGGCCCAGCAGCTGGTGGGCGGCAAGGACGCGGCGCTGTTCTCCGCCGAGGACATGGCCGCCATCCGCGCCAGGCTCGACGAGATCGGCTCCCGCGTGCAGAGCCGCGAGGCCGAGATCGCCGCCCTGCTCAAGAAGGCCGTCGCCGACGTGACCGAGCCCCAGGCGCCGCCGCCGCCCGACGCGGACCTGGAGAGCACCGTCGAACGCCTGCTGCCCGGGAAGGGGGAGATCTGACATGAGCCGCGAATTCTCGAAGATCAAGGAGTCGCTGGCCTCCTGGGGCGACATCCGCCAGCTCCTGCGCGGCGGCGAGCAGGGCCAGCTCGTCCCCGTCGTGATCCCCAAGGACCGGCGCGGCTTCGCCTGGATGTCGCTGGTGTTCCTGGCGCTGTACTTCGCGGGGATGGCGGTCCTGACCGACCTCACCGTGACCGCCGCGCTGCTGGCGCTGTTCTTCCTGGTCGTGGCCATGGTCACGATGTGGCGCAAGGCGATCATCGAGATCGAGGAGGGCACCACCGGCGTACGCAGCCGCTGGGGCGCCATCACCGGCACCCTCCCGCCGGGCCGCCACTACCTGTGGCTGCCGTGGGACCGGGTGGACGCGGTCGTCGACACCTCCACGGAGATCCCGTACTCGGCGCCGATCGTGGCCTGCCCCACGGCCGAGAACGTGCCGCTGAAGTCGATCGAGTTCTTCCTCAAGTTCCGCATCGTGGACCCCGTCGCGTTCGTCCGCACGATCGGCGCGGGCAACTTCGACCTGGTACTCTCCAGCGCGGTGCAGGACGCGATCAGGCAGCGCAGCCGCCGTGTCAACACCGAGCGCGCGTACGACCTGCGCGGCTCCGACGTCGGCGACATGCAGGACGCCCTCAACCGCCAGCTCGGCCGGTACGGCGTGCGCATCACGGGCGCCAACATCCCCGACGTCCAGCTGCCCGACCAGTACCAGCAGCACCTGGCCACCCGCGAGAAGGTGGCCAAGGAGCTCTCGGCCTACGAGCGCGAGTGGGAGCTGACCCGCAAGCGCCGCATCGACACCCTGCTGATGGAGATCGAGCGCTCCAAGAAGACCCGTGACGCCCGCGTCGTCGAGGTCAAGGCCGCCCACAACAAGGCGCGCAAGGACGTGGCGCGCATGCTGGAGGAGCAGGAGACCGAGGCGCAGCGCGTGACATGGGAGATCGAGGCGCGCGGCCGGGCCGAGCTGACCGCCGCCGAGAACGAGGCCAAGGCACTGCGCCGGCTGGCCGAGTCGTACCGGGACAACCGGGCCGTGCTGCAGTACGAGCTGGCCCGCAGGCGCCTCGACGTGGGCGCCAAACTCGCGGAGAACGCGCCGCAGCCGCTGGTCGTGCGCACCCAGCAGGGCCAGTCGGACTCCGCGCTCTCCACCCTCCTCCTTGCCCAGTTGCTCCCCCGCATCTCGGGCACGGGTCAGAACGGCCACACACCTTCCGCTTAGGAGAACCCCAATGGTGTTCCGCAAATTGATGGCCGCGTTCGGCGCGGGCGTCGAGGTTGACACGGTGTTGACCAACACGGGCGTGCGTCCCGGCGAGATCCTGCGCGGCGTCGTCCACTTCCGTGGCGGCAGCTCCGACTACAAGGTCGAGGGCATCCACATCGACCTGACCGCGGTGGTCGAAGTCGAGTCGGGCGACAACGAGTACAAGACGACCTACAGCTTCCTGCGCCAGCAGGTCGCCGGGACGTTCCAGCTCGCCGCGGGCGCGCAGCACCAGCAGCCCTTCGAGATCCAGATCCCCTGGGAGACGCCGATCAGCGCCATCGCCGGGCATCCGCTGCACGGCATGAGGCTGGGCGTCCAGACGGAGCTGGCGCTGGCGGGCGCGCTCGACAAGGGCGACCTCGACCCGCTGTACGTGAGCCCGCTGCCGGCGCAGGACCACGTCATCGCCGCGCTCGACCGGCTGGGCTTCCAGTTCAAGAAGGCCGACCTGGAGCGCGGCACGCTGTACGGCTCGACGATGCCGTTCTTCCAGGAGATCGAGTACTACGCGGGCGGGCAGTGGCGGCGCCACTTCAACGAGCTCGAACTGACGTTCATCGCCGGGGCGCGGCAGATGGACGTCATCCTGGAGGCCGACAAGCGGGGCGGCTTCCTGACCTCGAGCCATGACGCGTACAACCGCTTCACCGTGCGCTACGACGACCCGCCGCACTCGGCGGACGCGGCGCTGCAGCGCGGTCTGGAGCAGATGGCCCGCCACCGCGGCTGGTTCTGATCGGGTACGTCGCCGGGGAGCGGGGACCCCGGCGACGGCCAGAGGGGGCGTGACTGTTTCTGTCGGTCGGGACGCCTACAGTGGCAACATGCGACCGGTCACAGATTTGCAGCGGAAGGTGGCGCCTTTCGAGGTCGTCACCGAGATGACTCCCTCCGGCGACCAGCCCACGGCCATCGCCGAGCTGGAGCGCCGCGTCAAGGCCGGAGAGAAGGACAGCGTGCTGCTGGGCGCCACCGGCACCGGCAAGACCGCCTCCATCGCCTGGCTGATCGAGCGGCTGCAGCGGCCCGCGCTGGTCATGCAGCCCAACAAGACCCTCGCCGCGCAGTTCGCCAACGAGCTGCGGGAGATGCTGCCCAACAACGCGGTCGAATATTTCGTTTCTTATTACGATTATTACCAGCCTGAGGCGTACGTCCCGCAGAGCGACACGTACATCGAGAAGGACTCCTCGATCAACGACGAGGTCGAGCGGCTGCGCCACTCGGCGACCAACTCGCTGCTCACCCGCCGCGACACCATCGTGGTCGCCTCCGTGTCGTGCATCTACGGCCTGGGCACGCCGCAGGAATACGTCGACCGCATGGCCAGGCTGCGCGTCGGCATGGACGTCGACCGCGACCAGCTCCTGCGCCGCCTGGTCGACATGCAGTACACGCGTAACGACCTGGCCTTCACCCGGGGCACGTTCCGGGTCCGGGGCGACACGATCGAGATCATCCCGAAGTACGAAGAGCTGGCCGTGCGCATCGAGATGTTCGGCGACGAGATCGAGAAGCTCTCGACCATGCACCCGCTGACCGGCGAGGTCATCACGGAGGACGAGGAGCTCTACATCTTCCCCGCCTCCCACTACGTCGCGGGCGAGCAGCGCATGGCCGCCGCCGTGACGGGCATCGAGGCGGAGCTGGCCGGGCGGCTGGAGGAGCTGGAGCGCCAGGGCAAGCTGCTGGAGGCGCAGCGGCTGCGGATGCGCACGACGTACGACATCGAGATGATGCGGCAGATCGGCACCTGCTCCGGCATCGAAAACTACTCGCGCCACATGGACGGGCGCGAGGCCGGCAGCGCGCCCAACACGCTGCTCGACTACTTCCCCGAGGACTTCCTCCTGGTCCTCGACGAGTCCCACCAGACCGTGCCGCAGATCGGCGCCATGTACGAAGGCGACGCCTCCCGCAAGCGCACGCTGGTCGAGCACGGTTTCCGGCTGCCGTCGGCGCTCGACAACCGGCCGCTGAAGTGGGAGGAGTTCCTGGAGCGCATCGGCCAGACCGTCTACCTGTCGGCGACGCCGGGGCCGTACGAGCTGGGGCGGGTCAAGGGCGAGGTCGTCGAGCAGGTCATCCGCCCGACCGGCCTGGTCGACCCCGAGATCGTGGTCAAGCCGACCAAGGGCCAGATCGACGACCTGGTCCACGAGATCCGCCAGCGGGCCGAGCGCGACGAGCGCGTGCTGGTGACCACGCTGACGAAGAAGATGTCCGAAGACCTCACCGACTACCTTCTGGAGCTCGGCATCCGGGTGCGCTACCTGCACAGCGAGGTCGACACGCTGCGCCGCATCGAGTTGCTGCGGGAGCTGCGCACGGGCGAGTTCGACGTGCTCGTCGGCATCAACCTGCTGCGCGAGGGCCTCGACCTGCCCGAGGTGTCGCTGGTGGCCATCCTCGACGCCGACAAGGAGGGCTTCCTGCGCTCGGAGACGTCGCTGATCCAGACCATCGGCCGTGCCGCCCGTAACGTGTCCGGCCAGGTCCACATGTACGCCGACAAGATCACGCCGTCCATGGAGCGGGCGATCGACGAGACCAACCGGCGGCGGGCCAAGCAGATCGCCTTCAACGAGGCCAACGGCATCGACCCGCAGCCGCTGCGTAAGAAGATCGCCGACATCCTCGACTCGCTCCAGCGCGAGGACGCCGACACCGACCGGCTCCTGGGCGGCGGCCGCCAGCAGTCGCGCGGCAAGGCGCCGGTGCCCGGCTTCGGCGCGCGGCAGGCCGGCCAGCACGCCAAGGCCATCGCCGGCGAGATGCCGCGGGCGCAGATGGAGTCCTTGATCGAGTCGCTGACCGAGCAGATGCACCAGTCGGCGGCCGACCTGCAGTTCGAGGTGGCGGCGCGGCTGCGCGACGAGATCAAGGAGCTCAAGCGCGAGCTCCGCGACATGCGCGAGGCCGGCATCAAGTGACGCGCCTGCCGGGCTAGTGGAGGAAACCCGCCAGGGCACGGACGAATGCCTCGGGGTCGTCGAGCATGACGCCGTGCCCCGACTCCGGGATGCCGACCACCTCGACACCGCTCGCCCGCAGGTTGTCGGCGTCCTCGGGCGGGTCGCCCTCCGGGTGCAGGAAGGCGCGGGGGATCGGGAGGTCCTGCAGGAGCCGGCGCATGGGGGGCGTGGTGCCCGCGGCCAGGCTGACGGCCGTACGGTGGAGCCCGCGCAGGTCCGCCAGCCGCATGGTGGACCACCAGTGCGGCCCCACGCGCTCGCGCACCTCCTTCCACCCGTGCGACAGGAACGCCTCCTCCGTGTAGCTCGCGATGCCGCCGCCGGCCGGCTGCACGGGAGCCGGGGGATAGGGGTCGAGGTCGGCGTCCACCAGCACCAGGTTGGCGATCAGCTCCGGGTGACGCGAGGCAAGCACGATCGCCACCGCACCGCCCATGCTGTGGGCGATCACCGACGCCCCGGCGACCCCCGCTTTACGCAACGCCTCGGCCAGGGCGTCGGCATGGGTCTCGAGCGTGTAGTCGAAGTCCCGGGGGCGGTCGCTGATCCCGAACCCGAGCAGGTCGATCAGGAGGGAACGATGCTGCGGCAGGAGGGGGTGGGCGGCGACCTCGGCGTAGTACGGGGCGGAGGTCGCGCCGAGGCCGTGCACGTAGACGCGCGCCGGCTCCGCGCCCGGCAGCTCTACCCAGCGGATGCGAGCGCCGCTGGGGTGGACGACGGCATCGTGCATGACGGCCCTCCTCGTCGTATATCGGGGCCAATATACCCACCACCTGCGTAAACGACCGGCAGCCCGACAGCCCCCGCAGATCCCCTCAGCCACCACCGACACTTCCAACCCCGTGCGACCCAGCAGCCGGCACGCGCTCCTCCGCGGAGCAGTGGTCGGCCCGCCCAACCCCTGCGACCCAGTGGCCGGCATGCGCTCCTCCGCGGTCCAGCGGCCGGCGCCACGCTACCCCACGGTCCAGCGGCAGGGACGCTACCCTGCGGTCTGGCGGTCGGCACCCGCTACCCCTCAGTCCAGCGGAGGGCGACGGCGCGCGGCTGCTTCGCGAGCCAGTGGGCTGCGATGGCGTGCGCTGCTTCGCCACCCGGCGGACGGCGGCGACACGCGCTCTCCCGTTCCGGCGCGCTGGCAGCCCGCCGCCCTGTGCGCGCTGACGGCCAAGGTTGCGACTCCGGCCCTGCGTTTGGCGCCCTAACCCGGGCACTGCCACCTCCACCCCAGCACCCGAGGGACCGCGACCCCGCGTCCACGGCGCCATCCGCAGCCCTACGGCGCGATCCGGCCGTCCCGTCTCGCCATTCGGCTGTCCCGTCTCGCTATCTGGCCGTCCCGCCTCCGATCTGGCCGTCCTGCCTCGCCATACGGCCGTCCTGCGCCGCCATCCGTCACCTCGATGCGTCGCAGGAGGTCGGGCTGCGGGGGACGGGAGCCGGATCACTGGGACAGGCCGGCCTCTCTGCGGAGGAGTGCGGCGAGGGAGTCCGGGTCGGCGGCCGGGACGCCCTTGGCGGCGAACCAGGTGGCGACGTTGTGGGCGTCCCGGTCCAGGAACGAGGGGCCGGTCGGGTGGGCGATCACGTCCACGATCTGCGGCAGGTCGATGATCACCAGCCTGCCGTCATGGACCAGCAGGTTGTACGGCGACAGGTCCCCGTGGGCCAGCCCCTCCCTGGCCAGCGTGACCATGGCCGTCACGAGCTGCTCCCACAGCCCGTCCAGGTCGTCCGACACCTGCGCCAGCCGCGGCGCCGCGTACCCGTCCCGTGTCCCGATGAACTCCTGCAGGATCTCCGTCTCGACGATCTGCACCGGGTACGGCACGGGGACCCCGAGCTCCCACAACCGGCACAACGCCCCGAACTCGGCGACCGCCCACTGGGCGGCGATCACCTGCTTGCCGAACGCGGTGCGGTTGGCCATGGCGCGGTTCATGCGGCTCTCGCGGGTCCTGCGGCCCTCCAGGTAGCCGGAGTCTCGGTGGAACAACCGGTGATCGGAGGAGCGGTAGCGCTTGGCGGCCAGCAGGCAGACCCGGTCCGTGCCGGGCACGCCCCGCGAGATCAGGTGGACGTCGGCTTCCTTGCCGGTCTTGAGCACGCCGTGCTCGGTGTCGACGGCGGCCAGCTCGGTGACGAGCCAGTCGGGGTACGGCTTGGGCCCCTTCTCCGTGGGAGTGCTCTGGTCCCAGGTGGACCAGCGGTCACCCTCGGGCGGCCCGTCGTCGGTCTCGGGAGTGCTCTCCAGCCATTCGAGGTCGTCGGCGTCGAGGGCGTACTTGCCGCGGGTGCGGTGCTGCGAGTGCTTGGGCACGGTGGGATTGCTCCAGGTGTGAGGCCCACCAGCTCGTCGATCAGGTCAGCGAACGCGCGGTGGGAAGGTTTGAGGACGCGGAAAACGGCACGCGAACAGTCGTCGTCACGGTCTCACCCTCCCTTCGCGGCACAGCGCGGCGATCATCGTCAAGCCGCTGCCAAGCGATCAACTCGGGTCCCGAGTATGCCGGGCCCCGCACGGCCCTCGCAACCGATTAAACGACGCCCCCGCCGCCCGGTCTCACCCCCTGCCTCGAGCGACCGGCCGGAGTGACAGCCTGGCCGGCAGGCTCGCGTCCGTACCGCCGAGCACGGACTCGGCAGCAGGTCGGCGTCAATCTCATCGGTTGTAGAGCCTGCGTGCCCACAGGTATCCGGCCAGGGCGATGACCGCGCTCCACGCGGCCGCCTCCACGAAGCTGGAGCCCGCCGGGCGGCCGGCCAGCAGCGCGCGCAGTGTCTCGATGACGGGAGTGAACGGCTGGTGTTCGGCGAACCAGCGCAACCCGGTCGGCATCGACTCGGTCGGTACGAAACCGCTGCCGAGGAACGGCAGCAGCATCAGCGGCATCGGCAGGTTGCTGGCCGTGGTGACGCTCTTGGAGACCAGGGCGAGCGCGACCGACAGCCAGGTGATGGCGAAGGTCAACATGGCCAGCACACCGACCACGCCGAGCCAGTCCAGCGCGGAGGCGGACGGGCGGAAGCCGATCAGCACGGCCACCAGGGTCACCGCTGCGATCGCGATGAACGTCTGCACCATCGCCCCGAGCACGTGCCCCATGAGCACCGAGACACGGGCGATGGCCATGGTCTTGAACCTGGCGATGATGCCCTCGGTCATGTCGGTCGCCACCGAGATCGCGGTGCCCTGCGCGGCGCCCGCGATCGTCGTGATCATGATGCCGGGGGTGAGGTAGCCGGCGTAGGCGGCGCGGCCGCCGCCGATGCCCGCGCCCATGGTGCCGCCGAAGACGTACACGAACAGCAGCAGGAACACCACGGGGACGGCGGCGAACGTGAAGATCAGCGAGGGGTAGCGCCAGATGTGTTTGACCTGGCGGCGCAGCATCGTCGCCGAGTCGGTGATCGCTCTCAACGGGAGGGCTCCTTGGTCAGGGCGAGGAAGACGTCGTCCAGGTCGGGGGTGTGCACCGACAGCTCGGCGACGTCGATGGTCTGGGTGTCCAGCCACTCCAGGAGCTTCTTCAGCGTCCTGACGCCGCCGGAGTCGGGGATCTGGACGGTGAGCGCCGCGTCGTTGTGCGAGGTCGCGCCGACGTGCGGGGCGGCCCTGCGGTAGCCGTCGGCGTCGGCGAAGCGCACGACGATGTGGCCGCCGGGGACCAGCCGCTTGAGCTCCTCCGGGGTGCCCTCGGCCACCAGTTCGCCCTGGCTGAGCAGGGCGATGCGGTCGGCGAGCTCGTCGGCTTCCTCCAGGTACTGCGTGGTCAGGAAGACGGTCACGCCGTCCTGCCCGACCAGGTCCCTGACGATCTGCCACATGGTGCGGCGGCTGCGCGGGTCCAGGCCCGTGGTCGGCTCGTCGAGGAAGATCAGCTTGGGCGTGCCGACCATGGTCATGGCGAGGTCGAGCCGGCGGCGCATGCCGCCCGAGTAGGCGACCGCCGGCTTGCGCGCGGCGTCGGTGAGGTCGAAGCGCTCCAGCAGCTCGCGGGCTCGTTCGCGGCCCCTGGAGCGGCCGAGGTGGAGCAGGTCGGCCATGAGCCGCAGGTTCTCCTCGCCGGTGAGGAAGCTGTCGACGGCGGAGAACTGGCCCGTGACGCCGATCGCGGCGCGCACCTTCTCGGGCTCTCTGGCCAGGTCGTGCCCGGCCACCCGGATCTCGCCGGCGTCGGCCCTGATCAGGGTGGACAGGATCTGCACCATCGTGGTCTTGCCCGCGCCGTTGGGGCCGAGCAGGGAGAAGATCGTGCCCTGCGGGATGGCGAGGTCGATGCCGTTCAGGACGCGGTGGGCGCCGTAGGACTTACGCAGCCCCGTCACCGAGATGAAGGTTCGCATCGGGTTCACCACCGATCCCAGGTGACGGGCAGGCTGTGCACGCCGTACACCTGCGAGGGGTCGGTGCGCAGCGGCACCTCTTCTGCCGGTACGGCGAGCCGCAGCGTCGGGAAGCGGGCGAACAGCGCGGGGAAGGCGACGCGCATCTCGACGCGGGCGAGCTGCTGGCCGAGGCACTGGTGGATGCCGTGGCCGAAGGCCAGATGTCCGGTGGCCGAGCGGCGCAGGTCGAGCACGTCGGGGTCGGAGAACTTGGCGGGGTCCCTGTTGGCGGCGTTGATCGCGATGATGACCGTGTCGCCGGCCTTGAGCTGCCTGCCGCCGAGCTCGACGTCCTCCAGCACGCCGCGCAGGCCGGTGGCGGCGATGGACAGGTGGCGCAGCAGCTCCTCCACGGCACCGGCCGCAAGGCCGGGGTCGTCGCGCAGGGCGGCGAGCTGTGCCGGGTTGCGCAGCAGGGCGAAGGTGCCGAGCGCGAGCATGTTGGCGGTGGTGTCAAGCCCGGCGCCGAGCAGGAAGGCGGCCACGCCGCCGAGCTCCTCGTCGGTCAGGTCGCTGCCTGTGGCCAGGTCGCTGAGCAGGTCGTCGGTCGGGTTCGCGCGCTTGGCGAGCGCGAGGGTCCGCAGGTACTCGCCGAGCTCGATGAAGGCGGCGTACTGCGCCTCGGGCTCTGCGCCGTCCGAGATGGTCCGCGTGAAGGTCTGGAACTCATCGCGGTCCTCGTACGGCACGCCGAGCAGCTCGCAGATCATCAGCGCGGGGACCGGCCGGGCGAAGACCTCGACGAGGTCGGCGGGCGGCCCCTGCCGCTCCATCGCGTCGAGCCGCTCGCGGGTGATCTCGGTGACCCGCTCGGTGAGCAGGTTCATCCTGCGGACGGTGAACTTGCCCGCCAGCATCTTGCGGAAGCGGGTGTGCTGGGGCGCGTCCATGCCGGTCAGATCGCCGACGGGGGCGGGTGGCAGGTATCCCATCAGCGGGTAGTACTGGGTCTCGTAGCGGGAGCTGAAGCGCGGGTCGGCGAGGATCTGGCGGACCAGCCCGTAGCCGGTGACCAGCCAGACGCCGGGAGCGCCCTCGGGCGCGGCCAGCCGGGCGATCGGCTGCTCGTCGCGCAGCGCGGTGACCTCGGGGGCGGGATCGAAGGGGCAGGAGGGGGCGCGGTCGAAGGAAGGGGTCTCTTCGCGATAGTACGTGTTCGACATATTGTGAACGCTACGTTGCATTCAAAAGAGCTGCAATCGATGGAATGCGTTTCCGCAGGCCGCAGCGGGCAAATTGATGCAATGACAATGGAGGCGAACGCAATGCTTCGTTGCATTGAGTGGCGGCGAACGCAATAATGCCGTCATGTCACGAGGAAGGTTGACCCAGCGGGACCGCCAGCGCATCGCGGCCGGCCTCGCCGAAGGACGTTCCTATGCCGAGATCGCCAGGCGGCTGGACCGGCCGACCTCGACGATCAGCCGGGAGGTCGGTCGCAACGGCGGCCCCGGCGGTTACCGGCCCGAGCAGGCGCACCGGGCGACGGAGCGGCGGGCGCGGCGCGGCACGCCGGCTCTCCGGTTCGCGGCCGGACCGCCGGACGCCAAGGGGCGCGAGGTGGCGGACGAGGTCATCGAGATGGCGGTCGGAATGGGGCTGCCGAAGATGATGGCGCGCGTGCTTATCAGCCTGTGGCTGAACGAGGACGGCAGACTCACCGCGGCCGAGCTGACGCGCGGGCTGAAGGTGAGTCCGGCCTCGGTCTCCCTGGCCGTGACCTACCTGATCCAGCAGGGGCTGATCGGGCGCGAGCGCGATCCGCAGCGGCGTCGCGACATCTACGTGGTCGACGACAATGCCTGGTACCAGTCGGTCGTGATCAGCTCGCGGCAGTCGCTCGAGGCGGCGGAGCTCGCCAAGGCGGCGGGGGAGACGTTCGGCCTCGACACGCCCGTGGGGCGCCGGCTGGCCAAGGGCGGGGCCTTCCTGGAACGGATCAGCCTGGACTTGCTGGAGTCGACCGAGCGCTGGCGCCACCTCCTGTCATGATCCGCCCAGCGGCCGGACAGGCTTGATACGTCGTCACCAGGCAGGCTCGCGTCCCCGTCCGCTCCGGTGCAGCTGCTCTGTGCATGGTCGCCTTGGGGGAAGACCGCGCTGAATCCGGCGCGGCGGCATCGACGTGCTGCTCGGCTCGATGACGGCCAGGCCGGCGCCGACTCGGAGTCTCATCAATCTCGAACATCCCAGGAGGAAGCCGCAGCCCTGTGGCCATGGCGACGCCCAACCGCGCATCGAAAAGAAATGCGGTGCGGTGGATCCGGCCGGGCTTGTACGGTGCGGGCATGCGACGTTGCCCGGAATGCGACCACTGGGAGCCCGCCGGAGCCCCCGGCTGCGCCCGGTGCGCCGGACTGGTCGACGAGATCGTGGAGGAGGGCTGGCGCGCGTTCCTTGAACGGGAGTTCGGCACCGCCCGGCCGCCGGACGAGCGCCTCATCGCCGAGATGGTCACCGACGAGCCCGACAAGCACCCGTGGCGCGTGGTGGACGCCGCTTATGACCGCCTGACCTGCCCCGAGTGCGGCGATCGGCTCAGCAGGGGCCCGGCCGGGTGCGCCGCCTGCGACCTGGCCAACGGCTTCCGCTACTCCGCCATCGAGATCGACCGCCCCGCCGTCCCGCCCGGCAACGAGCACGCGCTGCGGGTGAACGTGGCCGTCACGCGCCGTCCGTCCGGGATCTCGGAGTCCGAGGTGCTGCTGCGGCGACTGTCGCTGCCCATCCTCATCGAGGGCCGGCTCCCCACCCGAGCCCAGGCCCAGGCAACCAAGGCCCTGGCCAACGGCGGCGCCACGGAGGCGGAGCTCGCGGCGCTCATGTACGGGGAGTGGGGCGACGCCTGAGTCGCCACCCCTTGGTCGGGCGGACGGGTTGTCCGCCGCCTTCAGTCGCCGTGGGCGGACTGACCCCTAAACGGGTGGCCATTTCAAGTCGAGATCGATGTCGACGTCGAATCCGATGTGGGTCTGCAGTCGCTTGCGGTGAATGCCGGTGGGGACGTAGGCCTTGACCGTGGGCTCGAGCTCGAAGGTGTAAACAACGGGCAACCCTTCTTCCTGCTCGACTCGCCAGAAGTACTTGATGCCCGCATTCGAATATTTGATCGGCTTGGTGGTCCGATCTCTTTCCATGGATTCGTCTGAGACCACCTCTGCCACGAGATGCACGTCCTCCGGCTTGAAGGTGGTGGTCTTCGCCGAGATCGCCGACTTCTTGACTACGAGGATGTCCGGCTCTGGCCGCTGGCGCAGTCCCAGGGTAACCGTCATCTCGCGAATCACTTCGAGATGCTCGGGGGGATTGAGGAAGTTCTCAAACAGCCGGATCGCATACAAGTGAAAAGCGGTCTGCGGCGACATCATGATGAGTGACCCATCGATCAGTTCGACGTGCCGAGGCGCGTCGGGGGGAAGATGATCGAGCATGTCGGCGGTCCAGCCGCCGGAAGGGCCGGGAAAGAACCACTCAGGAAGGGTCATAGTCATAGTCTGCCTCCTCAGCGTTTCACGCGGCGCACCCATCTTGCCACAGAGAGTAGTCGCTAAGGGAGGTCTTTGCGTTCCTCCATCGAGCGGCGGTAGAGCTCGTCGATCTGGTCCAGCGGGTCGGGGGCGTGGCGGCGGGCCTCGATCTCGAGGTCGGTGCGGGAGCCGAGGTCGGCGATGCCCGTGGCCGTGTGCTGCACCTGGTCGCCGAGGAGGTCGGCGCGGATGCGGGCGCACATCGCCGTCAGCTTGGCCTGGTGCTCCCTGAGCCGGTCGAGGGTGGCGTGGTCGACGTACGGGGACAGGCGGCGTTGCTGGGCGTACATGCCGAGCTGGCCGTCGTGGACGTCCGCCTGCGCGGAGAGGTCGGCCATGAGCCGGGGGAGGTCGCCGAGGCCCCAGCCCTGGCGCTGGGCGTGGTCGACGGCCTGGCGGGTGAGGGAGACCTCCCGGCGCAGGTCGAGGCGGAGGCGCTCGACCTCGGCGGCGTCGCCCGTGCCCATGGCGTTGACGTGGGTGGTGAGCCGGGTCGTGGCCTGCTTGGCCTTGACCGCCGCCTTCCTGCCCAGCTTGACCAGGAGGTAGACGCCCACACCGCCCAGCAGCAGGAAGAACGCCAGGATCACCAGTAGGACGACAAGCAGCTCGCTGATCTCCGCCACCTCCTGTGGGTCTCGATGAATTGAAGGATAGTCGGCCGGGGCGGCATCGGCGCGGACAAGAAACCAAGCAAGCACTTGATCGGAGTCGCGGGGCTGTGCTTCAGTTCTCGCAGAGCGGCGGGAAGGGCGGGGTGACGTGCTCGACGGCAAGGTTGTGATCATCACCGGTGGCGCCCGTGGGATGGGGGCGGCCACCGCGCGGCGCTGCGTCGCGGCCGGGGCCCAGGTCGTGATCACCGATGTGCTGGTGGAGGAGGGTACGGCCACCGCCAAGGAGCTGGGTGCCCGATTTTTACCCCACGATGTGACAAATCAGGACCAGTGGGCCGAAGTGGTCGCCGCCACCCTGGAGGCGTACGGCAGGCTCGACGGGCTGGTGAACAACGCGGGCATCGCCCTCGCGCAGCCGATCGAGCACCAGCCGCTGGAGGCCTTCGAACGCGTGCTCCAGGTGAACCTGGTCGGCGTCTTCCTGGGGCTCAAATCGGTGGTCAAGGCCATGCGCGAGTCAGGCGGCGGCGCCGTCGTGAACCTCTCGTCCGTCGCCGGCCTCACCGCTCTCCCGGGTACGGGCGGCTACGGCGCGTCCAAGTGGGGCGTGCGCGGGCTGACCAAGATCGCCGCCTTGGAGTTCGGCAAGGATCGCATCCGGGTCAACTCCGTACATCCCGGAATGATCGTCACCCCGATGACGCAGCCGCTCGGGGCCGTCTCGGGGGACGGGACCTTTCCGCTGGCGGCCGCCGGGCGCTGGGGTGAGCCGGAGGAGGTGGCGGAGGCCATCGCGTTCCTGCTGTCCGACGCGGCCTCGTACGTGACGGGCGCGGAGCTGGCCGTGGACGGCGGGTGGACGGCAGGAGAGGGCGCGCTGCTGTCCCGACTGGAGGGTGAGGGTCAATAGATGCCGTACGCGGATGTCGGCGGAAATATCAGGCTTTTCTACACGGAGGACGGTGACGGGCCGCCGCTGCTGCTCGTCCACGGGTGGGGCACCGACTCCCACCAGTGGTCCTGGCACATCGACGCGCTCGCGGCCGCCCACCGGGTGATCGCCGTGGACCTGCGCGGCCATGGCTACTCGTCCGTCCCCGAGAGCGGCAACACGCCGCGCGAGATGGCCGGCGACCTGCGCGTCCTCCTCGAAAGCCGGGGCATCCCGCAGGTGGTCGCCGTCGGGCACTCGATGGGCGGCCAGGTGGTCTCCATCCTCGCCGTCGAACATCCCGAGCTCGTACGCGGGCTCGTCGCCGTCGACCCCGGCTACGGCATGACCGACCCGGTCGCCCGGCGCTTCCCCAAGATGATCGCGGGCCTGCGCGGCGAGCACCCGCACGCCGCCGCCGAGAAGATCGACGAATGGTGCACGAACGCCGGCACGCCCGCCGTCATCAGGCGCTGGCACAAGCGCCGGCTGTACGGCATGCCGCCGCACGTGCTGGTCCAGGCGTTCGAGGCCATGTTCACGGCCCCGGACGCCATCGGGGTGCGCCCGGCCAGCGACGACTACCTTGCCCGCCGGCGCTGCCCGGTGCTGTCGATCTGGGCGGATCGGGAACGGGCGAGCTGGGAGTCCGGCCTGCTCAAGCACCCCGCGTCCAGGGTCGTGTGCTGGGAGGGTGCTGGCCACCGGCTGCACGAGGAGCGCCCCACCGAGTTCGTGGACCTCGTGGAGGAGTGGCTGCAGGCCCAGGAGTGACCGCGGGCCAGGAGTGACCGCGGGCCAGGAGTGATCGCAGGTCAGGGGCGCCCCGGGTCAGGGGAGGCCGCGGGCCGCTCTCCTGCGGGCGCGCATGCGCCGTACCTTCCTGATCAGCCACCAGGCCAGCACGGCCATCACCAGCAGCGCGACGATCACCAGCACGGGGGCGAAGACGGCGACCAGGCTCATGCCGAGCGATCCCGCGTCCTCCGCCGTGCTCACCACCGGGGCGCCCACGCCCGCGGTCCCGGCGTTGATCACCGGCCGGGCGGCGGCCTTGACCGCGTGCACGGCCAGCGCCATCACGATGCCGAGCAACCAGCCGGCCCAGGGGTGCTCGGCCATCCAGGTGGAGTGGTCCAGCTCGGCCGCCGCCTGCGTCGCCGAGAAGACCACGCCGCCCGACGCCGGGCGCACCACGGTCTGGATGGTGTCGTTGATGCTGTCCACGGCGGGCACCTTGTCCAGGACGAACTCGGCCGCCAGCAGGACGGCGATCACCGCGAGCACGCCCCAGTTGGACAGCCAGGAGTAGCCGTCGGGGAGTTTCACGGTGTCCGTGAAGTTGGCCAGGACACCCACGACCAGGAGCGGGATGTAGGCGTTCAGCCCGGCGGCCGTGGACAGGCCGAGGCCGGTCAGTGCGGCTAACATGCCCCTAGTCTGCCCGCGCCGCCTCGTCCATGAGGTACGCGAACCCGGATCCGGTGAATTCGGCCACCGCCCGCTCGTACTTCTCCATGCCCCAGGACCAGAAGTCGAAGTCGATGCTCTCGTTCGCGCCGTCCTGGATCGAGGCCCAGAGCGTCCAGCCGTACTTGGACATGAGGCCGAGCAGCCGCGCGCGGGCGATCTTGTGGCGCAGACGGCGGCCGTAGTAGGCGGTGACGAGCTCCTCCAGGTGGCCGAGCGGCAGGTCGGACTCGCTCCAGATGTTGCCGAGCTCGAAGCAGGGGTCGTTGTTGCCGGCGTACTCGTAGTCGATCAGCCAGAGGCGCTGCCCGTCGTCGAGGATGTTGCCGGGCAGGAGGTCGTTGTTGCAGGGTACGGTGCCTTCCGCCCTTATTTGCAGACATTTCCGGAGGTCGTCGACGGCGGGCATGAAGTCGAGGTAGCCCGCGGGAAGCCGGTAGCCCCGCTCCCGCACGATCCCCAGGTAGTGCCGCTGGACCTCGAACATGTCGAAGTCCCGTACGAACCGCGGCCCCGCGTGCAGGCGGCGGCACGCCCGCGCCACCCGGGGCAGGTTGGCCGGGTCGCGCAGGTCGGCCTCGGTGAACGTCCGCCCCGGCAGGAAGCCCACCACCAGCACCCCCAGCTCGGGCAGGTACGCGTGCACCGGCGCCCCCACCCCGGCCGCGGCGGCGGCCAGCGAGCACGCGTGCTCGGCGTCCCTGTCGATCCCCAGCAGCGAGCTGTCGCTGGCCCACACGCGCGCCACGTAAGTCCCGTCCGGGGTCGTGACCTTGTAGTTGTGGTTGGTCAGCCCTCCGGGCAACTCCTCGACGGAGCGCGGCACGCCGGACAGCAGAGGAATGCGATCGAGCACCTCGGGCACGGCCATGCTCGATGCTAGGACGGGCGGCGCTAAACGGTCTAGACCTTTTACCGGTCCGAAGGTTAGCCTCGCCACCATGAGCGACTCGGCCCGCATCGTGATCATCGGTGGCGGGGTGGGCGGCGCGTCCGTCGCCTACCACCTCACCCAACTCGGCGAACGCGACGTCGTCCTGCTGGAGCGGGACGAGCTCACCAGCGGCTCCACCTTCCACTCGGCGGGCCTGGTCGGCCAGCTGCGCGCCGATCCCACCCTGACCCGCATGAACCAGTACTCCGTCGAGCTCTACCGCACCCTCGACGCCGGATGGACGGAGTGCGGCGGCATCAAGCTGGCCTCCACGCCCGAGCGCATGGCGGAGATCCGCCGGCAGATCGGCTGGGCGCGGACGTTCGGGCTGCCGCTGGAGGAGATCTCGGTGGCCGAGGCCGTCGAGCTGTTCCCCCTCATGGACCCCGAGGGCGTCGTGGGCGCCGCGTACCTGCCCACGGACGGGCAGATCGACCCCTCGCAGCTCTGCTACGCCCTGGCCCAGCGGGCCCGCGAGGGCGGGGCGGTGATCCGTACCAAGACCAGGGTGCTCGGCATCACGACGGCGAACGGCCGCGTCACCGGCGTGCGCACCGACCAGGGGGACATCGACTGCGAGATCGTGGTCAACTGCGGCGGCATGTTCGCGGCCGAGGTCGGCCGCATGGCCGGGGTGCGGATCCCGATCGTGCCCATGTCGCACCAGTACGTGGTGACCGACGCCTGCCACGAGCACACGGGGCTGCCCACGCTGCGCGACCCCGACCTGCTCGTCTACTACCGGCAGGAGGTGCAGGGGCTGGTCATGGGCGGGTACGAGCGCACCTGCGCGCCCTGGACGGCCGGCCCGAACTCCTTCGACGCGGTCCCCGCGGACTTCAACGGCCGCCTCCTGTCCGAAGATTGGCCGAGATTTGAGGAAATTTCGGATAATTCCCGGATTCGTGTGCCTGCGATGGCCGACGTCGGCATCCGCAAGCTGATCAACGGCCCCGAGGCGTTCACCCCCGACAACGAGTTCTGCCTGGGGGAGACGGAGGTCGGCGGGTTCTTCGTGGCGGCCGGGTTCTGCGCGCACGGCATCGCGGGCGCGGGCGGCATCGGCAAGGTGATGGCCGAGTGGATCGTCGAGGGCGAGCCCAGCATGGACCTCTGGCACATGGACATCCGCCGCTTCGGCCGTCAGTACCGCTCGCCGTCGTACACGATCAAGCGGGCCGTCGAGAACTACGAGACGTACTACGACATCCGCTACCCGGGCCACGAGCGCTCGGCGGGACGGCCCCTGCGGCTCTCGCCCGCGTACGGCTGGCACGCCGCCCACGGCGCCGTCTTCGGCGAGAAGTCCGGCTGGGAGCGGGTCAACTACTACGACTCGAACTCGACAGGGGAGGGGGAACGCCCCGACGGTTGGGCGGGGCGGCTCTGGTCGCCCGCGATCGGCGTCGAGCACCGGGCCACGCGCACCACGGCGGGCCTGTTCGACGAGAGCTCGTTCGCGAAGATCGAGGTCTCCGGCCCGGACGCGGCGGACCTGCTGGAATGGGTGTGCGACAACCGGGTCGCCCGCGAGGTCGGCGCCGTCACCTACACCCAGGCGCTCAACCGGCGCGGCGGCATCGAGTGCGACTTCACCGTGACCAGGCGGGGCGAGCAGGAGTTCCTGATCGTCACCGGAACCGCGTTCGGCTCGCACGACCTGGGCTGGCTGCGCAAGCAGGCCGCGCGCACCGGCGCGACGGCCAGGATCGCCGACGTCACCGGCCAGTACGCGTGCTTCGCCCTGTGGGGCCCGCGCGCCCCCGAGATCATCGCCGGGCTCACGCCGGACCCGATGGACTTCCCGTTCATGTCGTCGCGGGAGATCACCGTGGGTGACGTGCCGGTGCTGGCGCTGCGGGTCACGTTCGTGGGGGAGACGGGCTGGGAGCTGTACTGCTCCACCGAGTACGGGCTGGGGCTGTGGCAGGAGCTGTGGCGGGCGGGGGAGCCGTACGGGCTGGTGGCCGGCGGCTACCGGGCCATCGACAGCCTGCGGCTGGAGAAGGGCTACCGGGTGTGGGGCGCGGACATCGGGCCCGAGACGACGCCGTACGAGGCGGGGCTGGGGTTCTGCGTCAAGACCGACAAGGACTTCCTCGGCAAGGACGCCCTGGACGCGGCGCCCGAGCGGCGGCTGCGGTGCGTGACGCTGCGCGACCCGCGGGCGGTCGCGCTCGGCAACGAGCCCGTACGGCTGGACGGGCAGGTCGTGGCCCGGGTCACCTCGGGCGGGTACGGCTACACGGCGAAGGAGTCGATCGCCTACGCCTACCTGCCGGTCGGTCCCGGGGCCCAGGTCGAGATCGAGGTCGAGGGCGCCTGGGTGCCGGGCGTCGTGGTCAGGACTCCCTTGGTTCCGTGACGCCGCTGCGTACCGAGATCCGGACCCGGTCGGGGCGGAACAGGTCCCGGGCGAACTCCACCGGCGTGCCGTCGCCCGCGTGGGCGGTGCGCTCGATGAGCATGAGCGGCGCGCCGGGGGCGATGCCCAGCTCGGCGGCCTCCGCCGGACGGGCGATCACCGGGGCCAGGTGCTCGACCGCCGTACGCGGCTCCAGGTCGTAGCGGGCGGCCAGCAGGGCGTAGAGGGAGCCGGTGAGGTCCTGGTCGAGGAAGCCGGGCAGGGGCGGGAACCAGGAGTGCTCCAGCGCCACCGGCGACAGCCCGGCCGAGCGCACCCTGGCCACCTCGTGCACCGGCGAGCCCTCCGCCACCTCCAGCCCCGCGGCCGCCGCCCGCGGGGCGGGCACGGTGGCCGCCGTCAGGACCCGCGCCTCGGCCCGCAGGTGGGCCCGCCGCATCTGCTCGGTGAACCCGGCCAGCCCGGTCAGGTCGCACTCGATGCGCGGCTCGGCCACGAACGCGCCGCCCGACCTGCCGGGCACCCTGATCAGCACGCCGTCGCGCTCCAGGGTGGCCAGGGCCTGCCTGAGCGTCATCCTGCTCACGCCCAGCCGCCCGGCCAGCTCCCGCTCGCCGGGCAGCCGGTCGCCCGGCTCCATCTCGCCGCTGGAGATCGACTCGAGCAGCCACCGCTCGATCTGCACGTGCGCGGGGACTCCCGTGCCACGCTCCAGCTCCGGTGGTGTCCCGACCACACGCGCATCTTGGCATGGGTTTCGGCGTGAATGCCAAATGTGAGCCACTTGCCCGCCGACCGCGGCCGGGGTCCTTTGAGGAGGGCAGGGCACGGCGCTCGCGCAGGTCGGGTGGCACCTCCGCCGCGTCTCCGAGGGACCTCAGCCGACGTCGGCGGCGCGGTCGGGGATGGCGGGACGCGCCCGCCGACCGTGGCTGGGGTCCTCTGGGGATGGAGGGCGGTGCGGGCCCGTTGGGCGGCGAGCGTCGGTCGAGGGCTGGGGTCCTTGAAAGGGTGGTGTGGGTCAGCCCTTGATGGCGCCCTGGGTGATGCCGTTGACGAAGCTGCGCTGGAAGACGAGGTACACGACGACGATCGGCGCGATGACGATCAGGCAGGCCGCCGCCAGCAACGGGATGTCCGTCGTGTACTGGCCGACGAAGAGCCCGAGCCCGCTCGGTGCGGTGCGCCGGTCCGGGTCCTGCATCATGACCAGCACCAGCATGAACTGGTTCCACGACCACATGAAGTAGAGGACGGACAGCGTGGTGACCGCGGGCCACGAGATGGGCAGCAGCACCCGCGCCAGCACCACGAGGTCCCGGGCGCCGTCGATGCGCGCCGCCTCGACGAGTTCCTCGGGCACGTTCGAGAAGTGCGTCTGCATCCAGTACACCCCGAACGGCATGAACAGCGCCGCCTCGGCCAGGATGACGCCGACGTAGGAGTTGGTGAGACCGACCTCGCGCAGGTTGAAGTAGAGCGCCACCACGATGACCTCGATCGGCAGCGTGAGCCCCATCACGAACCCGAACGACAACGTCCGGTGCCCCCACACCTTGAGGATCGCCAGCCCGTACCCCGCGAGCGTGGCCATCACCACCGCGAGCGGCACCACGAAGACCGCGATCAGCACGCTCGAACTCATGAGGTTGGTGAAGTTGCCCCGCTCCCAGGCGAGCGCGAAGGTCTCCCACGACCACCTGTCCGGGATGCTCAGCCCGTCGAGCTGCGCGCCCGAGGGGTGCAGGGCGGCCAGGACGATGCCGGCGAAGGGCACCAGCACCATCACCGCCAGCAGGACGAGCACTCCGTACCGGACACTGACACCGCCGAGCGTTCTCAACTCTGATCATCCCTGGTGAAGTATCGGACGGCGCTGACGACGGCGACCACGATCACGGTCAGCACGACCGCGAGCGCGCTGGCGCCGCCGATGTCGCCCTCGTTGAAGGCCAGCCGGTAGACCAGCAGGCCGGGCACGTTGGTCTGCCCCGCCGGGCCGCCGTTCGTGGTGACGAAGACGAGGTCGAAGCTGGCCAGCGCGGCGATCGTGGTGATGACGCCGGCGACCGTGATCTCCCTGCGCACCCCGGGCACGGTGACGTGCCGGAACTGCCGGAACGCCCCCGCGCCGTCGAGCCTGGCCGCCTCGTACAGGGACGGGTCGATCTTCTGCGCGCCGGCCAGGAAGAGCATCATGCACAGGCCGCTCATCACCCACGTCCCGATGAGGCCGAGCGCGATGAGAGCCAGGCCGTAGTCGCCCAGCCAGGCGCGGGTGATCGACCCCAGCCCCACCAGATCGAGGAACTGGTTGACCACGCCGGACTCGCTGTAGAGCCAGCGCCAGGTGATGCCGACGGCGACGAGCGGCAGCACCTGGGGGAGGAAGAAGACGATCCGGAAGAACGTCATGCCCCGGCGCACCTTGCCCATCAGGAGGGCCGTCATGAGCAGCCCGACGCAGATGGGGATGACCGAGAAGAAGACGATCAGCGCGAGGCTGTGCAGGATGGCCTCGTACAGCGCTGAATCACGAAAAATCTTGACGTAGTTGGAGAAACCAGCCCAGACCGGCGGCAGGATGCCGTCCCAGGTCAGGAGCGACAGGCGGAGGGTGTTCAGCGCCGGCCAGATTGCGAAGCCCAGGTACACCGCGAGCGCGGGGAGCACGTACAGCCAGCCGCGCACCCGCCGCCCCAGCCGGCGCGGTGGCGGGGCGTCCCCGGCGGTCGCCCGCCCCCCGCCGCGGGCCGGAGCGGCCCGCGGCGGGGAGACGGCCGGGCTCAGCTCACGAGCCATGATGGGCGTCCCACGACTCCTGCAGGGACTTCAGGAAGGCGTCGGGGGTCATCTTGTTGCTGATCAGCCCCTGGATGCCGGGAGTCAGCTTGTCGATCATGCCGGGGGAGGCGAAGTCGGGGAACGGGACGATCCCGTTGCCCTGCGCCACCGGCGCGAAGACGCCCGCGATGTCGCCGCGCAGCCCCGTGGCGCCCAGCTCGGCCTTGGTGTCGACCGGCATGAACCCGCCGTCGAACTCGACCTTCGCCGCCTCCGGCGAGCTGAGGTAGTCGAGGAACGCCGCGGCGACGTTCGGGTTCTTCGACTTCGACGAGATGGCGTACGCGACGCTGGCTCCCGAGGCCACCTTCGCGGGCTCGCCCGACGGCGTGGGCATGAGGAAGAAGCCCACGTCGTCCTTCATCTCGGTCTCCAGGGTGGAGGCC
This sequence comes from Nonomuraea sp. NPDC050451, assembly GCF_044458585.1. NCBI lineage: Bacteria > Bacillati > Actinomycetota > Actinomycetes > Streptosporangiales > Streptosporangiaceae > Nonomuraea > Nonomuraea sp. NPDC050451. The sequence goes on from NZ_JBITHZ010000001.1 coordinate 785,750, forward strand.
GCCCAGTTGCCGGTGATCAGGAACGCGCTGTCGCCCTTGGCGAAGCTCGCCAGCGCGTCGGCGTCGGCCGTGGCGCTCGCCCCGGCGGAGACGTATCCCTTCTTCGCCCAGTCGGCCAGCGTCTGGGTGGCCTTCAACGCGGCCGGGTTCTCGATCGTCGCGCCCGGCTTGCCGTACACCCACGACCGGTAGTCGTTGACGTCGCCGGTGACGTTGAGCAGCGCGTTCCACAGGTGGAACCCGCCGACCTGGAGCGCGCCGTTGCTCAGCGGGGTCTGGCCGGCGTCCTTGGCCTTCTGCATCGCGGCCTCGAAGTCGGCCAGCGTCTTCGGCACCTCTTTCACGATCTTCTTGTTGTAGAAGACGCCGAGCACCGAGAGCCCGCCGGGCACGGCGTACAGGCTGCCGGTCCCGAACTGCTTGGCCGACTTGTCGGAGCTGAGGACCTCGAGGCTGGCCGGCGGGAACTTGGTGGTCCAGCCGTACGCCTTGGACCACGGGCTCAGGTCGAGGATGAGACCGGCCGGGACCAGGGAGTTCATCGCGCCCGGGTTGTACTGGGCGATGTCCGGCGCCGAGTCGGACGACATCGCGAGCTTGATGGACTTGATGTAGTCGTTGAACGGCGTCATCTGGGGCTTGACGGTGACGTTGGGGTGCTTCTTGGTGAAGCCGTCGATGAGCGCCTTGGTGGGCGGGTCGTTGGTGTAGGCCAGGGTCAGCGTCACGGGGTCGTTCGCGATGGTGGTCGATACATTGACCTTGGTCGCCGTACTTCCCCCCGAACTGCTGGCGCCCGCGCAGGCCGTCAGCGCGAACGCCGTCGTGACGCTGAGCGCCGCGAGCGCTGCATGCCGGGCTGGTCTCGTCATGCGTGTGACCTTTCTCCTCAATCGGGTGGGTGGCGTCGTGTCGTCAACGGCTGTCAGGGCGACCGGTTCTCATCACGCGGAGGCTGGTCTCACCAGGCCGAATCTGGTCCGTTCGATCTCGTCCAGCGAGTGGAGCAGCGCCCCGTGGACGACGGCGTCCTCCTGGAGCGTCGAGACCTCCAGCGCCGGCTGGTCCAGCGGCTCGCAGGACAGATGCCGCCGGAGCGCCGCGAGCAGCGGCTCGCCGCATCTGGCCAGGGGCCCGCCGATGACGACGAGCCGCGGGTTGAGGATCGCCCGGATCACGGAGATCCCCTTGGCGAAGCGGCGGGCCACCACGTCGATCGCCTCCAGCGCCGCCGGCTCGCCGTCGGCGACGGCGTCCAGCACGGCCTCGAGCGCGTGCTCTCCCGCGGCGTCGATCCGGGCCAGGAGCGCGCCGTCGGCGGCGCGTCCGGCCGCCGCCGTGGCCTGGCGCACGATCTCCGCGCCGCCGACCCGATCCTCGAACGGGCCCAGGCCCTGCGGGTGGCGGGGGGTCGAGGGGCCGTCGGTGAACAGGTCGAGGAAGCCGACGTCGCCGGCGTCGTTCGAGGCGCCGCGGTAGAGCTCGCCGTTCAGCACGATGCCGGCGCCGACCCGCTCGCCCCAGTGGATCATCACCAGCGAGTCCTCGCGCCGCTCCGCGTCCCGCCAACGCTCGCCCTGTGTGGCCAGCTTGACGTCGTTGTCCAGGTAGACCGGGCAGCCGAGCGCCTCCGTCAGCCGGCGCGCGAGGAGGTCGCCAGTCAGGCCGGGCATGCTCGGGATGAGCTTGATGACCCCGGTCGCCGGGTCGACGATGCCGGGGGTGCCCACCGAGGCGAACCAGAGGTCGCCGGTCGTGACGCCCGTCGCGCGCAGCGTCCGCTCCACCGTGGACAGGAGCGTCTCCACCACCTGGTCACCGCCGGGACCGGCGGCGAGCTGCTCCGCGTCGGAGGCCGTGACCGTGCCGGCCAGGTCCGCCAGCGCCACGCGCACGTCCTGAGGGCTGATCGACAGGCCCAGCACGTGGCCGGCCTCCGCCCGGAACCGTACGAGCTGCGCCGGCCGTCCCGCCCGGGTGGAGTCGCGATCGAGGGGGCCGAACTCGACGAGCCCTTCGGCGACCAGCGCGTTGAGCGAGCGGGTGACCGCCTGGCGGGAGAGCCCCACCGCCTTGGCCAGCGCGGACACGCTCATGCTGGCCTCCTTCGGCGGCGCGGCCCGCAGCTTGCGCAGGACGGCGGCGGCGTTGACCTCGCGCATGAACTGCGTGCCGGCGGCGACGACCTGCTCCATGCTCTCTCCCTGCGATCGGTTGCCGGTACGCTAGCATATTAATTATGGACCGTACGGAACTAATTAGTCGAGGGGTGTGAGCTGCAGTGTTGTCCGGTGAGGGCCCGCCCTGGGCGGACACCGTCCGCGGCCTGGCCCGCCGCGTGCTGGGTCCCGTGGCCGGGTCGGTACGGTTCGCCGCCCGCGACGGCGACGGCCGTGAGTACGCCTACGAGGCGGCGGACGGCGTGCTCGCCATCGCCGCGACGGACGGGGTGAGCGCCTCGGTCGCGCTCCATCACTATCTCCGGGAACGCTGCGGCACGTCCGTGGGCTGGGACACGGTGCTCCCACTAGGGCTGACGTCCCTGCCCGACGCCCCTCTCCGACAGGGCGCCGCGCGGGTCCGGGAGGGCTACTACTTCAACTTCTGCACCTTCAGCTACACGATGCCCTACTGGGACTGGGCCGACTGGGAGCGGGAGATCGACTGGATGGCCCTGCACGGCATCACCATGCCGCTGGCCGTCACCGGCCACGAGGCCGCGCTGCACGCCGCCTACTCCCAGCTCGGTCTCGACGACCGGCAGATCCGCGGCTTCCTGGGCGGGCCGGGCTATCTGCCGTTCCAGTTCATGGGCTGCCTGGACAACTTCGCCGGCCCGCTGTCCTCGTCCTGGATCGAGAGCCATCGCGAGCTCGGCGCGCGCATCCTCGACCGCGAGCGCGCCTTCGGCATGACGCCCGTGCTCCCGGCCTTCACGGGACATGTCCCGCCCGAGCTCGCGTCGACGGGGCGGGCCGGTCGCCGCCTCTGGCAGGGGTTCGAGACCTGGGTGCTCGACCCGGCCGACCCGCTGTACGAGCGGATCGGCGCCGAGATCGCCCGCGCGCAGATCAAGCTCTTCGGCACCGATCACCTGTACGCCGCCGACCCGTTCATCGAGATGATCCCCATCGACGCCGACCCGGCCTTCCCCGGGGCCGTGGCGGCGGCGACGCTGGCCGGGCTCCAGGCCGCCGACCCGGACGCGGTCTGGCTCATGCAGGCCTGGCCGTTCTCCTACCAGCGGGACTTCTGGACCGAGGACCGCGTCAACGCCTTCCTCGACGCGATCCCGGACGGCCGGATGCTCGTGGCGGACCTGTGGGCGGAGCACGACCCGCTGTGGGGGCCCTTCCAGGGGTTCTCCGGGAAGCCGTGGCTCTGGTGCGCGCTGCTCAACTTCGGCGGCCGCACCGATCCGGGCGCCGACCTGCGCGGAGTGCCCGCCGGGATCGACGCGGCCCTGGCGGCGCCGAGCCCGCCCGCCGGCCTCGGCCTGTCCATGGAGGCCACCCGCAACAACCCGGTCTTCTTCGAGCTCGTCGTCGACCAGATCTGGAACGAGGTCCCCGACCTCGACGCCTGGCTCGACGCGTTCGTGGCCCAGCGCTACGGCACCCGCTGGACGGCCGAGCTGCGGACGGCCTGGCAGGGGCTCCTGGAGACCGTCTACGACACCCGGGGCCTGCCGATTCTCCCCCAGGCGTTCGAAGGCGTCATCACCGCGGCGCCCTCGTACGAGCGCGGCCCGGCCGAGCTCCGCGCCGACGTCGCCGGTGTCCTGTGGTACCGGCCGGAAGTCCTCGCCACGGCCTGGGAGCAGCTGATCGAGGTGGCCGAGCGCGACCCCGGCCTGGCCGCGGGACCGCTCGGGCACGACCTCGTGGAGACCGGCATCGCGTACATGGCCAGGGTCGCCGACCGCCTCTGCCTCGACGTCCTGGACTCGGCGGGCAGCCCGGCGCAGGTCGACCGCTTCCTCCGGGTCTTCGAGGACCTCGACCGGATGCTGGCCTGCCACCCCGAGTACACCTTCCAGCACTGGGAGGCCACGGCCCTGTCGTGGGCCGGCGACCCGGACGACCGGGCGGTCCTGCGGGACAACGCCCGCCGCATCATCACGGTGTGGGGCACCTCGGACAGCCCGCTGCTGGACGACTACGCGGGCCGGCACTGGGCGGGACTGGTCGGCGGTTACTACCGCGACCGCTGGGAGCTGTGGGCGCGAGGTCTCGCACGCGCGCTCGCCGGCGACCCCGGCGCGGAGGCGGAGCTGCGGGAACGGCTCCGCGAACGCGCCGAGCTCTTCCTGCGGGAGGGCCCGGGGCCCGCGGCGTCGGATCCGGGTGATCTGGCCACGGAGTCACGCCGGCTGTTCACCGCCTACGAGGGCTCGCTCGCCCAGCCGTACGAACACGATCGATGAGGAGCACGATGCCCCAGGTGGCACCACCGACCGAAAGCCGCAACCCGCGCACCGCCGACATCGACACGCTGGAGTCAGGAGACGTCCTGCGGCTGCTGCTGGACGAGGACGCCAGGGCGGTGGAGGCGGCCCGCGCGGCAACCGGGCCGCTCGCCCGGGCGGTGGACGAGGCGCGTCTCCGGCTGGGCCGGGGCGGGAGCGTGCACTACTTCGGCGCCGGCGCGTCGGGGCGGCTGGCGGTGCTGGACGCCACCGAGATCACGCCGACGTTCGGGGTGGCGCGTGGCCTGTTCACGGCGCACTTCGCCGGCGGGCCGGGCGCGCTCACCGACTCCTCCGTGGACCGGGAGGACGCCGAGGAACTCGGCGCCGCCGACGCCGGGGCGCTCGGCGAGAACGACGTGGCGATCGGGATCACGGCGTCCGGGGCCACCCCGTACGTGGCCGGAGCGCTGCGCGCGGCCAGGGCGGCGGGCGCGCTCACCGTGCTGATCACCTGCAACCCGGCCGCGCCGCTGCGCGATCTGGCCGCGATTCTCGTCGTCGCGGACACCGGGCCCGAGGCGCTGACCGGGTCCACCCGGCTCAAGGCGGGCACGGCGACCAAGGTGCTGCTGAACGCGTTCTCGACGGCACTCATGATCAAGGCGGGGCGTACCTACTCGAACCTCATGGTCGGGCTGGTCGCCACCAACGCCAAGCTGGAGCAGCGGGCGGTGAACCTGCTCATGGAGGCGACCGGGGAGGACGCCGCGGCCTGCGGCGCCGCGCTGGCGGAGGCGGACGGGCGGATCCCGGAGGCGCTCGTACGGCTGCTCACGGGCTGCACACCCGGCCAGGCGCGGGCCGCGCTCGCCGCTCATCCGGGCGTCCGCGCGGCCGTCGCCGCGCTGGGCGGGCAGGCCGGATGAGCGGCTTCGCGGGCGTGGACGTCGGCGGCGGAGGCATCAGGACACGGATCGAGAGCGACGGGGAGATCGCGCGCGGCGAGGACTCGGCACCCGTGCCCCGCACCGAGGGGCGGGTGGACCTCGACCGGCTCGCCACCCGGATCGCGTCGGTCATCGGGGACGCGACGCGCGTCCCCGGGCGGCTGGACGGGATGGCCGTCGGCGTGACCGGCCTGCCGGGGCTGGTCAGGGAGCCGGAGGCGCTGTGGCGGGCGCTGGGGGAGCGGTTCGGGCTCGGGACGCTCGTGGTCGCGGGCGACATGGTGACCACGCACGTCGGCGCGCTCGGATTCCGGCCCGGAGTGGTGGTCGCCGCCGGGACCGGCGTCATCACGCTCGGCACCGACCTCGACCGCGTCTGGAACCAGTCCGACGGATGGGGCCACCTGCTCGGCGACCACGGCGGCGGCGCCTGGATCGGCACCCAGGGCCTCCAGGCCGCCCTGCGCGCCCACGACGGCCGGTCCGGCGGCTCGCCCGCCCTGCTCGAACACCTGACGGCCAGCTTCGGCCACCCCCTGGACCTGGTGGCGCTCGTCTATGAGTCGGCCTCGCCGGCGCACCACCTGGCGTCGTTCGCGCCTTCCGTGGCCGACGCGGCCCGCGCGGGGGATCCGGTGGCGCGCGGGATCTGGACAGAGGCGGGGCGGCAGCTCGGCCAGACCGCCGTCGCCGCCGCGTCGGGGCTCGACCCGGTCTTCTCCTGGGGCGGCCGCGTCTTCGACGCCGCGGACCTGCTGATGGAGCCGTTCCAGGGCACCGTGCGCGAGCTGCTGCCGGGAGCCCGGTTCACGCCGCCCGCCGGGACCTCGGCCGACGGCGCGCTCGCGCTGGCCAGGGCCGCGGCGGACGGCGGGATCCGGCCGCGGCACCCGTACCTGTACGTCTACGCGGCTAGTCGGAGCCGGTCAGGAGCCGCAGCCGCTCCACCGCCTCCCCGAACTCGCTGATCATGTCGTAGACCACCTCGCGGGCCGGCCTCACCTGGTCGAGCTGGCCCACGACCTGCCCGACGAAGTAGTTGACCAGCTCCACCGCCCCCGGCTCGCCCTTCTCCGCCGCCGCCCCGATGCGGGCCATCGCGCCCTCGGCCACCAGCAGCTGCAGCGGCATCCCGAGCGGCCCGGGGCTCTCCTGCCCGGAGTCCCACTCCTCCGTCCAGGCCGACTTGAGCTGGCGGGCCGGCTTGCCCGTACGGGACCTGGACCTGACCGTGTCGAGCGACGAGGCGGCCAGGAACTTGCGCTTGACCGCGGGCGACGTCTCCGCCTCCTCAGTGGTCAGCCAGACTGAGCCGCACCACACGCCCTGCGCCCCGAGCGCCATGGCCGCCGCCATCTGCCGTCCGGACGCGATCCCGCCCGCCGCCAGCACGGGGACCGGGCCGACCGCGTCCACGACCTGCGGGACCAGCACCATCGTGGAGATCTCGCCGGTGTGCCCGCCCGCCTCGGTGCCCTGCGCCACGATGAGGTCCGCGCCCGCCGCCACCTGCCTGCGGGCGTGCTCGACCGTGCCGACCAGCGCGGCCACCGGGACCCCCGCCTCCCTGGCCCTGGCGACCATCTCGGGCGGAGGCGGCCCCAGGGCGCTGGCGATGAGCCCGATCGGGTGCTTGAGCGCCACGTCGATCAGCCCCGTCGCCCCGGCCGCCGTCACCCGCCTGCCGAACTCGTCCGCCGCCGCCGTCAGCGGCTGCACGGGGGCGCTCACGCCGTACTTGGACAGCAGATGGGTGACGAAGTCGCGGTGCCGGTCGGGGACGAAGTCCATGAGGTGCGCCTGCCGGTCGAGCGCGGAGGCGTCGACCTTGCCGGGCACGAGCACGTCCACGCCGTACGGCCGGCCGCCCACCTGCCCGTCGATCCAGGTCAGCTCGGTGTCGAGCTGCTCCGGCGAGTACGCGATCGCACCCAGGACCCCGAAACCGCCCGCGTTGGTGACGGCGGCCACGACGTCGCGGCAGTGGCTGAAGGCGAACAACGGGAACTCGATGCCCAGGCGCTCACAGATGGGGGTCCGCATGGTTCGACGCTAACCGGCAGAAGCTTGTTCGGTCCATCCCCCGGGCCGGGCCGGGTGCGTCAGGAGGGAGCGGGGGGCGTGCCAGCCTAACTCCGAGCTGTAGCCGCGTATTAGCTTGGCCGGGACGCCGGCGACCACGCTGTGGTCAGGGAACTCGCCGCGTACCACCGCCCCGCCCGCGACCACGCACTGGCGGCCCAGTCTCGTGCCCGGGAGGATGATCGCGCCCGCCCCGATCCACGAGCCGGAGCCGATCGATACCGGGCTGTTACGCGGCCACTGGCGGCCGATCGGCACCTCGGGGTCGTCGTAGACGTGGTTCTGGTCGGTGATGTACACGTACGGGCCGGTGAAGACGTCGTCGCCGATGTCGATCGACTGGTGGGCCACGATGTGCGAGCCGCGGCCGATCGAGCAGCCGCCGCCGATGCGCAGGATGGACTCCGGCCCCAGGTCCAGCCCGGGGCCCATGCCGCAGGACAGGGACACGCGCTCGCCGATCAGCGTGTGGTCGCCGATCTCGATCCATCGCTCGCCGAAGATCGCGCCCGGGGGGAAGGCGATGCTGACCCCGTCGCCGATCCGGCCGAAGCGGTAACCGGACGGAGCGGCAGGAGTGATCGCGCCCGCGCGGCGGATCGCCGCGTAGGCTCGGTGAATCAGCGCGCCGACTGCCCGCCGTACCAATGACATAGGGACCAAAGTTACCGCTAGGTCACACCGTTCGGGCATGTCGGGGGCGTTGTTTGATATCCTGAGAGCCCGTGGACACTTCGACCACACCTCGAGCCACGGGAGCCCCTTTGCGCAGCGCATCGCAAACCAAGCATCTGTTCGTCACCGGCGGTGTCGCCTCCAGTCTCGGCAAGGGGCTCACGGCATCCAGCCTCGGTCGCCTGCTCAAGGCACGCGGTCTCAGGGTCACCATGCAGAAGCTCGACCCTTACCTCAATGTCGACCCAGGGACCATGAACCCGTTCCAGCACGGCGAGGTGTTCGTCACCGACGACGGCGCCGAGACCGACCTCGACGTCGGCCACTACGAGCGCTTCCTCGACACCGACCTGCACGGCTCGGCCAACGTGACGACCGGCCAGGTCTACTCCAACGTCATCGCCAAGGAACGGCGGGGCGAATACCTGGGCGACACCGTCCAGGTCATCCCGCACATCACCAACGAGATCAAGGACCGGATCAGGGGCATGGCCGCTCCTGAGGTGGACGTGGTCATCACCGAGGTGGGGGGCACGGTCGGCGACATCGAGTCGCTGCCGTTCCTGGAGGCCGTCCGCCAGATCAGGCACGAGGTCGGGCGCGACAACGTGTTCTTCCTGCACGTGTCGCTGCTGCCGTACATCGGCCCCTCGGGCGAGCTCAAGACCAAGCCGACCCAGCACAGCGTGGCGGCGCTGCGCAGCATCGGCATCCAGCCGGACGCGATCGTGCTGCGCTCCGACCGGCCCGTGCAGACGGCGATCAAGCGCAAGATCAGCCTGATGTGCGACGTGGACGAGGACGCCGTCGTCTCCGCCGTGGACGCGGCCTCGATCTACGACATCCCCAAGGTGCTCCACTCCGAGGGGCTCGACGCCTACGTGGTGCGCCGGCTCGGCCTGCCGTTCCGCGACGTCGACTGGAAGGAGTGGGAGGAGCTCCTGCGCCGGGTGCACCGGCCGGCCAAGGAGGTCACGATCGCCCTGGTCGGCAAGTACATCGACCTTCCGGACGCGTACCTGTCGGTCACCGAGGCGCTGCGGGCCGGCGGGTTCGCCAACGACGCCCGGGTCAACATCCGGTGGGTCAAGAGCGACGACTGCGAGACCCCCGAGGGCGCCGAGCGCGAGCTCGACGGCGTCGACGGTGTGCTGATCCCCGGCGGGTTCGGCGTGCGCGGCATCGAGGGCAAGATCGGCGCGATCCGCCACGCCCGCTTGGGCAAGATCCCGCTGCTCGGCATCTGCCTCGGCATGCAGGGCATGGTCATCGAGGCCGCCCGCAACATGGCCGGCATCGAGGACGCCAACTCCGCCGAGTTCGACCCCGACACCAAGCACCCGGTCATCTCCACCATGGCCGACCAGGAGGACGTCGTCGCCGGCGAGCGCGACATGGGCGGCACCATGCGGCTCGGCAGCTACACCGCCAAGCTCGGCGAGGGCACCCTGGCCAGGCAGCTCTACAGCGGCAAGGCCAAGGCCGACGAGCGCCACCGCCACCGCTACGAGGTCAACAACACCTACCGCGAGCAGCTCGAGAAGGTCGGCCTGGTCTTCTCCGGCCTGTCGCCCGACGGCCGGCTGGTCGAGTACACCGAGCTGCCCACCGAGGTCCACCCGTTCTTCATCGGCACCCAGGCCCACCCCGAGTTCCGCTCGCGCCCCACGCGGGCCAACCCCATGTTCAAGGGCCTCATCACCGCGGCCCTGGCGTACGCCGACGCGCGAGTCACCACGAAGGTGACCCAGTGAGGGTCCCCGGAGCGGCGAGCCTCGGACCGAGGGCGGCAGCTTGCGTAACCAACGAGGGCCGGAAGCGAGTGCGACCATGATCACAGACACGCCCGAGGCGTGGGACGTCGTCGATTCCAAGGAACGCTTCCGCGGCCACGTCATCACGGTGGTCACGGACTCGGTGAAGATGCCCCTCGACGAGGTCGCCGACCGCGACGTCGTGGTGCATCCCGGCTCGGTCGCCGTGCTCGCGCTCGACGACCGGGAGCGGGTCCTGATGATCAGGCAGTACCGCCACCCCACGCGCATGCTGATGTGGGAGCTGCCCGCCGGGATCCGCGACGTCGAAGGCGAATCGCTCGTCGAGGGGGCGGCCCGCGAGCTCGCCGAGGAGGCCGGCTACCGGGCCGACACCTGGCACACCCTCGTCGACCTGCGCTCCTCTCCGGGCATGACCGACGAGCGGATCCGGGTCTTCCTCGCCCGAGACCTGACCAAGGTCGAGACTGACTTCGTCCACCGGCACGAGGAGATCGACATGCCGGTCGAGTGGGTGCCGCTGGCCGACGCGGTCGAGAGGGCGCTCATGGGAATGATCCACAATTCCCCGGCCGTGGCCGGTATCCTCGCCGCGTACGCGGCTTCGGTTGAGGGGTTCGCCCTGTTGCGCCCCGCCGACGCCCCTGAGGCGTGACCGGAAGGATCATTTTCGTGGAGGCGGTGCTCTCCAGCTACCTCGCCCATCTGGCGGTGGAGCGGAGCCTGGCTGCCAACACGCTCGCGTCCTACCGTCGTGACCTGCGGCGATACGTCGAACACCTGCACGCGCGCGGCCGGGCGGAGCTCGACGAGGTGGGGGAGGCCGATGTGCTGGCCTTCCTCGCCGCGTTGCGCGAGGGCGACGGCGAGCACCCCGCGCTCGCCGCCAGCTCGGCCGCCCGCGCCGTCTCCGCCGTGCGCGGGCTGCACCTTTTCGCCCTGCGCGAAGGCGTCACGGCCCACGACCCCGCCCACGAGGTACGCCTGCCGCGCCAGCCGCGCAGGCTCCCCAAGGCCATCACCGTCGACGAGGTCGAGCGGCTCATCGCCGCCTCCGGCCCCGACGGCGCGCCCCTGACCTTGCGCAACAGGGCGCTGCTCGAGCTCCTGTACGGCACCGGCGCCCGCATCTCCGAGGCCGTCGGGCTGGCCGTGGACGACCTCGAGGACGACCAGGTACGCCTGCGCGGCAAGGGCGAACGCACGCGCGTCGTGCCCCTGGGCCGCTACGCACGCTCCGCCCTCGACGCCTACCTCGTACGGGCCCGCCCCGGCCTGCTCGCCCACGGGCGCGGCACCCCGGCCGTCTTCCTGAACGCCAGGGGAGGCCGTCTGACCAGGCAGGGAGCGTGGGAAGTGCTCCAGGCCGCCGCCGAACGCGCCGAGCTCGACGGGATAAGTCCCCACGTTCTTCGCCATTCCTTCGCAACCCATCTGATAGACGGCGGCGCTGACGTTAGGGTGGTTCAGGAGTTGCTCGGCCATGCCTCCGTGACGACCACGCAGGTCTACACACTGGTGACGGTCGACAAACTTCGCGAGGTCTACGCCGCCGCGCATCCACGTGCCCGGCAGTGATCTATAGTCTTTTGCGACGTGCGGCAACCCTCGGCGTGCCGCCTTGCCGCCTAAAGTGGCGAGCCCATAGTGTCCGTCCGGACGGTCCGGTTCGGGATCGTCAGGGAGGTTCGAGCTGGTGACTGTGACGACCAAGGGTTCGACCCCGGGGACCCCCGACAACCCCTGGGGCGACACGAAGACCAACGCGCCTTCCAACGGCGTCAACCTCGGGCCCACGCAGCGGCCCAGACCCGTGTTCCCCGAGCCGGTGCCGCCCGCGGTGCACGGCCCGGCGCGTGTGGTCGCGATGGTCAACCAGAAGGGCGGCGTCGGCAAGACGACGACCACCATCAACCTGGGTGCCGCGCTCGTCGAATACGGGCTCAAGGTGCTGCTGGTCGACTTCGACCCGCAGGGCGCGCTCTCCGTCGGCCTGGGCATCAACCCGCTCCAGCTCGACCTGACGGTCTACAACCTGCTCATGGAGCGGGGCGTCACCGCCGAGGACGTGCTGCTGGAGACCGGCGTCGAGGGCCTCGACCTGCTCCCCAGCAACATCGACCTGTCGGCCGCCGAAGTGCAGCTCGTCACCGAGGTCGCCCGCGAGCAGGTGCTCGGCCGGGTGATCAAGCCGCTGCTGCCGCACTACGACGTGTGCCTCATCGACTGCCAGCCGTCGCTGGGCCTGCTCACGATCAACGCCCTCACCTGCGCCCACGGCGTCATGGTGCCGCTGGAGTGCGAGTTCTTCGCGCTGCGCGGCGTGGCGCTGCTCATGGACACGATCTCCAAGGTCCAGGAGCGGCTCAACGAGGACCTCGAGATCGAGGGCCTGCTGGCCACCATGTACGACGCCCGTACGCTGCACGGCCGTGAGGTGCTGGCGCGCGTGGTGGAGGCGTTCGGCGACAAGGTGTTCCACACGGTGATCAACCGTACGGTCCGCTTCCCCGACGCGACCGTCGCCGGTGAGCCCATCACCACCTTCGACCCGTCCTCGCTCGGTGCCAACGCTTACCGAGAGCTGGCCCGCGAGGTGCTCTCGCGCTGGTCGGCGCCTGCCACAATGGCCAGGTGACCGACGCCGAGCAGCCTCAAGGGTTCCAGGTCCACCTGGACGTCTTCGAGGGACCCTTCGACTTGCTCCTCGGCCTCATCGCCAAGCACAAGCTGGACATCACCGAGGTCTCGCTCTCCAAGGTCACCGACGAGTTCATCGCCTACATCCGCTCCCGGGGGCCTGAGTGGGACCTCGACCAGACCAGCCACTTCCTGCTGGTCGCGGCGACCCTGCTCGACCTGAAGGCGGCCCGGCTGCTGCCCTCGGGCGAGGTGGAGGACGAGGAGGACCTGGCGCTGCTGGAGGCCAGGGACCTGCTGTTCGCGCGGCTGCTGCAGTACAAGGCGTACAAGGAGGTGGCGAAGCTCTTCGCGGGGCGGATGGCGGAGGAGGCGCTGCGCTTCCCCCGTACGGTGCCGCTGGAGCCGCAGTTCGCCAACCTCCTGCCCGAGCTCATCCTGGGCATCGGGCCCGAGCAGCTCGCCAAGATCGCCGCCAAGGCCTTCACCCCCAAGCTGCCCCCCACCGTCAGCGTCGGGCACATCTACCAGCCCCTGGCGAGCGTCAAGGAGCAGGCGGCCATCCTCGTCATGCACCTGCGCCGGCTCCGGCGCGCCACCTTCCGCACGCTGGTGGCCGACTGCTCGGGCACCTTCGAGGTCATCGCCCGCTTCCTGGCGGTGCTGGAGCTCTTCCGGGAGTCGGCGGTCACCTTCGAACAGGTCGAAGCGCTGGGGGACTTGCACGTAACCTGGACGGGCGCTGACGACGGGGACGTCGCGGTGGGGGACGATTACGAGGAATCCGCGGAGAAACCACGCAATGACTGACAACCCACTGCCCACCCCTCGCCGATCCCCGGACTCCGAGCCCCCGCTCCCCGCCTGGATGACCCTCCCCGGCTCCCTCGTCCAACCATCACCCCCGGAGGCGGAGGACGCGGCCGAACCGCCATCACCACCCGAGCCACCGCCCTCGGACGACGCGCCGTTGGCGGACGACGCCCCGTTTACGGACGAGGCGGTGTTGGCGGACGACACTGCGCGGATGGACGACGCGCCGTTGGCGGACGATGCCCCGTCGGCGTCCGGACCGTCCTCAGACGACGCACCGTTGACCGATGGGGCCCGATCGGCCGCCGGGGCGGGGACGGCGGATGGATCGCTTTCGGCCAACGTCTCGCTTCTGCAGGAGGCGCCATCGGACAACGCCCCGGCGCCGAGGGCTCCCTCCGCCGCCCCGGACGCGGGTCTTTCGGGCGCCGGGTCGGCGGGTCGTGGTGCGGTGGAGTCCGGCGCAACGCGCGCAGCCGAGGAAGCGGGCGTTTCGGAGGCCGGTGAGGCGCTGGCGGGCGAGTGGCGCGATGCGAGTGGCGCGGATGCCGTCTTGGGCGCGGAAGGCCATCCGGGGTGGGACGAGGAAGAGGCGGAAGACCTCCAGGAGGGACTCGGGGACGCGGAGGAGCGGGCGGGAGAAGGGCCGACGTTGGAGGCGGCGTTGGAGGCCATCCTGCTCGTCGTCGATGAGCCCGTGTCCGAGATCACCCTGGCCCAGGTGCTGGAGCGGCCCACCCACGAGGTCGTCGCCGCGTTGCGGGGCCTGGCGGCGGAATATACCGCTGCCGGCCGAGGTTTTGACTTGAGAGATGTCGCGGGCGGCTGGCGTTTTTACACGCGTGCCGACTGCGCGCCCCTGGTCGAGCGGTTCGTACGCGACGGCCAGCAGACGCGGCTCACCCAGGCCGCGCTGGAAACACTTGCGGTCGTGGCTTACCGGCAACCGGTGAGCCGGGCCCGCGTCGCCGCGGTACGCGGCGTCAACAGCGACGGCGTCATGCGGACGCTCGTCGCGAGAGGGCTGGTCGAAGAGGCCGGCACCGACCCGGAGAGCCAGGCAGTGCTCTACCGGACAAGCTCATACTTCCTTGAACGTCTGGGACTGCGGGACCTCAGCGAGCTCCCAGAGCTCGCGCCCTTCCTCCCCGACGACGTGGAAAACCTCGAGGAGACAACAAAGTGATCAACAGGCGTAGCACCCCGTCCGGTGATGGACGCGGTCGTGGACGTACCGGCGGCGCGGGTCAGGGCCGCGCGGGACGTCCCGCCTTCCGCTCCGACTCAGGCTCAGGGTCCCGTTCGAACGACGGCTTCCGCGGCGGGTCCAGGGACTCTCTCCGTGCCGACCGGAGCGGCTCGCGTGCCCGGTACGGGTCGGGCGACCGCGAGCAGAGGAACCCCCGTGGCGAGCGCGAGGAGCGCAACCCGGCGCGCGACGACCGCGGCAACCGCAACGACGACCGAGGCAACCGCTACGAAGACCGCGGGAGCCGGTACGAAGACCGCAACGGGCGCGGTGAGCGCCAGGAGCGGCCCCGCGGCGACCGGGGCGGATACCGCTCCGAGCGCCGCGACGACGAGCGAGGCAGCGAGCGCGGAGGCGAGCGTGGCGGCGGGTTCCGCGACGACCGCCGGGGCTACGGTGCCAGGGGGCGCGACGGGTACGGCGACGAGCGCGCCCGTGGTTCCCGCGACGACCGCGGCGGCTACGGCACCGACCGGCGTGAGGAGCGTGGCGGCTTCGGTGCAGGCCGGCGCGACGAGCGCAGCGGTTACGGTGCCGGCAGGCGTGACGAGCGCGGCGGCTATGGTGCCGGGCGGCGTGAGGAGCGTGGCGGTTACGGCGCTGGGCGGCGTGACGAGCGCACCGGTTACGGTGCCGGCAGGCGTGACGAGCGCAGTGGTTACGGTGCCGGCAGGCGTGACGAGCGCAGTGGTTACGGTGCAGGGCGGCGTGACGAGCGCGGAGGTCCCGCGGCCGGTCGGCGCGATGACCGTGGCGGCTATGGCACCGGGCGGCGCGATGACCGTGGCGGTTACGGTGCCGGGCGGCGCGATGAGCGCGAGGGTGCCGGGGCCGGGCGGCGTGACGACCGTGGCGGTTACGGTGCCGGGCGGCGTGACGAGCGCAGTGGTGGCGGTGGGTTCCGGGTTGACCGGAGTGGGCGCAGGGACGGGGCCGCTCCGGCCTCCTCGCGTGCCCGGTTCGGCAGGCGGGACGGCGATGCCCGCACCACCGACCGCGCCCCCCGTACGCCCCGCCGCGACGACGTGCAGACGATCGGCGGCGGCAGCCCCCAGCGCGACCGCGTGAAGGCCGCTCGCCAGCCCCTTCGCGACCGCGACTTCTACCCCGACGACTACACCGACGAGCGCGACACCACCGAGGTCCCCAACGGGGTGCGGCTGCAGAAGGTGCTCGCCCAGGCGGGCGTGGCCAGCCGCCGGGCCTGCGAGGAGATGATCGGCGACGGCAGGGTCACCGTGAACGGCCAGGTCGTGCGGCGGTTCGGGGCCAAGGTGGATCCGGCGACGCAGGTCATCCACGTGGACGGCAAGCGCATCCCCACCGCCCCCGACCTCGTCTACTACGCCCTGAACAAGCCCATCGGCGTCGTGTCCACCATGAGCGACCCGCAGGGCCGCCCGTGCCTGGCCGACTATGTGGAGGAGCTGGCCCCCAGGCTGTTCCACGTGGGCAGGCTGGACACCGAGACCGAGGGCCTGCTGCTGCTCACCAACGACGGCGAGCTGGCCAACCGGCTGACGCATCCCAGCTACGGCGTGCAGAAGAAGTACTGGGCCAAGGTGCCGGGCCCGATCCCGCGCGACCTGGGCCGCAGGCTCAAGCAGGGCATCGACCTGGAGGACGGCCTCGTCAAGGCCGACAGCTTCGCGATCGTGCAGGAGCACGGCCAGCAGGCGCTGGTCGAGGTCGTCCTGCACGAGGGTCGCAAGCACGTCGTCAGGCGCATGCTGGAAGAGGCCGGCCACCGGGTGATCGATCTGGCCAGGATCGAGTTCGGCCCGGTGAAGCTGGGCCGTACCAAACCCGGGACGGTTAGGGCGCTGACCTTGAAAGAGGTCGGTGAGCTGTACGCGGCCGTGAAGCTGTAATCTGGCCGGACGCAGGAGCCCGTGCGAACCTCCGCACGGGCTCTCCCGCTATGGAAGGGGACTGACCACATGGTGCGGGCGATCCGCGGGGCGATCCAGGTGGAAGCCAACGACCGCGACTCGATCATCGCAGGCACGACCGAGCTCGTCACCGCGATCATGGAGCGTAACGAGCTGACCACCGACGACGTGATCAGCGTGCTGTTCACGGCCACGCCCGACCTGACGGCCGAGTTCCCGGCGCTCGCGGCGCGCAAGCTGGGCTTCCACGAGGTGCCGCTGATCTGCTGCACCGAGATCGACGTGCCGGGCGCGCTGCCCCGCGTCGTACGCCTCATGGCCCATGTCGACCTCGACCGCCCGCGCTCCGCGATCCAGCATGTCTACCTGCGTGGCGCGGTGAAGTTGCGGCAGGATATCGCCCAGTAACGCCCGGCGATTACGTCAGGGCATATTCACGCCCACTATGGCCCGATAAATCAGGACACCGAGATGGAACTTCGCACCGCGCTCGTCGTCGGCACCGGTCTCATCGGCACTTCCGCGGCCCTGGCGCTGCGCAAGCGCGGCGTACGCGTGCTGCTCGCCGACCGCGATCACGCCGCCGTACGGCTGGCACGGGAGCTGGGCGCGGGCGAAGACTGGAACCCCGACGAGCAGCTCGCCGACGAGGTGGACCTGGCGATCATCGCCGTCCCCCCGGCCCACGTGGCGAGCGAGCTGCTGGAGCTGCAGCGGATGAACGCCGCCAGGTTCTACACCGACGTCGCCAGCGTGAAGGCCGAGCCCCTGCACCGGGCCTCCCAGCTCGGCTGCGACCTGACCTCCTACGTCGCCTCCCACCCCCTCGCGGGCCGCGAGAAGTCCGGCCCGGGGGCGGCCAGGGCCGATCTGTTCCTGGGCCGGCCGTGGGCGCTGTGCCCCACCGAGGAGGCCGACGCCGAGGCCAAGGCGACCGTGCTGCGGCTGATCGAGCTGTGCGGGGCCAACGCGGTCGAGGTGAGCGCGTCCGAGCACGACCGCGCGGTCGCCGTCGTCTCCCACGCCCCCCACGTCGCCGCCTCCGCCGTGGCGGCCCGCCTGGCCGACGCCACCGACGTCGCGCTCGGCCTGGCCGGTCAGGGCGTACGCGACGTCACCAGGATCGCGGGCAGCGACCCGAGCCTCTGGCTCGGCATCCTGTCCGGCAACGCCTCCCCGGTCGCCGAGGTGCTCGAAGCCGTCGCCGCCGACCTGGCCGACGCCGCCAGCGCCCTGCGCGCCCTGGCCGAGGGCGACGGCACCGCCACCAACGACATCACCCAGCTGCTCAAGCGCGGCGTCGTCGGCCACGACCGCATCCCCGGCAAGCACGGCGGCCCGGCCTCCTCCTACGCCGTCGTCCAGGTCGTCATCGGCGACCGCCCTGGCCAGCTGGCCCGCCTCTTCCGGGTGTGCGACGAGGTCGGGGTCAACGTCGAGGACGTGCGCCTGGAGCACGCCCCCGGGCTGCCCCTGGGCATCGCCGAGCTGTCGGTCCAGCCCGACGCCGTCTCCTCGCTGGCCGAAGGCCTGCGCGAGCGCGGCTGGGAAGTTCCCTGAGATCGGGATCGTCCCGTGTGAAAGCAGAACGCCCTATCGGTTGAGTAAAGGGTGTGACTGCCAATGTGACGGCTCGCGCCGGGCCATCGGACCCGGCGGAGGCATTGAGCGACGCGGCTCTGCTGGAGCTGTCGCGCCGAAAACCCGAGCGCTTCGGTGAGATCTACGACCGGTACGTGGCGGAGATCCACGCCTACCTCGGCAGGCGCCTGGACCGGCAGGCCGCCGACGACCTGACCGCCGAGGTGTTCCTCGCGGCCTTCAGGAAGCGCGAGACATTCGATTCCGGGCGTGGCGAGGTCCGCGCCTGGCTCTACGGGTTCGCCGGCAACCTGATCGCCCTGCACCGCCGTGCCGAGACGCGGCGGCTGGCGGCGCTGCAGCGCAGCGCCGGAGTGCACCGCGCCCCGGAGGACGGCCACGAGGAGCGCGTGGTGACCCGCGTGGACGCCGTGAGCGCGCAGGGACGGCTCGCGGCGGAGCTGCGGGCCCTGTCCGACGGCGACAGGGACGTGCTGCTCCTGAGCGCGCTGGGCGAGCTGAGCCATGAAGAGGTGGCCCAGGCCCTCGACATCCCCTACGGCACCGTCGGCTCCCGCCTGTCCCGCGTGCGCAAGAAGCTTCGTGCCGCCCTGGGCAGCGTCAACCCCCTGAACGGAGGCACCGATGGATGACTACCGGGCGGTGCGGGAGCTGCTGCCCGCGCCGCCGCTGACGCCCGACGTGGAACGGGCCGGACGCGAGAAGCTGGCCGCCGCGATCGCGGGGGAACGGGTACGGAAGGGCCGCAGGGCCGCCAGGTGGACCGGGCTGGGGCTCGGCCTCGCGGGCGCGGCGGCCGCGGCGGCCCTGGTCGTCGTCCCCGCCACGGCCCCCACCGTGCCACCGAGCCGGCACGGCGTGCTCGCCGCGCCGGACGGCAAACAATTCCTGCTGGCCGCCGCGGCCTCGGTGGCCTCCGTGCCGGACACCGGCACCTGGTGGGGGAGCACGCTGGTCCACGGCAAGGAGTTCCGCGAGCCCGGCCAGGGCTACGTGCTGCGGCAGAGCGAGTCGCAGGAGACGTGGATCCCCGCGGACCCGGAGGGCCGCACCTGGTACCGCTGGACGTACCTGGGCGCCAAGCCCGCCACGCCCCAGGACGAGGCGGCCTGGCGCGCCGGCGGGGCGCCGGAGTCGTGGACGTACGGGGAGAAGACTCCCGGATTGCCCACCGAGGACGCCCCGAACGGCATCGTACGGGCGGCCCCGGGCAAGCCGGAGACCTTCTCCACCGAGGACTGGGACTTCCGCATCGTGCTCGCGGGCAAGCCGCTGACCAAGATGAACGAGGTGCCCGACACCCCCGAGGGCCTGCGCGCGCTCCTCGGCGCCCCAGACGATCAGGCGACCATCGACAACACCGCCCGCCTGCTCTTCTTCGCACCGGTGACCAGCCGGACCAGGGCCGCCGCCTACCGGCTGCTGGCCTCGCTGCCCGGGGTCGGCGCCGTCGGGCCGGTGACCGACGTGCTGGGCCGCGCGGGGCAGGCGGTCGAATACCGCTCCGCCGAATACCCCACGACACCGTACGTGGGAGAGAGCCGCACCCGGCTGGTGATCGACCCGGTCAGCGGGATGCCGCTGTCCATCGAGACCCGGTCGGTGAAGGACGGGCTGCTCCTGGAGTACACCGCGGTCCAGGACAGCCGCTGGACGAATGACAACCCATTGGAGGAGACGAAGTGAGATACCCGGTGGCCGCAGCGGCCGTCCTCATCACCGCCGGCGTCGTCGCCGTGCCCGCGCAGGCGGCCCCGGCCGAAGGCGCCTACTGGCGGGTCGAGGTGGTGCGGACCGGAGACCATCCGCGCCCCGTGGGCAGCGGATACACGCTGACCGAGCGGTCGGTCAGCGTCGAGTGGCAAACACCTGAGGGCAAGGCGTGGTCCGCCTACCGCGAGCTGGGTGCCCGGCCCAAGACCGCGAAGGACGAGGCGGCCTGGCGGGCCGACGGCTCGCCTGCCTCGTGGACGTACCGGACGGAAGGCATGAAGATCTCGCTGTCCACCGAGCCCGGCAAGGGCCGGGTGGGCCCGGCGGAGGGGCGGCCCGCCGGGAAGTTCCGGATGGGAGAGAAGTGGGTGACGTACGCCCAGCTCCAGGCCCTGCCGGCCGAGCCCGGAGCCCTCAGGGCGCGCGTCGTCGCGGACGTGCGCGCCTGGATCGACGAGGCCGCGGAGGAGGCCAAGACCACCGACCCGAGTGCCAAGAAGGAGGACTGGCTGGCCAACCTGGACCGGTACGTGGCCGAGTACATGACCAGGCTGCTGTACGAGAACCCGGTGCCGTTCAAGGTCAGGTCCGCCGCGTACCAGGCGTTGAGGACCACCAAGGGCGTCAGTGACCTCGGCCAGGCCAAGGATCCGCTGAAGCGGTCCGGTCAGAAGGTCGCCCTGCCGGTCTACGAGCAGAAGAGCTCGGTGCTCAAGGAGCAGTTCATCGTGGACACCCGGACGATGACGCTGCTGGCCCACTACGTCGACCTCCAGGACGGCGGCAAGCAGCTGGCCGGAAAGAGCGCGGTCGAGACGTACAAGGTCGGCTGGACCGACGACAAGCCCGCCGTGCCCGCCGCCGGCTGATCAGCACCAGCCCGATGTCACATCCGAGCCTCCTCGATCCGTCTTCAGGGCGGATCGAGGAGGTAAGGAAAATGACCGACATTCTGGTACTCGGAGCCGGCTACACCGGAGTCGTCGCGGCCATCAGGACCGCCGTCAGGACCCGCCGCACGGGCGGCCGGGTAAGGCTGGTGAACGCCTCGCCGAGGTTCACCGAGCGGCTCAGGCTGCACCAGACGGCGGCCGGGCAGCGGCTGGCCGACTTCCCGCTGGAGGACGTGGTCGCGGGCACCGGCATCGAGTTCGTCCAGGGCCGGGTGGCCGGGCTGGACGTCGAGCGCCGGCAGGCCCGCCTGGAGGACGGGCGCGTGCTCGGCTACGACAAGCTGATCTACGCGCTCGGCACCGTCACCGACGCCTCGGTGCCCGGCGTCGCCGAGCACGCCTTCGTCTACGACGACTACGCGGGCACCGTACGGCTCGCCGAACGCCTCGCCGCCCTCACCTCGGGCACGGTCGTCGTGGCCGGCGGCGGGCTGACCGGCGTCGAGTCGGTCACGGAGATCGCCGAGGCCCACCCGCACCTGCACGTGGTCCTGCTGACCCGGGGGCGGCCCGGCTCCATGATGGGCGAGCGGGCCCGCGCCCACCTGGACGCCGCGCTGGAGCGGCTGGGCGTCGAGGTGCGCACCGGCGCGGACATCACCAAGGTGCTGCCGGAGGGCGTCGAGCTGGCCGGGGGCGAGCTCGTCCACTCCGACGCGACACTGTGGACCACCGGCACCAGGGGCCTGCCGCTGGCCGCCGGGTCGGGGCTGACCGTCGACGCCCACGGCCGGATCGTGGTGGACTCCGCGCTGCGCTCGGTGTCCCACCCCGACGTGTACGCCGTCGGCGACGCCGCCGCGGTCAGCCAGCCGTACGGCGTGCTGCACGGCACCTGCCAGGGCGGCATCCCCACCGGCCTGCACGCCGCCGACTCGCTCGCCGCGACCCTGCGCGGCAGAACGCCGAAGGCGTTCCGGTTCGGGTACGTGCATCAGCCCATCTCCCTGGGGCGGAAGGACGCGGTCATCCAGTTCACCCGGCCGGACGACAGCCCGCGCAGGTGGTACCTGAAGGGCCGGGCGGCGATCACGTACAAGGAGACCGTGAGCAGCAGTCCGATCCCCACGTTCAGGCTGCTGAAGCGGGGTCTGGTGCCCGTGTGGGTGTTCGCGCTGAGCGCGGGGCTCGGGTGAGCAGCACGACGGGCGGGGCCCCACGGCCCCGCCCGTCGCACTTTCGGTGATCAGCGCCTGGTCGTCAGGGCCTCGGTCACGTCACTCGGGTCGTCGAACATCTCGTGGTCGGGCAGGGTCTCCAGGGCTTTGATGATGTCCTTGCTCGCCTTGCGCTCGCGGGCAGCCCTGATCAGTTCTTGCTTGTTGGCCGGAAACTCCACGCCGCTCAGGTTCTTGAGCAGGTCGATCGGGTTCGGTATCGTTGTCATAACTCTGTGCTGCCCTGCTGTCACGATATGTAACATTCGGTCAGCAATCGGGTCGTTCCAGCCGTTGCCGCGCCCGTTCCACCTCGGCCGGCAGTTCCCGGCGCTCGGCCAGGGCCCGCGGCAGCCGCGGCACGGCCGTACGCAGCCCCTCCCAGCCCGCCGGGCCGGCGCGCAGCGCGTCGAGCGACCGCCGCGCCACCACCCGCCACGGGCGGCGCAGCACCGCGGTCAGCACGGCGTTGCGTGTGGCCAGCACCTGCCTGCCGCGCGGGTCCTTGGGGCGAGGCGGGTGGTGGTGGGCCACGACCTCGTCCACGTACGCCAGCCCCCACCCCTTCGCGGCCAGGTCCACGGCCAGCCGCTCCTCCTCGCCGAAGAAGAAGATCACGTCGTCGAACCCGCCCGCCTCCAGGAACGCCTCCTTGCGCACCACCACCGCGAACGCCAGGAAGCCCAGCACGCTCGGCCCCGGCAGGTCCGGCTCCACGCCGAGCGGTGAGTCGCGCATCGCCTCCGACACCGCGTCCAGGCGCTCCTCCGGCCCCACCAGCACGCGCGCCCCCAGGACGGCCAGCCGCGGATGCGCGTCCAGCACGTCCGCGGCCTGCTCCAGCGCCCCCGGCGCCCACCAGGAGTCGTCGTCGGCGAAGGCCACGTACGGGGTCTCGGCCAGGCGGACGCCGAGGTTGCGGCCCGGTGCCCCCAGGTTCCTGCCCGCCTCCACCACGTGAACGTCCGGGAAGTGGCGCCGCACGAACCCCGCCGTCCCGTCGGTCGAGCCGTTGTCGACGAGGATCACCGGGCGCGGGTGCAGGGGAAGCGTGCGGGCCAGCACCCGCAGCCTGTCCTTGCTGGCCACCACCACGGTGACGCGCGGATCGTTCACAGAGGGCCACTTACCGCGCCGCGCTCTCTTACTCCTCAGGTTGACGGCGCTCCCCGGAAAGGGGTAGGAAAGGCGGTAACAGCGTTACCGAAAGGAAACGGCGTTACCGTGAGCACTGCGTACCAGCAGGCCCAGCAGGAGGGGCAGAGCGTCGTCCGGGCCGCGATCCTCGACATCGCCACGCATCTGCTCGCCACCGAGGGGCCGGCGGCGCTGACCGTGCGGCGCATCTCCGGCGAGGTCGGCTGCTCGACCAAGGTGATCTACACGCTGTTCGGCGGCAAGGACGGGCTCAGCCAGGCGGTGTGGCTGGAGGGGTTCGCGCGGTTCGAGCGGTGGCTGCTCGAGGTGATGGGTCCAGACGACCCCCTGACCGCGCTGCGCAAGGGCCTGGAGGCCTACCGCGCCTACGCGCTGGCCGAGCCCGACCACTACCGGGTCATGTTCCAGGGGGCGATGCCGGGGTTCAAACCGGACCAGGAGTCGGTGCAGGCCGCCAGGCGGACGTTCGACCTGCTGCTGCGGTGCGTGGAGGAGTGCCTGGAGGCGGGCGTGCTGCGCGGGGGCGCGGCCCGGGAGATCGCCGATGTGCTGTGGATGGCCATACACGGCGCCGTAAGTCTGGAAATATCCGGCTATTTCGAGCCGGACGAGGTGGCACAGCGCTACCGGCTGCTCTGCGACTCGGTCCTCGCGCCCTTCCTGGCCGAAGGCGCCCGACCCACGACGAGAGGAACGTGACATGACGCCCTTCACCGGCGGGTTCGCGCCCGTGACCGATGAGATCACGGCCTTCGACCTGGAGGTCACCGGCCGCATCCCGGCCGAGCTGAACGGCCGCTACCTGCGCAACGGCCCCAACCCGCTCAGCCTCGACGACCCCACGGCCAGTCACCTGTTCCTCGGCGAGGGCATGGTGCACGGCGTGCGGCTGCGCGACGGCCGCGCCGAGTGGTACCGCAACCGCTGGGTACGCAGCGCCGGCGTCGCCGAACGGCTCGGCGAGCCGTCCCGGCCGGGGCCGCTGCACAAGAACTGGGACTTCGCCGCCAACACGCACGTCATCGGGCTGGCCGGGCGCACGTTCGCGACCGTCGAGGCGGGGCCCCTGCCGTACGAGCTGGACTACGAGCTCGACACCGTCGGCACGTGCGACTTCGACGGCGGCCTGCCCGGCGGGTTCGCCGCGCACACCCACCTCGACCCGGTCAGCGGCGAGCTGCACGCGCTGGCCTACTTCTTCGGCTGGGACCACCACCAGCACATCGTGATCGACCCCGAGGGCTCGGTGACGCGGATCAGGGACATCCCGATCGCCGACGCCCCGATGCTGCACGACTTCGCGCTCACCGAGCGGTACGTGGTGATCTACGACCTGCCGGTCACGTTCAGCCAGGCCCACGCGGAGAAGGGCGTCCCGCTGCCGTACGCGTGGAACGACGCCCACGGCGCCCGGCTCGGGCTCATGTCACGCGAGAGCGGCGAGGTGCGGTGGGTGGAGGTGGACCCGTGCTGGGTGTTCCACACGCTCAACGCCTACGACGACGGCGACGAGGTGGTCGTGGACGTGGTCCGCTACCCCAAGCGGTTCGTGGACGCCCGGCTCGACCTGGGCGGCCTGCCGACGCTCGACCGGTGGACGATCGACCCGGTCGCCGGCAAGGTCCGGCAGACGCGGCTGGACGACCGGCCGCAGGAGTTCCCCCGCATGGACGAGCGCCGCACCGGCCGGCCGTACCGCTACGGCTACACCTCGGCCGCCCGCGACCTCCACGACGTGCTCTACCCGGCCGACACCGAGCTGGAGGACCTGCCCGACCAGGCCTTCGACAACACGCTCATCAAGCACGACCTGGTGCGGGGGACGCAGGAGTGGCGGCAGTTCGGGCGGGGCGCGTACGTCGGCGAGCCCGCCTTCGTGGCCTGCGGCGAGGCCGAGGACGACGGGTACGTGCTCGCCCTCGTCAACAACGAGGCCAGGGGAGCGGCCGACCTGATGATCCTGTCCGCGCAGGACTTCACCGGCGAGCCGGTCGCCACCGTCCACCTGCCCGCCCGCGTGCCGCTCGGCTTCCACGGAAGCTGGATCGCCGACTGAGCGGGACACGGTAGCCTCTTCAGGTTGGGGTTCTTGAGAAGCTCGTGAAGAGGGAGAGGCCGTGACCGGTCTGGTCGTCGCCATGGACGGTCCTTCGGGGTCGGGTAAGTCGAGCGCGTCGCGCGGGGTCGCCCGGGCGCTGGGCCTGCGCTACCTCGACACCGGGGCGATGTACCGGGCGATGACCTGGTGGATGCTCCGGCAGTCGGTCGACCTGACCGACCCCGCCGCCGTGGCGGCCCGCTGCGGCGAGCCGCGCATCGAGTCCGGCACCGACCCTGACGGCCCCACGATCCACGTCGACGGCGTCGACGTGGCGGGTCCGATCAGGGAGTCCGAGGTCACCGACGCCGTCTCGGCCGTGGCCGCCGTCCCCGAGGTCCGGGCTCGCCTGGTCGCGCTCCAGCGGGAGCTCATCGGGGCCGGTGACATCGTGGTCGAGGGCCGCGACATCGGCACGGCCGTCTGGCCCGAAGCCGCCGTCAAGGTCTACCTGACGGCCAGCCCGGAGGCCCGTGCCGCTCGGCGCAACGCCGAGCTCGCCGGCTCGACGGTGGAGGCGCAGCAGCAGGCCATGGCCAAGCGTGACACCCTCGACTCGACACGCAAGACGGACCCACTCTCGATGGCGGATGGCGCCGTCGAGCTCGACACCACGCCGTTGAACCTGGAAGAGGTCATCGCTGAGGTGTTGAGATTGGTCGCGGAGCGGAGGAGCTCGGAAGGAGAGAGCGGAGCCAACGAGTTCCGAAGCGGCCGCGACCGTATACACGAGCGCACCTGAGGGTGCGGTACTCACAAAGGATGAAATTTCGTGCCAACGGGGGATTGGGTCGAGGCCGGCCTCGACGACCTTGAGATCACCGAGCACGGCGACACCACGCCGTTGCCGGTCGTCGCCATCGTGGGGCGGCCTAATGTCGGCAAGTCCACGCTGGTCAACCGCATCATCGGCCGCCGCGAGGCGGTCGTGGAGGACGTGCCGGGCGTCACGCGCGACCGGGTCACCTACGACGCCAACTGGCGTGGCCGCCGCTTCACGGTGGTCGACACCGGCGGCTGGGACCCCGACGCCACCGGGATGAACCTGCGCATCGCCGAGCAGGCGCAGGTCGCCGTCGAGCTGGCCGACGTGATCGTGTTCGTCGTCGACGCCACCGTGGGCGCGACCGACGCCGACGAGATCGTGGGATCGGTGCTGCGGCAGTCCGGCAAGCCGGTCGTCCTGGCCGCCAACAAGGTCGACAACCAGCAGCTGGAGCTGGAGGCCGCCGCGCTGTGGTCGCTCGGCCTCGGCGAGCCGTACCCCGTCTCGGCCCTGCACGGGCGCTCCAGCGGCGACCTGCTCGACGTGGTGCTCGACGCGCTGCCCGAGACGCCCGCGCTCGGCTTCGAGACCGAGCGCGGCCCGGCCCGCGTCGCGCTGCTCGGCAAGCCCAACGTCGGCAAGTCCTCGCTGCTCAACAAGCTCGCGGGCGAGGAGCGGGTGCTGGTCGACCCCATGGCCGGCACCACCCGCGACCCGGTCGACGAGCTGATCGAGCTGGGCGGGCGCACCTGGCGGTTCGTCGACACGGCGGGCATCCGGCGGCGCGACCGCGAGCTGCAGGGGGCCGACTTCTACGCGGCCATGCGCACCCGCGCCGCGCTGGAGCGCACCGAGGTGGCCGTCGTGCTCATCGACGCCAGCCAGATCCTCACCGAGCAGGACCTGCGCATCATCGGCCTGGTCATCGAGTCGGGCCGGGCGATGGTGGTGGCCTTCAACAAGTGGGACCTGGTCGACGAGGACCGCCGCTACTACCTGGAGAAGGAGATCGACCGGCAGCTCGTCCGCACCCCGTGGGCGCTGCGGGTCAACATCTCCGCCCTGACGGGCCGGCACATCGATCGGCTGGTGCCCGCCCTGGAGAAGGCGCTCGACTCCTGGTCCACCCGGGTGCCCACCGCCCGCCTGAACGCGTTCCTGACGGAGCTGGTGCAGCAGACGCCGCCGCCGGTGCGGGGCGGGAAGCAGCCCAAGATCCTCTTCGCCACGCAGGCCTCCGTCGAGCCGCCGAAGTTCGTGCTGTTCACGTCGGGCTGGCTGGAGGACACTTACCGGCGCTTCATCGAGCGGCGCATCCGGGAGGAGTTCGGGTTCGCCGGCTCGCCGATCGAGGTCACGATGAAGATCCGGGAGAAGCGGGCCAAGAAGGACAAGTAACGCATCGCTGCTGGAGCTCGCGCCGCCTGCAACCAGGAGGCCGAGCTCCAGCAACGCGGCAGCGTCCCACGTCAAACAACCGGGAGCTCCCTTCTCCGTTCGCCGAGCCTGTCAGCGATTCGCCTGAGGCGAAGGTCCCCGTCTGATCCGGGCGCAAGGACCCGTTGCGGGGTAGACGCTTCACAGCCACCTGCCACGCCAGGCGAGGGCTTAGGGTCGGCTCCACGTCCGTTTCGTGTCTCCGAGCCACTCCCGGCGACAACTCTTTTCACCAGTGAGGCGAGGTTTATCGCGGCGTTACGGTCGCGATCGATCCTCAGCCCGCAGAACGCACAAACGTAGGTGCGCACGCGCAGCGGCAGTTTGGCTTTCACTGCCCCGCAGCCTGAGCAGGTCTTCGATGAGGGATACCAGCGGTCGGCCACGATCAGAGAGCCGCCGTTCCACTTGGTCTTGTAGGTGAGCTGGCGGCGTATCTCGCCGAATCCGGCATCGGCGACAGCGCGGGCCAGTCGCCGGTTGCGCAGCATTCCGGCCACGTTGAGGTCCTCGATCACGATCGAGCCGTACGCGCGTGCCAGGTCGGATGTGAGCTTGTGGAGGGCGTTGTGGCGCAGATGGGCGACCCGATGGTGAACCCGGTTACGCTGCGCGTTGGCTCTGGCCCAACGCTTGGATGGTGACTGTCCGCTGCGCCGGTCCGGTCCTTGGCGGCGTGCGACCGTCCGTGACAGCCGCCGCAACCGGCGCAAGGCGGTGGCCAGGTGGCCGGGATTTTCGGCGGCGGGGCGATGATCGGAGAAGACCGCCAGTGTCTTTACGCCAAGGTCGACGCCGATTATCGCTTCTGGCTGCCTCGGGCTGCGCACTATGCGCTGGACCAGCACTGAGAAGGCCACGAACCACCGACCCGCCTCTTTCCGTACGGTGGCGGAGCGGATGGTCGCGGTGCCTTGCTCGATGCGGCGCGAAAGCTTGCGGGTCGACTCGTGCGTCTTGATCCGGCCCAGCACCGGCAGGACCACATGGGCGCGGCCCTCCAGCCGGATTGCACCGGTGGTGAAGCGCACGGATTGGACACTCCTGTGCTTGGATTTGAAGCGGGGGAAGCTCACCGGCGGCCCGTTACGTGTGCCATTGGCGGAGGTGCGCCAGTTCGCCAGTGCAGCTGCCAGCCGCTCCAGACCACATGCATATGCTTCTTTGGAGCATTCCGCCCACCATGGCGCGACCTCATGTTTGACGGTGTTCCAGCGTTTGCGCAACGTGTACATCGACCACGGCACTGGAGGGGTGAGCTGATCGCCGCGGAGGCCGTAAGAGCGTTCGGCTGCTCGCTGTGCCAGATTGGCCTTCACAAGTGCCAGCCCCCAGTTGAACGCTACCCGCGCAGCCCCGCAGTGTGAGGCCAGCGCGCTCGCCTGACGCGGCGTTGGATCCAGCGCGAAGCGGTACGCCTGCAGGACCTGCACCTCGCTACCCTCCACTGCCATACGGTCTGTGATCGGAAGACTACAGGAATTTACCATGCAGTCTCGAACGTATGGACGATTACTGTTCCATGCGGTCCCCAGGCGTCCACAGCGGAGGCGCCGGGGCCAGTAGACGCGCCCATATCGCCCCAGGCCACAGACTCGCCTGGTTCCCGGAACCTTCTCAAGAGTGCCGGGCGCGGGGCATCAGCAGCGCGACGGCCGCGCCCAGCAGGCAGATGAACGCCGTGACCAGGAACATCTCCGTGTACTCCGTGTGCAGCGCCGCCTGCACCTTCGCGGTGTACTCGGCCAGCCGCCGCTGGTACGTCGCCGCGTCCACGCCGAACGGCAGCGGCGTGTCCAGGTGCGCGGTCAGCGACTGGAACCGGTAGAAGCCCCACGCCGACACCGCCGCGATGCCGATCAGCATGCCCATCATCCTGGCCACCACGACCGCAGCCGACGCCACGCCGTGCTGGGCCGCCGAGGTCACGCGCAGCACCGCCGACGAGACCGGGGCGATGACCAGCCCCAGACCCAGGCCGGCGACCACCAGGTCGACGTCCACGAGGAGCCCCGCGCTCTTGAGCTCGAGCGGCCAGCGGCTCATCAGCCAGTAGCCGGCCGCCGCCAGCACCATGCCCGCCACCGCGACGACGCTGTCGCCCAGCCTGCGGGCCAGGAGGCCGCCCAGCAGGGCGCCCACGGTGAGCGCGGCCAGGAACCTGGCCAGGACCAGCGACGCTCCCAGCGCGTCCTCGCCGAGCAGGGTCTGGGCGGTGAACTGGACGAACACCATGGTCACCAGGAGCGCCGCCCCGGCCAGGAAGCTCACGGCCAGGGTGGCGAGCAGGGGGCCCTTGCGGGTGGCGGAGAGGTCGAGCAGGCGTACGGGGGAGCGGATCTCCCACCACACGAAGATCCCGGTCACCAGCGCTCCGGCGGCGATCACGGGCAGGCCCCATGGGGGGAGCACGGTCTTGGCAGGGTCGGGGTTGTACAGGCCCACGACCAGCAGCGCGAGCGCCAGCGCCAGCAACGCCCCGCCGACGACGTCCACACGCCGTTTCCCGCCGCCTGCGGCGGCCGCCCGCGCGGTCGCGCCGGCGCCGCCCGCGTGATGCGCCGTCGCGTCGGCACCGGCGCCGCTGGCCCCCTCGTCTGCGGCTCCGTCGGGCTCGACCTGGCCTGCCGCGCCGTCGGCGGGCGTCGTGGGGGATGCGGTGCCAGGGGCGCCGGCCGTGGGCGCTGCCGTGCTGGACGCGCCCGCTGAGGGGAGCGCCATGCCGGGAGTGGCCTGGGGTGCCGTGCCTGGAGCGGCAGCTGAGGGGAGTGCGGGTTCGGGGGCGGTCGTGGTGTCGTGCGGTGGACCGGGGCGGGTGGGATTGCCGGAGGGGACGGTGAAGTGGACCGCGACGGCGGCCAGGGCGGCGAGCGGGACGTTGATCCAGAAGATGGCGTGCCAGCCGCCCAGCTCCACCCCCGCCACCACGGCGCTCGGGATCAGCGCCAGCACCCCGCCGTAGAGGGGCCCGAGGGCGCTTCCGAGCTCCTGCGCCGCCCCGACGGCCCCCAGCGCCACCGGCCGCTCGCGCTCGTCCCACAGGTCGCCGATGAGCGCCATCGTGATCGGCAGCAGCGCCCCGCCGGCCACCCCCTGCACGGTGCGCCCGGCCACCACCATCACCTCGCCGGCGGCCAGCGCCGTCAGCACCGAGCCGAGCGCGAACGCGGCCAGGCAGGCGTGGATCAGCGGCCGCCGCCCGTAGCGGTCGGAGAGCTGGCCGAGCAGCGGCATCGCGGCGACGTACCCGAGCAGGAACCCCGTCACGATCGGCGTGGCCCGCTCCAGGTGGTTCAGCGGGATGCCCACGTCCTCGGCGATGTCGATGAGGACCGTGACCACCACGTACGCGTCGAGCGCGGCCAGCAGCACCACCGCGCCCCCGGCGCCGAGGACTACCCGGCGGGCGCCTCTCATCCGGCGGCGGGCGGCGTGATCGTGACCGGCGCGTCGTAGTCGCTGAACGACACCGTCACCGTGCCGTCCTGCAGCGGCAGGCTGGCCTTGGTCAGGCGGCTGGTGGCCTTGTCGAGCCAGACCTTGCCGTTCACGCCCTGCGTGAGGCCGGGGATGATCTGGCCGATCGCCGACCCGGGGAACGCGGTGGCCACCCGGTACGCGTCGCCCTCCAGCGCCTCCACCTGGGGATCGGCGGCCGAGGCGAGCAGCTGCGCGATGCCCTTGGTCGGCTCGAGGATCACCGAGGGGTCGTAGAACTGCGCGAGCTGCTGCCGCGTCATCTTCTGGAAGCCTCCCGTCGGCCCCTTGAAGTGGACGGTGTCCCCGACCACGGCGAAGCTGATCTCCTGCAGGCCCAGGAGGTCGATCGTGATCGTGCCGTCGGCGTCACCGGCAGCCGTGAGCCTGCCGTCCGCCTTCTTGACCGGCACCGTGGTCTTGCCCTCGGTCGCGATCGAGAAGCTGGCCGACTTGACGCTCTTCATGGCCTCGGAGGCCTTCTTCATCAGGTCGGGACCGGTGGGCAGTTCGTCGCCCCCGCCCGACGAGCACGCCGACACCAGCGCCAGAACGGCCACGATCAGAAGCTTTCTGAGCATGTGCGGATCGTATCGATCGCCTGGGAACGCCGTGAGGCGTCGCGGATATCGGTTGGGTGTCAGCGCAACTTCTTCAGCGCAGTTTCTTCAGGCGCTCGACGATGGGCCCGTAGGCGGCCTCGATCGCTTCGAGCTGTTCGTCGGTGAGCCGGTCGACGAAGTGCTCGCGCACGCTCGCCACGTGGTGCGGCGCCACCCGCTGGATCGCCTCCCAGCCCTCGTCGGTCAGCACCGCGAACGTGCCCCGCCGGTCGTCGCGGCAGTCCTCCCTGGTCACCAGGCCCTTGGCCTCCATGCGGGAGATCTGGTGCGACAGCCGGCTGCGCGACTGGATCGTCGCGTCGGCCAGGTCGCTCATCCGCATGCGCCGCCCCTCGCTCTCCGAGAGGTTGACCAGGATCTCGTAGTCGTTCAACGAGAGCTGATGCTCCTGCAGCTCCCGGTCGAGCCGGTGCATGAGGAGCTTGTGCAGCGCCAGATGCGTGCGCCAGGCACGCTGTTCGGCGGGTGAAAGCCAGCGAGGCGCGCTCATGATCCCTAATCTAGCGCACGTAAAGTGAAGCGCTATGGAGCAGCGGGATCCAGGGGAGAGCCTGGGCACCGTCCTGGTCGCGGGAGCGGCCAATCTGACCATCGCCGTGGCCAAGCTCGTCGCGGGTCTCATCAGCGGCTCGGCGGCCATGCTGTCGGAGGCGGCCCACTCCGCCGCCGACACCGTGACCGAGCTGCTGTTGCTGGTGGCGGTGCGCCGCGCGAGCCGGCCGCCGGACCGGCGGCATCCGTTCGGCCACGGCAAGAGCGGGTTCTTCTGGGCCATGATGGCGGCGGTCGCGACGCTGGTGGGC
Source organism: Nonomuraea sp. NPDC050451 (assembly GCF_044458585.1). Taxonomy (NCBI): domain Bacteria; kingdom Bacillati; phylum Actinomycetota; class Actinomycetes; order Streptosporangiales; family Streptosporangiaceae; genus Nonomuraea; species Nonomuraea sp. NPDC050451. The sequence goes on from NZ_JBITHZ010000001.1 coordinate 818,021, forward strand.
GGGGCCGGGTTCTCGATCACGCACGGCGTGCACGTGATCGGGCACGGCGAGGAGCTGACCAACCTCACCCCGTCCTACATCGTGCTGGCCATCGCGTTCGCCGTCGAGTCCGTCTCGTTCGCCAAGGCCCTCTCCCAGCTGCGCAGGCAGGCCGCGAGGCACGACCTCGATCCGGTCCGGCTGGTGCGGATCACCTCCGACACCCCGTTGAAGGCCGTGCTGTTCGAGGACGCGGCCGCTCTCGTGGGCCTGGTCATCGCGGGCGCCGGGCTGGCGGGGTCGCAGCTGACGGGCTCGGCGCTGTGGGACGGCCTGGCGTCGGTCGGGATCGGCCTGCTCCTGCTGGTGGTGGCGCTCATCCTGATCCGGTCGAACATCTCGCTGCTCATCGGCCAGGCCGCGCCCCCACACGTCGAGGAGGGCATCCGGGCCGAGCTGACGGCCCAGCCGGAGGTGGAGGAGGTGGTCGAGCTGCTCACGATGATGATCGGCCCCGGCTCCGTCCTGGTGGCCGCCAAGATCGACTTCGTGGACATGGCGAGCGCGGCGGGCGTGGAGATCGCCTGCGACGAGGTGGACCGGCGGTTGCGCGAGCGCTTCTCCGGGATCAGTCAGGTCTTCCTCGACCCCACCCCGACCCGCCGCCACTGACGGGGGCAGGGGTGGATCAGCTGAAGTAGTGCATGGCGATGGCGACGCCGATCACGTGCATCAGCACGACGATGACGATGAAGGAGATGAACACGAACTTGGCCGGCCCGTGCTCGAACGTCTTGCCCTCTTCGAGGGGGCGCCGCTGGGCCATGCGGTCGGCGATCCGCTCCTCCAGGGATTTCCGGTAGAACATGCATGCAAGTTTATCCAGGGGGGATGGGTGCCCTCCTGACCGGGGCGTCCGCGACGACGGCCACCCTGATGTCCGGCCCCACGCTCCACTCGAGCAGGTGGCGGCCGTCGAGGTCGTCGCCGCCCGAGCGGAGCTTGTCGAGCGTCAGCTCCCCGCGCTTGATCAGCGCCTCCTTGCGCGTCCAGTGCCGGATCAGCTCGTCGTTGCCGGTGACCATCGCGCGCTCGCGCGGGGTGAGCGCCCGGTCCGCGAGCAGCGGGTCCAGCGGCCCCGGCGGCACGTGCTCCGCGTCCACGCCGACCTTGCCGGGACCGGCCGCCGCGCACACGTAGCCGCGCGTGTGGCTGAAGCTGACGCCCAGCTCGGGCGCCTCCTCGATGTACGGCTTCCCGTGCCCGGGGCCGTGCAGGTCGCAGCGCTGCCGCAGGGTCAGCTCCTGCGGCCCGACGTCGAGCACGGCGGCGGCGCAGAGCCGTACGAGCAGGTGGGCCGCGACGAAGCTGGCTCGATCCGCCTCGAACCTGAACCGCCCGGCCCGCTCGGTCTCCACCTCGGTGAGCCAGTCTTCCGGGGCGCGCACCTCGTCGGGGCGGCCGCCCATCGCTAAGAAACCGATGGTCAGTCCTTCTTCTTGTCGCCGGTGAGGTTGTACTGGTCCTCCGAGGCCGCGCCGAGAACGGTCACGTCATGGATCTTCCAGGTCCCCTTCTCCTTCACAAGGCTGATCTTAAGGTGCGAGTCCTTGACGGAGCGGATCGCTTCGGAGGTGTTCACCTGCTGGTCGACCACGACGATGGCGTGCGCGGTGGCCTCGTCCACGTCGGCCAGGTAGACCTCGCGCACCGTGGCCTGCGAGGTGGCCTTGAGCTTGACGATGACCTGCGCCATCGCCCCGCCGAACGCCGCGTCGTAGGTGGCCAGGAAGTCGCCGGTGGCCTGGGCGGCGAGGGTGGAGCGGGTGCCCTGGAGGTTCTGGTAGTCGTAGCTGAGCAGCGCCTTGCTGAACGCGCCGGCCGCCCCCGACACCTCCAGCCGCAGCGCGCGCTCGGACTCGATCCTGGCCCGCGCGTCCTCGGCCTGCGCGGCGGAGATCCACTGCAGCACGGCCGTGGCGGCCAGCGCGGCCACCAGCATCGCCGCCAGCGTCCCGAGCACCCGGGCCCGCGTGACGCGCCCGCCGCCCTTGCCGCCCGCCGCCTCTTCAGCGGGGGCCCCTTCAGCGGGCGCCGCATCCGCCACCGTAGGCTGCTCGTCCTCTGAGGAGGTCTCCTCTGCGCGGGCCTCCTCGGAGGGGGCCTCCTCGGTGCGGGCGTCCTCGGCGAGGTCCTGCTTGGCGGTCATTTCGACTCCTCACGGCGGCGGGCGGCCCGGCCCGTCGCGATCCAGCCCACGATGCCACCACCGGCCACCACGGCGAGGAATATCCCGGCAATCAGCGGGGTGGCGTTCGGCGGGGTGCGGGACGCGGGCCCGGCGGCCGCGGCGCCGCTGGGCGACGGGGTGGCCTCGGGCCGCTGCTTCGGTTTCTCGGTGTTCCTCGCCACCGGACGCGCGGACTCGGCGGGCGAGGCGGTGTCCGCCGGTCCGGCGGCGTCCTGGTGGCGATCCGTATGGCGATCCATGGGGGAGTCGTCGGAGTCCGAGGAGTCCCCGGCGGCGGGGGAGGGGCAGGAGCGCAGGGCCGGCACCGTCGGAGGCCCGACCGCGCCGGCGTACTCCTCGGCCGGGGTCGGCCCGCCCGGCACGCTGAAGATGAACGCCGCCCTCCCGTAGACGGTGTCGCCGTGCCGGTCGCTGATGTCGTCCGCGAGGCTGAGCGCGGTCGGCACGATGCTGAGCAGGTGGTGCACGTTCCGCTCGGTCCGCGGCGAGAACGCCGGTTGATGCGGCTGTCCCAGCGCCGTCAGCAGGCACGAGAACCCCGGCCGGGACTTCTTGATGGCCGCGTCCAGCTGGGCGAACACCCCTGGCCCCCGGTCGAGGAAGGCGTTCAGGTCGGCACGGGAGGCGCGCAGCGTGCTGGTCACCGTGCTCAGGTCCGTGATCCCGGAGGCCAGCTCGCCCCGCTTGCCGGCCAGCGTGTGGGTGAGCTTGGTGAGCTGCACCGACAGGTCGTCGAGGACGGCGGCGTTGTCGGCCAGCGTGCCGGTCAGGGAGTGGGCGTCGTCGATGATGTTCCTGATCGCCGGGGCCCGCCCGTCCAGCGCGACGGCCAGCTCATGGGTGATCGTCTTCGCGTCCCGGGGCGGCACCGCGTTGAGCAGCTTGCCGACGCCCTCGAACAGCTTCTTGTAGTCGAGCGGCACCGACGTCTTGGCCAGCGGGATCGTGTCCCCGGCCGCGAGCGGGGGACCCGTCACGCCGGTGGCGGGCGGCGAGAGCTCCACGTACGGCTCCCCGATGGCCGACTTGCGCCGCACCTCGGCCGTGGCGCCCTTCGGCAGCCGGATCCCCCTGTCGATGTCGAGACCGACCACGATCTTGCCCGGCGCCAGCCGCACGTCGCCGATCTTGCCGACCCGCACCCCCAGGTACGCCACGTCGAACCCCTGGATGAGCCCCGGCGACGAGACGAACTCGGCCGACACCCGGTAGGGCCGCTCGATGGCGTCGAGCCGGATGATCGTGCTGAACGCCCAGACGGTCATGACCACGCCCAGGACGGCGAAGAAGCCCAGGTTCAGATAGATCCGGTTTCTCATCGCGGCGGCTCCAGGAGCAGGCGGAAGTCCTCGATCCGGTTCGGCAGCGGCCCCTGCGACGAGCTCTTGGGCAGCAGGACGCCCTTCAGCCACAGGTAGATCAGCACCTGCCCGTTGACCGTGATCGGCGGCGCGTCGATGAACTTCTGCAGCCGCGCCACCAGCGTCTTCAGGTCCTCCTTGCCCCGCTGCATCGCCGAGGAGACGGCCTCCAGCTCCAGCAGCAGCGTCCGCAGCCGGGCGGCGTGGCGCGGGTAGACGGTGAGGTTGGCCTCCTCGGCCAGCCTGGTCAGCGCGATGATCGTCTTCTTGACGTGCTTGCGCCCGTGCGCGATCCGCGCGGTGGCCGCGGCCAGCGTGCCCGGCAGCCGGTCCAGCTCGCCGCTGCCCTTGGCGAGGTCGTCGCCCAGCCTGGCCAGGGCGTCGATGCTGGTGCCCAGGTCCCGGCGGGCCGCGGCGTAGGCGTCGGTGACCTCGGCCGTCTGCTTGATCAGCTTGTTGACGTCGTCGCCCTTCCCGGCGAAGGCGGTGGAGGCCGCGTCGAGGATGGCGTTCACGTCCTGCGCGCCGAGCGCCTCGATGAGCGGCCCGGCCTTCGCGGTGACCTGCTCGATGTCCGGCTCGACCGACGTGTCGGCGATGGTGGCGCCGGTGCTCAGGTACGGCCCCGTGGCCAGGTCCTTGCCCGCGGGCGGCGTGAGCAGGACGTAGTTCTCGCCCAGCACCGACGTCTTGGCCACGGTGGCCGTGCTGCCCTCGGGCACCCGGTACTTCGACACGATCGACATCGTCACCTTGGCCCGGTAGCCCTCCAGCCGGATGTCGGTGACCGTGCCCACCCGTACGTCGGAGATCTGCACGCTGTGCCCGGCCACCAGGCTCTGCACGTCGTCGAAGACCGCGTGCAGGGTCAGGTCGCCGGTGGTCGCGCCGAGCGTCTGGAGCGAGCACGACGCCGTCAGAGCCAGCGCGAGGATCGCGGCGAGCAGGCGTGCCCTCATCGCCGCCTCCCCTGCTGCTCGTAGGGGCAGTTGCTCAGCCCGGCGGGCAGGCACGGCACCCGCCCCAGGTTCAGCGATTCGAACAGCGGCGTCAGCCACGCCCTGGTCATCGCGTTGAGCACGACGCGGATCTTCAGCACGTGCTGCTTCCTGTCCCACGAGTCGATCACCACGTCGGCGAAGTCGGCCGCGCCCTTGACCGCCTGCGCCACCGACTCGCTGTTGGCCCGCATGGTCAGCACCAGCTCGGCCAGCGTCCCGGCGGCCTGGGGGAGCCGCTCGGAGTACTGCTCGATGATCACGTCGCCGCGCCGGACGAAGTCCGAGATGCCGGTGATGAAGTCGCGCAGCCGCCGCCGTTCCTCCGCCAGGATCGAGCTCGCCTCGGCGAACGCGTCGATCGCGCCCGTCACCTGGCTCTCGCGCCGGTTGAGGCTGGTGGCCAGCCGGTTCAGCCCCTTGGCCAGGTCGACGAGCTGCTGGTCCTGCTTGGCCAGGGTGCCGGTGAGCCGGGAGGTGTCGGCGATGGCGTTGTTGACGGTCTTGCCGCGCCCCCTGACCCCGTCGGCCAGGTCGCTCGCCACGGAGCCCAGCTTCTTGTCGTCGAGCGCGTCGGTGAGCTTGGTGAACGCGTCGAGCGCGTCGTCGATCTCCACCGGCAGGTCGGTGCGCTCCAGGGGGATGACCGTCCCCGGCGCGACCTTCTGGTCGCCGGGCTTCCACGGGGGGTAGAGGACGACGTTCCGCTCGCCGAGCGTGTTCTGCGGCGCGACCACGGCCTTCACCCCGGCCGGGAGCGGCACCTGCCGATCCACCAGCAGGTCGACCCTCACCTTGTCCCCATCAATCCGGATCTTCTCGACATATCCGGCGTCCAGCCCCATCACCTTGACCCGCGCCTGCTCGTACAGGGAGGGCGCCTTGCGGAAGATCGCCACCAGCCGGTACGGCTCCGGCCCCAGCACGGTGCACCCCGACGTCAGGAACACCCCGGCCACGGCCAGCAGGACCGCCACGAGTCGTCTCATTTGGCGCTCTCCCTGTCCTTGCGGATGGCGGCGAGCACCTCCGGGTTGATGGGGCCGAGGCCCGTGGCTATGGCCTCGAGCCACGGGCCCTGACCGCCCATCGTGGACAGGCCGGAGAACGTCGGGCCCGCCCATGCCAGGAGCGAATTGAACTGCTTGTTGCTGTCGCTGAGCCGCGTCGTGATGGCCGCGTTGTCGTCCAGCACCTGAACGAGGGTCTTCTCGTGCTCGTTGATCAGCTTGGTCGTGCTGCGCACCAGGTCGCTGCCGTCGCCCAGCAGCGTGCGCAGCTCGTCGCGCCGCCTGCGCAGCTCGGCCAGCATGACGCCGATGGCGTCGATGAGCCGTCCGAGCTGCCTGTCCTTCTTCTCCAGGACGTTCATGATCCGGGTGCCGTTGTCGATGAGCCGCTGGAGCTGCGGCTCGCTCTTGCTGATCGTGTCCGACAGGTCGCCGATGTTCTGCAGCAGCCGGGTGATGCGGCCGCGCTTGCCGAGGTCGACCTTGTCCAGCTCGGTGAGCAGGTCGTCCACGGCGTCGGTGTCCAGGCGCTCGACCAGCCGGGTCGCGTCCTTGATGGCGTCGTTGATCAGGGTGGGAACGCCGGTCCGCGTCATGGGGATGCGCCGCTGCCCCTCGGGGAGCTGGTCCATGTACGGGGCCGCGACGGGGCCGGTGAGCTTGACGTACCGGCCGCCGAGCAGGTTCGACAGGGCGATGTCGGCCCGGGTGCCGCGGCCGAGCCGCACGCCGTCGTCCACCTTCCAGGTGACCACGACGTTCCCCTGCGCGTAGTCGGCGCGGACCTCGGTGACCTTGCCGACGCGCACCCCGGCGACCCTGACGTCGTTGCCGGTGCGCAGCCCGCCGGAGTCCACGAACACGCCGGACATGTAGTAGCCGCCCTCCAGCAGCCCCAGGTTGCCGACCAGGAAGGTGCCGACGAGGATCGCGCCGAGCGTGGCCAACGACACGAGGCCGACGACGATCCGGTTGCGGTCGCGGAAGGACTTGAGCGCCATCACTCGCCCACCAGGAGCTTCTGCAGGTCCTTCGTGCTCTGGACCCGGGTGTTGCGCAGCGGCGGCGGCGCCTGCATCCCGTAAGGGCAGGGCGCGGCGCTCAGCGCCACGCACGGGACCGCGGTGATGAAGTAGTGGCCGCGGTTCACGGTCTGGTACGCCCGGGCGAACAGCGGCTGGAACGTGCTGACCGTCCTGTCGATCTGGTTCACGTGCCGCCTGATGCCGCCGGTCAGCCCCGCCAGGTTGTCGACCAGCCGGCCGAGCTCGTCGGCGTTCTTGCCGAGCACCTCGTTGGAGGTGTGGACGGTCGTCGACAGCTCCACCAGCGACTCGTCGATCAGCTCGCGGTTGTCGGCGAACGCCTCCGACAGCGTGACGAGGTTGTCGACGAGCTGCTCGATCTGCTTGTCGCGCCGGGCGACCACGCCGGTGACGGTGGCGTAGTCCTTCAGCAGCTGCTCGATGGTCTTCTTGCGCTCGGTGACCGTGGTGGTGATGGCGTTGACGTTGTCGAGCAGCCTCGGGATGTTCTGCTCGTTGCCCTTGAGCGACTTGGCGGCGGCGGTGAGGAGCTGGTTGATCTGGTCGGGGTCCAGGCTGCGGGTGAGCGGGCCGAGGTCGCTGACCAGCTGGCCGATGTCCACGACGGAGGAGGTACGGGTGATGCGCGCCCCGGGCGTCAGCCTGCCGGGCGCGGTGCCGGGCAGCAGGTAGACCACGCGCTGGCCGACGGCGTTGCGCCAGCGGATCGCGGCCTCGGTGTCAGCGGGCACGGTGATCCCCTGCTGCACCTCCATGGTCACCTCGGCCCGCCCGTCCACCACCTTGATCGTGTCCACCTGGCCCACGGGCGCTCCGGCGATCTTCACCTGGTCGCCCTCGTTCAGCCCCGACACGTCGTCGAACACGGCGACCAGCGGGTAGCCGGCGCCCGTGCTCACGCGGGCGATCTGCACGCCGATCACCACGATCAGCGTCACGCACACGCCGACGAAGACCGCGAACCGCGCGAACGTCCAGGCCCGCCGCATGTCAGCGCCTCCCGTCGGTCGGGCCGCAGGCGCCGACGATCAGCTCGCAGAGGTCGGTCGCCACGAACGCCTCGACCTGGAGCTGGCGGGTGTTGCCCGGCCCGGGCGCCTCGATCAGCTCGTTGAGCAGGTCGACCAGCCTGTTCAGGCCGCGTACGCCGTCGCCGGCCAGGCCGAGCTGGGCGTAGATGAGCGCGGCGACCCGCTCGCCGGAGTGCACGCCGGCCCGCAGGTCCTGACGGTGCTTGGCCAGCCCGTGCGCCGCCAGGCCGGAGACGGAGGTGACCTCGTCCAGCAGGGCGCGCACCTTGTCGGCCCGCGCGAGCAGGTCGGGGGTGATGACGTTGACGTCGGAGGAGATCGAGACGAGGTCGTCGCCCTTGTCCTGCAGGGCCGTGCCCAGCAGGGCGGCGTCGTGCAGGAACTGCCGGGCCCGGCCGCGCTGCCGGTGCGCGACGCCGACGAGCGTGCCGGCGTCGCCGATCAGCTCGCGCAGGTTCTCGCCCTCGCCGTCCAGGCCCTGGGCCAGGGTGTGCACGATGACGGTGACCTCGCGCGGGTCGACGGCGTCCAGGCCGCGGTAGGCGGCGCCGAGCGTGTCGGACAGGTCGAGCGGGCCCTCGGTGTCGGTGATGACGGCGCCACCGGCCAGATAGGGGCCGGTGGTCTCGCCGGAGCCGGGCTTGAGGTCGAGGAACTTGGGGCCGAACACCGAGGCCGGCTCGACGGAGGCGACCGTGGAGCTCGGGACCTTGACGCCGGGGTCGAGGTGCATGGTCACCACGGCCCGGCCCTTGGCATCCAGCGATATGCCCGTCACCCTGCCGACCGTGATGCCGCGGATCTTGACGGGGGAGCCGGCGTCCATGCCCTGCCCGGCCCTGGCGAACACGGCGTCGATCCTGGTCCCGCTCAGCTCGGTGGCGGTGCGGACGACGTACAGGGTGGCGGCGGCGAGCACGACGAGCACGGCGAACGCGATGCCCACCCGGGCGGCGAGGGAGAGTTGGAATCGGCCCACCGGCTCACCCCGTCAGCGGTATGTTGCCGCCGGCGCCCCAGAACAGGTACGACAGCAGCAGATTGAGCAGCACGATCGTGACGATCGACTGGCGGATGGCGCGGCCCGCCGCCACGCCCACGCCCACCGGACCGCCGGTGGCGTGGAAGCCGTGGTAGCAGTGGATCACGATGACCGCGAAGGCGAACACGCCGACCTTGGTGACGCTGAACGCGATGTCCCGGACCGGCAGGTACAGGTAGAAGTAGTAGTCGTAGACCCCCGGCGCCAGGCCGAACAGCACCGTGCACATCAGCCGGGTGGCGAAGAAGCTGGCGAACAGCGCGATCAGGTAGATCGGCACCAGCGCCAGCAGCGCCGCCACGACCCTGGTGCAGATCAGGTACGTGAAGGCGTTGATGCCCATGACCTCCAGGGCGTCGATCTCCTCCGAGATCCGCATCGCGCCCAGCTCCGCCGTGAACGACGAGCCCACCTGCGCCGCCAGCGCCGTCGCGGCGATGATCGGGGTGATCTCGCGGACGTTCGCGAAGCTGCCCACCAGCCCCATGAACGACTCCGCGCCGATCGCCTGTAATCCCTGATAGCCCTGCAGGCCCACGGTCGCGCCCACGACGAACGCCATCGTGAACACCACGAAGATCATGCCGCCGCCGATGACGGTCGCCCCGACGCCCACCACGACGTCGCTGACCTGCCGGATGACGACCTTGAAGAACTTCAGCCGCAGGACGACGTCGCGTACGGAGTAGAACAGCACCTTCCACACGAACAGCGGCCAGTCGGCCAGCGTCGCGAACCGCTCGGCGACGTCCCGTCCCCGCAGGGCGAGCCGCAGACCGGCCGTGCGCGTCACCATCATCACAGCGACCTCGGCGGGTAGGCCAGGAAGTAGACGGCCGAGATCACGTAGTTGAACGCGAACACCAGCATGAACGTCACCACGGTCGCCTGGTTGACCGCCCGCCCCACGCCGACGGGGCTGGAGGCGCACGTCATGCCCTTGTAGCAGGCGACCGCCGCCGCGATGAACCCGAAGATCCACGCCTTGAACAGCGTCACGTACAGGTCGGAGGCGACGACCAGGGAGAACGCGCCGTCGAAGTACGCGCCCGGGGTGACGCCCTGCACGATCACGTTGAAGAAGTAGCCGCCGCTCGCGCCGGCCAGGATGACCAGCGGGCACAGGCAGACCGCGATCGTGCTGGCCGCCCACATGCGCGGCGTGACCAGGCGGTGGATCGGGTTGACCGACATGACCTCCATCGCGCTCAGCTCGTCGCGGATGTGGCGCGCGCCGATGTCGGAGGTCATCGCGCTGCCGCCGGCTCCGGCGATCAGCAGCGCGCTGGCCAGCGGCGCCACCTCGCGGATGAGCCCGACGAAGACGGCGCTGCCGGTCGCGGAGCTGGCGCCGAGCTGCCTGGCCAGCTCGCCCACCTGGAGCGCCACGGTGGCGCCCAGCGGCAGGGCGACCAGCAGGACCGGGACGCTGGTGACCCGGGCCAGGAACCAGCACTGTTCGACGAACTCCCACCACCAGCGCCTGATGTCCCAGGTCCTGCGCAACCCCTCCAGGACGATGACGAACAGCTCACCGATCTGGCCGAGCGTCGACCCGGCCCGGCGTCCGATGTACCCGGACAGGGTCATCGGCGACCTCGGGTTACCGCCATGACCACCTCCGCCGCCTACGGATGAGTGGCAACCCTACTGACGGGTTGTCTAGTAGTCGATGCTTTCGTGGGAATTTGCGCGAAAGGTATGAGACGCAGGTCACATGTTGTCAGCCAGGCACGAAAAGTGACCGCCCCGTTACAACCCGGCTCCCCTTGACGCGGTCCCCACGGGGTTGTTTGCCTGTACGCAAGGCCTGGAAGACTGAGGTTCAAGAGGTGGTGCACATGCTCATCGGGACGATTCTCCGCGCCAAGGGAAGCGATGTGGCGACAGTGTCGCCCGGGGCGACGGTGCGCGAGCTGCTGGCCACGCTCGCCGAACGCAACATCGGTGCCGTGGTGGTCTCCACCGACGGCCTCGCGATCGAGGGCATCGTGTCCGAGCGCGACGTCGTGCGCCGCCTGCACGACCGCGGCCCGGCGATCCTCGATGGCCCGGTATCCGCGATCATGACCAGCGAGGTGCGCACGGTGGGACCCGGCGAGAACGTCGACTCGCTGCGGCAGATCATGACCACGCAGCGGTTCCGGCACATGCCGGTGGTCGAGAACGGCCGGCTCGTGGGCATCGTGAGCATCGGCGACGTGGTCAAGAGCGCGATCGAGGAGCTGGAGACGGAGAAGGCGTCGCTGGTCGACTATCTCCACCGTTGACAGGGATGGCACCCTTGGTCCGTGATGTACGGGCCTCCTGAATATCCGCCTGAGTATCCGCGCGCGACGAGCAGTCCGACGATCATCGTGCTCGTGTCCGGGCTCGCCGCTCTGCTCGGGTTCCTGCTGGGGGTCTTCGTGGGGTACGGCGCGGCCGAGCCGTCCGAGGAGCCCGCGCCCAGGGTCACGGTCACGGTCGAGGACACGCAGCCCCCGGAGTCCGAGCCCACCGGCACCGGCCCGTCATCACCGGTCCAGCCCACACAACCCACACAGCCCACGCAGCCCCAGGGAACGCAGCCGCCGGCCAGCCAGCCGGGCGCCACCCAGCCCGGGCCCGGCCAGACGGCGCCCGGGCAGACGGCACCTGGTCAGACGGCGCCCGGTCAGACGGCGCCCGGTCAGACCGGTCAGCCGAGCGCGGGGACCGGGAGCAGTCCCGCCTTCAACTCCGTGTCCATGCGGACGCTCGTCGTGGGCACGGACATCCAGCCGGGCACCTACCGCACGGCGGGACCGACCGCGGGCATCCCCATGTGCTACTGGGCCAGGCTGCGGAGCGCCACCGGGGACGAGATCGCGAGCGGCATGCCGGCGGGCCCGGCCAGCGTCACCATCCTCGCCACGGACAAGGCGTTCAGGACCGCCGGATGCGCGGAGTGGATCAGAGCATGACGCTTTTGTGCGTCAAACTCTGGACAAAAGAGCAAGAATGCGCAATTCTGTGCGGCAAGTAAGAAGGGAGGCACGCCTGGAGCGTGCTGGCGTGAAGTCCTACGGTTATGGGCCACGCCACTCCGGTGTCCCTGGCCAGGACGCGGCTCGGAGAGTGCGGAACAGCGCGCAGCGCCACTAATCCGAACCAGATCCGTTCGCGAGGAGTGCCTGTGCGTCGTCTCCCTGCCCTGATCCCTGCTTTGATCTCCGCTTTGATCTCCGCGGCCGCCCTGGCCGCCACCACCACCGCCCCCGCCGCCGAAGCCAAGGCGTTACCCGCCCCTGTCGCCTGCAACGGCTGCTGGAAGCCCGCGCTGAACACGTCCTGGCAGTGGCAGCTCTCCTCCCTGCCGACCAAGCCGTACCCGAACGTGCAGATGTTCGACATCGACGGCTTCGCCGCCAAGGACGGCGCGATCGTCAAGTCGCTCAAGGCCGACAAGCCGGGCCGCGGCGTCGTCTGCTACATCAGCGCGGGCACGTACGAGGACTGGCGCCCGGACGCGAGCCAGTTCCCGTCCGAGGTGCTCGGCAAGCCGCTGGAGGACTGGCCGGGTGAGCGCTGGCTCGACGTCCGCAAGTACACCGGCAAGCTCGGCCAGATCATGAAGGCCCGGCTCGACATGTGCAAGGCCGCCGGGTTCGACGCCGTGGAGCCCGACAACGTCGACGGCTACGCGAACGACAGCGGCTTCCCGCTCAAGGCCGCCGACCAGCTCGCCTACAACACCTGGTTCGCCAACGAGGCGCACAAGCGGGGCCTGTCGGTCGCGCTCAAGAACGACGTGGAGCAGATCCCGGCGCTGCTGCCGTACTTCGACTTCGCGGTGAACGAGGAGTGCTGGGAGCACACCGAGTGCACCACCGCGCAGAACGACGACTACGGCTACGACCAGTTCGTCAAGGCGGGCAAGGCCGTGTTCAACGTCGAGTACAACCTGGCCACCTCGGCCTTCTGCGCCAAGTCCAACGCTCAGAACTTCAACTCGCTGAAGAAGAAGTACGAGCTCGACGCCTACCGCGTGCCCTGCCGTGGCGCGTGACCTCGACCTGCTGGTCGTCGGTGACGCCAACCCCGACGTGGTGCTCTCCGGGGCGCCGCGCGGGTTGGCGTACGGCCAGCGTGAACAGCTCGTCTCCGGCGGCGACCTGGTGCTCGGCGGGTCCGGCGCGATCACCGCGTGCGGGGCGGCCCGGCTGGGCCTGCGGACCGCGTTCGCCGGGCGGGTGGGCGACGACGCCGCCGGGCGCTTCGTGCTGGACGCCCTGGCCGACCGGGGCGTGGACGTCTCCCGCTGCGTGATCGACTCCCGGCCCACGGCCATGACCGTGGTGCTGGCCGACGGAGCGGACCGGGCCATCCTCACCTCGCCCGGCTGCCTGCCGTACCTGACCGTGGAGGACCTGCCGCGCGGCGTGGCCCGCCACGTCCACGTGTCGTCATATTTCCTGCAACCGGGGCTCGCGCCCGGCCTGCCGGGCTTCCTGGCGGAGGAGCGGCGCGCGGGTGCGACCACCTCGCTGGACACCAACGACGACCCCGCCGGGGAGTGGCAGGGGCTCGGGGAGGTGCTGGCCGAGGTGGACGTGTTCCTCCCGAACGCCGCGGAGGCGCGGGCCGTCGCGGCCAGGCTCTTCGGCACCGGCCCCGAATGCCTCGAGGCCGCGGCGGCCCGGATCGGCGGGCTCGGACCCGCCATAGTCGTCAAGGACGGCGGCGACGGCGCGCTGGCGTGGCAGTCGGGCGAGCTGACCCGGGCGCCCGCCGTACCCGTCGAGCCGGTGGACACCGTCGGCGCCGGCGACAGCTTCAACGCCGGCTTCCTGGCCGCCCGGCTGCGCGGGATGAGCCTGCGCGAATGCCTGCGCGTGGCCGTGACCTGCGGATCCCTTTCTACCCAGGCCGCCGGCGGCACCGCCGCCCAGCCCACCTGGAAGGAGCTATGAAGATCGTCTTTCTCGGCGCCGGGAGCGTCGAGTTCACCCAAGGGCTGCTGGCGGACCTGGTCGCCTTCCCCGATCTGGGGGAGTTCGAGGTGGCGCTGCACGACATCCACCCCGAGCGGCTGGACACCGCCGAGGCCGCCGCCCGTGTCATCGCGGCCGGTCGGCCCGTCAAGATCTCCGCCCACCTCGACCTGCGCCGGGCCCTCGAAGGCGCCGACTTCGCGGTCAACATGATCCAGGTCGGCATGATCGACGCCACCCGCGTCGACTTCGAGGTGCCCGCCCGGTACGGGCTGCGCCAGACGATCGCCGACACCATCGGCGTGGGCGGCATCTTCCGCGCCCTGCGCACCTTCCCGGCGCTCGACCGGATCGGCCGGGCCATGGCCGAGGTGTGCCCGGACGCGTGGCTGCTCAACTACACCAACCCGATGGCCATGAACGTCTGGTACCTGGCCGCCGCCACCCCCGTGCGCAACGTGGTCGGGCTCTGCCACTCCATCTACTGGACCGCCAACGACCTGGCCGAGCTGGTCGGGGTGCCGCTGGAGGAGGTGTCGTACCTCGCGGCGGGCGTCAACCACCAGTCGTGGATGCTGCGCTTCGAGTCCGGCGGCCAGGACCTCTACCCGCGCCTGGACGAGGCCATCGAGCGCGACCCCGGCCTGCTGCGCCGGGTGCGCGTGGACATGTACCGCAGGCTCGGCTACTACCCGACCGAGACGAGCGAGCACTCGGCCGAGTACGTGCCCTGGTACCTGCGCGACGAGAACGAGATCGAGCGCCTGCGGATCCCCGTGGGCGCGTACATCGGCATCAGCGAGGAGAACGTGCGCCAGTACGAGGCCACCCGCGACGCACTGAGAGCGGGCCGGCCGATCACCGTGGAGGGGACCATGGAATACGCCCCGCAGATCATCCACAGCGTCACCACCGGCACGAGCCGGGTCGTCTACGGGAACGTCCAGAACAGGGGCCTGGTCGCGAACCTGCCGGACGGCTGCGTGGTGGAGGTGCCGTGCGTGGCCGACGCGCTCGGCGTCCGCCCGACGGCCGTCGGCGACCTGCCCGCGCAGTGCGCGGCGCTCAACCGCTCCTACGTCAACGTCAACGAGCTGACCGTGCGCGCCGTCACCGAGGGGCGGCCCGAGCACGTCCGGCACGCCATGATGGCCGACCCGAACACGGCCGCCACCCTCACCGTCGAGCAGATCGACGAGCTGTGCGGCGCGCTGATCGAGGCCCACGGCGAGCTGATGCCGGAGTCCCTGAGGAGCCGGTCATGAAGGGCATGGCGACGGGCACGGCGGCGCTCGTCCTGGTCGCCGGGCTGCTGACGGCCTGCGGCTCCTCCTCCGAGGACGCCTCGGGCCCGGTCGAGATCACCTGGTGGCACGGCCAGACGGAGATGCAGGCCAAGGTCATCGAGGAACTGGCGGCTGAGTACTCCAAGGCCCACCCGGACGTGAAGATCACGCCCGCCGTCGGGTCCACGAACGTGGACGACATGCTGCAGAAGGTCCAGGCGGTGCTGGCCGGCGGCAAGGCGCCCGACATCGCGTACATGTACGGCACCTGGATGCCGCATCTGGCTCGCAACCCCAAGGTGTACGACCTGGCCGCCACCGTGAAGGCCCCCGGGTTCGGGTGGGACGACTTCTGGCCGTCGGAGCGGGCCGTGTCGGAGGTGAACGGCAAGGTCGTCGGCATCCCCGCCCTGGTCGACAACCTGGCCGTCATCTACAACAAGAAGCTGTTCGACGCGGCGGGGCTGCCGTACCCGTCCAAGGACTGGACCTGGGACGACTTCCGGGCCACGGCGAAGAAGCTGACCGGCGGCGGCGTGTACGGCACCGCGTACCCCGTGACCGGTCTCGAGGACACCGTGTGGCGGTTCTGGCCGATGATCTGGCAGCAGGGCGGCTCGATCCTGACGCCGGACGGCAAGAAGTCGGCGTTCAACACGCCGCAGGCGGCGCAGGCGCTCGACCTGTGGAGTGCCATGGCCCAGCAGGATAAGTCCGTATATCTCGATCAAAATGGGGAGAAGTTCGTGCCGCTGTTCCAGAGCGGCAAGATCGGGATGATCGCGGCGGCGCCGTACGCGCTGCTGGACATCATCGACCACAAGATCTCCTACGGCGTGCAGGTGCTGCCCGGCTACAACGGCAACCACGAGACGGTCGCCGGGCCGGACAACTGGGTCGTGTTCGACAACGGCTCGCGCCGGGCCAAGGCCGCCGCCGAGTTCCTCACCTGGCTCACCAGGCCGGAGCAGGACGCCCGGTGGTCGCTCGGCCTGGGCAACCTGCCGCTGCGCAAGGCCACGACCGCGCTGCCGGCGTACCAGAAGTTCGTCAAGGACTTCCCCGGCATCGACGTCTTCACCGCGAACCTCGAGAACGCCAAGCAGGCCAGGCCGCACCTGCCGGCGTACCCGGAGTTCTCCGAGAAGGTCGGCAACGCGATCGCCCAGTCGCTGGTCGGCGGCACGCCCGCGCAGCAGACCCTCACCAAGGCCGCGACCGAGGCCGACGCGGTGCTGGGGCGCTCGCGATGACAGCCCCGACGATGAGCGGGGCGGCGCGGGTGAGCGCGCCGCCCGCGCGGCGGAGCCGGTTGGTCCCCCAGCTGACCGGGTGGGGCTTCGTGTTCCCCGCGACGCTCGTGATCGTCGGGCTCAGCCTGTTCCCCGCGGTGTGGGCGCTGCTGCTCTCGCTGCGGGACGGCGACCTGCTCACCGGCGGCGACTACGTCGGGCTGGCGAACTACCGCGACATGTTCGGCGATGCCGAGCTGGCCGCGGCGGCCGGGCACACGCTGCTCTACACCGTGCTGTTCGTGCCCGGCTCGGTGGTGCTCGGGCTGGCGCTGGCGCTGGCGCTCAACCTCAAGATCCGCCTCATCGGGTTCTACCGCACATGCTTCTTCGTCCCGTACGTCGTCTCCGCCGCCGCCACGGGCATCCTGTCGAACTTCGTCTTCGACCCCGACTTCGGCATCGTCAACGCCGGGCTGAAGGCGCTCGGCCTGCCCGCGATGGGGTTCCTGCAGGACCCCGACCAGGCGATGCTCACGCTGGTCGCGATCTCGCTCTGGGGCGGCGTGGGCATGCCCGCCGTGGTCTACTTGGCCGCTCTCCAGGACATCCCGCGCGAGCTGATCGAGGCGGCCCGGGTGGACGGCGGCGCCGGGCGGCACGTCCTGCGCCACGTCGTGCTGCCGCAGCTGCGCCCGGCCACGGTCTTCCTGCTGATCTGGCAGACGATCACCGCGCTGCAGCTGTTCGACCTCGTCTACACCACCACCAAGGGCCAGCCGCTCGACTCCACGACGACCATCGTGTTCTACCTCTACCGGCAGGCGTTCCAGCTCTTCCACTCCGGCTACGGCACGGCCATCGCCTATGTCCTGTTCATCGTGACGCTCGCCGTGTCGGGCGCGGTCCTGTGGAGGGGTGCGAAGTGACGCGCCGCAGCCTCGCCCATCTCTTCCTGATGCCGCTCGCGCTGCTGTTCGTGGCGCCGCTGGTGTGGATGGCGCTGACCGCGTTCATGCCGGACGCCGACATCAACACCTACCCGCCCAAGCTCTGGCCCGAGCACTTCACGCTCGACGGGTTCAGGCGGATCTTCACCGAGGACGAGTACCCGCTCTGGCTGGCCAACACGATGATCGTGGCCGGGGCGGCGGTGCTCGGGCACGTGGTGCTCTGCTCCCTGGCCGGGTACGGCTTCGCCCGGATCGAGTTCCGCGGCCGCGGGGTCGCCTTCGCGGCGGTCATGGCCACCATCATGGTGCCGACCCAGGTGCTGATGATCCCGACGTTCCTGCTGTTCAAGAACATGGGCCTGATCGACACGCTGGGGGCGGCCATCGTGCCGTGGCTGGCGTCGGCGTTCGGGGTGTTCCTCATGCGGCAGTTCTTCCTGTCGCTGCCCAAGGAGCTGGAGGAGGCCGCCGTCATCGACGGCTGCTCCCGCCTGGGCGTGTTCTTCCGGGTGGTGCTGCCGCTGGCCCGGCCCGCGCTGGCCACGCTGGTGGTGTTCACGCTGCTCGGCGCCTGGAACGACCTGATCTGGCCGCTCATCGCGATCTCGTCGGAGTCGGGCTACACGCTGCAGCTCGGGCTGGCCACCTTTGCCGGCGCCCGGCACACCGAGTGGTCGGCGCTCATGGCCGGCAACGTGATCGCGGTGCTGCCGCTCGTGGCCGCGTTCATCCTGGCGCAGCGGCACTTCGTGGCCACGATGAGCTTCAGCGGACTCAAGGGCTGAGGTTGTTTGCAGTGGTGGGGTGTGCGTAGGAGGATGCGCACAGCCCACCGCCCACCAGGAGGATGACATGTCGGTGTTGCAGAGCTTCGTTGACAGCGTGCGCAGCGGGGCGATCGAGGTGATCGACCTCACGGCGCCCCTCTCGTCCGAGACGCCGATCCTCCAGCTGCCCGAGCCGTTCGGCAACACGATCCCGTTCCGCCTGGAGGAGATCAGCCGCTACGACGACCGCGGCCCCGCCTGGTACTGGAACGACATCCACACGGGCGAGCACACCGGCACCCACTTCGACGCCCCCGTCCACTGGGTCACCGCCCGCGACGGCCAGGACGTCTCCCAGGTGCCCGTGCGCAGCCTCATCGCGCCCGCCGTCGTGCTCGACTTCGCCGCCGAGGCGTCCAAGGACGCCGACTTCCTCCTCCAGATCGACCACGTCAAGGAGTGGGAACGCGCCAACGGCCCGCTGCCCGACGGCGGCTGGCTGCTCTACCGCACCGGCTGGGACACCCGCTCCGGTGACCAGGCGGCCTTCCTGAACGCCGACTCCTCCGGCCCCCACACGCCCGGCATCTCGGTGGAGTGCGCCAAATGGCTGGCGTCCGAGACCCCGATCGCCGGGATCGGCGTCGAGACCGTCGGCACCGACGCGGGCGCCGCCCACTCCTTCGACCCGGCCTTCCCGTGCCACTCCTTCCTGCTGGGGGCGGGCAAGTACGGCCTGACCCAGCTGCGCAACCTCGACCTGCTGCCCGTGACCGGCGCCGTCGTGGTCGCGCCGCCGCTGCCCATCGTGGGCGGCTCCGGCAGCCCCGTGCGTGTGCTGGCCCTGGTGGAACGTTGATCGTCGCGGAGGCCGTGGGGCGGGCCCTGGCCGCCTGCGGCGTCGGGACCGCCTTCGGGGTGGTCGGCAGCGGCAACTTCCACGTGACCAACGCCCTGGTGGCGGGCGGCGTGCGCTTCGTCGCCGCCCGCCACGAGGGCGGGGCCGCCACCATGGCCGACGCGTACGCGCGGATGAGCGGCCGGGTCGGCGTCGTGTCGGTGCACCAGGGGCCGGGGCTCACCAACGCCCTGACCGGTCTCACCGAGGCGGCCAAGAGCCGTACGCCGCTCATCGTGCTGGCGGGGGAGGCCACGGAGGTCCAGTCCAACTTCCACATCGACCAGGCCGCGCTCGCGACGGCGGTGGGAGCGGTGGCGATGCGCGTCACCTCGCCGCAGGAGGCGGTGTCGCGGGCTGCCGAGGCGTACCGGGTGGCGGTGGAGGAGCGGCGCACGGTCCTGCTGAACCTGCCGCTCGACGTCCAGGCCGCCCCCTTCGAGGGCCCTGTCGACGTGACGCCGCCCGCGGTCGCTTCGGCGGTTCCCGCGGCGGGCTCTTCGCCGGGTGCTTCGGGGGGTTCTTCGGCGGGTGCTTCGGGGGGCTCTTCTGCGGGTTCTCCGGCGGGTGAAGTGGCGGGTGAAGCGGCGGAGCTGGCGCGGCTGCTCGGCGCGGCCGAGCGGCCGGTGTTCATCGCGGGGCGCGGCGCCCGGCACGCGCGGCGGGAGCTGGAGGAGCTGGCCGATCTCGCGGGCGCCCTGCTGGCCACCTCGGCGGTCGCGAAGGGGCTGTTCCGCGGCAGCCCGTGGGACCTCGACGTGAGCGGCGGCTTCGCGACGCCGCTGGCCGCCGAGCTGATCCGCGGCGCCGACCTGGTCGTCGCGTGGGGATGCGCGCTGAACATGTGGACCACCCGCCACGGCACGCTCGTCTCGCCGGGGGCGAAGGTCGTGAAGGTCGATCTCGACCCGGCGGCGTTCAAGACCCATGTGCCCGCCGACCTGGGCGTGGTGGGTGACGTGGCGCGGGTCGCGGAGGCGCTGGCCGCTCAGGTCGCGCCCCGCCAGGGTTATCGGTCGCCGGAGATCGCCGCGCGCGTGCGGGCCGAGGGGCGCTGGCGGGACGTGCCGTACGAGGACGAGAGCGGCGGCGGCAGGATCGATCCCCGGACGCTCAGCATCGGGCTGGACGACCTCCTGCCGCGGGAGCGGATCGTCGCCATCGATTCCGGAAATTTCATGGGATATCCGTCGATGTTCATGGACGTCCCGGATGAGGGTGGGTTCTGCTTCACGCAGGCGTTCCAGTCGATCGGGCTGGGGTTGGCGACGGCGATCGGCGCCGCGGTGGCCCGGCCGGACCGGCTGCCGGTGGCCGCGCTCGGCGACGGCGGCGCCCTCATGGGCACCGCGGAGCTGGAGACCGTCGTCCGGCTCGGCCTGCCCATGGTGATCGTGGTGTACGACGACGAGGCGTACGGGGCCGAGGTCCATCACTTCGGGCCGCACGGACACCCGCTCGGGACGGTCACGTTCCCACCGGCCGACCTCGCCGCCATCGCCCGGGGCCACGGCTTCGCCGCCGTCACCGTCGGCGGGCCCGGCGACCTGGCGGGCGTGGCCGAATGGGTGGACGGGCCCCGCGACCGGCCGCTCCTGGTGCACGCCAAGGTCACGGCGGAGCACGGCTCCTGGTGGCTGGAGGAGGCCTTCAAGGGCCACTGAGCTCACAGCTCGCGGTAGGCGCGGGCGTTCTCTGAGCTCACAGCTCGCGGTAGGCGCGGGCGTCCTCTGAGCTCACAGCTTGCGGTAGGTGCGGGCCTCCTCGGCCGCCTCCAGCACGTCGGCCAGCGGTGCGCCCGCGCCCGCCGCCACCGCCGCGGCGATCGCCCCTTCCACGAACGGCACGTCCGCCACCACCACCCGCCCGTCCTCCTCCAGCAGGCGGGCGGTCAGCACCGAGCTGCCCAGGTCGGGGATGAGCACCACCCCGTCGCCCTGGTCGACGCTGCGCAGCGCCGCCTCGATGAGGTCCAGGCTCGTGCCCAGCCCGCCGTCCTCGGTGCCCCCGGCGGCGGCCACGGGCGCGTCGGCACCGGCGATCCCGCGGGCCAGCGCCGCCGCCTCCGCGGCCAGCCCCGCGCTGTGCGAGACGAGCACCAGCCCCACCATCACCCGGCTCCGCGGCGGATCACGCGATCACCGAGGCCGGGGCCGCTCATCACGCCACCACCGAAGCCAGGGCCGTCATGAACAGGGCCGCCGACGCCGCCCCCGGATCCTCGTGCCCGATGCTGCGCTCGCCCAGGTAGCTGGCCCGCCCCTTGCGCGCCTGCATCGGGATCGTGGCCTTCGACCCCTCCTCGGCGGCCCTGGCCGCCCGCTCGAACGCCTCCTTCACCCCGATCCCGTCACGTACGGCCAGGGCGAGCGTCCGGGAGGCCGGGACCAGCGCGTCCACCATGGTCTTGTCGCCCAGCGCGGCCTTGCCCAGCCGTTCGAGCGCCACCACCCCGGCCTCGAACGCCGCCGAGAACCCGGCCAGCGTCACCGGCGACTCCAGCGACTTGCCCATCTGCCGGAACACCGACCCGTACAGCGGCCCCGAGGCGCCCCCGACGCGGCGGATCAGCGTCGCGCCCGCCGCGGCCAGCACCTCGCCTGGGGTGCCCGGCGGCGACTCGGCCAGCGTCTTGCGGACCTCGGTGAGGCCGCGGTCGAGGTTCGTGCCGTGGTCGGCGTCGCCGATCGCCGCGTCCAGGCGGGTCAGCCGGTCGCGGTCGTTGTGCACCAGCCTGGCCGCCTCCTCGAACCAGGCCACGAACACGTCGGTGTCCATCAGCGCCCCCAGCGCAGCCCCGGCGTCTCGACCGGAGCGTCCCACAGGCGGGTGAGCACGTCGTCGAGCAGGCAGATCGACACGGAGAAGCCCTGCATGTCGAGGCTGGTCACGTAGTTGCCGACGAGCGAGCGCGACACCCGGGCGCCCTTGCCCCTGGCGAAGGCCGCGACCTCCGCGAACACCACGTACAGCTCCATGAGCGGGGTGCCGCCCATGCCGTTGACCATGACCAGCAGGTCGCCGCGGAGCGGCAGGTCGCGGTGGATGGCCTCCATGGCGATCCCGGCCAGCTCGCGCGCCGACACCATCGGCACCCGGGCCCGTCCCGGCTCGCCGTGGATGCCGATGCCCAGCTCCACGTCCGTCTCCGGCAGGTCGAACGTCGGCTTGCCCGCGTGCGGCGTCGTACAGGAGGTCAATGCGATGCCGAACGACCTGCTGCGCTCGTCCACCTCGCCCGCCACCGCGGCGATCTGGGCCAGCGGCGCGCCCTGCTCGGCCAGCGCGCCCGCCAGCTTCTCCACGAACACCGTGGCCCCCGTGCCGCGGCGGCCCGCCGTGTAGAGGGAGTCCTGTACGGCCACGTCGTCGTCGACCAGCACGCTGGCCACCTCGACGTCCTCGATCAGCTCGGCGGCCATCTCGAAGTTCAGCACGTCGCCGGTGTAGTTCTTGACGATGTGCAGGACCCCGGCGCCGCCGTCGACCGCCCTGGTCGCGTCGATGATCTGGTCGGGGACCGGTGAGGTGAAGACCTCGCCGGGGCAGGCCGCGTCGAGCATGCCGTACCCGACGAAACCGGCGTGCAGCGGCTCATGCCCCGAGCCGCCGCCCGAGACCAGGCCGACCTTGCCCGGCCGCGGTCCCTCGGCCCGGTAGACCACGCGGTCGCGTACCCGCAGCGACGGGTGGGCCGCGGCCATGCCGTTCAGCGCGTCCTCAACGACGGAGTCGGCCGTGTTGATGAGCTTCTTCATGGTGAGAAGATCTGCCCATTTTCACGAGGGCGCAAGCGTCGTAGCGTGGGCGGGGTGGACGTCGTCTACAACCGTTCCTAAGGGCTGAGCATGGGTTGCACATGCTCAGCCGAACGCTCCGAACGGTGTTGAGCGTTCTGGTCGCCCGCGTTCGCGCCGCGTCCGGCGCCGACGGATCGTGTCCGTGGTCCGGGGATGCGGGGGCGGGGTCCCTCACGCCCGCGAGCGTCCGGTCCTGCCTGGACGGTCCGATGCCCCTGCTCATCGCTCCGGTGAGCAGGGGGCGGTGCCGTCCGACGCCGGATCGGGTGCCCTTGGGCGCGTCTGCCGATCGCCACGGCGGCTGCGTCGTGGCGGGTGGTCGTACGAGTCTTTGTGGTGAGGGGCTTCTGCCAGTGCTGGGCACCCCACTTCGAGGTGTACGCCGGGTCGGCGGCGATGATCACGATCCCGCTCTGGTCGGCCATCGACGTAAGCCGGGCGCGCAGCCTGCTCGTGGGCATGCCGGAGATGAGACGGCGGAAGCGTTTGCGGCGGCCGTGCTTCTCCCGCGTCTTCTCCGCCTGAAAATCGAGGTCTTCGATTGCGATGGCCTGCACGCCGCAGGCCCTTGCCCAGTGCAGCAGCCGGGTCAGGGCGTGGCGGACCTGGGCGTCGCGATGTCCGGCGTTGCCGGACAGGTCGTAGGGGAAGCGGCGGGGGTTGCCGATGGGGTTGCCGTGGGCGTCCAGGCGCCAGGCGGCCAGGTGGGCGGCGTTGGTGTCCACGCCGACCACCCCGTGGGCGAGCGCTGCCAGCATCGGCACGGCCGGGGCTGCAGGGATCTGCCAGGAGGCGGTGATGTACCAGCGTCCGCGTGCCGCGTCCAGGTGGATGCGGTAGGCCACGGCCCGGTTGGCCTCGATGCGATCCCGCCATTCCACCCCGCGGTGGGCGAAGGCCACCCGGGCCGCGAGCACGTAGCGGCCGTGCGGCGCGTTCGCCAGGTGCGCCAGCGGCGCGGGCAGCCGGATCGCCACCTGGCCGTCAGGGGTGATGCGGATGGTCTCGTTGCCGTAGCGTTTGCCGCTTTCGCCGTCGGCGGCCAGGAACCAGCGCTCGGCCTCCCATGCCTGCCGCCACTCGGCCTCCGTCAGACCCGCAGCCTCCACGTTGTGGCGAGTGTTGGCCAGGCGCTTGCCGCCCCGCACCACGCGCACCCGCCCGGCCTGATAGTCGGCCTTGCACCGCTGAAGCCGATCTTGCAGAAGGTGCAGGCGACGGGACTTGGCGAACCACTCCCGCGCCGAACGGTATCCGCCCGGATCCGTGCGAGTGCCCTTCGTCCCCACAGGCAGCGACAGTTGGCGGCTGATCGCGCGGATGGCGGCCTCAAGGTCGCGGATGTGGCCGGCTTGACAGCGGCGGGCCAGCGCCCACTGATCGTGAGACGCTTTGGTGATGGCCCCGGCCCACCGCGCCGATGACAACGCGGTCAGTTCGCGCTTGCGCGCCGCCCAAGTCTGGGCGCAGTGCCCCGGCCCGTCGGCGCACCTGGTTTTCAGGTCGGCGGAGGCCAGCGCGCCCAGATGCGCGCCGACCAGACGCAACACCTGCTCGTCTGCGGAGGTGAGGTGCTTGAGCCGGTCGCGGACAGCGACGCCAGACGGACCGGGCACCACGAACACGGGAGCGATCGGGCGCAGCTCAGCCATGCTGGAGGACCTTCGATGCCATGGGGGCGCGGTCCGGGGCCGATCGGCGAGCACCGGCGGCCGGCGCTGCTGGATGGCGATTGAACAGGCACGCTCGCATGACTGGCATTTGCCCCCTCCCGGTGTTCACGTTGCGTGGCCGCAATGATACCAAGAGTTGACCATGTCGGCTAGAACATATGCACGAGACTGCCAGTGGATGCGCAACGCAGCCTCCACAGGCTGAGCCAGACCCCGGGCAGAGTACGCCCGGCCGACAGCAGCGAGCCGGGACGAGGACTGCCCGCTGCGCGCGCACATGCCGTCGAGTCTTCACTGCGGCGATGACGATGACGTAACCAGAGTCACCTCGTGCACCCTCATGCACACTCAAACACCAACAGCTCCGACACCCCGGCGCACGGCATCGCCCGCCGCCTCACCAAGCCCGCCGAGTGGCACGGCGTCCGGCTCCCCGCCGACGCCAAGGTGTGGATCCTGATCGGCTCCGCCAACAGGGACGAGTCGGTCTTCCCCGACCCCGACGTCTACGACCTGGGCCGCGACACCTCCAGGTCCATCAGCTTCGGTGTCGGCCGCCACTACTGCCTCGGCGGCCCGCTCGCCCGGCTGGAGGCCCGGGTGGCGCTCGAGGAGCTCATCAAGGCCGTATCGCCGTCGTACGAGATCGACCAGGACGGCATCCGGCGCATCTCGCACGGCAATGTGCGGGGGATGGTCCGGCTCCCGACTACCGTGGCACCCGCCTGAGTAGGCTACCTTCTGCTCATGGCTGAGATCGTGTACCCGCCGGTGATCGCCGCCGCGCGGACCCTGTTTCGCGTGCTCGACGTCCGGTTCCACATGGAGGGTACGGAGCACGTGCCGCAGACCGGGGGAGCGGTGCTGGTGAGCAACCACATCAGTTACCTCGACTTCATCTTCGCGGGGTTCGCCGCGCTGCCCTCGCGGCGGCTGGTGCGCTTCATGGCCAAGCAGGACGTGTTCGACCACCGGATCTCGGGGCCGCTGATGCGCGGCATGCACCACATCCCGGTGGACCGGGGGGCGGGCGCCGGCTCGTACGCCACGGCCCTGCGCATGCTGAAGGCCGGCGAGGTCGTCGGGGTCTTCGCGGAGGCGACGATCAGCCGGTCGTTCACGGTCAAGGAGATCAAGAACGGCGCCATCCGCATGGCCCAGGCCACCAACGTGCCCATCATCCCCGTCGCGCTGTGGGGCAGCCAGCGCTTCTGGACCAAGGGCCGGCCCCGCAAGCTCACCCAACGGCACGTCCCGCTGACCATCGTGGTGGGGGAGCCGATGTACCCCAAGCGCGGCGAGAACGTCAACGACCACACCGCCGACCTGCACAAGCGGATGTCGGAGCTGGTGGACCAGGCGCAGCGCACGTACCCGGAGGTGCCGCCGGGGGTCTGGTGGCAGCCCGCCCACCTGGGCGGCACGGCCCCGACGCCGGAGGAGGCGGAGGCCATGGACGCCGCCGAGGCCGAGGCCCGCGCCAAGAAGGAGTAGCCCCTCCCTCCCGAGGCTCTGCCGGGACACCTCGCACGGATCAGCACAGGCAGCCCGCCCGCCACTCGCCAGGCCGAGCAGGCGGGCTACCAACCGCACGCTCACCGGTCCACGCGATGGCGCGGACCGGCTTGCGCAAGTATCTTCCGGAAGGCAAGAGCTGGGTGGTTTCCGAGGAGAAGCAGTCCCTTGCCCTGTACTGCGGCCAGATGCGGCTGAGCCGGGCTCGGCCGACGGCTCTCGATCGCCATGCCCGTCGCCTTGTCGCGATCATCGCCTGGGCGGCAGCCCTGGCTGTGGCCGCGTATTCGACCTGGGACGCCTGGCAGGTGGAGTACGGGTCTTCCTACGCCGTCCTCGGCTGCGTGGGGTCCTTCGGCGGGGGCGGCTTCGAGCTCACCACAGTGGCGTCAGCCCTGCTGGGGGATGCCTACGACATCGCGGACCTGGCCGTCCTGTGGGGCGTCCCCTCGATTCTGGTCCTCGCGGGACTGCTGATGTCGGCTGCCACCGGAAACGGGGCCGTCATCGGCCGCCGCGTGGCCGGCCTGCTCGTCCTCATCGCGATCGTGGGACCGGCCAGCCCTTCGTACATGCGTGAGGACGGGTGCTCCGGGATACCCGTGCTCAGCGGAGAGTGGTTCGGGACGGTGCTGAGCGCCTACGGGCCGGCGCAGTATGCCCTCCTGTGCGCGGCGCTGCTGGTGCTGTCGGCCACCCGGACGGCGCGGGACACCTGGCCGAGTGGGTCCACCGGCCGCCGGGCGGCGGCGTTCGCCATCGACTACGTGATCTTCGTCGCCTTCCTGAGTCTCTTCACGGGGCAGCTCAGCGGGCTGGACTACGGCCTCCTGAACTGGTTCAGGGTCAACGAACCGGCGTCGCTGCTCGCCGCCGTGGCCGCGTTCCTTTACGTCTTGACCGGGCTGACGTTCGGCAAGCGGCTCATGCGCATCCGCGTCGTCTCCGCCGAGACGGGTCATTGGCCTGGCTGGCGCAGGGCCGGGATCCGCGCGCTCGTCTTCCCCGTCCTGGTCTGCGTGCCACAGTTCGGGCTGGCCGTGCTCTTGGTGGACGGCCTGTGGGCGATGTCCGACCCGGCGGCCCGCACTCTGCGCGACCGCCTCGCCGGCACGCGGGTCGTTCGCGACCTGCTGTGAGACGCTCAGGCCTTCCCTTCGCACAAGCCTCCACGGAGAGTCCCAAAGCAGATGCCCCAAGGCGGGCAGCACCGACTGCCCCATGGCCCTTCAGCCGCACCCCGGGACAGCGCTCTACGCAGGCCGGCCGGTGTCGCCCAGGGAGACGAGGAGTTTGCGGAGGAGGTCGGCCAGGGCGTCGCGGTCGGCGGGGGAGAGGCCGGACAGGAGGTGGGCCTCGTTGGCCGCGTGACGTTCCAGGACGTCGTTGGCCACCCGCCGTCCCTCGTCCGTCAGCGCCACGAGTGTCATGCGGCGGTTGTCCGGCGCCGGCCAGCGGTCGACCAGCCCACGCTCCACCAGGTGGTCCATGCGGTTGGTGAGCGCGCCAGGGCTGACCATGGCCGCGGCCGACAGGTCCTTCATGCACATGGAGTCGGCGTCGTTCCTGAGCAGCGTGGCCAGCATGTCGAACTCCCACGCCTCCAGCCCCTGCTCGGCCAGGAACTCCTTGACCCCCCGCTCCAGGAGCCGTGAGGCCCGCGACACCCGGCCGACCACGCCCATCGGGGACACGTCCACGTCGGGCCGGGTCCGTGCCCACTGCCCGAGGATCGCGTCGACTGCATCTCCCATGGCGGCAATCGTACGACATTGAAATGTTCGATGTCGTGGGTTATGGTCCTACGTGGAAATGTTCAATGTCGAAGTTTTTGAGGTGGGGCAATGAAGGTGCTGGTGCTTGGCGCGACGGGGTACATCGGCGGTGCCCTGGTGGAGCGGCTGGTCGCGCAGGGGCATGAGGTGGCGGCGTACGTACGGCCGGCGGCGGAGGGGGACAGGCGGGTGCCGGGCGTGGCCGATGTCCGGTACGGAGATCTGGCGGATGCCGCTGCGCTGGAGAAGGCGATCACCGCGGACCTCGACGCGATCGTGCACGCCGGCCAGTTGATCGGCGAGCAGGAGACCGACCTGGCCACGATCGGCGTGCTCGCCGGATCATCCAAGAAGGTCGTCTATGTCAGCGGCGTCTGGGTGCTCGGCGAGACCGACGGGGCCGACGAGGACAGTCCGGCCAACCCCATCCCCCTGGTTGCGTACCGGGACAAGGTGGAGCGGCTGGTGATCGACGGCGGCGGCTCCGTGGTGCGTCCCGGCGTCGTCCACGGGCGCGGCGCGGGCATCCCTGCGCTGCTCAAGGCCCAGGCCGCGCGGCGCGGGACCGGTGTGTACGTCACCGCGGACGGCACGGTGCCGACGTGGACCTTCGTGCACGTGGACGACGTGGCCGAGCTGATCGTGGCCGCCGTGGAGAAGGGGGAGGCGGCCGTCTACCACGCCATCAGCGAGGAGGCGGTGCCCGTCACCGCCGTGGCCGAGGCGGCGGCCAGGTCGGCGGGCGTCAAGGAGACGGCCGAGCCGTGGCCGCTCGAGGAGGCCGCGCAGGAGCTCGGGGAGGGCTTCGCCCAGGCCCTGGCGCTCAGCCAGCGCGTCAGCGCGACCCGTACCCGCGAAACGCTCGGCTGGCGGCCCTCCGGCCCCGGCATCGTCGCCGATCTCGTCGAGGGTTCCTACGTTTGACGCGCTCTCCCACTCCGGGCGGGCCAAGAGGAGGACGGCGGTACGCGCCGGCGCCTCGTCGTCGAGCAGCCGCCGGATCTCGGCGATGCGGCCGAAGGCGGCGGCGTGGAGGGCGAGCAAAGCGCCTTCACGCGCCGCCTCCAGCCGCTGCACCGTTATGCGGTCCGATGATGACCGAGGTGACGGCCGGGTGCGGGCAGGGATCGGCGGGGACGGCCGCGCGGCGCGCCCCCGCCACCACCGCACCTCCAATACCGCAAGGACGAGGATCGCCAGGCGGCTGAATCGGCCGAAAGTACCGTCGCAGACCACGAGCCCCGACTGGTGGCCGATGTCCGTACCGGGCCCCGTCCCCAGGATGAGGTGCATGCCCTATCAAGATCACGCTCCGGGACCGGTCCGCGCCGAGACGACGGCATGGGAGGCCCCGCGATGACCTCCCCCGGCCGGCCGCGTGTCGCCGCGCTCGACGTCCTGCGCGGGTTCACGCTGTGCGAGATCCTGCTCGCCAACATCCAGCTCATAGCCAACGGCGACAGCGCCGTCATGACGCAGCCCATGGGCGACTGGGACCCCTGGCTCGGGCTCCCGATCTTCTCCCTGCTGTTCGGCATCGGGTTCTCGCTGCTGCTGGACTCCGCCGCGAACCGCGTCCCCCGCCCACGGCTCGTCCTGCTGCGCCGGCTTCTGGCGCTGCTCGCGATCGGCCTGGTGCACATGCAGCTGTGGCGGGCCGAGATCCTGACCTCCTACGCCATCGTCGGCTTGCTGGTGCTGCTGCCCTCGACCTGGCTGCCGCGATGGGCCGTGGCCGGCCTCGCCCCGGCGCTCGTTGCGGCGGCGCTGATCGGCGGCGGGGGCGGCGGGCCTCTGATGATCGGCGGGCTGTTCCTGGTGGGCTCGGCGCTGGTCCGGTACGGGATGATCGAGAGGATCGAACGGTCCACCCGAGGGCCGCTCCTGATGGGCCTGGTCTTCGCGGCAGGGGCGGCCGCTGCCCTGTGGGTGCGGGACGGCGTGCGAACCGGGGCGGGTACGCCGTCCTTCACGTCCGGCCTGGCCGATCTGATGCTCGCCGGTGTGTACGTGTGCACCCTGCTGGTCCTGCTCAGAACGCCGCTGCGACCGGCGCTGGCGGCCGTCTTCGCGCCGCTGGGCCGGATGGCGCTGACCAACTACCTGACCGCCACACTCCTCGTTCTGGCGGCCAGTCGCATCCTCGGCCTGCCGATCGGCCAATCCCTGCAGGCGGCGTACTTGACCGCGGGAGCCGTCCTCGTGGCCCAGTGGCTGTTCTCCACCCTCTGGCTGCGCCGTCACCGCCAGGGTCCCCTCGAGTGGCTCTGGCGGTGGGCCACCTGGGCCCACCGCTCAGCCCTGCGCATCCCCACGAGCTGAGCCCTCGTGCGGTGCCAGTAGGGCGGTCGTACCGGGCCGGACCTGGTGACGGCGACCGCCGAGGGGGCTCTAGCCCGCGATGAGGGCGTTGGCCTCCGTGATGAGCTTCTGGGCGGCCGCGTCAGGGGTCATCCGGCCGTACAAGACCTCATTCGTATACCGCGTGAGAATGGTCTCGATGGCGCTGGCGCGCTTCGGCGGGACGGCGGGCGGGTCCGTGAGCTCGCCCTTGATCTCGTCGAGGAAGGCCAGCGTCTTCTTGTCGCTCGCCGGAAGCTTCTCCCTGACCGCCGCCAGCACCTTGGAACTGGCCGGCAGGCCGCGGTCGCTGAGGATGATCGCGCCCGCCTCCGGGTCGTTGATCATGAAGTCGATGAACTTGGCCGCCGCGGCCTGATGCTCGGACTTCGCCGAGGCGGTGTAGAACATCGCGGGCTGGAGGAACATGCCGCCCGCGGCGGCGCCTTGTGCCTTCGGCATCCGCAGCAGGTCCACTTCCTTGCCGCCGGACGCCTTGTTGATCGAGCCGAGCTGGTTGCTCCACCACATGCCCATCGCGCCGTTGCGGGTGGCGAACAGCGACCGGTCCTCGCCCTGGGTCCCGAGCTCGATGCTCTTGGCGGCGTCAGGAGAGCCCTTGGTCTTGATCAGCCTCTGATGGATGGCCCACCACGCCTTGAGCGTCTCGGGCGAGACGCCGATCTTGTTGCCCTTGTAGAGGGACTCGCCCCGCTGAGCGGCGAAGATCTGCAGGAACGCCGGGTTGAAGGCCTGCTGCGTGCCGTAGACCTTGCCGCCGGTCTTCGCGGTGATCCTCGCCGCCAGGTCGACGTACTCATCCCAGGTCCACATGGTGTCGTCGGGCAGTTCCTGCCCCGCGTCCTTGACCGCCTTCGGGTCCACGACGAGGGACCAGGCGTTGACGCCGGTGGGGATGGCGAACTGCTTCCCGTCGATGGCGCCGGTGGCCAGCACCTTGCCGTCGAT
This sequence comes from Nonomuraea sp. NPDC050451, assembly GCF_044458585.1. NCBI lineage: Bacteria > Bacillati > Actinomycetota > Actinomycetes > Streptosporangiales > Streptosporangiaceae > Nonomuraea > Nonomuraea sp. NPDC050451. The sequence goes on from NZ_JBITHZ010000001.1 coordinate 848,902, forward strand.
GTCGGCGGTGTCGACCGCGCTGGACAGGTCGGCGAGCGTGCCGCGTTCGGCGTATTCCCGCAGGCCGCGGATCTCGAGGGTGATGACGTCAGGCGTTTCGTCGCTCGCCACCTTCGTGGCCAGCGTGTCGTAGTAGGTGCCGAAGCCGGAGAACTCCTCCTCGATGTCGATGTCCGGGTTCTTCGCTTCGAACTTCTTGATCGCCTCTTGCGTCATCTTCTGCCGTGCGTCACTGCCCCAGTAGGAGAAACGCAACTTGATCTCGCCGTTGGCGCCTTCGCTGCCGCAGGCCGCAGTGATCACCAGCACAGCAGTGGCCAGCAACGCTGCCGTCCACGTCTTCTTGCCAGAGCCCACGGCTCTACCTCCCGGGGGTTGAGGGGTGCAGGACCTGCTTCGGTCCTGGGGCGGTCACTCCACGGATCAGTCACTTCCGTCCGGGCAGGAGGAAGTCGAAGCTCCGCCCGAGCGCGCTGATCGGCATGGCGAGCATCGGAGCCCACGACGACCTCCACCGGAGTCAAAGAATCTTGCAAGGGTACCGGGGCGGTGAAATCGTCGGTAGCTGTTGAGGCAGAGGAAGTCGTTCGCTCTGCCTTGCGGCGAGAAAGCAGAAAGGGCCCCGATTCACCGTGTGAATCAAGGCCCTGACATGCGTGACCAGTCGGGACGACAGGATTTGAACCTGCGACCCCTTGACCCCCAGTCAAGTGCGCTACCAAGCTGCGCTACGTCCCGGTCGTGTCGGCCGCTCCCTGCGGAGCGGGACGTCATAACCTTAGCGCACATCGGAGGTGCACGCGTACACGGAGAGCTGGGGCGGAGGTGGCCGAGTGGGGCGGAAGCCGACCATCGATCGGCGGGAGTTGGCCAGGCTGGTGGCCGAGGGGATGAACGTGCAGGAGCTGGCCGCGCACTTCGGGGTCAGCGAGTCCGGGGTGCTGCAGGCCAAGCGGGCCGCCGGGCTGGCCAAGGCGATGCTCGACCACAGCCGGGCCGTGCCGTGGAAGCTGGCTCGCGAGCACTCCCAATCCGGGCCCGCCACCAATTTGCGTAATCTGTCGGCGGCCGCGCAGGGGAAGCCGCCCGCGGCCGAGCGGCTGAACACGGCTCTGCGATGGGCTCAGCGGCTCGTCGACGCGGGGCTCGACGTGCGGTACGACGCCGCTGAAGGGTTCAGTGAGGTCCCCGCCGCACCAACGGGCTCACATGTCGCAGCCGTGCTGGCCGCGGCCAGGGAGGCACTGGAAGCCCGCTGAGGCGGTGAGTTTCGACCCACCTGTTCGAGGGCAGTCGCTGGTCTCAACAAAGAGACCGGAGGCGAACAACATGACCACCTTAATCTGGGTGGCCGTCGTCGCGGTCGTGGCGGTGGCGCTCGTCGCTGTGGGCTATCTCGTGATGCAGCAGAGGCGCCGTGACCATCTCCGCGAACGTTTCGGCCCGGAGTACGAACGCATAGTCGCCGAGCACGACAACCGCCACGAGGCCGAGCAGGAGCTGCTCGACCGGGAGCGCCGGCATGCGGAGCTCGACATCCATCCCCTGACGGAAGAGTCGCGCGACACCTACGCGAACCAGTGGACCGAGGTGCAGGAGCGCTTCGTCGACGCGCCCGGGTTCGCGGTGACCGAAGCCGACCAGCTGGTCACCGCGGTCATGGCGGAACGGGGTTACCCGACGGAGAACTACGAGGAGCGCCTGTCCACCCTGTCGGTGGGCCACGCGAAGACCCTCGACCACTACCGGACGGCCCACGAGATCAGCGGGCGGGCGGCCAGGAAGGAGGCCTCCACGGAAGACCTGCGGCAGGCCATGGTGCACTACCGCGCGCTGTTCGAGGAACTGCTGCAGGAGACCACACGAGGACGGTGAACGAGCACATGAGCACCCCCAGCACCCCAAGGAGTGGCAGCGAGGAGGAGCGCGCCCAGCGCGATGAGCACCTCCGCGACGATGAGCTCCTCAGCGAGCGCGCCGACGAGCACGCGGATGATCGCAGGCTCGCCGACGACGACTCTCCCCATGCCGCGGACGATCATGTCCCGGGCGACGTCCGTGTCGCGGGGAACGACGAGGCGGAGAGGCACAGTCCGCGTGCCGGCGACGAGTACGCCGCCGCCGTGCCCGGCGCCGTGACGCCGCCCGCGGCCGAGTACGACGACGGCGCGTACCGCGACCCCTACGCCAGGACCGGCGAGGACATGCCGGCCGAACCGGAGACCGAGCCGGACGAGGTCCCCGCGCACGCCGCCCCCGAGGACGTCGTCCTGTTCGACCAGAACCCGGACCAGGTGCAGGCCCGCTGGCGCGACCTGCAGGCGTCGTTCGTCGACGACCCCGGCGAGGCCGTGCGGCGCGCCGACGGGCTGGTCGGCGAGGTCGTGGACGCCCTCACCAGCAGCCTCACCAACCGCACGAACGGCCTGCGCGACCGCTGGAAGGACACCGAGGCCGCCGACACCGAGCAGATGCGCCTGGCGCTGCGCGACTACAGGAGCGTCCTGGAAAGCCTGCTCGCCCTCTCCAGCCGCCGGACCGAGACCCAGCTCCAGACCTGGGGAAAGAGGTGACCTGACATGCTCGCGGTGGTCGCAGCGATCATCTTCGGACTGGGGTTCCTGCTCGACCTGGTCGGCGCCCGGATCCCCGGCGGGTTCTCCGGCATGACGTTCGTCCTGCTCGGCCTGACACTGCTGGCGCTGCATCAGGCGGGCGTCGGCACGGCCAGTATCCGTTCCGGCTACAGCAACTGGCGTGGCCGGGCACGTAGGTAGGAAACAGCGACGGGTCCGCCGGTAAAAGGCCCCAGCCGGTGAGGCCCAGAAAAGGGAGGTCGCCGAGGACGGCGGCCTCCCTCACTCTTTGCCGGGAAAGCGCATGATGACGGTGCTGCCGCCGTTCCCGACCCGTACGGTCAGGTCCGACGACACCAGGCGGGCCACCCACAGCCCCATCCCGCCCACCGCGCCCGGTCTGGGCCCCGGCTTCCAGGCGCCTTGGTCGTGCACCTCAACGATCAGGTCGCCGCTCACCGTCCAGGTGCGCATGGAGGCCCGGTCGGCCCCGTGGGTGACGGCGTTGGTGGCGACCTCGTTGACCGCGATGACGAAGTCCCCGATGACGTCCTCGGGCATGCCTGCGTCGCGGGCCTCGTCCTCAGCGAACTGCCGGACCTGCGGCAGGTCCGGCAGTCGGAAGCGGAGCTGTTTCACGGGCGCGCCGGGCGGCGGGCTCGTGTAGCCCGACTGAGGCTCTGTGTCCTCGTTCACCCGGCGACCTTCTTCTCAGCCGACCAGCTCGGAGCGCAGCTGGTCGAGAACTTTGCGGAGGATACGTGAGACGTGCATCTGGGAGATCCCGAACTCGGCGGCGATCTCGGCCTGCGTCATGTTGCCGAAGAACCGTAGCAGCAGGATGTGCTTCTCGCGGGAGGGGAGTGCGTCGATGAGCGGCTTGACGGCCTCCCTGTCGACCATGGTGCTCAGCGTGTCGTCGTCTTCGGGGATGACGTCGCCGAGGGAGGCGGCGTCGTCGTCGGTGCCGAGCGGCGCGTCGAGCGACAGGGTGCTGTAGGCGGCGGAGGCGTCGAGGGTCAGCAGGACGTCCTCCTCGGTGATGTTCATCTTGGCGGCCAGCTCGGCCACGGTGGGCGACCTGCCGAGGTCCTGGCTGAGGTCGGCGACCAGCCGGTTGAGCTCCGAGCGGCGCTCCTGGTAGAGGCGCGGCACCCGGATGGCCCAGGTGCGGTCGCGGAAGTGGCGCTTGACCTCGCCGGTCATCGTGACGACCGCGTAGCCCCTGAACGCGTGGCCCAGGGTCGGGTCGAAGCCGTTGACGGCTTTCATCAGGCCGACGTACGCGGCCTGGAGAAGGTCCTCCAGAGGTTCGCCGCGGTAGCGGTAGCGCCGGGCGATCTCCATGGCGAGCGGCCGGTGCATCTCGACGATGCGCTCACGCAGTCGCTCTCTGTGACTGTCGAGGGTCTCTTCTCTGACCATCTCGGCCAGGAGCTCTTCCGCTGTCATCTCCTCGAGGACGTATTCCTGCACAGCCATCGCTGCTCCTCTTATGGGTCGCAGGCGCCCTCTACCAGCGAAAAAGCCCAGGCAGAGGCACGCCTCGCTCAACTCTCGAGACGAAAGCCCGCTGCTGGACTCCGCATCAAGTGTCCCCCGTTTCGCGGGAAGTATTCCTCCCTCCTGTGGTGACAGTAGGGTTGCTCCGTGACAATGCCGGATAACGGTGAGGGGTCCATGGCGGCCCTGAGCCTGACGTCGTCGACGGTGGACGAGATCACCGTGATCAAGGTCGACGGCGTCCTCGATGCCACGACCCGCGAGCAGTTCGCCGACTACCTGTCCCTGGCGGGGTCGGACCTGATACTTGACCTCGCCGGGGTCACGTTCATGGACTCTCGCGCGCTCGGGCTCATCGTCCACCACTGGCAGACGAGCCTGGCGTCGGGCGCCAGGTTCGCGCTCATCGGGGTCGAATACTCCAAGTCCAAGGTGATGTGGATCACCGGGCTGGCGCAGCGGCTGCCCCTCTATGACACGCTCGACGACGCGCTGGCGGCCATCGGCTGAGGGCGGGGGCAAGGGAAACGGAGGTCAGCGCTTCGACTTGCGCTGGTGCTCGTCGACCAGCAGCCTGGCCAGGTCGGCCACCTTGACCTGGTGGTGCTGGGAGATCTTGCGCAGCTCCTCGAACGCGGCCTCGGCGGTGCATCCACTGGTCTGCATGATGATGCCCTTGGCCTGGTCGATCACCGCCCGTCCGGCCAGGGCCTCCTGGAGCTGCGCGGCGTCGGTACGCACCTCCTCGAACTCCCACATGTTGGCCATCGCCACCCCGACCTGCTCGGTCAGCATGTCGGCCAGCGAGTGGGCGCCCTGCGGGGAGAACGCCCCCGGGCGTACCGAATAGAGGCCGACCAGCAGCAGGGCGGGCGCCACTTCGATGGGGACGACCAGCACGGATCGCACACCCCAGCGGCTGGCCAGCGCGTCGTAGCGGGGCCAGCGGGGCTCGTTGAGCACGTCGGCCACGCCGGCGCGGCCGCCGCTCTGCCGGGCCTCGACGGAGGGGCCCTCGCCGAGCGCGCGTTCGCCCTCGACGAGCATGATCAGCTCGCTGTGGGAGCCGGACACCAGCACCCGGTGGTCGCGCCAGTGCTCGGCCGAGGCTCCCGAGCAGCCCGGTACGCCGGCGGCCAGCGCCGTGGTCAGGTCGCGCAGCACACGTTCCGTGGAGGTGTCCTCGCCCAGCCGGCCGAGTGCGGCGAGGTCACGGGCGAGACCGGGGGTGATCATCGCAGTTGATTTCATAGCAAGAAGCCCCTACCCGATATGGCCCCCCGTATCCCCTGTGACGTAGCGTCAGAGGGTGACCATGCCGGACCTCGAACAAGCGCTGGACGCGTTGGCCGGACGGGTGTCCTCGCTTCGCGAGGCGAGGACCGCCTATCCCGCCGACCTCGCGCCCACGCTCGACGCTGCCCTCGCCGAGCTCGACACCGCCGCCGAGCTGCTGGCCGAGGCCCGCGAGGCGCTGCAGAAGGCGCCCAAGCGGGCGGGCGGCAAGAAGGACGGCACGCAGCGGGAGCTGAAGCTGCTGCGTCAGGTGTTCCGGGCCTTTCCGGTGCCGGTCATCGTGCTGGACAGCGGCGGCGTGGTCAGGCGGATCAACCCCGAGACCTCGCGGGTGCTCGGCAGCCCCGACGGCTATCTGGTGGGCCGCTCGTTCCCCCTGCTGGTGGACGTCTCGCGGCGGGCGGCGTTCCGGTCGCATCTGACGGCGGTGCTGCAGACGGGCCAGCCGTCGGCGTTCGAGACGCGGCTGGCGCATCAGGGGCGCACGCACACCGTCCAGCTGGCGCTGACCAGGCTGACCATGCCGGGCGAGCCGCAGCAGATGGTGGCGGCGGTGGCGCTCCCGACCGAGGTGCAGCTGCCCGAGCCGGGCGCGCGGCGGCCCGAGCAGTCCGACGGGGCGCTGCTGCTGGCGGCGGCCAAGCGGCAGGACCTGCTGGTCAAGATGGCCAACCTGCTGCTGGAGGAGGAGACGCTGCTGCGCCCGGTCGCGCTGCCGAGGGCGACGCGGCTGCTTGGGGCCGAGTGGGCCGACTGGGTGATCGCGGACATGGTGCGCGGCGGGCTGCCGCGCCGCTCTGTCGTGGTGGCGCCGAAGAACCAGCCGCTGGGTGACCTGGTCCGCCAGGTGGAATCCGCGGATCCGGTGGGCAGCCAGATCGTGATGCAGGTGCTGGAGCGCGGCTCCGGCGTGGTGCAGGAGATGCTGGACGACGACAGCCTGCTCGGGTTCTGCGCGGACGGGCCGCTGCTGACGGCGATGGGCGCGGGCTCGATGCTGTGCGTGCCGATCGGCTCCGGCGACGGCGTGCTCACGCTGGTGCGCGCGCACGACCGGCGCCCGTTCGCGCTGGCCGACCTGGCCGTCATGCAGGAGGTGGGGCTGCAGCTCGGGCTGGCGGTACGGGCCCAGACCAGCTTCCAGAACCGTTCGCGGGCGGCGGACGCGCTGTCGGCGAGCGTCGCGCCCCGCAAGCTGCCCGACGTGCCCGGCTACGAGGCGGCGGCCGTCTACCACCCCGGGGCTTCGGTGGGCGCCGAGTTCTACGACGTGTTCCCGGTGTCGTGCGGGTGGGGGTTCGCGCTGGGCGGCGCCGTCGGCAAGGGCGAGGAGGCCGCGTCGGTCAGCGCGATGGTACGCGGCGGCCTGCGGGTGCTGGGCGTCTGGGAGTCCGACCCCGACCTGGTGATGCGCAAGGTCAACGAGGCCCTGGTCGCGCAGGGCACCGGCATGTTCGTGATGGCCGCGGCGGGCTTCGTGAAGGGGCGCGAGATCAGGCTCTCGTCGGCCGGGCACCATCCCGCCGCGCTGCTGCAGGCCGACGGCGGCGTGCGCTTCGCCGCGGGCGGCGGCGTGCCGCTGGGCCTCGCGCCCGAGGCGGAGACCAGCGTGGAGCGGTTGACGGTGGCCACGGGCGAGACTCTGGTGCTGTATTCGGAGGGGCTGATCTCCTCCAGGAACGAGCTGGGGGAGCCGTACGGCGAGGAGCGGCTGGCCGACGTGCTCGGCCGGTGCGCGGGGCAGTCGCCGTCCACCGTGGTCAAGGCGCTGGAGGCCGACCGGCACGCGTTCTCGGGCGGCCAGGTGTGGGACGAGATCGTGATCCTCGCGCTCAGGGGCGTCTGACCTGCGAAGTCAGGATGTCTGATTTTTGGGGGTTTGCGATCGAGTCAAGCCTGGGTATGGTTGAAAGCGTAGACATGTGCCTAAGACGCAGGCGCACCTTTCAGTCTTTCTTCGCTGAGGTGTGCCATGAATATCGCGATCGTCGCTTCCGCCGAGAGCAACCGGCGTGACCGCATCCTTTCCGTCGCCCGTGAGCTCGGCCGCGAACACCACGTCACCGTCTACTCCCGTCGTGACAGCATTGAGGGCAAGCCCAAGACGCGGGTGGCCCCGGGGGTCACGTTGGAGCAGATCGACGTGGGCCCGGCCGAGGAGCTGACGGCCGACGGCGTGGTGCCGTACCTGAACGACGTCGGCGAGCAGCTGATGCGGCGGTGGAGCCAGGACCGGCCCGACGTGATCCATGCGCATTCGTGGACCGGCGGTCTGGTCGCGGTGGCGGGCGCCAACGGGCTGGGGGTTCCGGTCACGCAGACGTTCCACACGGTCGACGCCTCGCACAAGGACCTGGAGCTGGCCCTCGGCCGCCGGGCCAACGCGGTCATCGCGGGCTCCGGGGACGAGGAGTCGGCGCTGATCCGGCTGGGCGTGCCGCGCAACCACATCGCCGTCGTCCCGTACGGCGTCGACACCGAGCGCTTCCAGCGTCGCGGCGCGGTGGCCATGAAGGGCACGCGCAAGCGGCTCCTGCACGTCGGGCCGCTGACGGTGGATCGCGGCGCGGACACCATCGTGCGGGCGCTGCCGGGGCTGGGCGACGTCGAGCTGGTCATCGCGGGCGGGCCCGAGCCCGAGGACCTCGCCACCGACAAGGACGCCTGCCGGCTGCGCGCGCTGGCCGAGCAGCTCGAGGTCGCCGACCAGGTGACGCTGCTGGGCCAGGTCAAGCGCTCGGCCGTGCCGAAGCTCATGCGCAGCGCGGACGCCGTGGTGTCGGTGCCGCGCGAGGCCGTGACGGGCATCGTCGCGCTGGAGGCGATGGCCTGCGGCGTGCCGGTGATCGCCTCGGCCGTCGGCGCCCACCTGGACTCCGTCATCGACGGCGTCACCGGGCTGCTGGTGCCCCCGGACCGGCCGGCGCGCACCGCGCGGCTGGCCCGCGAGCTGCTGTGGGACCCGACCCTGCGGACCGCGCTGGGCTACGCCGGCGCCGACCGGGCGCGCTCGCGCTACTCCTGGGAGCGGGTGAGCCAGGAACTGGTACGGGTGTACGAGGCGGCCTGCGCCTGAAGCACCGAAACCCCGGCAGGCGGCAGAAGCCGCCTGCCGGCACCATGTAGATGGTCATGACCCGCAGAGTCGGGCGGCCTTGAGCCCCAGGTGCACGGCCAGGCGGTCGTCGCCGTCCGAAAGATCCCGATGGGTGAGGCGCTCGGCCTTTCCGAGCCGGTAATAGAGCGTCTGGCGGTGGATGCCGAGCTCGGCGGCGGTCTTCTGGGCGTGGCCACCGTGGTCGAGGTAGGCCTCCACGGTCTCGGCCAGCTCGCCGTCCAGGACTGCGGTCTCGGCCGCGAGCTCGCGCAGGTCCGCCTGGCCGAGCCTGGCCAGCAGGCGGTGCACGCCCAGGTCCTCCCAGCGGGCGATGGGCGCGTACCGGGGGAAGTGCTCGGCGACGCGCAGGGCGTGGCGGGCCTCGCGCCAGCTCAGCCAGGCGTCGGCCGGGTCCGTCCGGGGCGCGCCGATGCCGGCGGCGGTGCCGTACGCGCTCTGCAGGGTCTGCGCCACCTCGCCCGCGAGGTGGGCGGGGGCGAGCAGGGCGACGGGCGAGCCGGGGCGGGCCAGGACGCCGCGCGGCAGCGTCCAGAGGGCGGCGAGGCGCTCGGCCGACTCGCGTACGGCGATCGCCGCGACAGGGCCCGGCACCTCGATGGTCGCGCCCGCCCGCTCGGACGGGTCGGCCGAGAAGAGGGCGAGCAGACCGCGGCCGAGGTCCTGCCGGCTCCTGGCCTCCTGGGCGAGGGCGGCGGCGGCCCTGGCCACCAGCGGCGCGACGGATTCGAGCGCCGCGAGCGAGCCCGAGTCGAGCAGCCAGAGATAACCGTAGGTGACGTCGCCGTGGCGCAGCGGCCAGCACACCCTGGCCAGGACCCCGAGCTCGGCGTCGGCGGGGATCCGGACCGGGCCGGGGGCCTTGGCGATGCCGTAGCGCTCGAAGTAGTCGCGCACCTCTCCGGTGGCGCGCCGGCGCAGGATCGACTCCTGGCGGACCGTGTCGATGTCGCCGTGCTGCGCCCCGTACGCCAGCAGCCGGAACGAGCGGTCCTCCAGCGTCGCGGACGCCCCCAGCCGGGCGGCGATCTCGTCGACGATCTCTTGCAGGTCTGCCGTGTTGTGCATTTGTATGACAGCCTGCCACATCGGCCGTTACGCACGTCGATGGCCCCCGCTGAGCTGCGTTTTTAGACTTGAAGCATGCTGGGTCAAGTGCTCCTCGCCGCGTCCGGGAGCGGCGTCGTACGTCGTGCCGTGTCGGGCTTTCCGCTCACCAGGAAGGTGGTCGATCGGTTCGTCGCGGGCGAGAGCGTCCACGAGGCCCGCGACGCCATCGAGCGCCTGCGCGACATGAAACTCGCCGTCACCGTCGACCACCTCGGCGAGGAGACGCGCGACGCGCGGGCCGCCGAGGCCACCGCGAACGCCTACCTGACGCTGCTCGACGCCGTCCGGCCGCTCGACCTCGGCACCCGGGGCGAGGTGTCGGTGAAGCTGTCGGCCGTGGGGCAGCGGCTCGACGACGCGATGGCGCTGGAGCACGCCCGCGAGATCTGCGCCGCGGCGGCGCGCAACGGCTCGACCGTCACGCTCGACATGGAGGATCACACCACCGTCGACTCGACGCTGACCATCCTGCGCAAGCTGCGCGAGGACTATCCGTCGACCGGGGTGGCGATCCAGGCGTACCTGTTCCGCAGCGAGGACGACTGCCGCGACCTGTCCGCCGAGGGCTCCCGGGTGCGCCTGGTCAAGGGCGCCTACCGCGAGCCCGCCTCCGTCGCGCACCAGGGCCGCGGCGCCGTGGACAAGGCGTACGTGCGATGCCTGCGGGTCCTCATGGCGGGGAAGGGGTACCCCATGGTGGCGACGCACGACGATCGCATGATCGCGATCACGGAGGTGCTCGCCGACCGGTTCGGGCGGACGATCGGCGACCACGAGTTCCAGATGCTCTACGGAATCCGGACCGACCTGCAGGAGTCCCTGGCCGGGGCCGGCCACACGGTCCGCGTCTACGTCCCCTACGGCGACGACTGGTACGGCTACTTCATGCGCCGCCTCGCGGAGCGCCCCGCCAACGTCGCCTTCTTCCTTCGCGCCCTTGGGGGTAAGTAATGGATGCCATCAGCAACGTTCCCGTTCCGGCCAACGAGCGCATCTACGGCTACGCGCCGGGCAGCGCCGAGCGGTCGGCGCTGGAGGACCGCATCAAGGAGCTGGCCGGGTCGTCGATCGACCTGACCATGACCATCGACGGCGAGCAGCGCCTCGGCGCGGGCGCCCCCATCGACGTGGTGCAACCGCACAACCACGCTGCTGTCCTGGGCCGTACCAACGACGCTATGGCCCGGGACGTGCAGGACGCCGTCGACGCGGCGCTGCGGGCGGCGCCCGCGTGGCGGGCGCTGTCGTTCGACGAGCGGGCGGCGATCTTCCTGAAGGCCGCCGACCTGCTGGCCGGGCCGTGGCGGGCCACGCTCAACGCGGCGACCGTGCTGGGCCAGTCGAAGTCGGTGCAGCAGGCGGAGATCGACTCGGCCTGCGAGCTGATCGACTTCCTGCGCTTCAACGTGGCCTACGCGCGCCAGCTCTACGCCGACCAGCCGATCTCGTCGCCCGGCGTGTGGAACCGGATGGAGTACCGGCCGCTCGAAGGCTTCGTGCTGGCGATCACGCCGTTCAACTTCACCGCCATCGCCGGAAATCTGCCAACTTCTGCGGCTTTGATGGGGAATGTCGTCGTCTGGAAGCCGTCGCCCACCCAGCAGTTCGCCGCGCACTTCACGATGCGGCTGCTGGAGGCGGCGGGGCTGCCTCCCGGTGTGATCAACATGGTCACCGGCAACGGCCAGGCCGTCTCCGAGGTGGCGCTCGCGCACCCGGCCCTGGCCGGGATCCACTTCACCGGCTCCACGGCGACGTTCCAGCACCTGTGGAGCACTGTCGGCCAGAACATCGCCTCCTACCACGGCTACCCGCGCCTCGTCGGCGAGACCGGTGGCAAGGACTTCGTGCTGGCCCACCCGTCCGCCGACCCGGCCGTGCTCTCGACGGCGCTGGTCAGGGGCGCCTTCGAGTACCAGGGGCAGAAGTGCTCGGCGGCCTCGCGGGCGTACGTGCCGCGCTCGGTCTGGAACCGGATGCGCGACGACTTCGTGGCCACGGCCGAGTCGCTGACCGTGGGCGACGTGTCGGGCGACCTGTCGACGTTCATGGGCGGCGTCATCGACGCCCGGGCCTTCGCCAAGCACAAGGAGGCCATCGACCGGGCGCGGGCGGCCGCGAACATCGACGTCCTCACCGGCTCGTACGACGACAGCGTCGGCTACTTCGTCAAGCCGACCGTCCTGGAGTCGGCCGACCCCACTGACGAGATCTTCGTCAAGGAGTACTTCGGCCCCATCCTGGGCGTGCACGTCTACGAGGACCGCGACTTCGACGCGGTGCTCGACCAGATGGAGGGCATCGCCCCGTACGCGCTGACCGGCTCGATCATCGCCCAGGACCGGTACGCCATCGCCTCGGCGTCCGACCGGCTGCGCTTCGCGGCGGGCAACTTCTACGTCAACGACAAGCCGACGGGCGCGGTCGTGGGCCAGCAGCCGTTCGGCGGCGCCCGCGCCTCGGGCACCAACGACAAGGCGGGCTCGATCTTCAACCTGATCCGCTGGGTGAACGCCCGCACGATCAAGGAGACGTTTGTGCCGCCGACCGACCACCGTTATCCGCACATGGGCTGATTTTTCAGCCCAGCCAGCCCATGAGCCCTCCGGTCCTGCCCCGGGGGGCTCATGGCGTAATGTGCAATGTTCGTGTCGTTGACGCCTTGACAGGCCCGCCACCAGCATGAAGACATGCAGCGACGGGTTCTGATCGTCGTCTTCCCCGGCTTCCAGTTGCTCGACCTGGCCGGTCCCGCCGACGTGTTCGCCACGGCGGCGCTGCTGGCGCCCGAGGACGGCTACCAGGTCGAGGTGGCGGCCGTGCGGGCCGGACCCGTGTCCTCCGGCAACGGGATCGCCGTCACGGCCGGCGCCCTCGGCGAGGTCTCGGGGCCCGTCGACACGCTGATGGTCGTGGGCGGGATGTCGCTCCCCGATCAGCTGGGCGACCGGGAGCTCGTCGAGGCCGTCGTCCGGCTGGCCGCGGGCGCGCGTCGGGTGGCGTCCGTGTGCAACGGGGCGTTCCTGCTGGCCGAGGCCGGGCTGCTGGACCACCGGCGGGCCACCACGCACTGGCTCTCCGCCGGCGAGCTGGACGCCCGCTACGAGTGCGTCGAGGTGGATCCCGACCCGCTCTACATCGAGGACGGCAACGTCTGGACCTCGGCGGGCGTGCTGTCCGGCGTGGACCTCGCGCTCGCGCTGGTGGCCAGGGATCACGGCCACGCGCTCGCCCGCGACGTCGCCCGCGGCCTCGTGGTGTACCTGCACCGGCCGGGCGGGCAGAGCCAGTTCAGCACCCCGATGCGGGCCATGACGCCGCGCAGCGAGCCGCTCAGGGAGCTGCAGGCCTACATCGACGCGAACCCCGCCGCCGACCTGAGCGTGCCCGCGCTCGCCGACCGGGTGGGGATGAGCGAGCGCCACTTCTCCCGCGTCTTCACCGAGCAGACCGGCCTGTCTCCCGGCCGCTACGTCGAACGCAGCCGCGCCGAGGCCGCCAGGCGGCTCCTGGAGGTCACCGCCCATCCGCTGGACCGGGTGGCCAGGGAGTCGGGCCTCGGCACGCCGGAGACCCTCTACCGCGTCTTCCGCCGCCACTGGCGGATCTCACCCGGCGACCACCGTCGCAGGTTCCGATCGAAGGAGAAGTAAGCGATGCATGTGGCGATCCTGCTCTATCCCCGTTTCACCGCGCTCGACGCGGTCGGGCCGTACACGGTGCTGGCCTTCGCGCCCGGCTGGACGGTCACGTTCGTCGCGGCCGAGCCCGGGCCGGTCACCGACGACCAGGGCACGCTCACCCTCACCGCCACGGCCTCCTACGAGGACCTGCCCCGCCCCGACGTGATCGTGGTCCCGGGCGGCCCGGGGACGTTCGACGTCATGTCCGACGAGGCGCTGCTGGGCTGGCTCCGGGAGGCCCACGAGCACAGCCGGTGGACGACCTCGGTGTGCAGCGGGTCCTTCATCCTGGCCGCCGCGGGACTGCTGGAGGGGCTGAAGGCGACCAGCCACTGGGCGGCGCTCGACATGCTGGCGCAGTACGGGGCCGAGCCGGTGAGCGAGCGCGTCGTCACCCAGGGCCGGGTCGTGACCGCGGCGGGGGTGTCGGCGGGGATCGACATGGCGCTGACGCTGCTGGCCCAGGCCACCGACGAGACGACGGCGCAGTCGGTGCAGCTCGTCATCGAGTACGACCCGCACCCGCCGTTCGACGCCGGATCGCCCAGGACGGCGCCGGAGGGCCTGGCCGAGCTGGCCCTCAAGCTCATCGGCTGACCCGCTACGACTGCACCATGAGTCCGTCGGGCGCCACGCCATGGGTCGCCCAGTGGACCGCGATCTTCCGGACCACGGCTCGGGAGAGGTACGTCTCCTCGCCGTGTACTGCTCCGCGCGACGGCCGCCCCGGCCCTTCCGGCCGCGGGCGGCCCTAGGTCGTGCTCTCCTGACCGGCTCCCACCGGCAGCACGTCGAAGTGGACGACCACGCGCCCCGTCGACGGATCGCGGGAGTCCGGCGGCTCGATCTCCCTGCGGTCCGACAGCGCGCGATACCGCTCCAGCACCTCGAACACCTCGTCCCGCAGCGCCACGGTCTCCTCGGGCGTGAGCCGCAGCGACCGCCGCCCGTAGCCGCTCGCGCGTACCCACTCCTCGGGCGCCCGCGCCTCCTCCTCGCGCCACCGGGCCAGCTCCGCGCCGCGCTGGCGCACCAGGTCGTCCAGCAGGAACTCCATCGCACCGGCCGTCTCGGGGTCGGAGCCCGCCTCCCCGTAGGAGAACCCGCCGGGCGTGATGTGCCAGTACTTCTCCTTGCCGCGCCCCATCCCCGGCACGACCTCGATCATGCCGTGCCCGGCCAGCTCCCTCAGGTGGTAGCTCGTGGCGCCGGTGTTCTGCCCGAGCAGGGCGGCGAGCTTGGTGGCCGTGGAGGGGCCGTGCTCGTCCAGCAGCTCGTAGATCCGCAGCCGCAGCGGGTGGGCGAAGGACTTCAGGGCGTTCGCGTCGAGCGTGCGGGCGGAGTAGCTCTTGCTCTGCATGCTATGCAAGCCTATCTTTGCAAAGAAAACTATGCACACTTTCCCTTACACATTATCGGAGTGAGCCGTGGGGCGTTCGTTTGGATTTCTCCTGTCCTCCACCGCGCTGTCGAACCTGGCCGACGGCGTGCTGAAGGTCGGAGCTCCGCTGCTGGCCGTGTCGATGACCCGTTCGCCCACGCTGGTGTCGCTGGCGGGGGCGGCCGCGACGGTGCCGTGGCTGCTCCTCGCGCTGCACGCCGGGGCCATCGCCGACCGGCTCGACCGCCGCCGCATCATGGTCGTGGCCAACGTCGCCCGGGCCGCGGTGCTCTCCCTCGCCGGGCTGGCGGCCCTGCTCGGCCTGCTCGACCTGTGGGTGCTGCTGGCGGCCGTGCTCCTGGCCGGGGTGGCCGAGGTCTTCGCCGACACCTCGGCGCAGTCGATCCTGCCCATGACCGTGCCTCAGAACCACCTGACCAGGGCGAACGGCCGCGTCTCCACCGCCCAGATGATCGGCAACGACTTCGTCGGCGCCCCGCTGGCGGGCCTGCTCGTCGTGACCCTCCCCGCCGTCGTCTTCGGCGCCCCGGCCCTCCTGTACGGCGCGGCGGGCCTGCTGCTGCTGGGCATGCGCGGCACGTACCGCATGGACGTCCCCCGCGCGCAGGGGAGGCCGCTGCGGCGGGACATCGGTGAGGCGCTGCGGTACCTGTGGTCCCATCGGGTGCTGCGCAGCCTGGCCGTCACGGCCGGGCTGCTGAACCTCGCCAACGCCGCCTACTTCGCCGTCTTCGTGCTGTGGGCCGTCGGCGACGGGTCGCGGATCGGGCTGGAGCCGGGCGAGTACGGACTGATGACGACCGCGTTCGCCGTCGGGGCGCTCCCGGGGTCCCTGCTGTCGGGGTGGGCCGCGGGGCGCTTCGGGGAGTTCCGCGCGCTCGTGGGGTGCTGGCTGATGACCAGCCTCCTGCTCATCGTGCCGGTGGTCGTGCCCTCCCCGTGGACGCTCTATCCGACGGCCGTGCTGTGGGGCGTGGCGGGCGCGGCGGGCAACGTCCTGGTGATCTCGGCCCGGCAGCGGCTGATCCCGGCCGGATTGCTCGGCAGGGTCAATTCGGCATACCGCCTCGTCGGGATGGGCGGGATGCCGCTCGGGGCGGCCCTGGGGGGCGTCGTGGCCGAGTTTGCGGGGCTTGGTGCCGTCCTCGTGGGCGCCACTGGAGTATGTTTGGGGGGTGTCGGACTGGTGTGGCGCGCGTTGTCTGATCGAATTTCTAGGCCGTTGACCAGCGCACCCGCACTTTCCGACATATCAGGATCACGTTAGGCACCCTACGGCCTGTGCTGAAGTGACATGATTATCCCCGAGCAAGAGGGGATGGTATGCGGGAGATCGGCGGACGGTACCTCCTGAACGAGGAGGCCGGTCGTGGGGGTATGGGAGTCGTCTGGCGTGCGTTCGATCAGCTCCTCCACCGTACGGTGGCACTGAAGGAGCTGACCTTGGCCGGTGAGGCCGAGATGGTACGCCGCCGGGTGCTGCGTGAGGCCAGGATGGCTGCCGGCCTGACGCACCCTAACATCGTCACGGTCCACGACCTGATCGAAGAGGGCGGCAAGCTCTGGATCGTGATGGAATACCTGGACGGGCTCTCGTTGCACCAGCTGCTCTCCCAGGTGGGCACCTTACCGGCCCAGTCGGTCGCCGCGATCGGGCAGCATCTGCTCGCCGCGCTGCGTACCGCCCACCAGGCCGGAGTGCTGCATCGCGACGTGAAGCCCGCCAACGTCATGCTGACCGGTGACCGGGTGGTGCTGACCGACTTCGGCATAGCGACCGCCGAGGGCGACATCCGGATGACCAGGTCGCGGCGGTTGCGGGGCACTCCGGCGTTCATGGCGCCCGAGCGGCTGCACGGGGGGCCGGCCAGCAAGGAGGCCGACATGTGGTCCTTCGGCGCCACCCTCTACAGCGCCGTCGAGGGCCAGCCGCCCTACCCGGGCCAGGACGCGGCCACGGTGCTCGGCATGGCCCGCAGCGGCCCGTACCCGCCGCCCCGGCGGGCCGGGGTGATGCGGCCGCTCATCGAGGGCCTGCTCCACCACGACCCGGTACGCCGCTACACGCCGGAGCAGACCGCGGGACTGCTGGCCGGCATGCGCGCCAGCGCCTACCAGGCCGCCATCTGATCACATCCCCCTGCCGGGTCGCCTGCCCGGCAGCATCTCCATGCGGATGTCGTCGTTCTGCGGGAGGACGTACGTACGGCCCCCGCCGTCCCGCCAGTCCTCCTCGCTCACCGGCGGCACGAGGTAGTAACGGTCGTCGCGGACGAGCAGGAGCAGCATTCCCGTGTAGGAGTGCCGGTATTTCCCGGTCCTGTATTTCTGGTGCTCGACGCCCGCGGGGTTGATCGAGAGGTCCTCCTTCGACCAGATCACCACCTGGGTCCGCCCGGGCAGATCGCGCACGGCCTGCTCGGCCACCTTCGTCCCCCGCCCGTTGGCGTACAGGGACGCGGCCCAGAGCAGCGAGAAGACGGCCACGGCCACGCTGACGGCGAAGGCGATCCTGCTGGAGTTCCGGGCCGGCGACGGCCAGGTGAGCAACAGCAGGCCGAGGGCCGACAGCGCGAGCAGCTGGTACGTACCCGTCTGCCACCACTGGTTGAGCACGGCGACGGCGCAGACGAGCCCGGCGAGCGCGAGCCCGCCCCCCACGACCCCGCGGTCCGCCACGATCGGCACCCGGCTCCTCAGCCGCGCCCCGGCCCCTCGCAGCCGCTGCGGAACGAACCGGGCCAGCCGGGCACGGTGGGCGACGACGGTGAACGCCAGCGGGATCGCCACCATCCACGGCAGGAAACCGGTGTCGAAGAGGTTGACGCCGTAGATGGCGTACTCGTCGGCGCCGTAGCCCAGGTCGGTGGCCCTCAGGCTGAAATACTGGAGATAACCCTCCAGGTAGGCCCATCCCATGTAGATGAGCACCGCCGCGCTGACGGTGATCAGCATGGTGATCAGTCCGATCGCGTCGAGCGGACGCGACCCGCCCTCCCCGCTTTCCGGCACGGCTACGGAGCCTGCGGAGCGGAGGTGGTGGGCACAGCCTCCGGCGACGGCTCCGGGGACACCTCGGAAGGCGGCGGAGCCTGGGCCGTGGTCGTGGGCTGTACGGCCGTGATGGTGGTGGAAGGGGTGCCGGGCGGCGCGATCGCGGGGCACGGCAACGCCGCGCCGTCACTGCCGGTCGGGCACGGCCTGCGCCCGGACTTCGTCGGCTTGGGGGTGCGCATGCCCTTCTTCACCGACGCGACCGGAGTCCTCGCCCTCGACGCGACCGGCGTCCCCGACGCCGGCGGGTCCACCTCTCCGTCACCGCACGCGCAGAGCGATCCCAGCAGGAGCGCGGTGACGATGACCTCGGCCAGCCAGCTCCGCCAGGACATTCCGCCGGGTCCTCCTCGCGCGCGATGCCGTCACGGTGTTCATCACTGCGCGCGAGCGGGACGTTACAGCGTTGCCGTCCATGATCCCGCACCTCGGATGTGCGCTAAGGTTGTGACGTTCCGCTCCGCAGGGGGCGGCCGGGACGTAGCGCAGCTTGGTAGCGCACTTGACTGGGGGTCAAGGGGTCGCAGGTTCAAATCCTGTCGTCCCGACGGTTGGGTGAGGCCCGTCACCTGGAAGGTGGCGGGTCTTTCGCATCCGCCGGCCCGGATCAGTCCTTGTCCTCCGTGGTGAAGCGCATGCCCGGTGGGGCGATGCCGCGCCACAGGTACGTCGTGACCTCCTGGCCCGCTGCGGGCTCGCCGGCCGCGTCCGCGGGAGGTGGCCAGCCGAGCCCGCGGTAGACGCGGTGCCGGTACAGGTCGAAGACCGACTGCATGAGCAGCCCGTACGCGCGGGCCCGGGCGAGCATGGCGCCGTAGTAGACGGCGGGGCAGCCGATGAGCGTGACGAGCAGGGCCCACCGGCTCCAGGGCGTCCAGACGGCGAAGAGCAGGCACCACAGCCACAGCCGGGCGGCGTCGTCGAGGCCCTTGCGCGCCTGGGCGAGCTCCTCCTGAGGCTCCTTGTCCAGCGAGAGCCACAGGTGGGGCCAGCACAGGACGGGGTCGAGGCCGTACCGGGCGCGGGGGCGGTCCTCGGCGGCGCGCAGGATGTTGCCCAGGCGGGTGGGCATGGCGGACGAGGGCTCCGCCGGGAGGTCGAAGAGCCGCTGTTCGGCGATCGTCCGCAGGCGCTCGTCCTCGGGACCCGCCTCGCCGTGGAACGCCTTGGCGGTCAGCCCCTGCAGGCTCTGCTCGATGCGCTCGCGGCGGCGTACGGTCCGCTCCCGCAGCGGGGCCGCCAGGCGCTGCGGCCAGTAGCCCTCGAGTAGGCGGAGTACGGGCAGCGTCAGGTGTTCGGCGATGACCGCCGAGGCCGCGACGAGCATGAGTACGGCGGCGAGCAGGAGCAACTGCAGCACCGTCGGGAGGGCGGCCAGGCCGGTGGCCCAGGTCCTGCCGTAGCCGGAGGTCCACAGGGCGAGCAGGCCGCCGGCCCAGAAGGCGAAGGCGGGGGTGAGCACGCGGGGGGCGAGCTGTTCGACGAGGCTGGTGCCCAGGCTCTGGCCGATCGGGTTCACGCGCTCGTCCCACTCTCGTCGCGGACCAGGGGAGCGCCGTCGTTGGGGCAGGTGGGGACGGGCTTGGCCAGGTCGAGGTGGAACCACTCGTAGCCGTCCTGCGGGCAGACGTACCTGGGCGGCATCGGCGCGCGGCCGGGGCCCGGGGGCGGTTGCACGCCGCGGCTGCTCTCGCTGTCGGCCAGCTCGGCGGCCCGCCCGCGAAGGGACGGGTGGCGGCTCAGGAAGCCGAGGAACTCCTCGTCCACCGGCTCGCCGCCGCGCCCGCGCTGGATCAGGGCGGACAGCTCCTCGGCCGCGGCGGCCACTTCGCCGGGGTTCAGCAGCGTGGGCAGCTCGGCGAGCAGGCGGACGGCGAGTTCGATCATGGCGGCGTCCTCCATGGGGCCCCCTCCCGTCAGCGTCCGATGTGGCAGCAAGCCGCCCACCCGGCCGGTCGGGTGGTCTGCTGCTGCCGCGCAAGGCCCCCGCTGGACGTCGAGCGCATCCATCGTCGCGCGGCGCGAAGGGCGTCGGCGGGCGACAGGCCGTCGCGGCGACGATTTTCGTAAAAGGCGACCATTGAGGAGACGGAGCGGCGGGGGATCAGCGTTTGGGAGGATGTCCACCGACGGCGTGGAGCGCGTCGATGTACCCGCCGCCGACGTCGAACCGCGTGATGTCCGTAGTCCTGGTCGCGGAGCGCGTACGTGCCCAGTCCGCCGCCGGGCCGATCTCCTGGAGCCGCAGCCGTTTCCCGCGGCCGATCCCTCGGACGCGGCCGATGTGGCAGACGTGCGGGTCGATCCTTTCGACGTGCACGGCCATGAGCGGGAACGCCGTGGTGAGGGTCTCGATCAAGCCCTTGGTGGAGTCCAGGTCGGCGTCTGCCAGTGGCCGGGGACGTTCCCCGCGCAGCGCCAAGGCCCGATGAGCCACCGTCGCGCCCTTCCAGCTCGAACGTGTGGCATGGGCGATGTCGCGCAGGCGCACGGCCGAGTAGCCCTCCAGACGGTACTCGTCGGAGACAGTGTGCAGAAGCACCCATTTGCGGCCGACGCCCACCACATACGCGTCGAGTTGATCGGCGCCGTCGATGTCGCGGCTGACTCTCACCGGCTTGCCGGAATCTCTCGCCCTCGTCAGATCCTTGAGGATCTTCTCCTTCGCCATGAGCAGGAATCGTGCCATTCCGGGTGCCCGCCGTTCACCTGATTTAGGCGGTCAGAACAGGGTCAGCGGGTCTGTGGGCTCGGGTTCGGGGAGCGGGGTCAGGCCGGGGAGGCGGGCGCGTACGGCCTCGTGGAAGTCGCGGGCCAGCTTCGGCGCGTCGGCGTTGTCCGGGGTGTGGACGAAGAACGTGGGGGAGCGGCCCTCCCGCAGCCATTCCGTGACGGTGTCCAGCCACGGCGCCCAGCCCTCGACGGTGCGGGCCTCGGCGTCGCGGCCCAGGTAGCGGACGATCGGGTGGCCGGTGAGGGCGCGCGTGCGGCGGGGCACGCGGGGCTTCTTGGTCCACGCGTCGCGCTCGGCGTCGCTGGTCGGCGGGCTCTGGAAGAGCGTCATGGTGTCGAACGGGACCCACTCGGCGTCCGCGGCCGCAAGGACGCGCTCCAGGAGCCGTTCGGAGCGCTCGTCCTCGAAGAAGGCGCGGTGGCGGACCTCGACGGCGTACCTGTGGGAGCGGGGGAGCCGGTGCAGGAAGGTCGCGAGGGTGCCGAGGTCGGCCGGCGAGAAGGAGCCGGGCAACTGGATCCAGAGCGCGTGGGCTCGCGGGCCCAGCGGCTCGATGGCGTCCAGGAAGGCGTGGAGGTGCTCGTCGGCGCCCGTCAGGCGGTGCTCGTGGGTGATGGGCTTGGGGAGCTTGACGACCATGCGGAAGTCGGGGGCGGTCTGGGCGGCCCACGACTCCACCGTGGCGCGCGTGGGGGTCGCGTAGAAGGTCGTGTTGCCTTCCACGGCGTCGCACCAGGTCGCGTACGAGCGCAGGCGCTCGCCGGGCGGGAGATGGCCGGGGAGGAACCGGCCTTGCCAGCGCGCATGAGTCCACATCGCGCATCCCACGTGAAGCCGCATGCTCTCGACGGTATCGGAGATCCGTTCCGCTTCAACGCCGCCCAGGACCAACGCAATGGCAGTTGTCATACGAGTGATGGCTTCGTATGATGACTGACAACATCGCCGCCTACCCTCTTGGACCGCCCATGGCCGCCGACCGCATCCGCCACGTCTCGCTCTCCTCCGTCACGCTTCCGCTCGACGTCCCCGTCAGCGACGCCAAGGTGCTCACCGGGCGGCAGAAGCCGATGACCGAGATCGCCTTCCTCTTCGCCGAGATCACGACCGAGGACGGTCACGAGGGCACCGGGTTCAGCTACTCCAAGAGGGCGGGTGGTCCCGCGCAGTACGCGCACGCCAAGGAGGTCGGGGACAACCTGATCGGCCAGGACCCCTCCGACATCGGCAAGGTGTACGAGACCCTGCTGTGGGCGGGCGCCTCGGTCGGCCGGTCCGGTGTCGCCACGCAGGCGCTGGCGGCGGTCGACGTCGCGCTGTGGGACCTGAAGGCGAAGCGGGCGGGGCTGCCGCTGGCCAAGCTGCTGGGGTCCTATCGTGACTCCGTCCGGACGTACAACACCTCGGGCGGCTTCCTGCACGCGCCGATCGAGGAGGTCAAGGCCCGCGCCACCCAGTCGCTCAAGGACGGCATCGGCGGGATCAAGATCAAGGTCGGGCAGCCCGACACCCGGGAGGACCTGCGGCGGCTGGCCGCGGTGCGCGAGCACATCGGTGACGACGTGCCGCTGATGGTGGACGCCAACCAGCAGTGGGACCGGCCGACGGCGCTGCGGTTCGGGCGGGCGGTGGAGGAGCTCGGACTGGTCTGGATCGAGGAGCCGCTGGACGCGTACGACGCCGAGGGGCACGCGCAACTGGCCGCCGCCCTCGACACGCCCATCGCCACCGGCGAGATGCTCTCCAGCGTCGCCGAGCACGTCCGCCTCATCGAGGCCCGCGCAGCCGACATCATCCAGCCGGACGCCCCGCGCGTCGGCGGCATCACGCCCTTCCTGCGCCTGGCCACCCTCGCCGATCACGCGGGGCTGCAGCTGGCGCCGCACTTCGCCATGGAGATCCACCTCCACCTGGCCGCCGCCTACCCGCGCGAGCCGTGGGTCGAGCACTTCGAATGGCTCAACCCGCTGTTCAACGAGCGGCTCGAGACCCGCGACGGCCGCATGATCGTCCCCGACCGGCCGGGGCTCGGGTTCACGCTCAGCGAGCAGTGCCGCAAGTGGACCGTGGACAGCGTCGAGTTCGGGAAGGCCTGAGCGCGATGGGTGACCGCGTCGCGTCGGTGCGGTTCGGCCATTACGCCGTGCCGCTGGCCCACCCGGTGAGCGACGCCAAGGTCGCCACGGGGCGCCAGCGGCCCCTGGCCCAGATCGACGTGCTGACCTGCGAGATCACGACGGACGACGGGCTCGAGGGGCTCGGGTTCTCGTACACGACGCGGGCGGGCTGCCGCGCGCAGTTCGCCCACGCGAAAGAGGTCGGGGAGACCCTCCTCGGCCGGGATCCGTCCGACATCGGCAGGTTGTACGACATGCTGCTGTGGGCGGGGGCGTCGGTCGGGCGTTCGGGGGTGGCCACGCAGGCGCTGGCGGCGGTCGACGTCGCGCTGTGGGATCTGAAGGCGAAGCGGGCGGGGTTGCCGCTGGCCAAGCTGCTGGGGTCGTATCGTGACTCGGTCCGGACGTACAACACCTCGGGCGGCTATCTGCAGGCGCCGGTCGAGGAGGTCAAAGAGCGGGCCCAGCGGTCGCTGAGCGAGGGCATCGGCGGGATCAAGATCAAGGTGGGCCAGCCCGACACCCGGGAGGACCTGCGGCGGCTGGCCGCGGTGCGGGAGCATCTCGGTGACGACGTGCCGCTGATGGTGGACGCCAACCAGCAGTGGGACCGGGCCACGGCGCTGCGGTTCGGGCGGGCGGTGGAGGAGCTCGGGCTGGTCTGGATCGAGGAGCCGCTGGACGCGTACGACGCCGAGGGGCACGCGCAGCTGGCGGCCGCGCTCTCCACGCCCATCGCCACCGGCGAGATGCTCTCCAGCGTGCCCGACCTCGTGCGGCTCATCGACCTTCGCGCCGTCGGCTTCCTGCAGCCCGACGTGCCGCGGGTGGGCGGCATCACGCCCTACCTCAAGGTCGCCGCGCTGGCCGATCACGCGCATCTGCAGGTCGCGCCGCACTTCGTGATGGAGATCCACGTCCACCTGGCCGCGGCTTACCCGCGCGAGTCCTGGGTGGAGCACATCGAGTGGCTGTCGCCGCTGTTCGAGGAGCGGCTGGAGATCGAGGGAGGGCGCATGCGGGTTCCGGACCGTCCGGGGCTCGGCCTCACCCTCGCCGACGCGGCGGCGGCCTGGCGGCTCGACCAGGTCGAGTACGGTGCGGCTGCGGGCGGGCGGTCTGATCGGGTCGAGTTCCGTGCGGACGCCGGGTAGGTTGTCAGCCGTGCCGCCAGATCAGAGGCTCGACCGCGACAGCGGGCGCGGGCTCGCGCATGAGCTCGTCGAACGGCTCAAGGAGCGCATCCTCGCCGGCGAGATCGAGCCCGGCCAGAAGCTGCCGACCGAGTCCTCGCTCGTCGAGGAGTTCGGCGTGAGCCGTACGGTGGTCCGCGAGGCCATCTCGCGGCTCCAAGCGGCCGGGCTGGTCGAGACGTTCCAGGGGCGGGGCTCCTTCGTGCTGGCGTTGCCCGCCTCCACGGCCTTCTCGGTGGAGCCCTCTCAGATCCGCACCCATCGCGACGTCCTAGACATGATCGACTTCCGGATCGGCGTCGAGTCGGAGTCGGCGGGGCTGGCCGCCGAGCGCCGCACCGATCTGCAGCTGAAGGCCATCGAACGGGCCCTGGTCGACCTCGGGCGCTCCGGCGAGCAGCCCAGCAGCGCCGTCGAGGCCGACTTCCAGTTCCATCTCAAGATCGCGCTGGCTTCGGGCAACCGGTTCTACTCCGACCTGCTGGCGTCCTTCGGGCCCATGGTGATCATGCTGCCGCGCACCCGGCTGGAGCACGCGTACTCGGTGTCCAACGCCACCCACCTCACGCGGGTGACGCTGGAGCACGAGAACATCTACCGCGCCATCGCCGACCGGGACGCCGCGGCGGCGCGGGCCGCGATGCGGCTGCACCTGTCCAACTCGCGAGCCCGCCTCCAGGCCCCGTAGCGGACGGCTACCGGCGCGGCGGGTTCCCGATGCGGGCACGTCTGTCCCGACTCACGGGCTCGGTGGTGGGCGGTTGCCGTGGGGTCGGGGTGCGAGTGTGGCGGGTCGCAGGGCCGGTGGTGGCGGTACCTGCGGGTGATGCGGGTGCGGCTGTCCCGACTCGCGGGCCTGTCTGCAGGCCCACCGGGCCCGTCTCCAGGTCCGGTGGGCGCCGGGTTACCAGCGGGCCGTGTTGGGGGTGAAGTCGGGCTCGACCGTGCGCATGTACGCCGTGTCCTCGCGCCCCCGCTGCCCGCACCGTACGTACTGCTCGTGCAGGGCCCCCAGGGCGTCCTCGTCCAGCTCCACGCCGAGCCCCGGCCCGGCGGGCACGGCCACGCTGCCGTCGCGGAACTCCAGCGCCCCCGGCCTGATGACCTCCTCGGTCTTCCACGGGTAGTGGGTGTCGCAGGCGTAGGTGAGGTTCGGGGTCGTGGCGGCCAGGTGGGTCATCGCGGCCAGGCTCACCCCGAGGTGGGAGTTGGAGTGCATCGACAGCCCCATCCCGAACGTCTCGCAGATGCCCCCCAGCAGGGCCGAGCGGCGCAGGCCGCCCCACAGGTGGTGGTCCGAGAGGACGACCTGCACGGCGTCGGCGGCGACGGCGGGCTTGAGGTGCTCGAAGGCGATGACGCACATGTTCGTGGCCAGGGGCAGGTCGGTGTGCTTGGCGACCTGCGCCATGCCGTCGATGCCGGGCGTCGGGTCCTCGAGGTACTCCAGGACCCCGGCCAGCCGGTGCGCCACCTTGATCGAGGTGTCCACGGTCCAGGCGCCGTTGGGGTCGATGCGCAGGGCGTGGTCCGGGAAGGCGGCGGCCAGCGCCTCGACGGTCTCCATCTCGTGGCCGGGCTCGAAGACGCCGCCCTTGAGCTTGATGGCGGTGAAGCCGTACTCGTCGACCATCCGCCGGGCCTGGGCGACCATCTGCTCGGGCGTGACGCCCTCGCCCCACGAGTCCTCGTCCTGCCCCGGGTGGCCCGCCCACTTGTAGAACAGGTACGCCGAGAACGGCACCCGGTCGCGTACGGCGCCGCCGAGCAGGTCGCTCACCGGGCGGCCGAGCGTCCTGCCCTGCAGGTCGAGCAGCGCCACCTCGAACGGCGCGGCCACGGTGTCCACGGCGCTGGAGACCTCCAGCATGCCGCCGAAGCTCGCGCCCGCGCCGCCGGTGGAGCGGCCGAGCGTCTCCACGACGACGCGGCGCAGGCCGTGGGCGTCGAACACGTCCAGGCCGGGCAGCGCGGCGGCCACGGCGTCGAGCCGGTCGAGATGGGCCTGGTCGGCGTACGTCTCGCCCAGCCCCACCAGCCCCGAGTCGGTGTGGACCTGGACGATCGCGCGCAGCACGAACGGCTGGTGGACGCCGACGACGTTGAGCAGGGGCGGGTCGCGGAAGGCGACCGGCGTGACCGAGACGCGGCTGATGCGCCCGCCGTCAAGGCTCGCGTGCTGGATCATCTGGGCGCCTTCACCGTCAGCACCGGCACGCTGGCCTCCATGAGGATGCGCTGCGCCTCGCTGCCCAGGATGAACTTGCCCACCAGCGACCGGTGCCGCAGCCCGATGACGATGAGGGTCCCGCCCGTCTCCTTGACGAGCTCCTCGAACGTCTCCGGCAGGTCGTCGTCGTGGAGCGGCTGGCGTACCTCCGCGTCCACGCCGGCGGCGCGCGCCCGGGCGAGCAGCGCGGCCGAGGCGTCGTCGTCGATCTTGTGCTCGTCGACGGGGGCGCCGCGGCGCGGGGAGTTCACGATGATCACGCGCTGGGAGCGCAGCGCGCCCTCGCGCAGGCCCGCGTCGACCGCGGCCTCGCCCTCGGGGGTGGGCAGGTAACCGACGAGGATCGTCATGGCGTCTTCTCCTCAACTGGAACGCGCTCCGCGGCGGCGGTCTTGCGGCGTACGGCTTTGCGGATGAGTGGCAGGAAGGCGACGACGACCACCAGAGCGAGCACCGTGCCGGAGATCGGGCGGGTGAAGAAGCCGGTCGGGTCGCCGCCGAAGATGAGCAGCGCCTGCCGCGACGAGTTCTCGATCATCGAGCCGAGGACGAACGCGAGCACCAGCGGCCCGGGCTCGAACCCGAACTTCTTCATCAGGTAGCCCAGCAGGCCGAAGGCGATGACCAGGAAGATGTCGTAGACGTTGTTGTTCACGGTGTACGCGCCGAGCAGCGTGATGAGCACCGTGATCGGGGCCAGGATGGCGGGGCGCACGCGCAGGATCTTCACGAAGACGCCGACCATCGGGATGCTCATGATGAGCAGCAGGATGTTGCCGATGTACATCGAGTTGATGACGCCCCAGAAGACGTCGGGGTGCTCGGTGACGAGCTGCGGCCCCGGCTGGATGCCCTGGATGAGCAGCGCCCCGAACATCAGCGCCATCGTCGCGTTCGCCGGGATGCCGAGCGTCAGCAGCGGGATGAACGAGGACGTGGCGGCGGCGTTGTTGGCGGTCTCGGGGGCGGCCACGCCCTCGACGGCGCCCTTGCCGAAGCGTTCGGGCTGCTTGGCGCGGCGCTTCTCGAAGGCGTACGCCGCCAGCGACGACAGCACCGCGCCGCCGCCGGGCAGGACGCCCAGCACGAACCCGATGAGCGAGCCGCGCCCGATCGCGCCCTTGGCCTGGCCGAGGTCCTGGCGCGACGGCCACACGTTGCCGACCTTGGCCGGCGCGTGCACCTGGTTGTGCCGCTCCTCGAGGTTGTAGAGGATCTCGCTGAGGCCGAACAGGCCCATGGCGATCGGGATGAAGTCGATGCCCTCGGCGAGGTTCAGGCTGTCGAAGGTGAACCGCTCGGCACCGGTGAAGGTGTCGCGGCCGACGGTCGCGATGAGCAGGCCGACGCAGGCCGCGATGATCGCCTTGAGCTTGTTGCCGTTGCCGACCGAGGAGATCAGCAGCACGCCGAGCACGCCCAGCGCCGCGTACTCGGGCGGCCCGAAGTCGAGCGCGAAGCCGGCGACGATCGGGGCCAGCAGCGTCAGGCCGACGATCGAGACGGTGCCGCCGACGAAGGAGCCGATGGCGGCGATGCCGAGCGCGGTGCCCGCCTTGCCCTGTCTGGCCAGGGCGAACCCGTCGAAGACGGTGACGACGGAGGACGCCTCGCCGGGGAGGCGGAGCAGGACCGAGGTGATGGTCCCGCCGTACTGGGCGCCGTAGAAGATGCCGGCCAGCATGATGATCGCGGAGACCGGCCCGATGCCGTACGTGATCGGCAGCAGGATGGCGATCGTCGCGCCGGGCCCGAGGCCGGGCAGCACGCCGATGAGCATGCCGATGATCACGCCGATGAGGCAGTAGAGCAGGTTGGCCGGCTCCAGGACGACGCCGAAGCCGTTGAGAATGGGGGAGATGTCCATGGGGGTCTTCTCAGATGAGGCGCGGGAGCGGGACCTGGAGCAGCACGACGAAGAGCAGGTAGAACGCCGCCACCGTCAACACGCTGACCACGATGGAGGTGCGCCACGACTCTTTGCCCAGCCAGCGCAGCCAGACGAACACCAGCAGCAGGGAGGGGATCTCGAAGCCGATCAGCGGCAGCAGCCAGGCCAGCATGATGAGCGTCACCACGCCGGCCGCGGTGAGCAGGCTCGCCTTGGAGAACCGCTCGGTGTCCTCGAGCCTGCGGCCGGTGAACACGAGCACCGCCGACAGCACGACGATGACGACGCTGATGGCGAACGGCCACAGGCCGGGGCCCGGCTGGGTCAGGCGGCCGAGCCCGAGCGCGACGGAGCCGATCGCCCCGGCGACGCCGACCGCCAGCGCCACCAGGGCCGCCGAGAGCTGCGAGAGAGGGCCGGCGTGCGGTGGCCGGCTGTCGTCGGCGACCTCCTCAAGAGGGCCGGACTCGAGAGGGCCAGCCTCAAGAGGGTCAGACATGGACATGCTCGCTCCTAGGGACTATCCGGCCAGGCTGATGCCGTACTTGCTCAGCTGCTCCTTGTACGTGGCGGTGTCCTTCTGCAGGGAAGAGAGCACCTCCTGCGGGGAGACCTCCATCGGGGTGAGCGAGTTGTCCTCGTTGAACTTCTTGTACTCCGGCGTGGCGAACGTCTTCTTCGCCGCCTCCAGCAGGCGGGTCTTGACGTCCTCGGGCGTGCCCTTGGGCGCGGTCAGGAAGCGGTACTGCGTCACCAGGACGTCGAAGCCCTGCTCCTTGGCCGTCTTCACGTCCGGCAGGTAGGGGATGCGCTTGTCCGAGAAGACCGCGAGCGGGACGAGCTTGCCGGCCTTGATGTTCTCGATGGCCTCGCCGATCTGCATGGTGGAGACGTCCACCTGGTTGCCCAGCAGGGCGGTCAGCGCGGGGGCGCCGCCGTCGAAGGGCACGGCCGTGGCCTCGATGCCGGCGGTCTTGAAGGTCAGCGCGGAGGCGAGCTGGGCGCCCGTGCCGACGCCGGTCGTGCCGTAGCGGATGGTCTTGCCGGCCTTCTTCATGTCCTCGATGGACTTGTAGCCGGACTGGGAGTTGGTCGCCATGACGTAGTCGTCACGGGAGACGCCGGTGATGACGTCGAACGAGTCGATCTTCGTGGCCTCGGCGGGGGAGACCGTGAGCGGCGTGATGGTGAACAGGGACGCGTTCTGGACGGCGATCTTGTAGCCGTCGGGCTTCGCGGCCTGGAGCTCCTTGGCGTTGAGCGCGCCGTTCGCGCCGGGCTTGTTGAGCACCGGGGCGGAGACGCCGAGCTCCTTGCCCATGCCCTGGGCCAGCGCGCGGGTGATGAGGTCGGTCGAGCCGCCCGCGGACGCGCCGACGCTGAACTCGATGTTGCCCGTCGGATATTTACCGTCACCGCCGCCGGAGGACGTGGTCTTGACGCCGCCGCACGCCGTCAGCGCGAGCGCGGCGGCGCCGCCGATGACACCCGCGAGAATGCGGCGGCGGGTCGTCCGGGATGTCGGCATGGACTTCTCCTTACGTGCGAGCGGCGTCTATGGAGGTTACGGGGTTGTTTCCGCTCTGTAGTCTCCGGAGACTAGGGACCTGCCTCGATGCCTGTCCAGGCTCAATTCGGTATCAGGTGATACTCTGCGAGCATCATGCTAACACTGGATCAGATCCGGGCATTCGTGGCGGTGGCCGAGGAGCTCCACTTCGGCCGGGCCGCTGATCGGCTCCGCATGACGCAGCCGCCGCTCAGCCGCCACATCCAGAAGCTGGAGCGCTCGATCGGCGTGACCCTTCTGGAACGCGACAACCGGCGCGTGGTGCTCACCGACGCCGGGCGCGGCTTCCTGGAGGACGCGCGGCGCATGCTCTCGCTCGTCGACACCGCGGGAGACCGGGCCCGCCGCATCGCCAAGGGCGCCACGGGCACCGTACGGCTCGGCTTCACCGCCGTGTCGGCCATCAGCATGCTCGGCACGATCCTGCGCCGCCTCACGGAGCAGCTGCCGGAGATCGACGTCATCCTCCACGAGCGGGTGACCGCCGGGCAGGTGGACGGCATCCTGCGCGGCGAGCTCGACCTGGGCCTGGCCCGCCCGCCGTTCGACATCGCCACGCTCGACTCCCGCGTGGTCTTCCGCGAGCCGCTGTGCGCCGTGGTCCCCCTCGGCCACCCGCTGGCCGGCCTCGGCCGGCCGCTCGCGCCCGACGACTTCGACGGCCTGCCGGTCATCAGCTACAACCCCGTGCAGTCGCGTTACTTCCACGAGCTGACCATCCGCTTCCTCACCAACGCCCACCCCAGGATCGAGCAGCAGGTGCACCAGATCCTCACCGCCGCCCTGCTCGTGGCCGCCGGCCGGGGTGTGGCGCTGGCGCCGGCCAGCGCCCGCTCGCTCGGCATCGACGGCATCGTCTTCTGCGACCTGGTACGGGGCGGCGGCGATCCGCTCGACGAGGGCGACGGCGTCGCGGGCAAGCCGGTGGAGCTGCACGTCATCTGGGACCACGGCTCCACCAACCCCGCGCTGTGGCGCGTGCTGGAGCTGCTGCCCGATCCCGGACGGGACGATGCTCGTTCGGTATCGCCAGATACAGAATCGGGCTTGGACAGGAATCCACCCTCCTTCCTAGCCTGACGGCATCAACCTTTACCGGCGGTGCGGGGGATCCCACGGGCCGCGTGTCAACAGAGGACGTTCATGCCGAATTTCTCGCCCCAGGAGCTCGCCGCCCAGCTCAAGAGCGGCCTGCTGTCGTTCCCTGTCACCCATTTCACGCAGGAGCTGGAGTTCGACGAGGCGGGTTACCGTGACCACCTGTCCTGGTTGAGCGCGTACCCCGTGGCCGGTCTGTTCGCCGCGGGCGGCACCGGCGAGGGCTTCTCGCTGACCCCCGCCGAGATCGACCAGGTGGTTCGGGCGGCGGTCGGCGAGGTGAACGGCAGGCTGCCGGTCGTGGCCCCCGCCACCGGCGGCACCGCGAACGCCGTCGCGCAGGCTCAGGCCGCCGAGGCCGCCGGGGCCGACGGGCTGCTGCTCATGCCCCCCTACCTCACCGAGGCCGGGCAGGCGGGCCTGGTGGAGCACGTCTCCGCGGTGTGCCGCGCCACCAATCTGGGCGTGATCGTCTACAGCCGGGCCAACGCGATCCTGAACGACCGCGCCGTCGAGGCCCTGGCCGACCGCAACCCCAACCTCGTCGGGTTCAAGGACGGCGTCGGCAACATCGAGAACCTCACCCGCATCTACGCCACCGTCGGCGACCGCCTGGCCTACATCGGCGGCCTGCCCACGGCCGAGACGTTCGCGCTGCCGCTGCTGCAGCTCGGCATGAGCACCTACTCCTCGGCGATCTTCAACTTCGTCCCGCAGTACGCGCTCGACTTCTACGCCGACGTGCGCGCCCAGAACCGGGACGCCGTCTACCGGCGGATCAAGGAGTTCGTGATCCCGTACCTGGACATCCGCGACCGGCAGAAGGGGTACGCCGTCTCGATCATCAAGGCGGGCCTGGCCGCCGTCGGGCGCCCGGCGGGCCCCGTCCGGCCGCCGCTGCAGAACCTCACCGACGGCGAGCAGGCCGAGCTGGCCGCCCTCATCAACAAGATCAGCTAGGCGCCATGTCTCCCACCATCCAGCGCGTCGAGGTCGTCCCGGTGGCCGGGTACGACAGCATGCTGCTCAACCTCAGCGGTGCCCACGGCCCGTTCTTCACCCGCAACGTCGTCATCACCACCGACTCCGACGGGCGCACCGGCCTCGGCGAGGTGCCCGGCGGCGAGGCGATCCGCCGCACCGTCGAGGAGGCGGGCGCGCTGCTGGTGGGCGAGCCCGTGGCCCGCTACCGCGGCCTGCTGCGGTCGGTGTCCGAGCGGTTCGCCGACCGGGACGCGGGCGGGCGCGGCGCCCAGACCTTCGACCTGCGCACCACCGTGCACGCGGTCACCGGCCTGGAGTCCACCCTGCTCGACCTGCACGGCCAGTATCTGGGCCTGCCGGTGGCCGACCTGCTCGGCGAGGGCCGTCAGCGGGACCGGGTGCCGATGCTGGGCTACCTCTTCTACGTCGGCGACCCGGGCAGGACCGACCTGCCCTACCGGGTGGACGACGCGGGCGAGGACCGCTGGTCCCGGCTGCGCCGCCAGGAGGCGCTCACGCCCGACGCGGTGGTCGCGCTGGCCGAGGCCGCCCAGGAGCGGTACGGCTTCGCCGACTTCAAGCTCAAGGGCGGCGTGCTGGCCGGCGAGGAGGAGATCGAGGCGGTCACGGCGCTGGCCCGCCGCTTCCCCGAGGCGCGCGTCACCCTCGACCCCAACGGCGGCTGGCTGCTCGCCGACGCCGTACGGCTGTGCCGCGGGCTGGGCGGCGTCCTGGCCTACGCCGAGGACCCGTGCGGGGCCGAGGGCCGCTTCTCCAGCCGGGAGACGATGGCCGAGTTCCGGCGGGCCACCGGGCTGCCCACCGCGACGAACATGATCGCCACCGACTGGCGGGAGATGGCCCACGCCGTACGCGCGGGAGCGGTGGACATCCCGCTGGCCGACCCGCACTTCTGGACCATGGCCGGGTCCGTCCGCGTCGCCCAGCTCTGCCACGACTTCGGGCTGACCTGGGGCTCCCACTCCAACAACCACTTCGACATCTCGCTGGCGATGTTCACGCATGTCGGAGCGGCGGCCCCGGGGGAGATCACGGCGCTGGACACGCACTGGATCTGGCAGGACGGCCAGGCCCTCACGACCAGGCCGTTCCGGATCACGGACGGCGCGATCGAGGTGCCGACGACCCCCGGGCTCGGCGTCGAGCTCGACCGCGCGGCCCTGGCCGAGGCGCATGAGCTCTACCTCCGCCACGGCCTCGGCGCCCGCGACGACTCCGTGGCCATGCGGTATCTGGTGAAGGACTGGGTCTTCGACCCGAAGCGTCCCTGCCTCGTCCGCTGACGGATTCGGCAGGGTCCATGCCGACCGGCCCATGGCGGCTGGCCTAGTGTTGGCCTCATGGGCATGGTCGGGACGGTCGGGCTGGTGCTGCATCCCCAGCGCGACTCCAAGAAGGCGATAGACACCATCCTGCGCTGGGCCGCTGACAAGGGCGCCACCGTGCTCGGGCTGCCCGAGGAAGTGGGGCGGATCGACTGCACCGCCGTGCCCGTGGACGCCGACGCCCTCGTCGAGCGCGCCGACCTGCTGGTCGGGCTGGGCGGCGACGGCACGATGCTGCGGACCATGCGACTGCTGGCCGGCCGGCCCACGCCCATCCTGGGGGTCAACCTCGGCAAGCTCGGCTTCCTGGCCGAGATCGACGTGGACGAGCTGGCCGGCACGCTGTCGGCCATCGACGAGCACCGCTACACGATCGAGCCGCGTATGGCGATCAAGAGCCGGCTCGGGGGCACGGACGTGACCGCGTTCAACGACATCGCGCTGGTCCGGATCCCCGGGGAAGGGCTGGCCGCGATCGCCGTCACCCCGGCGGGCAGCGACTTCGTGCGATTCGCGGCCGACGCGGTGATCGTGGCGACCTCCACGGGCTCGACCGCCTACAGCTTCTCGGCCGGCGGGCCCATCATCTCGCCCCGGGTGGAGGCGGTGCTGGTGGTGCCGGCCGCCGCCCATTCGTCGTTCAACCGGGCGCTGGTGCTGCCCGCCGACGAGGAGGTCACGCTGGAGGTGCTGCCCACCAGCGGGCGGCTGGCGGTGGAGGTCGACGGGGCCGTGGTGGCCCACCTGTGCCCCGGCGACACCGTCACCGTGGCCGCGTGGCCGGGGGCGGCGAAGGTCGTCCGGCTGGGCACCACGTTCTACGAGCGGGCCCGGCGCAAGCTGCGGGTGGACGGCAGCGCCGAGGCCCTCTGACGGGCGGCCGCGCTCAGGTGCTTGCCCGGCGGCGGTGCCGGGCGGGGCGCTCACCGACATCCGGCCGCTCGTACGGAGGTTGGGCGGGGCCGTGCTGGTGGGCGTGCGGCGTGAAGAAGCTCTCCTCCGCGTCCCGCCGGGCGGGAGGCTCCTCGGCGTCCTCCTCCGGGTGGTGACGGGAGGCCGTCAGGGCCGCCAGCGCCGTGGTGATGGGCACGGCGGCGATGAGCCCCAGCGTGCCGACGATGCTGCGGACGATCTCCTGGGCGATGACCGGCGTCGTCAGCACCTCCCCCAGCGGCTGCTGCCCGATGCTGAACAGCAGCAGCAGCGGCAGCGACGCCCCCGCGTACGCCAGGATGATCGTGTTGATCACCGACGCGATGTGCGCCCGGCCGATGCGGCCGGCCGCCCGGTAGAGGCGGGCGAAGCCGTACGAGGGGTTGGCGTGGGCCAGCTCGGCCACCGTGACGGCCTGCGTGACCGTGACGTCGTCGAGCACCCCCAGCGCGCCGATGATGATGCTGGCCAGCAGCAGGCCCTGCGTGTCGATCTTCAGGCTCATGTCCAGCGCCAGCGCGCTGTCGTCGGTGATGCCGTTGAGCCGGGCGAACCCCAGCGCCCCGTACGACAGCACGCCCGTCAGCGCCAGGCTGGCCAGCGTGCCCAGCACGGCCATCGACGTGGCCAGCGAGAAGCCGTGGGTGAGGTAGAGGACCATCAGCATGATCGCCGAGGCGCCCACGATGGCCACCAGCAGGGGTGGCTCGCCCTCCAGGATGCCGGGGATGACGAACGTCAGCAGCAGCACGAACGTGACCGCCAGCCCCACCAGCGCCGTCACCCCGCGCCAGCGGCCGAAGGCGATGACCGCCAGCGCGAAGGCCGCCCCGAACAGCCACAGCGGCGTCGACCGGTCGTGGTCGGAGATCTGGTGGTTGCCGTCCGCGTCGCGCAGCAGGATCACGTCGTCGCCCGCGGCGAAGCGCTGGGCCCCGGGCCCGCTGGGCAGCCGGAGCGTGACCGTCTGGCCGCCCTCGACGCGGACGTCGGCGTTGCCGCAGGTGGCCGGGTCGGGCTCGGGCGCGCCGTCCGTGACGGCGGGGCACTTCTTGAGCGTGACGCCGGTGATCGTCCCGGTCACCCGCTGCACGCTGGACTCGGCGGTGCCGGTGCTCACCGTCCCGTCGGGCCAGAGCCACAGCAGGCCGGCCAGGGTGATGATCGCCAGCGGCACCAGCACGGCCAGGCCGGCCATCACCGTACGCCGGGAGCTGGGGGGATGCGCGTGATTGGCGCCCATCGAAGTAAACGTCCTCCTTGGCTGACGACAGTACTGCACCCAGGCCCGCTGGGTAGGCGTAAAGCATGTCGTGGCTGGTGGGTACCTCGGGGTGGCAGTACAAGGACTGGCGCGGAGTGCTCTATCCGGAGAAGGTCCCGCAGCGGCTCTGGCTGGAGGCGTACGCGGCGGAGTTCCCGACCGTCGAGAGCAACAACGCGTTCTACCGGCTGCCGAGCCCCGAGACGTTCGCGGCCTGGCGGGACCGCACGCCGGACGGGTTCGTGATGGCGGTCAAGGCCAGCAGGTTCCTGACCCACATCAAGCGGCTGGCCGACCCCGAGGAGCCGGTGGAGCGCCTGATGAGCCGCGCCTCGGAGCTGAAGGACAAGCTCGGGCCGATCCTGCTGCAGCTGCCGCCCACGCTGAAGGTCGACGTGGACCGGCTCGACCGGTGCCTGCGCTGCTTCCCCGCGGGCGTGCGGGTGGCCGTGGAGCCGCGGCACGAGTCGTGGTGGACGGAGGAGGTCCGCGAGCTCCTGAGCGCGCACGAGGCCGCGCTGTGCTGGGCCGACCGGCTGGGCAAGCCGCAGAGCCCGCTCTGGCGCACCGCGGAGTGGGGCTACGTGCGCATGCACGAGGGGCCGTCCCGCTGGTCGTACGGCGACACCGCGCTGAAGACGTGGGCGAGACGCCTGCACGAGGCGGGCTGGCGGGACGTGTACGTCTACTTCAACAACGATCCTGGAGGAGCCGCTGTGCGTAACGCGAGGCGATTTGCCAGACTCGGCTAGTGCACACACGTCTGTACAGAAACGGCGTCCTCGAAAAAGAAGGTTTTCCGATCGAGGAGGTCTCCGACTATGTGGAGGATCCCGGCAACACGGTCTGGTTCGACCTGTGCTGTCCTTCGCCTGCCGACCTCGGCGTGATCAGTGAGGAGCTGGGGCTGCACGAGCTGGCGGTTGAGGACGTGCTGTCCGACCATCAGCGGCCGAAGGTCGATATATACGACAATCACTTGTTCATCACTGTTTACGGGGTGCACTTCGACGAAGGGCAGCTCGATCCCGTCGAGGTGAACATCTTCGTCACCAGGAACGCCCTGGTCACCGTCCGCGAGAACGACCACTTCGACATCCGGGACGTGATCAAGCGCTGGGACGCCAACACCCGGCTGGCCGGTCATGGCGTGGCGTTCCTGCTGCACGGGCTGCTCGACTACGTGGTCGACAGCCAGTTCGACCTGGTGCAGGACCTCGACACCCAGGCGGAGGCGCTGGAGGAGTCGCTGTTCGACGAGGACGGCCACCATGACGGCAGGGCGCTGCAGCGCAGGATGTACGAGCTGCGCAAGAACACCGCCCGGCTCCGCAAGATCTCGATGCCGATGCGCGAGGTGGTCGGCACCCTGCTCCACCGCGACCAGGACTTCATCGACGAGCCCGCCATGGCCCCGTACTACCAGGACGTCAACGACCACGTGCTGCGCGTGGCGGAATGGGTCGAGACCATCCGCGACATGCTCGCGAACGTCCGCGAGACCCGCCTCGCCCAGCAGGGCTTCCGGCTGAACGAGATCATGAAGCGGCTCACCAGCTGGGCCGCGATCATCGCCGTGCCCACCTTGATCACCGGCTACTACGGGCAGAACGTGCCCTACCCGGGCGAGGGTCAGTCGTGGGGATTCTGGATCTCCACGATGCTGGTGGCCGGCGTGTCCGGGTGTCTGTACGTGGTGTTCAAGAAGAAGGACTGGCTGTGAGCGCCCGCGGGGCCCATCGCAGCGCGGCCAGGTCGTAGGGCGGGCGGCAGGGGCCACTCCGCGCGTCAGGCCGCTCCTCCAGGGCCAGCCGCACCCGAGCGGCGCCGTCCGCCGGGAACAGGGGCAGGCAGCGGCCGCCCGAGATGAGGGTCCGGCGGCCGATCGACGTGGTGAGCAGGGACAGCTCCTCGTAGGTGGCGGGCACGGCCAGGCGCAGCACCCACGTGCCCTCCGGGGTCCGCACCCGCGTCCCGTCGAGCGCGTAGTACTCCAGCACGCTCTCGTTGGTCGAGACGACCGCCCGCATGGTGAACCGGCGGCCCTCCACGGTGAACACCTCCGCGGAGGGCGCCTTGTAGATCGAGTGCACGTACCCGATCGAGAAGGCGCCCGCGACGACGGGCAGGCCGTTCACGGTGAGGCGCCCGGCGCTCCCGCCGGAGCAGAGCGCCGCCACCGCCGTGAGTGCCGTCGCGAGCGCCGCGAGCAGCCTCGTCAGGCCTTTTCCTTGTAGTAGCGGGCCGCGCCGGGGTGCAGCTCGACCGGCGCCACCTGCTGGCCCAGCATGACGTCGAGCTTCTTGGCCTCCGGGTGCACGGCCGCCAGCTCGGCCTTCTTCTCGAACAGGGTCTTGGTGATGTCGTAGGCGAGCTGCTCGCTCATCTTGTCGGGCACCAGCAGCACGTTCGCGATGCCGACGGTCTTGATCGAGCCGGACAGCTTGTAGACGGACAGGTCCACGTCGAGGCCGACGTACTGCTGGCCGTACGTCGACTGCATGCTCGTCAGCACGTCGCTCGTGTCGAGCACCTTCACGTCCGGCTTGCTCGTGGCCAGATCGGTGATGCCGGCCGTGGGCAGGCCGCCGACCCAGAAGAACGCGTCGATCGTGCCGTCCTTGACCGCCTGCACCGACTCGTTGATCGACAGCTGCTGCTTGGTGATGTCGTTGTCCGGGTTGATCCCGGCCGCCTGCAGGACGCGCCTGGCCACGACCTGGGTGCCGGAGTTGGCCGGGCCGAGCGAGACGCGCTTGCCCTTCAGGTCGGCCACCTTGGCCGCCCTGACGCCGGGCGCGATCACGAGCTGCGTGTAGTTGTCGTAGATGCGGGCGAGGGCCTTGATGGGCTGCTTCGAGGTGAAGGTGTCCTTGCCGTTGACCGCGTCGGCCGCCGTGTCGGACTGGGAGAAGCCGATGTCGGCCTTGCCGGAGGCGAGCAGCTTGATGTTCTCGACGGAGGCCGAGGTGACCGACGCCGTGGCCTGGGTGTTGGGGATGCTGGACGACAGCAGCTTGGCCAGGCCGCCGCCGTACACGTAGTAGACGCCCGTCGTGCCGCCCGTGGCGATCGACAGCCGGTTGCCGGAGCCGCCCGCGCCACCTCCGCCGCAGCCGGCCGCGGTCAGGACGGCGACGGCCACTATCGCAAAGATCCGCTTCACGCTGGGTCCCTTCTCCTACTTCTGACGAGGTGCACGGCTCCGGCCACGGCCAGGACGGCCAGACCGGCGACGATGGGAACGGGTTCGAGGAAGAGCAGCAGCACCGCGGCGATCGCGGCGAGCACGCGCTCGGGCCATCCGCTCATGCCGCCGGTCGCGAGGGCGAGGGCCGCCACGGCGACGGCCGAGACGACGGTCATCAGCAGCACGGTGCCGATCGGCCCCTGCCCGAGCAGCGCCTGCCCGTTGGGCGTCAGCACGAAGGCGAACGGCACCAGGAACGCCGGCAGCGTGTAGCGCCAGGTCATCATCATCGTCTTGTACGTGTTGCCGCCGGTGATCGCGGCCGCCGCGACCGCGGACAGCGCCGTGGGCGGGCTCACCTCCGACAGCACCGCGTAGTAGAAGACGAACATGTACGCCTCGGCCTGCGTCACACCGAGCGTCGTGAGCGCCGGGCCGATGATCACCGCGGCGATGATGAAGCTCGCGGTCACCGGCACGGCCAGGCCCAGCAGCATGACCGCGATGCCGGACATGAGCGTGGTCAGCACGAGGTTGCCCGCGGCGAAGTCCACGATGATCGCGCTGAGGTTCAGGCCGAGGCCGGTCTGCGTGATGACGCCGACGATGATGCCCGCCGCCGCGCAGACCGCGGTCACGGGCAGCACCTCCAGCGTGCCCTTGGCCAGCGCCTGCCCGGTGCGCTTGAGGCCCATGCGGTGCTGCGGGTCGAGGAACGACAGCGCGAACGCGATGGCGGTGGCGATCACCACGGACTGGAACGCCGAGCGGTCCAGCGCCATCAGCACGATGATGAGGATGAGCGAGCTGAAGTGGTAGCCGAAGCGCAGCAGCAGCTTGCCCGCCTTGGGCGCGTCCACCTGCACGGCACGGGTGCTGAAGCGGCGCGAGTCGATCTCGATGGCCAGGAAGATGCCCAGGTAGTACAGCAGCGTGGGGATCGTCGCGTACAGGAGCACCTCGAGGTAGCTGACCCTCAGGTACTCGGCGATGATGAACGCCGCCGCGCCCAGCGTGGGCGGCGACAGGATGGCGCCGATGCCGCCGGCCGCGAGGATGCCGCCCGCCGGCTCCTTCGGGTAGCCGGCCCGCCGGAGCACCGGCCAGGCGACGCTGCCCAGGCTGACCGTGGTGGCCACGCCGGAGCCCGACACGGTGCCGAGCAGGAAGCCGGCCGTGGTGACGGTGCGGCCGGGGGCGGCGCGGGACTTGCGGAAGGCGGCGAAGCTCAGGTCGATGAAGAACTTGCTCGCGCCCGAATAGTCGAGGACGGCGCCGTAAATCGTGAAAAGGATGATGTAACTGGCGGCCACTTGCATGGGGACGCCGAAGAAGCCCTCGGTGCCGGTGTAGAGCTGGGACACGATTTGGCCGAGGTCGAAGCCGCGGTGCCCGATAGTCCAGTCAATCGGCAAATATGCACCGTAATAGGCATAAATCAGGAAAATGATGCAGATGATGGCCAGGGACCAGCCGACGGTCCGCCGTACCGCCTCCAGGAGCAGCACCGTCAGCGCCAGGCCCGCCACGATGTCGAGGTCCGTCAGTGCGGCGCCGGAGCCCCGGTTGCGGAACCCGTCGATGTCGAGCAGCGGATAGACCAGCACGGCCAGCGAGGCGGCGGCGAGCAGCCAGTCGGCCACGGTCGGCCGCTCCGGCCGCCGCGTCCCCTCCGGGTGCGCCACGGCTCTCGACACGCCCGCGAGCGGGTCGTCCTTCGCCGGTGTGTCAGGGGGCGGGCTCGCGGGGGCGCCGCGCCGGAACATCCGCGCCACGAATGACGGCCAGCCCGACCGGTAGCAGAGGAAGACCAGCGGCAGCGCCACCGCCAGGAACGTCATCCGGTGTTCCAATGCCTCTACCGGCCGGAACACCACCACCAGCGAATAAACCGACAGCAATCCGCCCACGATCCACACGCCGAGCCGTAGAGGCCCGCCGAGTTGCCGCGCGGGGCGTTCCTGTTCGTGCGCGGAAACAAGCTCGGCCTCACGGTCGCTCAGCTCGGTCAAGACACATCCTCCCCCGACACGGCGTTGCAGCGGACTTTACGAGCCGGTAACGCGCGGAGGGAAGAGTCCGTTATCTTTTCGATTTCCTAGGCCCGGAACAAAGGTCCCGAATCCGCTCGCCGCCTCGCGCGCCCCCGCGGCGAGCCCAGCCGGCGCCCCCGACCCTCGGTGCCCGGCCGGCCGCCGCGTGCCCCTCACCGGGACGTCCGGGCGCTCGTGAAAAAAAGTTTCAAGAAGACCTCAAGGTTTGGCAAATGATATAAAGGCTCGGTGGCCGAGATCACCCTTGACCTCCGCCAGCTCCAGGCGTTCGCCGAGGTGGGCTACCAGGTCGCGGGCAGCGGCGGCGCCCACGCGGCGATGGCGGCGCTGCGCCGGGTGGTCCCGGTGGACGCGTACGAGTTCGTCGCGTTCGATCCGGCCACGGGGCGGCACCACAGCGTCGTGTCCGACGGCCATCCGCGCATCGACCACGACGCGGCCGAGGAATACGCGGGGCTGGAGGCGTGCCACAGGGCCATCGCCACCCGCGCGCCGGTGATCATGCCGGAGCCGGGCACCGAGCGCTACTTCCGGCGCCACCTCGCCCCCTACGGCTGGCGGGCGGGGCTGACGGCGCCGCTGTTCCTGAGCGAGGGCCGCTACACGGGGCTGCTCCACCTGACCACGAAGGACTCCTTCCCCCGGCTCACGGGCGCGCTGGTCGTCGCGATCAGCCCGATGCTCGCCCACGTCACCGACCTGACCAGGTGCGTGATCGACCCGGTCGGGCTGCCGCCGGACTTCCGGGCGGTCGCCTTCGACCGGGTGGGGACGCGGCGCGAGGTGCCGGGCCACGAGGCGTCGGCCGTGCTGCGGGAGGATCCGGCGATGGCCGCGTTCGCCCGGGCGTTCATCGACTCGCGGGAGCTGAGCAGGCACGGGCTCTGGCTCGACCGCGAGGGGCACTGGCACGAGTTACGGCTGCTCAGGGCCGGGGTCGGGTTCCAGGGGGCGCTCCAGGGCGCGGTCGTGGCCGAACGGCC
Organism: Nonomuraea sp. NPDC050451; assembly: GCF_044458585.1. NCBI lineage: Bacteria > Bacillati > Actinomycetota > Actinomycetes > Streptosporangiales > Streptosporangiaceae > Nonomuraea > Nonomuraea sp. NPDC050451. Next base: position 890,228 of record NZ_JBITHZ010000001.1, read on the forward strand.
GTGCCCGCTGCCGTACGACCTGACGGGGCGCGAGGTGGACGTGCTCACCCGGGTGGCGGCCGGTGACTCCAACCCGCAGATCGCCGCCGCGCTGGTGCTCAGCGTGCGCACGGTGACGACCCATCTGGAGCACATCTTCGCCAAGCTCGGCTGCGACAGCCGTACCCGCCTGACCACCAAGGCCCTCGCCGAGGGCCTGTGCCGCCTCGACGTCTAGTCAGACGGCCATCCCGGCCGAGAGGTGGGACCACAGGAGCTCGAACCAGACCGTCGTCGTGCCGTCCTCGCGGGTGAAGCCCCAGCGGTGGCTGAGCGCCTCGATCAGCGGCAGGCCGCGCCCGCTGGTGGACTGCGTGCTCGTACGGCACACGCACGGCGGCCCGTCGGACCCCGAGTCCGACACGAGCACCCGCACCGCCGTCTCCGAGCTGCTCACGGTCACCGTGAACGACCCGCCCGCCCCTGACCTGGTGTGCAGGATCGCGTTCGTGGCCAGTTCGCTGGTGAGCAGGGCCGCGTCGTCGTACAGGGGGTGGTCGCGGCCGAGCGCGGCCGTCACGAGCCCCCGGGCTCTGGCCACCTGCGACGGGACGCCCGGGAGCCGGGCCACGAGATCACGGGAGTCGCCTCCGTCGACGCTGTGAAAGTCCGGCGGTGCCACGGCGACCTCCCCCAAATCCGGTGACGTTATGAGACGCGCCGGTGGTGGGCCGGAGATTATCGCGAAAAGGTAGGAATGACCTTGCCCGAGGTCGGCTGCACGACCGCCGACGCCGACCGAGTACGCTGCGATCGACGAGTCGTCTAGGCCATAGGGGAGAGCGTGGGAGGTCGCGTGAGCAGCCTGGAGGCCGTCTGGGTGCAACCGTACGACCGGGCGGGGGCGGCGGTCGTGACCGGCGTCTTCGACATCCTGCACGTGGGCCACGTGCGCTACCTGGGCGCGGTCGCCGATCGCGGCCTGCCGCTGGTCGTCGGCGTCGAGGACGATCCCCGGGTGCGTGCCTGGAAGGGGCCGAGCCGCCCGCTCAACCCGGCCGAGGAGCGGGCCGAGGTGCTGGCCGCGCTCCGCTTCGTGACCGGCGTGTTCATCGTCACTGGGGCGCCGGAGGCGCACGGGCCGGAGGACTACATCGACCTGCTGGCCCCGATGCAGCCGGGGGCGCTCGCGCACACGGCCGGCGACCCGCACGCGGGCGCCCGCGCGGCGGCGGCGGCGATCCTGGGGGCCGAGTGCTGGGAGATGGCCTCCATCCCCGGCCGCTCCACGACCCGGATCGTGAACGCGGCCGGCAAGGGCTGACAACCCCGGGCTCTCCGTGCTCGCCGGGAGCCGCTCGCTGGGCGTTGCGGCGGGGATGCTATCCCCGCAGGCCGCTCCACGACCCCTGCCCACGCCCCAAGCGAGAGAGTCGCGCCCGTGACGGTGCGGCGCCTGGGGCGGGTGGGACGCGCGGGAGCGGGTGGGAGGGCATGATCGACTACGCTTTCGTGGCATGACGGCCGACCTGGTGGCGAAGCGCGTGACGAACCTGCTGGCACCCCAAGTGCTGGTGATCCTCATGCCGCCCGTCGTCGGCCTGCTGGCCCAGGGTTGGGCCGGCGCCGCATGGGGTCTGGTGGCCTCGGCGATCTGCGGGGGCGTGCCGGCGGCGGTGATCGCGGTCGGCGTGCGCGCGGGCCGCCTCGACTCCCACCACATCGTGGACCGCGCCCGCCGCACCGGCCCCCTGCTCGCCGCCGTGGCGGCCGTGCTGGTCGCGCTGGCGCTGCTGGTGGTGATGGGCGCGCCGACGCTGCTCGTCGCCACCGTGACCGCGATGCTGGTCGCGCTGGCCGTCACCGTGCCGGTGACGCTGCGCTGGAAGATCTCCTTCCACGCCGCCGTCTCGGCGGGCACGGTCGTCGTGTTCGCCCACGTCCTGCCCGCCTGGCCGGCCGCGATCGCCGGAGCCGCCGTCGTCGCGCTGGTGTGCTGGGCGCGCGTACGGCTCGCGCACCACACCTGGCCCCAGGTCGTCGTGGGAGCCGTGGTCGGGACGGCCGCGACGTGGGCGACGCTGGCCGCGTTCGGACTGAGCTGAGGCCCGCACGCAGGGCCGGAATAGTGCTGCCGCGTCCGGGGTTCCCGCTGACATGGATGTCACGAACCGCGGCCGGGTACGCGTCGAGCCAACGGCCAAGCGTGTGAGGACCTATCTCGGCGGCCGGGTGGTGGCCGACTCCACCTCCGCCCTCCTGGTGTGGGAGGTCCCGTACTACCCCACCTACTATTTCCCGGCGGCCGACGTGGACGAGTCCGCGCTCAAGGCCACCGGCGCGACCAAGCACTCCCCGAGCAGGGGAGACGGCCTGGTCCACACCATTACCTCGGGTACGGCGGAGGCGGTCGACGCCGCGCTCGTCTATCCCGACTCGCCGCTGGAGCAGATCCGCGGCCACGTCCGCTTCGAGTGGGACGCCATGGACGCCTGGTTCGAGGAGGACGAGGAGGTCTACTTCCACCCGCGTGACCCGTACACGCGGGTGGACATCCTGGCGAGCTCGCGCCACGTGCGGGTCGAGGTGGACGGCGTGACCGTGGCCGACTCCCGCAGCCCGCGCATCCTCTTCGAGACGGGCCTGCCCGCCCGCTACTACCTGCCGAAGACGGACGTACGGCTCGACCTGCTGGAACACACCGACACCGCCACCCACTGCCCCTACAAGGGCACGGCGGAGTACTGGACGGTCAACGGCCAGAAGGACCTGGCCTGGTCGTACCGCACGCCGCTGCCGGAGAGCGCGAAGGTCGCCGGGCTGATCGCGTTCTACAACGAGAAGCTCGACATCTACGTGGACGGCGAGCTCCAGGAGCGCCCGAAGTCGAAGTTCTCCTGATCAGAGCGCTGTTCCCGGCGACTACACCTGCCGTGAACATCACAGCGAGACCGCCTGTTCTGCCTCTGTTCCGGATGCCGTGTGATCTTGAACGGCGCGGAGGCGGAACAGGCTCCGGTCGATCGCGTTCCGCGCGGCCTCGAATGTCTCCTCCGTCACGTGCCCATAGACGCCGAGCGTGACCGGGAGGCGTGATCCCTTCCGGCTGTGCCCCATGAAGTCCATGACCCCGGCGAGGTTCACGCCGGCGTCCTGGAGGGTCGTCGAGAAGAAGTGCCGAAGCGCGTGCATGCCCTCCTCTCGAGCCTCCTCGAACAGCAGCGCGCCGCGCTCGTCGTTCGTTGGTGGGGGGATGACGCCGGCCCGCGCCAGGGCCACCTTCCAGACGAGCGTGTTGTAGACCGACGTGCGCAAGTTCAGGCCCTCGGCTGTCTTCTGCAGGCCGCGGTTCGAGCGGGTTCGCGCTCCTTCCGCCAGCGGGGGCACGAACAGTTGGCCGCGCCACACGAACAGCAGGCGCACCGTCACCTTGTCCTCGGCAAGCTCGCCGTCCTCGGTCATCCATGGCAGCGTCGTCTCGACTGGCGGGTGCGACCGGATATGTGCTTGGACGGCCTGGGCGACACCGGGGGACAGTGGCGCCGTACGCGTCTTGCCGCCCTTCGGCAACTTGAACACGATCAGATTGCCGACTCGGGCGATCTGACGCCGGATCTCCAGCTTGCCGTTTTCGAAGTCGAGGTCGTCCACCGTGACCGCGAACGCCTCGCCCTGTCGGAGCCCACACCCGGCCCCCAGGATGGGGACCGCCCGGTAGGGGGTCGGGTGCTGGTCGATCACCGACCAGACCTTCTCTGTGGTCCATGGATCCCGTTCCTTCGGGTCATTCGCGATCCGAGGGATGATCGGCGACCGCGCCGGGTTGTCCTTCCGCATCCCATCCGCCACGGCCAGATCGAACGTGCCCTGCACGATGTGGAACGCGATCTCCTGGGTCGAAGGGCCGTGCGTCTTCGCGAGATTGACCAGCCATTCCAGCACTTCGGAGGGACGCACCGACCGGACTTGACGCTCGCCGAACCACGGCTCAACATGCAAGCGGTTGACGGATTCGTACCGGACGGCACTGCCACCGCCGAGCTTCCGAAGACGCATCCACTTCCCGGCCAGCGGGCCGAACAGCTCCCGGCCTGCGGCCGGCGCGACGTACTCGTCTCGCTCGACGTCCTCCTGCATCTTCTGGGCGTGCTTGCGGGCGGGATCCTTGGCCCGGAAGGCCTTCGACTCCTCTCGACCATCGGGGGCAATCCAAAGGGCGAGCCAGCGCTTCGCGTCCTTGTTGCCGCCGAGGTCCGGGTGCCTTGCAGTCTTTCTCTTGACGGGTTTTCCGTCCGGCCCCTTGACGGTGGTGTGCCAGAGGTCACGAACTCGTGCCATCGTCGTCCTCCTTCCGTTTCTTGTTGCGGGTCTCGAAGTATTCGCGAAGTTCGTTCATGATTTGGCGCGTGATATGCCCGCGAAGGGTGCGAACCTTGTTCGGCTGGCTTAGATCGACGCCGGACCCAACAAGTCGCTGCTCGCGCTCCTGGTAAGGGGACATGGTGTACTTGCCCCACAGCTCCCGGGTCGCCTGCTTTACGTCGTCGACATGGACGCCCAGCTCATCGGCCACGGCTTGGAGCTCGCGGTGCACCGAGCGTTCTTCGGTGTCGACACGTCTCGCCTGAGCCGTCCGTTTGTCCATGTGTAGGTGGCGACTCACGATTGCGCTGACCTTTTCTGGTGCAATATCGGGACGGGCCGCCAATGCAGGCTCCGCGAGCATCGCAAGAACGTACTGGCCGATGAAACCGCGCCCGAAGCTGTCCATGATGGTGACAAGCCCGAGGCCGTCGAGCAGTTGGACCAGGGTGACGGTCTGATTGACGGCCAACGTCATCACGAGGGGGAGGGCGAGAAACTCCTCCAAGTTCAGATCCCGCTTGCCTGTCTCGATGCGAGAGATCGCTGACGGGTCCCATGTCAGGCCCAGGTCCCGTGCGGCTCGCGAGACGTCGGCCAACACGATGCCGTGCTCTTCGCGGATCCGCCGCATGTTCTGGCCGATCAGCCCCGTCACGGTTGGCGTTGGTTCTCGTTGGCTCATGGCAGGAACCCTACGGTGCTCATTGCATGGTTGCAACGTCCACCACTGATCGCTATGTTGCTTCTGGCAATCATGCAATGAGCCAAGGAGCAATGATGACTAGGGTCAAGCCTGAGCCGCGTGCTAGACCGGCGCGAAACTCCAGACGGCCGACAGCACCCAGCTCGGAGGACCGACACCTGAGCCCGGAGGATCTGGCCGCACGCTTCAATATGTCGCTCTCAACGATCTACAAGTGGAACTCCGAGGGCACGGGCCCACGCTTCATGAAGATCGGCAAACACGTCCGCTACAAGCTCGAAGACGTGCGGGCTTGGGAGGACAAGCAGTACGCGGACCAGGCCGCCAGCTAGCCATGGCCGCACTCACCCCATCCCCGCGCGCGCCGTACGCAGCGCGCGATGGACCCTCGGCGGTCCCCATTCCCCCAGGCAGCCGACACGGAAGACCACGGAAGGACACCGGCCAGCCGATCGAGGAGGTGCGTGAGCACCTCAGCACCACGAAGGGGACCCCGAGATGGAAGACGACGAGTGGACAGCCCGCCGGAGGCAGGCGGCCCTGAGGTTGCCCGCGCTCTGGTGCGGGTGCCATGACCCCGAGGAGCACTACTGCGTGGACGCGCCGCGAGACGTGATCGAAGGACGACCGCTGGAGAGCTGGCGCGCGGCACGCGACCACCTCGCCCGTGAGGGCTATCGGGCCATCATGCCCGCCCGCGTCCACCAGCTCCTCGGCGAAACCGAGGCAGCCTGACGTGGCACTTGAACGGACCCGCCGCATCGGGCCGTATGCGCCGCTGTCAGCGACCTATTACTACGACGACGCCCTCGCACTCGCCGGTGAACCCGCCGAGCTGCTGTTCGTCCGCGGCCTGGCGTTCTCGGCTCAGGTCATGAACGACGGCTTCATCTCCGACATCCAGCTCACGCGTCAGGTCGGCGTCGGCATGGCGGACGTGGAGGAGCGCGCGGCCAAGCTGGTCGAGCACGGCCTGTGGGATCGGGTCGATGGCGGCTACGTCGTGCGGGCCTGGCTGAAGTGGAACAAGTCCGCCGAGGAGGTCGGGCGCTACCGGGCGAAAGACTCCGCGCGGAAGGCCAAGGGCAGCGAGTCAGACGGCCGATCGGATTCCGACCGGAGTTCCGCGCGGAATCCGCGCGGAATCCCTGCGGAGTCCGATCGGAATCCGACACACAGAAGCACTACACAACACAACACTGCATCTGCACCCCCCGCCGCTGACGCGGCGGATGACGTACCGCATGACGCAGGTGATGAGGCGGTGCTGATCGCACTTGTGCCTCCTCAACCGGCGCCACCAGAGCCCGGGTCCGATGACGACCCGGACTGGGCGCGGTTCTGGTCGACCTACCCGAACAAGCGCAGCAAGAAGGAAGCTCGCGTCAAGTGGGCCCGAGCCATCAAGGCAGGGGCGGATCCGGAGCTCATCATCGCGGGGGCAGAGCAGTACTCCGCCCAGGTGCGGCGCGAGCGCAGGCCGAAGGAACGGGTCAAGCACCCCGATGGCTGGTTGAGCGGCGAACGCTGGAACGACTTCCTCGAACCCGACGACGCGGACAACGGTCCGCTGAACACCTGGGACGAGTACGAGGAGACCTTTCCCGAGGAGTTCGGCCGGTGAACGACGACGACCCGCGCATGCCACCGATGGACATCGAGGCGGAGCAGTCCGTCCTCGGTGCGATGCTCCTGTCTCCGAACGCGGCCGCGCTTGCCTCGGGGCAGCTGTCCATGGCCGACTTCGCCCGCCCGGCGCACCGCGAGATCTTCAAGGCCGCCGCCGACCTCTACCAGCGGGGCGTGCCGGTCGAGGTCATGTCGGTCCGTGCCGAGCTTGAGCGCACCGGCGCCATCGGCAAGGCCGGCGGCGCGCTGTACGTCGCGGAGCTGTCCAGGGCAGTGGTGACGGCGGTCAATGCTGGGTTCTACGTGGGCCGCGTGCGCGAGGTCGGTCTCAAGCGTGCCCTGGTCGAGGAGTTCACCCGACTGGCCAGCATGGGCTACAGCCCAGCCATCGAGTCCGACGAGCTGATCGCCACGGCCGACGCCACGCTCAACACCCTGCGTACGGTCGGCACCGACGACGCCATCCCCGGACTGTCCACCTTCGGCTCCTTCGTCGATGAGGCCGACCAGGGCCACGACTGGATCGTGCCCGGCCTGCTCGAACGGATGGACCGCGTGATCGTGGTCGCGTCCGAGGGCGCAGGCAAGACCACGTTGGCCAGGCAGATGACCGTCATGCTCAGTGCTGGCGTGCATCCGTTCAGCTGGCACGCCCGCATCACGCCGGTCCGGACTTTGTACATCGACTTGGAGAACCCGCCGCCGCTCGTGCGCCGCAAGGGCCGCCAGCTCGTCAACCAGGGGCGGACCGTCGAGGGCTGGGACGATGACCGCTGCTGGCGGTGGACCCGCCCCGGCGGCATCGACCTGCGCAAGCCGCACGATCAGGCCCTGGTTGAGCGCGCCATCGCCGAGACCGGCGCCCAGTTCGTCGCGCTCGGGCCGTTGTACAAGTCCTTCCTGGAGGGCGGAGAGAAAGCCGAGACCGTCAACGGCCAGGTGGCCCGAATCCTCGACCGCTTCCGCGAGCGGTACGGCGTCGCGCTCTGGCTGGAGACACACGCCCCGATGGAGCAGAACGGGCAGCGCTCCCTGCGCCCGCTCGGCTCCGGCGTGTGGACCCGCTGGCCGGAGTTTGGCCTCGCCCTGCGCAAGAGCTCGAAGCATCCACACCGTGTGGACGTCGGCCGGTTCCGTGGCGACCGCGATGAGCGGGCCTGGCCGCATCACCTCGAACGCTCCAGTCCGTGGCCTTGGGCCCCGGTCTGGGACGGCGGCTTCCCCATCGAGGAGGCATCCGGCACATGACCAGAAGAGGAGAAATTGTGGACGTTTCGAACGAACTGTCCTGGAGCGGATCGTGACCACCACCAACGGCCTCGTGCCGGACGCTCCCGAGCCGGACGCTCCCGACGTCATCATCGGGCACATCACGATCCCGCGTGAGCTCGATCACTTCTACTTCGCCGACCCCCGCCCGGCGTCGGACGCCGTGGATCTGCGCGACGTGCTCGCGGAGCTCGACGCCTTCCGGGTTCGGGTCGTCCGCCAGCTCGACGCGATCCAGGCCCGGCTCGCCGCGGTCATCGCCGAGCAGGTCGAGCAGGCCGAAGCGGTGAAGGAGTGATGACGATCCCGACCACAGCAATGTTCCGCGACTTCGCCGCCGGCGTCGTCGCCCGCAACGTCGGCCACCTGCTCGACTACTCCGAGCAGGAGCAAATCGACCACGCCGTCGCCGCCCTGGAGCGGTTCGAGCGTCACGCCCACATCAAGCCCGCCCCTTCGGGCCTGATGATCGACCTCGCCGGTTTCGGCTCGGCACCCGTCCACTTCATCGGCGGCAAGAGCCAGTACCTGCTCATCAGTGAGGTTGCCGAGGCGCTCGGCACGCCCGTGTGGGAAGCCTGCGAGTGGGCGGACCGAGAGCACCTGTGGGCCCTGTACGACCAGCGACAGAAGGACGAAGAGAGCGGCATCCTCGGCTGGGAGTGCCTCGGCGGCTACTGCGATCTTCGACTGTCGTTCGTCGCCGACAACCCCGAGGCCAAGCCCGACGGTGGAGGTCGCCGTACCTCCACCTACGGAGACTGGCTGATCTCGCAGGACCGGCTGCTCGCCATCATCGCCGACTCTCCGTGGGGGAAAGTCTTCATGAGCAACGCGCGTGACCTCATGCGCCTCGGGATGCGGAAGGTCATGGGCGATGGTCCCATGGGGCAGGCTCCCGTCTACCGGCCAGACGGCAACCCCGCCATCCACGACGACGGCACCCCGATGACCGCCGCCGACATCTGGCACACGCCCCTCACCGAGGAAGAGGCCAGGCTTAAGGCTCGCCGCGGCCCCAACATCCCGATTGACGAGATGGAGGGCGACCAGTGAGCCGCGACTTCAACCGCCTTCGCGACCGCGTCAACGACCTCGAGGAGACGCTCCTCCAGATCCGTGGCGCGGTCGCGCTGGTCGCGTTCGAGCACCTGGCCGACGTCATCCCCGACACCGAGCAGGGCCGCCAGCTCCGCCGGATCCTGATCAACATCGAGAAGATCGCCAACCCGAGGAGGCAGTCATGACGAACGCCCAGCTCGACGCACTCGCCGAGCACTACGCCAAGAACTTCGTGCTGGAGACCACGGCCGGCACCGTCGAGGACGCGCCCGAGGACTTCGAGCCGTACGACCCGGCCGCGCTGCTCGCGGACTTCCGCAAGCTCGTCGAGCTGGCCGACCAGGCCGACGACGGCACCCCGCAGCCCATGCGCTCGGTGGCCGCCAAGATCGACGACGACGGCCGCGAGCGGTGGGCGCTCCCCGAACACCTCAGGCCCGTGGACCTCAACCACGTGCTCATGTACGCCGCCGCCGAGTTCCACGCGCTCATGCGTGAGGCGTTCGCCGCCTCCAATCAGTTCGCAGCGCTGCGCCAGCTCCAGCGGGTCATGAACGCCAGCCCAGCCAACGCCGGATGACCACTAAGAAGGAGATCACCATGTCCATCGATGTTCGACCTGCTCGGCTGGGTTCCGACGGCCGCTGCGACTTCGAGACAGGCCCTGACGCCTACTGCCTCGCCCCCGCGGCGCACGTGAAGCTCACCGGCACCCGGCCCCACTCCTGGGCCTCGTTCGCCCCGCCCGCCGCGCTGGCCTTCCTGTGCGACGAGCACGTCGACGCTGAGCCGCTGGCGGAACGAGAGCACGCCGAGCACAACGCTGCCCAGGTCCCAGACGACTACGGCTGCGAGGTGTGGGCCGCACTCCTGCAGGCGTATCCGGAGCCGCTGCCCATCGCCGCGTGACCAACGATGACGACGCCCCGGGCCCGCGCGTATCGGGCCCGGGGTGTCACCGGGGGAAGGATCTCATGACCGACGCACTCGACCTGCCCGAGGGCTTCTACGCCATCCAGGACCCGCACGACCCGACCACCGTCACTTACTGGCGCCGTAAGGATCAGGCTGGGCGAGGCCGGCCGCAGTTCGCCGCCTGGCCGCCGAAGGCGAGGAACGGGCCCGTCCTGCTCAAGGCGGATGTCCCGCAGGACCTGCATGGCGCCGAGCGGCAGCAGTGGGCCAGCCGCTGGTTCCACGAACACCTCGCGCCGTACCTCGACGCGGTGGTCGAGGTCATCGCCGCCGACCCGGTCGCCGCTGGCCGCCGGTTCGCCGAGCTCACCACTCGGTGCTGCCGGTGCGGTCGGGCGCTGACGGACGACCTATCGAAGACGTACGGCATCGGCCCCGACTGCCGAGACGGCATCCCGGCCGACCTACTCGCCGCCTTCCTGACCCCGGCCGTTGGCCGGGCGCACGCCGAGTTGCTCGCCGGGAAGGTCGCGCTGTGATCGGCCGGACCTACCTCGACCCGGGCGACCGCCTCGGCGGCCAGTACGACCCGCCGCGCCGCTGCGTCGTGCTCGCGAAGTGGGGGCCCGGCGGCGGCCCGCGCAACGTGGCCGTCCGCTACCTCGACGACGGGACGCGCGCCGTGATCCCGTTCCCGCGCCGACTCCGCCGTGACCCCGACGCCCGGGAGGTGTCTTGACGACCGATCGCGCCTACGAGGCGCTTGACGCCGTACGCCGCGCGCTGCCCGAGCTCGACGCCGCGCTCGTGCCCGGCACCCGACGCCGATGGAGCCAGCACGACCTCACACCCGAACAGCGCGACCGCATGGACACCCTGGCCCGAGCCGAGCGCGTGGACCGGGTGGCCAACGCGGCCCGCGGAATCATTGCCCTCGGCGACGGCCGCGCGCCGCTCGACCTCGGCGTGCTCGTCACCCTCGACGACATCACCCTCAGCATCACCGAGCTGGAGGCCGCCGCCTGCGACCGGATCGGCATCACGCCGCTCGCCGGCGCCAGCACCGTGGAGCGGATCGGGCGCCTGGTCGGCCTGCTCGACCGGATCGCCGCGCACGATGACCTCGCCGAGCACGTCGAGGCGGAAGCCGTACGGCTCTCGCGGTCCGCCTCGCGCGCCTTGGGCGACGCCGAGCCGATCCACCGGCTCGACGCTCGGTGCCCGGTCTGCGACGCCCGCTCGCTCCGCGCCTTCCCCGAGCGGGAGGTCGTGCTCTGCATCAATAGCGCCTGCCAGTGCGACCACGAAGACTGCCCCTGCCACCGGGACCGGCCGATCCGCCACCGCTGGCACTTCGGCGAGTGGCCCTGGCTCGCCCAGGTCCTGGCCGACGACCTGGAGGAGGCGTCATGAACGACCTCGTGCAATTCATGGACCGGTGCGCGTGTGAGACCAGGTTCGACCGCTGCATCCGACCGGCCACCGGCGAGGACGGCCACTGCGACGGGTGTCGGGACGTCCGGCCGAACGGCGGCAGCCGAGACCACCACATCAAGCTCGTCACCGAAGACGAGCTGGCCGCCATGAACGCCGACCCGGCCACCGTCTGGCGCGCTGCTCACTACGCCGTCGTCACCCCCCGACCAGATCGCCATCGCCGACCGGCTGGCCGTCCAGTGGGTCGGGAGGTGGCCGTGATCATCCCAGCGAGGCGGCTGATGGCGCACGATGACGATGACGACCTATTCACCACTGAGGAGGCCGCCGCCGAAGTTGGGGTCGAGCCGACCACGATCTACACCTGGTGCGCCCGTGGCTACCTCGCGCCCGTGCCCGGCAAGAAGCGCGGCCGGTCCAACCTCTTCAAGCTGGAGGACGTTTTCGCCTGCGAGAAAGCCAGGATTCGGAAGCACCGAAAACGATCGCCGGGTGCTAATCTTCTGAACTGACAGATCAAATGCGTGGGGACACCCATGCCCGCAGGCCCGCCACAGCGCGGGCCTTTCGCGTATATCGGCTGGTCGGGCGGTGATTCTCATCGCCCGCTTCAAGCCATCCGGCAAGCCGGTCAGGCCCGTCTTCCCGACCAAGACCAACCGGCAGATCAGCCGCTTATGCCCTGTCGAGTGGGGATCGGGGTGTCCCGACCACGGTGGCAAAGAGTGCCGGTGCGTCAAGCCCCGGCGGCACGGCGGTGGCCACGAGTGTGAATGCGATGGCGGGAGATGACCTGCATCTTCTTCCACCGCTGGGTGACGATCGAGGTCATCGGCCGTATCCAGACACAGCGGTGCGCGCGGTGCGGCACGACCAGAACCCGGGTCCGCTGATGACCCGCAACCGCGGGCGTAACGGCCGGCCCTGGCGCCGCGCGCGGGCCCGCCTCATGGCCGATGCCCCGGACGTGTGCCACATCTGTGGCCACTCGGGCGGGGCGAACGAGGCGGACCACGTACCTGCACTGAAGATCCTCAGAGCGCTGGGCCTTGACCCCTGCGACCTGCGATACCTCCGCCGGGCGCATGGCACCTGGGCCCGCTGCCCCGTGTGCGGCCGGGCCTGCAACCAGAGCAAGGGGGATCGGGAGCTACCTCCCGCCCCTCGGCAGTCCCGTGCCTGGTGATCAACCAGCCCGGCGCGCACTGGCAGGACCTGGGGGCTCAGGGTGCTCTTCGTGATCACGGGGCCACCTGCTGGGGGGAAGAGCACTTTCGTCCGGGGGAGGGCGAAAGCTGGGGACGTGGTGGTGGACTACGACCTCCTGGCCCAGGCCCTTTCGGGGCCGCACCAGGGCGACCCCTACCACCACCCGGAACCCATCCGCACCATCGCCTTCCGTGCCAGGACAGCCGCGATCCGCGAGGCGCTGCGCCACGTGCACGCGACAGACATCTACGTGATCCACTCCATGCCGACGCCCTCGTGGCTGGCCACGTACGCCGAGCACCACGCCGAGATCGTGACCATCGACCCTGGTCGTGACGTGGTCATGGCTCGCATCGCGGCCGAGCGACCAGCCAGCGCGCGCGCCGTGGCCACGCGCTGGTACAACAACCGGGCGGCACAGGGCGAGGGCAGGCAGGGCACCCCCGCCCCCCGCCCCCAGGGCCCAGGCCCCCGTCACCCCCAGTGCACCCCACCACCCAGGTCGTCACGCTCATGGTGACAATGCGTAACGCGATCGACATTACGCATCGTGACGATGATTGAACCGCTCACCGTGCGCGACAGGCGAAGATCCAAGGCGCCCCACATCCCCGCAGGTCAGGGGCGGGGGGCCGGGTGATCACGGAGCGATGATCACGGGTGGCAGATCCGCGCCAGATGGTCCTTTTCTCCCCCTGGCTAAAAAACTTACGCTCTGTTACTTGTCACGTTCTGTAACCAAATCGCTGGTTACTTTCGGTTGCCGCACATTGTCACCAGTTGTGATGTTCGTTCTGTAGTCGCCCGTCGCTGATCACGTGCGGGTAGGAAGCCCCGGCTCCTCCAGGTGGCCGGGGCTTCCGCATACCTGGAGGTAGAGATGACCACTGGGCGCGCGCCTCGTGTGGATCTGGTCGCGTCGGTCCGCGGGGATTTGAAGCGGCTGGGGCTGGATGAGAAGGGCACGCTGGCGATGGCGGCGCTGGACATCGCTGTCCGGCTCGGCGTGGACGGCGTCCGGCCGACGGCGGCGGCGATGCTGCACAAGGAGTTGCGCGCCACGCTGGCAGAGCTGGAGCGGGTGGCGGCCGGTCAGCCGTCGTCGGATGGGATCGACGATCTGAGGGCTCGCCGTGCTCGACGCGCCTGAGCTGGTCGGCGTCCAGACGCCGCGGATCAGGTGGGTGCCGGAGTCATATCGGTCGTCCGGCGCCGACGTGGCGGAGCTCGCCGAGCAGGCTGGGCTGATCCTCGATCCGTGGCAGCGCCTGGTGCTCGAAGACGGCCTGGGCGAGCAGAAGAACGGCGCGTGGACGTCGTTCGAGACGGGCCTGGTGGTCGCCCGGCAGAACGGCAAGGGTGCGGTATTCGAGGCTCGCGTTCTGGCCGGCCTGTTCCTCTTCGATGAGGAGCTGATCCTCTACAGCTGTCACGAGTTCAAGACCAGCCAGGAGTTCTTCCGGCGGATCCGTTTCCTGATCGACGGCAAGGACGAGTTCCGGCGCCGGGTGCGCAAGGTAGTCACAGCGCACGGCGACGAGGGCATCGAGCTGACGACGGGCCAGCGCCTGCGGGTGATCGCCCGCTCGACTGGGTCGGGCCGCGGCTTCTCGGGCGACTGCAACATCTGGGATGAGGCGTTCAACCTCCCGGCCTCGGCGATCGATGCGCAGATGCCGACGATGTCGGCCCGGCCGAACCCGCAGGCGTGGTACGGATCGTCGGCCGCGGACAAGCGACTGGCCCCGTGCGAGCAGCTGGCCGCAGTGCGCCGGCGTGGCATCGCCGGCGGGGATCCGTCGCTGACGTACCTGGAATGGAGCATCGACCCGCACACCGCCGAGTGTGCTCGCGACGAGGCTGGGACGATCACGTGCACCGCGCACGATGACCGGGCGGACCCAGCGAGCTGGGCGAAGGCGAACCCCAGTCTCGGGATCCGGATCTCGGTGGATCACGTGCGGCGCGAGTTCACGTCGATGTCGGCGAAGGGCTTCGACCGGGAACGGCTGTCCGTTGGCGACTGGCCGGTGGATGAGGGCGCGGCCTGGGAGGTCATCCCGGAGGAGCGCTGGCGGGCGGTGGCCGACGAGTCCAGCGACGCAGAGGGCAAGGTGGCGTTCGCCATCCACGTCGCGCCGGACAGGTCGTACGCCGCGATCGCGACGGCAGGGCGACGCGCTGACGGGCTGCTACATGTCGAGGTGATCGACTACCGGGCGGGTACGCAGTGGGTGCCGGAGCGGGCGAAGGACCTTCAGGAACGCTGGTCTCCGTGCGCGTGGGTGGTCGACGCTGGCTCCCCGGCTGGATCGCTGATCGCGGACCTCGAGCTCGTGGAGTTCGAGAGGCCAGGCGGCGGGATAGGCGCGCTGGAGATCACGAAGCCCACCTCTACCGAGGTGGGCCACGCGTACGGCCAGTTCGTCGACGCCGTGATGCCCGAGGAGGGCGCCCCCACGATCCGGGTGCTGCCTCACCCGGCGCTCGACACCGCTGTGGCCGGCGCCGTCACACGTTCGATCGGACGGGACGCGAAGGCGTGGGACTCGAAGGTCGCGTCGGTGGATATCTGCCCGCTCGTGGCTGCGACCTTCGCCGCCTGGGGCTTCAGCACCAAGGGTCATCTCGAGGAAGAGGAGCCGATGGAACCGCTGGTGGCCTTCAGGTGAAGCTCTCTCCGCTGGCGCGAGCCCTGTTCGGGTACGTGGCCGGCTGCCTCGCCATCGTGGCCGGGGTCTGGATCGAGTTCGGCGCTGGTTACGGCCTCATCGCCGCCGGGGCCGCGGCCGTGGCCTCCTTCCTCCTGCTGGCCGATGTCGAGGGCGATGAGGACGGGGAGGCGCCGTGAACTTGCTGACGCGCATGCGCCGTCGGCGCTCTCTGGACAGTCCGCTGGCCCTGCCGGACTCGTTCGGCTACTTCGGCATGTCGCGGCCGGTGAACGGGCTGGAGAAGCCCGCGCCCGCCGAGTTCCTCGCGATCGCGCAGCGCGTGCTCAAGCGCAACGGCGCCGTCGCGGCGCTCATGTTCATCCGGCAGGCGGTGTTCAGCGAGGCCCGCCTGTGCTTCCGCCAGCTGCATGCCGCCGGCCCCGGCGAGCTGTCGGCCGACGGCGACCTGTCCATCTTGGAGCGGCCGTGGCCCGGCGCCACGATGCAGGACCTGCTGTCGCGGATGATCCAGGATGCCGACCTGGCGGGCACCTCGTTCGTCGCCCGGCGACCGAACGGGACACTGAAGCGGCTCCGGCCGGACTGGGTCACCATCGTGACCGGGTCCGAGGAAGAGCCCGACCTGTACGGCGACGCCCTGGACGGCGAGCTGCTCGGCTACATCTACTCGCCCCGGGCGCCCGGCAGCGAGCAGGGCGAGGTCCTGCTTCCGGGTGAGGTCGCGTGCTTCGCGCCGATCCCGGATCCCGAGTTTCAGTTTCGTGGGCTGAGCTGGATCACGCCGCTGCTGGGCGAGGTCGAAGCCGACAGCGCGGCCACCGAGCACAAGCGCAACTTCTTCCACAACGGGGCCACCCCGCGCGTGGTCGTGTCCTTGGACGCCACGGTGAAGCCCGACATGTTCGATCGCTTCATCGCGAAGTTCGAGGCGGCCCACGGCGGCACCGGATCGGCGTACCGGACCATGTACCTGGGCGGCGGCGCGGACGCGAAGATGCTGAGCCACTCGCTCAAGGATCTTGATTACAAGGCCGTCCAGGCGATCGGCGAATCCCGGCTGGCCGCTGCCGCCGGCGTGCCGCCGGTCATTGTCGGCTTCTCCGAGGGCCTGGCCGGCAGCTCGCTGAACGCGGGCAACTACGCCTCCAGTCGCAGGCGCTTCGCCGACGTCACCATGCGTCCGCTCTGGCGGCGGGCCGCCGGCGCGCTCTCGCACCTGGTCGACGTCCCCGACGGCGCGGAACTGTGGTGGAACGACCGTGATGTGGCGTTCCTGCGCGAGGACCTGGCCGACATCGCGAACATCCAGGCGAAAAAGGCATCCACCATCCGCCAGCTGACCGACGCCGGGTTCACAGCGGCCAGCGTGGTCGCCGCGGTAGAGGCGGACGATCTGAGCCTGCTGGAGCACTCGGGTCTCTTCAGCGTGCAGTTGTTGCCGCCCGACAAGATGCGCCCCGATGCCGCCCCAGCCGCGGCCGTCGATTCCCCGGCCGACGACGAGCCGGAGCCCGACGACAGCGAGCAGGGCGACGACGAGCAGCCCGAGGAGGGCACGGAATGACGCTTTTCACCCGGGCCTTCCCGCTCGATGACATCGCGATCGCGCCTGGCGGCGATGGCCGCACGGTGACCGCGTACGCCGCGGTGTTCGACACTCCGGCGGAGATCCACGACCGCGATGGCCACTACCTGGAGGAGATCGCGGCGAGCGCGTTCGACAAGACGCTGACCGAGCGAGGCCTGCGCTTCGGCGTGTTCTACAACCACGCCGCAACCCTGCACGGAACCCCGTCTGAGCGCGCCAGTGTGCCGCTCGGCACGCCGCTGGAGATCCGCGCCGACGCCAAGGGCCTGCTGACCGTCACCCGGTACAACCGGACTCCGCTCGCCGATGAGGTGCTCGAGGCGATCCGCAATGGCGACATCACCGCGCAGTCCTTCTCTGGCCGGATGATCCAGAGCAAGCCGTCCAAGCCCGGCCGCGCGCCGTACCGGGCCGGCCGGGGCGGTGAGCTCGTGACCGTGGTCCGTAGCGAGATCGCGCTGCGCGAGTACGGCCCCACCCCCATGCCGGCGTACGAGCCCGCAGCCATCCTCGGAGTGCGCTCGCTCGCCGAGGAGTTCGCCCAGCTCAGCACTGACGAGCGCGCCGAGCTGGCCCGCATGCTTTCGCTCACCACCCCGCCCGGGGCCGGAGGCGACACCGACACCCCCGCGGAGGGGGCCGTCACGGAGGAGTCGGAGCCCGAGGAGGGCCACCGCTCCGGTCCGGCTATGACCCGCGCTCGTGCGCGGGCCCGCCTGATGAAGAGGGGAATCCTCCTGTGAACAGACTGACCGAGATTGACGAGCGGCTGGAGGCCATTCGCGCCGAACTGCTCGCGCTCGCCGACGGCGACCTCGACGAGACGCACGCCGCGCGCTTCGACGAGCTGGAGACCGAGTACGCCGAGCTGGAGACCGAGCGCGAGCCGCTGGCCCGCCGCGCGGCGACCATCGAGCGCGTCCGGACCACCGCCGCCACGGCCGCGCGCGGGGGCCGCGGCCTGGAGCCGGGCGGCGGCAACCGGACGCCGGGGCTGATCGTTCGCAACGACCCATACGACGGCCTGGACCAGGTGCGGTCCAACGCTGTCCCGGCCGGTGACCTGCGCTCTCGCGCCCTGGCGGCGATCGAGCAGGCCCCGGCCGAGCTCGACGACGCCGGTCGTGAGCGCGCCGCCTGGCTGCTGGAGCGCGGTGACCGGCACGGTCGCATTGCCCGCCACATGCTGCTCACCGGCTCGCCCGCCTATCAGAGGGCGTTCGAGGCAGTGCTGGCCGGCGTCCAGCCGTGGCAGCTCGATGAGGAGGAGCAGCGGGCGCTGCGCTTCGCCGACGAGCACCGACGGGCGATCAACGAGGGCACCGGCGCGGCGGGAGCGTTTCTCGTGCCGTTCCACCTTGACCCGACGATCATCTTGTCGAACGCGGGTTCGTCGAACCCGTT
The DNA here is from genome assembly GCF_044458585.1 of Nonomuraea sp. NPDC050451. Lineage (NCBI taxonomy): Bacteria > Bacillati > Actinomycetota > Actinomycetes > Streptosporangiales > Streptosporangiaceae > Nonomuraea > Nonomuraea sp. NPDC050451. The sequence continues at coordinate 908,463 of NZ_JBITHZ010000001.1, forward strand.
CCGGCAGATCTCTCGCGTGGAGACGATCACCACGAATGAGTGGCACGGCGTGTCCTCGGCGGGCGTGACGGCCCAGTGGCACACGGAGGGCACCCAGGTCGCCGCCGACAACAGCCCGACCTTCGCCCAGCCCAGCGTGCACATCCACGCGGCTGACGCCTATCTGCAGGCCTCGTTCGAGGCGACGATGGACACCAACATCGCCTCTCAGGTTGGCATGCTGCTCAACGACGCCAAGGACAACCTGGAGGCCGATGCGTTCGCAGTCGGCACCGGCTCCGGCCGGCCGTTCGGTGCGGTCACCGCCACGGCGGCCGTCGGCGGTTCCGTGGTCGCGGGCGGCAACACCTACGACGTCGCCGACGTGTACGCGGTCAAGGACGCGGTTCCCACCCGGTGGCGGTCGCGCGCCTCCTGGGTCGCCAATGAGTCGATCTGGAGCCTGACGCGCCAGTTCGCCACCGGCTCCGGCCCGAGCCACGCGTTCTGGGCCGACCTGGGTATGGACCGGCCGCCGACGCTGCTGGGCCGCCCGGTCTACGAGTCCAGCGCCATGGACTCCACCTGGAACACCACCGGCAACAACGACATCGTCCTGGTCGGCGACTTCAGCAACTACCTGATCGTCGACAGGGTGGGAATGACGGTCGCCTATGAGCCGCTGGTGAAGGGCGCGAACCAGCGTCCGACCGGCGAGGTCGGCTGGTACGCGTTTTGGAGGGTCGGCGCGAACGTGCTGGTGCCGAACGCCTTCCGCGTCCTTCGCATCAACCTGCCGTAGCCATCCAGAGGCGGGAGCCTCGCGGCTCCCGCCTCGCCCACCAAGAGGAGGCGGACGTGCAACGCGCCGCGCAGACGTTCCACCTGCCCACCGCGGATGGGTGGCGCACCATCGCGGCCGGCGACGAGCTGGCCGACGACGACCCGGCGGTCGAGGCTGCGCCGCAGTACTTCGTGACCGCCGAGCCGAGGCCAGCCGGATCCGATCCGTCACCCGTGCCGGCCAAGCGCAGGACTCAGAGCGGGGCCACCGCCAAGAAGGTGATCACAAAGTGAGCCTCTGCATCGATCTCGGCTACCAAGTTCTCAGCAGCCAGGTCACCGTTGTGCAGGACAACGGGTCGCTGGGACTTCAGACGTTTCGGGTGTCGTGCCCAGCCGGGAAAAGGCCTGTCGCAGGCGGATACCAGGTGAGCTACGTCATTGGGCTCGCCACGCCACGTCTGCACGGCAGCTATCCCGACGGGGACGACTGGGTTTTCACCTTCGAGGGCATCAGCTCGGGCGATCGAGCTGCCGATCTCTACGTGGTCTGCGCGAACACGTGATCGGCCACATCCAGCTAACCAGCTTCCCCGGCGGTGTCCGCGTCGATCGAGCGGACCCTGAGGCGATGATCAGCTTGGAACTGTTCGCCGAATCGTGCTCGCACCTGCTGCGGGTGCACGGGAACCTCATCACGATCGCCGATCAGGTGGTCTACCGCGTCGTCGGCTACGCGGATTGTTCGCTGCTGGTCGAGCTGGTCGAGGACCGCAGGATGAAAGAGGAGGCCAGCAGTGCCGTTCAATGACCTCGGCAAGAACAAGATGCTCGACGGGCTGGACGAGTCGGTCAGCGGCGCGATCACCCACGTCGGCGTCGGCAACCTGACCGACCCCGGCACCGGCGCCAACTACGCCGGCACCGAGGCGACCGGCGGCAGCCCGGCCTACGCCCGCCAGGCGGTCACGTGGGGTGCCGCGGCCAGCGGCCAGAAGTCGAACACGGGCGCGCTCACGTTCGACGTGGCCAGCGGGACGTACGCGTTCCTGCTGTTCTTCAACGCGAGCTCCGGCAACACCAACAACTTCTTGGGCTATGCCCCGATCAACGGCAGCGTGAAGGGGTTCTTCTCCGTCGACACGACGGTTGCCAACGACGCCCTCTTCAGCGTCGCGCACGGCCTTTCCGACGGCGACCGCGTCCAGCTCTTCAACGTCTTCTCCGAGACGCTGCCCACCGGACTCACTGAGGGCACCGTGTACTTCGTCGTCAACTCGACGAGCAACTCGTTCAAGGTGTCCACGACCTCGGGCGGATCCCCGGTGGACATCACCGCTGTGGCCGGCGGTGAAGGGTTCTTCCAGAAGGTGATCCCCGAGGTTTTCGCCTCGCAGGGGCAGCTCACGGTCGCCGTCGGCGCCCTGGTACTCGACGGGACGGGGATCTGATGGCGGCGGGACTACAGATCACCAAGGCGGAGATCAACGCAACGTCGGGGACCGTGGCCAGGTCGGTATTCGCCGTGCTCAGCGACGTGCTGGAGTTCAAGGCGTGGCTCGACACGGTTTCGGCCAACGACCTGGAGACGACCTACGGGTTCGCCACGGCGGAGGCCGCGGACCTCAAGAGCGCGTTCGCTGACCTGGCCGACCTGGCCGGGATCTTCAACGGCAGCGCCGCGGCCAATACGTTGCCGCACGACTACCGCGTCTTCGCCAAGCGCCTGATCGGGACAGGGCTCTACTAGTGTGGCCACCCCGAACGTAGTCGAAGTACTGCAGGACTCGCAGAGCGGTGCGAACGCGTCCGTCTCCACGGCCGCCGGGACCCAGGTCGGGGATCTGCTGGTCGCCGCGTTCGGCAACAACTACTTCGACGGCGCCAACATGGCCGCCCCGACCGGGACCGCAGGAACCTGGACGCCGAAGGCCTACGGCGATGCGGGCGTCAACACCGCCCACCTGCGCATCTACACCCGGAGCGTCACCTCCGGCGGCGCGCAGACGGTCACGATCAGCCCGGTCTCCTCCGAAGAGGTTTACCTTTTCGTGTACGTGATCCGCGACTGGATCACGGTCGACGACGCGACGGCGAGCGCATCGGCGACCCAGACCACCAGCCCGGTAGCGCCGTCCGCCACGGCTATCGGCGCGGATGACCTGCTGTTGTGCTTCTGGCAGACCGGCGCCCCGCACGGCGGCCCGACCTTCACAGCCGCCCCCGGCGGCATGACGAACCTGCTCCAGGTCGCCGACCCCGTTGGCCCGTTCAGCAGGCTCGGCACCGCCCGGCAGGTCCTGGCCGCCTCAGGCGCGACAGGCAGCCGCACCGCGACGATTAGCGCGGCATCGCAGTACGCATCGGCCTCGATCGTCATCGCGGGAGCGAGCGGTGGCGGCGCGGTGTCCGCGACCGGGCTGGCGCCGGCGGCGGCCGTTGGGCTCGCGGTGGCCCGCAAGGTCGCTCCCGAATCGGGCCGTGCTTGCCTGGCGCCCGCAGTTGCCGGGATGGTGCGCAAGGTCGCTGTCGTGACCGCCAGGGCCAGCGTGGCGACGGTAAGCAGTGCGACAGCGCGGAAGTCCGCCGCGGCGGTGGGCGGCGCGCTCTCAGCGGCGACATCCTCCGCGACCACGCGGAAGACAGCGTCCTCGGTCGGCCGGGCCTGCCTGGCGGCGGCCACGAGCTCGACCACGCGCAAGCTCACTCTGGTCGCCAGCCTGACACCGGCCGCGGCCACCACGACCACCGGAGCTCGCAAGGTGACCCTCACCTCGGGCAGGGGCACGGCCGCTGTCGCTGCGGTGGGCGGGACGCGCAAGGTAGCCCCACGGGGCGGCACTGCCTACGCCGCCGCCTGGTCGTACCGGTCGCAGGTACTGACGCGCCTGGTGACCGGCGCGTGCAGCGCGGCCTTCGTCGGCTCGGTGACGGCTCGGAAGGTGGTGCCGGCCTCCAGCCGATCGTGGGCGGCGGCGTCCTCGAGCTCGGCGGCCCGGCGCGTGGCGGCGGTGCTCGCACTATCCGAGATGGGGGCCGCTGGAGGCGCCCATGCCCGGAAGACAGTCGCCTCAAGCGGCCGCGGCGTCCTGGCCGCCACGGGCCTGGCCGGCGCGCGCAAGCTGGCGCCGACCGGAGGCCGATCGTACGCCGCGGTGAGCGCGGCCCACACCTCTGAACCCGAGCAGAGCGCCGGGGTCATGTTCATCCGCGAGCGGCCTGCCTCGATGGCACTGAAGCGCGACCGGGCCGGTTCCTCGATGGCGATGCACTCGCGGCGTACAGCGGAAATGGAGGGCGCATGAGCTGGGATCTTGGCGACTCGGTGCCCCTGTCCATCACGATCACAGACCCTGCTGGAGCCCTGGCCAACGCGGGCTCGGTCTCGCTGACGATCAGCTTGCCGGACGGCAGTACGGTCACCCAGGGCCCGATCTCGCCAACGTCGACCGGCGTCTACGACTACGACTATCCGACGGTGCAGGCCGGGATCCACCGGGTCCGCTGGCTCGCTACCGGCGCCAACGCCTGCGCGTTCGCCGACGTGATCGACGTCGAACCCGCCGAGGGCGCCCCCTTCATCTCGCTCGCCGACACCAAGCACCATCTCAAGAAGGACCCGGCGGTGTCGGAGGACGATGAGGCGCTGCGCTGGTTCATCGGCGCTGGCTGTCAGATGATCGAGGACCGGATGGGGCATGTGTCCCCGCTCACCGTGGTGGCCGACCTGTCGGCTCGCCGGGGCGTCGTGGTCCTGTCGGAGCGCCCGGTCATCTCGATCGTGAGCGTGGTACGGCTGCCCGGCGGCGAGGTCGTGCCCCAGGCCGACCCGCTGGCGGGTACGGACGGGTGGACGCTGAAGAACTCCGAGGGCGTGCTGCTGGTGCCTGCCTGGTGCGGCGACGTGCGGATCACCTACCGCGTCGGTCGCTCGCCGTTGCCGCAGAACTTCCGCTTGGCCGGGCTGGACCTGATCAAGCACCTGTGGCAGGGCTCCCAGCACAACAACGCCGGCGGCCGGCCGATGCTCGGCGACTCGGACGCCATCGCGGCGGCGGCCCGGCCGTTCGCGATGCCCTACCGAGTGATGGAGCTCCTGGGGCTCAAGAAGAACCAGGAGCGCGACGAGCCGCTCGTCGGCTGACAGGCACCACGCAGCGGCGACCGCCATTTCAGCGTGAGGTTCCACCTAACACCCAACGACCTGGGAGGACTCGCCCCTTGTCCACCATCCCCGCGGCGCTCGACGCGCTCGTGACGCTCGCTAAGCGCGCCTGGCCGGACGTCCAGGTCCTCGACGGCGGGCCGACAGTCGAGGTCCGCGACGACGTGATCGCCATCGGCTACAGCGGCAGCGAGAGCCAGCCAGACGTGCAGAGCACTCTCGCCCGCGAGCAGCTCGACCTGGAACCGGACATGGAGCGCTACGACGTCATGTGCATGGCGAGCGCGTGGCGGGGCGACGCTCACCGCGATGGCCAGCCGGACGCCCAGACAGTGCGGAACCGCGCCTTCGAGCTGCTGGCCGGGCTCCGCGACGAGCTGGCGCGCGACAGCCGCCTCGGCGGGACGGTCATGATGGCACGGCTCAGCACGCTGGACGTGACCGGCGACCAGACCCACAACGGCCCGGTCTGCACGGTGCGCTTCCAGGTGCACATTGACGCGTTCGCGGTGGCGTGATGGCTGAGCCGTCTGACCCGTCGCAGGCGATCCGCCAGCTCGCCAAGCAGCTCGACGGGATCCCGAAGGATCTGCGGCAGAAGCTGCGGCCTGCGCTGCGGGCGGCCGCTGAGCCGGTTGTGCAGGACGCTCGGGGTCGGGCGTCCTGGTCTACGCGGATCCCGCGCGCGATCTCGATGAGCGTGCGGTTCAGCCGGGATCCGGGCGTGTTGATCCGGGTGCGCAGATCGGTGGCGCCGCACGGACGCGCCTACGAGGGGATCACGGGCGCGAGCGACTTCGTGCATCCCGTGTTCGGCCACCGGGACCGCGAGGTGGCCGAGTCGACGCGGCCTTACCTCGAACCGGCGGTGCGGGCGGCGGCGGACAACGTGCTCGCGAAGGCGGCCGGGGTCGTGGACCAGGTGGCACGGGAGCAAGGCTTCCGATGATCAAGGGGGACTGATAGATGGCCTTCCGGCTGCAAAGCTTCTTCGAGCTCGACGCGGAGCTGACATCTCCGCTCGACCTGACCACGCCGACGGCTGCACTGTCCGTCGCCCGCCAGCTGGTGCTGGCTCAAGGCACGGGCGCAGGCCAGGCGGACATGATCTGGTCGGACACGGTCACGATCGCGCCCTCGGGCACGCAGGCCGTCGACCTCGCCGGCACACTGGCCGGCCCGCTTGGGGGCACGCTCACGTTCGCCCGGATCAAGCTGGTTGTCGTCGCGGCGGCCTCTGGTAACACGAACAACGTCAACGTGATCTCGGACGGCACCAACGGCCCGCTGCTGTTCATCGCCAAGGGCGACGGGATCCCAGTCAAGCCTGGCGGCCTGTTCTTTTCGTTCGATCCGTCTGCGGCGGGGACTGTTATCACGCCCAGCTCTGCCGACCTGATCAACCTGGTCAACTCCGGCGCTGGCACGTCGGTCACAGCCGACGTGGTCATCGTCGGTGCCTCGGCATAAGGGGGCCTGATGGACACCGTGTGGATCTCTCACCCGCGCCTCGATGACCGCAAGGTCGAGGTGCCCGCCAGCGCGCTGCAGGAGCACCAGCGGGCGGGCTGGGAACTGACCGCTACCCCGGACACCAGGCCCGCAGTTATCCAGGCGCTGATCGACGGCGGCTGGGAGCCCGAGGAGGCCCGTCGGGCGGTCGAGGCGGCGATGCCCGACCCGCCCGGCTCGCCGCCAGAGAGCGGCCAGACCGACCAAGCCCCGGAGGACACCTCCGGGGCTTCTTCTTTGCCCGAAACCGGCTCGCGGGTTCGGCGCACGACCAGGGGGGAGCAGTAAATGCCCGCTACGCCGATCACTCCGGCCAGCCGTTTCTTTCGGCCCGGCATCACGAAGGTCTCGTGGATCGTCTCGATCGCGAACATCAACGCGCCCACGCGGCTGGAGCTGAACGCCGGCTCGGACCTGTCCAAGGACGTGGCGGACATCTCGGGCTGGATGGTCTCCGGTCAGAAGATCGACACGCCGGACCTGAACTCCAGGTTCGTCAGCAACATCCCCGGCCTGACCTCGGCAGACGAGAGCGCGATCACGTTCTACGCGAGCGACACCGGCGTTGACGTGCGCACTCTGATGCCGCGTGACACGGCCGGGTTCATCGTCTGGTTGGACGGCGGCGACGTGGCCGGCCGCAAGATGGACGTCTTCCCCGTCCGGGTCCTGTCGGTGGGCAAGGTGCGCAGCATGGGCGCGGAGGCCGCGAGGCTGACGATCCAGTACGCCGTCACCTCCGAGCCCAGCGAGAACGTGACCATCCCGGCATGACGAAGGCTGACCGCCTGCTCAACCGCCAGCGCCTGTTCGCCGAGCATCCGATCCGGATCGACGACGATACGGAGGCGCGGCGCGAGGTTGAGCAGGCGCAGTTCGCTCTGGCCTTGTTGCGGACGCAGGGCGACGTTGCGGATGAAGCTGCCCTTCGGAGGGCCAAGGCCGCCCTGAAGCGCGCCGAGAAGAGGGTGCGGGACTGCTACGAGTTCATCCCGCTGCGCGCCCTGCCAGCCGACGACTTCGAGGCGCTGATCGGCAAGCACAAGCCGAGGCCGGACACCGATGACGGTATCTGGAACAACGAGACGTTCCCGAAGGCGTGCCTGCTGGCGTGTGACGAGTCCGGCCGGTCGGAGGCGGACTGGGAGCACATCTTCAAGCACGTGCTGTCGGGCCCGGAGCAGCTCCAGCTCTGCAATACGGCGATCCGGGTGAACGCGAGGACTCCGGACGAGTCGCTCCCAAAAGGCTGGGCGCAGATCGAACCCTCTGGCTAGAGCTGGAGGTCTGCGCCGCCTATGGGATTCCGCACAGTGTCTTCCTGTCCTGGGACGACGACGACCGGGACAAGGCGATCTGGCACTGGATCTGGAAGCGCCAGGAGTGCAAGACGTGTGGGACGCGGCCGGATGAGTGGGATGAGTCGCGCGGGGGCCACCGGTGGGCGTACGTGGCGGAGAAGCGCAGGTGCCGCGGCTGCGAGGTGCGAGAGCAGGCCGAGGAGACGGTGACGGCCGAGGACGGCCGCGGGGTCCACATCGTGATGATCCGCAACGAGGGGGTGGCCGAGCATGCCGACGCGTGACTTGATCATCGCCTTGAAGTCGAAGTGGGACGACCGCGGCACCACGGACGCCGCCAAGGGTCTGAAGAAGGCAGAGGACGCCAGCAAGTCTTTCAGCCGCGAGCTGGAGCAGCTGGAGAAGCAGGCCAAGCAGCAGGGCACGACGCTCGCCCAGGCCGGTGCTCAGGCTGGCCGGTTCGGCGACAAGCTCGACGACATCGGCCGTACCGCGATCAAGACGCGCAGGCTACTGGAGGACGCCACGCGGCGCCTGCCGACCATCGAGCTTGACGCGGACTCTTCCGATGCTGAGCGGGAGGTCGCGGCCCTCACGACGCGTCTCAAGTCGCTGTCCGACATGCGCATCGGGATCGACGTCGATGCCCGCGAGGCCGCAAACGAGGCAGAGGCGATCAGGCGCCAGCTGATCGCGCTGGCTGCCCTCCATCCCGAGGTCGTCGTCGACGCCAACATCGACCGCGCCGTCCGCGACCTGGACAAGGTGGAGCGGGAGGCCCGCGACCTCGACCGCCGCATCAACATCAAGGTCGATGTGGATGGCGGCGCAGCGGCGGCCGCGATCGGCATGATCCAGACCGCGCTCGCCGCGGTCCGCTCGTCTGGCCCGCTCACTGCAGCGGCGGTAGCGGCCGGGCTCGGCGCACTCCCGGGCGCGGCTGCGCTGGCGACATCGGCCATCGCGGTCGGGCTGGGCGGCGCGCTGGCCGGCCTGGGCTTGGCCGCGGCGCACGGCTCGGAGGCCGCGCAGGACGCGATCGGCCAGCTGAAGGAAGCCGCCAAACGCGAGGCCACCGCGATGGGCGTGCCCTTCGAGGCCGTCTGGATCAAGATTTCCCAGGTAGCGGAGCGTGAGCTGGTCAAGCTGTCGCCCGTGGTCCGCCGCAACCTTGCCGAGCTCGCCCCCGAATTTGAGGACTTCGTCGACGACGCGGGCGCCTCCTTGGAGGAGCTGACACCGACCATCGACGGCGTTGAGCGGGCGTTCTCCGCGGTGCTCACGAAGCTGGGCCCGAAAATGCCCGAGATCATGCAGCATCTCGCCGCGGCGATCAACGAAATCACCGCCGCCGTGGAGAAGGACCCCCAGCTTCTGGCGGACTTCGCGGTCAACCTGGCCAAGATCGCCAAGTGGGCCGCTGACGCTACGACGGCGCTGGCCCGGTTCGTCCGATGGGCTCAGGAGAATGCCACCGCGATCAAATCCCTCATCGCCGTGACCAACCCCGCCGCCGGCGCCCTGGGCGCCTTCATCGGCGAGGCGGACAAGGCCGGGCGAACCAGTCTCGACCTGGGCCAGGGCGCCCGGGATGCCGCCCAGGGTATGGAGGTGATCGGGGCCAGCGCTGACGAGGCTTCCCAGAAGATGCGGGAAGCGTGGGCCGGGGCGTACGCGGAGTTCGCAAAGTTGGGCAGTCTGATGTCCTCCGCCCAGCAACGGGCTTCCGGTCAGGAGTCGCTGGCGCAGGCTCAGGCACGGGCGGCGGAGGTACAGCGCCAGGGCGCCGAGCGGATCGCTCGGGCGGAGCGGGAGCTGGCAGACACACAAGAGCAGAGCGCGGAGCGGATCAAGGCGGCCAAGCAGCGCGTCAAGGACGCCCACCGGCAGGCGGCGGAGGCGGTCGAGGCCGCCCAGGAGCGGGTGCGTGCCGCCCAGGCCGCAGTCACCGCCGCAGAAGAGGAAGGCGCCCGCCGGGTCGCGGATGCCCAGCGGCGCGTGGAGGACGCGCGGGAGCGCGCGGCGGAAGTCGCTGAGGAGTCGGGTCGGCGGATCGCTGACGCGGAGCGGGCCCTGGCCGATGCCCAGCAGGATGCGGCGGCCCGGCAGGTGGATGCTGAGCGGCGCGTCCAGGATGCCCACCGCCGTACCGAGGAAGCGGTTGAGGACCTCACCGCCGCCCGGGAGCGGGCACAGGAGCGGCTTGAGGACCTGATCGCCGCGGAGTCCGGCGCCGCCCTCGATGAGGAGGGCGCCCAGCTCGCTATCGACCGGGCCCGGCAGCGCCTGGACGAGATCAACGCCGACCCCGAGGCGACCGAGCTGGACCGGCGCGAGGCCGACCTGGCGTACAGGCAGGCCTTGCAGCGGCTGGAGGAGGTTCGGCGCCGCAACCAGGAGTTGCGCGACGACCTGGCCGACGCGCAGCGGCGCGGCATCGACGGCTCAACCGAGGTCGTGGACGCGATCGGCCGAATCGAGGACGCTCGCCGGGCCGAAGCCGAAGCCGCGGACGCCGCGGCGCGGCAGCGGGAGGAGTCCGCCCGCCAGGTTGCCGACGCTGAGCGGGCGCTGGCGGACGCGCACGCGGAGGCGGCTCGGCAGCAGGAGGACGCCTCACGGCAGCTGGCCGACGCAGAGGCTGAGCTGAGCCGGGCGCGCGCCGATGCCGCCAAGGCGGTTCAGGACGCCCAGAAGGACGTGGCCAAGGCTCAGCAGGATGCTGCGCAGGTGGCCAAGGACGCCTCACGGCAGGTGTCAGAGGCCCAGGCGGAGGCTGCCCGCGCTGTTCGGGATGCTGCCCGGGACATCACGGATGCGGAGAAGGCGCTCCGCGACACTCGGCAAGAGGTTGCGCGCGATACCCGCTCCGCCAACGACTCCGTCATGGAGTCCTGGGCCAAGCTCCGCGGCGACGCCAAGCTCACCAGCGCCGAACTGCTCGCCGAGCTGGAGAAGCAGGTCAAGGACCAAGAGCAGTGGGCCAACAACCTCGTCTCGCTGGCCGGCCGAGTGCCTGACGAGATGCTCGCGGAGCTGGCCGACCTGGGGCCGGGCGCTGCGGGGATCGTGGCCACCGCGGCGTCCATGTCGGACGCGGAACTCCGGAAGTTCATCGACCTCCACGGCCGGAGCGGCAAGGAGGCCGGCGAGACATTTGCGCGCAACCTCGCGGACGCCGGCCCCGTCCTCCGGGAGATCGCCAAGCAGCGCGGTCAAGAGGTGGCGGACAAGGTCAGGGAGGGTATGGACGGCGGGCGCACGTCGGTGATCGAAGCCGCCAAGCGGATCGGGCTGGACATCAGCATGGGCGTCGGCGCTGACCGCCAGGTGAAGATCACCGTGGACACCGCCGAGGCGGACGCGACCATGAACGCCTGGCTGCTCAGGTACTCGGCGCAGATCTCCCAACATTACGCCGACGGCGGCATTGTCTCGTTCGCGGGTGGTGTCGAGAACCATGTTGCCCAGATCGCCGGCGCCGGGGCCGTTCGCATGTGGGCGGAGCCAGAGACAGGCGGAGAGGCCTACATCCCCCTCGCGATGTCGAAGCGGTCCCGGTCTGAAGAGATCTTGTCCCAGGTAGCGGAGCGCTTCGGCGGCAGGTTCTACCGGACAATGCCTTTGTCCCGGTCGCCTGTGTCAGCGGGGAACGGCGGCGCGTACCGTCCGTCGGCGCCGATCTACAACATCACGGTGCACGGTGGACTGGACAGCGCGCCCGAGATCGGGGCGCGCGTTGTCCGGTCGATCCAGGAGTTCGAGCGACGCTCGGGGAACGGCTGGCGCCAGTGAGTCTGCCCACCATCTCCGTCGAGGTGATGTTCGACAACACGGCGCCCTCGGGCAATGCGAAGACGAACTCCTTCACCGGCGGCACCAACGGGTCCACGATCACGACCGGGAACAGCGGCGGGACCAGCGGGAACGCGTTCGACAACATCCTGGGGTCGCCGCAGTTCTCCAACGCTCAGGCCTTCGGCGGCGGTCTCAGCGCGTTCAACCCGACGGTCGGCGCAGACACGCACATGGACTGGACAGGTGTCAGCCAGGCCGGGAACGTCTTCTGCGCCCGCATGTACCTCTACCTGGTGTCGGCGACGTCGGGCTCGCAGAAGGTGTTCGTGCTGAACGGGCCGGGCGGCATCATCAGCGCCCTGTGGATGTTCTCGAACCGGACGGTGCGCGTGTATCTCGGGTTCGCCACGAGCGTGGCGGCCCAGCTCAACACGCCCATCCCGACCGGCCAATGGGTCCGGATCGAGCTGCGCTACACGATCGACTCCGCCGGCAACGGCACGGCGGAGATCTGGAGGTTCGACGACCCGAACAGCTCCATCGCTACCGAGTACGCCATCTCCGGCACGCTGGCCTGGCCCGGTGGCAAGCCGTCCGGTGTCGAGTGGCAGCTACAGCGCGACGCGGGCGGCTGGTGGTACCTGGACAACCTCGCCGTCGCCGACAGCAGGATCGGGCCCGTGCTGGGGACGTGGACGGACGTCACTCTGGCGGGCAAGCGGGGGATCTCGACCAAGCGCGGCTCGGACCGGGTGATCAGCCCGGTGATCCGGTACGACGCGGGTACAGCAACGGTCCACGTCAATAACACGAACCGGCGCTTCGACCCGACGAACGTGGACGGCCCGCACGGCACCGGCGTCCGGAGCAAGGTCGCCCCGATGAAGCCCATCAGGATCCGGGCCACCTACAACGCCGTCACGTACGACGTCTTCAGGGGTTTCGTCGATCAGTGGGACGTCGATCACGTGGCCGACGTCTACTCCGAGGCGACGGTAACGGCCAGCGATGGCTTCAAGGTCTTGAGGAACCGCAAGAGGCCGCCGGTGGCCCCGGTGGGCGCGGGCGAGAACGCCGGGGCGCGCGTTACCCGCATCCTAGACTCGGCGGGCTGGCCGACTGCTGATCGCGTCATCGCGACCGGCAACAGCACGCTCCAGGAAACGACCCTCGAGGGCGAGGCGCTCGCCGAGCTGCAGGCCGTCGCGGAGTCGGAGATCGGCGAGCTGTACATCGACGCGAGCGGCAGGGTCGTCTTTCGCAATCGCCAGGCCGTCATCCTGGACTCCAGGTCGAACTCGGTGCAGGCGACCTTCGGGACGGGCGGCACCTTCACCCCTGCGCAGGCGAAGCTCGTCACCGACGATGCGACGTTCTACAACGAAATCAGAGCTCAACGTGAAGGTGGCGTCGAGCAGGTGGCGGGGGACGCGACCAGCCAGGCGGAGTTCCTCATCAAGACCTATCAGGCGTCGGGCCTGCTTCTGCAGGACGATACGGCGACGGCGGGTTACGCGTCGTGGATTCTGTACGTCAGCAAGGAACCGGAAGTCAGGTTCGACTCCATCGAAATCCATGCGCATGCGGATCCAGACACGCTTTTCCCGATCGTTCTCGCTCGGGAGATCGGTGACCGGATCCGTATCATTCGGCAGCCGTCGGGCGGCGGCGCTCCGATTCAGCGTGATGTTTTCATTCGCGGCATCAGTCATGTCACGGATGGGGCGAGGTGGATTACGACGTGGACCCTGCAGTCCGCGACGAAGTACGGCAGCTTCTTGGTGCTCAACAATTCTATCCTCGGGAGGCTGAATGAGAATGCTCTCGGCTTCTAGACGGAAGGAGGATCATGCCGGGCTTTAAGAACTGGGCCTCCGGTGAGATCCTGTCGGCCGCCGACCTGATGAAGCTTCCGCAGCACAACTACATCGTCAAGCCTTCCGATGAGTCGGTCACAAACGCCACAGTGCAGGATGATGACCATCTGGTCCTGGCGGTTGCTGCGAACACTGATTATGTGCTTGACGGAATGTTGGTGTATTCCGCAGCTCAATCTGTAGGCATGGTCTATGGCTGGTCGTTCCCTACGAGTGCAACAATGTGGTGGAATTCCGGCAACGCTCCTCTCTATGATGCGCAAGGCACTCCTCAAATATCGTTGGATGCGCGTCTCATCAACGAATTTGCGCAATGTGTTGGTATATCGAGCGGTGGAGCCGGAAATCCTTTCAGACTTATGGCGCGCCCTTATGGGTTGTTGCGAGTGGCGGGAACGGCGGGAAATATACGCATGCGTTTTGCGCAACAGACCCTGAACGCCGGTGACGCAACAGTCATGAGAGCCGGATCCTGGCTGCGCATCACCAAGATCAGCTAGTGGTCCCCGCGTCCACATCGGCACCCCAAGGGCGCCCAGCCGCGTGGAGCGGCGGTAGCCGTTACGAGCGAAGGAGTGCCGTGACAACACCTGCCGACGGGCCCGCATCCGGCGAGGAGCGATGTGGCCGATGAGCCTTCCCCGGGTGAGCTGTCCCGCCGCCTGGACGGCGTGGTCATGAGCCTTGCCCAGCTCATCCAGCGCGCGGAGTACGCCGCCGACCAGAGGCTGATCGAACGCCGGTTCACCGATGTCGAGGGTGACGTCAACGAACTACGCCGAACCCTCCTCGATGAGGTGCGAGCCCTGCGAGGTGACCTCGCCGCCGCCGTGACCAGGCTGGAAGCCGCCGACGAGAAGCGCGAGGAGAAGCGCGGCGGCAACCTCAAGCAGATGATCTACTCGGGGATCCTGCCCACGCTGTTCATCCTGCTCACGATCGCCGTCCAGGTGTGGTTGGCGCCCCGAGGTGGAGGGTGATGGGCGAGCACGTGCGCCGAGTGCGCCGCAACTGGGTGATGATCGCTGGCGTCGCTGTGGTCGCCCTCCTCGGGCTGTGGGTGTCGCTCCAGATCGGTTCGCTCGGCGGCCGCGTACGGCAAGCCGAAGACGACCGGCAGATCCTCAGCGAGCAGGTCGAACGCCTCGGTGGCGTCCCACTGGTCTCCCCGTCCGCCGGGCCTCCCGGCGAGCGCGGCGCCACCGGGCCCCCAGGACCACAGGGCGACCCAGGACCATCCGGGCCGCCCGGACCGACAGGCCCGCCCGGGAGCGACGGTCACGACGCCGTGGACGGGAAAGACGGCGCCGCTGGCGAACCCGGCTCACCTGGCAGGGCCGGCAACCCCGGCGCCCAGGGCGAGGCCGGCCCCGCAGGCCCGAAGGGCGACCAAGGCGAGCCGGGGGAGGCCGGCCCTCCAGGACCGCGCGGGGAGCCCGGCCCTCAGGGTGAGCAGGGCCCTCGTGGCGAGCCTGGCCCGGCCCCGTCGTCGCTGACGATCCCCATCGGCGTCATCACCTACACGTGCACCCCTGACCCGCCTGGATCTACCAGTTACACCTGCAAGCCGGGAGGCTGACCATGCCGTACCTGACCCAGCTCGCCGACGTCGCCCGGCGCACCGGCCACCCGGTCACCGAGGTCTCCGGATGGCAAGGCCGCGGTCACGGACCACAGCCGGAAGTCCAGGGCATCGTCTGCCACCACACCGCGGGCCCGGCCGGCGGCGGCGACTACCCGTCCCTTGCCGTGGTGCGGTCCGGTCGACCCGGCCTCGACGGGCCGCTATCCCACTTCGGCCTGGGGCGGTCCGGCCGCATCTACGTCATCGCCGCCGGCCGCTGCTGGCACAACGCCCCCTCGACGTCGCCGCGCCACACCAACTCGGCCTCCATCGGCATCGAGGCGGAGAACGACGGACGCCAGCCCTGGCCCAGCGACCAGCTCGACGCGTACGTGGCTCTGTGTGCGGAGCTGTGCAAGGAGTTCGGCCTGCCGGCCTCGCGGGTGAAAGCGCACCGCGAGGTCAACACCGACAAGCCCGACCCTCACACCGTCGACATGACCGGCTTCCGCGCGGCCGTCGCCCGCCGGATGCGTGAGCAGCCCGAGGGCACTCCGAGGGCGCCGGCTTTCCCCGGCCGTCTGCTGAGGTATCCGCCCGGCGCGCGCGGCAGCGACGCCTACGCGTGGCAGGCGCAGATGCGGGACCGCGGCTGGGATCTCATCCCGGACGGCTCGTACGGCCCACGCTCGGCTGAGGTTTGCCGCCTGTTCCAGCTCGACTCGACGGCGAACGGCTGGCCTCTCGATGCCGATTCGGTCGTCGGCCCGGCCACGTGGCGAGCAACGTTCGAGCGCCCGATCTCCTGATCTTTCCGGTTCCAAGGATCCAACCCCTGAGGAGGGGATCGTGATGAAGGACTCGACCAAGCGCACCATCCGGACCATCCTGCAGACCGGCGTCGGCATCGCCGTGGCGCTGCCCGCGATCGTCGGCGCGGCCGGCATCCCGGAGACCCTGCCGTGGGTCGCCGCCGCCCTGGCCGTGGCCGGTGGCCTGGCTCGAGTGATGGCGCTCCCCGCCGTGCAGGCGCTCCTGCCTGCCTGGCTGCGCACGGAGTCGCCCATGTGACCACGGCTGTGAGGGCCGTGCCGGAGCCCCGCCATCTCCTACGGGAGGTGGCGGGGCGTCTTCGTCGTGCTCCGGGACGGGGGATCTCAGTGTGGTGGGAGCGCCCGCCGAGCTGCACTGATCAGATTGTGGGCGTCGGCTCCGTATACCGCGGACTCCTGCAGCGTCTTCCATGTGCGCAGGTAGGTGTCCACGCTGGCATCGTCGTCGATCCACAGTTCGGCGTGCCAGGTTTCCACAATGACCTGGCGGTCGTCGTACATCCAGAAGGCCGTTGCCGGGGGGATCTTGAGGGGTGCCGACAGCGGGAGAATCCCGAGTTCGACCGTGCTCATGCCGACGGTTCCCGCGAGGCGGTCAAGCTGGCTGGCGAGGACAGAAGGCGGGCAGACCAGAGCACGAAGCGCCGCTTCCCAGAGGATGAGGTGGAAACGCTTGGAGGGGTCGTACAGCACCTCTTGCCGCCTCATCCGCGACAGCACGGCCTGCTCGATGTCGCGTGGCGATCGCTGCAACTCGGAGTATCGGGAGAAGATCGACCGGGCGTAGTCGGGTGTCTGGAGAATCCCGAAGACCATTGAGGACTCCCAACCGCGAAAGAGGGCGGCGTCGGCGTGCGCGCTTAGGTGGGTGTCCTGCACCGGCTTATGACCGGCGGCCAGTTGACGCCGCCAGGATCGGATATGAGATTCGAAGCCTCTCAGCCTCGCCAGCAGCTCGTCGTACGCCTCGGGCTGGCCGGTCGCCTCAGCCCACTTCCGCAGATCGTCCGGCGTGGGTGTTTGCCTGCCGTTCTCCAGCTTGGAGACCTTGGACTTGTTCCATCCATACTGGTCGGCGAGCTGCGTACCGGTGAGTCGGCCGGTGGGGGATGAGAGTCGAAGTTCGCGCAGGCGCGCTCCGAGCGCTTCCCGTGCCTGCTGGTAGTCCGTGCTCACCGGTACGCGCCTTCTCTACTCCTTCGCGGTGAGCTGTGCCGCGAATTCCTCATACGGAATGGCGTGATGCATGGCTGCGTCACGCGCCATGGAGTATCGCACCACCGCCGAAGGTTCCGTGATCAGTTCGACGTTCACCAGGTTGTCGGCGTCGTCGAAGTTGAGCAGCGCGACCAGGCGGGAGTCGAAGATCCAGAAGTCTTCAGCGGGCAGGTCGAGCCGCTCGGCGTCCGCACGCCAGAGATTGGTGATCTTCTCGCCGACGGCGCTGTTGCGGCGTGCGTTGTCGAGTAGGTAGAGCTGCCCCGGGGTGGGCGGGTCGTCAAGGATGCGAACGCGTTCGAACCGCTTCCCAAGAGCGGCCTGCTCGCGCCGTTCGGCACACCATGCTGCGTCCACGCCTTCCCAGTTCACGGGCTCGCCACGGCTGAACTGGGCGTAGGTGTCCGTGAGCTCGTCGGAGGCGTAGCGGCGGCGCGTCTCCAAGCGCCAGGCCCTGTGCTCGAACTGCGTGAAGAGCTGATCGAACTCGTCCAGGGCGATGATGTCGGGCACGCGAGTGACCTCCTTCGGGCCGAAGTCCACGAGTAGTTCCCGAGGAACCACGATGGGAGTGTCGCCCTCGTTCAGGTGCCGAAGCTTGGCGACGTCCTCTGGGGTGGTGAGCGGCGGTCCGTGCACGATGATCTCACCTGAGTCGAGATCCTCATGGATGGCGGGGCATCCGTTGACGCCGGAGTTAGTGCCGTTGAAGCGCAGTCGTCGCGTCATGGCTCTTCCCTTCGTGGGGGACGGGATCTCTCCAAGGCTCTCCCGAGGCCAATGCCTCATCCATGAGGTTTCATCGGCCTAAATAAGGAACGTCGCGCAACTTCGCGGTGCAGTCAAGCAACTTTGCGAAACCTCCCTGGCACTTCGCAGGTCGTTCTTCCTACCGTTCCGGCCATGGACAGTCACGGGTCCACAACCCCCGCAACATCGCCCGCGTCGGGTGCCACGAGCAGGCCTGCCGGCGCTGACGTGACTCGGCGTCGGCAGGCCGAACCGGTTGCCCCGCCTGCCGGCCTCAGAAGTGCCTGCCCGGCATGGTGCACGGCAGACCACGACGACAACGAGCCGCGGCACCTCGCTGAGCTGCTCGACGTCGCTGCGACGGCGGACGGGACCGCCGAGCACACCCCGCGCGTATATCTCGACCTCCGCCGGGGCCCGGACGACGACGGCCCGCTCATTCACATGGACCTCGACGAGCGGCCCGTCGCGCGCATGCGCCCCTGGGAAGCTGCCGAGCTGGGGGCTAAGATGATCGAGCTCGCGCGGCTGACCGGCGCGGCTGAGGCCCGCCCCATAGACCGGCACGGGGGCGACGACCGTTCCCAGGCGTCCGCTCCCGTGCCGCCCGCTCCGGCTCATGACGCCAGCAAGAGCGCGCGCATGCGCATCGTCACCCGGTACGCCCGGCGGCAGCGGAACGGCCGCGTCCTGTTCTGTAGCCCGTCCAAGGCCGAGCTCGGCGGCGAGATGCCTCGCCGCGAGACCTCCGGCAGTGACGGGAAAGTCGTCTTCCCCGACCTGGAGACCGCAGAGGCGGCAGCGCGCGAGCTGGAAGCCCTCGGCGGCGGCCCGCAGCGCGCCTACATCTGCAGACGATCGCGGCACGGTCACGCCCACCTGACCGGAACGCCGTGGGGCGGCCCGTCGGCGGGTGGCTTGCGATGACGCCGGAAGAGGTTTCGGCCTACTACGACGATGCCGCCAACGCGCGCGCCATGTGTGACCTGCTGATGAAGGCCCACCCGGACTGGAATGTGTGGCGAGAAGACGGTCTTTGGCGCGCCCGCTACGAGACGTGGCCCGAACACCAGCAGATTCGCGACTCCAACGCCGGAATGCTGACCTTCACGATACGGATGGGCGGAACGCTGTCATGACTCGCGTCATCATCCCTGCGTGGGTAGACCTTGAGGGCCGGGTGTGGATGGACACCGGCCGCACCCACCCGAAAACGCACGAGCCGATCATCGAACTGCTGAACGGCTCCGCCCAGGGCGCGCTCAGATGGGTCAACAACCAATTCGGCCCCCTGGAGCAGCTCGGTATCCAGAAAGGCCGCCGACTGAAGGCGGTGCCACCGGAGCCGCCGGTCGAGGACTCGAAGGACCGCGACGCGGCTACCGCGTAGGTCCTCAGCAAGCCCCTGGTGCCAGATTGCCTCTTTGCCAGGGAAGGTGGCCCCGCCGTCTGGGGTAGTAGCCAGACGCGAGGCGGGGCCACCCATCAGGACCACCCCCGCCCGAGGGCAACCGGAGGGCCTCCCGGGCGGGGGTGTAGCCGGCCGCCCTCAGAGGGGCCTCCTGCCCGCTCGGTCATGACGCGGCGCGGCAGGAGGCCCTCTCCGAGGGCGGCTGTACAGCAGAACGCCCCGCTGGTCAGCCAGCGGGGCGTTCTGCTGTACAGCGCGGACTACGCGGCGCTCGTCCAGCGATGGCCGGGCGTCAGCGTGGCCGCCAGTTCAACGGCCTGGGCCGGGGTGAGCATCACCTCCTGGCCGTCGAGGTCGAGGGTGATGAGCGGGTCGGATGCTGCGAGGTCGGAGACCCATATGCCGCCCTCGACCTCGATGAGCGTGCCATCGTTGGAGAGCACCTCGAACATCTCGGTGAGGTGGTGCCGGGTGTAGGCCCTGTCGCGGCAGGCGTTCCCGTCCGCCGTCGAGGCCCAGGCGCACCACGTCGGGTGCGGCTCGACGCCGGGCGCGCGGGCCACGAGGTCGAACGAGGTGAGCATGCCCGCCAGTTCGGCCAGGTGGCTGCCGAGCGTCCGGGCCTGCGGGCCGGTGAGCCGCACGGTCGCACCGCCGATCAGCGTGAGCACCACGGACGTCGCGGCCGTGGCCGGGCTGTAGAACGCGGCGAACTGCTCGGTCCACGCCTGCAGGACCTGGCCCGAGGCGGTGACGATCGTCCGGGCGCGCGACCGGTGCAGGAACAACTCCGCGGAGTGCTCGCACCGGTCATCGGCGTTGGCGCACCACGCCGGGTGCCGGGCGCTCATCGCTGGCCGCCCTCGGCCGTACGCCGGTCGGGCAGGCCCGCCCGCTCCAGCTTCGCCTTGCGCCGCTCCCGCAGCGACACGACGCCCAGCCTGGCCCGCGCCTCGGCGAGGATCGCGCGGCCCTTGACGGCCCGCTCGTAGACGGACTCGCGCTTGATGCCGAGGATCTTCGCCAGCTCGCCGAAGCTGTACCCGCGGGGCTTCTCCTGGTTGTGGGCGATGGCGACGTTGGCCACGTCGCGCAGGTGGTTGCGCAGGCCCTCGACGTGCACGAGCCCGGCCGGGTCGTCGGCCAGCCGAACGCCGAGCGCGTCAACGAGCCGGTGCAGCATAGCGACGTATTCTTCCGTCTCCACAACGCGCGGTGAGCGCTTGCGGCGGGGGGAGGTAGCCATGATGCCGGTCACCGCCCGTCCGTCGCTGCGTCGTTAGGCTCCGCCTCACGCCCGGGGGTGTTAGGCCGCGCCTCACGCTGGACCGGCGATCCCGGGGTGGCCGGGCTGGTGGCCCGGCCCATGAGCACGACGGCCGCAGCGTCCGTCAGGGCGAGCGCCAGGGCCCGCCGCCCGGCGTTGTCGAGCTCCAGGAGGATACGCCCGACGGCGGCCGCGACTTCGGGCGCGACCATGGTGAGTTCCGTGTCGTTGGCGCGGTCGGCGGCGATGTTGACCGCCACGTCCCCGGTGTGGCCCGGCTGCTCGTGCTGGAAGATCGCGATCTGGACGTTGAGGCTCCCGGCCGCCAGCTCGGCGACGTCGCGGGTGTGGGTGATGTAGTCGGGCCGGTGGTGCTGCGCAGTGCACCACGTCGGGCAGTTGAGGGATGATGTGGTCACGTGCCGACCTCCTGGAAAGGTCTGGTGCTGAGGGCCTGTTCGGGTGTTCGCAGCACCCGGCAGGCCCGCAATCGATACTTTCAATCGAACCTCTGTTGCGATTGGAACGATACGCCCATTCGCGTGCAATCGCAACAGAGGTTCGATAATCTGTGCCGTATGCCGAAGAAGGATCCGCTCGACAAGCTCGACGAGAGCACGCGCCGATACCGCGAGACAGAGAAGGCGCACGAGGCATCCCGCAAAGAGGTCACCGACGACGTCGTGGACGCCTTGCGCGAAGGGAAACGGCCGACCGATGTGGCCGCGCACTCTCCCTTTACGGATGCCTATGTCCGACGCATCGCGCGGGAGAACGGCGTTGAGCCGGCGCCACGGGGCGGGAGCAGAAAGAAGAAGTAGGGGGGTCGCGAACCGCGACCCCCCTACGCCGTTCCGTCTCTGTTCCGTTAGAGGTCCAGAATTGACGGGAAGTGATGACAAGCGATGAGAGTTAAACGAGCTGGTGAGGGGGCATGTGGAGGGGGCTAGTCCAGGTCGCTGCGTGCTCCACTGAGAAGCTCGACATCTACGTGGACGGCGAGCTCCAGGAGCGCCCGAAGTCGAAGTTCTCCTGATCCCGAGCGGTCAGGAGGAGGGGGTCCAGCGCGGGTCGCGGCCGAGGTAGCGCAGGAGCGCCGCCACGTCGTCGTCGCCCGGCTCCGAGCCCAGCGCCGGGGCGTACGCGCCCCAGGCGCGCAGCGGCTCGACGATCTCCATGGCCACCTCCAGCAGGGGCCTGGCCAGGTCCGGCGTGAGCGGCGAGGCCTGGCCGGTCGCGGCCGCGATGTCCCAGGCGTGCACGGCGGCGTCCAGGGCGCACGCCGTCGAGCCGGACCACGGCGACATCTTGTGCGGCGGCACCGGCGTCGGCACCTCCGCGGCGGTCCGGTCGACGCCCGCCCACGCCCGGGCCGAGCGGGCCAGCGCCTCCTCGGTGAAGGCCGCCGGGTCCGCCTCCAGCTCGCCCGACGGCTCGAACGGGTTGAACGCGGGGCCGGGCTCGCCGGTCAGCGCGGCGGCGAAGCCGATCTGGTCGCCGACCGCGTGCTGGAGGACCTGGGTGACGTTCCAGGCCGCGCAGGGCGTCGGCAGGTGCCAGGCCCCGGCCGGTACGGCGCCGACGACCCGGCGCAGCGCCTCGTGCGAGCCGTCGAGGATGTCCCAGCCGCTGACAGTGGTGTCGCTCATTGGTGAGCCCCTTTCGTGGTGCTTTCAGCATAGCAGAACGGAATAGTTTGTTCCACTACTTGGAGGCCTCTGCTTCCAGGCCGTGGATCAGCATGTCCAGGGCCTGCGCGAAGTCCGCCGGCGGGTCCACGCCCTCCCGGGTGCTCCGCAGCAGCCTGCTGAAATGCGGCAGGCGTGCCGGATCCATCTCGCGTACGTACGCGCTGACCCCCTGCTCGCCCGCGTGCACGCCGGGGTCGCCGGTGAACCCGCCCGTGGACAGCACCAGCGACCCGAACACCAGGCTGTTCACGGCGGTCAGCGCCCGCCACGCGCCCAGGTCGTCGAAGCCCGCCTGGAACAGCGCCGCCACCAGCGCGTCGAGCGGCTCCAGCGCCCGTACGGAGGTCGGGTTGGACTGGTCGGTGACCAGCGCGAGCGGCACCGCCGGATGGCGGCTGAACACCCGGTACATGCTCAGCGCCAGCTCGCGCACCTGCTCCTGCCACGGCAGCGCCGGATCCGGCCGCTCGACCTGCTCGAACACCCGCTCCGCCACGCCGTCGAGGATGTCGGCCTTGTTCGAGACGTGGTTGTAGAGGGACATCGCCTCGACGCCGAGCGCCTTGGCCAGCCGCCGCATGGTCAGGCCCTCCAGGCCCTCCTCGTCGGCCAGTTCCAGGGCCGCGTCCAGGACCCTCTCCCTGTTCAGCGGCTCCCGTCGTGCCATTCGGTGCTCCCTTCCCGATTGACAAAGCTTACGGTGTATGTGTTCTACTTACTACGTAAGCTTACGCCGTAAGTAGAGGAGTGGGGATGACCGACGTGATCATCGTCGGCGGCGGGCCCGTCGGGCTGCTGCTGGCGTGCGAGCTCAAGCTGGGCGGGGCAGACCCGCTGGTCCTGGAGGCGGCCACGGGCGAGGAGCGCCGGACGCGCAGCCTCGGCCTGCGCTCGCTCAACGCGCGCACAGTGCAGTCGCTGGCCCTGCGCGACCTGGTCGGGCCGGTGGAGGGGGAGCAGTGGGCGATGCTCGACGAGCTGGCCGCGCGCCGGGAGCCCGCCGGGGCCGACCTGGTCGCCATGATGGTGGAGCTGCTCCGGGAGGGGCTGATCAGGGGGCACTTCAGCGGGCTGCCGCTGCTGGGCGAGGCCGGCGACGCCGAATACCTCATGCTCAAGCAGGACCGGCTGGAGGCCGTCCTGGCCGAGCGGGCCGCCGGGATGGGGGTGCGGATCTGGCAGGGGTGCGCGGTGAGCGACGTCGCGCAGGAGGAGTCCGCCGCCGTCGCCACGCTCGCCGACGGGCGGAAGGTACGGGCCGCGTACCTCGTGGGGTGCGACGGCGGGCGGAGCCTGGTGCGCAAGCGGTCGGGGTTCGCGTTCGAGGGGACGCCGCCGACCATGACGGGGCGGACCGCCGTGGCCGAACTGGCCTCCGCCGAGACTGTGACGTCGTCCCTGCGCCACCCCGGCGGGCTGGTGAACCTGTCGCTGGTGCCGGGGGAGATCGCCACCATCGAGTTCGACGGCGGGCCCGACGAGCGGGACGCGCCGATGACGGCCGAGGAGCTGGAGGGCAGCCTGAGGCGGGTGACGGGGCACGACGTGGTGGTCAAGCGGCTGGAGACCGGCATCCGGTACAGCGACAACACCCGGCACGCGGGCACGTACCGCAAGGGGCGGGTGCTGCTGGCGGGGGACGCGGCGCACGTGCACTCGCCGATCGGCGGCCAGGGGCTCAACCTGGGGCTGCAGGACGCGGTCAACCTCGGCTGGAAGCTGGCCCTGGTGGCCCGGGCGCTCGCGCCCGAGGCGCTGCTGGACACCTACACCGCCGAACGGCACCCGGTGGCGGCCCGGGTGCTGCGCAACACCCGGGCCCAGGTGGCGCTGATGCGGCCCGGGCCGCAAGTGGACGCCTTGCGGGAAGTGCTGGCGGAGGTGATCGAGCTGCCGGACGCCAAGCGGCACTTCACGGGGATGGCCGACGGGACGGACGTCGACTACGCGCCCGGCTCGGCGCACCCCCTGGTCGGCCGCTTCGCCCCACGCCTGGAGGCGGTCCCGCTCGCCGAGTTGCTGCGGGACGGGCACGGCCTCGTGCTGGCCCTCTCGGCCGCACCCGGCGACGGTGGGCTCGACGCCGCCGTGGCGGGCCACCGCGACCGCGTGCGGGTGGCGCACGCGGACCCCTCAGCTACGCTTCCCGATGGGGACGCGGAGGTGCTGCTGGTGCGGCCCGACGGCTACGTCGCGTGGGCGGGCGGGCGCGACGGGGTCGCCGACGCGCTCACCACGTGGTTCGGCCCGCCCGGGGACTAGGCGAGGAGACGGGTGAGGACCCGGGTGCCGAATTCGAGCCCCTCCACCGGCACCCGCTCGTCCTTGCCGTGGAACATCCCAAAGTAGTCCAGGTCTGGCCGGAGCATGAGGGGCGCGAAGCCGTACCCCTTGATGCCGATCCTGGCGAAGGACTTCGCGTCCGTGCCGCCGGCCATCACGTACGGCACCGGCCGGGCGAACGGGTCCTCGGCTACCAGCGCGCCCGCCAGCGTGTCGAAGAACACCGACGGGTACGGCGCGTCGGGCGCGTCCTCCAGGTTGACGAACTCGCGGGTGATCTTCGGCCCGAGCAGCGCGTCGATCGTCTCCAGGAACTCCTCCTGCAGCCCCGGCAGGTAACGCCCGTCCACGTGCGCCTCGGCGGTCGAGGGCACCACGTTCACCTTGTATCCGGCGTCGAGCATCGTCGGGTTCGCCGAGTTGCGGATCTGGCTCTTGAACAGCCCGCCCAGCGGCCCGAGCCGGGCGGCCTCCTCGTCGAGGCGGTCGAGGTCGATCGGCTGGCCGGTGATCTCCGACAGGCTCTGGACGAGGGCGGCCACCGACGGCGTCAGGCGTACGGGCCACTGGTGGGAGGCCACCCGCGACAGCGCGTGCACCAGCGTGGCGACCGGGTTGTCCACCGGCGGGCGCGAGCCGTGCCCGGCCACGCCGTGCGCGGTGAGCTTCATCCAGGCGGTGCCGCGCTCGCCGACGGCGATCGGATACACCCGGTGCTCGCCGGAGGCCACGCTGAACCCGCCGGACTCGCTGATCGCCTCCGTGACGCCGTCGAACAGCTCCCGGTGCTCGGTGACGGCGTGCCGCGAGCCGTAGTCGCCGGTCGCCTCCTCGTCCGCCAGGAACGCCAGCACCAGGTCACGCTTCGGGCGCACGCCGCGGGCGGCCAGGTCGAGCACGGTCGCGAGGGTCATCGAGCACGAGCCCTTCATGTCGACCGCGCCGCGCCCGTACACGCAGCCGTCCACGATCTCCCCCGAGAACGGGTGCAGCTGCCACTCGGCCGGATCCGCGGGCACCACGTCCAGGTGGCCGTGGATCAGCAGCGCGTCAGGGGAGTCGCCGTCGATCCTGGCCACGACGGTGGTCCGCTTCGGAGCCGACTCGAACACCACCGGCTCGATCCCCGCGTCGGCCAGCAGCGTGGCGACGTATTCGGCCGCCGGCCGCTCACCGGAGCCCGGGTTGGTGGTGTCGAACCTGATCAGATCCGAGCAGATCTCGGCAACGCTCTTCACGCTCTCCCCTTCAGTGTCAAAGGCGGCACCTCGGGAGTCTCCATGCCGAAGATCAGCCCGTAGAAGGCCAGCTCGGCCTCCAGCGCCGAGACGATGGTCTCCTCCCTGCGCCAGCCGTGCTGCTCGCCGGGGTAGGTGATCAAGGCCCACTCTTTGCCATGTTTGTCCAGTTCGGCGGTGAACCGCTCGGCCTGGCTCACGTCCACGATCGCGTCCTCCAGGCCGTGCAGCATGAGGCACGGGCCCGAGGCGCGGTAGGCGTTCAGGAGCGGTGAGCGCTCGGTGTAGCGGTCGCGGGTCTCGGGCAGCGGGCCCACCAGACCGTCCAGGTAGCGGGACTCGAAGTCGTGCGTCTCGGCCGCCCAGCTCTCCGGGTCGGTGATCGCGTAGTGCGCGACCCCGCCCGCGAACACGTCGCTGTGCACGAGCGCCGCCACCGTCGTCCAGCCTCCGGCGCTGCCGCCGCGGATGGCGATCTTCGCGGCGTCGGCCCTGCCCATCTCGACCAGGCCGCGCGCCACCTTGGCGCAGTCCTGCACGTCCACCACGCCCCACTGGTGGCGCAGCCGCTCGCGGTAGGCGCGGCCGTACCCGGTCGATCCGCCGTAGTTGACCACGGCCACGCCGAGCCCTCTGCTGGTGAAGTACGCGATCTCCAGGTCGAGCACGACCGGCAGGTTGCCGGTCGGGCCGCCGTGCACGAAGATCACGTACGGCTTCGGGCCGCTCCGGCCGCCGGACGGCGGGTAGAGGTGCGCGTGCACGCCCTCGACGGTCACGGCCTCGGGGGTGGGGAGCAGGTCGCGGTCCGGCAGCGGCTTGCGCGGCGACACGACCTCGTGGGTGCCGTCCGCGAGGTCGACGAGGGTGACCTCCAGCGGCGTGTACGGGGTCGCGCCCACGGCCGCCACCTTGCCGCCCGCGACCGACACGGTCGAGGACCAGTAGGTGGCCGTGCCGCCGATGTCCCTGATGTCGCCGGTCTCCGGGTTCAGCACGCCCAGGCGGCGCAGGTCCGGGGTGCCGTACACGACCGCGAGCTCGCCCGTGTCCGTGATGGCCAGGTACGTCATGCCCGGCTTCCAGGCGGCGGCGCCGAACTCCTGCTCGATCGGGGTGAGGTTCGTGGCGGGGGAGCCGTCGAGGGGGACGAGGTGGACGTTCCACCAGCCGGTGGGGTCGGTCACGGCGTACAGGCTGCCGTCGTCGCGCCACTCGGCCTGCGCCACCGACTCCTCGGCACCTCCGGCGACCACGCGGTACGCGCCCGCCGTGCCGTCCTCGCGCAGCGGGGCCACGCACAGCTCGGTGCCGTCCCAGGGCATGTTCGGGTGGTCCCAGCCGATCCAGGCGACGTGGCGGCCGTCGGGGGACAGGCGGGGGTTCATCAGGAAGTGCTGGGCCTTGACGATCACCGTGACCGGGCCGCCGTCCAGGGGCACCGCCACCAGGTCGCGCACGCCGTCCGTCTCCCGGACCGCCCACACCTCGTCCCGGCCGGGCGGGAGGTAGAGGTCCGCGTAGCGGTACGGCCCCTCGGGGGTGATCGCCACCGGCTCCGCGCCCTCGGCGCGGAGGTAGAGGCGCTGGTCGGCCCAGTTCGTGAAGACCAGGCCGCCGCCCGGGAGCGGACGCCAGGAGCGCCCGCCGTACTCGATCACCCGGTTGCGCGCGTTCCAGCCCGGCGGCAGGGTGTCCACGCGGGTGCCGTCCGGGAGGCGGCGGACGACGCCGCGGCGCCCGCCCTCGGCCGGGCGTGGCTCGTCCCACCAGACTTCGACGCCGGAGGGCGTGGCCACGGCCTCCACCCACTGCGGGCCGCCGTCGGTACGGGCCACGTCGATCGGTCGAATGCTCATCAAGTCACCAATTGCCATTCGTGCATGGGGGAAGTGGATGGTCAGGCGGGTGAAGGATGTACGCGATGCCCCCGCTGCCCGAGCTCCTGAGCCATACGTTCTCGAACGCTGCCCGCGGATAGAC
Organism: Nonomuraea sp. NPDC050451; assembly: GCF_044458585.1. Classification (NCBI taxonomy): domain Bacteria; kingdom Bacillati; phylum Actinomycetota; class Actinomycetes; order Streptosporangiales; family Streptosporangiaceae; genus Nonomuraea; species Nonomuraea sp. NPDC050451. The sequence continues at coordinate 936,116 of NZ_JBITHZ010000001.1, forward strand.
CCTTCGAACCGAGGCGTCGTCGGGCGCCGCGGGATCGTTGACGACGATGTCGCCCTCGCCGGTGAAACCGGTGACGACCAGGATGTGCCCGCTGGTGGAGTAGCAGGAACCGGGCAGCTCGGCCGCCTTGAACGACTGCGACGTGATCACCGGGACGCCCGCCCGTACGAACGCCTCCAGCTCCACCGCCGACCGCAGCCGCGTCACGAACCCCGCCAGGCCGTAGCGCCCCGCGTACGCCACGTTGAACGGCCAGTTGCCGGTGCCCTGGTAGCTCTCGTCGTACGTGCCCATGGCCGCGTGATCCACGGAGGGGGACGGGTCGCCGTGCCCCACCCAGGCCAGCTCGGCCGGGCCGGGACCGCGGCCCCAGTAGCCCAGCACCATGGCCACCGAGGCCGGGCTGCACCAGTTGACGCCCCCGCCGTCCCACTGCGGATGGTGCCCGGCGTGCGCGTGCTGGGAGTACGCGGGCACCGCCAGCTCCACCGCCCCCGCGGCGCCGAAGGGGCTCGGCGTGACCGGGCGGCGCGGCACGGCCGAGGCCATCACGCCCAGCCCGGTCACCTGCGCGTCCGCGCCGTACGCCGCGACCCGCACCTGGTAGGCCACGACCGGCCGCCGGGCCACGAACGTGTCCACCGCCACGTCCCCGTCCTCGTCGCCCTGACCGGGCACCGAGGTGCGGGGAGTGCCGTGCTCCGACCAGTGGCCCATGACGTACCACTTGGTGAGATCGCCCCGCTCGGTCCTGGCCCGGAGCGACACCTCGATCCACGAGCCCGGCGGGGTGCGCGCGGTCCACGAAGGTATGAGCTGGGTCGCCGGAAACCCGATCCGCTGCTCCGCACTCGCCCACGAGCCCGCCCACGGCGAACCCGCGGGTACGGCGAAGCGGGCGAAGGCGACGCGGGTCAGGTCGACGGTGAGCACCAGCCATATTGTGGTTTCGCACCCTGTGTCGCACATCGGATGGTTTACGTACCGGCCCCATTTGTGTCGGTGGTGATCTCTATGGTTCGGGGCATGACTCAGGCGGTACAGGCATATTCCTACGCGGGCCCCTCCACGCTCACCGACGGCAGGCTCGGTCTTTCGACCTCCGGTGGCACGGCGTTATCGGGGCCGCAGACGCACCCACGCTTCTTCAGCGGGCTGCTCACCCACGCGGCCCCGGCCGCGGCCGGGCTGCTGGCGGTGGCGGACGTGGCGCTCGCCCGCTACCACCAGCCCAGGCCGGGCTGGACTCGCGACCCGGTGGTGACGTGCGACGGCGGGCGGCTGCGGTTCGAGTCGTTCTCGGCGTGCGGCGGCGTCTACGCCCGGCTCGACGTGCTGGAGCTCGACGGCGACGTGCTCGACCGGGGCACCACCAACGTCGACGTCAACGGCCCGCTGCGCGAGTCCCTGGCCAGGGTGGGCGGCAGGGATCCGCTCCACCTGGGCGTGGGCCCCGACGAGCTGACGGTCACCACGCTCGACGGCGCGGTCGTGGAGAAGAAGGTGCCGCTGCCGTCGCGGTGGCTGCGCGGGTTCGCCGAGGTGCAGGTGATCGCGTCCGGCTGGGACCTGCGGGCCGAGCTGGCCGGGCCGCACGCCGTGCGCTTCCTGCGCTCCCTGCCGAAGGGCGCCCGCTCCACCGTCTGGGCCGTCCCCTCGGGCCGCGACCTGCGCGTGGCCTCCGGCCCCGCGCGCGGCGGGGTCTGCCTGTCGGGCACCGGGCGGGTGGCCACGCTGCTGCCGCTGCTCAGGTTCGCCAAGGCGCTGCGGGTGTACGGGCCCGCCGACGGCTCCTCCACGGCCGGCGGGTGGGAGCTGGAGCTGCCCGGCATGCGTTACACGCTGGCCGTCTCGCCCGAGCCGTGGCGCGGGTTCTCCGGCGAGGGGGCGGTGCTGTCCGACCTGGCCACCGACGAGGCCGCGGACGACGCCGACGTGGTGGGCATGCTGCTCAACTTCGAGCCCACGGTCGAGCTGGGGCTGCTGGCCGACCGCTCCGGGCTTCCGCTCGAACGCGTACGCGCCGCGCTCACCCAGCTCGGCACGGCCGGGCGCGTCGGCTACGACCTGCACGAGGCGGCCCACTTCCACCGCGAGCTGCCCTACGACAGGGACCAGGTGGCCCAGCTCAACCCCCGGCTCACGGCCGCCCGCGCGCTGGTCGACTCCGGCGCCGTACGGCTGCTCGGGGAGACGGCCGAGGTGACGACCGACGGCGGGGTGCGGCGGGTGCGGATCGCCGAGGGCGAGTGCACGTGCCAGTGGTGGTTCGACCACCGGGGCTCGCGCGGGCCGTGCAAGCACGTGCTGGCGGCCAGGATCGTCGCCCGCGTCGCCGTAGAGGTCGCTCCATGACCGCATGGGAGACGGTGGTGGCGGCCATCGACACCGGGGACCCGCAGTGGGTCGCCGAGCGCGTGCTCGCCCTCGGCGAGCGCGAACGCCGTGAGGTGGCCGCCCTGCTCCCCGCCCACATCGCCGTGGCCGAGCGGCGGGCCGAGGACCGGCAGCTGGAGCGCATCACCAGGCGGGAGCGCGAGAGCGAGGCCGCCTGGCGCGAGCACGTGCGCCGGGCCGAGCGCGCCGGCCGCACCGTCCACGAGTACGAGCGCTGGGAGTGGAACACCCCCTGGAACCCGCCCTGGCCGCTGGAGCGCGAGGAGAACTGGGTCGACTCCCTGCGGGTCGCGGGCGCCGCCACCATCGGCGGCGCGGCGGCCGTCGTGGCCTGGCTCAACCGCCGCGAGTTCCAGGACCGCCGGGAGGTGAGCATCGCCACCACCGAGATCCTCGAACGCGTCCTGTCCGCCCGCCCGGCCGCATGGCAGGAAGACTTCGCCACCCGCGCCGCGCTCCGGCTGCGCCCGGCCCCCCGCCGGCGCCGCCGCTCGGACGAGATGGACACGCTCGCCCTGGCCATGCTGCGCCGCACCGGCGTGGTCCCGCCCGAGCACGACCCCCTCGTGGTGGCCTGGGTACGCCGGCCGCCCGAGCGCGAGGACCCGCTGCTCGACCACCTCCTTCCCCGGCTGTTCGAGGCGGAGGGCGTGGGCGCGGTGCTGCGCGGCGAGCGCGCTGAGCCGCTGACGCGCGGCACCTGGCTGGCCGCGCTGAAGAAGCTGGCCGGTCAGGGCCGCCGAGACCTGCTGCTCGACGGGTGCGTACGGCGGGTCCTGCGCGGTGGCGAGGCCGCCGACCTGCGCTTCTTCGTCCACCTGCACGAGCTGCTCCAGCCGACCCCGGACGAGGTGAGCAAGCACGCCGCCGACTACCTGCGGCTGCTGCCCGCCGCGCCGGGACCCGTGGCGGAGATGGCGCTGCGCCACCTGCGCGGCCTCGACCACCTGGACCCCGCGGACGTGTCGGAGGCGCTGCGGGCACTGCTGTTCAGGGCGGAGCGCAAGCTGGTGACGGCCGGGCTGACCTGGCTCGACGCCGTCGCCCGCGCCTGGCCGGGCGACCTCGACGAGCTCGCCCCCGCGCTGGGGTACGCGTTCGCCTGCGAGTCCGCCGACGTGCAGGGCCGGGCGGTGCGCATCGCGGTCAAGCACGCCAAGCGCTTCACGCCGGTGGGGGCGCAGGCCCTCCGCGACTCCTTCGGGCTGCTGCCGCACCAGCTCGGGGAGACCCTCGTGGCGGTGTTCGGCGGGGAGGCCGCCGAGGAGCCCCCGGAGCCCTTCACGCCCGCCCCGCTGCCCGCGCCGCGCTTCGCCGAGGCGTTCCCCGGGCCGGTGACGGCGCCCGTGGAGCTGGGGCCCTGCGGGGGCGGATGGGAGTCCGCGGAGCTGTGGCTGGCGGGGGTCGTACGGCTGCACCACGACGACCGGTACGGGCTCGTGGCGAGGCTGTCGAAGTGGCGGCTGGGCATTCGCTCGCACGAACGGCCGTGGCTGGACGTCTGGCAATGGTGTGAGGAGATCGCCCGGCTGATCCTGACGGGCGGCTCCACGGCTGACGGGCTGCCCCGGGCCGGCTCGGTGTCGGCGCCGCACCTGTTCCTGCTGCGGCGCTGGGCCGAGGTCCACTCGGCGCTCCAGGACGGCGCCCTTCCGCCGTACCTGCTGGCCGAGCCCACCGAGGGCACCGGGCACGTGGACGCCGGGGAGCTCGTGGCGCGGCTGGCGGGCTACGAGCGACGCGGTGTCGAGGCCCTGCCGGCGGACCTGCAGCAGGCGCTGCTGCGGCTGCCGCGCGAGGTCGCGCCCGAGGTGGTGGCGCGGGCGCGGCTGCTCACCTCGGAGGCGGGGCGGGCGGCGGCCCGGTGGATGGACGGCGGGCGCCCCGAGCCGGTCACCGAGGTCGGCTGGCTCGCCTCAGGGCGGTTGGATCCCGGCGGCGAATACCGCGACGACCGGGAGCCGGCCGACACCCGGACCCCCGATCTGGCGCCCAGGATCCGGGTGGCGCCGACGGGCCTGCCGCTGGTCGACGAACTGCTCACCGAGCCCGGCCGGCGGCGGCGGGAAGGTCAGGGCGGGCTGCTGCCTTGGTGGCCGTACGTGATGCCGTCCGACCGGGAGGTCGTCGCGCTGCACCTCGTCCCGCACCTGCTGTACGGGTGGCCGACGCAGGGGGCGAGGCCGCCCGAGGCGTACGCTCTGGCGCTGGCCGACGGTCCGTGGGGCGAGGGGATGGCGCTCGTGCTGGCGTTCTTCCTGGCCGACCCGTCCTGGTCGAAGCTGCCCGTGGTGCGGGCGCACCTGCTGGTGGACCTGGCGGCCCGCGGCGACGAGGACGTGGAAGGGATCGGCCGGCAGCTCGGGCTGCTGCTGCGCAGGACGTGGCTCAAGCCCGGCCCGGTCCTGGAGACCCTGGAGAGCGCGGCCGAGCAGGGAGCGCAGTGGGAGGTGTGGCGGATCATGACGGGGTTCCTGCCCGTGTTCCTGCCGGGGCCGGAGGAACGGCCGCACACCCGGCACACGCAGGTGCTCGCGTTCGCGCTGCGCGCCGCCCGGTGGGCCGGAGCGCGGGGGCCGGTGCCCTGCGTGGCGGAGATCGCCGAGCGGCGGGCGTCGAACAACTTCGTCCGCGAGGCCCGCCGCCTGCACACCTACCTGACGTGACCGCCACGTGACCGCCTCTGGCCGGCGCGCCGGTCAGAGGTACAGGCCCGTGGACTCGTCGCCCGGCTGCGGGGTGAACTCGCGGCCCGCGCGCAGGGCGTACAGCTGCGCCAGCGTCGCGCCCGACGTGCTCACCCCGGTGGAGGAGCCCAGCCACGCGACGGCCTCCTCCTTGCTCAGCGGCCCCACCTCCACCTGCGCCAGGCAGCGGCCGGGGCGGACGACGGCCGGGTGGAGGCGGGCGAGGTCCTCGTTGGTGGTGATCGCCACCAGGACGTCCCGCCCCTGGCCGAGCAGGCCGTCGGTCAGGTTGAGCAGGCGCGAGAGCCCCTGGCCCGCCTGGGCCTTGGCGCCCGAGCTGATCAGCTCGTCGCAGTCCTCCAGGACGAGCAGCCGCCAGCGCTGCGTGTCCTCGTCGGAGTCGTAGCCGACGGCCACCTCCATCAGGTAGCCCGGCTCGTTGAACAGCCGCTCGGGGTCGAGCACGCAGTCGACCTGGCACCAGTCGTGCCACTGCTTGGCCAGCGTGCGCAGCAGCGTGGTCTTGCCGGTGCCCGGCTCGCCGTGCAGCAGGATGAGGCGGCCGTTGACGTCGTCGGGGGTGATCGACATCAGCCGGTCGAGCGCCGGGCGGACCTTGGCCGAGTAGTTCTTGTTGATCTCGTCCCAGGGCTGGGCCGTGATCGGCTTCTCCGAGCGCGTGCCGCCGTGCATGCCACGCCACCAGAAGCCCATCTCGACGTGGTCCACCTCCGGCATGGCCTCTTCGGCGCCCTCGATGCTCTCCTTGAGCACGCTCTTGGCCAGCTCCTCGTCCACGGCCGTGACGCTGACGGTGGCCGTGCGGTTGCGGTGGCGCACGACGCGCAGGGTCCAGCCCTCGCCGGCGATGAGCCGCGACTCCGAGCCGTCCTCGACCCGCGCCGTGCGCAGCAGCCTGCCGTCGGCGGGGCTCAGCGGGGCGTCAGGGCGTACGCGCTCCAGATTGGCCAGACGTGACCACGGCTGCGCGCCCGTCGCGAACGGCGACAGCGCCAGGGCGTCGATGACGTCGATGGCGGAGTCGGCGTCGTCGATCCAGATGTTCATGGGGAGCTCTGAAGACTCCCGGCTGGGGAACGGCACCTCCCTCATCACAGACATAACGTTAATGATCCAGCGTCCAGCCGTCACATGTCGAAGGGTTTTGCGGAAAATTCGGCGTATCGGCTAGCTCTTGTTGAGGGTGCCCGTCTGGGTGACGATGCCGGGGCCGGGCTCGTCCCGCCAGGTGTAGGAGACGGTGTCGCCCTGCTTGGCGAGCCAGACGGTGCCCGGGATGCACATGCCCTCCTCCATCGCTTCCAGCGAGAACGTCAGCCGCGACGTCTCCACCTTGGTCAGTGTGATCGTGCCGCGGCAGCTCGCGCCGGTGTCCTTCTCGCTCCACTGCGCGGTGGAGGCGCCCGGCTTCAGCACCACGGTGTTCTCGGCCCCGTCGGCGTCCATGGGGTTCGTGCTCTCCGTCCGGCCCGTCCACGTCCCCGCGTAGGCGGCGGGGATCTTGAGCTTGCCGCCGGCGCTGGTCTCCGCGGACGACGGTGTATCGGACGGTGTGTCGGCGGAAGCCGGCGAGGTGGCCGGGGAGGAGCGGTCGTCCTGGTCGGCGAGCGGGGTCGGGGTGCTGTTCACGGAGAGGATCGTGACGACGGCCGCGGCGAGGGCGACCACGCCCGCCAGCGCGCCGATGAGCAGGCCCCGCGAGCGGGGGCGGCTCGCCCCCTGGGTGGTGAGCGCGGCCTGGGGGCGCGGCCCCGTGCGCAGGCCCTCAGGTATGCCGGGGTCCTGCGGGGTGTTGGGGTTGACCAGGGACATCATCAGGTGCTGGGCCGTGGGGCGCCGCGACGGGTCCTTGGCCAGGCAGGAGGCGATCAGCCCGCGCACGCGCGGCGGCAGCGGCGACAGGTCCGGCTCCGCGTGGAGCACCCGGTGCAGCACGGCGGGCACGGTGTCCGCGCCGAACGGGCTCGTGCCCGTGGCCGCGAACAGCACCGACGAGGCCCACGCGAACACGTCGGAGGCGGCCGAGGCGGGCGAGCCGCTGATCTGCTCGGGCGCCAGATATGCGGGGGTCCCGATCAGGCCGGAGGTCATCGTGGCCGCCCCCTCCGCCCGGGCGATGCCGAAGTCCACCACCCGGGGCCCGTCGGGCCCGAGCAGCACGTTGGCCGGCTTGAAGTCGCGGTGCACGATCCCGGCCGCGTGGATGGCGGCCAGGGCGGTGGCCGTGCCGACCGCCAGGCGCTCGAGGTCGCCGCCGCGCAGGGGGCCGCGCTCGCGCACCCGGTCGGCCAGCGAGGGACCGTCCACGAACTCGCTCACCACGAACGGCCGGGGCCCGTCGGCCGAGACGTCGAGGACCCGCGCCGTGCAGAAGGAGGCGATGCCCTCCAGCGCGTCCAGCTCGCGCGCCAGCCTGGCCCGCGTCTGCTGGTCACCCGCGCTCAGCAGCTTGATCGCGACCGGTTCGCCGGCGGCGGTGCGGGCGAGGTAGACCACGCCCTGACCGCCCTCCCCGAGCCGCCCGGACAGGAGGTATCCGCCCAGGGACGGCGGGTCGTCCGGTCGCAGGGGGCTCGCCATGGCCGATACGTTACCGGTCGCCATGCGCATGTGAAGATCCACCGGTACCTTGGGGCGTTGGCCAAATCACACCTTAAGCGGAGGTATCGGGGAAGTGTCGAAGGCGACGTTCCGTGAGCGGGCGCGTTACTGGTTCGACAACACCATGTCCAGGGGGACCGCCTCGTTGATCGGCTGGCTGGCCGTGGTGTCGGTGGGGCTGATCGTGGTGGTGGCCGGGCTCACGCTCTGGCTGGCGCCGAACGAGCCCGACGGTGTGAACGGTCCCGGACATGTGCTCTGGATCTCGCTCATGCACGCGCTGAATCCGGGCAAGCTCGCCAGCGACAAGGGCTCGACCGCGTACATGGCCGTGATGTTCGCGGGGTCGATCGGCGGCCTGTTCATCGTCAGCATGCTCGTCGGCCTGCTGTCCAACGGGCTCAAGCAGAAGGTGGACCGCCTGCGCAGGGGGCGCTCGCGGATCGTCGAGTCCGGCCACACGGTGGTGCTCGGCTGGTCGGACCAGGTGTTCACGATCGTGGCCGAGCTGGTCAAGGCGCACGCCAGCCAGAAGGGCTCGGTCATCGCCGTACTGGCGGAACGCGACAAGCTGACCATGGAGGACGACATCCGCGAGGCCGTCGGGGACCTCGGCAGGACCCGGCTGGTCTGCCGCACGGGGCGGCCCACGGAGCCGCGCGACCTCGCGCTGATGAACCTGGCCACCGCCCGCTCGGTCGTCGTGCTCTCGCCCGAGGGCGAGGACCCGGACGCGCACGTCATCAAGATCCTGCTCGCGCTGGCCAAGCGCCGCGGCGTCCACCCGCCGGTGGTCGCCGGGCTCACCTCCAGCCGCAACATCGCCGCCGCCCGCCTGGCCGGCGGCAAGGACGTGCACCTCGTCGACTCCGACGACACCGCCTCCCGGCTCATCGTGCAGTCCTCGCGCCAGTCGGGCATGTCCGTCGTCTGCATGGACCTGCTCAACTTCGACGGCGGCGAGATCTACCTGCGCACGCCCAAGAAGCTCGTCGGCGTCACGTACGGCGAGGCGCTGCACGCGTACCAGACCGCCTCCGTCATCGGCCTGCGCCGGCCGACCGGCGTCGTGCTGAACCCGCCCATGGACACCGTCGTCAACGCCGACGACGAGGTCATCGTCATCGCCCACGACGACTCCCACATCCGCCTGGCCGCCGGCAAACCGTCCATGGACGAGTCCGCCATCGTCGAGGCGAAGGCGCCGCCCACCGAGCCCGAGCGCACGCTCCTGCTCAACTGGAACGGCCGGGCCGAGCAGATCGTCCGCTACCTCGACGGCTACGTGGCACCCGGCTCGGTGCTGGAGGTCGCCGCCGACCACCCCAAGGCCGGCACCGGCCTGGCGGGCCTGCGCAACCTCACCGTGAACGTCAAGGACTGCGACACCACCGACAGGTACGCGCTGGAGTCGCTCGGCGTCGGCCTCTTCCAGCACGTCATCGTGCTCTCCGACGACCGCTTCGACGCCCACCACGCCGACACGCGCACGCTCATGACGCTGCTGCAGCTGCGCGACATGCAGAGCACGCTCGGCGAGCACTACTCGATCGTCAGCGAGATGCACGACGAGAGCAACCGGGCCCTGGCCGAGGTCACCGAGGCCGACGACATCGTGATCAGCGACACCGTCATCGGCCTGCTGCTCGCCCAGCTCGCCGAGAACCGGCACCTGGCGGACGTGTTCAGCTACCTGTTCGACTCGCGCGGCTCGGAGATCTACCCCAGGCCCGCCGCCTCCTACGTGAAGACGGGGACGCGCGTGCACTTCTCCACGGTCGTGGAGTCGGCCAGGCGCAGGGGCGAGACCGCCATCGGCTACCGCAACGCCCTGGCGCGCAACGACCCGCCGCACTACGGCATCGTCCTCAACCCCGACAAGTCCGAGCCCATCGTGCTGAACAAAGGCGACTCGGTGATCGTCCTCGCCGAGCGCTGAAACGTACAGTTTGCCGTGTGAGGACCATTGACTGGGTGGACGGCGCAGTCGAGCTCGTCGACCAGACACTGCTGCCCGACAAGTGCGTGACGCTGCGCATCCACACCGTGGACGAACTGGTGGACGCCATCCGGCGGCTGGCCGTGCGCGGCGCGCCCGCGCTCGGCGTGGCGGGGGCGCTCGGCGTGGTGCTGGCCGACGGCGACCCCGCGCAGATCGCCAGGCTGCGCGCCGCCCGGCCCACCGCCGTCAACCTCGCCTGGGGCGTCGACCGGGCCGCCGCCCACCTGCGGGAAGGCCGCGACTCCGTGCTCGCGGCCGCGTTGCGCGTGCGCGACGACGACATCGCCGCCTGCGTGGCCATGGGGGAGCGCGGGGCCGACCTGCTCGAAGGCGACCGGCTGCGGATCATGACCGTGTGCAACACCGGCGGGCTGGCCGCCGTCGAACGCGGCACCGCGCTCGGCGTCGTGCAGACGCTCCACGAGCGCGGGCGGCTGGCCGAGGTGCTCGCGCTGGAGACCCGCCCGCTGCTGCAGGGCGCCCGGCTCACCACGTGGGAGCTGGCCAGGATGGGCGCGCCGCACCGGCTCATCGCCGACTCTGCGGGGCCGTACCTGCTGGCCAAGGGCGAGGTGGACGCGGTGCTCATCGGCGCCGACCGCATCGCGGCCAACGGCGACACCGCCAACAAGATCGGCTCGTACGCCCTGGCGCTCGGCGCGGAGCGCGCCGGAGTGCCGTTCGTGGTGGTCGCGCCCGAGTCCACGATCGACCAGAAAACCCCCTCCGGCGAGCACATCGAGATCGAGGACAGAGGGGCGGACGAGGTAGTGACGGTCAGAGGTGTACGCGTGGCGCCTGAGGGCACCCGGGCGTTGAACCCGGCCTTCGACGTGACGCCACACGATCTCATCACCGCGATCGTGACGGACAAACGGGTGATCAGACCCTAGGTCAAATCACCCAACTTCAGGACCTGTCCGCACGCTCCGCGTTACGCTCGGTGGTCTCGACAGCGACTCTCGGAGCTCACCGTGGCCATCGACCTGGTGTTACGCAAAGACTGGAACGCTCGCCCGCCGCGCGGCGACTACACGCAGCTCGACTCCACCAAGGGAGTGAAGGTCCACTACACGGGCGGCAGAGTCGACCCCGGCATCGTCTCCGACCACAGCGGGTGTGTCGCGCTGGTGCGGTCGATCCAGGCGTTCCACATGGACGACAACGGCTGGATCGACATCGGCTACTGCGTCGACGAGGAGACCGAGCTCCTCACCCGGCAGGGGTGGAAGTCGTACCGGGACCTGAGCGCTGGTGACGTCGCGCTCACGCTCGACCATGACACGGGCATGTCCGAGTGGCAGCCCGTGCTGGAAGTGTGCGTGTTCCCCGCGATGGAGCGGGAGATGATCCGCATGGAGGGGCCCGCCCACTCCTCCCTGACCACTCCCCATCACCGCTGGCCCGTGGAGCGCCAGGCGGGGGAGGGCACGCGGCGCCTGTGGGTGACCACCGAGACCATCGGTCATCGCGACCGCATCCCGGTCGCGGCGCCCTGCGCCGACCTGCCGGCCGAGCCGAAGTGGTCGGACGCCTTCGTGGAGCTGGTCGCGTGGTTCTCGGCCGAGGGCGAGTCAGACGCCGGCGGTGTCGCGATCCACCGGTCGCGGCGCGACCCGGCGCATCTCATGCGCATCCGCGCGGCTCTGCACGGGGTCTTCGGCCCGGGCGCGTCCCGATGGAAGGAGACGGTCAAGGACGATCTCGTCCGGTTCCTGCTCCCGGCCGACGCGGGACGGCAGCTGATCGAGGTGGCCCCCGGCAGGGTGCCTGGCCACGAGTTCCTCCTGTCGCTGTCCCGGGCCCAGCTCGCCCTGTTCCTGGAGACCTCCCTGACGGCGGGCGACGCCGGGCGCGACCGGCTCGCGCGCGCGGACCGGGCGGCGGCGGAGGCGTTCATGTTCGCCGCGCTGCTGTCGGGGTTGGGAGCGGCCATGAGCCGCCTGCCCGAGACGGGCATGTGGCTGACCACGATCCGGCGCCGGCAGTCCGTCATGCCCCGGCCGGCCCTGACAATCCGGAAGGAGACCTACCGCGGCCGGATCTGGTGTCCCCGGACGGAGAACCAGAGCTGGCTGGCCCGCAGGGAGGGGACGGTCTACTTCACCGGCAACACCATGGTCGCCTGCCCGCACCGGAAGGTGTTCGAGGGGCGGGGTCTCCACCACCTGCCCGCCGCCAACGGCCCGGGGCTCAACGCCGGCCACTACGCGGTGCTGGGGCTCGTGGGCAACGCGGGGCTCGTCCAGCCGCCCGACGGGGTGCTGCACGCGATCCTGGACGCGGTCCAGTACCTGCGCGACAAGGGCCGCGCGGGCAAGGAGATCAAGGGGCACCGCGACGGCTACTCGACCGACTGCCCCGGCGACCCGCTCTACAACTGGATCCGGCGGGGCGCGCCCCGGCCGGGCGGGACCCCGCCCCCGGTGCCGGGCGCGCCGCCGTTCCCCGGGCGGCTGCTGAAGTACCCGCCGGTCATGTACGGCGAGGACGTGCGCACCTGGCAGGCCCAGATGAAGAAACGCGGCTTCGACCTGGCCGTGGACGGGGCCTACGGCGCCGGGTCGCGCGAGGTGTGCCGCAAATTCCAGCGGCGGCAGGGCATCGAGGACGACGGGATCGTGGGGCCCCTGACGTGGCGGCTGACGTGGGAGGCGCCCTCGTCCTGAATCAGGGGTGGACCGGGGTCGGCGACACACCGAGCCTGGGGTGGACCCGGGGTTACCGCGCCTTCGCAGCTCCGCCTAGTATCCGACCATGGAACTGGCCACGGGGTTCGAGTCCATCTCGCGAGACGGCTGGCGGGCGCTGGCGGTCGAGGTCCTCCGCAAGTCGGGCATCGAGACGGAGGCGCCGGAGGAGGCGCTGTCCACCGCCACCTATGACGGGGTGACGGTCGCGCCGCTCTACGACCTGGACGACCTGCCCGGCGATCCCGGGCTGCCCGGCGAGGCGCCGTACGTGCGCGGGGCCCGGGGCACTCCCGGCTGGGACGTGCGCCAGCGGCACGCCGCGGCCGACCCCGAGGCGGTGCTGGCCGACCTGGAGAACGGGGTCACCTCGCTCTGGCTCGTCGTCGGGGACGGCGCGATCCCGGTGGACGCGCTGGGCGCCGTGCTGAAGGACGTCTACCTCGACCTGGCGCCGGTCGTGCTGGAGGCCGGGGAGCAGGTACGCGAGGCCGCCGAGGTCCTGTTCGGACGCGGGAGCGCGGTGCGGGGCAACCTGGGCGCCTCCGCAGTAGGGGGCCCAGGGCTGGAGCTGGCCCGGCGCTGCGTCGGCGGGTTCCCCGGGCTCGGGGCCGTCACCGTCGACGCCACCCCGTACCACGACGCGGGCGGCGGCGACGCCGAGGAGCTGGGCTGCTCGATCGCCCAGGGCGTCGCCGAGCTGCGGGCGCTCACGGACGGCGGGCTCTCTGTTGAGCAAGCGCTAGGGCAGATCGAGTTCCGGTACGCCGCCACCGCCGACCAGTTCGCCACCATCGCCAAGCTGCGCGCGGCCCGCCGGCTGTGGGCCAGGGTCGCCGAGGTGTGTGGCGCCGCCGGGCACGGCGGGCAGCGGCAGCACGCGGTGACCAGTTCGGCCATGATGACCGCCCGCGACCCCTGGGTGAACATGCTGCGCACCACCCTGGCCTGCTTCGCCGCCGGCGTCGGCGGCGCGCAGGCGGTCACGGTGCAGCCGTTCGACGCCTGCCTCGGGCTACCGGACGCCTTCTCGCGGCGCATCGCCCGCAACACGCAGGCGCTGCTGCTGGAGGAGTCGGGCCTCGGACGCGTCATCGACCCCGCCGGCGGCTCCTGGTACGTCGAGCGCCGCACCGCCGACCTCGCCGAGCGCGCATGGGCCTGGTTCCAGGAGATCGAGGCGGCGGGCGGGATCACCCGGGCCGCCGGGCTCGTTTCGGACCGGATCGCCGCCACCCGCGCCCGCCGCGCCGGCGACGTCGCCCACCGCCGCTTCCCCATCACGGGCGTGAGCGAGTTCCCCGACGTGCACGAGAAGCCGGTACGCCCGCCCACGCCCGCGCAGGCCGCCTCCGAGACGGGCGGCCTGCCCCGGGTCCGCTACGCCGAGGAGTTCGAGGCCCTGCGCGACCTGGCCGACGCGCAGCCCGAGCGGCCCACGGTGTTCCTCGCCACCATCGGGCCCGTGGCCGCCCACACCGCGCGGGCCGCGTTCGCCGCCAACCTGTTCCAGGCGGGCGGGCTGGACACCGAGACCGCCGGTCCCGGGGCCGATCCCGAGCAGATCGCCACCGCGTTCGCCGTGAGCGGCGCCTCCGTCGCCTGCCTGTGCTCGACCGACAAGCTCTACGCCCAGCACGCCGCCGCCGTCGCCACCGCGCTGCGCAAGGCCGGTGCGAGGAAAGTCTGGCTGGCGGGGAAGGGGGAGTACGAAGGCGTGGACGGAAACCTCTACGCGGGCTGCGACGCGCTGGCCGTGCTCCGCGAGACCTTCGACGACCTGGAGGTGACCCGATGATCCCGGACTTCTCCGGCATCCCGCTCAACGCCCTGCCCAAGGACGGGCCGGAGGCGCCGATATACGCCGGCGAGGTGTGGGAGACGCCGGAGGGCATCGGGGTCAAGCCGCTCTACACGGCCCACGACCTCGAGGGGCTCGACTTCCTGCGTACCTACCCGGGGGTGGCGCCCTACCTGCGCGGCCCGTACCCCACCATGTACGTCAACCAGCCCTGGACCATCCGCCAGTACGCGGGCTTCTCCACGGCCGAGGACTCCAACGCCTTCTACCGGCGCAACCTCGCTGCCGGGCAGAAGGGCCTGTCGGTGGCCTTCGACCTGGCCACGCACCGCGGGTACGACTCCGACCACCCGCGCGTGGCCGGCGACGTGGGCATGGCCGGGGTGGCGATCGACTCCATCTACGACATGCGGCAGCTGTTCGACGGCATCCCGCTCGACCGCATGTCGGTGTCGATGACCATGAACGGCGCCGTGCTGCCCGTCCTCGCGCTCTACATCGTGGCGGCCGAGGAGCAGGGCGTCGCGCCGGAGCAGCTCGCGGGGACCATCCAGAACGACATCCTCAAAGAGTTCATGGTCCGCAACACCTACATTTATCCCCCGGCGCCGTCGATGCGGATTATTTCGGATATTTTCGCTTATACGAGTGAGAAGATGCCGAAATTCAACTCCATCAGCATTTCCGGTTACCACATCCAGGAGGCCGGGGCGACGTGCGACCTGGAGCTGGCCTACACGCTGGCCGACGGCGTCGAATACCTGCGTGCCGGGGTCGCCGCCGGGATGGACATCGACCGGTTCGCGCCGCGGCTGTCGTTCTTCTGGTGCATCGGCATGAACTTCTTCATGGAGGTCGCCAAGCTCAGGGCCGCCCGGCTGCTGTGGGCCAAGCTGGTTTCTGGATTTAACGCGAAAAATCCGAAATCGCTGAGCCTCCGTACCCACTCCCAGACCTCCGGCTGGTCGCTCACCGCGCAGGACGTCTTCAACAACGTGGCCCGCACCTGCGTCGAGGCCATGGCCGCCACCCAGGGCCACACGCAGTCCCTGCACACCAACGCCCTCGACGAGGCGCTCGCGCTGCCCACCGACTTCTCCGCCCGCATCGCCCGCAACACCCAGCTCCTCATCCAGCAGGAGTCGGGCACCACCAAGGTGATCGACCCGTGGGGCGGCTCCTACTACGTCGAGCGCCTCACCCACGACCTCGCCGAACGTGCCTGGGCCCACATCCAGGAGGTCGAGGCCGCCGGCGGCATGGCCAGGGCCATCGAGGCGGGCCTGCCCAAGCTCCGCATCGAGGAGGCGGCCGCCCGTACGCAGGCCCGCATCGACTCGGGTCGCCAGCCCGTGATCGGCGTCAACAAGTACCGCGCCGAGAGCGACGAGGCCGTCGAGGTGCTCAAGGTCGACAACAGCGCCGTCCGCGCCCAGCAGCTCGACAAGCTGGCCCGGCTCAGGGCCGAACGCGACCCCGGCGCCGTGCAGCGCGCGCTCGACGCGCTCACCAAGGCCGCCGACAACCCCGCGCCGGGCCTGGAGCACAACCTGCTCAAGCTGGCCGTCGACGCCGCCAGGGCCAAGGCGACCGTGGGCGAGATCTCCGACGCCCTGGAACGGGTGTTCGGCAGGCACGCCGAGCAGGTCCGTACCATCTCTGGGGTGTATCGCGACGAGTCAGGCCCCTCCGCCAACATCGAGCGCGCCCGCCTGGCGTGCGCCGACTTCGAGCGGGCCGAGGGCCGCCGCCCGCGCATCCTGGTGGCCAAGATGGGCCAGGACGGGCACGACCGCGGCCAGAAGGTGATCGCCACCGCGTTCGCCGACCTCGGCTTCGACGTGGACGTCGGCCCGCTGTTCCAGACGCCGGAGGAGGTCGCCAGGCAGGCGGTCGAGGCCGACGTGCACATCGTGGGCGTGTCGTCGCTGGCCGCGGGGCACCTCACGCTGGTGCCCGCGCTGCGCCGGGCGCTGGCCGACCTCGACGCCGGCGACATCATGATCGTGGTCGGCGGCGTCATCCCGCCCGGCGACCACGACGAGCTGCGGGCCGCGGGCGCCGCCGCGATCTTCCCGCCCGGCACGGTGATCGCCGACGCCGCCCTCGACCTGCTCGACCAGCTGAGGAACCGTCAGTAAGTTCCCCGGTCGCACATCGTGACGGAGATCGTCCGCTGGGTGGCGACCGGGGACGTGATCCGGAGCGTGACGCGATGGACGCCGCCCGTGCTCTTGAGGCTCTGCGGCGAGGTCAGGAAGCGCTGGCCGTTCTCGGTGACGACCGCCGACGAGCGGCCCACGGCGACGTTGTCGATGTACCAGGTGTAGCGGAACGTCAGCGGCTGGCCCGTGCGCTGCACCAGCGCCTGGAGCGTGACCTCGCCGCCCGTCCAGCAGTCGCCGTTCCTGGCGCCGCCCGGGCGGACGTAGACGAGCCTGAGCCGGCCGGCGGCGGGCGTGGCACTGGCGGTCGGATCCGCCGTCGGATCCGCCGTCGGGTCCGACGTCGGATCCGTGGTCGGGACGTTGCTCGGCGTGCCGTCGTTCTGCGGGCTGGGCCTGGGGGTGCGCGAGCGCCTCGGGCGCGTCGTGGGGGTGCTCGCCGCTTCGGTCGTGGGCGCGGTGCTCACGTCGGCGACGTTCTTGGCCTTGGGGGTGGGCGTGGTGGGGGTGAGCCACATGATGGCGCCGGCCAGCGCCAGCACGGACACGCCGGCGACGCCCGCGATCATCACGGTCTTCGCCCGCCGCCGCCCGGACCGGCGGGGTGGCACGGGCGCCTGGGGCTGCGGGGCCTGGGGCTCGCCCGGCACGAGGAGGTCGACCAGCGCCGAGTGCTGGGCCACCGACGGCTCGGCCACCACCTGCTCGGCGCCCGGCCCTTCGGCGGGCGCGAACCCGGGCTGCGGCTCGGCGGGCGCGTGGTGCGGGAAGGCGGCCGGAGCCGCGGCCTCGACCGGAGCCGCCATCGGGAACGTCCCCGGCCCCTGGCCGTGCTGCCCGATCGCGCCCTGCCCATGAGGCGCGGCCTGATGGTGCGCGGCCGCTCCTTGGCCGAGGTGTGCAGGTGTGCTCTGGCCGAAGTGCGGGCCCTGGCTGTGGTGCACGGCCGGAGCGGGCTGCCCTGGCGCGGGGTGCGCGGCCGGAGTGGGCTGCCCCGGCACGGGCTGGCCGGGGTGCGCGGGCTGGCCCGCCACGGGCTGGCCCAGGGACTGGGGGTCGGTGCCGTGGTTCTGGCGCGAGGTCCTGCGCGGCAGCGGGGGTGCGGGCTGGTCCGCGGCCGGCTCCTGGGGGCGGGCCCGGCGCGGCGGCGTGTCCTGGTCGAGGGTGGCGTCGGGCGTGTCCTGCCAGGCCGCCAGCGGCGGGTCGGCCCTGTGGGGCTGGGCCTGGTAGGGAGCCGTCTGCTGGCGCGACGGCGCGGTCAGCCGCAGCAGCACGTCACGCATCGCGGGGCGGGAGCCCGGATCCTTGGCCAGGCAGGCCAGCAGGATCTCGCGTACCGGCCCGCGCAGCTCGCCCATGCGCGGCTCGTCCTTGAGGATGCGGTTGATCACCGCGGGCAGCGAGTCGTCCCCGAACGGCGGCACCCCCGTGGCCGCGGACACCATCACCGACGCCCACGCGAACACGTCCGCCGCCGCCCCCGCCGCCTTCCCGGCGAGCTGCTCGGGCGCCATGTACGCGGGCGTGCCGACGAAGCTGCCGGTCGCCTTCACGCCGGTGCCGAGCGCCCCGGCGATGCCGAAGTCCACCACCCGCGGCCCGTCGGCCCCGATCAGGACGTTCGCCGGCTTGAAGTCCCCGTGGACGACGCCGGCCTGGTGGATGGCGTCCAGCGCGGTCGCGGTCGCCACGGCGAGCCGCTGCAGCTCCGTCCCGCCGAGCCGGCCCACCTGCTCGAGCGAGGGTCCGTCCACGTACTCGGACACGATGTACGGCCTGCCGCTGGTCGAGGCGTCGAGCACCTGCGCGAGACAGAAGGGCTCGACCTTGCGCGCGGCGGCGACCTCCGTGGCGAGGCGGCCGCCGACGGCGAGCCCCTCGCGCAGCACCTTGACGGCGACCGGGGTGCCGTTGCGGGCCTGGCCGAGGTAGACGACACCGTGGCCGCCCGCGCCGAGCCGACCGACCAGCCGGTAGGGTCCCACCGTTGCCGGGTCGCCCTCGCGGAGGGGTTCGACGTTGGGCATGAGGGGAGTGACTCCTGTGACGGCTGAGGTTGAGAACTCCAGCACCCTACTGGCAAAAGTCAAGACTTGTCAGAGATTAGGCTGATCAACCGGGAAGAAAGGGGTAAGCCGGGTGCACTCGCTGGAGGACTACGCCCGAGGCGTACGGGCCGGGTCCCGTACGTGGATCGCCCGCGCGATCACGCTGGTCGAGTCGACCAGGCCCGACCACAACGTCCTGGCGCAGCGCCTGCTCGTCGAGCTCACTCCGCTGTCCGGCCACGCGCGCCGGGTCGGCATCTCCGGCGTGCCCGGCGTGGGGAAGTCCACGTTCATCGACGCGCTCGGGACGATGCTGACCGCGCAGGGCCACAAGGTGGCCGTGCTGGCCGTCGACCCCTCCTCCACCAGGACGGGCGGCAGCATCCTCGGCGACAAGACCCGCATGGCCCGCCTGTCGGTCGACCCCGCCGCCTTCATCCGCCCCTCGCCCACCTCCGGCACCCTGGGCGGGGTCACCAAGGCGACCAGGGAGGCCATGGTCGTCGTGGAGGCCGCCGGCTTCGACGTCGTGCTGGTCGAGACCGTCGGCGTGGGCCAGTCGGAGACCGCGGTGGCCGACATGGTGGACACGTTCCTGCTGCTCACGCTGGCCCGCACCGGCGACCAGCTCCAGGGCATCAAGAAGGGCGTGCTGGAGCTCGCGGACGTCATCGCGGTCAACAAGGCCGACGGCGAGCACGAGCTGCCCGCCAGGAAGGCCGCGCGGGAGCTGGCGGGCGCGCTGCGCATGCTCCGCTCCGACTCCGCGCCGCCGCCGGTGCTCACGTGCAGCGGGCTCACCGGCGACGGGCTGGACAAGCTCTGGGGGCACGTGCTGAGCCACCAGGAGTCGATCGACCTGGCCGCCAAGCGCCGCAGGCAGCAGGTCGGGTGGACGTGGACGCTGGTGCGGGACCGGCTGCTGTCCGAGCTGCGCAACGACCCCGAGGTGGCGGCGATCACCGAGGAGGTCGAGCGGGAGGTCCTGGCGGGCGAGCTGACACCCGCGCTCGCGGCCGATCGGCTCCTGTCCGCCTTCAAACGCCCCTGAGACGAAGGCGCGCGGCGCGCTGGTCTATCCCAAATGGTGGGATTGCTTTTAGAGTCGGCGTCAACACCGTCCAGGAGGTTCAGGCATGGCCAGCATTCCGTCCCTGCTGCGCGACCGGATCGCGGCGACCCCCGACGCAGAGGCGTACCGATTCCCCTCGGATGACGGCTGGGCCTCGCTCTCGTGGCGCGAGGTGGGCGAACGCGTGCGCGGGGTGGCCCTGGGCCTGGCCGGGCTGGGCGCGGGGCCCGGCAAGCGCGTGTCGATCCTCTGCTCGACCCGGTTCGAGTGGATCCTGGCCGACCTCGCGGTGCTGGCCACCGGGGCGGCCACAACCACCATCTACCCGTCCAACACGGCGGCCGAGTCGGCGTTCGTCATCACCGACTCCGGCAGCACGATCGTCATCGCCGAGAACGACGACCAGGTCGCCAAGCTCAGGTCCGTCCAGAGGGAACTGCCGGACGTCACCCACGTCGTGGTCATCGACGGCTCGCCCAGCGACGACGGCTGGGTGGTCACCCTGGCCTCGCTCGGCGGTGAGGGCGACTACGACGCCATGGTGGACGCCATCGCCCAGGACGACCTGGCCACCCTCATCTACACCTCCGGCACCACCGGCCGCCCCAAGGGTGTGGAGCTGACCCACGACAACTGGCTCTACGTCTCGCAGGCCGTCCGCGGGCTCGGCCTGATCTCTGAGTCCGACCTGCACTTCCTCTGGCTGCCGCTGTCGCACTCGTTCGGCAAGCTGCTGGAGGTCGTCATGATCGACATCGGCGTGGCGACCGCGATCGACGGCCGCCTCGACAAGATCGCCGAGAACCTCGGCGTGCTCCAGCCGACGTTCATGGCCGCCGCGCCGCGCATCTTCGAGAAGATCCACAACACGGTTGTCGCCACCGTGCGCCGCGAGGGCGGGATCAAACTGCGCATCTTCGACTGGGCGAAGAAGACCGGCATCCGGGTCGTCAGGGCCCGCCAGCGCGGGGCGGACATCCCGGTCACCACCCGGATCGAGCACGCCCTGGCCGACCGCCTGGTCTTCGCCAAGCTCCGCGACCGGTTCGGCGGCCGGATCCGCTTCTTCATCTCCGGCGCCGCCCCGCTCTCGCAGGACATCGCCGAGTTCTTCGACGCGGCGGGCCTGACCATCCTCGAGGGGTACGGGCTGACCGAGTCGTCGGCGGGCAGCTTCCTCAACCGGCGGGAGTCGGTGAAGTTCGGGACGGTCGGGCCGCCGCTGCCGGGCACCGAGGTGCGCATCGCCGACGACGGCGAGATCCTCATCGGCGGGCGCGGCATCATGCGCGGCTACCACGGGCTGCCCGAGGAGACGGGCGAGGCGCTGGAGGACGGCTGGCTGCACACCGGCGACATCGGCGAACTCGACGAGGCCGGGCGGCTGCGCATCACCGACCGCAAGAAGGAGCTGATCAAGACCTCGGGCGGCAAGTACGTCGCGCCCACGTACCTGGAGGGCCGGATCAAGGCGGCCTGCCCGTACGCGTCGCACGTCTTCGTGCACGGCGACCGGCGCAACTACGTCACGGCGCTGGTCACCCTCGACATGGATGTCGTCAAGCCGTGGGCCCAGGCTGAGGGGCTGCCGTCCGACCCCGAGGAGCTGCGCGAGCACCCGCGCGTGCGCGAGGAGGTCGGGCGGGCCATCGACCAGGTCAATGCCGACCAGGCCAGCTACGCCACGGTCAAGAAGTTCGCGATCCTGGCCGAGGACTTCACCGTGGAGACGGGCGAGCTGACGGCCAGCCTCAAGATCAAGCGCAAGGCCGTCGAGGAGCGCCACGGCAAGACCCTCGACTCCTTCTACGACGGGTGAGCGATCCCGCCGTGATCTCCCACCTGCCGGTGCGGCCAAGGCACTGCGACGCCCAGGCCATGATGCACGCCTCGCGTTACTACGAGTACATCGAGGACGCGTTCCTCGACTGGATCGGGGCCCGGGGCGGCTACGACCGGCTCCGGCGGGAGGGCGCCGACCTGGTGGTCAAGGCGAGCGGGTGCGAGCACCACGCGCCCGCCCGCCTCGGCGACGTGCTGGCCGTGGAGAGCGCGCCGGCCAGGCTGGGCACCACGTCGATCACGATGAGATTCACGATGCGGCGCGGGGACGAACTGGTGGCCGTCGGCACGGTCACGTACGTGTGCGTCCGCGACGGCCACCCTGCCCCGCTCCCCACGATCCTCACAGGACCCGCTTCGCCCCCGGCAGCGACCGCACCAGGTACGCCACCCACCAGCACAGCGGCAACGCCACCACCAGCATGATCGCGAACTTGACGACCGCGATCGCCTCCAGCCCGCGCAGCGCGTAGCCGATGGCGACCAGCACGAGCGGGTGGATGATGTAGACGGTGAAGGCGTGGTCGGACAGGAACCTCCCGCGCGGCCCCTGCTCGGCGAACCGCTCCCTGAAGAGCACCGTCAGCCCGATGATCATGCTGACCGCGAAGGTGGACTCCCAGATGGCCATGACCGCCGAGTTGACCGTCCCGCTGGTCGCGGACGAGAGCGGCACCAGCACGGCGCTCGACACACCCGCCACGACGAACCCGAGGTACCCCGCCCGCGCGGGCAGCGTCTCGAACCAGCCGCGCCTGAAGGCCACGCACCCGAGCACGAACATGGCGACGTACTGCGGCATGTAGTTCGGCGTCGGCAGCCCGAGCACCGGCACGTACGTGCCGGTCGGCACCTGGAAGCGCCACAGGAACGTGGCGAGGGACAGGCTCAGGACGAACAGCACCACCGACCGCGGCCGCAGCGGCGCGGGGCGCGGATCGGGCGCCGGCCGCAGGCTCCGCCACCACGCGTACGCCAGCGCGAAGACGATCAGCACCTCGGCGAACCACATGGGCCCCGGGTCCCACGAACCCAGGTAGTACATCCAGTACGGCATGTCCGGGCGCTGCGCGAGCCCGCCGAAGTTCACCAGCGGCCGCAGCAGGACGAGGAAGACGAGCAGCGGGATGCCCAGCCGCACCAGCCGGTCCCGCACGAAGGCGCGCGAGCCCTTGCGGTCGTAGGAGCCGGGGGTGAAGAAGCCGGAGATGAGGAAGAAGAACCCCATGAAGAACGCCTGGTTGAACACCACCAGGATGTCGAGCGCGACCCCCGACGGGTCCTTGGCGGGCTCGGTGTAGAACCACAGGGGGATGTTCCCGTACGTGACCGCGGCGTGGTGGGCCACCACCAGCGCGGTCAGCACGATCCGCAGGTTGTCGATCGAGTGGAGCCGGGTCCTCGGCTCGGTCTTCATCTCCTGCACGCCCTTTCGAAGAGGTCGGCGAGTTCGCGCGCGTGCGCGTCGAGGTCGTGGTCGGGATATGTGGCCCAGTAGCCGAACATGCTGTCCAGCGCGGCCGACACCGAGATGGACATGACGCGCAGGTCGAAGTCCCTGAACTCGCCGGTGCGCTGCCCGAGACGGAAGATCATCTCCAGTGCCCGGTAGATCTCCTCGCTGGTGTGCACGCCGTAGCGGGGCTTGCCGTCGGCGGTGCGCAGGTTGTTGAAGATCTCGCCGAGAGCCAGGATCTTCGAGCGGTGCTTGCGCATGTGCGCGGCGTTGGCGACGAAGTACGTCCGCAGCAGCGCGCCGGCCCCCTCCACGCCCTCCATCGCGGCCATCACGTGATCGGCGGCCTCCGTGTAGGCGCGGGTGACCACCTCCTCCATCAGTTCGTCCTTGCCGGCGAAGTGGTAGGAGATGACGCCCTTGCTGATGCCCGCGTGCTTGGCGATGCGCGCAAGGGACGCCTGGGCGAACCCGACGTCGGCGATCACCTCCACGGCCGACGCCACGATCTGCGCGCGCCTGGCCTCCTCGATGAACGACCGCCGCTTCTGGCCGTCCGGCTCAATTTCTGACCGCATGGCCAAAATCTAACACAGACGGCCAGAAGCGGCGATGCCCCGGGCTTCGCGCCTCAGCTCAACCGGGACCGGTAGACCGCCCTGGCCTGCTCCAGCAGGGACACGTGGTCGCCGAACTGATAGGCGCCGGCCAGGCGGCCGTGCTGCCTGATCAGGTCCTCCAGCAGGTCGAGCCACTCCAGGCACCACTCGACGTCCTCCCGCCGGGCGACCCGCCGCCCGTCCACCTCCACGTAGACGGGGCTGGTCAGTGCGTACCCGGTGGAGGTCAGGGTGCGGGGGTGCTGGTCGCACAGGACCTCGGCCACCACGTACGTGGAGGCGTCCACCGTGAGGTCGGCCGTCGCGGTCAGCGGCTCGTCGAGGGCCCGCCCGGGTTCGTTCGTCAGCCGCGCGGCCCCTGCCCGCACGCCCTCCGCCGTGCGGATGCGCACCGCCGCGGCCTCCGGGCCGACAGCGGTGGCCGTGACGCGGATGCGCTGCCCCTTGCGGGCCTGGATCACGTGGCCCGGGCCGTGGCCGGCCACCGACAGCTCCAGCCAGGGGCCGGTGGTGGCGAACGTCCGGCCCGCGCGTACGGCCGCCGCGAACGACCTCGCGGTCAGCTGGCCCTCGACCTGGGCGTAGACGCGAGCCCAGCCGGGCGGGTTCGACTGGATGTCGGAGCGGGTGAAGGAGATCATCGCGTCCGTGCCCGCGGTCACGGCGAGCCGGTTGCCCGCGCCGATCAGCCGCCGGTACACCGCCGCCGTGGACGGGATCGAGGCGTGCGTGAGCACGTCGAGGCTGTCCACGAGCCCGAGCGCGACGTCGGCGACCAGCTCGCGGGCGGCGCAGTTGCGCCACACGGGCGACACGATGCCCTTGGGCGGGTCGCCGTCGGCGATCGGCGTGCGGAAGGGGTGGCTGTAGCCGACCAGCGCGCCGAGCCCGCGCAGCTCCCGCAGCCCGTCGGCGTTGGGCGGCCAGTCGGCGTCGCCCGCGAACCCGGTGTGGTAGCGGCCGGGCGCGGCCCGCGGCGCGAACGCGTAGATGTGGCCGAGCAGGTCGTTGCGGTATTCGACGCCCATCCTGGCCACGTGCGTGGCGTCGGACCACGGCAGGTCCACGTCCGTCCAGTGCTCCAGCGCCTCGCGGTCGTAGACGCGCCTGCCGGAGACGTTGCCGGCCAGGAGGTTGAGCACGTGCAGGTCCTCGCCGTGCTGCGCGGCGGCGGCGTCGGCGGGCGCGCCGACGAGGTCTCCCGCCCAGTTGAGGTGTACGTGCATGTCGGCGCCGTACCAGCCGCGCGCGGCCGCGTCGTAGATGCGCCGCGGGGCGAGCTCGACCAGGCGCTCCTCGCCCGGCTGCGGTACGAGCTCCAGCCTGGCCTCGCCGTACTCCATGCCCCTGGCGGCCTTGATCGTCAGGGGCATGGAGGGCACCTCCAGGACGATGTCGTCGCCGTGGAAGTAGGGGCGGCCGTGGTAGTCGTACCGGTTGGGGGTGTCGGACGGGAACCAGCCGCTGCCGTCCTCGCTCGTCACGCTCCACCGGCACGGCATGCCCGCCACCAGCCGCAGCCTGGCCGCCCGGGTGGGGCGCAGGAGGGTGTCCAGCTCGATCCGCACTCCGTCCACCATGACCGAGCTGTCGTGGTTCACCTCCACCAGCCATGCGCCGCCGGGGTCGAGCCGCCGCTGCGTCTCGTCCACGCTGACCAGGCAGGCCTCGTCCCGCCTCGAGTCGATGAGCAGTGACATCCGCTCCTCGCCGCGGCCGGGTGGCGGCGGCTCGGCGGACGGGACGAACGGCAGCTTGCGCGTCCACCGCCGGCCGTTCCGCGCGCGCCGGTTCGGGCGCGACGGGAGCAGCACCATCCGTGGCGTCCCTTCGAGCCGCACCCCCTCGGGCCCGACCCGCACGGCGGCGAGGTGCCGGGGCAGCTCGCCGCCGAGGGTGTCGCGCAGCACCCTGTCGTAGTCGGGCTCGGCCAGGTGGGCCCCGAGCCGGTCGTGCGGCTCGCCCGGACGGCTCTCGGCGACCGCCTCGACGACCAGCCGCCAGAACCGGTCGAACAGCCCGGATGGCAGCACCCTGCGCCTGGCGAAGAACTTCACGTAATGGATCTCCGGCTCACCCCAGGTGATGCCGTGCTCGGCCAGCAGCCGTCCGTACTCCTCCAACGCGCCCGCCACGCTTCCGGGCAGCATCGGCTCAGCACTCATACCCGCCCTCCCCATGTCGCTTGCGCGTCATCGTGACATGGATCACGAAAAGCAAGCCGCTGAGGCGAGCGGCAGGGGTCGGAAACCTTGTCCTGAGGAGGAGATCTGTACTCCTGAGTGTGCCCCTAGGTGTGCCATCTCAGGACGTTGGCGCCCAGGGCGCGGCATGCGGCCGATCGTGGTGCGCGGGCGGCGTCTGTGGCGACGCCGTGCATGCGCCGGCCGCCGCCCTGCGGGATGCGTCCGAGCTTCTTGACGTCGACGTGGATCAGGTCGCCGACCCGGTCGTGCTCGTAGCGGATGACCTGGCGCAGCTGCTCGCCGGTCGGCGGGTCGAGGTCACGGAGCCGGTTGAGTCCTCGCCTCACCGGGATGCGGTGGGCGGTCGCCGGCGCGACGGCGATGCCGTGCAGCCGCTGGAGGTCGGTGGCGAGCCGCGCGGGCCCATGCTTGGTCTGCCGCCGCAATGCCTCCGCCAGGTCAGCGATGTCCTCGGGGGTGCGGGCGGGGCTCGTGGCGGGGCGGGAGGAGTGGTCGAGCAGGCCGTTCTCGCCGTGTGCGCGCCAGCGGCGTACCACTTGGCCAGGCAGCGGTGCGTTCCGATGCCCCCTGCTGGTGGCGCTCCTGGACTTGGCGGACGCGTTCATCGGGAGCCCTGGGATCTCAGGGCTCCCGCGTGAGCGGCTGTGCTTGGCGTCAACGTGCGAACTTTTCGATGGCCGCCGGGGTGACGGGGGTGAAGAAGTTGACGAGGTTGCCGTCGGGGTCGCGCAGCAGCAGCGACCGGTTGCCCCAGGGCATCGTGGTGGGCTCGGTGACGAAGTCGGTGACGAAGCCGGTCAGATCCTGGTGAACGCGGTCCACGTCGTCGACGAGGAACTCGGTGATCACGCTGTGGTTGTCCGCCGGGCGGGCAGAGCCCGGGGCGAACAGCGGGACGGTGCGGGTGCCGGCGATCGCGAGGGTGGCGCCCGCGGTCTTGAGTTCGGCGAAGTCCTCGGTGGCCCACGTCGCCCGCGCCCCTGTGGCTTGCTCGTAGAACTCGACCAGGCGCGCTACGTCGCTGGTGATGATGCGGATCGAGACGAAGTCCATGGAAATCTCCTTGGCTGTGCTTGAGGCGTGCACGTCGCAGACTAGGAGAAATAGTGGACAGAATCGGTCCTGTATTCGCGTTAGGCTGCGAACATGCCTCGACCCACCGGCCGCGTGCTGACACTCCTGGAGCTGCTGCAGTCGGGCGGCACCCGGACGGTGGCCGAACTCGCCGACCGGCTCGGCGTCGAAGGGCGCACCGTGCGGCGATATGTGGACCAGCTGATCGACCTGGACGTGCCCGTGGAATCGGTGCGCGGCCGCTACGGCGGGTACCGGCTCGCCCCCGGGTACCGCCTGCCTCCGCTCATGCTCAGCGACGACGAGGCGCTGGCCGTGCTGCTCGGCCTGGTCGCCGGCCGCCGAGCAGGGTTGACGACGACGGAGCACACGGCAAGCGAGACGGCATCGGCGAAGATCCGGCGGGTGCTGCCCAAGCACATCGCCCGTCGGCTCGACACGCTCCTGGAAGCTCTCGCCTTCACGGATCAGCCCGGCGAGTTCGACACCCCGGACGCCGAGGTCCTGCTCACCATCGCCGATGCGGTGCGCCACCGCCGACCGGTCTCGATCCGCTACACCGACCGCGACGGACGGCGCAGCGAACGCACGCTGCACGCGTACGGGATCGTCGCCCATTCGGGCCGATGGTACGTCACGGGCGAGGACGCCCAGATCGGCGAGGACCGAACCTTCCGGCTCGATCGCATCGCAGACGCGAGGACCCTGTCCGGCTCATTCGAAGCGCCCGTGGGTTCCGGTCCGGCACAGCGGGTGTTGTCAGCGTTCGCCACGGCCGAGTACCGGCATGAGGTGACCTTGCGGATCCACGGGACAGTTGAGCAGATTCGCGCCCGCCTTCCCGCCGGCGTCGCGAGCCTGGAGGAGCACGAGTCCGTGGCAGGCGAGGACCGGGCGACCGAGCGCTGGCTGCGCGTCGAGCTGCGGGTGGAGCGGCTCGACTGGTTGCCTCCGGTACTCGCCTCACTCGACCGGCCGTTCGTCATCGAGCGCCCCGATGAACTGCGCGACCTCGTCATCGCGCTCGCCGATCGCCTCGCGTCCCACGCCCGCCAAGCCTGACAGCGAGGAACCAATGTCATGAGATGGCAAACCCAGGCGTACTGAACCGCCCTCTATGACGTCCGGTGACGTTTTGTGATCGCCTATCCAGATCTGAGGGTCGACGAAGATGCCCCGTCAGCCGCCGGCGCGATGGCCGCGGGGCGGGACGGTGGCGACCATGGCCGAGGTGCGCACCTCCCACACGCCGCAGGCACACCGCAGGTAGGAGACCGTGCCCTCGGAGGTGCGGTGGGAGGAGACGACGGCCAGGGCCAGGGGGTCGTGCAGGTGTCCGGAGTGCATGTTTCCAATCTGCTGTAATGGCCTTATGCATTTCAACGCTTACGGCGGCAACGGGGCGGCCCTCGCGGCGGCGCTGGTGAACGCGACCGACTTCAGCCCCGAGTCGGTCCAGGCGATGCTGGCCGAGCACCGCCTGCTTCGCACCGTCGTCACGGCCGAG
This sequence comes from Nonomuraea sp. NPDC050451, assembly GCF_044458585.1. Lineage (NCBI taxonomy): Bacteria > Bacillati > Actinomycetota > Actinomycetes > Streptosporangiales > Streptosporangiaceae > Nonomuraea > Nonomuraea sp. NPDC050451. Next base: position 964,306 of record NZ_JBITHZ010000001.1, read on the forward strand.
CAGGCCGAGGAGTTGCGGGTGTGGGCGGGGCGGCTGTCACCGGTGTTCGGGGAGCGGGACCAGGACACGCAGATCAAGCTGATCAACGATCTGCTCGACGTCACCGCGTCCAAGCCGTACGTCAGCGCGCACGACGGGCGCGAGCCGCACCTGCACTTCTTCGATCCCAGCGCGGACGTCGTGTCCAGGGCGAAGGACACGACGGCCGGCGGGCTGGCCATGGCCATGTCGTTCGCGGGCAGGCACCGGCTGGGGCGGTGCGACCGCGACGGGTGCGAGATCGTCTTCGTCGACACCTCCCGCAACGGGCGGCGCCGGTTCTGCTCTCCCGCCTGCGCGAACAGGGTCAACGTCGCGGCGCATCGGGCGCGTGGCCTTGCGCGATGATCGACGCTTCGCATACTCTTTGGACGTCTTATCGCCGAGCCCTGGGGGCAGTTGACGTGAGGATCTGAGGTCGCGGGCACCGCGCCGTTCCGCCCTGTCTTGGGCATGCGCGCACACCTGGACCTCCTGGCGATCCTCTTTCGCCCCGGATCCTTTGCTTGTGCTGCGCGCGTTAGCGGTGATTCCCGCCAAGTCACGAAATTTCGATCTTTGTGACGGGAGCCGCCTTATGTCTTTTTCCATTGTTGTAGACCACGTGTCCTTCGGCTGGCCGGACGGCACCAAGGTGCTCGACGGGCTCGACGCCGCGTTCCCGGCGGGGCGCACCGGGCTCATCGGGACCAACGGGTCGGGCAAGTCCACCCTGCTGAAGATCATCGCGGGGGAGCTGGCCCCTCGGCCCGGATCCGTGTCCGTCTCCGGGGAGATCGGGTACCTGCCGCAGAACGTCCCGCTCGGCGCCCGCCGTACCGTGTCGGACCTGCTGGAGATCAGCGCGACGCGGGCCGCGCTGCACGCCATCGAGAGCGGGGACGTGGCCGAGGAGCACTTCGCGGCCGTCGGCGACGACTGGGACGTCGAGGAACGCGCCCGCGCGGAGCTCGACCGGCTCGGGCTGGACCACGTCGGGTTGGACCGCACGGTCGGCACGCTGTCCGGCGGCGAGACCATCATGGTCGCGCTCGCCGCCCAGCTGCTGAAACGGCCCGAGGTGCTGCTGCTCGACGAGCCCACCAACAACCTCGACCTCGACGCGCGGGAGCGGCTCTACGCCGCGGTCGCCGCCTGGTCGGGGGTGCTGGTGGTGGTCAGCCACGACCGCGCGCTGCTGGAGCTGGTGGACCAGATCGCCGAGCTTCGCGACGGCGCCGTGCGCATGTACGGGGGCAACCTGAGCGCCTATGAGGAGCAGGTCGCCGCCGAGCAGGAGGCCGTCCAGCGGATGGTACGGACCGCCGAAGGCGAGGTCCGCCGGCAGCAGCGCGAGCTCATCGAGGCCCGCACCCGGATCGACCGGAGCGCGCGGGCCGGCAGGAAGGCGTTCGAGAACAACAAAGCGCCGAAGATCGTCGCCAACGCGCTCAAGCGGAAGGCCCAGGTGACGGCGGGCAAGCAGCGCAACCTGGCCATCGAGAAGCTGGAGGAGGCGCGGGGGCGGCTGACGGAGGCGGAACAGGCGGTGCGGGACGACGCGGAGATCCGCATCGAGCTGCCGGGCACCGAGGTGCCGGCGGGCCGCACGGTCCTGACCCTCTCCGTCGCCTCGCCCCCAGGCCACGCCCCGCAGGCCGGCGGTGCGTCGGAGGCGAGCACCGCGCAGGAAGCGGACAGGGATGATGTGCCCCGCGTTGTGCTGGAGACGCTGGTGGTGCGGGGTCCGGAGCGGATCGCGTTGCTGGGGCCCAACGGCTCGGGCAAGACCACGCTGCTCAAGCGGATCGTCGAGCACGGCGCCCACGTCCCGGTGCGGTACCTGCCGCAGCGCCTCGACCTCCTGGACGACGCGCTGAGCGTGGTGGACAACGTGCGGGCCGTGGCCCCGTCCGCCTCCGTGAACGAGGTCCGGGCCCGCCTGGCGCGCTTCCTGTTCAGAGGGGAGCGGGTCAACCAGGCCGTCGGCACGCTGTCGGGAGGCGAGCGCTTCCGGGCGACGCTGGCCGCGCTCCTGTCGGCCGAGCCGCCGCCCCAGCTGCTCCTGCTCGACGAGCCGACGAACAACCTGGACCTGGCCAGCGTCCGCCAGCTCTCCCAGGCGCTGAACGCGTACCGGGGGGCGCTCGTCGTGGCCAGCCACGACGTGCCGTTCCTGGAGACGATCGGGATCACCCGGTGGCTGCGACAAGATCGCAATGCCGGTCTGTCCGAATCCTGATTGACGGGCAGGGATCAACCGGACGATAGTGTGACAGGTGGCTGGACCCCGGTTGATCTCCTGCGTTCTCGCCCTGGCAACCCTCACGCTCGGCGCGTGCTCCTCGGCGTTACCGTCACCGACCGGAGGCGAGCCGAAGGTCAGCGGTGTGGCCGGCGGCAACGGCGGCGGCGTGCCCGCCGGCGGCGGCACGGCGGCGGGCACCCCCAGCCCGACCGCGCTCACGGCCGAGGCCTACAAGGGCGAGCTCCAGAGCAGGCACAAGTCGATGGCCGACGCCATCAGCGCCCTGGTCGGCGCGCGCGGGGTCAAGGCCCTGGACCAGCGCGTCGGCCGCGCTGAGGAGGCGCTGAGCGGGGCGGCGGACGCGCTGGCCGCCATCACCCCACCCGACGCCGTACGGGCCCAGCACGACGCGTACGTGGCCAGCCTGCGTGACTTCTCCGGCGAGCTGGGCTCCACGGCGGGCAAGGTCGGCGCGCGGAACCTGTGCACGTCCTCGGCCGTCCTCATCGACCTCGACGACAAGCTGGCCGCGCTCGACAAGGCGGGCGCGGCCCTGCAGAGCGCCGGTGACTACCCGGCCGACGTCGTGAGCGTGAAGGCGGGCAAGAAGCAGACCAGGCGGCTGAAGAACGGCTCGTTCATCAAGAGGGCCACCTTCAACGGCCGCAGCTCGCTGGAGATCGACAACGGCGGCACCCGCGACGCCGTGGTGACCATCATGAAGGGCGGGAGCAAGTCGTTCAGCGTGTACGTGCGCAAGAACGCCAAGTTCAAGGTCAAGGGCGTGCGCGACGGCAGCTACAAGGTCTACTTCACGCACGGCGTGGACTGGGACGGCAAGAGCAAGTCGTTCACGCGCAACTGCAGCTTCGAGAGGTTCCAGAAGTCGGTGAAGTTCAAGACGACGTTCACCGCCACGCAGATCCGCTGGCACGACTGGCGGATCACGCTGCACGCGATCGCGGGCGGCAACGCCCGCACCTCTCCCGTGGACCCCGACGACTTCCCGGGCTGACCGAAACCCCGCCGAACGGCGCGAAGGCCGCGCACCCCACCGGTGCGCGGCCTTCGTCGCGGTCAGGTCGAGAACAGCATGCCCACCCAGCTGCGCTGCCTGTGGTGGTGGCCGCCGTAGTGGCCGCCGCCGTGCGGGGCGCCCCAGGCCGGGCCGGGGGCGGGGGGCGGCGGGGGAGACGTGTGGTACTGAGACTCCATCCGCGTCAGCGTCTCGAGCTCGCCGTAGTCGAGGAAGATCCCGCGGCAGTTGTCACACTGCTCGATGTGAACGCCGTTGCGCTCATAGGTCCGCATGTTGCCGCGGCACTTTGGGCACTGCATCTAGGTCGCTCTCCTTGGCTTCGAGGTCTCAGGGTTGAAACCTACCGCGCGCAACCCCGTCACGCTCGGACGATTCTGTTGCACGATTCGACCAACGAATGTTCGACCTCGTCCAGTTCCCGGCCGTCGCGCTCGGCGTTGACCACGGCCACCGCGGCGAGCTGGACGGTCAGCGCCCTGGCGGGCACGTCGAGCCGCCGCCACGGGTCGTCGCCCCGGCCGAGCGCGGGCCCGCCGGAGGCGAGGTAGGCCCCCAGGAACCGCTCCCAGACGGCCGGGTCGAGCAGCCCGGCGGCGTACCAGGCGGCCGGCCTGGCCAGGTCCCACGCCGGGTCGCCGACGCCCAGGTCGTCGACGTCGATGAGCAGCCAGTGGTCGCGGCGGACGAGCTGGCCCAGATGCCAGTCGCCGTGCGTGAGCAGGCCGGGCAGCGGGTCGGGCTCGGGCAGCTCCTTGAAGGCCCGCCTGATGAGCTGCTCCACCGGGCCGTCGCCGCTCATCCGGCCCACCGCCCTGGCGGCCCGTGCGGGCCCGCCGGCGGCGGGAAGGCCGGGCAGCAGGGTCAGGGGGACGGCGTGCAGCCTGGCCAGCAACCTGGCGCCCTCCTCCCAGGGCGCGGAGTCCGGATCCTCCTGCGCGACCGGCCGGCCGGCGGGCCAGACCGTCACCGCGCGGCCCGCGACCGACAGCACCTGGGGGTCGAGCGGGGCCAGCATCACGCCGGTCACCGCGGCCGACGCCGCGCCCCGCAACCTGATCCGCAACGACTCCACGTCATCGCGCCGCGAGTGGGCCTTGACCACGACCTCGCCCCTGCGTAACACCACGACGTCCGTACGCGTCGGATGCAGCACGGGCTCGCCCGTCCCTCCGTACGCCCCGGCGATCCCCGCCAGCTCCTCCTCCAGACCCACTCATACAGACTAGGGGGCATGAGGATCGGTTTCGCAGTGCCCCAGTCAGGCCCATGGGCGACCCCGGAGAACATGCGCCGCGTCGCCAGAAGGGCGGAGGAGCTCGGCTACCACGAGCTGTGGACGTTCCAGCGGCTGCTGTACCCGGTCGGGCACCCGATGGGGCCGACGTACCGCAGCGTGCACGACCCGCTGATCACGCTGGCCCACCTCGCGGGCGTGACGGAGCGGATCCGGCTCGGCGTGGCCGTCGTCAACGCGTACGTGCAGCCGGTCGTGCTGGCCAAGCAGCTGGCCACGCTCCAGACGGTGTCCGGCGGGCGGCTCACGGCGGGGCTCGGGCTGGGCTGGCTGCCGGAGGAGTTCGAGGCGGCGGGGGCCGGCATGGACCGGCGGGGGCGCAGGGGCGAGGAGTTCGTCGAGGTGCTGCGCAAGGCCTGGGCCGACGACGTGGTCGAGCACCACGGCGAGTTCTACCGGGTGCCGCCGTCCCACATCGACCCCAAGCCCGTGCCGGGGCCGCCGCCGATCCTGCTGGGCGGCACCGCGGAGGTCGCGCTGCGCCGCGCCGCCCGGCTGGCCGACGGGTGGGTGAGCTCCAGCAGGGAGGATCTGGCCGCCATCGCCGGCCGGGTGGAGCTGATCAAGGAGACGCTGGCGGAGTCGGGGCGCGACGCCGCCGCGTTCCGCTTCGTCTGCCGCGGCGTCACGCAGGTCCGGGCGGCCGGCGACCGCCCCTTGACGGGCCCGTACGACAAGATCAGGGGCGACGTGGACGCGCTGGCCGCCGGCGGCGTGACGGACGTCTTCCACGACCTCAACTTCGACCGCGAGTTCGTCACGCTCGACGCCAAGGAGGCGATGCGCCGGGCCGAGGAGGCGCTGGAGGCGCTGGCCCCCTAGCCCCAGCCGCCGTAGGGGACCGTGATGATCTCCAGGTTGTGGCCGTTGGGGTCGGACCAGTAGAGGCCGCGGCCGCCGTCGTGGGTGTTGATCCGCTCCGGCTGCGTGTGGTGCGGATCGGCCCAGTACGTCAGGCCGCGGCTCTTGATCCGGTCCCAGATCTGGTCGAACTCCTCCTCGCCGACCAGGAACGCGTAATGCTGCGGCACCACGTCCCCACCCGCCTGGACGACGTCGAGCGAGACGTCGTTGCCGAGCGAGACGACGCGGAACGGCCCGTACACGGGCGCGGGCTCCAGGCCGAGGACGTCCACGAGGAACGCGGCGGTCTCGTCCCTGTCCTTCGCCTGCACGATGGTGTGGTTCAGCTGGACGGACATACCTGCAGGCTATGTCAGGGGCTGGAGCTCGCGCAGTCGCAGCGCCTCCCCGGCCACCGCGTGGCGCAGCTCGCGGATGCCGTCCCGCCCGCGTACGGGGTGGACGGCGTTCGTCAGCAGCACCACGGTCAGCCCGCGGGCCGGATCGACCACCAGCGAGGTGCCGGTGAAGCCGGAATGCCCGAAGGCCCCGCTCAGGGGCCCCACGATGGCCGGGTCGCCGATCCGCACACCCAGCCCGTGCCGGAAGGCGGCCCCCTCTGCGCCCTGGTCGCGCAGCATCTCGGCCACGCTCTCCCGGCGCAGCACGCCGCCGCCGCCCTGCCGCAGCGCCTCGCCGAAGGCCAGCAGGTCCCCGGCCGTGGCGAACAGCCCCGCGTGCCCCGCCACGCCGCCCAGCGCGTACGCCGTCTCGTCGTGGACTTCCCCGCGCACGCAGCCGGGCCCGGGCCGCTCCGGTTTCCACTCGGTGGCGGCGACCCGCGCGAGCAAGGCGGCCCGCGCGAGCGCGGCGGGCCGGTAGCCGGTGTCGGGCAGGCCGAGCACGTCCGTGACCCGGGCGCGGACCAGCGCGTCCAGCGGCGCGCCGCCGGCCAGCTCGGCGACCCGGCCGGCGATGACCAGGCCGACGTCGCTGTAGAGGTACGGGCCGCCGACCGGATGGGCGATCGGCGTGCGCAGCATGGCCTCCATGCGTTCGGAGGCGTCCGCGCCCGGCAGTTCCAGGTCGATGCGGCGGGTCGGGGGCAGGCCCGCCGTGTGCGTGAGCAGGCGGCGCGGCGTGACCCTCGGGTCGTGCCCCGGTATCCAGGCGGCCACCGGCTCGTCCAGGCCGATCGCGCCCTCCTCGGCCAGCGAGAGCAGCACGGCCGTGGTGAAGAGCTTGCTGATCGAGGCCAGATCGAAGATCGAGTCGTGGCCGGCGGGCGGGCGCTCCGCGGCCAGGGTCCCCTCGGCGCCGGCGTAGCGTACGAGCTCGCCGGTGGCGGCCGTGGCGGCCACGGAGCCGTCCACGGCGATCAGCGCGACCGCGGCCGGGCACACGCGCGGCACCGCGCCCGCCAGGACCGCCCCCAGCCGGTCGGTCATCCCCGTTCCCCTCAGCCGCTCAGCGCGTCGCTGAGGCGCTCCCCGTGCGACTCCAGCAGCGCTCGTGCCCCCTCCGCGTCGAGCCCGTGCTGGATCATCAGCACGGCGATCTTCGCCTGCCCGCCGGCCGCGTCCAGCGCGGTCTCGGCCGTCTCCAGATCGGCGCCGGTGATGTCGCTGACCATGCGCAGCGCGCGCCCGGCCAGCTTGTTGTTCATCGCCGACATCTCGATCATCTTGTTGCCGTAGGTACGGCCGAGCTTGACCATCGAGATCGTGGAGATCATGTTGAGCACGAGCTTCTGGGCCGTGCCCGCCTTGAGCCGGGTCGAGCCGGTCACCACCTCGGGTCCCACGACCACCTCGATCGCGTGCTCGGCGGCGGCCGACAGCGGCGCGCCGTCGTTGCACGACAGGCCGACGGTGAGCGCGCCCCGGGAGGCCGCCTCAGCCAGCGCGCCCAGGACGAAAGGAGCCCGGCCGCTGGCGGACACGCCCACCACCGAGTCGAGCGGTCCCACCTCCAGGTCCTTCAACGCGGCGGCGCCCGCCTCGGCATCGTCCTCCGCTCCCTCGACCGACCGGGTGAGCGCGTCCGGCCCGCCGGCGATGACGCCCTGCACCAGCGACGGATCGGTGCCGAACGTGGGCGGGCACTCGCTGGCGTCGAGCACGGCCAGCCGGCCCGATGTGCCGGCCCCGACGTACAGCAGCCGGCCGCCCTCTGCCATCCTGGCGGAGATCGCGTCGATGGCGGCCGAGATCGCCGGGATGGCCACCGCGACGGCGGCGGGCACGGCGGCGTCGGCCTGGTTCATGAGCCGGGCGATCTGGTCGGTCGGCAGCCGGTCGATCTGGCTGTAGCGGGGATCGCTCTGCTCGGTGGACAGCTCGGGTAGCGGATCAATCATGACGCTAATTTCCACCCTCTCCTTCACACTTGTAAATATCTTTCAGACAATGGCTTTCATGCCACACGTACGCACCGGAGCCGAACGGCTGGCCGTGGATACCGCACTCGCGGGCGGAACCCGCCTCGGCCTGATCACGAACCCCACCGGAGTCCTGCCCGATCTCACTCCCACCGCGGACGCGCTGCTGGCCGCAGGCGTGAACCTGACGGCCCTGTTCGGCCCCGAGCACGGCATGCGCGGCACCGCCCAGGCGGCCGGCAGCGAGGCCGACACGGTGGACGAGAAGACCGGGCTGCCGGTCTTCGACACGCACAAGCTCGAGGGCGAGGCGCTCGACCGGACGATCGCGGGGTCGGGCGTGGACACGCTGGTGTTCGACATCGCCGACGTGGGCACGCGCTTCTACACCTACGTCTGGACGATGTACGACCTGATGGCGTCGGCCGCCCGGCTCGGGCTGAGGTTCGTGGTCCTGGACCGGCCCAACCCGCTGGGCGGGACCGTCCAGGAGGGGCCGGAGCTCGACCCGGCGTTCGCGAGCTTCGTGGGCCGCTTCCCGCTGCCGGTCCGGCACGGCAGGACGGCGGGGGAGCTGGCCACGCTGTTCGGCTTCGACGTGGACCTGCGCGTGATCGAGATGGAGGGCTGGCGGCGCGACATGACGTTCGCCGAGACGGGGCTGCCCTGGGTGATGCCCTCGGTCAACATGCCGACCCCCGACACCGCCCTGGTCTACCCGGGCACGGGCCTCTTCGAGGGGACCGACTTCTCCGAGGGGCGCGGCACGACCAGGCCGTTCGAGCTGATCGGCGCCCCCTACGCGGACGCGCGGTTCGCCCCGGCGCTGGCCGCGCTGGACCTGCCGGGCGTGCGGTTCAGGGAGACGTGGTTCATGCCCACCTTCCACAAGCACGCGGGCGTCGCCGTGCGCGGCGTCCAGCTCCACGTGCACGACCGCGAGGCGTTCAGGCCCGTCCTGACGGGTCTGTCCATGCTGTACGTGGCCCGCACCCTCTACGCGGACGACCTGCGCTGGTGGGGCCCCGACCTGTTCATGGACCACCTGTGGGGCTCCGACACCCTGACCCGCTGCCTGGACGCCGGCGAGGACCCCCGGGGCCTCTGCCCGCCGCCGGGAAAGCCTGAAGGACGACTCATCTACGACTGACATCACACCAGATCGCGCCGGTAGAGCCAGAAGACGCGTTCCGCTCGCGCGCCCACGGCGTGCGAGTAGAACCGCAACGGCCCCACCCACCCGATCTGGGCGCTGGACTGTCCAGCGGCCCGCTGGTCGGCCAGGCACCTGCGCAGCAGCACCCGCCCGACGCCGAGCCCGCGGGCGTCCGGGGAGGTCCCCATGGGCCCGAACCAGCCCGGCCGGGCGCCCCAGGCGGCGAAGCCCAGGACGCGACCGTCGCGCTCGGCGTAGTGCAGGCCGGCCGCGTGGGCGGCCTCCCAGGCCCAGCGCTCGTTCCACTGCTCCCGGACGAACGCGGCGACGTGCGCGCGGGCCGGGTGGTCCGCGGTGTCGCCGGCCGCGTGCACGCGCACGCCGGACCGCTCCAGCCGCGGCAGGTCGTCCTCCACCGACAGGTCGGTGCTCAGGTCTGCCGTCATGTTCCAGGCCACGTCGTAGCGCTCGTAGCCGAGGCTCTCGGCCAGGCAGGCGGCCGCGGTGTAGCGTACGTCGATGCCCGGCCAGACGTAGCACGGCGGGTTGCCGGCGAAGCGCGCCTGCCGCGCGCCCTGGCTCCTCAGCCATTCCTCGGCGGCCCCCACCAGCGCGCGCCCGCGCCCCTGCCCCTGGGCTGAGGGGTGCACGGCCAGCAGGTCGATGTGCCCGACCTCCGGATCCGTGGCCGACAGGGACGCCATCACCACGCCGCCGTCGGTGGCCAGCGCGCTCCAGCGCCGCTCCGCGGGCGGGCGTGACAGGTAGCCGACCAGGTCGGCGGCCTCCGCGGCGTCCAGCGTCAGCGCGGCGGCGGCGACCTCGGCCGCCTCGGCGATCCCGGACCCGCTGACGGATCCGGCGACGGAACCTGAGGAAGACCCTGAGGAGGACCCTGCGGCGGACATGAAGGCCCGCACGGCGTGGGACATCACACCTCGCTCATCGGGCGGGCGATCACGCTGCGGCGCTCGGGGTAGAAGCACGCGTGCTCCTGCGGCACCCCTTCGGTCAGCTGCAGCAGCGGCCGCTCGCTCGTGCACCGCTCGCCCCTGAACGGGCAGCGGCGGGCGAACAGGCAGCCCTCGTCCGCCTGGCTCTCGTCCAGCGACTCCAGCGGCGTCACCGGCTGCTCGCCGGGCTGCTCCAGCCCATGGAGCACCGGGATCGCCGACAGCAGCGACTGCGTGTACGGGTGCACGGGGTCGGCGATGACCGTGTCCACCGCGCCGCGTTCGACGACCTGGCCGCGGTAGATGACGTACAGCTCGCCGTCGTCGCCGATGTAGCGGGCCGTGGCCACGTCGTGCGTGATGAACAGCACGCTCACGCCGAGCCGCTCGCGCAGGTCCTTCAGCAGGGCCAGGATGCCGAGCCGCAGCGACACGTCGATCATCGAGACGGCCTCGTCGGCGACGAGCATCTCCGGGTCGACGGTCAGCGCGCGGGCGATGACCACGCGCTGCCGCATGCCGCCGGACAGCTGGTGCGGGTAGCGCGACAGCACCGTGCCCGGGTCGAGGCCCACCAGCGACAGCACCTCGGCCGACCGCTCCTCGATCCACGACCGCGACCGCCCGGTCTGCCCGGCCCGCAGCGACAGCGGGGCGAACAGGGTCTGGTGGATGGTCCTGGTCGGGTTCAGGGCCGAGTACGGGTCCTGGTGGATCATCTGGATCTTGCGGAAGTGCGGCTGGCGCTGCTTCGGCTTGAGCGGCGACATGGAGACGCCGTCGATCAGGATCTCGCCCTCGTCGTACGCCTCGAGCCCGGCGATGATCCGGCCCAGCGTGGTCTTGCCGCACCCGGACTCGCCGATGAACGAGGCCGCGCCGCCCTTCGGGATCGCGAAGTCCACGCCGCGCAGCGCGCGCACCTCGCGGGCGCCGAGCACCTTGCCCCGCTGCTTGAACGTCTTGACGACGCCGGTCCCAGTGATCATGCGTGCTCCTTCACGTTCGCGGTCACGGCGTGGCAGGCCACGACCCTCGACCCGTCGGCGGCCGCCAGAGGATCGACGGTGTCGCACACGTCCATGCGCAGCGAGCAGCGCTCCCTGAACACGCACCCCTCCTTCGGCACGGTCGCCAGCGTCGGCGGCCGGCCGGGCAGCGCCCTGGCCTCGTCGATGTCGCCGACGAGCCGGGGGATGGCCTGGATCAGGCCCCTGGTGTACGGGTGCCGCGGCGAGCCGAGCACCTCCCTGGTGGGGCCCTGCTCGACCAGCCGCCCGCCGTACATGACGGCCAGCCGGTCGGCGACCTCGGCCACCACGCCGATGTCGTGCGTGATGACGAGCGTGGTGAGGCCGCGTTCGGCGTGCACCTCGCGGACGATCTTCAGGATGTTCGCCTGAGTGATCATGTCGAGGGCGGTCGTCGGCTCGTCCAGCACCACCAGGTGGGCGTTGAGGACCAGCGCCAGCATGATGCCGACCCGCTGGCGCATGCCGCCGGACAGCTCGTGCTGGTGCGAGTCGAGCACCCGAGCCCCGTCGAGGCCCATCCGGCCCAGCAGCTCCTTGGCCTCGCGCACCAGGCCGCGCAGGTCGTCGACGCCGTGCGAGCGGCCCAGGTCGAGCAGCTGCTTGCCGACCGTCTTGAGCGGGTTCAGGGAGTTCTGGGCGGCCTGGAACACGTACCCGATGTGCTTGCCCCTGGCCTTGCGCAGGTGCTCGCCCTTCATCCCGACCACGTCGCCGAGCCCGTCGATCTCGACGCTGCCCGCCGCGATCCTGCCCGGCGGCTGGACGGCGTTGAGCAGCGACAGGGCCATCGTCGACTTGCCCGAACCGGACTCGCCGACGATGCCGGTGATCGAGCCCGGCTCCAGGGTCAGGTTGACGTCCCTGACGGCGGGCAACTCGCCCGCGGGGGTCTTGTAGACGACCGTGAGGCCGTCGATGCGCACTCCCGGCGCTGTCTGAGCCATTGACTACTCCTCACGCAGCCGGGGGTTGAAGATCTCGTCCATGGCGTCCACCACGAGCACGATGGCCAGCGTCAGCAACAGGATCGCCAGCAGCGGCCCGATGAGGAAGCCCAGCGCGCTCGGCACCTGGAGCGCGCCGGAACGGAACACGGCCGTGTTGAGCATCTGCCCCCAGTTGTTCGACTCGTACGGCAGCACGCCCAGGAAGAACAGGCCGACCTGCGCGTAGACACCGCCGGTGACCGCGATGAGCATGTTCATCGCGATGTACGGCGCCATGCTCGGCAGCAGCTCCTTGCCCACGATGTGCGTGGTGGGCAGGCCGAGCCCGCGCGCCGCCTCGATGAAGCCCCGCTCGCGCAGCGACAGCGTCTGCGAGCGCACCGCCCGCGCCACGCCGCCCCAGCCGAGCAGCCCCAGCACCAGGCCCATCTGGATCGCGCTGCTGAACTTCCACACCGTGGACAGCACCAGCAGCAGCGGCAGGCCGGGGATGGTCAGCTTCATGTCGGTGAGCCGCATGAGGACGTTGTCCCAGCGGCCCCGCTTGAAGCCGGAGAACAGCCCGATGCCGGTGCCCACGACCACGGTGATGACCGCGGTCACCAGGGCGGCCAGCAGCACGTACCGCGACCCGGTGACCACCAGGGCGACCACGTCCCTGCCCTGGTCGTCGGTGCCGAGCCAGTGCTGCCAGCTCGGCGGCCTGGTGATCTGGGTCGGGTCGAGGGGCAGCTGCGCGGGATAGAACATCGGCCCGAACACGCCCATGAACACGAACCCGAGCACGAGCGCCACACCCACCATGCGGCTGGGCTTGCGCTTCATCACCCGCCAGACGCCCGCCCAGAAGTTGCGGCGCATGGCGGCGCTGGTCGAAGAGGTCTCGAGCAGGACACTCATGACGACACCTCCTCCCCGCTGCGGACCCGCGGGTCGATCGCGGAGTAGAACAGGTCGGCGAGGATGTTCGCCACGATGATGGACACCGTGATGAGCAGGAACGCCCCGCCCATCAGCGCGTAGTCACGCATGGTGATGCTGTCGAGCAGCAGCAGCCCGAGTCCCGGGTAGTTGAAGATCCGCTCGATGAACACCGCGCCGCCGAGCAGCAGCCCGAGCGACAGCGCGAGGATCGTGAACAGCGGCAGGATCGCGTTGCGCGCGATGTAGCGGAAGATGATCGACCGCTTCATCCCGCGCAGCTCCGCCGCCAGGATGAAGTCGTCGCCGAGCACCGTCACCACGCTCGACTTCATCGCCAGGATCCATCCGCCGTAGGCCGCCAGCGCGTACGTCAGCACCGGCAGCACCGCGTGCTGGGCCAGCGAGCCGATGTAGCCGGCGTTGAACCCGGGCTCGAACAGGATGTCCACGGGCCCGTCGGCCGGCAGGATCGGGATCAGCGTCGCGAAGACGGCGCTGAGCAGCAGCCCCAGCACGTACTGCGGGACGCCGTGCAGCAGCGACCCCGAGACGGCCAGGATGTCGCCGAGCTTGCCGGAGCGCTTGATGGCCGCGTAGACGCCCATCACGATGCCGACCAGGAAGCTGAGCAGCGTTCCCGCCAGCACCGGTAGAACGGTCCACTTGGCCGCCTCGCCCAGCACCTGGGTGACCGGCGCGCCCGCGTGGGTGACCGACTGGCCCAGGTCGAAGCGGAGCAGGCCCGACATGTACTGGGTGTACTGCTCCCACAGCGAACCCCTGGGCTGGAACCCGTACAGCACGCGCGTCGCCTGCTCGGCTGTCTGCGGATCCATGCCCTGCTGGATCAGCTTCTGGACGTTCGCGGCCACCGGGTCGCCGGGGATGCTCCTGACGATGAAGAAGCTGATCGTGGCTACGACGAGGATCATGACGACCCCGCGGGCCAGGTGGCCCGCGAGTCGCCGTGCGATTACTACCATAGGCTCTTTCTCTACTGCTTCGCCTTGATGAGACCCAGCTGGATCCAGACGCCGGCGTTCAGGCGGAGCAGGTCACTGTCCTGCTCCGGCCAGCCGGTGAAGCGGCTGGTGTTGGTGAACTGCGTGTTCACGTAGTCCCAGAGCTGGATGGCCGGCAGGTCCTGGTTGGCCGTCTTGGCGAGCTGCGCCATGATCGGCTTGGCCTGCTCGGGAGTGGCCGCGTTCAGCTTGGCCGTGAGCTCACCCGGATTGACCTTGCCCACGCCCTCGACGTCGATCTCCTCCGCGCTGCCCATCCAGTTGCCGCCCTTGCCGGGCGCGCTGTGCGCGACCTTGCCGGCGACGTTGGTCCAGCCGTTGGAGACGCCGTAGAGGCGCTGGAAGATGTCGTACGGCGCCGGGCCGAGCGCCATCAGCCACAGGCCGATGTCGTACTTGCCCGCCGAGAGCTCCTCCAGGTAGACGGGGTAGTCGGCGACGGTCACGACCTCGGCGTCCACGCCGCCCGCGATGAGCTGGCTCTTGATGTTCTCCTCGGCGGAGATCCAGTCGGAGAACGGCGCGGGCGCGTGCATGGTGAGCTTCCACGGCTTGCCGTCGGCCAGCGTCCACTTGCCGCCCGTCTTCTTCAGACCGGCCGCCTTGAACTCCTCCTCCGCCTTGGCCACGTCGTGCTTGTACGGGTTCAGGCTGGCCAGCTCGGAGCCGATCCACTCCTGGGCCGGCTTCTGGTGGATGCCGGAGGTGGTCACGGCGGGCGTGCCGCCCTCGGGCGAGGCCACCTTGGTCACCTGGTCACGGTCGATCAGGTAGGCCAGGCCGCGCCGCACGTGCACGTTGTCGTACGGCTTCTTCGACTGGTTGAAGCCCATGCCGACGGCCACCGGGGAGAAGCCCCTGATGACGCTGGAGCCCGGAGCGTTCTTGATCCGGGTCATGACGTCGGTGGGCATGGCCGTGAAGCCGGCCTGGTCGAGCTTGCCGGCGCTCAGGTAGTTCCAGATCTGCTCGTTGCCGTTGTAGTTGAGGAGCTTCACCTGGGCCGGCGCGACGTTCGCGGCGTTGTAGAAGTTCTTGTTCTTGACCAGCAGGGCCTCGCCCGGGTTCACCCGCTCCAGCGTGAACGGGCCGGCGGAGACGTCCTTCGGCGGCGCGAAGGCGAGCACCTTCTGGCCGATGGCGAGGACCTCCTCGCGGGCCTTGTCGGCGTCGGCGCCGGTTTCCCTGGCGGCCTTCAGCTTGTCCCAGAAGTCGGCCGGCAGCAGGCTGCTCCAGACGTGCGCGGGCACGACCCAGTTGTCCATGATGCCGCGGGCGAACTTCATGCTCGGGTTCTTCATGTCCTGGGAGACCTTGACGGTCTTGTCGTCGACCACCTGGACGTCGGACGCCACGCCCGCCGCGCCCGGCGTGACCGCGAACGCGGTGCTGCCGGTGGTGGAGGCCAGCCCGAGAGAGAGCTTGACGTCCTCGGCCGTCACCGGCTTGCCGTCGGACCACTTGGCGTTCGGCTGGATGTGGACGGTGATCGAGGAGTTGTCGGGAGCGATCTCCCAACTGGCGGCGATACCTGGGTAGAACTGGTTGGGATCGGTCAGGTGGTTCTTGACCCAGCCCAGCTTCATCGCGTTGTAGCCCAGGAAAGAGTTGCCCTTGGGCGCCCATGGGTTGGCCGGGCCGCTCGCGTCGAGGCCGGGCTTGAGCACGTCGACCGTGGTGAAGAGCCCGCCCCCGCCGCCCGAGCCGCCGGAACTGTTCGTGGATCCACCGCTGCACGCCGCTGTCGCGGTGGCAAGGCCCAGCAACGCCACTACCGCTGCCAGTCGTTTCATTTGCCGCTCCGGGGAGATGTCGGACCTGTCGAAGATCTCTGTAGGGATTGACCGGACACTACGATCGCGCCTCACCCGCGTCAATAATCTCCAGAGGTTGTGAGGCTAATGTAACTTTCCTTCATCAGTGTGCGGAGTGGAGCTAAGCGCCGTCAAGTAAAACGTCATTCCATTACCAAGACGGCAGCCCCTCTGACCTGGTCGTTCGCCAGATCGGTGAGCGCCTGTGCAGCCTCTCCGAACGGGTAGAGGCTCGTCGCCACGCGTGGCGGGTGTGCCAGCGCCAGCTCCAGATAGGCGCGCCCATCGGCCCTGGTGTTGGCCGTGACGCTGCGGAGTGTGCGCTCCTGGAAGAGGTGCCTGTCGTAGTTCAGGACGGGCACGTCAGTCAGGTGGATGCCGGCGATGGCCAGCGTGCCGCCACGGTCGAGCGCTTCGAGCGCTGCTGGGACCAGGGTACCTACCGGCGCAAATAGGATGGCCGCGTCCAGTGGCTCGGGCGGTTCGTCCCCGGCGGAGGCGGCTCCCAGCTCCAGCGCGAGCGCCCTGGAGGCCGCGGATCTGGTCACCGCGTGCACGACGGCGCCCTGGGCGATGGCGGCCTGCACGGTCAGGTGCGCCGAGGCGCCGAACCCGTAGATCCCCAGCCGCCCTCCCGGCGGGAGATCGCAGCGCAGCAGCGCCCGGTAGCCGATGATCCCGGCGCACAGCAGCGGCGCCAGTCGCTCGGCGGGCACGTCGGCGGGCAGCGGATAGACGTAGTCACGGGGCGCGGTGAGGTATTCGGCGTACCCGCCGTCGGCGTCCCACCCCGTATAGGCCGAGGAGGGGCAGAGGTTCTCCATTCCCCTCAGGCAGTATTTGCACGTGCCGCAGGTGGAGCGCAGCCAGGCCACGCCCACCCGCTCGCCCGTGCCCTCGACGCGCCCGACGACCTGATGACCGGGCGTGGTTCGCGGCCGGCGCGGCAGGAGGTCGCCCTCCGCCAGGTGCAGGTCGGTACGGCACACGCCGCACGCCTCGACCCGCACCAGCACCTCGCCCGGGTCCGGCTCGGGCACGTCCCGCTCGACGGGCTCCAGCGGCCGCGTCGCCATCGGCCCCGGCTCGGCCACGACCCACGCCCGCATGGTCACGACAGCCTGGCGTGGGCGAGCGTGGCGTAGAGCGCGGCGCCGTCGGCCAGCACGGCGTCGTCGAAGACCGCCTCGGGGGAGTGGTTGTAGGGCGCCGTGGCCGGGTCGCGGTCGGCCGGGCAGGCCCCCAGGAACACGAACGCGCCCGGCACCTCCTCCAGCACGTACGAGAAGTCCTCGGAACCCATCACGGGCTGCGGCGACACGAAATACCGCCCAGGGCCGAACAGCTCGTCGGCCGTCTTGCCCACGAACGCCGCCTCGCTGTCGTCGTTCACCGTCACCGGGTAGCCCATCCCGAACGACGCCTCGACCTCCAGCCCGTGCGCCGCCGCGATGCCCTGCACGACCTCCACCAGCCTGCGCTTGATCTTCGTCCGGTTGTCCTTGCTGAACGTGCGCACCGTGGCCTCGAACCTGGCCTCGTCGGGGATCACGTTGTCCGCCGACCCGCCGTGGAAGCTGCCCACCGTCACCACGACCGGGTCGAACACGTCGAACCCCCTGGTCACCATGGTCTGCAGCGCCGTCACCATCTCGCAGCCCGCCGCGATCGGGTCCAGCGACCGGTGCGGGCTGGAGCCGTGCCCGCCGCGCCCCTTGACCGTCACGAGGAACGTGTCCGCCGCCGCCATGATCGGCCCCGGCCGCGACGCGAACAGCCCCGGCGGCAACATCGCCGACACCACGTGCATCCCGTACGCCGCCACGGGCCGCGCGCCGGCCGCGTCGAGCACCCCCTCGGCGATCATGTGCTTGGCGCCCTCGTAACCCTCCTCGCCCGGCTGGAACATGAAGATGACGTCACCCGCCAGCTCCTCCCGCCGAGCGCTCAGCAGCCGCGCCGCCCCCGCCAGCATCGCGGTGTGCAGGTCGTGGCCGCACGCGTGCATCTGACCGGGGAGCTGGGAGACGTACGGCAGGTCGTTCTTCTCGGCCACGGGAAGCGCGTCCATGTCCCCGCGCAGCAGCACGGCCGGGCCCGGCCTGCCGCCCCTCAGCACGGCGGTGACGGAGCTGAGCGAGGTGCCCGTCTTCACCTCCAGCGGCAGCCCGTCCAACGCGGCCAAAACCTTCTCCTGCGTGCGCGGCAGGTGCAGGCCGAGCTCGGGGGTGGTGTGCAACGAGTGCCTGAGCTGGATGAGTTCGTCCCGCATGTCACGGGCGGATTCAGTGAAGGACATGAGGAACATTGTTCATCCGCCGGGCGGGAAGTCGATAAGGCGCGCTCGGTACGATGTGCGTGTGACTCAGCGTAAACGGATCGACTCCTGGTTGTCCGACATGGACGGCGTTCTCGTCCACGAGGGTCGTCCGATCCCCGGTGCGGACGAATTCATCAAGCGGCTCAGAGAATCGGACAAGAAGTTCAGGGTGCTGACGAACAACTCGATCTACACCCAGCGCGACCTGTCGGCGCGCCTGGCCGGTGCGGGCCTCGAGGTGCCCCCCGAGTCCATCTGGACCTCGGCGCTGGCCACCGCCCAGTTCCTCGACGACCAGCGCGCGGGCGGCTCGGCGTACGTCATCGGCGAGGCGGGCCTGACGACGGCGCTGCACGAGGTCGGCTACGTGCTCACCGACCTCGACCCCGACTACGTCGTGCTCGGCGAGACGCGCACCTACAGCTTCACGCAGATCACCCGGGCCATCCGGCTCATCGAGGGCGGCGCCCGCTTCATCGCCACCAACCCCGACCCCATCGGCCCCTCCACCGAGGGCTCCCTGCCGGCCTGCGGCGCCGTGGCCGCCCTCATCACCAAGGCCACCGGCGTCGCCCCCTACTTCGTCGGCAAGCCCAACCCCCGCATGATGCGCAGCGCGCTCAACGAGATCGAGGGCCACAGCGAGACCACCGCCATGATCGGCGACCGCATGGACACCGACATCGTGTCGGGCATGGAGGCGGGCCTGTTCACGATCCTGGTCCTCACGGGCGTGACCCAGCGCGACGAGATCGACCGCTTCCCCTACCGTCCCTCGCTGGTGGTCGACTCGGTCGCCGACCTCATCGACCTCATCTGAACCTGACCCCTTCTGACAGGTACGGGTGGCACCCTTGGGTGCCATGACCCGCGTTTACCTGGAGATCGGCCCGAAGAAGGTGTTCGCCTGCTCGCTCGACTGGCCCGGCTGGTGCCGGGTCGCCAAGGGCGAGGAGGCGGCCCTCGACCTGCTCATGGACTACGTCCCCCGCTACGGCGCGGTGGCCGCGCGGGCCGGGCTGGAGTTCTCGCCGGGTGACCCGGTGGTCGTGGCCCGGATCCCGGGCAGCGACATCACGGACTTCGGCGCCCCGTACGCGGTTCCCGACCTGGACCAGGAGCCCCTGCCGGCGTCCGAGGCGGCCCGCGGCGTCGCCCTCCTCCGGGCGGCCTGGGCCATGTTCGACGAGACCGCCGCCACCTCGCCCGAGGACCTGCGCAAGGGCCCGCGCGGAGGCGGCCGCGACCTGTCGGGCGTCGTCCGGCACGTGGAGGAGGCCGAGCGCGCCTTCGCCAGGAAGGTGGACGTGCGGTACAAGCCGTACAAGGAGCCCGGGGACCGGGACGCCATGCGGGCGGAACTGGCCGACGTGCTGTCGCGCGCCTGGGAGCCGCCCCAGACGACCGGCTGGCCGCCCCGCTACGCGCTGCGCCGCGTCGCCTGGCACGTCATCGACCACCTCTGGGAGATCGAGGACCGCCGCTAGCCTCTTGACTCCGCCCGGCAAAGAATCGGCCCCGATTTCGTCGAGGTCTGGCCAAAATCACTCACCGGCTGCAACCATGTGGTGACCAAACGCGGTCGTCGAGGGGGACGGGCCGCACCATCAGCAAGCGCAAAGGTAAAACGCGTGGACGTACAGGCGGAGATTCGCGACTTGAAGCTCCGTGTCGACGGGCTCGAGGCGTGCGACCGGCTCGGCGACGCCACGCCGGGGGGCGGCGGGGAGCTGGAGCTGCTCCGTGAGATCAACGACCGCGCCAAGCGCCTGGAGACCCAGCTCGCCGCAATGAAGGCCGAGACGGCGATGGCCCGCACCGAGACGATCGAGCAGTTCGCGGCCGTCGACGTCGAGATCGCGGGCATCCGGCGGGAGATCAACGCCCACCTCGCCGTGCTCCCCGGGGACGGCGAGGACTACATCCCGACGCAGATCGCCGACGAGTTCGCGAGCGTCCGGGCCGAGATCGCGCAGGAGTTCAACGCCATCCGGTCGGAGCTGCTCGACGTGGGCATCAAGCTCGATCGCCTGCTCAAGAAGGACTACATGTGACGGTCGGCGCGGCCGGTGGTCCCGCTCCCGGGCGACCCCGGGCGCGCCGCTAACCGGCGGTGAGGCCGTCGGCGCGGTCCAGGAGGGCGCGCCGTTCGGCTCCGGGGGCGAGGAGGTCGGCCGCCTGGCGGAACAGCGCGGCGGCGTGGTCGCGGTGACCGAGGCGGGCCGTGAGGTCGGCCTGCGCGGCGACGGCCAGCGGATAGTCCTTCAGCGCGCCGGTGGCGAGCACCTGGTCGATCAGGGCCAGCCCGGCCGCCGGGCCGTGCGCGTAGCCGTGGGCCACAGCGCGATTGAGGGCGATCACCGGTGAGGGGTGGAGCGCCACGAGCTCGTCGTACCAGCGGGCGATGGCCTGCCAGTCCGTCGCGTCGGAGTCAGGCGCGGTCGCGTGACAGGCGGCGATGCGCGCCTGCAGGACGTAGGGGCCGTCGGCCGGCGCCGCCGCCAGCGTCTCCAGCCCTTCGCGGATCGCCGCGCGGTCCCAGCGGGCGCGGTCCTGCTTGTCCAGCGTGAGCAGGTCGCCCCGGCCGTCGCGGCGGGCCTCGCGCCGGGAGTGCTGGAACAGGAACAGCGCCAGCAGGCCGGCGACCTCGGACTGGTCCGGGAGCAGCCGGTGGAGCAGGCGTGCCAGCCGGACCGCCTCGTCGGCGAAGCCGGGCTCGCCGTCGGGGTCGTAGCCGCGGGTGAAGAGCACGTACAGGACCGCCAGCACGCCGGGCAGGCGCTCGGCCAGCGCCGGGCCGCTCGGGACGAGGTACGGGATCCGCGCGTCCGCGATCTTCGTCTTGGCCCGGGTCAGCCGCCGGGTCATGGTCGCGTGGGAGACCAGGAACGCCCGCGCGATGTCGGGGGTCGGCACCCCGCAGACGGTCCTCAGCGTGAGCGCCACCCGTGACTCCAGGGCCAGCGCGGGGTGGCAGCAGGTGAAGATCAGCCGCAGGCGGTCGTCCACGACCTCCTCCTCCGGGTCGTCCATGGCCGGGGCGGTGAGCGTGAGCTCCGCCAGCTCGTGCAGCTTGCGGCGCTCGACGGACGCGCGGCGCAGCACGTCGGTGGCGCGGTTGCGGGCCACGGTCATGAGCCAGCCGCCGGGGTTGTCCGGCACGCCGTCCCGCGGCCACCTCTCCAGGGCCTGCGCGAGCGCCTCCTGGGCGCTGTCCTCGGCGAGCGTCCAGTCGCCGGTGACGCGGATCAGGGTGGCGACGATCCGGGTGTAGGCGTCGGCGCCGACCGCCGCGACGGCCTCCGCGACGGTCCCGGCCCCGTCTCCTGCGCCGGTCCCTGCGATGGCCTCCGCGCCGGTCCCGCCGGTGGGCTCCGCGCCGGTCCCCGCGGCGGGCTCTGCCGCCGCGGGGGGCCGCGCTGCGCGTCGCGTCGTCACTGGCCGGCGAACGGACGCAGCTCAAGCCGCCCGTACCGGGCCATCGGGTGCGCCCGCGCCACCTCGATCGCCTCGTCGAGATGGGCGCACTCGAGGATGTCGTAGCCCACGATCACCTCCCGGGTCTCGGCGAACGGCCCGTCGGAGACCAGCAGCTCGCCGTTGCGGACGCGGACCGTCGTGGCGGCCGACACCGGCCCCAGCACGTCGCCGTCCAGCCGCCGGCCCCGGCTGTCATTGTCGGCCACCCACTTGTCGATGTCCTCGCTGCCGGTCGAGCCCGTGTCCGGTTCGGCGTCGGTGCAGACGAACATCATGTACTTCATCGATCGCTCCTTGCGTGTCGTGCTGTCACCAGCATGACGAACGGGCTCCCCGGATCCGGACACCACCCGGAGCATCCCTCTCAATCCGGACTCTCTACCCAAAGCCGACCCTAAACCCGGTAACCACCTCCATATCGCCAACGCAGGACCAATGAAATCTTGCGCGACAACAAGGGATTCCAGCCCGCGACGTTCTCGATTTCCGCGTGGCGCACGGCTACGCTCAAGGCTTCGTTGGGCGATTGTTCGCGTATTCCGTAGGAAAAACCTTGCTACGCAAATATGGTGCTGCAAATTGCCCGAAGGGAGACTATTAGCTTTTTGGGGGGATTAGATCGACTATTTCGAGGTCGATCCAGTCAAACTAGCTTATTTCCGGAGAAGTAGTGGCTGTTAGCGTTGGGGGCCACCGCTGGGTCAGGCGGTGGGGAAGGCAGCAGAGGTCAAGGCTCTGGAAGGCTGTCCAACCACTTGGCCTGATCTGTATCGATCTGATGTGCATGGCGTTCGCCGCGGCCAACGCCGGTCAGGCGGTGCCGCGCATCGTGCTTGCGGGAATCCTGGTCGTCGCGGTCGGCGGCCTCGGCCGCGTGTACGCGCCGCGCGTCCTGCCGTCCAGTCTGGACCGGGGCTTCTGGCTCGCCGGGGCGGGATTCGTGGGCGCGCTCGCCGCTTTCCGGGAGACCGCGTCGCTCATCGTGGTCGTCCTGGTCGCGCTGCTCTTCACCTTTCTCGCCGTGTGCGGCAGAAGCGTCCTTTACTTCCTGATCCGCAGGGCACGCCGGCGCGGAAGGGCCGTGCCCGCCCTGGTGGTCGGCGCGGGGGCGCACGGTCATCGGCTGGCGCGGGACCTGCTCGCCTACCCCGAGTACGGCCTGCTCCCGCTGGGCTTCCTGGACGAGACGCCGGGCGAGGACCCGTGCGTCCCCGTGCTCGGCGGGCCCGGAGACGTCGTCCGCGTCGTCCAGGCCCACGGGGTGCGCGCGGTGGTCATCGCCGGGCAGGGCCAGCAGTCGATCGCGAGAACGGCGAGGTCGCTCGGCTGCGACGTCTACCTCGCACCCGACCTGGGCGAGCTCATCATCGACTTCGTGACGCTGCGCGAGCACGTACGCAGCTTCCCGCTCGTGCGGATGCGCCCGGAGGCGCAGCGCGGCCTGTCCTGGCCGCTGAAGCGGGCACTGGACATCGCGGTCGCACTGACCGGCCTCCTCGTCAGCGCGCCGATCCTCGCGGTCTGCGCGGTGCTGATCCGGGTGGAGACCGGCCCCGGGGTGCTGTTCCGGCAGCGGCGCGTGGGCTACCGGGGCGAGCCGCTCGAACTGATCAAGCTCCGGACGCTGAAGCCCGCGGACACGCACGAGTCCGAGACCCTGTGGAGCATCGCCCACGACAGCCGGATCGGGCCGGTGGGCAGGCTGCTGCGCAAGGCCTCCTTCGACGAGCTTCCCCAGCTCTGGAACGTTCTCAAAGGGGACATGAGCATCGTCGGCCCGCGGCCCGAACGCCCGCACTTCGTCAAGAAGTTCTCCCGGACGATCCCGGGCTACGGCCTGCGCCACCGGATGCCGGTCGGCATCACCGGCTGGGCCCAGATCCACGGGCTGCGCGGTGACACCTCGATCGAGGATCGCGCCCGGTTCGACAACCACTACATCGACGGATGGACCCTGCGAGCCGATCTCAAGATCATGCTGCAGACGGTCTGGTCCCTGCTCCGGCCGGGCGGGGGCTAGACATGCGCGCCCTCTGCCGGCGGCCCAGTCTGGCGGCCGCCGCCACCGTGCTCCTGACCTGCCTTCCGGCGGGCCGCCAGGACCTGTCCTCGGGCGTCCAGGTGACGGCCGCCGACCTGGCCTCGCTCCTGCTGGTCGCCATCGCGGCGGCCCTCGTGCTGGCGAGCCGGCCGACGCGCCCGCTGCCCGGCCGTGCCGTGCCGCCCGTCCGCGCCCTGGCGGTCGTCTCCGCCGTGGTGCCCGCGCGGGCCCTGGTGCTCGCTCCCGTCGCGGGCGCGGCCGGGATCGCGATGCTGGCCTCTCCCGACGTCCTGGCGAGCCTGCCGGGCTACGTCAGGTACCTCCAGGTGTTCGTGCTGGTCCCGCTGGCGGTCCTGGTGGCGGTCCGGGACCGTACGGACACCCTGATCGTGGGCGGGGCGCTCGTCGGGGCGGCCGCGCTGCAGGGCCTGGTCGGCTGCGTCCAGGCGCTCACCGGCACCGGCGCGTCGTACGCGGGGGAGCGGGTACGGGCGGTCGGCACCTTCGGCGCGCTCGACGTCATGGGCATGGCGAGCGTGGTCAGCTACGGCGCGATCATCCTGCTGGCGGCCGGCCTGGCCTGGCGGGGCGGGCGCCGGGCCGCCGCGCTCGGAGGCGCCGCCCTGCTCTGCGTGCCGCTCGCCCTGTCGCTCAGCCGCGGCGCGTGGCTCGCCCTGCTGGGCGCGTCGCTGGTCGTGCTCTTCGTGCACAGCCGGGCGCTGGCGGCCAGGGTGATCCTGCTCGGCGCCGTGGCGGCGACCGTGCTGGCCCTCGGTCCGGGCGCGGGCTCGGACCTGCTGGGACGGCGGCTGGCCTCCATCACCTCCGCCGTCTCCCAGCCCGACCAGTCCGTGAGCGACCGCTACAGCCTGTGGCTCACCGCCACGAGGATCTGGCTGGATCATCCGCTGACCGGCGCCGGGCCGCGCAGGTTCGCGGAGCTGCGCGACGCCTACGCGCCGATCGAGCTGTCCTCCGGCAGCGACACCGACGACCCGGTGAACGGCTTCCAGCGCCTGCCGCTGCTCTCCCCGCACAACATGTACCTGCTGACGCTCAGCGAGCAGGGCCTGCTCGGGCTCGCCGCGATGTGCGCGTGCTTCGGGTCCATGGCCTGGTGGGCCGTGCGGGCGGCCGTGCCGGCCGCGGCCGGGCTGCTGGCCTGGCAGGGCATCGACTTCCTCTACGGCGACATCGGCGGGCCTTCGACCGTGGTCACGTCCGTCGTCCTGGGGCTGGTCCTGTCGCTCGTCGCCCGGCCGCCGGCCACGGCGGGCGGGGCTCCGGTCGCGCTGGGCGTGGCACGATGACCCCGTCCACATCACAGGCCACCTCGCCCATCGCTCGGGCCGTCGGCGTCACCGCCCTGCTGACCGGTCTGGGCTCGCTGCTCGGCTTCGTCCGCGACCTGCTGATGGGCCGGTTCTTCGGCGCCGACGCCGGCACCGACGCCTTCCTCGTCGCCTGGACGATCCCGGAGACCGCCGCGCCCCTGCTGATCGAAGGGGCGATGGCGTTCGTGCTGGTCCCGCTGTTCAGCCGGGCCATGGAGGCGGGCGACGACCTGAGGGCCCTGGTGTCGTCGACGCTGCCGTACCTGTGTCTCGGGCTGGCCGCGCTGACCGCGCTGACCGCCGCGGGCGCGCCGTGGCTGGTCGGCGTGCTCGCCCCCGGGATCCGGCGGCCCGACCTCGCCGTGGACTGCATGCGCGTGGCCTCGGTGACGATCCTGACGTTCGGGCTGGCGGGGTATTTGAGCGCGGCGTTGCGGGCGCACCAGGCGTTCGCGCCGCCGGCCGCCATCTACGTGGCCTACAACCTGGGGATCGTCACCTGCGTGTGGGCCCTGCGCGACCAGGGCGCGTACGCGGCGGCGATCGGGGTGGCCGCGGGCGGGGCGGGCATGGTGCTGGCCCAGGTCCCGGCGTTCGTCCGGCGCTTCGGGGCGCCCCTGCGGCCCACGCGCGGCGTGCCGCTGCCGATCAGCGCCTTCCTGCCGATCGCGGTCTTCACGCTCGCCCGCCAGAGCCAGGTCTTCGTCGAGAGGTTCGTGGGCTCGAATCTGGCCGAAGGATCGATCTCGCACCTCAACTACGCGCAGAAGATCGCCCAGGTGCCGATGGTCCTGTCGCTGATCGTGGCGACGGTGAGCTTCCCGCAGCTCGCCCGCGCCCTCGCCGCGGGCGAGACCGCGCGGGCGCGGCGCAGGCTCGCCGACGACCTGGTCTCCGCCTCGGCGATCGTGCTGCTCGCCACCGCGGCGCTGCTCGTCTGCGCTCCGGACGTCGTGGCCCTCCTGCTGCAGTACGGCGCGTTCACCGAGGCCGACACCGCCGCCACCGCGCAGATCATGCGGGTGTACGCGCTGGGGCTGCTCGGCCAGGCCGTGGTCGGGGTCGCCTGCCGCGTCTACTTCTGCGGCGCCCGCGCGTCCTGGTATCCGGCCCTCGCCATGGGCGCGGGGCTGGCCGCGACGGTCGTGCTGGCCCGCCCCGAGTGGGGCGTGACGGGGATCGCCGCGGCGAACGCGGCCGGGATCACGCTGACCGCCGCCCTGCTGCTCGCGGGACTGCGGAGACAGGGCGTCGCCCTGCCCGTCCACATGGCGCCGGCCCCGCTCGGCGGCCTGCTGCTGGCCGCCGCGGCCGCCACCGGCGCGGGCTGGGGCACGCGGACGCTGCTGGCGGGACTGCCGCCGCCGATCGCCCTGGCGTCGACCGGCGCCGCGATCGCCGTCACCTTCTGTGTCGTCGCGGCCCTCTCGGGAGCCACGGCCACGCTCACCAACACCACCAAGATCACCCAATTGATCAGGATGCGAGGTCGCTCATGACCGCGATGCCGCTGGTGCTCATGTACCACTCCGTGGACAAATACGACAGCGACCCGCTTCACGTCACGGTCTCGCCCGACCGCTTCGCCCGGCAGATGCGCTGGCTCGCCCGGCGCGGCCTGTCCGGGGTCTCGATGCTGGAGCTCACGCGCGCCCGCAGCACGCGCGGCCTGGTCGGGCTCACCTTCGACGACGGGTACGGCGACTTCCTCAGCGAGGTCGTGCCCGTCCTGCGCAAACACGGGTTCACGGCCACGGTCTTCGTGGTCACCGGCCTGATCGGCGAGCACAACGCCTGGGACGCCGGCTCCCCGCGCAAGCGGCTCATGGACGCCGAGGGCCTGCGCTGGGCCGCGCGGCAGGGCATGGAGATCGGCTCGCACTCGGCCGGTCACTACTCGCTGTCCGGGCTGCGCGACGACGAGCTCCACCAGGAGGTGGCCGGCAGCAAGGCGGCGCTGGAGGACCTGCTGGGCCGCCAGGTGAACGGGTTCTGCTACCCGTACGGGCACGTCAACGCCCGCGAGCTGGACGCCGTCCGCGAGGCGGGCTACTCCTACGCCTGCGCCATCTGGAAGTCCGAGCTCACCGGGACGCACGCGCTGCCGCGCACGTACGTGGGCGAGCGGGACGGCGCGCTGCGGCTGCACGCCAAGCGGGCGCGTCACCGGGTCCGGTGGGGCTGGTGAAGGTCCTGCACGTCATCACCGGCCTGGCCGCGGGCGGCGCGGAGCAGCAGCTGCGGTCCCTGCTGCCGTACCTGCGGGCCCGGTGCGAGGTGGCGGTGCTCACCGGGCACGGGGTGGTCGCGGACGCCATCGAGCGCTCCGGCGTGCCCGTCCACCACGTCGGCATGCGCGGAAACAGGGACCTGCGCGCCGTCGGCCGGCTGGCCCGGCTCATGCGCGGGCGCCGCTACGACGTGGTGCACACCCATCTGTACCGCGCCTGCGTGTACGGCAGGCTGGCGGCGTGGCTGGCGAACGTGCCGGCGATCGTGGCGACCGAGCATTCGATCGGGCGCGAGCACGTCGAGGGACGCCGCCTGACCCGCTCGATCAGGGCGCTGTACCTGGCCAGCGAGCTGCTCGGGCACCTGACCGTGGCCGTCTCGCCCACCGTGGCCGACCGGCTGTCGAGATGGGGCGTCCCCCGCTCGCGCATCGTGGTGGTCCCGAACGGCGTCGACGGCGCGGCGTTCGGCTTCGACGCCGCCCTGCGCCGGAGCACCCGGGAGCGGCTCGGCCTGCCCGAGAACGCGTTCGTGATCGGCGGCGTCGGCCGCCTGGAGCCGAGCAAGCGCTTCGACGCGCTGATCGGGGCGCTGCCGCCGCTCGAACACGCGGTCCTGCTCCTGGTCGGCTCCGGCTCCTGCGAGCCGCGGCTGCGGGAGCTGGCCCGCGAGGCCGGGGTCGAGCACAGGGTGATCTTCGCGGGAGAGTCGCCCGACGTGGGGGCCCTGATGTCGGCGATGGACGTGCTGGCCGCGCCCTCGGTGGAGGAGACGTTCGGCGTGGCCGTCGTCGAGGCGCTCGCGTCCGGCCTGCCCGTCCTGTACGACACCTGCCCGGCCGTCGAGGACCTGCCGCCCGGCTCGGCCCCGGGAGCACGACGCGTCCCGCCGGACCGGCTCGCCGTGGAGCTGTCCGGGCTCGCCGCCCGCCCGCCACTCAGGCTGCCTCCGCCCGAAGCCGTCCGGCTCTACGACGTCCGCCGCCAGGCGGACCAGCTGGAGCGGCTCTACCTGCGCCTGCTGGGCGCCGCACCCACCGAGGAGTGACGATGACATGGACCTGGGTCCGCATCACGGGCCTGCTCGTGCGATGGTGGCTTCCGCTGTCCCTGGCGCTCGGGGCGCTGGGCGGGGCCGTCTACGTGCTGGCCCGCGAGGCCGTCTACGCCGCCGAGGCCTACGTCGTGGTGGCCGGCGGCGACCCGGCGCAGGCGGCCGGCTTCGCCGCCGCCTATGCCCGGATCTCCAGTCATCCCGGATTCCTCATCGGCGCCGCGGACGAGCCGGACAGCCTGCGGGCGGCGGCCTCGCCCGACGCCCCGCTGGTGCGGCTCACCTCCGTGGCGACCGGCGCGCGGGAGGCCGCCGACCGCGTCAACCGGGCCGCCGCCGGGCTGGTCGCGTACGCCAACGCCCATACCGCCGACACCCGCGTACGGCTGGTCCCCTTCGCCACCGCGGTGCCTCCGCTCCGCCCCTCGTCCCCGCTGCCGCTGCTCAGCGTGGCCATCGGCGCCTGCGGGGCGGCCCTGGCGGCCGGCCTCGTACGGCTGGCCGCGCCGCAGGCCCGCCCCCAGGCGCGGCCGGAACCGGCGGCGCTGACCGGAGCGCCGGCGTGAGGGCCGCCCGGCCGGGGACCTCGCGCGCGGGGCTCACGCTGCGGGTCGTCAAGGAGGGCGCGGAGCTGGCCGCGTTGTCGGCGGAATGGGCGGATCTGTACGCGCGCAGCTCGGCCGCCACGCCGTTCCAGTCGTACGCCTGGCTCAGCTCCTGGTGGCGGGTCTACGGCACCCCGGGGCGGCTGCGGGTGTTCCTGGCGCACCGGGACGGACGCCTGGTCGCGGCGGCGCCGCTCAGGCTTGAGCACCGGTTCGGCTGGCGGGTGCTGACCCCCGTCGGGGGAGCGCAGTCCGACTTCACCGACATCGTGGTGGACGACTCCGAAGGCGACGCGGGCCTGCGCGAGCTGCGCGCCGGACTGCTCGCCCAGCCGGGCTGGGACGTCATCGACCTGCCCGAGGCGCGGCCCGGCGCGGCGATCCGCCGTCTGGCGGAGATCTGGGACGGCAGAGCCTGGACCCTGCCCGCCTCCACCTGCCTCCAGCTGCCCGGACAACCCATCGAACAGGTCCTCGCCGGGCTCCAGAGCCGCAGGGCCCAGCATGTGCGAGCCGCGCTGCGCAAGCTCGATGCGCTGAACGTGTCGGTGACCTCGGTCGAGGCGGACCGGGTCAGGGCGGCGATGGCCGAGCTGCTGCGATTGCACACCATGCAGTGGCAGAGCCGGGCGATCAACGCCCAGCACACGCAGCCGCGCTTCCTCGACCATCTGGCCGGGGCCGCGCAGGCGCTGGTGGCGGAGAACCACGCGGCGCTGTGGGAGTACCGGGTGGACGGGCGGCTGCTGGCCTGCGACTTCTCGTTGATCGGCAAGGACTTCGTGGGCGGCTACCTGTACGGGGTCCACCCGGACCTGCGGGCCCGGGCCGACCTGATCACGATGCTGCTGCGTACCAACCTGGCGTTGACGCACCGGCTGGGCAAGCCCGTGCTCAGCATGCTGCGGGGCGCCGAGCCGCACAAGGCCAGGTGGGAGGCCGAAGCGGTGGTCAACCAGCGGGTGCTGCTCGGGCGCGGCACCCGCGCGGCCGCCTACGCCGCGATGGCGGGCATGCGCAGGGCGGGCGGGGAGCTGCTGAAGAGGCGCTGCCCGCGCCTGGCGCGGAGGATCTCGGCATGGCGCTGACGCCGGGCGTCCTGCACGTCACGCAGCCGGTGGACGGCGGCGTGGGGGCGTACGTGGCCATGGCCGCCGCCGACCAGGCACGGCGGGGCTGGCGGGTCGCGGTCGCCTGCCCACCGCCTGATCTACTCGCCGGCCCGCTGGCCGGCGAGCTGGACCGGCTGGGCGTGCCCCGGCTGGACTGGACCGCCGGCCGCGCGCCCGGGCTCGGCGACGTCGTCCAGGCGGCCCGGTTGCGGCGGATCGTCCGCGAGTTCGGCCCCGACGCGGTGCACCTGCACTCGTCCAAGGCCGGGCTGGCGGGCAGGGCCGCGCTCAGGGGCCGGGTGCCCACGCTCTTCCAGCCGCACGGCTGGTCCTGGCTGGCCGCCCGGGGCGCCGTCGCCACCGCGGCGCTGACCTGGGAACGGCTGGCCGCGCGCTGGGCCGACCGGGTGATCTGCGTGGGGGAGGGCGAGGCGGCGCTGGCCAGACGGCACGGCGTGGCCGGCGACCTCGTGGTGGTGCGCAACGGCGTGGACCTGCGCCGCTTCAGGCCCGCCGGGCCGAGGGAGCGGGCCGAGGCGCGCGCCCGCCACGGCATCGCCGAGGACACGCCGCTGGCGGTCTGCGTGGGCAGGGTCACCCGCCAGAAGGGCCAGGACCTGCTGCTGTCGGCCTGGCAGCGCGTCGCCGCACGCGACGGGCGGGCCCGGCTGGCCATCGTCGGCGACGGCCCGCTGCTCCACACGCTGCGGTCGCGGGCCGTGCCCGGCGTTCACTTCGCCGGCGGCGTGGCCGACCCCCGGCCCTGGTACGCCGCCGCCGACGTGGTGGTGCTGCCCTCGCGCTGGGAAGGCCTGCCGCTCACCGCGCTGGAGGCCCTGGCCACGGGCAGGCCCGTGGTCGCCTGCGCGGTGCCCGGGCTCACCGAGGTGGTGACCGGGGGAGTCGGCGCGCTCGTTCAGCCAGAGGACGGCGCGGGGCTGGCCGAGGCGCTGCTGGTCAGGCTCGGGCAACCCGCGCTGGCCGGCGCCGAGGGGGTGGCGGCCGCCACGCTGGCGGCCGGGTTCGGCGTGGACGGCGCGCTGGACGGGCTCGCCGCGCACACGCTGGGCGTGATGGAGGGGGAGGCGTGCTCCAGCAGCCGCCTGCGGAAGGCCTCCGACGAGCCGGGGTTCGACGAACACTGCCAGACGCCGTGGGGACAGTAATCGGAGATCGAGTGATAGACCACGTTGTGAGTGCTGATCCAGTCGAGCATCCCCTCGACGAAGGCGGGACGGTCGCCGTTGCCGAACAGGCCCCACTCGGGGAACGAGATGGGCTTGCCGTGCTGCGCGGCGAAGTCGGCGTGGGCCCGCAGGCCGTACGGCTGGTCGACGTAGTCCGCGAACTCGCGCCCGGGCCCCTGGTCGTAGCTGTCCATGCCGATGATGTCGACCACGTCGTCACCCGGGTAGCACTGCGTCCAGGGGATCGCGTCCTGCCCGCGGCTGGGGGCGAAGTCGAAGCGGAACCGCTGGCCGGGCGTCTCGCGCATGGTCGTGACGATGCGCCGCCAGTACTGCTTCCACGTCTCCGGGTCGGGTCCGCACCTGCTGGAGTAGGTGGTGCCGTTCATCTCCCAGCCGAGCACGATGATCGTGTCGGCGGCGCCGGAGGAGACCAGCTTCCCGGCGAGTTTCCTGAAGCGGCCGTCGTGGGCGCCGTGCGCTCCCCTCGCCAGCCGCCGCGCCACGACGCGGTCGGACATCTTGGACTCGTTCGGAGTGATCATCGGCACGTTCAGCGCCAGGACGCGGCCCGGCTCGGCGGCCCGCCAGCGCGTCCAGGTGTCGAGGATCTCGGAGTCGCCCCCCTCGACGGACTTCCAGCGCTCGCCGGGGAGATAGGTGCGCCCGACCGCCACCTTGAGCCCCAGCCACGCCTCGAAGCCCGTCAGGAGCTGAGTGCCGCGCGCGTCGGAGGCGAGGAAGACGCCCAGCGCCGCGGGGCCGGTGGACGGGGTGGGCGTCGGCGTGCCCAGGCCCACCGATGCCACCGCCGCACCCGTGATTATCGCGAGCGAAAAGTACAGATATCTCTTTCCTGCCACGAACGCACATCCCCGATTCTTGCCTCTCCTTCCTTCTCCATACCCCATGTTTCGGCAATCCGGATATCCGACTCGCGATTTGCCTGATTTATAGCTTTCGCGAAGGAGAAGGAACATGCTCGATTGCACTGTCCCGGCGCTTGTGCTGCGATTCGATCCTAATAACTTTCACCATGGGACCCTCGGCGCCATTCGCTCCCTCGGCCGGGCGGGCGTGGAGGTGCACGGGCTCGTCGGGGAGGCGGACTCGCCGACCTCCCGCTCCAAGTACCTCGCGCGCGGGCATGCGTGGCCACGCGACGGGGACGTCGTGCGGACGCTCACGCAGGTCGCCCAGGTCATCGGCCGCCCGGCCGTGCTGCTGGCGCTGGACGACGCGGGCGCCATCGCCGTCGCGGAGCACGCGGCCGAGCTGCGCCCGCACTACCTCATCCCCGACCAGGTGCCCGGACTGCCGCGCACCCTCGCCGACAAGCGCCTGCTGGCGCAGCTGTGCTCCGCGCTCGGGGTCGTCCAGCCGGAGACCCGGCTGATCACCGGCGAACGCGACGCCGCGGCGGCCGTCACCGACTTCGGGCTGCCGCTGGTCGCCAAATGGGCGCAGCCGTGGCTCCTGCCCGCCGGCATCGGGCTGCGCAACACCAGCCTGGTGCGGCGGGCCAACCAGGTGCCCCGGCTGCTCCAGCACGTGGAGGGCCGCGACCTGCTGTTCCAGCGCTTCGTGCCCGGCGGGCCGCACTCGGACTGGTTCTTCCACGGCTACTTCGACGAGAACTCGCACTGCCTGTACGGCGGCGCGGGACGCAAGGAGCGCGCCTATCCCAAGGGCGCCGGGCTCACCACCTACGGGCGGTGGCTGCCCAATCCCGTCGTGGAGGGCACGGCCCGCGAGCTGGCGGCGAAGCTGGGCTACCGCGGCGTGCTGGACATCGACTTCCGCCACGACTCCAGCAGGGACGCCTACCACCTGCTGGACTTCAACCCCCGGCTCGGCGCCCAGTTCCGGCTGTTCAGCGACAGCAGCGGCCTGGACCTGGTACGGGCCGCGCACCTGCACCTGTCCGGCCGGCGCACGGTCCGAGGGAGGGCCGGTCACGGCCGGACCTACGCGGTGGAGAACTACGACCTCCTCACCGCCGGCCCGAGGAGCCTGCGCGCCCTGTGCTCGGCCGACGAGCTGGCCTGGCTCTCCGCCGACGACCCCCGGCCCTTCGTGGCCATGGCCAGGCAGGCGATGAAACGCGGATTCACCCGGCTGGCCCGGCAGCGGGCCTAGCGAATGGAGGAGAATGTGCCGGTCATCGACGTGGCGATCGTGGGCGCGGGACCGTACGGGCTGTCCGTGGCGGCGCACGCCCTGCACGCCGGGCTGGACGCGCGGGTGTTCGGTGAGCCGATGCGGGCCTGGGAACGTCACATGCCCAGAGGAATGCTGCTGAAGTCCGAGCCGGACGCGTCCCATCTCGGCGACCCGGATGGCAGGCACGGCCTCGACGCCTTCCATCGGTACTCCTACGGGGAGCCGGTGCCGGTGGAGAGGTTCGTCGCCTACGGCAAGTGGTTCCGCGAGCGGGCGGTCGGCCGGGCGCTGGAGGAGGCGCAGGTGACGGCCGTCGGCGTCGAGGGCGGGCTGTTCACGATCTCCCTGTCGTCGGGGGCGTCCGTGCCGGCCAGGACCGTCGTGCTGGCCCTGGGGTTCCTGCCGTTCGCCCACCGGCCCCCCGCCCTGGCGGCGCTGCCGCCCGAGGTGGCCACGCACAGCTCCGACCACCACGATCTGAGCGGGTTCGCGGGCCGGGACGTGACCGTGCTCGGAGCCGGGCAGTCGGCGCTGGAGACCGCGACGCTGCTGGCCGAGGCGGGGGCGGCCGTCCGGCTCGTCGCCCGGACCGGCGCCCTGGCCTGGAACGACGTGCCCGTCGAGTGGCGCCCGGTCATGTCGCGCGTGCTGGCGCCCCGTTCCCCGCTCGGGAGCGGCTGGCCCTCCGTGGTCTGGTCGCGGATGCCGTACGCGGTCAGGCACCTGCCGAGGGCGGCCCGCGCCCACATCGTGCGCACCACCCTCGGACCGGCCGGGTCCTGGTGGCTCAAGGAGCGCTTCGACGGCACCGTGCCGGTGACCCTGGGGACGCGGCTGGCGGCCTCCGAGTACCGCGACGGGGTCCGGCTGCGGCTGCGGGACGACGCGGGAGCGGTCACCACGCTGGAGACCGAGCACGTCATCGCGGCGACCGGCTACCGGGTGGACGTGGCCAGGATCGGGATCCTCCACGAGGACCTGCGGCGCGCGGTGGCGGTGCCCGGCCCGGCGCCGCGGCTCGGCCCCGCGTTCGAGACGTCCGTCGCGGGGCTGCACCTGGTCGGGCTCGCGGCGGCGGGGACGTTCGGACCGGCCATGCGGTTCGTGTGCGGCTGCGACTTCGCCGCCCGCCGCGTGACCAGAGGGCTGATGAGCCGCCTGCGCGGATCGCGGAGGGCCTGATCGTGCGTCCGGGCAAAGCTGTTTCGGGAGGAGCAAGAATGGTTTTCCATGCGGTGCCGGCGTGCGTGGTCACGGTGCTCGCCGGCGTCCCGGGGGTCGTCGCCGCCGACGCGCCGTCGTCCTTCACCAACTCGCCGGCGACGGCCTCGGGCCGGACGCCGTCCGGCGTGACGGTGACCGTGAGCAAGACGATGATCGGGGAGACGCGCGTGGCCTCCGCCGAGGTGCTGCCCGCGAGCACGTGGGCGCCCGCCGACGAATTCCTCGTACCGGCCGACGCCAAGATGACGGCGGGATTCCTGGACCTGTACGAGGACTTCGCGGACCGGCCCGGCCGCTGGAGCGACGTGGCCACGCTGACGTTCACGTTCTCCCGGCCGGTACGCGACCCGCACCTGCACGTGTTCGGCACGGGCGGGCTGTCGCGCGATCCCGGGGTCGGCCGCGACGACTACTGGCCCGCCATCGACCTGGTCGGCGGGACCCCGGCCAGGCCCGCCTTCTCCGCGGCGGCCGGTTTCCCCGGCTACCGCGTCACGGCGGACTCGATCGAGCCGGAAGAGGTCCGTCCCGTCGAGTCCACCACCTGCGGGGTCGTCTACACCTGCGGCACGGCCAAGGTGAACGGCACCGTCACCGCGTTCACGATCCGGCTGAGCGCTCGTGGCGTGCGCTACGGGCGCGGGGGCCCGGGCCCGCAGCTGTGGGCCGCGTTCAAGCTCACGCTGGCCGAGGACGACTCCGACGCGCCCGCCTCGTACGGAGCGGCCTCCCACGCGATCACCGACTCCTTCCTGGGAGCTTCCGTGACCGCCGACCATCCGGACGCGGTGAGCCTGACGCCGCGCGTGGTGAGCGCCGACGAGGACGACGCCGTGACCGGCTCCCCGGCGAAGATCACCGTCCAGGGTCAGGCCGGCACGCTGTCGGTGCCCGTACGGGCCGGGTCGCCGGCGTACGTCACCGGCTGGATCGACGCCGACCACGACGGCCGCTTCGACACGGACGAGCGGGCCACCGCGAAGGTCGCCAAGGACGCCACCTCCGTGGAGCTGCGCTGGAGCCTGCCGAAGACGCTCCGCACCGGCCCCACCTGGATGCGGCTGCGCCTGGCCGCCCAGGCGACGGCCCTGCCCGCGGGATGGGCCGACAGCGGCGAGGTGGAGGACCACCGGATCCAGCTCGTCCGCGCGGCGGAGGGCACGAGCTGAGGCGGGTCAGAGCGAGAGCGCGGGCTCCATGACCTCGGAGGGGCAGAGCTGGCCGATCACCGCGCGCACCTGGGCGCGCAGGGCGGGATCCGTGAGATGGCCGTCCTTGTCGAAGTGGGGGCAGGCCGGGGAGATCACCAGCTCGGCCCCCATCACGACGGCGCCCGCCGCCTGAAGGTGCTTGTACAGCTCAGCCTGCGCCCACATCGCGCCGCACGCCCGCGCGCTCGCGCTCATCACCGCCACGTGCTTGCCCGACAGCCCGTTGCGGGCCGACATCCAGTCCAGCGCGTACGTCAGCTCCTCCGGCAGCAGGCTGTGCTCGGGAGCGGTCAGCAGCACCGCGTCTGACGCGGCGACCAGCCCGATGAGCTCGCGCGCCATGACCGGCACCGGCCCGTGCGCGTACGGCGGGATCTCGCCCAGCCCCGGCCACACCGCGAAGTCGACGCCCACGGGCAGCTCGCCACCCGCCGCATCCAGCAATTTGTTGATAAACGACCCCGCGTGGAGACTGGCGGCGATCCCGATGATTTTCACCCTCTGCTCCCAAGCGGTTCCGAAGTTTCCAGGAACCTGCCCGATGCCTCGGATGTCCAAGACCAGCTCCGGGTCAAGACACGGCTGGGGCCCGTTCGCGGCCTATCGTCGCGCTGGGTGATCGTCCGAGGCGCGCGGGCGGCGGAAGATCAGGGCCAGGACGCGCAGCACCAGGATGGCGGCGATGACCAGCAGGTTGTAGCCGATGAGCTGGAACAGCGAGGTGTTCGCCAGCGCCGGCGGGCCGCCGGCCGTACCGAGGAGGATGACCGCCATCACCCCGGCCGTGGCGCCGAGCACCGTCAGCAGCACCTGGTGGAGCAGGCCCGTCACGTAGCGGCGGTCGCGGTCGTCGGCGAGCAGCCGCACGTTCATGGTGAACCGGCCGTGCTCCGCGGCGCTCGCGATGCGCTCGACGCGGCGCGGCAGGCGGCGCAGCATCGGCAGCAGCGCGACCAGTTCCTGCGTGGCGGACTCCTTGATCGTCTCCGGGGTGATCCGCTCGGCGAGATGGCGGCCGGCGAACGACCGCGCCTCGCCGATGAGGTCGAACCCGGGGGAGAGGCGGACGAGCGTGCCCTCCAGCGTGGCCAGCGCGCGGAAGACGGCGGCCACCTCGGGCGGGATCGACAGCCCGTACGCCGAGACGATCCTGAACAGGTCGGTGAACATCTGCGCGCTGTCCATGCCGGCCGTCACGTGCCTGGCCATGAACTGGCCGAGCGCCCGTTCGAGCGCGGCCTCGTCGATGTCCTCCGGCCTGGGCACGACCTCCAGCAGCGCGTCGGTGACGCCCAGCGGGTCCTGGCGGTTCATGGCGAGCAGGAAGCGCCGCAGCGCCGAGCGCACGGAGTCGTCGAGCCGCCCGACCGCGCCGAAGTCGAGCAGCCCCAGCGTGCCGTCGTCGAGCAGCATGAGGTTGCCGGGATGCGGGTCGGCGTGGAAGACGCCTTCGACCAGGATCTGCCTGAGCAGGCAGTCGAGCAGGTCGCGGGCCAGCCGCGGGCCCTGCTCGGAGGCGGCGGCGGTGACGGGCCGGCCGGACAGGCGCCGCATGACGAGCACGCGTTCGGTGCACATGGCGCTGATCGGGGCGGGGTACGTGACACCGCCGCCACCGGAGGCCGTGACGGCCGCCATGTTGGCCGCCTCCACCCGGAAGTCGAGCTCCTCGCGGATCGCCGTCGCGAACCCCTCGGCCAGGTCGCGCAGACCGAGCGAGCGGCCCCAGCGGGTCCTGGACTCCAGCGTGGCCGCCAGCCGCCGGACGATGTCGAGGTCCTTCGAGACCACCGGCCAGATGCCCGGCCGCAGCACCTTGACCACGACGCTCTCGCCCGAGTGCAGGCGCGCGGCGTGGACCTGCCCGATGGAGGCGGCGGCCAGCGGCGTCCGGTCGAACTCGGCGAACGCCTCGTCCACCGGCCCGCCCAGCTCGGCGGCGAGCACCGGCTCGATCTCCGGCCACGGCGCCGGGGCGACCTGGTCCTGCAGCCGGCCCAGCTCCTCGACGAACTCGGCGGGCAGCAGGTCGCGCCGGGTGGACAGGACCTGGCCGAGCTTGACGAACGTGACGCCGCCCTCGTCGAGGGCCTCGCGCAGCGACCTGGCCAGACGCACCTTCCCCGGGCGGTCGTCGAGCCGCTCGCCCCGTCCGCGCAGGTACGGGCCGAGGCCGTGCTTGATGGCGATCCTGGTGATCTGCGAGTAGCGCCTGGCCCGGGAGAGGCGGCCGCGTACGGACCTGACGAGCTCCAGCGGCCCCGGCACCGAGCCCGGCGGCACCAGCGCCTCGGCGATCACCAGGATGACCATGGGGATCAGCACCACGCTCATGACGATGAGCAGCAGGATCCCCAGCGCCGGCGCGGCAGGCGGGTTCTCGCGGCCGACGGGGCCGAGCGAGGACAGGATCGGCTCCAGCATCGGCTGCGCCAGCGCGAAGGCGACCAGCGCAGCCAGGAAGGTGCGCAGCCTGCCGAACCTGACGTCCAGCAGGCGCTGCGCCACCGTGGCCAGGCCGATGATCATCAGGAGCGTGAAGACGCTGAGGAGCAGCTGGGTGGGGAGATCCATAGCGCAGGATCATTCCACGGCGACACTCCTGGCCAGACGTCAGCGTGCCCTGGCGGCGGGACCCCGTGTGGGGTGCGGGTTCGTCAGCGGGCGGCGGCGCGTGCCCGGCGCTCCTCGCGGCGCTCGACGAACCTGGCGGCCGTGATCTCGGTCTTGGCCAGGAACTCGGACAGTTGCTCGCGGGCCTGCTCGCCCTCGGCGTCCAGCCCGGTCTTGTCGAACACCGACCACTGCCGCAGCACCGGCATCAGCACGTCGTCCAGGTGGAGGCGCAGGTCGTAGATGCCCTCGTTCGCGATGATCATGGCCTTGCGGGCGAACCCGTCGATGCCCGAGCCCGGCATCTGGAACGTGGTGACGACGTCGGTCACCGCGCGCATGGTCTGGTTGGGGTCCAGCTCGAAGGCGGCCTTGAGCAGGTTGCGGTAGAAGAGCATGTGCAGGTTCTCGTCGGCGGCGATCCTGGCGAGCAGGCGCTCGCAGCCCTCGTCGCCGGAGGCCATGCCGGTGTTGCGGTGCGCGATGCGGGTGGCCAGCTCCTGGAAGGAGACGTAGGCGAGCTGCTGGAGCATGGTGCCGTACTCGGTGGTGAAGCCGTTCTCCATGTGGTGCATGCGGGCGCGCTCGAGCGCCACGGGATCGACGGCGCGGGTGACCGTGAGGTAGTCGCGGAGCGCAGTGCCGTGGCGGTCCTCCTCGGCCGTCCAGCGGTGCACCCAGGTGCCCCAGGCGCCGTCGCGGCCGAACGTGCTGGCGATCTCGTGGTGGTAGCTGGGGAGGTTGTCCTCCGTCAGGAGATTGACGATGAGCGAGACGCGGGCCGCCTCGGGGATCTTCGAGTGGCCTTCCTGCCACGCCTCGCCCCCGTAGATGCCGTCGAAGTCGCGGCCCTCGCTCCACGGGATGTACTCGTGCGGGAACCACTCCTTGGCCATCTTGTGATGGCGGTCGAGCTCCACGGCCACCACAGGCTCCAGCTCGTGCAGCAGCTCCGTCTGAGTCATCGCCATAAAAGATCTTCTCCTTCAGGTTACGGTACCGTAGGTTAGGCTACCGGAAGGACATACCGGTCAAATAGGGTGTCCCTATGCGACCCAGTGTCCGCGGTGTCCTGCTCGACCATGACGAACGGCTGGTGCTCTTCCGCCGTACGGTTCCGGGGCGCGACGTCTATTGGAGCATCCCCGGAGGGCATGTCGAACCGGGGGACGACACGCTGGAGCACACCCTGCACAGGGAACTGCTCGAGGAGCTGGGCGCGACCGTCTCGGCGGTGACGCCCCTGGTCACGCTGTCATACCCGTGGCAGGGCGAGCTCAAGACGCAGCACGTCTACGGCTGCCGCCTGGTGTCGATGGATCCGGGGCTGCGCCACGGGCCCGAGTTCGACGACCCGTCGCGGGGTCTGTACGAGGTGGAGCGGGTACGGCTGAACCGCTCGGAGATCACGTCCCGGCACCTGGTCCCCGAGCCGGTGGCGGACTACCTGTCGACCACCATCACCACCCTGCCCCACCTGATCGGCCAGGGGCAGGGTTTGCCGCCCCGCTAGGGCTCGCGGCGCAGGCGCTTCAGGTCGGAGCGCTGCTTCTTCGCGGCGATGCGGCGCTCGACGGCGCCGCGGCTGGGCTTGGTCGGGCGGCGGCGCTTCGGCGGCGGGGCGATGGCCTCGCGCAGGCGCTGGGCCAGGCGGTGCGCCGCGGCCTCCCGGTTGCGCAGCTGGGAGCGGTATTCGGAGGCGGCGATCGTGATCGTCGGGGAGCCCAGCCGGTCGAGCGCCCTGGCCTTCAGCGCGGGCGGCAGCGCGGTGCTGGCGGCCACGTCGAAGACGAGCTCCACGCGGCTGTCGGTGGTGTTGACGCCCTGGCCACCGGGGCCCGACGAACGTGAGAAACGCCAGACGAGCTCGACGTCGGGAATGACGATCGAGTCGTTGACGATCAGCGGGCCGGGCATGTGCGGGACTCCTGTTCTCTCACCAGCACTAACAGTAAATGGGCGGAGATATGCCGCGCGCAACGGCATTTCCCTGTCTTCTCGATGGCGGACTGCAAGTGACGTGTGCCACCATCGCGCGTGGAGATCACGGGTGGGGAGGCATGGTGACCGCGATCGTCGGCGTGCACGGGATCGGCAAGTACAACTACTACCTCGAGGCCGGGCGGTCCGCGACCGGGGCGGCCGAGGCCATGCGGGCCAAGTGGGACCGCTACCTGCAGGTGGCGCTCGGGGGCGAGGCGCAGGCCTACTTCAGCGAGGTCGCCTACTTCTCGCACCACCTGCACAACGGCAAGGGCGGCGACGAGGCGAAGCCCTCCGCGGCGACGGAGGGCCAGATCCAGCAGGTCCTCGTCGGCTGGGCTCGAAACCTGGGCGTGGGCGAGCACGTGACGGGGGCGCTCAAGTCGTTCACCGGCTGGCTGCTCGACCGGCTGGACGGCAGGTCGGCGGCGTTCGCCAAGCTGTTCGCGCCGGAGGTGGCGGCGTACCTCACGGACGAGGGCAAGCGCGAGCAGTGCCGGCGGGTCGTGGCCGACGCGATCAGGCGCAACCGGCCCAAGGTGGTGATCGCCCACTCGCTCGGCAGCGTGGTCGCGTACGAGACGCTCTGGGGCGACCCCGGCCTCCGGATCGACCTCCTGATCACCCTGGGCAGCCCGCTCGGCATGCGCAACGTCGTCTTCGAGCGACTCCTGCCCACCCCCATCAACGGCCGCGGCGAACGCCCCCCGGGCGTCAAGCGCTGGGTGAACATCGCCGACAAGGACGACATCGCCGCGATCCCGCCCAACCTGGCCGTCAGCTTCACCGGCATAGACGCCGAAGAGCTGGTCAACCTGGACTGGATCGACTTTCACACCGCCGAGAAGTATCTAGGTTGCCCGGCGCTGGACCCGCATCTGCGACCATTCCTGGCATGACGTGGATTGTGTTCGACTACGGCGGCGTCCTCTGCCTGCCCCAGCTCGATTCCGACAACGAGGCCATGGCGCGGGCGGTGGGCGCGGACCCGGAGGCGTTCAGGCACGGCTACTGGGAGCACCGCCTGGAGTTCGACCGGGGGAGCCTGAGCCCGCTGGGCTACTGGTCGGCCGTGCTGGGCCGGCCCGTCACCCAGT
This sequence comes from Nonomuraea sp. NPDC050451, assembly GCF_044458585.1. NCBI lineage: Bacteria > Bacillati > Actinomycetota > Actinomycetes > Streptosporangiales > Streptosporangiaceae > Nonomuraea > Nonomuraea sp. NPDC050451. The sequence goes on from NZ_JBITHZ010000001.1 coordinate 1,005,633, forward strand.
CCGAGGTCGCCCGCCTGGTCGCCATGGACGTCGCGAGCTGGGCGTACCCGAACGAGGACATGGTCGCCCTGCTCGGCGAGCTGATCGGGGCCGGGCGTGACGTGGCGGTGCTGTCCAACATGCCCGTCTGCATCGGCGACGGCCTGGACGAATTGCCCTGGATCGCCGAGGTCGGCCGTCGCTTCTACAGCGGCAGGATGGGCCTGGTCAAGCCCGAGCGCGAGATCTACGACGAGATGGCCCGCGCGCTGGGCGCCGAGCCGTCCGAGGTCGTCTTCATCGACGACCGCGCGGAGAACGTCGAGGGCGCCGAGCGCGCGGGCATGACCGGCGTGCACTTCACGGACGCATCCACGCTCCGCGGAACGCTGTCTGGCGTTCACGGAGCCATCGGATGAACGCTCAGTGAGGTCGACCGCCAGGGCGAAACCTCGCGAACAGGACGACTGATGCTGTTCACCCGCGCTTGACTCGGCTGTCACGGCCGGGTCAGCGCGGGCGGACATACCTGTGAACGTGGACCGCAGAGCCTTCCTGACAGCGGCGACAGCCGGACTCCTCCTCCCCCAGACCGCCACTCCGGCGGCAGCGGCCAGAACCCTCAGATCCGACCCGTTCACGCTGGGCGTGGCCTCCGGCGACCCCTCGGCCGACGGCTTCGTCCTGTGGACCAGGCTGGCCCTCGACCCGCTGGCCGGCGACGGCCGCGGCGGCATGCCCGGCCGTGACGTGGACGTGGACTGGCAGGTCGCGGCCGACGAGCGCTTCTCCAAGATCGTCAGGTCCGGTACGGCCACCGCCAGGTCGCGCGACGCCCACAGCGTCCACGTCGAGCTGGACGGGCTGGAGCCGGGGCGCGAGTACTTCTACCGCTTCAGAAGCGAGGGCAGGCTCTCCCCGGCGGCCCGCACCAGGACGACCCCCGCCGGGGAGACGCCGCTCAACTTCGCGGTCGCGGCGTGCGCGCACTACGAGCACGGCTACTACACGGCTTACCGCCGCCTGGCCGAGCAGGAGCCCGAGCTGGTGGTGTTCCTCGGCGACTACATGTACGAGTACGGCCCCAGCGGCTACACGGCGCTGGCCGGCCGCGTACGCACCCACACGCCCGGCAAGTGCGAGACGCTCGCCGACTACCGGCTGCGGCACGCGCAGTACAAGAGCGACCACGACCTGCAGGCCGCGCACGCGGTGGCGCCGTGGCTGGTGGCGTTCGACGACCACGAGGTGGAGAACAACTGGGCCGGGCCCGTCTCCAGCACGAACGCGCCCGGCTTCACCTCGCGCAGGGCGCAGGCGTTCCGGGCGTACTACGAGAACATGCCGCTGCGCCGCGCCAGCGTCCAGGGGGCGGTGCTCAGGGTGAACCGGCGGATCTCCTGGGGGACGCTGGCCCGCTTCCACCTGCTGGACACGCGGCAGTTCCGCGACGACCAGGCGTGCCTGGACGGCGTGCGGGCCGGGTGCGACGACCGGCTGGCGTCGGGGCGGACGCTGCTCGGGTCCGACCAGTGGCGCTGGCTGGAGAGCGGCCTGCGCGGCTCGACCACCCGCTGGAACCTGCTGGGGCAGCAGATCATGATGGCGCAGCGCGACTACAAGGTCGGTCCCGGGCGCGAGGTGAACCTGGACTCCTGGGACGGGTACGCCGCCGAGCGGACCCGGCTGCTGGGGTCGCTGGCCGGGACCGAGAACCCGGTGGTGCTGACGGGCGACGCGCACATGCACCACCTGGCCGAGCTCAAGACCGACTTCGACGACCCGGACTCGCCGGTGGTGGCCAGGGAGCTGATCGCCTCGTCGATCGCGAGCGACGGGGACGGCTACCGGGACCGGACGTGGATCGCGGAGGCGCTGCAGGAGAACCCGCACATCTCCTTCATCGACCAGCGGCGGGGGTACCTGATGGCGCGGCTGACCCGGGATGAGCTTTCCGTCGATTTCCGGACATTGGACTACATCTCCCGTCGGGGCGCCAAGGCCAGGACCGCCCACCGCCTCACCATCCCGGCGGCCACCGGCCCCGCGGCCGCCGGCCGAGCGGCCGCACCCCGCGTCGGCTGAACGTTCGCTGGGAGCAACCTGAAAATCCGCTCAACCACACGCACGCCTACGACGCCCCACCCTGGGCGCCGGATCGCGCCTGCCCGGCACACCCGCCGCGCCCACCCGCGCGCGTCGGCCGTGCCCCCGGAGGCTGGACACAGGCGCGTTCGCCGCACCCACCGGAGGCGCCGGGTGACGCCTCCGGTAGGCGCGCCGGGCCGGGGCGGCACGCGCCACGTGCGGCCCTGCCCGGGACCCGGCGGGAGAGGAGGTGCCGGGCCGGTCTCGGGGGATCAGGCGCCGGGCCAGCCCGCGTCCGGGAACTCGCCGTTCGTGGCGCCCGACATGACCACTTCGTCGCTCTCCTGCAGCCCTGACGTCACCTCCACGTACTGGTCACCGCGGACACCTGTCCGCACCACCTTCGCCGAGTCACGCCCGCCCGTGCGGACCGTGACCACCTGCGTGCCGTCCGACCTGCTGCGGACCGCGGCGGCGGGCACGTAGATCGCGTCCGCGGCCGCGTCCGTGGTGACCGTGACCGAGGCGGTCTGCCCGAGCATGAGCCCGGCGGGCGGCTCGTCGAAGGCGAGGGTGACCGAGTAGCGGACGAGCTGGCCGCTCACCGTCGCGGTCGGCGCGATGGCGGTGACCGTCCCCTCGTACCGCGCGCCGTTCCGGGTGGCCAGGGTGATCTTGGCCTTCTGGCCGAGCTTGAGCCGGTTCACGTCCGACTCGGTGACCATGGCCTGGACCTGCAGCTCGTTGAGGTCGCCGAGGCTGACGAAGGTGCCGGTGCCCGCCTGGTCGCCGACCGCGCCCGCCAGCGACAGCACCGTGCCCGCCGCCGGGGCCACGATGCGGGTCGCCCGTACGGCGTCGGCGGCCTGCTCGAGCGCCGCCTCCGCGCGGTCCACGTTCGAGCCGGCCTGCTCCTCGCTGACCCCGCCCTGCCCCTGCCCCTGCCCCTGGCTCTGGCCCTGACCTTGGCCCGCCGAGCCCGTGCCGCGGCTGCAGGAGGACTGCGAGTTCGGCCGGGCGGCGCTGCCCGTCGGCCTGGTGCTCGGTCGCGCCGACGGCTTGCCGCCGGCTGTGGGACGGCCGCTCGCCGACGGCTTCGCACCGGTGGACGGCTTGCCGGAGCTCGTGGCGGACGGGGTCGGGCGGCTTCCGGAGTGGTCGGAGCCCCCGCCCGGGTTGCCGCCCTGGGAAGCGCCGCCGGTCGGGGTGGCGGTGACGGTCGTGGTGACGGTGGCCGTCACCGTGGCCGTCACGGTGACGGTGACCGTGGGCTGCGGCTCGGGCCCGGGATCGGTGGGGCCGGGGTCCGTGGGTACGGAGGTCGGCGTGCCGGTGGGGCGCGGGGTGGAGCTGGTGGCCGGGCTCCCGGTTTTCACGGACACGCCCTGAGTTGGGGGAGCCGTCGGCCCCAGCGCGCCGTTCGCCCCGCCGACCGCGCCGCCGCTCGGCCGGCCAGTGGGCGTGGCCGTGGGGGTCGCGCCTCTGGTGGGTGTCGCCGAGCCCGATGGGGTCCCCCTGCCGGTGGGCGTCGTCCTGCCGGTGGGCGTCGCCGCGCCGGTGCCGGACGTGGCAGGCGTGGCGCCGTTCCCGGACGGCGTGCAGGTCGCGGGGCCGGCGGCGCTGGTCGTCGGGGACGCCGCCTTCTCCTGAGCCTCCTCCAGGGCTTCCTCGGCTGCGGCGAGATCGGCCTTGGCCGCCGTGTACGCCTCCCGCGCCGACCGCCCGTCGATCCTGGCCAGCACCTGCCCCTTCGTCACCTTGGTCCCGACTTTGACGTACACCTTGGTCAGCGTCCCCGAAGAGCCGAACGCCAGGTCCCTGCGCGAGCCGTCCACGGTGTTGCCCGCCGCGCTGACCGTGGCCGTGACCTGGCCGCGCTGCGCGGCGGCGAGCCGTACCTGGACGGTGGGCGGGGTGTCGTCGCGCAGCGCCAGCGCCAGGCCGGACCCGGCCACGAGCACGGCGAGGGCGAGCCCGCCCAGCGCGAAAGTCGGTCTCATGGCGGCCCATCCTGGCGGAGCCGGCTCGCGCCAGGCTGCGAGCCGCCTAAGAGTTACCTGTGTGCCTGGGGGGACCCCCAGGTTGTCAGCGAACGTTCAGCTCGCTCGCGGCTCCGGCGCAGCCTGGTGTGCAAGGGTCACCGCCTGTGAAGGTGTCGACAAGGCGCAGAGCGCTGATGACCAACGGAGCGCTGGTGGTGCTCCTGCTGGGCGGTGCCGCGCTCGCGTACGCCCAGCTCGGCACGGGACAGGCGGCGGGCCAGACGGCCGTCAGGACCGTGACCGCGAGCCGCGGCTCCGTGGTGGCCTCGGTGTCCGCGTCGGGCGCGGTCGAGAGCTCCAAGTCCAGGGCTCTCTCGTTCGGTACGACGGGGACGGTCGAGAAGGTCTACGTCAAGGCCGGCGACAAGGTGAGCAAGGGCGACATCCTGGCCAGGCTCGACGACGACGCCGCGCAGGAGAGCCTGTCGGCGGCCAAGGCCACGTACGACGAAGCCGTCGACGACGGGACCTCGACGGCCCAGCTCTACGCCTCCTACATCAAGGCCCGCAACGCCTACCGGGAGGCCCAGCGCACGGTCGCGGCCACCGTGCTGAAGGCGCCGTTCAAGGGCACGGTCACGGCGGTGAACGGCTCGGTCGGCGGCAGCAGCTCGGGATCGGGCTCCGGGTCGGGTTCGAGCGCGGGTTCCGGCCAGAGCACGGGCCAGTCCTCGGGCTCAAGCGGCGCTCAGAGCTCCGGCGGCTTCGTCGAGCTCGCCGACACCGGCAAGCTGCAGCTCGTGGGCACCTTCACCGAGTCCGACGTCGGCAAGCTCAAGAACGGCCAGGAGGCCACGGTCACGTTCGACGCCCTGCCGGGGGTGACCGCGACAGGCAAGGTCACCCAGATCCAGCCGGTCGCCTCCACCAGCAACAATGTCGTGCAATATCCGGTCACGGTGACGTTCACGAAGGTCCCGGGCCAGGTGCGGCTGGGCCAGACGGCCACGGTCGAGGTCGTGGTCGGCCAGGCCGACAACGTCGTCACCGTACCCTCGACGGCGGTCTCCACCAGCGGCGGCCAGACCACCGTCACCCTGCTCAGGAACGGCACGCAGACCAGGACCCCGGTGGAGGTCGGCGTGCAGGGCACGACGCTGACCGAGATCAAGTCGGGCGTGTCCGAGGGTGACCAGCTCGTGCCCCCGGCGACCACGACGACGGGCACCACGGGCGGCAACCTGCGCTTCGGCGGTGGCGGCGGCTTCCCCGGCGGCGGCGGGGTGCCCGGTGGCGGCGGCGCGCCGGGAGGCGGGCGATGACGGCCCCGGAGGTCCCCCCTGTCCTGCGGGTGCAGGACCTGGTCAAGGAGTACGGCGAGGGCGACGCGAAGGTCCGCGCCCTGCGCGGCATCAGCGTGGACGTCGAGCGCGGCGACTACGTCGCCATCATGGGCGCCTCCGGCTCCGGCAAGTCCACGCTCATGAACATCCTCGGCTGCCTCGACATCCCCACCTCCGGCACGTACCTGATCGACGGTGCCGACGTGGGACAGCTGGACGAGCGCCAGCTCGCCATCCTGCGCAACCGCAGGGTCGGGTTCGTGTTCCAGTCGTTCAACCTGATCCCGCGCATGAGCGCGCTGGCCAACGTCGAGCTGCCGCTGGTGTACGGCGGCATCGGCCTGGCCGAGCGGCGCAGGCGCGCCCTGTCGGCGCTGGACCAGGTCGGGCTGACCGACCGCGTGCACCACGAGCCGAACCAGCTCTCCGGCGGCCAGCAGCAACGCGTGGCCGTCGCCAGAGCCCTGGTCACCGCGCCCGCGCTGCTGCTGGCCGACGAGCCGACCGGCAACCTCGACACCGCCTCCACGAACGACGTCCTGGAGATCCTCGACCGGCTCAGCGAGTCGGGTCGCACGATCGTGCTCATCACCCACGAGAACGACGTGGCCGCGCACGCCAAGCGGGTGATCAGGCTGGTGGACGGCGAGATCGTGGAGGACCGCCGCCAGGGCCCGGTCGACGGCCCGCCGCCCCGGATGGCGGGAGTGGCCCGGTGAACCAGCTCGAGATCCTCCGCTTCGCGCTGCGCGGCCTGCTGGCCAACAAGATGCGCAGCTCGCTGACCACGCTCGGCATCCTCATCGGCGTCGCCGCGGTCATCATGCTGGTCGCCGTCGGCGAGGGCTCCTCGCAGAGCATCCAGCGCAACATCCAGCGCCTCGGCGCCAACACCCTGACGATCTCCCCGCAGTTCTCGGGGGGCGGCGGCGGTGGTGGCGGTGGCATGCGGGCGTCCGGCGGCGGCGCGAACACCGGCCCCCGCACCCAGGCCAGGCAGCTCAGCCTCGCCGACGCCAAGGCGCTGACCGACAGGACCCTGGCGCCCTCCGTCAGGAGCGTCTCGCCGGTCGTGACCGCCTCCTCCTCGACCGCCACGTACGGGGCCGCCAGCCACGCGATCTCGCAGTTCGTCGGCACGTACCCCAGCTACTTCGAGGCCGTCAACAAGCCGGTCGCGAAGGGCACGTACTTCTTCAACGACGACGTGCTGGCCGCCAGGAAGGTCGTGGTTCTCGGCCAGACCGTCGTGGAGGAGCTGTTCGGCACCGTCGACCCCATCGGCAAGCAGGTCAGCGTGTCCGGCGTGCCGTTCACGGTCGTCGGGGTGCTGAAGGAGACCGGGTCCACCGGCATGCAGGACGCCGACGACGTGGCCATCGCGCCGCTGCCCGCCGTACAGCAGAGCCTGAGCGGGTTCGGCTCGCTCAACTCGATCGTCGTGCAGGCGTCCGGGGCGGACACCACGACGGCGGCGCAGGCCGAGGTCACGGCCATCCTCAACCAGCGGCACGGCATCAAGAACGACAACGCCGACTACCGCATCCTCAACCAGGCCACCTTGCAGGAGACCGTCAGCGCGGCGACCGGCACCTTCACCGTGCTGCTGGGCGCCGTGGCCGCGATCTCGCTGCTGGTGGGCGGCATCGGCATCACCAACATCATGCTGGTGACCGTCACGGAGCGCACGCGCGAGATCGGCATCCGCAAGGCGATCGGCGCGCCCAGGAGCGCGATCCTGGGCCAGTTCCTGCTGGAGGCCACGCTGCTGAGCCTGGTCGGCGGGCTGTCCGGGGTGCTGGTGGCGTTCATCGGGACCAGGTTCACCGTGGCCGGCATCGAGCCGGTCCTCGTGCCGTCGTCGGTGGCGCTCGCGCTCGGCGTGTCGGTGGGGATCGGGCTGTTCTTCGGCAGTTATCCCGCCAACCGGGCGGCCAAGCTGAGGCCGATCCAGGCCCTGCGCCACGAGTAAGGAGAATGACATGGCCCAGCTCGACTCCTCGCCGTACCCCGACGACCTGAAGGAGGAGCTCGCCGTCCAGCCGCGGAAGGGCACCTCCAAGCTCACGCTGGCGTTGGCCGCCGGCGTCGTGCTGGTGGCCGGTATCCTCATCGGCATTCAGGCCGCCAACCTGTTCGGCTCGCCGGCCGCCTCTGCCGCCGGGGCGCAGCAGCGTCCCACGGGCGGCGGGTACGGGCAGCAGCAGGGGAACGCTCCGCAAGGGGGTTTCGGCCAGCAGCGCGGCGGATTCGGACAGCCGCCCGGTTACGGTGGAGGCCAGCGAATGGGCGGCGGCGGGGGAGGCACCATCGGCACCGTCGAGAAGGTCGAGGGCGGCAAGGTCTACGTGAAGACCATGGACGGCTCCACCGTCACGGTCACCACCGACGACCGGACCACCGTCCAGATCTCCAAGCCCGGGAAGGTGTCCGACCTCCAGACCGGCACCTCGGTGGTCGTACGCGGCCAGCAGGGCGGCGACGGCTCGGTGACCGCGACGTCGATCACGCAGGGGAACCTCGGAGGAGGCCCGCGATGACGCGCGAGCCCGAAGCCCGGCTGCTGGTGGTCGACGACGAGCCCAACATCAGGGAGCTGTTCTCGGCCAGCCTGCGCATGGCCGGCTTCGAGGTGCTGACCGCGGCCGACGGCATGGAGGCGCTGCGGGTGGCCGAGGAGAGCTCACCTGACCTGGTGATGCTCGACGTCATGCTGCCCGACCTGGACGGCCTGGCGGTCGCGGGCAGGCTGCGGTCCCGCGGCCGCCGGGTCCCGGTGCTGTTCGTGACCGCGAAGGACACGCCGGAGGACCGCATCGCGGGGCTGGGCCTGGGCGAGGACTACGTGACCAAGCCGTTCAGCCTGGAGGAGGTCATCGCCAGGATCCGGGCGGTGCTGCGCAGGACCCGGCGCAGCGTGCCGCCGCCCAACCGGATGCGGGTGGCCGACCTGGAGCTGGACGAGGAGAGCCACGAGGTGTGGCGCGACGGCATCCCGGTGAAGCTGTCGCCGACGGAGTTCAGGCTGCTGCGGTACTTCATGCTCAACGTGGGCCGGGTGCTGTCGAAGACGCAGATCCTCGACCACGTCTGGAACGGCGACTGGCGCACCGACGTCGGGCTGGTCGAGTCGTACGTCTCCTACCTGCGGCGGAAGGTGGACACGGGGGAGCGCAAATACCTGCACACGCTGCGCGGGGTGGGCTACATCCTGCGCCCGCCCCGCATATGAGCGGCGCCGTCTCTCCTGCTCAGCACCTCCGCGCGAAGGGCGCGGCGGTGCGCAAACACCTGGCCAGGTCCCCGCTGTGGCTGCGGCTGGTGTCGGCGACCCTCCTGCTGGTCACCCTTGCCATCACCGTGACCGGCCTGTTCGCCGTACGCCTGATGCGTGGCTACCTCGTCGAGCGCGTGGACCAGCAGCTGCTCGCGGCCACCCGCCCGCTGCGCGAGCCGCCCCCGCCGCCCGCCGACCAGCCCCGTCCCGGCACCCGCCCGCAGCGTTTCTTCGGCCTGTTCTACGCGGTGATCCTCGACTCCGCCGGCACCCCGATCAGGACGATCAGCGAGTCCACCGAGGATCACACGCCCGCCCTGCCCAAGCTCGACCTCTCCACGGTCCTGGCGCTCCACGGCCGCCCCTTCACCGTCGAGTCGCGCGCCGCCGGGGGGCCGAGCTGGCGCGTCGCCGCCGTGCCGGTCCGGGACGGCGAGACCCGGGTGATCGCCGTCAACCTGGGCGACGTGGACGCCACGGTCTCCCAGCTCGCCCTGATCGTGGGGGTCGCCGGCGGCGGCACGCTGGTGGTGCTCGGGTTCGCCTGCTACTGGCTGGTACGCCGCAGCCTGCGCCCGCTCCGCGAGATCGCGCGTACGGCCAACGACATCGCGGGCGGCGACCTGTCGCGCCGCGTGCCCATGTGGGCGGGCACCACCGAGGTCGGCAAGCTCGGCCGTTCGCTCAACAGCATGCTCGCGCAGATCGAGTCGGCGGCGCGCGAGCGCGAGGCGGCCGCCGAGTCGGCCCGCCAGTCCGCCACGGCCGCCCGGCGCTCCGAGGAGCTGATGCGCAGGTTCATGGCCGACGCCTCCCACGAGTTGCGCACGCCGCTGACGTCGATCAGGGGGTTCGCCGAGCTGTACCGGCTGGGGGAGGAGAAGGACCTGGCCGAGGCCGTACGGCTGCTGAGCCGCATCGAGGGGCAGGCGGCCCGGATGGGGCTGCTGGTGGAGGACATGCTCCTGCTGGCCCGCCTCGACCAGCGGCGGGAGCTGGCCCGGCGGCCCGTCGACCTGCTCAGCCTGGCCGCCACCACCGTCATCGACGCCCAGACGCTGGCGCCGGACCGCAGGATCGAGCTCGTGCGGCTGTACGGGGGCGAGGGGGACGTGATCGTGACGGGGGACGAGTCGCGGCTCGGGCAGGTCCTCAACAACCTCGTCACCAACGCCCTCACCCACACGCCGCCCGGCACGCCCTTCCAGGTGCGGGTGGGTCTGGACGGCGACCAGGCCGTGGTCGAGGTGGCCGACGAGGGCCCCGGCTTCCCTCCCGAGGTGGCCGAGCGCGTCTTCGAGCGCTTCTACCGTGCGGACCCGGCCCGGAGCGCGGGCGGCTCGGGGCTGGGGCTGTCGATCGCGGCGACGCTGGTGGAGGCGCACGGGGGCATCGTGATGGCGGAAGGCTCACCCGGCAAGGGCGCCCTCTTCCGCATAATCCTCCCCACCACCCCCACCTGAGGACGCCGCCCACGCCTTAGGACCCCGGCCGAAGTGCGGCGGGGGAGCGGCTCAGCCGAAGGTGTACCCGTACAGCCCCGTGCCCTTGCTGAGCCGCCGCACCTTGCCCAGCTTCAGCCCCGCCTTCCGGGCCCCGGGAGCGTACATGACCAGCCCCTGGTCCGGCGCCGCCACCACGAGCCCGTACACCGGCCGCCGCGCCCCCAGCGCCCGATAGCGCTCGCTCAGCGGCAGAGCGGCCAGAGCGGCGCCGAAGTCCCGCCCCTCGCCCTTGATCAGCAGGTTCCCCACCCGCGTGAGCCCGCCGGAGGCCCGCCCCGCCAGCACCTGGACCGCCTTCTCCCCGGGCACGCCGACGGCCAGCTCGTCGTGCCCGTCCCCGTTGAAGTCCCCAGCGGCCAGCGACGCCCCGAACCGGTCGTAGTACCGGGGCCGCCCCTTGAGCGTGTTCTGCGACCACGCCTCGCTCTTGCGGGTGGTCAGCCCGCCGCGCGACCCGTACAGGACGTCCACGGTGCCGTCGCCGTAGTCCATGGCCCGCTGGTTCGCGCTGAGCCCCTCACCCGGCACCCCGACGGCCAGGTCGGCCCGCCCGTCCCCGTTGAAGTCGCCCGTGGCCAGCGAGGCCCCGAACGCGTCCCACTTCTCTGAGGCCCCCTTGATGCCGGGGCTGCTCTGGGTGAGCAGCCGCGCCCGCTTCGCCCGTACGTCGACGACGGTCACCGACCCCTGCCCGTCCAGCGTGACGCTGTCGGCGGGCGCGCCCACGACCAGCTCGTCCTTGCCGTCCCCGTCGAAGTCCCCGGTCGCGAGCGCGGCGCCCCACTGGTCGGTCACGGTCGCCGCCTGCCGTACCCACGACGTCTTCTGAGTGATCTGGTACGGCTTGCGCCCCTTCATCCAGTACACCGTCACCGCCCCGCCCGACCGTTGGCTGGGCGCGCCGACGACGAGTTCGTCCTTGCCGTCCCCGTCGAGGTCCCCGGCGGCCAGCGCCGCCCCGAACCGGTCGCTCGACGGCTTGGCCGGCGCCAGCTCCTTGCCCGGGACCAGCCCGTCGACCGTGCCGTTGAAGATCTGGACGACCCCGTTCCCGTCCCCGCCCGGCACCCGCGCCCCCACGAACTCCTCCGACACCCCGACGGCCAGGTCGGCGCACTTGTCCCCGTTGAAGTCGCCCACGGCCAGCGCCGATCCGAACGAGTCACCGGGTTCGGCGCCGTTCTGGGTGAGCTTCACCTTCTTTCCGGACCCGTACATCACGGTCACCGACCCGGCCCGGGAGCCGTCGTAGGGCGCGGCCACGGCGAGGTCGGGCCGTCCGTCGCCGTCGAAGTCGAGAGGGTGCCCGCCGCACGACCGAGCCGCGGCGGGAGTCGTACCGGAGGCGAGAGGGAGAACCAGGCAGGCGGCGAGGAGAAGGTTCATAACGGAAGTAATGTCCACACAGGTCGAACCGTGCCTGAACAGCGCGAGAACGGCCCAGGAGAGCCGGATGCACATCGCTTGGCGATCCACGGCGTGGTGGGAACGTGCCAGGATAGACGCGTGGACATCGATCTGGCGGATCTGGATTTCTGGCGCAAGCCGCTGAAAGAGCGTAACGAGGCGTTCGCCCGGCTCCGGCAGCTGGAGCACCCGGTGTTCTTCCCCGAGAAGAAGGTGCCGTTCCTCCGCTCGGGCAAGGGGTTCTACGCCCTCGTACGGCACGCGGACGTGGTCGAGGCCAGCCGCAACGCCAAGATCTTCTCCAGCGAGCCCGCCGTCACCAACCCGGAGCCGCCCGGCTGGGTGAAGCAGGTGTTCGGGGAGTCGATGGTCAACATGGACGACCCGCGCCATGCCCGCCTGCGCCGGATCGTCACCCGCTCGTTCAGCCCGAAGATGCTCGCCGGCCTGCAGAGCGACATCGAGGCCGCCTGCGCCCGCATCGTCGACGACGTCGTCAGGGACGGGCCGCGCGACTTCGTCACCCAGGTGGCCGCCCGGCTGCCCATCCACGTCATCTGCGACATGCTGGACATCCCGCAGGAGCTGCGCGAGAAGGTCCACCAGCACGTCGACATCTCCACCGCCTACACCGGCGTGCGCCCCAGCCTGGCCCGCAGCGTCCAGATGGCCGGCCAGAACATGCTGGCCCTGCTCGCCCTGCAGCGCATGGTCATCAAGCTCGGCCACGAGCGCGTCGCCGACCCCAAGGGCGACCTGGTGTCCCTGCTGGTCAACGCCAACCCTGACGGGGAGAAGCTGACCGACAAGGAGCTCGGCTCGTTCTTCTCGCTGCTGCTGGTCGCGGGCAACGAGACGGCCCGCAACACGATGGCCCACGGCATCAAGCTCCTCACCGACAACCCGGCGCAGCGCGACCTGCTGATGGGCGACTTCGACACGCACATCAACGGCGCGATCGAGGAGATGGTCCGGTACGTGTCGCCGATCATGCAGTTCAGGCGCACGGTCACCGAGGACTGCTCGCTGCGTGGGCTGGAGCTGAAGCAGGGCGACAAGGTCGTCCTGTTCTACGGGTCGGCCAACCGGGACGAGTCGGTCTTCCCCGACGCCGACACGTTCGACATCACCCGCGAGACCAAGCCGCACGTCGGCTTCGGCGGCCCCGGTCCGCACTTCTGCCTCGGCGCCAACCTGGCCAGGCAGGAGATGCGTACGATGTTCCGCGAGCTGCTGACCAGGCTGCCCGACATCCGCTCGGTCGGCGAGCCCGACCTGCTGCTGTCGAACTTCGACAACAGCGTCCGCGCCCAGCCGTTCACCTTCTGACGCGGGGGTCCCCCGCTGTCACGGGTGCTCAGCCTGGCTCGTCGTCCTCGACCGCCAGCACGTTCGTCCTGATCGTGAAGAACGTGATCAGCGCCGCCACGACCATCATCCCGGCGCTGACCAGCATCGCCAGACGGAACCCGGCGTCGAACACCGGCGGGTTCCTGAACGCGTCGCCCACCAGCCCGACCAGCGGCGGCACGGCCGCCACGGCGAGCAGGCTCCCGGTGCGGGCCACGGCGTTGTTGACGCCGCTGGCGGTGCCGGCGTGCCGTTCCTCGGCCGTGGCCAGCACGGTCGAGGTCAGCGGCGCGACCGCCGCCGAAAGCCCCAGCCCGAAGAGGGTCGCCGCGGGCAGCACCTGCAGCGCGTAGGAGGCGCCCGGCCCGATCGTGCTCATCGCGAGGAACCCGCCGGCCCCGAGCAGGATCCCGGCCGTCATCGGCCAGCGCGGCCCGATGCGCTTGGCGACCTCTCCGGCCCGGGGCGACAGCAGCAGCATCAGGATCGTCGTCGGCAGCATCGCCAGCCCCGCCGCGATGGGCCCGAAACCGGACACCACCTGGAGCTGGACCACGAGCAGGAAGAACACCACGCCCATGGCCGCGTACATGATCAGCGTCACCACGTTCACGGCGGTGAAGACGGGGTTGCGGAAGATCTCCACCGGCACGAGCGCGTCGGGCGACCTGCGGATCTCGGTCACCACGAAGATCGCGCCCAGCGCCAGCCCCGCGAGCAGCGGCACCGGCGCGCCCTTCTCGATCAGCCCGTACGTGATCCCGGCCAGCGCCAGCGCCGCCAGCACCGCCCCCAGCACGTCGAACCGCCCCACCGCCTGCTCGTCCTTGCTCTCCGGCACGTGCCGCAGGGTCACCAGCACGATCAGCACCGCGAACGGCAGGTTGATCAGGAACGCCCAGCGCCACCCCACGCTCTGCACCAGCCAGCCGCCCAGCAGCGGCCCGATCGCGCTGGCCACACCGCCCAGCCCGGACCACACCCCCACCGCCCGGGGCCGGTCGTGCCGCACGAACGACGCCTGAATGATCGCCAGCGAACCCGGCGTGAGCAACGCCCCGCCGATGCCCTGCAGGGCCCGGGCCGCGATCAGGAACTCGATGTTCGGCGACAGCCCGCACAGCGCCGAGGCCACGGCGAACCACACGGTCCCGATCATGAAGATCTTCCGCCGCCCGTACCGGTCGCCGAGGGACCCGCCCAGCAGGATCAGCCCGGCGAGGGTGAGCGTGTACGCGTTGATCGTCCACTGCAGGCCGTCCATGCCCGCGTCGAGCTCTTTGCCCAGGAACGGAAGGGCGACGTTGACCACGGTGCTGTCGAGCAACGCCAGCCCGGAGCCGAGCACGGTCGCCGCCAGGATCCAGCGGCCGCGGGCGGACCCCAGCTGGACATGGCCGTTCACGGGCGCCGTCCCCGCGCCGTCGGTCATACCGCTCACGCGAGTCCGCCGATGGCCCGCAGCACGAACTCCGACACCAGCTCCCCGGCCCGGTCCACCGTCACGCTCCCGCTGATCAGCGGAACCCGCTCGGCGCCGACGACGGCGAGGATCATGCGAGCCGTGGCCTGCACGTCGAGCACCCGGAACTCCCCGGACTCGACCCCGCTCTCGAGGATCTCCACCAGAATGCGCTGCATGGGCGCGACATGCTCGGCCAGCTGCTGGTAGGCGTCAGGCCCGAGCGCGGCACTCAGATCGGCGGCACCCGGGTGCGGATGGGCGAGCAGCCCGGCCAGCTGCAGCCGCACGAACGCCCGCAGCCGATCGGCCGGCGAAGCGCCCCCCGGCAGCTCCTGCTCGTAGCTGTCGATGAAGTATTGGGTCACCCGCTCGGTGAACGCCAGCAACAGAGCCGCCTTGTCGGGGAAGTAGTTGTACAGGACGGTCCTGGTGATCCCCGCCTCGCCGGCCACGTCCGTCATCGAGATCGCGTCGATACCGTGCACCCTGGACAGCCGGGAGACGGCCTGCAGGATCCGGTCCCGCGTCTGCGTTCGATGCTCGCCGATCGTGGCGGCGGAGATCCGAGGCATACGCCCATCGTAGGCGGGGACCGCAAGGAGCCAACGCCCACTCCCCTCATTCATGGTCGCGAGGATGCGTCGATCGCGCGGGGGGAGCTGTGACTGCGTGGTGAGGTCGGTTGTTAGACCGTGGGTCCTGGTGGCGGGCCGCTGGTGGTTGGGCGGTGGTCGCGATGATGCGTCGGTCGCGCGGGGGGAGCTGTGACTGCGTGGTGAGGTCGGTTGTTAGACCGTGGGTCCTGGCGGTGGGCCGCTGGTGGTTGGGGGATGGTCGCGATGATGCGTCGGTCGCGCGGGGGGAGCTGTGACTGCGTGGTGAGGTCGGTTGTTAGACCGTGGGTCCTGGTGGCGGGCCGCTGGTGGTTGGGGGATGGTCGCGATGATGCGTCGATCGCGCGGGGCAGCTGCGACTGCGTGGTGAGGTCGGTCGTTAGACGGTGCGTCCTGACGACGGGCCACTGGTGGTTGGGCGGTGGTCGCGGGGGCGCGTCGGTCGTGCGGGGGCAGTTGTGACTGCGTGGTGACGTCGGGCGGCGGGCGTCAGGCTGGAGTCGTGACGGCGGGGTGCTGGTGGTTAGGCGGCCGTCTTGACGACGTGGAGGAGTTCGGCCAGCACCTCGGTGTTGAGCTGGTACGCCAGCTTGACCTCGCGGATCATGCGCTGCCGCTCCCGGTCGTCCAGCTCGAGTTTGTCCAGCCGCGCACGGTACTCGTTCTTGAACCTCGGCAGGCTGCCCAGCCCGTCGAAGATGTAGAAGTCGACGCCTCCGCCACTGCCGTACCCGTAGATCTTCTGCAGCTCCATTCGGATGAACTGGCCACCGGAGAGATCGCCCAGGTAGCGCGTGTAGTGGTGGGCGATGTAGCCGCTCGGCCAATCGGCCACCTGCTGGATGCGCGCGACCAGCGTGCGGGTGGCCTTGGACGGCACGATCCGGCTCCGCCAGCTCGGACCGTAGATCGTCGCCAGGTCCCGCTCCAGCGCCCGCTCCCGATAAAGCTCAGGAAAGACGAACCGGCCCGCCACCGGATGGTCGGCGAGCTGGCGTGACACGCCGTCAAGTGCGATGTACGCGAAGTAGTGCTGAGCTACCATTTCGCCGTATTCGTGCTCGCTCAGTCGGCCACCCATGAGCTCCGCGAGATAGCTCTCGCCTTCGGCGGACTCGTGGTCGGTCCAGGTGGCGTTCTTCAGGGTTTCGGAGAACGGCGTGGTCACGGCCTACCTCAACTCGCACGGACGTTTCATGACGAAGTGTCACAAACAATGGCATCCGGCGTCAAGCTGATGACGACACCATGTCATCAAAATCCGGCTTTCCTCTCTCGTACCCAGGAAACGCCACGTCAAGAGGTCACCTCGCCCGCGCGGCCGAGAGCGATGAGGGCCAGGTTACGCAGTGATGGGGTCCCGGGGGTGAAGTAGTCGCTGTGGCCGCCCGAGCCGACAGCGAAGACACGGGCCCCGAACGAAGGGCTCATGGGGTCGGCGCCGAAGCCCACGGGCCCGAGCTTGACCTTCGGCACGAACCTGACCCAGTCGTTCTTCCCCAGCCCCGCCCAGACCCGCAGCGGCGCCACCGCCGCACCCGTCGCACCGCCCTCAGCACCCTGCACGTCTGCCGTGCTTCGGGTGTCGTCTTGCGGACCTGGCGTGACATGGGTTTTCGGCGAGCCTGCTGTGCCTGGGCCGTCGTTCTGCGGACCTGGCGTGACTTGGGCGTCCGGCGAGCCTGCCGTGCTTAGGGTGTCGTCGTGCGGACCTGGCGTGACTTGGGTGTCCGGCGAGCCTGCTGTGCCTGGGCCGTCGTTCTGCGGACCTGGCATGGTTGGGGTGTCCGGCGACCCTGCTGTGCTTCGGGTGTCGTCTTGCGGACCTGGAGTGGCTCGGGTGTCCGGCGAGCCTGCTGTCCCTCCGACGTCCTGCGGACCTGGCATGCTCCGAGCGTCCCGCAGGCTTGCCGTGCCTCGGGCATCCGGCGGCGGGGCCTGGGTGCCCGGCAAGGCTGCTGTGCCCCCGGCGCCATGCAGGTCTGCTGTGAGCCAGGTGTCCTGTAGGCCTGCCGTGCGCTGGGCGTTCGGCGGGTCCGCCGTGCCCTGCACGCTTGTCGCGCGACGGGAGCCCTGCGCGCCCGTCGCGTCCTGAGCGCTTACCGAGTTTCCGGCCTTCTGGACGTCGCCCCAGCCTGCCGGGTCATGATCGTCCTGCACGTCGGTCGTGCCGCGCGTGTCCTGCGGGCCTGTTGCACCTTGAGCGTCCTGTCCGCCTGTCATGTCTTGCGGTGTGTCTGGGGTCGGCGCGCTGACGGTGGCTGTGGTGGTCGCCGGGGCGTGGGTCGGGTGGGTCAGGGCGGTGGCAGAGGGGGTGTCGAGGCCGGGGCTGCCGAAGACGGCGAGGTCGGCCACGCGTAAGCCGGGGACGGCTTTGGCGCACAGGACCGAGCCGTAGCTGTGGCACAGCAGTGCGATCGGGGCGGGGGTGCGCGCCTGGAGGTCTGTGATGGTGCGGCGCAGTGCCTGGGCGCCTTTGACCGCCGCGTCGCTGGTGATCACGCCCAGGCTCAGCGTCGGTGGGGAGTCGTAGCCCAGCCATGCCACCACCGCCAGTCGCTCGCCCGGGGCGAGCCGCGCGGCCTCCGCCAGCAGGGTCCTCGCCGCGCCTCCGGGTCGCTTTGTGCCGTCGTCGAACGTGGCGACCGTCGTGTCGGCGCCGGGCACGATGACTGCCACCCGGTCGGCTGTGGTCAGGTCGCCGTAGACGCGCACCAGCCGGCCGCTCGGCTGCCCCGGCCACACCACGAGCGCCCCCACCGTCACGAGCCCGGCGAGGAGAAGGTTTCTGAGCATGCCGGGAACGTTACGGAGAGTGGCCTGTCGTCCGCGTCACCGCAGGGTTTGACCTTTTCCGTAGTACCGGAGGGGGAGATGGGATCACGGTGGGTGGTGTGCGTGGTGCCGGGCGGCGTAACGGCCGTCGTTCGCCTTGAACGGGCTCTGGCCCCAGGTGCAGGGCCGAGCGGCGGGTCGTGGAGGTCCTCGCCGGGGTCAGCGGGTGTAACGGTGCTTGGCGCCCGGGGGGAAGTATTCGGGGTCGCCGGACTCCCGGAGCCGGATGAACGGCACCTGCTGCGGGACGGGCACATAGTTGGCGAACTCGCTGTTCAGCCGTCGCAGCTGGACCAGGATCGACTCACTTACGGCCTGGGCGATCTCGTCGGTCGGCTTCTCGCCGGGCATCAGCTCCACCGTGATCGTCAGGTGCCGGTCCCGGTTGGCGTCCTCCACCGCCTCCATCACGAACTTTCCGGTGACCGTGCCGCTGACCTCCGGCTGCTCCAGCCCGACCGCGATGTTCTCCGGGTAGACGTTCGCGCCGTAGTAGGACACGGTGAAGTGGCTGCGGCCGAAGACGTACACGAACGGCCGCTGCGGCCCCTCGGCCTCCGGTTCGAAGCCGTGCCGCCGGACGAAGCCCAGCATGTCCTCGTACGGCACCACGCCGCCCTCGTCGGCGATGTGGTAGCGGATGAGCGGGATGCCGTTGTCGCCGGAGAAGAGCAGGGTGCCCTCGTGCTCCTCGAAGAAACGGACACCCGGGTCGTACTGGACGAGCGTCGGAAGCCTGGACTCGCCGAACAGCTCTCTGGCCGTGTCCGGGCGCGTGGACAGGAAGCGCCGGATCTCGACGGACAGCGGGGTCTCGTTGCCCAGGACGCCCGCGTCGGCGGTGCCGTACAGGGAGGCGATGCCCCTGATGGGGTCCGCGATTCCCGCCCTTCGCGCGACCAGCGTGCGCCACTCCTCGCTGAACACCTCTCCGGCCGTGACGAGCTTGAGGTTCCAGTCGGCCCAGGGGAGGTCCTCGGTGTCGATGACGTTCTTGAGGAACGGCGGGTAGCCCAGGAGCACGACCTGGTCGAAGTGGGGCGCCAGCTCGGGGATGACCCGCAGGATCTCCCGCCGGTCGGTGCCGGGGGCGACCACGGTGATCGGATAGCCGCGTTCGGCCAGGTGGCGGCAGCAGTTGACGGTGAACAGCCCGCCGACCCAGGTGCCCAGGGCGAAGCAGACGACGGCGAGGGTACGGCGCTCGCGGGCGTCGAAGGAGTCCCTGAAGACCTCCTCGAAACGGGCGGCGATCACTCGCTCATCCACCGCCGAGCGCGGCCAGAAGGACGGGACGCCGGTCGAGCCGGAGGACACGGCGATGATGTCCCCGATCACGCCGTTCCTGCACAGGTCGGGGAGGGGGTGGCGGTGGGTGTAGTTCTCCTTGGACGTCATCGGCAGCCCGACGAAATCCTGAAATGTCGTGACCTGCTCGGGGTTGATGTCGTTCTCCGCCAGAAAGGCCCTGTAGGCGGGAACGTTCGCCGCCACCTGATGGAAGAGCTCAACCGGGTCCATCAGCCGACTGTACGGCGGCGGCCCGTGAAGGGGAACGGGGCCGCGCAGGGGAGGGGACGCCAGGCCGGTGCGGGGTTACTCGCCAGGACGCACCCGGGCCGGTGCGGGGTTACGAGCCGGGACGCACCCGGCAGATGCGGCACTACTCGCCGGGGCGGACCAGGCCGGTCTCGTAGGCGAAGACGATCGCCTGGGCGCGGTCGCGCAGGCCGAGCTTCATCAGCACCCGCCCGACATGCGTCTTGACCGTCTGCTCCGCCACGAACAGCTTCTCCGCGATCTCCTGGTTGGACAGCGCCTGCGCGACCAGTGTCAGCACCTCCGTCTCGCGCTCGGTCAGCTCGGCCGGCCGCTTGCCCGTCACCGGTCGCGGCGCGCCCAGCTTGGCGAACTCGTGGATCAGCCGCTTGGTGATCGCCGGGGCGATGAGCGCCTCCCCGCCCGCGACCACCCGCACCGCCTCCGCGAGCTGGGCGGCGGAGGCGTCCTTGAGCAGGAACCCGCTGGCCCCGGCCCGCAGCGCCTCGTAGACGTAGTCGTCGAGGTCGAACGTCGTCAGGATGAGCACCTTCGGCGCCCCGCCCCTGGACAGGAGCTCCCTGGTCGCCTCCAGGCCGTTCATGACCGGCATGCGCACGTCCATGAGCACCACGTCGGGGCGCAGCGCCGAGGCCCGCTCCACTGCCTCCCGCCCGTTGGCCGCCTCGCCCACGACCTCGATGTCGGGCTGGCCGCTCAGGAACACGGTGAACCCCGTGCGGACCATCCCCTGGTCATCGGCGATCAGAACCCGGATCAAGCCCTCTCCCTCTCAGTTGTGATGAATCGCCGCGGGTGCTCATGGGGCGATGGCCTCCTCGCCGGCGTCGGCGACGGGCAGCGTGGCGTGTACCTCGAAGCCCCCATCCGCCCCGGGACCGGCGTCGAGCGCGCCGCCGAGCAGCGTCGCGCGTTCGCGCATGCCCACCAGCCCCTGACCCGAGCCGGGCCCCGCGCCGGGCGCGGCGCTCGGCCCGTTGGCGATGCGCAGCCGCAGCTCAGCCCGTCGGTGCGCGATGTCCAGCGCCACCGTCGAGCCGGGCGCGTGCCGCATCGCGTTGCTGAGCGACTCCTGCACGATCCGGTACGCCGACAGCCCCACGGCCGGAGGCAGCCGGTCGAGCGGGCCTGAGCGCTTGACGAGCACGGCCAACCCGGCGGCGCGGGCGTTGGAGACCAGCTCGTCGAGCCGGTCGAGCCCGGGCTGAGGGGCCGTGTCGACGCGCCCGTCCTGATCGCGCAGCACGCCGAGGACCTGGCGCAGCTCGGCGATCGCCTCCAGCGACAGCCCGCGGATCTCCGCCAGCCCCGCCTCCAGCTGCGCGGCGTCGCCCCTGGCCTTGAGCGGCACCGCCTCCGCCTGGATCGCGATCACAGACATGTGGTGCGCGACCACGTCGTGCAGCTCCCTGGCGATGCGGGCCCGCTCCGCCAGCACCGCCTGCGCGCTCTCGGCCTCCCGGGTGCGCCGCTCCTCCGTCTTCAGCCTGGCCGTGGCGGAACGGCGGACCCGCACGTTGTAGCCGAACAGCACCGCCACCGACACGACGACCATGACGGCGGGCATCGAGTTGGGGTCGATGATCCACGTCGCCAGGAAGGTGACGATCCAGACGGCCACCGTGATCCGCCGGTCGCAGCGCACGGCCACGGAGTAGAGGACCAGCAGGTAGGAGACGCCCAGCCACTGCGTGTACGGCATCTCGCCGGGAGAGGACCCGATCGTCCTGGTCACCCCGACGGCCACGGGCATCAGCACGATCGACACCCGCCAGGCCGCCAGCGGCCACCGGTCGCGCAGGGCGATGGGCAGCGCGACCGCCACGGCGGTGAGGTAGACGAAGCCGTCCCAGATCGGCCCAGGGCGCGGCGGGCCGGAGTTCCACGACCACACCCTGCTCTGCGTCTCCGTGTAGAGCATCAGCGCCAGGATCAGCTCTGCCACCTGGACGAGGCTGATCGTGGTGATCGGGACGAGCAACCTGAGCCACTGCGGCGCCCCGAACGCCAGCCGCCGCACCTTCGGCGGCGGATCGGCGTCACCCTGGAAGAAGGCGCGCCCGAACGGCTCCGCAGCGGCCCGCACCCATGCCCCGAGCCGCCCCAGGAGCACCCGCCCGCCGTCCGCGCGACGGCGGCGGCTGAGGAAACGGACGCGGGGCACGGAGATCACCTGGTCAAGGTTACGGCCGCGCGCCCCGCCAGGCGTCACACCAGGGTTTGATCCCGCACGTCCCCCTCAGGTATCGCTTACACAATTACGATCGCCGTGAGCGAACATCGGCAAGAGAGGGAACAACGAAGGGCTCCAATGAATTGAGTCGGTATAACTCAACCCTTTGGAGTTCGCATGAGTGAGAGCTTGATCCTTCCGGTCCTGCCTCTGGACGACGAGGTCGTCCTGCCGGGCATGGTGGTTCCGCTGGACCTGTCCGACTCAGAGGTGCGGGCTGCCATCGACGCGGCCCGTGCATCCGGTGGCAACAAGCCGCGGATCCTCCTCGTTCCCAGGATCGACGGCCGTTACGGCGCCATCGGCGTTCAGGCCGTTGTCGAGCAGGTCGGGAGGCTGCCCGGCGGCGAGCCCGCCGCCGTGGTCCGGGGCGTCAACCGCGTCCGCGTGGGCACCGGCACGACGGGCCCGGGTGCCGCGCTGTGGGTCGAGGCCGACACGATCGACACCGTCGCCGCCGGCGAGCGCGCTCAGGAGCTGGCCAAGGAGTACAAGGCCCTGGCCACCACGATCCTCCAGAAGCGCGGCGCCTGGCAGGTGGTCGACCAGGTAAACCAGATCGACGACCCCTCGGTGCTGGCCGACAGCTCCGGCTACACCCCCTGGCTGACCACGGCGCAGAAGGTCGAGCTGCTCGAGGCCGCCGACCCCGCCGAACGGCTGGCCAAGCTGATCGAGTGGTCCCGCGAGCACCTCGCCGAGCTCGACGTCGCCGAGACGATCCGCAAGGACGTCCAGGAGGGCATGGAGAAGCAGCAGCGCGAGTTCCTGCTGCGCCAGCAGCTCGCCGCCGTGCGCAAGGAGCTCAAGGAGCTCAACGGCGACACCGAGACCGAGGAAGAGGACTACCGCGCCCGCGTCGAGGCCGCCGACCTGCCGGAGAAGGTGCGCGAGGCCGCGCTCAAGGAGGTCGACAAGCTGGAGCGGACCTCCGACCAGTCCCCTGAGACCGGCTGGATCCGCACCTGGCTGGACACGGTGCTCGACATCCCCTGGAACGACCGTACCGAGGACAACTACGACATCACCGGCGCGCGGGCCGTGCTCGACGCCGACCACACGGGCCTGTCCGACGTGAAGGACCGCATCCTCGAGCACCTGGCCGTGCGCAAGCGCCGCCAGGACAAGGGCCTCGGCGTGGTGGGCGGCCGCCGCAGCGGCGCCGTGCTCGCCCTCGCCGGTCCTCCCGGAGTCGGCAAGACGTCTCTGGGCGAGTCCGTGGCCCGCGCGATGGGCCGCAAGTTCGTACGCGTCGCGCTCGGCGGCGTACGCGACGAGGCCGAGATCCGCGGCCACCGGCGCACCTACGTCGGCGCGCTGCCCGGCCGCATCGTCCGCGCCATCCGCGAGGCCGGCTCGATGAACCCGGTCGTCCTGCTCGACGAGGTCGACAAGGTCGGCGCCGACTACCGCGGTGACCCGACGGCGGCCCTGCTCGAGGTGCTCGACCCGGCCCAGAACCACACGTTCCGCGACCACTACCTCGAGGTCGAGCTGGACCTGTCCGACGTGCTGTTCCTGGCCACGGCCAACGTGCTCGAGGCCATCCCCGGGCCGCTGCTCGACCGGATGGAGATCGTCACGCTCGACGGCTACACCGAGGACGAGAAGGTCGCGATCGCCCGCGACCACCTGCTGCCCAGGCAGCTGGAGCTGGCCGGGCTGAGCGCCGAGGAGGTCAAGGTCGAGGACGACGCGCTGCGCAAGCTGGCCGCCGAGTACACCCGCGAGGCGGGCGTCCGGTCGCTGGAGCGCTCGGTCGCCAGGATCCTGCGCAAGGTGGCGGCCAAGGACGAGCTGCCCGTCACGGTCGGCGAGGGCGACCTCGTGGGATACCTCGGACGGCCGAGGTTCGTGCCGGAGTCGTCGCTGCCCGAGTCCACCCAGCGCACCTCGGTGCCGGGCGTGGCCACGGGCCTGGCGGTCACCGGAGCGGGCGGCGACGTCCTGTACGTCGAGGCGTCCATGGCCGACCCGGAGACCGGCGAGACCGGCCTCACGCTGACCGGCCAGCTGGGCGACGTGATGAAGGAGTCGGCCAGGATCGCGCTGTCCTACCTCCGCTCGCACGGGGCGGAGCTGGAGCTGCCGGTCACCGCGCTGAAGGACCGCTCGGTCCACGTCCACTTCCCGGCGGGCGCCGTGCCCAAGGACGGCCCCTCGGCCGGTGTGACGCTGACGACCGCGCTGGCCTCCCTCCTGTCGGGCCGTCTCGTACGCGGTGACGTGGCCATGACCGGCGAGATCTCCCTGACCGGGCGGGTCCTGCCGATCGGCGGCGTCAAGCAGAAGCTCCTGGCCGCGCACCGGGCGGGCATCACGACCGTCCTCATCCCGGCCCGCAACGAGCCGGACCTGGACGACGTGCCCGAGGAGGTCCGCAACGAGCTGACCATTCACGCGGTGAGCGACGTGCGCGAGGTTCTGGACATCGCGCTGACCCCGGCGCAGGTGGCCGCCACGGCGGCGGCCTAATTGGGGCATAAATGGGCGAATCATTCAGTCGTTTGACTGGATGATTCGCCCATGCTGTTATGGGAGCATGTTGTACGAGACCCCGGCGCTGGAGCCCGTGGACAAAGCAGTCCTCGAGGAGATCGAGGAGATGCGGCGCGACCTGAAGTACCGGCTCGCCGAGACGCATCGGTGGGACGGGCAGCTGCGCAGGCAGTTGCAGGCGCGGGCGATCCAGGGCTCGAACTCGATCGAGGGCTACCAGGCCAGCGTCGAGGACATCCAGTCCATCATGGCTGGGGAGGAGCCGCTGGAGACGTCCGCGCCGGTGGCGCGGGAGATCGCGGGATACCAGCAGGCGTTGACCTTCATCCAGCTGCTGTCTCGCGCACAGGTATTCCGATTCGACGCGGGGCTGCTCAACTCGCTCAATTTCATGATGATCGGCCATCATCGCGACAAGACCCCCGGTGTGGTGCGACCGGGCGGCATCTATGTGCGCAACTCCGCGACCGGAGAGGTCGTCTACGAGGGCCCGGATGCCGAGCTGGTGCCCGGCCTGATGGACCAGCTTGTCGAATGGCTGAACGGCGGGGATCACGACGCGCCGAGCTATGTGCGCGGTGCGATGGCGCATTTCAACCTCGTCTCGATCCATCCCTGGCGTGACGGCAACGGCAGGATGTCGCGCGCTCTGCAGACGTTGGTCCTCGGCAGGGATCAGATTCTCACCCCCGAGTTCTCCTCCATCGAGGAGTGGCTCGGCTTGGGTGAGAACACGATCGACTACTACCGCGCGCTTCGCGAGACTCAGCAGGGCGCATGGCGGCCGCATGGTGAGATGCTCGGGTGGGTGCGGTTCTGCTTGAGGGCGCATCACATGCAGGCCCAGCGGGTCCGCCAGCGGCTGGCCGAAGCCGGAGAGATCTGGATGCTGCTGGAGGAGCAGGTCGACGCCGACGGGCTCAACAGCCGTACCGTCTCCGCCCTCTACGAGGTGTTCGTGAACAGGCGGCTGCGCAGGAGCCGCTACCAGTCCGACGAGGGCCTCAGCCAGGGGCAGGCCGCGCGTGACCTGCGCGATCTGGCCGCCAAGGGCTGGCTTCGGCCGTACGGCGAGACCAAGGGCCGCTTCTACGCCCCGGGGCCGCGCATGGAGCGGATCAAGGACGACTTCGCCGAACGCGTCACCCCGCTGCGCGACCCGTACCGCTAGCGGAGTTGTTCGAGCAGGTCGGCGGCCACCGCCAGGATGCGGCACTCGGCGGGGGTGAGCCTGGCGGCCATCGCCTCGGCCAGCCACAGATCCGTGGTGCCGACCTG
This sequence comes from Nonomuraea sp. NPDC050451, assembly GCF_044458585.1. Taxonomy (NCBI): domain Bacteria; kingdom Bacillati; phylum Actinomycetota; class Actinomycetes; order Streptosporangiales; family Streptosporangiaceae; genus Nonomuraea; species Nonomuraea sp. NPDC050451. Next base: position 1,031,048 of record NZ_JBITHZ010000001.1, read on the forward strand.
CTGGGTGAGCGCCGCCGTGCCGCGCTCCGTGAGGACGATGTGGTGCCTGCGGCGGTCGGTCTCGCCGCGCGAGCGGCGGATCAGGCCCTGCTCCTCCAGCGAGGCGAGCACGCGGGTGACCGACTGGGGCTGGAGGTGTTCGGCGGCGGCCAGCTCTCCCGCCGTCATCGCGCCATGCCGGTGCAGGTGGCCGAGCAGGGAGAGCGCCAGGCGGCCGAGGCCGTGCGCGGGGCGCTCGTCGCGCAGGCGCCGGGCCAGGCCGATGGTCGCCCGGCGGAGTGCCACGGCTGTGGCCCGCAGCTCCTCGTCGTCCATGATTATTACGATAGCACTTACTAATTCGGTGATATATCCCAATCAAAGAGCGCTGACTTACTACGCAGTGCGTAGGAAATGGGGGTAGGCTCCCGCGTCGGGAGGTGCCGCGTGCGGATCGAGCTGCGACACATGGTCGCCGCCGGGCTGGGGCTCGGCGGGCCGGTCGCGTGCGGAGTCGCCTCGGGGTGGCCCGCGCTCGGCGCCCTGGCCGCCATCGGAGCCCTCGCCGTGAGCGGCCTGTCCACAGGGCCGGGCCTTCGCCACCTCCTGGTCCATGGAGCCGCCGCGGTGGCGGGCACGGCTGTGGCAGGGCTCGCCGGAGTCGTGGTCGCGGAGCGCGGGTGGCCCACCGCCGTCGCCGTCGTGCTGATCGCGGGCCTGCTCGCGGTGGCCGGCGGGATCAGCCGTCCCCTGGCCGAGCACAGCACCCGCTTCATCGTCTTCATGGTCATCAGCACCGGCGTGGCGAAGGGCGTCGAGCCGGTCGCCGCCGCCGTGCTGTTCGCCGCAGGGGCGGCCTGGGGCCTGCTGGTCACCGCGCTCTGCCTCCACGCCCGGAAGGGGCCCGCCGAGCCGGGAGACGTCGCCCGCCCGGCTCCCCCGGCGAGAGCGCTGCTGCGGCGCTGGTGGAGGACGCTGGGGAGCGTGTCCGGATGGCAGTACCCCGTCCGCCTGACCGCCTGCCTCGCCGCCGCCGAGGTCGTCGGGCTCCTGTGGCCGCAGCCGACCGCGTCGTGGATCGCCGTCACCGTGGTGATCGTCGTCCGGCGCCGCCTGGACGGCGCGGTGCGGCGGTCGGTCGAGCGGGCCGCAGGCACCGCCGCCGGAGTGGCCGCCGGATCCGCCGTGCTGCTGTGGGTGCCGCCGTCGTGGCTGTTCGTGCTGCTCGTCGCCGCGCTGTCCGCGGTCAGGCCGGTGCTCAAAGAGCGCAACCACACCCTGTACGCGACCGTCATGACCCCGCTCGTCCTGCTGCTCATGGAGGGCGGCGCACGTGTAGCACCCGCCACGATCGGGTACCGGCTGGCGGACACGGTCATCGGCTGCGTACTGGCCCTGGGGCTCGGGTATCTGCCCTGGGTGGTACGCCGGGAAAGGAGCGTTCGTGCCGTCGTGGGCTGAACACGCGATCTGGTGGCACGTCTACCCGCTCGGCTTCACCGGAGCCCCCGCCACCGCGGAGCAGGCAGGCGGCGTGCGGCACCGGCTGCGTCATCTCGAGTCGTGGCTGGACTACGCGGTCGAGCTGGGCTGTTCGGGCCTCCAGCTCGGCCCGATCTTCGCCGCCGAGTCCCACGGGTACGACACCGTCGACCACTTCAGGATCGACCCGCGCCTCGGCGACGATCGCGACTTCGACTCCCTCGTCGCCAAGGCACGCGACCGCGGGCTGCGGATCGTCCTCGACGGCGTGTTCAACCACGTGGGCCGCTCCTTCGCGGCCGGCGAGCGGTGGTTCAAGCGGGGCCCGGACGGCTACGAGGTCTTCGAGGGCCACCACGGGCTCGTCACCCTCGACCACGCCGAACCCGCCGTGCAGCAGCACGTGGCCGGCGTGCTCGACCACTGGCTCCGCCGCGGCGCCTCGGGGTGGCGGCTCGACGCCGCCTACGCCGTACCTGCGTGGTTCTGGCGGAAGGTCCTGCCGGAAGTACGCCAACGGCACCCCGAGGCGTGGTTCGGCGGCGAGGTGATCCACGGCGATTACGCCGGTTACGTCAGAGAGTCGGGGCTCGACTCGGTCACCCAGTACGAGCTGTGGAAGGCCGTCTGGAGCTCGCTCAACGACCGCAACCTCTTCGAGCTCGCCTGGGCCCTCGACCGCCACGACAAGCTGCTCGACACGTTCGTGCCGCTCACGTTCGTCGGGAACCACGACGTCACCAGGCTCGCCACCCGGCTCGACGACCCCCGCCACCTGGGCCACGCGCTGGCCGTGCTGTTCACCGTCGCGGGCCTGCCCAGCGTCTACTACGGGGACGAGCAGGCGTACCAGGGGCTGAAGGAGGAGCGGGTGGGCGGCGACGACGCGATCAGGCCGGCGTTCCCCGCGGAGCCCGGCGGACTCTACGGAGCCGAGGTGTACCGGCTTCACCAGCGGCTCATCGGCTTCCGCAGGCGTCACCCGTGGCTGCACAGAGCCCGGACCACCGCCGAACAGCTCACCAACACGACCGTCGCGCTCCGCAGCCGCCCGCCCGCCGACGATGGGCGACGCGGCGAGGAGGTCGTCACGCTGCTGAACCTCGGCGACCAGCCGCACCGCTTCCTCCTCGACGACGCGCGGGCCGCCTTCCAGGACGACCGGGAGGACTCGGCCGTGGTCCCGGCCCACGGCTGGCGCATCGTGACTCAGGTCACCAAAGAAGTAGGGAATAAGGGGAGTCAAGGGATCTGTTGAATCGGGCGTGAACGAGGCATACGCGTACGACATGAGCGCCCACCGGGACGGCTCGTGTTGTCGTATGGGGCGAATGCCGAGCTGAAGCAGAGAACCGCCCGTTCCTCCGCGAAGGTCATCATGATCGCACCTTGTTTCGTGCTGCGCAGGCTGAGCCACCTGCCCTTCCACCCCGGCACGCGCTGACGTCGCTCCCCTTTTCTTCCTTCATGTGATGTACGTTTCCGCGGCCCGCCGACGGGCCGCTCTCAGTCGTGGGGATATTCCGTGATCCAGGCTTCAGGCCTGCGCAAGCAGTACGGGGACACCGTCGCGCTGGACGGCGTCGACCTGCACGTGCGCGAAGGCGAGATCTACGGCGTGCTCGGCCAGAGCGGCGCCGGCAAGAGCACGCTCCTGCGCTGCGTCAACCTGCTCGAACGCCCCACCGCGGGCACCGTCACCGTCGCGGGGCAGGACCTGACCGCGCTGCGCAGCGTCGAGCTCAACCGCGCCCGCCAGCGCATCGGCATGATCCACCAGCACTTCGCGCTGCTGAACTCGCGCACGGTCGCGGGCAACGTCGCCTTCCCCCTGGAGATCATGGGCGTGCCCAGGGCCGAGCGCGACCGCCGCGTGGCCGAGCTGCTGGAGCTCGTCGGGCTCGCGGGCCGCGGCAAGGACCGCCCGAACCAGCTCTCCGGCGGCCAGAAGCAGCGCGTCGGCATCGCCAGGGCGCTCGCGGGCAACCCGTCCGTGCTGCTGTCGGACGAGGCCACCTCCGCGCTCGACCCGGCCACCACCCAGTCGATCCTCGCGCTGCTCAAGCGGCTCAACGCCGAGCTGGGCCTGACGATCCTGCTCATCACCCACGAGATGAACGTCGTCAAGAGCGTCTGCGACTCGGTCGCCATCATGGCGAACGGGCGCATCGAGGAGTCGGGCGCCATCGCGGACCTCATCCGTACCCCCGGATCCCGCTTGACCAGGGAGATCTTCCCGCTGCCCGAGCCCGCCCCGGCCGGCTCGGTGACGCTGACATTCACCGGCGACCCGCGGCAGCCGGTGGTGTCGGAGGTGGTCAGGAAGTTCTCCGTGGACCTGAGCATCCTGGGCGGCTCGATCGAGGACCTCGCCGGCGGCTCGGTGGGCCGCCTGCGGGTCGCGCTCGACGGCGCCGAGTCCGCCGCGGCGCTGGCGTACCTGCGTGACGCGGGCCTGATCGTAGAGGTGGAAAGATCATGACCTGGGACGAGATCCTGCCGCTGCTGGGTCCGGCGACGCTGGAGACGGCGCAGATGGTCGGCTGGTCGACGCTGTTCACGGCGCTGCTCGGGCTGCCGCTCGGCGTGGCGCTGGTGGTGTTCGACCGGAACGGGCTGCGGCCGGCGCCGGCGCTCAAGTCGGGCCTCGGGTTCGTGGTCAACATCGGGCGGTCGCTGCCGTTCATCGTGCTGATGATCGCGATCATCCCGTTCACCCGGCTCGTCGTCGGCACGACCATCGGGACGGCCGCGTTCGTCGTGCCGCTCACCGTCGGCGCGGTGCCGTTCTTCGCCCGGCTCGTCGAGACCGCGCTCAGGGAGGTCGGCCCGGACGTGGTGCAGGCCGCGCAGGCCATGGGCGCGAGCCGGGCCACCATCGTGCGCAAGGTCCTGCTGCCCGAGGCGCTGCCCGGGCTGGTCGCGGGCCTGACCGTGACCGTCGTCGCGCTCATCGGCTACAGCGCCATGGCGGGCACGCTCGGCGGCGGCGGGCTGGGCGACCTGGCGGTCCGGTACGGCTACCAGCGGTTCGAGACGCTGCTGATGATCGTGACCGTCGTCCTGCTCCTCGTGATCGTGCAACTTCTGCAAAGCCTGGGCGACTGGGTCGCTCGGCGCCTATCTCACAAATAAAGGAAAAATCATGAAATTTCGTTATATAGCGGGTGCTGTTGCGCTGGCCTTGTCGCTCACCGCATGTGGAACGTCGCAGTCCGCGACGAAGACGGCCGAGACGGCCGACACCGTGCTGAAGGTGGGCGCGAGCCCGGTGCCGCACGCGGAGATCCTCAACTTCGTCAAGCAGAACCTGGCCCCGGCCGCCGGGCTCAAGCTCGAGGTCGTGGAGTTCACCGACTACGTGCAGCCGAACGTGCAGCTTGACGAGGGCCAGCTGAGCGCGAACTTCTTCCAGCACAAGCCGTACCTGGACGACTTCAACGCCTCCAAGGGCACCAAGTTGACGTTCGTCACGCCGGTGCACCTGGAGCCGCTGGGTCTCTACTCCAAGAAGATCACCTCCGTGTCCGCGCTGGCCGGCGGCGCCACCGTGGCCGTGCCGAACGACGCCACCAACCTGGGCCGCGCGCTCAAGCTGCTCGCCGACAACGGCCTGGTCAAGCTCAAGGACGGCGTCGGCACCGCCGCCACCGAGCGCGACGTGGTGGACAACCCGAAGAAGCTGCAGTTCAAGCCGCTCGAAGCCGCTCAGCTCCCGCGCTCGCTCGAGGACGTGGACGCCGCCGTCATCAACGGCAACTACGCCATCGAGGCGGGGCTCAAGCCCGCTTCGCAGGCGCTGGTGCTGGAGAAGACCGAAGGCAACCCGTACGTGAACGGCCTCGTCGTCAAGGCCGGCCACGAGAAGGACGCCAACATCGTCACGCTCGGGAAGCTGCTGCAGGACCAGAAGGTCAAGGACTTCATCAAGCAGAAGTACGAGGGCTCTGTGATCCCCGCCGAGTGACCTCGGAGGGCGGCGGGCCTCCTCCCGCCGCCCTCCCCGGGCGGGGGTGCTGGCGTGGGGGCGGTGGACCGAATAGTGTTCGGTCATGTATCCGGGAGCCATCGCAGCAGTCACCCCTGACAAGCCCGCTGTGATCATGGCGGGCTCCGGACGGATCATCACCTACCGCGAGCTGGACGAAGAGTCGAACCGGCTGGCCCACCTGTTCCGTGCCGCCGGGCTGCGTCCCGGTGACCACATCGCGTTCATGCTCGCCAACCACCCGCTCTTCCTGGCCGTCGCCTGGGCCGCGCAGCGCTCGGGGCTGTACTACACGCCGATCAGCTCCCGCCTGCAGACCGACGAACTGGCCTACATCGTCAACAACTGCGGCGCCAGGGCGTTCATCTCCAGCGCCGATCTAGCAGGCGTCGCCACGTCGATCACCGCCGCCACGCCCAAGGTCGAGGTGCGGCTCATGCTGGACGGCACGGCCGAGGGCTTCGAGTCGTACGAGGAGGCGGTCGCCGAGCAGCCGGCCACCCCGATCGACGACGAGTGCATGGGCGTGGACATGCTCTACTCCTCGGGGACGACGGGACGGCCGAAAGGCGTCAAGATCCCGTCGGCGCACGGCCCGCTCACCGAGCCCGGCACGCTGCTGCAGCTCATCCAGGCGCTGTTCGCGCCGTCGGCGGACAGCGTCTACCTCTCGCCGGCCCCGCTCTACCACGCCGCCCCGCTGCGCTACAGCCTGACGTTCCAGCGGCTCGGGGCCACGGTGGTGGTGATGGAGCGCTTCGACCCCGAGCAGTTCCTGGCGCTGGTGGAGCGGTACGGGGTGACGCACGCCCAGCTGGTGCCCACCATGTTCATCAAGATGCTCAAACTGCCCGAGGAAACCCGGACAAAATACGATATTTCCTCGCTCGCCTACGCGATCCACGCCGCCGCCCCCTGCCCCGTCCCCGTCAAGGAGCAGATGATCGACTGGTGGGGCCCGATCATCCACGAGTACTACGCGGGCACCGAGGGCAACGGTTTCCTCTACGTCAACTCCCAGGACTGGCTCCGGCACAAGGGCACGGTCGGCCGCTCCCTGCTCGGCATCGTGCACGTCTGCGACGAGGACGGCAACGACCTGCCCCCGGGCGAGCACGGCACGATCTACTTCGAGAAGGGCGGCCGGTTCGAGTACCACGACGACCCGGACAAGACCCGCTCCGCGGAGGACCCCCGGGGCAGGGGCTGGACCACGCTCGGCGACATCGGCCGCCTGGACGCCGACGGCTTCCTCTACCTCACCGACCGCCGCTCGTACATGATCATCTCCGGCGGCGTGAACATCTACCCGCAGGAGGCCGAGAACGTCCTGTCGGTGCATCCGAAGGTGGCCGACGTGGCGGTGTTCGGGGTGCCGGACGAGGAGATGGGCGAGCAGGTCAAGGCCGTGGTCGAGCCGGTCTCCATGGCCGAGGCCGGCCCGGGGCTGGAGGCGGAGCTGATCGCGTACTGCCGCGAGCGGCTGGCACACTACAAGTGCCCGAAGTCGGTGGACTTCCGCGAGCAACTGCCCCGCCACCCGACGGGCAAGCTCTACAAGCGCCTGCTCAGGGACGAGTACTGGCCGTCTTCCGGGTAAATTTTCCGCATTTTCTCCGGGCGGTCGCCGGTGGTCCCACCTTGGCGGATAAGGCTTCCGTTCAGTCTTCTCATAAAGCTCTGATCAGCGGCTTAACCAGCTCTTACGCGCCTCTTGGCACCCTTGAGTCATCGGTACTCGAGGGAGATGACAGATGAACGCGAACGAGCCTCACGAGCAGGGGACCGGCGGGTGGAGCCAGTTCGGCAGCACCCCACCGGCCGCCGGGGGCTTTCCCCGGCGAGACACACAGATCATGCAGCAGCCGGCCCCGCCTTCCTCGCCACCGAAGAAGCTCGGCTTCGTCGCAGGCCGCAAGGCCGTCGCCGGGCTCGCCCTGGCGGCCACGGCCATCGGCGGCGGCGTCGTGGGGGCCGTCGTCGCCAACGCGTTCCAGCCGACGCAGCTGGCCAGCAGCGCCACGCCGAGCCCCGTGTTCAAGTCGGCCTCCAACCAGCTCACCGTCGCCCAGGTGGCCGCCAAGGTGCAGCCGACCGTCGTGATGATCCAGGGTCAGAGCGGCGAGGGCTCCGGCGTCGTACTGTCGGAGGACGGGCTCATCCTCACCAACAACCACGTGGTCGTGGGCGCCGGCCAGGGCGGCGGGCAGATGACCGTCAAGTTCAACGACGGCAAGACCGCCAAGGCCAGCGTCGTCGGCACCGACCCCTCCACGGACCTGGCCGTCATCAGGGCGGAAGGCGTGTCGGGGCTGACCAAGGCCACGCTCGGCGACAGCGACATCGTCAAGGTCGGCGACCCCGTACTGGCCATCGGAAGCCCGCTCGGCCTCGACGGATCCGTCACCGCGGGCATCGTCAGCGCGCTCGACCGCACGCTCACCGTCGGCGGCGAGCAGCGCCAGCAGATCCCGCCCGGCTGGGGCTGGGGCCAGCAGCAGGACCAGGGGAGCGGGACCACCACGATCGGCGGCGCGATCCAGACCGACGCCTCCATCAACCCCGGCAACTCCGGCGGCGCGCTGGTGAACGCCGCGGGCGAGCTGATCGGCATCAACACCGCGATCGCCTCGGACGCCGCGGGCGGCGGCGTCGGCTTCGCCATCCCGGTCAACACCGCCAAGCAGGTCTCCGAGCAGCTCATCAGCAACGGCAAGGTCAGCCACGCGTTCCTCGGCGTCAGCGTCACCGACGCCACCGGCGACGTGCCGGGAGCCCTCGTCAGGCAGGTCACCGACGGGAGCCCGGCGGCCAAGGCGGGACTGCAACAGGGCGACTTGATCACGAAGATCGGTGACAAGGCGGTTGACGGGGGAGATACTGTAGTTGGGCAGGTCAGAGGTTTTAAACCGGGCCAACAGGTCAAGATCACATACGTGAGGGACGGCAAGACGTCCGACGTCACCGTGACCCTCGAAGAGAAGAAGTAAACAAGGACCCCCTCCCGGACGGGTGTGCCGTTGAGATCGCTGCGGACTCGGCGGCACACCCCCCATTTCAGGAGAAGCGTCTGCCCTCGTCGCGGCGGTAGGCCCAGCCCGCGGCGAGGGCGAGGACGACCGTCCAGGCGGCCAGCATGACGACGGCGACCACGTTCGGGGCGCGGTCCGCGGTCACCGCCCAGAGCAGCTCCGCCGCACCCCGGGCCGGCGTGTACGGCGAGACGGCCTCGATGAAGCCGGGCAGGACCTGCGGCGGCAGCAGCAGCCCGCCCAGCACCGCGAGCGGGAAGAACAGGATCTGCGACACCGCGATCGCGCCCTTCGAGCTCAGCAGGAAGCCGATGAGTAGGGCGAGCAGCATGAACGGGATCCCGCTGACGACCAGCACGGCCAGCCCGAGCAGCAGCTTCCCCGGCGTGATGGTGGCCTTCGTGAAGAACGCCGCCACCAGCAGCACGGGGATCACCGAGACCAGCATGACGGCCACCGTCGTCAGGATCCGCCCGGCGAAGCGGGGGAACGGGCCCGCCGGGAGCGTGCGCAGATAGGGATTCCAGGGCTGCTCGCGGTCCTGGGCGACGGTGATGCTGAGCCCGATCAACGCCCCCGACATGGCCCCGAAGAACATCAGCGACGCCGTCGCCATCGTGGCCCCCTGCGGATCCTGTCCCGCGAACGGCACCACGAACGCCAGCATCGACACGGCCGGGAAGAACGCGCTCGCCAGGAGGCTGATGGGCACCCGCAGCTGCTCCAGCATGAGGTAGCGGGTGTGCGCGAGGACCAGGCTAGACATGTGCCGTCTCCTTCGAGGTGATGGTGAGGAAGGCCTCCTCCAGGGTGGTCGGCCTGATCTCGAGGCCGGAGAACGGCGTGCCGCTGCGCACCAGCTCGACGACCAGCCGGTCGGGGTCGGCGGTCATCAGGTGGATCCGGCCGTCCTCGTGTTCGGTGCCGATCACGCCGGGCAGCTCGGGCAGGTTCTCGGCGGCGAGCGAGACGCGCCGCACGCCCACCATCTCGCGTATGGCCCGCACGGTGTCGTCGGCCAGCACGCGGCCGTGGCCCACCACCACGACCCGCTCGGCCAGGGCCTCGATCTCCTCCAGGTAGTGGCTGGTCAGCAGGACGGTGCCGCCGCCCTCGTGGAAGGATCTGATGCCCTCCCACAGCGAGCGCCTGGCCTCGACGTCCAGGCCGGTCGTGGGCTCGTCCAGGAAGACCAGCCGCGGCTCGCCCGCGAAGGCCAGCGCCACGGCCAGCCGCCGCTTCTGCCCGCCGGATAAGCCGCCGATCTGCCGCTTGACCAGGTCGTCGAGGCCGAAGCGCGCCAGCAGCTCCCCTTTATCGGCTTTTTTCGGGAAATGTGAGGAGACGAAGTCGACGATCTCGCCGACGCGTAACGACTCGGGCAGCCCGGTCTCCTGTGGCGTCACGCCGATGCCGCGGCGCATGACCGGGTCCCCCGGGGAGCCGCCGAGCAGCTCGACCGTGCCGGAGGTGGGCCGCCGCAGCCCCACGAACAGGTTGATCAGGGTGGACTTGCCCGCGCCGTTCGGGCCGAGCAGTCCGACGAGCTCGCCCGCCCGGATGTCGAGCGAGACGCGGTCGAGCGCGAGCACGTCGCCGTAGCGGCGGGTGGCCTCGATCGCTCTGGCGAGGATGGTCATGGCATCACTCCAGCGTTGTCCCAGCGTTGTCCAGCAAGGCGCGGATCGCCTTGGTGTAGTCGTCGAAAGCCAGCCGCCCCCGTTTGGTGAGCGCCACGAACGTGACCGGCGTGCGGCCCTTGTGCGTCTTGGTGATCTGGACGTATCCGGCGTCCTCCAGCTTGCTGAGGTGCACCGACAGGTTGCCCGCGGTCATGCCCAGCAGATCCTTCAGTGCGGGGAAGGCCATCTCGTTCCCCTCGCCGAGCACGTTCAGCGCGGCCACCACCCGGAGCCTGGCCTGCGCGTGGATCACCGGGTCGAGCTCCGGCGGGGCACTGTCCGCGCTCACCGGCAGCGCCTGAGCCACAGGCCGGCGACGATGAAGCCGCCTCCCAGCAGCACCGCCGTCAGCAGCGCGTGCCAGCCGGCGCCGAGCAGCACGCCCACGGCGTCGACGCCCGCGACCCACGCCCCGATGAAGAACATCGGCCAGTTGAGCCAGATCGCGCCCCCGGCCATGTGCATTACCGCGACGATCATGAGTGACGCGCCTCCCCAGACGAGGCCGCTCTCGCTGGGTGGCAGGAGGTCGCTCACCCTGGTGGCGATGACGACCACGAGCATCATCCCGGCGAACCACGCGTAGCCGTACATCGTGCCTCTGGCCGTGTGGTCGCCGCGGATGCCCTTGTTCATCCGCACGATCCCGAACGCGGCCACCGCCCCCGCCACGATCTGCGCGCCCATCAGCACCGCCAGCGCCTGCATCTGGGAGATCGGCGCGTACGGGCGGCCGTCGAGGCCGTAGTGCAGGAAGAACGCGGTGAAGCCGAGCAGCCAGGCGACGCCCCAGGGGACGTAGAGCAGGACCGGATCGCCGTGCAGCCACCTCGCGGTGGCGACCCGCTGCTCCTCGATGAGGCGCAGCATCTCCTCGGGGCTCGTCACCTGCTCGTCGTCGCTCGTCACCGTAAACTCCTCGATCCCTCAAACTGGTTTGTACTTTAAACCAGATTGCCACGCCAACTCAATCCCCTTGTCCGTCGGGGATTCAGCGCCTGGTCAGGACCTCGGACTCCCACAGATCGCGGTAGTAGCCGGGCACGGAGACGAGCTCGTCATGCCGTCCCCGCTGGATGACTCGCCCCTCTTCGAGCACGACGACCTCGTCCACGCTCTCCAGCCCCTTGAGCCGGTGCGTCACGAGGAGCGTGGTGCGGTCGCGGGTGACGTCGAGCAGGTCGCCCATCAGCCGGTCGGCCGTCTCCTCGTCGAGCGCCTCGGCGGGCTCGTCGAGCAGCAGCACCGGCGGGTCGTACAGCAGGGCCCTGGCCAGGGCCAGACGCTGCAGCTGCCCGCCGGACACGGTCCTGCCGTCCTCGCCCAGCTCCGCGTCCCATCCGGTCCGCTCGACCCAGCCGTCGAGCCTGGCGTCGCGTACGGCCCGCTCGAGCTCCTCCTCGCCCGCCTCCGGGCCCGCGAGGCGCAGGTTGTCCTTCAGGCTGGCGCGGAAGATGTACGGGTCCTGGGTGAGGCCGGTCATGAGCGTCCGCACGTCGTCGCCGGCGAGGTCGCGCACGTCCACGCCGTTGACGCGGATGCTGCCCGACTCCGGCTCGACCAGGCGCATCAGGGCGGCCAGCAGCGTGCTCTTCCCCGCCCCGCTGGGGCCCACGATCGCCACCCGCTTGCCGGGCGTGAGCGTCAGCGACACCCCGTCCAGGGCGGCCCGCGATCCGGCGGACGCGTCCGGCGTGGCGGCGGGGTGGCGGACCACCAGGTCGTCGATCTCGACGGTCAGCGGGGCCTCGGGCCGGGGCTTGGCCCGGGCCGGCTCCGCGACGGCCGGGGTGGCGGAGCGGACCTCGCGCAGGCGGCGCAGCGCCGCCGTGATCCCGGCCAGGCGCTCGCCCGCCGCCGCCAGCGGCAGCACCGGCTCGAACGCCACCAGGGCGGTCAGCGCGAGCACCGCGGTCGCGACCGAGCCGGCGCCCGCGCCCTGCGCGAGCAGGACGACGGCCGCCACCGTCAGGCCCTGTACGAGGGTGCCCCCGGCCAGGGCGGCGGCGTGGACGCGGGCCTGGCGGCGTTCGAGCGCGGCCAGGGACTCGTCGGCGGCCAGCGCCTTGGTCAGGGCCTCCTCGTCGGCGCCGTAGGCGGCCAGGTCGGCGGAGCCGTGCACCAGGTCGGCCACCCGGCCCGCCAGCGCCGCCCTGGCCGGGGCGATCCTGGCCGACCAGCGGCGGGCCGCGGCGGCCGTACCGGCGGGCAGCGCCACCCCGGCCAGCACGAGCCCGGCCACCAGCACGAGCGCCGTCACCGGCAGGAGGGTCAGCCCGATGACGACGGCCGCCAGCCCCGCCAGCGCCGCCGCCGTGGCGGGGAGCAGGCAGCGCACGAGCAGGTCCTGTACGGCCTCGGTGTCGTCGACCATGCGGCTGAGCAGGTCGGCGCCGCCGTGCCTGGGCTGCTGGGGCGGGATGAGGGCCCGGTAGAGCTCCTCGCGGGTGCCCGCCTGGGCGCGGAGCGCGACGTCGTGGCCGGTGAGGCGTTCCGCGTAGCGGAAGACGCCCTTGCTCGTGGCGAACGCCCTGGTCGCGACGATGGCCACGCTCAGGGCGGCCAGGCCCGGCTGCTGCGCGGCCCTGGTGATCAGCCACGCGGCGGCGGCGATGAGCCCGAGCCCCGCCAGGTCCGCCGCCGCGCCCGCCAGCACGGCCCAGAGGAGCCGTGTCCCCATGCGCCGGTTCACCGCCCGCTCCCTTCGCCCCGCCGCATCGCGGGCTCGGCCTCATGGTGCACGCGGGTGGTGTCGGAGACGACGCGGCCCTCGTGCACGCGGATGACGCGGTCGGCCAGGTCGATCATGGCCGGGCGGTGCGCGACGATGACGGCCGTGCGGCCCTGGGCCAGGTCCGCGGTGGCCGCCACCACGGCCGCCTCGCTGCGCCCGTCCAGGCGGGCCGTGGGCTCGTCGAGCAGCAGCACCGAGGCCGCGGGCCGGCAGAAGGCCCGCGCCAGCGCGATCCGCTGCCGCTGACCGGCGGACAGGTTGGCGCCGCGCTCGCCCACCACCGTGTCGAACCCCTGCGGCAACGCCTCCACGAAGTCGGCGTGCGCGGCGGCCGCGGCCCTGCGGACCTCGTCGAGGGAGGCCGCGGGAGCCCCGAGCCGGATGTTGCCGGCCACGGAGGTGGCGAACAGGTGGGGCCGCTGCGCGACGAAGGCCAGCCGCGCCCGCCAGCTGCCGAGGTCGAGCTCGCGAAGGTCGGTGCCGTCGACGAGCACCCGGCCCTGCGACGGCTGGACGAACCCGAGGACGAGATGGAGCAGGGTGCTCTTGCCCCCGCCGCTCTCGCCGACCAGCGCCACGCGTTCTCCGGGGCTGATCGTGAGCGAGACGTCCTCCAGGGCCGCGACGTCACGACCGGGGTAGCGCACGGTCACGTTCTCCAGGCGGATCTCCGGCGCTCCGGACGGCGGCGCCTCGTGCCCGGCCGTGCGTACCGGCTCGGGCTCGTCCGCGCCGTCCAGCACGGCGAAGGCCGCGTCGGCCGCCGCCACCCCCTCCATCGAGGCGTGGAAGCGCGTCCCCATCGCCCGCAGCGGCAGGTACGCCTCCGGCGCCAGCAGCAGCACCAGCAGCGCCGTCGTCAGATCCAGCGACCCCCCGAGCAGCCGCAGCCCGATCGGCACCGCCACCAGTGCCAGCGACAGCGACGCGCACAGCTCCAGCACCAGCGACGACAGGAACGCCACCCGCAACGTCCGCATCGTCGCGCTCCGGTGGGCGTCCGCGACCTGCTGGATGACGCCCGCCTGGTAGCGGGCCCGGCCGAAGGCCCGCAGCGTGGGCAGCCCGCGCACCACGTCGAGGAAGTGGCCGCCGAGCCGCGACAGGGCCAGGAACTGGCGCTCGGTGACGGCCTTGGTGGTCATGCCCACCAGCGCGCCGAAGACGGGGATCAGGGGCAGCGTGACCAGGACGATGAGCGCGCTCGCCAGGTCGGCGGCGAACAGCCGTACCAGCACCGCGAGCGGCACCACCCCGGCCACCGCGATCGACGGCAGGTAGCCGGTCAGGTAGGCGTCGAGCCCGTCCAGGCCGCGCCCCGCGAGGGTGACCAGCTCGCCCGAGCGGTGCTGCGTGAGCCGCCCGGGGCCCAGGTCGCGCAGCCGGGCCAGCAGCCGGTGGCGCAGCGCCGACTTCACGCCGGTGGCGGTGCGCCCGGCGAAGACGCCCTGCGTCCAGGCCAGCAGCGCCCGCACGCCCACCACCGCCGCCAGCCCCGCCAGGGCGACGGCGGTGAACCTGCCGGACAGCACCCCGGCCAGCAACTCGGCCTGCACCAGCACGAGCAGCCCCGCCAGCACCGCCGCGGCCATGGTCACGGCCAGGTGGCGGCGGACCGACCGCTCGGCCCGCATGAGCCGTAGGAGATCCTTGTGCACGAGCCCTCAGAAGCCCTCAGAAGAACGACGGAAGCAGGACAGCGTCCTTCCCTGGGCGGAAAGTGCGCCACACCCATACTTGCGCGCCCAGCATGATGGGTGCGACCGGCAGCACCATGACACTGAGCACATTCAACGTGGCCGCCGGCGCGGTGTGCGCCAGCAGGTACGGCATGGCGCCCAGGAGCACGCCCACCGCCGGGACCGCCGCCACGACCCCCGACACCACCAGGGCCCGCCCCGACCTGGACGCCCCGAAGACCCCGGGCGCCCGCCACGCCAGGAACGTCCACCCGTGGAAGGCGAACAGCAGCGTCACGACCGCCCCCAGCATCACCCCCACGGGGTGCACCGGCGAGGCCGCGAACCCCGTGGCCGTCGCGTAGATCGCCATGCCCCACCCGAAGGACAGCCCCAGGGACCCGAACGCGATCATCGCGTCCCAGAACCCCCGCCACCTGAACCCGTCCAGCCTGCGCCGGAACCACAGCCCCGCGTCCCGCACGATCCAGCTCAGCAGCATGGCCACCACCAGCGGGTACAGCTTGAACAGCACCTCGCCCTCCAGCAGCGGATAGACGCCGAACAGCGTCCCGGCCACCGCCACCAGCCACACCTCGTTGGCCAGCACGTACGGCGCCATCGCGGCCACCATGCGGTCGCGGCCCTCGCGGGTCCTGCCCAGCAGCGGCAGCAGCAGCCCCACCCCCAGGTCGAACCCCTCAAGGGCGAAATATCCGGCCAGCAGCACGGCGAAGAGAACGAACCAGATCACTTCCATGTCGGCACTCCTCAGTAGCTCAGCGCGGGGGAGCGGGTCTCACCGGCGGGGACGGCCCCCAGGGCCAGGTCGCGCGGCCCGCGCCGGACGATCCTGGCGATGAGCACGTAGTCGACGACCGCCAGCAGCCCCAGCACGCCCGCGAACCCCGCGAGCGAGGCCGTGACCATGCCCGAGGTCAGTCCGGGGGACATGGCGTCGGCCACGGTGAGCTTCTCCCAGATCATCCACGGCTGCCGGCCGACCTCCCGCGCCAGCCAGCCCATGATCGCCAGGATGAACGGCAGCGGCGTCATCACCATGAGCAGCGGATGCGTCCACCGCCACCGCGGCAGCACGCCGATCATCGGCAGCATCACGAACAGCACGACCAGCGCGAGCAGCTGCCCGAACTCGACCATCAACCCGAGGGGCAGCGCCGCGCCCACGTTGCCGTCGAACTTCCCGTCCTGGATCCCGGCGAACTGCGCGTACCCGAACCCGATCGTGACGAAGATCCCGAGCGCCGCCGCGACCACGCCGGTCCGCAGCGACCTGGTGAAGAACTCCACGTGCTCGGTACGGCGGCGCAGCTGGTACGCGCTCGCCCCCACCATCACCATGGCCCCCGTGAACAGGCCGGCCCCGATGACGTGCGGGAAGGAGAAGACCAGGCTCTTGTTCGTGAGCAGGGCGCCGAAGTCGACCAGCTCCAGGCGGTCGCCGCGGGTGACGGAGCCGACCGGGTTCTGCAGGAACGAGTTGGCGAGCATGATGTAGAAGGCGCTCGCGTACGCGGTCAGCGTCACGAGCCAGATGCAGGCCAGGTGCGCCCACTTGGGCAGCCGTCCCCAGCCGAAGATCCACAGGCCCAGGAACGTGGACTCAAGGAAGAAGGCCACCAGGGTCTCCATGGCCAGCGGCGCGCCGAACACGTCGCCGGCGTAATGGGACAGGCCGCTCCAGGACAGGCCGAACTGGAACTCCATCACCAGCCCGGTCACGATGCCCAGCGCGTAGTTGACGACGTAGATCTGCCCCCAGAAGCGGGTCATGGCCTCGTGGAGCGGTTTGCCCGAGATCGCCCAGCGCGTGTTCATGATCGCCACCAGGGGCGCCAGGCCCAGGGTGAGCACGACGAACAGGAAGTGGAGGCTTCCTGTCACGGCGAACTGTGTCCGGGCCAGTTCGAGTACATCCATCGCGAACTCCGTTGTTGTGTCTACCTACATATAGACAGCCTACATGTAGACTGCCTACATGAGTGCACGCGTCCGTACTTCGGCCGGGATCCTTCGGGGAGAGGGGGAGGGGCGGGGCGTCCCGCCGCCTCGGGCCGGGGTGCCTCGGGGAGCGCGGTGGGCGGGGCATGCCAGGTCGCCTGTGCGGTGTCTAGGATCGGAATCATGAATCCGGACGCGCTGCGCGGGCACATGGACGCGCTCCTGCTCTCCGTGCTGGAGCGGGAGCCGCTGCACGGCTACGCCATCATCGAGGCGCTGCTGGAGCGCAGCGGCGGCGCGCTGAACGTGCCCACGGGCACCGTCTACCCGGCCCTGCGCAGGCTGGAGCGCATCGGCTACCTGTCCAGCGAGTGGGCCACGGTGGGCGGGCGCAAGCGCCGTACCTACCGGCTGACGGATTCGGGCAGGAAGCAGCTCGAAGGGGAGCGCTCGGCGTGGCAGGAGTTCGCCACCGTGATCGGCAGCGTGCTGCGCGCCGAAGCCGTCGAGGTCAGCGCCGTGCGAGCCGCGAACGGCTGACGCGCAGGCAGCGCGTGGCGCCGTAGATCTGCAGGCCCCAGAAGGTAGACGTCACCATGTTGGCGAGCAGGGAGGGCAGGGCGTCCAGATGGCTCCCGCCCGTCGCGCCCAAGGTCAACGCCAAGCTCAGCGCTCCGGTGACCGGCAGCATGATCCACACGAGCAGGCCCAGCGACCTGGTCACCAGCCGGGGCCGGTGGATCCACCGGGCGCCCCGGCTCAGGGCGAACAGCGCGAGCCCGCCGTACAGCCCGACGCAGAGCTGGAGGATGTCGAGGAGTCGCGAGACCACCGGGAACCAGGCGGGCGCGTGCCGCCAGGCGTCCGCGTCGCCGGGATAGACGCGCCACATCATCGACCACATCAGAGTGGTGATCGGCACGCTGATGAACAGCAGGGTGCCCAGCCGGCGCCCCGCCACGGCGGTCAGCTCGGACTGGTAGCCGGGGGCGATCTCCGCGACCTCCCCGAACTCCGCCACGGCGACCCGCTCCGCCTCCGCTCGTTCGAGCCCCTCGGCCTCCAGCGCGTCGGCGGTGTCGGTCAGGCTGTCGCGCGCCTCGACGACCAGATCGCGCTTCGCCCCATGCGGGCCCGCCAGGGCGCGGTCGAGCTCTGCCACGTAGTCGTCGATACGCATGGACCCCAGTCTACGGAGAACGATCTCGGTCTCCCATCGGGGAATTCCCCGATATTCCGGGGGTCGACTTGATGTGTAGGAAAATTCCTACGTATAGTGTTCGACATGCCGATATCCCAGATCCTCACCATCACCGTGCCCGTCGCCGACCAGGAGCGGGCGCTGGCCTTCTACACCGGCGTCCTCGACTTCGAGGTGCGCACCGACAACCCGTTCCCGATGGGCCGCTGGCTCACCGTCGCCCCCAAGGGGTCCGGCACCGCGCTGCTGCTGGCCTCCTGGTTCCCCGGCATGGCCCCGATCGGCGGCCTGGTGGTGGCCGCGCCCGACCTCGACGCCCTGGCCGAGCGGCTGCGCGAGCACGGCGTCTCGTTCGAAGGGCCGAGCGACGAGCCGTGGGGGCGTCAGCTGCTGTTCCAGGATCCGTTCGGCAACGGGTTCGTGGTCAGCCAGGCATGACGGCCGACCACGTGTTCACCGCGCTGGCCAGCCCGGCCAGGCGGGAGCTGCTGCGCCTGCTGCTCGACGAGGGCGCCCAGCCCGCCGGCCGGCTGGCCGAGCGCTTCGACATGAGCAGGCCCAGCGTGTCGGAGCACCTCAAGGTGCTCAGGGACGCCGGGCTGGTGGCCGAGACCCGCAAGGGGCGGGAACGGCACTACCGGCTGGAGGCGACGCCGCTCATGGAGATCCGTGACTGGCTCACCCCGTACGAACGGTTCTGGCGGGAGAAGCTGGCCGACCTCACGACCCTGCTCGACGAGATGGAGGACGACGACCATGCCCCGTGACACGGCGGCTGAAGACCTGCGCGCGATCAGGATCGACCAGTTCATCGCGCATCCCCCGAGGAAGGTGTGGCGGGCGCTCACCGAGCCCGAGCTGGTCGCCCGCTGGCTCATGCCCAACGACTTCAAGGCGGAGGTGGGGCACCGGTTCACGTTCACCACGGAGCCCAAGCCGCAGGTGGGCTTCGACGGGATCGTCTACTGTGAGGTGCTGGAGCTGGAGCCGGAGAAACTGCTCAAGATCAGCTGGAGCGACCACAAGCGGGCCGACTGGACGGTCACCTGGCGGCTGGAGCCCGAGGGCAGGGGCACCAGGCTGTTCCTCGACCACGAGGGCTTCGACCCGGACGACGAGCTGCAGCAGCTCTCCCGCCGCATCATGGGCGGCGGCTGGCGCTCGCGCCACTTCAGCGCCATCGCCGCCGTCGTGGAGGAGCTGGACGACTAAGGGTTCAGGGCCGGGCTGGGCGGCTCCGCCTGGCGTTCGGCGTGCGAGGTGGACGTCCACATCACGGCGGCCGTGGTGATCGCCAGCAGCAGCGCGAACCAGCCGGCCGCCCGCCCCATGCGCATGCCGTACCCGCACAGGAGCCAGGAGACCGACAGCCACCAGCGGTGACCGGCCTGGCGCCGCATCTCCATGGCCGCGAACGCGAAGTCGGCCGAGGTGGCGCGGTCGCTGGGCTGCAGCCCGGCGTAGAGGTCGGCCAGCCGGTCCGGTGTGGCGCCGGGGTCGCCCGGCGCCGCCCAGCCGCGCATGGTGTGCTCGTCGGCCAGCGCGCGCCGGCGGGAGAACCAGCGCAGCATCGGCCAGCGCAGGCTCACCCGCAGGCCGCGCGGGGTCAGCGCGAACGTGCAGTCCTTGACCCGCACCCCCGACGGATGGGCCAGGCCGGCGAACCTGCACGCCGACAGGTCCAGCCCGTACAGTGCCAGGTCGCTCGCGTCCACCTGCCGCAGCGACGTCAGCACGGACCTGCCCCGGCCGGTCACGGTGGCGGGGCCGCGCAGCACCGCGCCCTCCAGGTCGGCCTGGGAGTCGGTCAGCCGCAGCGTCGTCGTGCCCGCCACCTCGACGCCGCGCAGGTCCACGCCGCACCGGGACACGGCCACGTCCAGGAGCCCGTCGGCGCGGGACCTGGCCGCCGACAGCCTGCCGGTGGCCGAGAGGTACGCGTCGGCGGCGAAGTGCGCGGCCTCGAACCCGGCGTGCCCGCTGACCTTGCGGAAGGACAGGGTACGGCCGAAGCGCGCCCCTCTGAAGGCGGCCCCGTCGCCCAGCCTGGCCCCGTCGAAGGTGGCGTACCCGTCGAACCTGGCCCGCTCGCACGACAGGCCGTGGCCGAAGACGGCCTGGCTGAACAGCGCGTCGCGGGACATCACGGCCCGGTCGAGGCAGACGTGCCCGCGCACGGTGACGCCGTGGAAGGACAGCTCGCGGGTGAACCTGGCGCCGGCCAGCGACACGTTGCCCTCGAAGCGGGCGCCGAAGAACGAGGCCAGCCGCTCGAACCTGGCGCCGTCGAGCGACACGTCGCCCGCGAACGTCACGCCGGACAGCCGGACGTCGCCGGTGAACCTGACCCGGTCGAGCCGGGCCCTGCCGGGCCTGCCGCCGGTGGCTTCGAGCACCCGGGACAGCAGCTCGCCGCTGACGGTGGTGCCGCGCAGGTCGAGCAGGCGGCCGGGGGACATCTCGTCGAGGGCCTGGGAGAGGTCGTCGGGTGCGAGGTGTGCGAGGCAGAAGCCGGTCGTCCGGCCGGCGATTCCGGTGCAGGCAGCCGAATACGCGCAGGTGACCCAGTCCATGCAGAGGTCATACCCGCCGGGGACGGTGTCAAGGTTCGATGTTTTAATGTTCTATCCACTTTTATGTGGAAATATGCGCTCTAAATAGGCTCTAAAGTGCCGGGCATGCGCGCTTTATCCCGAGCATCCCTCGCTGCCCTAGTTGTGGTGGCCCTCTCCGCCTCGCCCGCCGCGGCGGATCCCGCATCCCCCTGCGACACCCCTGCCACGCATCGCATCGCCCAGGTGCAGGGCAGCGGGGACGCGACCCCGCTGCCCGGCCAGACCGTACGGGTCGAGGGCGTCGTCACCGGCGACTTCCAGCGGACCGACCAGCTCAGCGGCTTCTTCCTGCAGGATCCGCGGCCGGACTCCGACCCCGCGACCTCGGAGGGGCTGTTCGCGTTCGCCCGGGAGTCGTTCAAGGACGTCAAGGTCGGCGACCGGGTGCTGGTCACCGGCCGGGCGACCGAGTTCAACGGCTGGACGGAGCTGTCGCCGGTCACCGCCGTGGACGTGTGCGGCACGGGGAACGTGGCGGCGCAGTCGTACAAGCTGCCCACCGAGACCGCGGGCGGCCTGGAGCAGGTCGAGAACATGCTGCTCACGTTCCCGCAGCCGCTGACCGTCAGCGAGCACTACAACCTGGGCCGCTTCGGCGAGGTCACGCTGTCCTCGCAGGGCCGGCTGTTCCAGCCGACCGACCGGCCGGGCGTCGACCCGGCGCTGGGCGTCCGCCGCTCGCTGCTCATCGACGACGGCTCCACCAGGGAGAACCCGGCCACCCTGCCGCCCATCGTGCGCACCGGCGACGTCGCGTTCGGCGTCACGGGCGTGCTCGGGTACGGCTTCGGCAAGTACCGGCTGCAGCCGACCAAGCCGATCGACTACAAGAACGCCAACCCGCGCCTGCCCAAGCCGTTCCCCGTGATCGGGAACGTCAAGGTGGCCTCGTTCAACACCCTCAACTGGTTCACCACGCTCGGCTCGCGCGGCGCCACCAACGCCGTGGAGCAGCAGCGCCAGCTCGCCAAGCTGGTGGCCGCGCTCAAGGGCCTCAACGCCGACGCGGTCGCGCTCATGGAGGTCGAGAACAACGGCCAGACCGCGCTGCAGACGCTGGTGGACGCCCTGAACGCCGAGGTGGGCGCCGGTACGTACGCCGCGCTCACGCACCCCTACCCCGGTACGGACGCCATCCAGGTCGCGCTGATCTACAAGCCCGGCCGGCTGACCCCGGTCGGCGAGCCGAAGGCGTCGCAGGACCCGGTGTTCAGCCGCCCGCCGCTGATCCAGACGTTCCGCCGCAAGGGCGGCGGCCAGCCGTTCACGATGCTGGTCAACCACCTCAAGTCCAAGGGCACCTGCCCGGCCGACGGCCCCGACGCCGACCAGGGCGACGGGCAGAGCTGCTGGAACGCCACCCGCGTCAAGCAGGCCCAGGCACTGCTGGGCATCGTCGCGGACCAGGACCTGCCCAACCCGATCGTGCTCGGCGACCTCAACGCCTACGGCGAGGAGGACCCGATCGACACCCTCGAGGCGGGCGGCCTGACCAGCGTCACCAAGCGGTTCGTGCCCGCGCCGCTGCGCTACAGCTACCTGTTCGACGGGCTGGCCGGTGAACTCGACCACGCCATGGTCGGGCGGCAGTTGCTCAAGCGGGTGACGAGCGCGACGATCTGGCACATCAACTCCGACGAGCCGCGCATCCGCGACTACAACACGGAGTACAACCCGCCCGGCCTCTACCAGCCGGACGCGTACCGCTCCTCCGACCACGACCCGCTGGTCGTCGGCCTGACCCTGCCGGGAGGCAACGGGTAAGCACGAGAAGAGGGGGCGGTTTCGCGATATTTCGTAAACTGCCCCCTCTTTTCTCGTTGTGAGATCGGCCGTAATCTCGACTTCAAGGGGACTTGCTTACTTGAAGAGGGGCCGATGGACGGTAATGCGTTCAATCGCCTCACGAGTGCGCTCACCACGAATCTCTCTCCCGCGACGGCCCGCCATTTACTGCGGACGGCGTTAGGGGGTCTGGCCGGCGATCAGGAGCAGCGGAAATCGGTGGCCCGGCGCTCGTACGCGCACCCGAACGGGTTCGACCGCATATCGCTTTACTCCGAGTCCGGAGGCGTGGAAGTCCGCGTGCATCTCTGGCGGATCGGCGTCGTTTCCGACGAGACCGTGCACAACCACGCCTGGGACTTCAGTTCGCTCGTGCTGTGCGGATCGCTGCGTTTCCAGCTCCTGCAGAACTGCCCCGACGGCGAGTCCTACGACCGTTACGACTCCACGATGCCGCCCGGCGGCGTGCCGGGCGACTACGGCTTCGCGCTGACCGGCCACGTCTCGCTCGAGGTCGCCGTCGACGCGGAGGTGCCCGCGGGCTCCTTCTACCGCATGCACCGCGACACCTACCACCGCGTGCTGGCCGCCCCGCAAGGGGCGCCGATGACCGCCACCATCGTGATCAGGGGGCCGGTGCGCCGGAGCTTCTCGCACGTGCTGGTGCCCTCGGGGACGCCCATGGCGCGCACGCGGTCCATGCGGCCCCTGGAGGAGGACGAGATCATGGACAAGCTCGGCTCGCTCCTCGGCGTGCTCGCGTGAGCGTCAGTCGGCCTCGAAGACCTGCTCCTGCGCGGGCTGCCAGGGCGGGGTGGAGGCCAGCAGCATCCTGAGCCCGTGGCCCTCGTAGGTGAACTTCGAGCCCTTGGGGATGGTGACGAGGTCGCCCGCGCGGCAGTGCTCGTGGCGGTCCTCGATGTGGAACGTGCCACGACCCTCGATCACGTAATAGACGAAATCGCACTCACGCTGGCGCAGCCAGGCGGGGACCCGGCCGTTGATCTCGATGATGAGGTGACTGCTGCTCGTCAGCTGGCCGCTCGATCCGAAAAGCTTGCCCCGATGCCCCAGCTTCTCGAAGCTCCATTCAAGCGGCTCGACGAACACGTGGGTGGTCATCGTCACCTTCCCGGTTTCGTGGAGAGCTGTCTAGAGCCTAGGCCGTGGTGTGCCCGCCCGTGGTGGAAATTGTGGTCGGGGTATTGGTTTTTTCTATGATCGCACCTTCTGGCTTGATCTTCAATTGCCGCTCACGGCCGATTCTTCTGCGCCTTGCCGATCCGTTTTCCGGCCCAGGCCAGGGCGAGCGTGAGTAAGAGCCAAATGAGAGAGCTAATCAGGTTCGTCCATATTCCTGGAATGTCGATCTTGAGGCCGGCGAGGGCCGCGGCCAGTACCGGCCGGATGAATTCCCAGGTTTGGGCCACCAGTAAGGCTCCGAAAGCCAGGTAAAGGAACGACTCGCGGGCCCAGGAAGCCGCTCTTCCCAACACCCTGGTCAGATCGCTTTCCAACGTTCCAATCGGTTGTGTGGGGCGGATCTCCTGCCACTTGGCCAGGGCGACCATGATCTGCGTGGTGCACCAGACGAACTCGGTGGGGTCGTACTCCTCGAAGAGCCACGCGCCGGACGTCCGCTGGCGGCCGAGCAGGTAGCGCACGGCCCGCTCCGCGGCCTCCTGGCAGCGTGGGTCGGACGGGAAGTCGGTGAGGGCCAGCAGCGCCCATCCCGTGCCGTAGTGCACGCACCGGGACGGCGTGCCCTCCAGTTCGGCGGTGAACCATTCGTCGTAGCTGTTCTCCCAGGACCCGTCGGCCTTCTGGCGGCCGAGCAGGTACGTCACGCCGTCCCTGACCCAGTCGACCTCCTCGGGCACGCCCGCCAGCCGTACCGCGTGCAGGACCTGCGCGGTCGTGGCCGCGTTCGGGGTCGCGCCGACCTTGATGCCCCAGCCCTTGCTCTCGGGCTCCTGCATCAGCCGCAGCCGGGTCGTGATCAGGCCGCGGATGTCGTCGAGGCCCTCCTGGAGGGACAGCGCCCAGAGGGTGAGAGCTGTGGGCAGGGTCCGCGGGCTGCCGATGTCCCTGCTCGTGGTGGCCGCGGCGCCCTGGTCGTCCACGCACGCGCGCAGGTATTCGACGGCCCGCTCCACGTGCGGGTCGTTGCCGCGGTGCCAGCCCATGTCGCGCAGCGCGATGACGACCCAGGCGGTGGCCTCGGCGGGGGAGTACTTCATCTCCCTGGACGGGAAGCCCCCGTCGGGATTCTGCCGGCCGCGCAGCCAGCCGGCGGCGCCGACCAGCATCTCGCAGTTGGGCTCGGCCTTCACCGCCATCATGCCGCGGATGCCGTCGAGGGTGCCGCCCCACTCCGTCGGGTCCTCGTCGACGTGGTGACCCCAGCCGGACCCGGTGGGCGCGGACTTGTAGCACGCCCGAAGCCACTCCTCCGCCCGGCGGAGCGCGCCCTTGACGTCAGGCTGATCCTGGCGAGCCGATCCTGCCATGTTCCCCCCTCACTCTCCTATCGGAACGCGGTGATGAACGTCACAAAACCCGGGGACCCAGGTCTCGTTCGGGGCGGACCGCAAATAGGATGGATCTTCCGATACCGTCCTGATTCCGGGATGGCGTCGGGCTGAACCCCCTGGGAGAAGGTGAGCGTGCAATGGCGCACGTTGATCGATCCCGGACGCGTGCGCTGCGCGTCGGGACCTGGAACGTCCACGAAGGCCGGCACGACGGTGGCGATCAATCCGGCACGCACGAGGTGGTGCGGCTGATCAGGGAGCTGGACCTCGACGTGCTGGCCCTGCAGGAGGTCGTCTTCGACGGCAACCGCTCCCCGATGCTCGACGCGATCGCCGGGCGGACGGAGCTGCGGCACGTCGAGGGTCATCCGCTGTCACCCGCGATGTGCGGGACCGGGTCCGCCGGCATCGCGCTGGCCGCCAGAACCCCCCTGGAAGACGTCAGGCGCGCCGTCCTGCCCAACCCCTGCCTGGTGAAGGGCGACTGGCACTCCTACGACAAGGGGCTCATGACCGCGCGGCTGGCGTACAGTGGGCGCATGATCGCGGTCGGATGCCTGCACATGGTGCCCTTCCACCGGTTCGGGCGCGTCGCGGAGGACCCCGACTTCGGCCACATCTGGGAGCAGGCGGCCAAGGAGATCGCCTACGCCCTGCTGCCTCTCACGTTCGTGGGCGGCGACTTCAACACCGACCGGCGTGACCTGCTGGACCTGCCCCTGGTCGCGGCCCACCGGGACGGCGTGGACACCATCCTGCACAGCCCGCCGGCCCCCAGCCGGCCGCCGGACTCCATCCCGACCTTCTCCGACCATCCGTGCCGGGTGGCGGAGTTCGCGCTGGCATAGACACTGGAATGCAGGCGAGAGGGTAGGGGTTCATAACCATGGACAATTTTCAGCGAGGGACGAGGAGCCACTTGTGGCGACCATCGAAGTAACAGAGCAGAACTTCAACGACATCGCCGACAAGGGGATCGTGCTGCTCGACTTCTGGGCGGAGTGGTGCCCGCCGTGCAAGAAGTTCGGTCCGATCTTCGAGAAGGCGTCCGACCTGCACGGGGACATCACGTTCGGCAAGATCGACACCGACGCCGAGCAGGGGCTCGCACAGGGTTTCGACATCACCTCGATCCCGACGCTGATGGCCATCCGCGACGGCATCGTGGTCTTCGCCCAGGCCGGCGCCATCCCGGCGCCCGCACTCGAGGACCTGATCAGGCAGGTGCGGGCGCTCGACATGGACGCCATCCGGGCCGAACTCGCCGAGGAGATGAAGCAGAACTGACCCTTCCCAGGGGTCTCAGGGCTTTCGGGCGACCCCGACGTACCCGAACGTGATCCCGTTCCCGGGCGCGTCCGGGTCGTCGGGCCGCCAGCCGTTCGGGTATGTCAGCCCGGGCTCCTCCAGTTCGTAACCCTCGAAGAAGCGCAGGATCTCCTCGCGCGTCCGCAGGCTCAGCGCGGCCGTGGCCCGCCGGTAGATCTCGACGGCCTGCGGGGTGGTGTCCGGCGTGGTGTCGATGGCATGGCTGAGCACCAACCGACTGCCGGGCGCGCTCGCCGCACGCAGCTTGGCCACCATGTCGTACGCGACGTAATCCGGGATGAAGTGCAGGATCGCCAGCATCAGGAACGCCACCGGCCGGTCGAAGTCGACCATGTCGCCCAGCTTGTCCAGCAGCGTGTCGGTCTCGCGTACGTCCGCCTGCAGGAAGTCCACGTTCTCGGTCCTGGCCAGCAGGGCCCTGCCGTGCACACAGACCACGGCGTCGTTGTCGACGTAGACGACCCGCGCCTCAGGGGCGATCTCGTGCGTGTTCCCCTGAGTCGGCAGCCCCGCGCCGAGGTCGACGATCTGCCGTACGCCCGAATCGACCAGGTGCCGCACGGCGCGGCGCAGGAACGCCCTGTTCGCGCGGGCGCCCTCCTTGGTGTTGGGGAACGTCTGCAGGATCTGCTCGGCGGCTGCCCGATCGGCGGCGAAGTTGTCCTTTCCGTCGAGGAAGTAGTCGTACATCCGTGCGACGTTGGGGACGTTAGGGTCCACCCCCTCGGGGGCACTGTCCACGATTTCTCCTGAAATATCGCCCTTTTTGCGGGCGATCATAGCCGTGGATTCCCCGGTTTCCCCGGAATTTGGTTCTACTCGCGGCACCAGTGAGACGTACATCACCCACCCCCATCACCCCCTGCCCCCCACCCCTCGCACGCCGTGACCCTCGACCCCTGAAAACCGCCCGCCACCGGTGCCCCCGGCGCCTTCGCCTCCCGCCCGATCGCACGGCGCGGACGGGCGTCGCGGGCGGGCCGCTGTTATCGGGCGGGCGCTGTTGCGGGGAGGCGTCCGGAGCCGGGGTGCGGTCTTCGGCGGGGGTGGTGGGCGGCACGCCGAAGTGGGCCGGGTGTCGGAAGCGGGTGGGCAGCAGAAAGGGGACGCGCGCTTGGAAGGCGGGCGCGTCCCCTCAGGTGCGGGTGAGGTCAGCCGCGGTAGAGCTCGGCGACGCGGAAGGCGAGGTCGAGGGACTGGCTGCGGTTGAGCCGCGGGTCGCAGGCCGTCTCGTAGCGGGTCGCGAGGTCGTCCTCGGCGATCTCGTGCCCGCCGCCCACGCACTCCGTCACGTCGTCACCGGTGAACTCGATGTGGATCCCGCCGGGATGCGTGCCCAGCGACCGGTGCACCTCGAAGAAGCCCGCCACCTCGTCCAGCACGTCGTCGAGCCGGCGGGTCTTGTGCCCGCTGGGCGCCTCGAAGGTGTTGCCGTGCATCGGGTCGCAGATCCAGGCGACCCGCGCCCCCGTGGCCGTGACCTCCTTGACCAGGGCCGGCAGGTGCTCGCGGATCTTGGAGGCGCCCATCCGGGTGATGAACGTGAGCCGCCCCGCCTCGTTGCCCGGGTTGAGCTTCTCGATGAGCGCCACGGCCTCGTCGGGCGTCGTGGTGGGCCCGAGCTTGACGCCGATCGGGTTGCGGATGCGGGCGAAGAAGTCGACGTGCGCCCCGTCGAGCTGGCGGGTGCGCTCGCCGATCCAGACCATGTGCGCCGACACGTCGTACGGCAGCCCCGTACGCGAGTCGATGCGCGTGAGCGCACGGTCGTAGTCGAGGATGAGCGCCTCGTGCGAGGAGTAGAACTCCACGGTGTGGAACTCCTCGGGATCGGCCCCGCAGGCCCGCATGAACGCGAGCGCCTGGTCGATCTCCCTGGCCAGCTGCTCGTAGCGGCGCCCGGCGGGCGACTCGGCCACGAAGTCCTGGTTCCACGCGTGCACCTGGCGCAGGTCGGCGTAGCCGCCCTTGGTGAAGGCGCGGGCGAGGTTGAGGGTCACGGCCGAGGAGTGGTAGGCCTTGAGCAGCCGCCATGGATCGGGCCGGCGCGCCTCGGCGGTGAAGTCGAACCCGTTGACCATGTCGCCCCGGTAGGCGGGCAGCTCGATCCCGTCACGGACCTCGCTGCCCTTGGAGCGCGGCTTGGCGAACTGGCCCGCGACCCGGCCGATCTTCACGACCGGCACCTTGCCCGCGTACGTCAGCACGATCGCCATCTGCAGCAGCGTCTTGAGCTTGTTGCGCACGTTGTCGGCGGTCGCGCCGGAGAAGGTCTCCGCGCAGTCGCCGCCCTGCAGGACGAAGGCCTCACCCCGGGCGACGGCGGCCAGCTGCTCCTTGAGCTGGTCGCACTCGCCGGCGAAGACCAGTGGGGGCAGGCCGCCGAGCTCGGCGACGACCTTGTCGAGCTCGCCGCGGTCGGGCCAGTCAGGTTGCTGCGCCGCGGGGAGGGCTCGCCAGGAATCGAGATCCACGAGATTGCTGCTCACGAGATACGAGGGTAATCCACTGGCTCCGGGCCCACGGACCTCGATGTCCACGTTGTGAGAATGCAGTTATACCCCTGAGGACTCGGAGGCAGTCAAAGTTCCTTTACGGACACATGCTCGGGCCGTACCCCCAGCCCGATGAAGCGCCGGGCCACCCGGTTGAGCAGGGGGATCCGCGTGAGGTCGCGGGGCATCCTGGACGGGTCGAGCCTGTTGCTGAGGGCCCGCTTGATCACCAGATTCTGGACCACCCGCTGGACCGCCTGCGTGACGCGGGTGGGCGGCATCCGCCGCTTCTGCACCAGGCCCAGGGTGGACTCGGGGATCGGCGCGCCGGACCTGAGCGACCCGGCCAGCAGGTTGGCGGTGGCGACCGCGTCCTGGACGGCCAGGTTGATCCCCACCCCGAACACCGGCGACATGGCGTGCGCGGCGTCCCCGATGCACAGGAATCCAGGCCGGTGCCAGCGGCGCAGCCGGTTGAGGACGACGGTGAGCACGCTGACGTCGTCATAGCTCCCGATCTGCCCGATCCGGTCGGCCAGCCACGGCAGCAGCGCCGCGACCGGCTCGCGGAGCGCGTCGATCCCGGCGCGCACCAGCTCGTCGAATCCGCCCTTGGGGATCACGTACGCGAGTTGCCAATAACTTTGCCTGTTGATGGACACCATCATGCGTCCGCCGGAGATCCGCAGGAACGTGTCGTCACGGTCGGACGGGTGCCGGGGCAGCCGGAACCACACCACGTCCATCGGCGCGCCGAGCTCCTCCGGCACGAGCCCGGCGCGCTCGCGCAGGGTCGAGTGCCGCCCGTCGGCGGCGACGGTCAGGTCGGCCCTGATCTCGTGCTCGCCCGACTCGTCCCGGTAACGCAGGCCGCGCACGGTCTGGCCCTCGCGGATCAGGTCGTACGCCTCCGCGTTCATCAGCAGCCGGAAACCCGGATACCGGGCGGCGGCCGACGTGACGAGGTTGAGGAAGTCCCATTGCGGTACGAACGCGATGTAGTCGTACTTGCCGGGCAGCCCGCGCAGGCCCGCCAGCCTGGTGTCGCCGCGGTCGGTCACCAAGCTGATCCCGTACGCCTTGCGATGGGGGATCTTCAGGAACTCCTCGGCCAGCCCCAGCTCGTCGAGCACCTGCAGCGTGGACGGATGGATCGTGTCGCCGCGGAAGTCACGCAGGAAGTCGCCGTGCTTCTCCAGCAGCGTGACCTCGACCCCTGCCCTGGCCAGCAGCAGCGCCAGCATCGCGCCGGCCGGCCCGCCACCTGCTATTACACAGCTCATAATTCATCACCCGATGAGATTGTCCCACGCCGTGAGAAAAGAGCAAGCCCCGCAGCCATCCGACATGCCCGAGTCGCCGAAGTACATGCGTGAGCCGCCTCTCACAAAGGGAGTGGATGATGACGGACGGACTCCACACCCTCTCGGGCGCCTACGCCGTGCACGCACTGCCGTACGCCGAGTGGGTGCTGTTCGAGGAGCACCTGCTGGCGTGCCCGGCCTGCTGGGTGGAGGTCCGGCGGCTGCGCGAGACCGCGGCCAGGCTCGCCGAGGCGGTCGCCGAGCCGCCGCCCGCCACGCTCCGGCAACGCCTGCTCGACGCCGCCCACAAGCTGCGGCGCCCCGAGGAACGGCCGCAGCGGGTGCCAGGAGCGGTGCCCGACGACAGCCCGACCATCTGGCGGCCCCCGGCCTCACGCACGCCCGCAGCCCCGCCTGTGGCCCCGCCCGTGCCCCCAGCCGTCGTGCCCCTCAGGCGCCGCCGGTCCAAAGTGATGGCGGGCCTGGCGGCCGTGTCCGCGGCGGCCGCGGTCGCGCTCGGCGCCGTCGCCCTGGACGCCCGCCGCGACCTGAGCGACCTGACCGCCAGGAACGACGAGGTGATCGCCGTGCTGGCCGCGCCCGACGCCGAGACGGTACGCCGGCCCGCCACCTCAGGAGGCACCGGCACGGTCGTGATCTCCCGCGCCAGGGGACGCATGGTGTTCGCCTCGTCCGGCCTGGCCGAGCTGCCCGGCTCCAAGGGGTACGAGCTGTGGCTGATGGGCCCGGACGGCCCCCGCCCCGCCGGGATGCTCGACCGGGCCGAGGGCGGCCTGACCACACCCCTGCTGATCACGCCGGAGCGGGGGGACGACCGCGTGGCGCTCACGGTCGAGCCGGCGGCCGGTTCCGGCAAGCCCACGACCCAGCCGATCCTGCTGGCCGAGCTCCCCGAGGCCTGACACGCAGTTAGGGGCTTGGTCACGCGCGTTTGATCGTAGATAGTGCAGGGCATGCGTATCTTCGCGGCCCTGGTGCTGGCCGCCGCACTGTTACCCGTGTTACCCGTGCCCGCGGCGGCCGCCGAGGCGGGTGCGGCCACCGTGGTGCCCGTCCAGGTCACGGGCTCCCCGGCCAGGCGATTCAACCTGATCATCATGGGGGACGGCTACACCGAGCCGGAACAGGCCAAGTTCCGCGCCGACGTGGACCGGCACCTCAACGTGATGTGGTCGATCGAGCCGTTCAAGACGTACCGCAACTACATCAACGTCTACCGCGTCGACATCGTCTCCGGAGAGTCGGGCATCAGCTGCGACCCCGGACTGGACTCGCCGAAGAAGACCACCCCGCTCGGCATGGGCTTCTGGGGCCGCTGCAACCCCGGCAGCGTCCAGCGCCTGATCACCATGGACAACGCCGCCGCCACCCGCTACGCCGACCTGGTCACCGGCACCACGTCCGGCAACCGGCAGATCCTCGCGCTCGGCAACAGCGGCACGTACGGCGGCGCGGGCGGCTCGTACGCCACCGCCTCGGGCAGCAACAGCATGTCCGCCCTGATCAGCCCGCACGAGCTGGGCCACTCCCTGGGCGGCCTGCAGGACGAGTACGACTACTACCAGCGCGGCGTCCCCGGCGGCGCCTACCCCGGATCCGAGCCGTCCAGCGCCCACCACACCCTGCTGGCCGAGCAGCAGCTGAGGGACCAGCAGAAGAAATGGTGGCGCTGGCTGGGCGAGCCCAGCGAGTCCGGCGGCCCCATCGGCCGCTACGAGGGCGGCCTCTACTACACGACCGGCGTCTGGCGGCCCAGCCGGCACTCGATGATGAAGACCCTCGGCTACTACTACGACCAGGTCAGCCGCGAGGTCATGGTCCAGCGCATCACCGCCAAGACCATGGTCATCCAGGACGCCACGCCCAACCAGCAGCCCGTCGGCGCCGACCGGGTGCTGTGGGTCGAGCCGATGCGCCCCGTCGGTCACTCGCTGACGACCACCTGGAACGTGGACGGCAAGGACCTCGCGAGCCACGACGACGCCCTCGACCTGCGCACGCTCGGCCTCACCCCGGGCACGCACACCGTCACGGCCACCGTCTCGGACCCGACCGGGTTCGTCAGGGACCCGGCGATCAGGTCGGCCCTCACCAAGTCCCGCACCTGGACGGTGGACACGTCGCTGACCACCCCGCCGGACGGCGCCGAGGCCGCGTTCGTCTCCTCCACCCCCACCGACCGGCCGCTCGGCCGCGCCGACGTCGTGTACGTGGAGACCATCCATCCGGCCGCGGCCGTACCCGAGGTGACGTGGACCGTGGACGGCCGCCCGGCGGGCACCGGCACCGACCTCGACCTCGGCAGGCTGAACCTGCAACCGGGCGGGCACACCCTCACCGCCGCCCTCGGCGGTCAGACCCTCAACTGGCAGATCGACGCGAGCCTGCCCGCCACCCGCTACGAGCTGTCCGAGCCGCTCGCCGCGGCCGGCGACGCCTACGTCTACAACGGCCCCTTCTCCATGCGCCTGACGGGCGAGGACGACCGCGGCGGCTACGTGGTCTCGGAGTCCAGGGTGGACGGCGACGGCTGGTTCAACTACTTCGGCTGGCCCACCTCCTCGGAGCTGCCGTGGACGTTCAGCGAGGACGGCACGGTCATCGACTCCCTCGTGTACGGGAAGCTGCCGCGCGGCCGGCACACGATCGAATACCGCTCGATCGACGCCGCGGGCAACCAGGGCACGCCGAAGAGCTTCACCGTCACCACGATCGCCCCGCCGCCCGCCTGCGCCCGCACGGTCACCGGCGTCTACCAGGGCGCCCTCGTCGTCGACGGTGGCGTCACCTGCCTCGACGGCGCCCAGGTCAGCGGGCCCATCACGGTGAAGCCCGGAGCCTCGCTCGTGGTCAAGGGCGGCCGGATCGCCGGCACGCTGACCGCGGCGCAGCCCGCCGCCGTGCACCTGCTCAGGGCCTCCCTCACCGGCGCCCTCAACGTCAGCGGCGCCAAGGCGCTGACCATCGTGGGCGCCGACCTGCGCGGCGCCGTCCTGCTGACCGGCAACACGGCGCCGATCCTGTCGGGCAGCACGATCAGCGGCGCGCTGCTGTGCACGGGTGACAAGCCCGTCGACCTCGGCGTGCCCAACAAGGGCGCGAGAACGTGCGTACGGCTAGCCCCGGCCGCCAGAGGAGGCGCCTACGAGGCGGTCGAGCACCGCGGTAAGTGAGCCGAACGCGGCCTCGCGGAGCCTGGCGTACTCCTCCTCCGGGTACTGCCGGGGTCCGTTCTCCACCAGCAGGATCAGGTAGAGGTAGGCGCGGTAGAGGTCGATGCGGGTGCGCGCCGCCGGGGTGAGCTCCAGCGGCGTCACCTCGCGGTAGCCCGCCAGCAGCGGGTCTTCCTCCGCCAGCTCGCCGAAGATCGTCGGCGTGACGAACTCGGCGAGCGGGTCGCCCCAGAAGGCCCGTTCGTGGTCGATGATGGCCTGGATCCGGGGCGGGCCGCTGACGTCGAGGAAGACGTTGCCCGGCCAGATGTCGAAGTGCACCAGCCGCGGCGTCGTCACCTCGTCCAGCACCGGCGAGGCGGCCTCGATCACCGCCATGATCTCCCCGGGGGAGCGCGGCAGCGGCGTCGGGTAGCGCTCGGTGTCGCCGACCAGCGCCGCCATCATCGCCAGGAACGCCTGCCGCCAGGTGGCGCCGACGATCCCGGCGTGCGGGTAGCCGAAGACCTCGCCGCTCACCGCGTTGAACCTGGCCAGGTGGCGGCCCAGCTCCCGGCGCAGCGCCTGCTCGCCCTCCGGCTTGACGTCGTTCCACGAGACGCCGTCGAGCGCGTCGAGCAGCAGATAGTCGCCGCCCAGCACCGGGTCGTCGAACCCGGCGCGCAGCAGCGTGGCCACCGGCACGCCCGCCTGCGCCGCCAGCTCGTACGCGGCGGCCTCCATGCGCAGCAGGTTGCGCTCGTAGCTGAGCTGGTCGAGGTCGGGCGGCGGGGACAGCTTGAGCACCACCTCGCGCCCGTCGTCCAGCTTCAGCCGCCAGACGGCGTTGGCGTAGCCGTCGGTCAGCTCGGTGACGGCCACGACGCCCGTGCCCAGCGCGCGGCGGAGCAGGGCGTCGAGCTCGGCGTCGGATAAACGGCGCTTGGTTCTACTGTCCACGGGAGCTTTTCACGCTGACTGCCGGCGTACGAGGTGGGTGTCGAGGATCACGACGGGCTGGCGCAGCTCCTCGCCGTTGATGCGGGCCACCAGCAGCTGCGCCATCTGCCGGCCCATCTGCTCGGTCGGCTGGTGGACGGTGGTCAGCGGCGGGTCGGCGTGCAGCGCGGCCTTGGAGTCGTCGAACCCGATCACCGCCACGTCCTCCGGGATCGCCCGCCCCGCCGCCTTGAGCACGCGCATCGCGCCCAGGGCCATCGGGTCGGACGCGGCGAAGACCGCGTCGAGATCGGGATGGCTCGCCAGCAGCTGGGTCATCGCCGCCGAGCCGCTCTCCTCCGAGAAGTCGCCGTAGACCACCAGCTCCGGCAGCCCGGCGGGCAACAGCGCGTCGCGATAGCCGGCCAGACGGTCGACGCCCACGCCCATGTCCTGGTGACCGGCGATGGTGGCGATGCGCGTGCGGCCGAGACCCAGCAGGTGTTTGACCGCCTGCCGGGCCCCTGCCCTGTTGTCCATGTCGACGTAGCTGTAGGGGTCGAGCCCGACGGGGCGGCCGCCGAGCACGGTCGGCACGCCCATCTCCTCGAGCCGCCCCGGCAGCGGGTCGGCGCCGTGCAGCGACAGCAGCAGCACGCCGTCGACGTGCTGCCCGGTCAGGTAGTGCTCCAGCCGGTCATATTCCTCGGTGGTGCGGGCCATCGCCAGGATGAGCTGCAGCCCTGTCTCTGACAGCGCCGAGCCGATGCCGCGGATGGTGCCCGCGAAGAACGGGTCGTCGAACACCCGCAGCTGCGACTCGGACACCACCAGGGCCACCGCGTCGGTGCGGCGTGTCACCAGGGCGCGCGCCGCACGGTTGGGCACGTAGCCCAGCTCGCGGATGGCCAGCTCCACGGCCTCCCGGGCCTTGGCGCTGACGTTCGGCGAGCCGTTGATGACTCTAGACACCGTGCCCCGGCCCACCCCGGCCCGAGCCGCGACTGCCTCAAGAGTCGGTCGGTTCATGGCGCCTATTCTGCCGGATGATCTCCGAGTACCAGAGCGCGCTGTCCTTCATCAGCCGTTCCTGGGTCTCGAAGTCCACGCGCACGAGGCCGAACCGCTTGCCGTAGCCCCAGGCCCACTCGAAGTTGTCCATCAGTGACCAGGCGAAATAGCCCTCCAGGGGCACGCCGGCCTCGATGGCCTGCTTGCAGGCGCCGAGGTGCGCCTCCACGTACGCCCGCCGCTCGGTGTCGTGGATCCGGCCGTCCTCGAGCACGTCGTCGAAGGCGGCGCCGTTCTCGGAGACCACCATCGGGATCGGCGGGTACTCCCGCGCCACCCTCGTGAGGACCTCGACCAGGCCGCCCTCGTCGATCTCCCAGCCCATGGCCGTCACCGGCTGGCCGCCGCTGACGAACGACACGTGCTCGCTGCCCACCCACGGCGAACCCGTGTCCGTGGGGGCCGCCGCCGCCGACTGCCTGCCGCCTGGTGCTCCCGAGACCGTGAAGCGGCTGTAGTAGTTGACGAGCAGCACGTCGATGGGGGCGTTGATGATCTTCATGTCGCCCGGCTGGATGAAGTCGATCTCGCCCGGCACGTCCTCCAGCACGTCCTCCGGGTAGCGGCCCAGCAGCAGCGCGTCCAGGAAGAACCGGTTCTGCAGCCCGTCGATGCGCCGGGCCGCGTCCAGGTCCTCCACGCTGTCGGTGGCGGGCGTGATCGCGTACAGGTTCACGCAGCCGCCGACCCGCCGGGCGTCCATCGCCTGCACCGCCAGCCCGTGCGCCAGATTGAGGTGGTGCGCGCCCCTGATCGCGTTCTCCGGCTCGCGCCGGCCCGGGGCGTGCTCGCCCGAGGCGTAGCCGAGGAACGCGGCGCACCATGGCTCGTTGACGGTGCTGAAGGTGTGCACGTGGTCCTTCAGCGCCTCGTGGACCGTCGCCGCGTAGTCCGCGAAGCAGTACGCCACGTCGCGGTTCGGCCAGCCGCCCTTGTCCTCCAGCTCCTGCGGCAGGTCCCAGTGGTAGAGGGTCAGCCACGGGTCGATGCCGTGCCCGCGCAGTTCGTCGGCGAGCCGCTTGTAGAAGTCCAGCCCCTTCTGGTTGACCTTGCCGGAGCCGGTCGGCTGGATGCGGGGCCAGGAGACCGAGAAGCGGTAGGCCGACAGGCCCAGGTCCGCCATGATCCCGACGTCTTCCCGGTATCGGTGGTAGTGGTCGATGGCCACGTCCGCGTTGTGGCCGTTGAGAATCCGGCCCGGCGTCCTGGTGAACGTGTCCCAGATGGAGACGCCGCGCCCGTCCTCGTCGACCGCGCCCTCGATCTGGTACGCCGAGGTCGCCGCGCCCCACGCGAAGCCCGCAGGGAAGCGCAGCCCGGCACGCGTCTGTTCCTCTTGTGTCGTCACGCCTTGACCGCACCTTCCATGAGGCCGCCGACGATCTGGCGGCCGAATGCGACGAATACTGCGATGAGCGGAATGATGGACAACGCCGTTCCCGCGAAGATCAACGTGTAGTTCGTGGAGAACCTGGCGTTGAGCGAGGTGATCGCGATCTGCACGGTCGGGTTGTCCGGGGTCAGCACGATCAGCGGCCACATGAAGTCGTTCCACATGAGCATGAACGTGTTGATGCCGAGCACCGCCATGCCCGGACGTACGGCGGGCAGGACGACGTTCCACCAGATCCGCAGCGTGGCGGCGCCGTCGACCCGGGCGGCCTCGACCAGCTCCATCGGCACGGCCTGGCGAGTGTACTGCGTCATCAGGAACACGCCGAACCCGTTGAGCAGGTACGGCAGGATGACCGCCTTGAGCGTGCCGGTCCACTCCAGGCTCACCATGAGCCGGTACAGGGGCACCACGCCCATCTGCTGCAACGGCACGGCCATCGTCAGCAGAACGAGCACCAGCAGCAGATTCCTGCCCTTGAAGCTGAGGTTCGCGAACGCGAAGCCGGCCAGCGTGGAGATGATCACCACGGAGACGGTGACGATGCTCGACACGATGAAGGAGTTCGTCAGGCCCAGCAGGAACTTGGCGTCCTCGTTGTTGAGCACCGCGACGATGTTGTCGCCCAGGTTCCCGCCCGGCAGGAACGGCGGCGGCACCGCCACCGCGTCGGCGTTCGTACGGGAGGCGATGACGAGCATCCAGTACAGCGGGAACGCCGACAGCAGGACGGCCAGGGCCAGCATGAGCCGGGTGGCGAGGGTCGGGGAGAAGTTGTTCATCTGGTGCCCCCGATCCTGCGCACGAACAGGAAGTTGATCGCCGCTCCTATGAGAATGAGCAGGAACAGCAGCCAGGCGGCCGCCGCGGCGTAGCCGTAGTCGAACTCGCGGAATCCCTGCTTGACGATGAACATGGCCACCGTCTGGAACTGTCCCTGCGAGCCGCCGTCGACGTTGCCGTTGTAGAACGTGGTCGGCTCGGAGAACAGCGTCAGGCCGCCGATCGTGGAGTTGAGCACCACGAAGATCATCGTGGGGCGCAGCATCGGCAGCGTGATCTGCCAGAACTGCCTGCGCCGCGACGCGCCGTCGATCGCGGCGGCCTCGTACAGGTCGCGGGGGATCGTCTGCATGCCGGCCAGGAAGATGATCGCGTTGTAGCCGGTCCAGCGCCAGTCGACCATCGTGGCGATGGCGATCCACGACGGGATGCGCTCGGCCCGCCAGTTCGTGTTGTCCACGCCGAACCAGCTCAGGACCCAGTTGACCAGGCCCCAGTCGCGGGCGTACAGCTGCGTGAACACCACCGCGACCGCGACCACCGACGTGACCAGCGGCAGCAGCACGCTCATGCGGATGGCCAGGCGGAGCTTCAGGCGCTTGTTCAGCGCGTTGGCCAGGAGCAGCGCGAGGATCATCTGGGGGACGGTGGCGAGGAGGAACATGCCCACCGTGTTGACCACGGCGTTCCAGAAGTCCTCGTCCCCGAGCAGGGCGGTGTAGTTGCCCAGCCCGGTCCACTCCACGGTCCCGGCCAGGTCGTAGTCGTAGAGCGAGTAGTACAGGGTGAAGGCCAACGGGAACAGCCCGAAGGCGGCGAACAGCAGGAAATAAGGGGACACCAGGGCGTACGGCATCGCCTTGACGTCGAATTTCGAACGCCAGCGGCGGCCGGGCGGACGGGCGCGGCGATGGTTGTTCCGCGCCGCCCGCGGAAGGGTGTCGAGACTCATAGCAGACCTTTCGGCGGCAACAAGCCCGGCCCGCTGCTCGCGGGCCGGGCGGGGAGACTAGCCCGCGGCCTTCACCGCGTCGTCGACCAGCTGCTGCCAGGCCTTGTCGTACGGGACGGAGCCGTCGTCCATGCCCTGGATGACGGACTCGATGGCGTTCTTGACCTGGGCGTGCTTCACGCCGAGGAAGACCGGCTGCAGGCTCGACGCGGACTTGGCGAAGATCTCACCGATGGGGGCGTCGTTGAAGAACTCGTTCTTCGCGCCCTGCACGGCCGGGTCCTGCTGAGCCTTCGTGTTGCTCGGCATGTTGCCGAAGTCCGCGAAGATGCTCGCCTCGGTCTGCGCGTTGGTCAGGTAGTCGGCGACCATCGCGGCTTCCTTCGGGTGCTTCGACTGCTTCGGCACGGCCAGCCAGGAGCCGCCCCAGTTGCCGCCGCCGCCCGGCACGCTGGCCACGTCCCACTTGCCCTTGCCGCCGTCGCCGGCGTTGCCGCTGACCACGCCGAGCATCCAGGACGGGCAGCCGACCGTGGCGAACGCGCCCTTCTGGGTGCCCGCCGCCCACTCGTCGGTGAAGTTGCGCAGCTTGGCGGTCAGGCCCTGCTGGCTCATCTTCGTGGCGAAGTCGAAGCCCGCCTTCACCGCCGGGTTCTTGTCGACGATGAGGTTGTTGTCCTTGTCGAAGTACGTCACGTTGCCGTTCTTGGCGGCCTCCTGGTAGAGGACGACCTGGTAGAGCGTGTTCGTGCCGTCGGCGAACTTGGTGCCCTTCACCTTCGACTGGAACGTCTTGGCGACGTTCATGAACTCGTCCCACGTCGGCCAGAGCGCGCTGACCTTGTCACGCTCGGTCGGCAGCCCGGCCTTCTTGAACAGGTCCGTGCGGTAGCAGAGGCTCATGCCGCCGATGTCGGTGCCCAGGCCGAACAGCTTGCCGTCGGCCGTGACACCGTTCTCCCACTTCCACGCCGGGAAGTCCGCCTTGCGGGACTCCAGGCCGTGCTCCTTGAGGTCGGCCCACCATTCGGGGTGCGCCTTGGCCAGGCCCATGCCGCCCTCGTCGATGCCGACCACGTCGCCCGCGCCGTTTCCGGCCTGCAGCCACTGGATCATCTGCGGCCAGTACTGCTGCTCGAACTGGTCGGTCAGGTGCTCTTCCTTGATCTGGATGTCCTTGTGCTCGGCGTTCCACTTCGTGATGGCGTTCTTGTAGCCGAAGTTGGTGCCGCCGCCGAAGGTCTGAACGCGGATGGTGACCGGCTCAGCCGCCGCGGAGGAGGCGGGAGCGCTGCTGGACCCCGTTGCGGTGCCGCCGCCGGAGCTGCAGGACGCGACGGTCAGCGCCGCCACGGCCAGGGCAGAGGCCGCGGCGAGACCGCCGCGACGCTTGCTGATCATCATGGGTGGACCCCTTCTCGGGTGAATGTTGGGGGAGTGCACCGCGGCTCGCGCTCCGCCGCGGTGGGAGTCTTTGGGAGCGCTCCCACAAAGGGTGCACTTACGTGGTCTGCACGTCAATCCACCGAAACGCAACCGTTACCAATGAGGCGGTTTGTCACTGTGGAACGGGATTTTTGGCGTTATACCTCGCAAAGGGCGGTCTGGGAGCGCTCCCACCTCAAGAGGCCTCTTTTGTGTCGCATCAAGGGCATGTCACCCGCACCCACCACGCTTTCTCCCGGTCACACCACCAGTGAAAACGGCAGTCGGAGGAGCGTCGGCGGTCCGGCTTGCCGGCGCATCGTACGACGGGACCGGCATGAAGAACCCCCACTCCGGTCACGAACGGTGACTGTCGCGGGCGCGGACTTTCTGTCACCGTGTTATCACGCAGTGGTACGGGCCTGTTCTCAGGCCCGGGAATCTCGTCCGAGCTGGCACAAGGGGAGGAATACATGAACCTGGAGACACAGATCCTCGAGTTGCTGCTGCACCTCCGTACGCTCGGAGCGGGCCGTTGTCGTGGCGATGACGGCACCGCGACCGGCAAGGATGATGTTTCCGGCACGGGGGTGAGGCGCGATCCTGCCGCTCCGGGCGAATAGGTCGCACTCGAGCGTTCACCACTAGGCCTGAGCCCTCCGGTCCGCGATCGGAAGCTCAGGCCAAGCCGTCATGGGCGGCAGGCGGTGGCGCGTTCCTGGAGGAGGGTGCGTTCGCGGGCGTTGCGGGTCATTTCCGCCGCCCTCTCGAACTCGGTGCGGGCCTCCTCCCGGCGGCCCAGCTTGAAGAGCAGGTCTCCTCGTACGCTCGGCAGCAGGTGGTAGTCCTTGAGGGACGGCTCGTCGGCGATCTGGTCGAGGAGTTGGAGGCCGACCGCGGGGCCGTAGGCCATGGAGAGGGCGACGGCGCGGTTGAGCTCGACGATGGGGGAGCGGGACAGCTTGGCCAGCGCCTCGTACAGGCTCGCGATGCCTACCCAGTCGGTGTCCTCCGGGTTGAGGGCTCGCGCGTGGCAGGCGGCGATGGCGGCCTGGAGGGTGTACGGGCCGAGCGTGCCGTCCCCCAGCTTCTCGGCCTGGTCCAGGGCGGTGAGGCCGCGGCGGATGAGGAGCTGGTCCCAGCGGGCGCGGTTCTGGTCGAGGAGGAGGATGGGCTCGCCGGACGGGCTCACGCGGGCCGCCGATCTGGAGGCCTGGATCTCCATGAGGGCGACCAGACCGTGCACCTCCGGCTCCTTGGGCATCAGGCCGGCCAGGACCCGGCCCAGCCGGAGCGCGTCCTCGCACAGGGCGGGACGCATCCAGTCGTCGCCGGCCGTCGCCGAATAGCCCTCGTTGAAGATCAGGTAGATGACCTCCAGGACCGATTCCAGGCGGGTCGACAGCTCGGCGGCCTGGGGGACCTCGAAGGGGATCTGCTTGCCGGCCAGGGTTCGCTTGGCCCGGACGATGCGCTGCGCGACCGTGGACTCCGAGACCAGGAACGCGCGGGCGATCTCGTCGGTGGTCAGGCCGCCGAGCACGCGGAGCGTGAGGGCCACCCGGGCCTCCACGGAGAGCGCCGGGTGGCAGGCCGTGAACACCAGCCGCAGGAGATCGTCCTCGATCTCGGCCACCTCGGGCAGGTCCTCCTCGGTGTCGAGCCGGTGGCCGAGCTCGATCAGGTTCCGCTCGAGGCGTTCGTTCCTGCGGATCAGGTCGATGGCGCGGCGCTTCGACACCGTCATCAGCCAGGCGCCGGGGTTGCGGGGCACGCCGGACTCCGGCCACTGCTCCAGGGCGGCGACCAGCGCGTCCTGGGCCAGTTCCTCGGCCAGGCCGACGTCGCGCACCAGCCGGGCGAGCCCGGCGATGAGCCGGGCCGCCTCGATCCGCCACACCGCCTCGATGGCCCGATGGGTATCCGTCCTGCGGAGAACGGGGGCCTGGGGGTCGGCTTGAGTCCCGATGTGGGGTTGGGCCTGGTCGTCGGCGTCGGAAGCCATCACCGGGCCATGAGAGCAGCACGAAGCCGCCGATGGCAACCCGCCGTCTCGTCACGTGTCCGGGCGGGTGGATGGTGGCTGCTCGGCTAGAGCGGGCGGTGAGCGTGCAAGGCCGACGGGGCAGGCGCGTGAGGATGGATCAGGTGTTGGGGGTGTCGACGCCGAGGCGGTCGCGGAGCGCCTGTTCGCGTTCCCGCTCGTCCGCGGCCAGCGAGTCGTCCGGTACGTCCGAAGCGTCGAACACCCGCCACACGTCCAGCCCGATCCCGTCGTACCCCGGCGGCACCGGCACGCGCATCGCCCATTCGATCGCCTCTTCCCGGGACTTCACCTGGATCAGCCAGAAGCCGGCGATGAGCTCCTTGGCCTCGGCGAAGGGGCCGTCGATCACGGTCGCCTTGCCGCCGCTGTACGCGATCTGGGCCCCCTGCGAGCTCGGGTAGAGCCCTTCGGCGGCCAGCAGCACGCCCGCCTTGGCCAGCGCCTCGTTGTAGGCGTGCATGTTGTCCACGAGCTCCTGACTGGGCAGCACCCCGGCCTCGGTCTCCGCGTTGGCCTTGCCGACGATCATGAATTTCATGGGTGGTGTCTCTCTTTCGTCCGGTTCGGGCTCTCGGTGAACGCGTCGAACGGCGACAGGCGGGATCGACGCGTCCGCGAAAGATTCATGTCACGGGCAGCCGGGCCGCGATGCCGTCCAGAACGCACTCGAGGCCGGTCTCGAACTGCCAGCCCGGCTGGTCCTTGTGCCTGCCCTCGTAGATGTACTGCCTGAAGCCGGGGTAGCGGCCGGTGTCGAGGAGGTACGTGAGCTGCGGGGCCATGCTGCTGTAGACCTGCTGCTCGCTGGACCAGCCCTGACCCGCCATGAGCCGGCGCATCGCGATCTCGGCGCCGGTGACTCCGTGCGTGTAGGAGCTGACGGTGTTGACGACGGCCATCTTGGTGTCGGCGTCCAGGCCCAGGCCGTCGACGGCGCGCAGCGAGCGTTCCGCCACCGCCAGGCGGTTGGGGGTGGGGGCGAGCATCGCGCTCGGCGGGAGCTGGGCGAGCCAGAGGTGCTTCAGCATCAGCTCGCGCGTCCTGAGGGCGATCTCCCGCAGCGTCTCGCGCCATCCCGTCGTGTGGCCGGGCAGCTCCAGCTCGCCGTAGGCGTGGTCGGCCATCAGCTCCAGCAGCTCGTCCTTGCCCGACACGTACCGGTACGCGGCCATCGGGGCGACGCCCAGCTCGGTGGCCAGCCGCCGCATGGTGATGGCGTCGAGGCCCTCCGCGTCCGCGACGCTCACGGCGGTGGTGGCGATGCGGTGCGGTGACAAGGTCTGGCGGGGGGCCGGCGCCGGGCGATCGAGGCGGGCCCACAGCGGGGGCCTGTCTTCGGGCTTGCGCGGGGCAGCCATGGATCGCCCTCCTCTCGACGAGTTGGTGTACAACGTATCAGAGGTAGACGGTGTACACGTGAATCTACAACGTAAAGGCGGCGAGCTGGTCGAGGAAGGCGCGGGCGGTCGGGGCGCAGCCGTCCGCCGACGGAACGGCCAGGGCCAGCGAGCGGGTCATCTTCGGCTCCAGGGGCCGGGTGACCACGGTGCCCAGGTCGGCGGGGAGGCCGAGGGTGGGGACGATGCTGACGCCCAGCCCCGCGGCCACCATCTCGAGGATGGCGGCGGGCCCGCTGGCCTCGAAGGCGACGTCGAGCCGTACCTGGGCCGTCAGTGCCGCGCCCATGATGAGGGGACGGCAGCCGGCGGTGGTCAGGATGAACGGCCTGCCCTCCAGGTCGGCGAGAGTGACGGCCGGGCGGGCGGTCAGGGGGTGGCCGGCGGGCAGCACGGCGACCATGTCGTGGGTGCTCAGGTGGACGGTGTGCAGGCCGGGCGCGGGGAGGGTGACGACGCCGACCTCGGCGGCGCCGCGGTGCAGCCATTCGCGGATGTCGTCGTCCAAGCCCTCGAAGAGGCGTACGCGGACCTGCGGGTAGCGGTCGGTGAACGCGCGCAGCAGCTTGGCGACGAGCGTGCCGGTGGCGCTGGGGAGGCTGGCCAGGCGGAGTTCGCCGGTGATCTGGCCGCTGGCCGCGGCCACGTCGGCGCGGATGAGGTCGAAGTGGCGCAGGGTCTCGCGGGCACGGGCGAGGGCTCGCCGGCCGGCCTCGGTGAGGGCGATGCCGTCGCGGTGGCGGACGAACAGGGCGGCGCCGAGCTCGCGTTCGAGGGCGGCGATGGCGCGGCTGACGGCGGGCTGGGACATGCCGGTGTGCTCGGCGGCGGCGGTGAAGCCGCTGTGTTCGGCGACCGCGACCAGGGCTCTGAGCTGCGCCAATGTCATAGCGGCATACCTTAATTGGTATTTGACCGGGACACTCCCAGAACCCGATGGTTATGTCCATGTTCGAGCGAATGACGGTCGAAGTCGACGGCCGCGTGGCCAGTTATCTGACGGCGGGCGAGCGGGGCCCGGTGGTGTTGCTGCTGCACGGCACGTACTGGAGCCGGGTCTGGGCGCCGGTGATCGACGGGCTGGCGGCGGCGGGGCTGCGTCCTGTGGCGGTGGATCTGCCGGGGCTGGGTCGTTCCGGCGGGGAGCTGACGGCGGAGTCGGCGGCGGTTCCGGCGCTGGCGGCGTGGGTGGCCCGGTTCGCGGCCGTGGTCGGCGCGGGGGAGCGGCTCTCGGTGGCGGGGCACGACATCGGCGGTGCGGTCGCCCAGCACCTGCTGGTGGAGGGGGAGCCAGAGGTGCGGCGGCTGGCGCTGGTCAACTCGGTCACGTACGACTCCTGGCCGGTGCCCGGCGTGGCCCGTTACCGGGATCCGGCCGTGGTGGCGGCCACGACGGTGGAGGAGCTGCTGGCCGCCCGCCGCAAGGCGGTCACCACCGCGCTCGCCCGGCCGGCCACCGAGGCGGAGCTGGCCGAGTACCTGGATCCGTGGAACGACCCTCGGGTGGGCCGGTCGTGGATGGCGCTGGCGGGCGCGGCCGACAGCCGTTACACGCTGGACCTGGTGCCCGCGCTCAAGGCCGATGAGACGCCGAAGCTGCTGGTGTGGGGGGAGGAGGACACGTTCCAGGAGGTCCGGTACGCCGAGCGCTTCGCCGCCGAGGTGCCGAACACGACGCTGGTGCGCGTTCCCGGGGCGGGGCACATCCCGATGGAGAACGATCCGGCCGGGGTCACCCGGGCGCTGGCGGAGTTCTTTCTCGGCTGAGACCACTGCGGGCGATGAGGGCGACGGTGGTGAGCAGGGTCAGGGCGGCTGCCAGGGCGGGGGCGGGGCCGGTGGTGAGGTGGAGGGTGGCGCCGGCGAGGGCGCCGAGGAACATCGCCGCCACGGAGGCGGACCGGCGCAGGGCGGCGCGGCCCGGGGTGTCGGCGGCCAGGCCCGTGAGGGTCGTGGTGAGGACGTTGGTGACCAGGTCGGGTACGCCGAGCGCCCGTACGGACGCGTTCTGCAGGC
Organism: Nonomuraea sp. NPDC050451; assembly: GCF_044458585.1. NCBI lineage: Bacteria > Bacillati > Actinomycetota > Actinomycetes > Streptosporangiales > Streptosporangiaceae > Nonomuraea > Nonomuraea sp. NPDC050451. Next base: position 1,076,045 of record NZ_JBITHZ010000001.1, read on the forward strand.
CCATGCCGCAGGCGAGCAGCACGATGAGGGCTGCTTGGGGCCAGGTCGCGCGGTGTCCGGCCGTGAGGGCGACGGCGAGGGCGGCGGCGACGAGGATCGCGTGTACGGCGGTGGCGGCGGCGAACGCCCGTCGCGTGTTCGCGGCCCGCCTGATCACCCGGCCGGCGCTCCAGGCGCCGGTTGCGAAGGCGGCGAGGGCCGCCGGTGAGGCCCATTTGGACATTAGCGGGTCCCCGGCCAGGGCGAAGCCGAGGAAGACGATGTTGCCGGTCATGTTGGCGACGAAGACGCGGCCCAGGCCGAGGAAGCTGACGGCGTCCACGAGGCCGGTGACGAGGGCCAGGAGGATCAGCAGGGCGGGCAGGACGCCGTGGGGGTTGGCGCCGCTCGGGAAGAGCCCGTCGGCGACCCGGCGCAGCCCGCTCCGCACCAGCCTTCCGGGGCGTCTGCGCTCGGCTGGCATGGTGGGCGGCTCCTCGGCGAGGTCGCGGGCGGCTCGCCTCGGATCTTCCCCGGTGGCGGGCGGTTTGCCTCGGGTCTTCCCCGGTGGCGGGCCGCCGCACTCGCGGGGGTGAACGCGACGAGCGCGCGTCCCGTGCGGGACGCGCGCTCGTTCGGCGTGGGGGGAATGAGGCGCCTGGGGGAAGTCAGGTCAGGAACGGTACTGGGGGTAGCCGTAGCCGACGACCTGGGACTTGGGACGGACGCGCTCCTCGACCTTGCCGTTGCCGGTGTTGCCCTCGATGGTCGAGATGGTGCCGTCGCCGTTGTCCTTCTCGACGAACCCGACGTGCTTGATGTCGTTGAGGTTCTTGCTGCCGCTCCACGAGAAGTACACGATGGCGCCGGGCTTGGCCTCGGTGCCGAAGCGGTGGTTGGCCGCGAACCACTTGGCGTGGGCGACGGTCCAGGCGTCCCAGCCGATCTGCGAGCGGGCGCCGGTCTGCTCGCCCACCCAGGAGACGAACATCGCGCACCAGGCGGCGTTCAGGTAGTGGGCGCGGCTGCCGCCGTCACGGGCGATGGTCTCCGCGGCGCGCTGCGAGTTGGCGTACCACCGCTGGAACTTGGTGCCGCCGCCGGCCGCGTTCTCGGTGATGCCGATCTGGGCCTTGGCGAGCGCCAGGACCTGGTCGGCGGTGACGCTGACCTTGGTCTCGCGCGAGCGGTCGGCGTGGTCGGCGACGGTGGTCGTGTCGATCGGCTGCTTCTCCGCTGCGGTGGCGCTGGTCATGTGGGCGCCGAACGCGGATCCGAGGACGGTGGCGCCGAGAAGGGCGCGGGCGATGTTGGTCTTCGCAGCCGAGGTAAAGCGGAAGTTGGCCATCGAGGGGGTTTACTCCTTGCTTCCATACCGCTTACCGGGTTAGCTGACGGGTTCGGGCGTGGAAGCTGCCCTACGGCACCGAAGTGCCGATTCACCCCAAAGGACGTGGGTCCCCGGTTCCGCCCGAGGGCGGATTCAGCGGTCACAGGACTGTCCTGTGATGTGTCGTGCGATGGTCAGACAAGTCCGGACAAACCGGACGTATGTCTCAAGAATGCCTCAAACGTAATGCATAAGGCAAGAGGGTTACAAATCGATAAAGGCCCAGCTAGGCGACCTGCCTGCGAGCCTCGGCCAGAAGCCCCATCATGGCAAGGGATTCGTCAAGCGGCATGATCGAACTTTCGGTCCTGCCTTCGGCCGTCGCGGCACGGACCTCGCGGAGCTCTCCGGCGTACCCGTTGTCCGCCGGATCGAGCACGTACTCCTCCGGCTCCATGGAGGGCCCAGAGAGCAAAATCCGCGGCGTCGCCCAGAACGGTGCCTGGAGGTCCGCCCGCATCTGAGTCCCTACAACGCAGGCATGGTTCGGGTAATTCCCGAGCAACGAAGTCTCCACGAGAGCCTTCCTGCCGCCGGGGTAGAGCAGGACGCCGCCGGCCTCCGCGTCGACGCCGTTGGGCGCCAGAGTGCCGGTGATCCGCAGGTCGGAGGGCATGCCGAAGAACAGCTGGGCCAGGCCGAACGGGTAGATCCCGAGGTCCAGGAGCGCCCCGCCGCCGAGCTCCGGCGCCCACAGCCGGTGCTCCGGGTCGTAGGGCTTGGCGAAGCCGAAGGAGGCGTGCACCGAGCGGAGGTCGCCGAAGCGCTCCTCGGCCGCGATCTTCTGGATGAGCGGGTTGAACCGCATCCACATCGCTTCCATCAGGAACACGCCCGCCTCGCGGGCCAGGCGTACCATCTTCTCCGCGTCGTCCACGGTGGCGGCCAGCGGCTTCTCGCACAGCACGGCCTTGCCCGCGGCGATGGCGACCTCGGCCACCTCCAGGTGCTGGGCGTGCGGCGTCGCCACGTAGATCGCGTCCACGGCCGGGTCGGCGCAGAGCCGCTCATAGGAGTCGTACGCGGACTCCGCCCCCAGCGTGGCGGCCAGCGCCTGCGCCCGCCCCAAGTTCCTCGACCCGACGGCGGCCACCCGCATGCCCGGTTCGGCCGCGATGGCCGCCCCGACCGTCTGCGCAATATTCCCTGTCGCTGCTATGCCCCACGCAAAATCCCGCACGCGGGAGATCGTAGACGAGTCAGGTCATGTTGAACGTGTCGGGGTCGGGTCCGATCCGCTGGCCCCTGTTCATCGCGCCGATGGCGGCCATGTCCTCGGCGTCGAGGATGAAGTCGAAGACGCCGATGTTCTCGGCGATGCGCGCCGGGGTGACCGACTTGGGGATCGCGACGTGGCCGAGCTGCAGGTGCCAGCGGAGCACGATCTGCGCGGGCGTCTTGCCGCACTTGTCCGACAGCTTGGCCAGCGCCGGGTCGTTCAGCAGGCCCTGGCCCTGGCCGAGCGGGCTCCACGCTTCGGTGAGGATGCCGTTGGCCTCGTGGAAGGCGCGCATCTCGCGCTGCTGGAGGTACGGGTGCAGCTCGATCTGGTTGATGGAGGGCACGATGTCGGTCTCGTTCATGAGGCGGGTGAGGTGCGCGATGCTGAAGTTCGAGGTGCCGATGGCCTTGACGCGCCCGTCACGGTAGATCTTCTCGATCGCCTTCCACGCCTGCACGTACTTGTCCTGCTGCGGCACCGGCCAGTGGATGAGGAAAAGATCGATGTAGTCGAGGCCGAGCCGGGCCAGGGACTCGTCGAAGGCCGCCTCCGCGCGGCCGTGGTCGGCGTTCCACAGCTTGGTGGTCACGAACAGCTTCCGGCGCGGCAGCTCAGCTTCGCGCACGGCCTGCCCCACGCCCTCTTCGTTGCCGTACGCGGCGGCGGTGTCCACGTGCCGGTAACCGGCTTTGAGCGCGGTCCTGACGGCCTGCGCGGCCTCGTCGGCGGGGACCTGCCAGACGCCGTAGCCGAGCTGCGGGATCTGCACGCCGTCGGTGTTGAGCATGAGCGAGTTCATACCCTCCATTGTTCACGTCGCGTTTCTGGTGGCTTAAGGCGGCGGGGCTAGCTTGAAGCGGTCGTGAACGGGCCATCACCCGGCTGGGAGGACAGGAGTGGTCGAACAGGCGTCGGCCTGGGTGGAGTCACCGCTCCAGATGCTGTGCGCCGTCGAGGCCCATTACGCGGGCGTGCTCGGCCCCGAGACGGTGGTCGTGCCGCGCGCCGGCCTGCGACCGTTGAAAGCCACACGTCGGGAGCTGAGGTCTCTTGGGCTGCCCGACGGCCTGGAGCTGGCGGAGCCGCTTGAGCGCATGCCCAGGCGCGTGCAGGCCGTCGGCGACGCCTTCTCCGGCAGGGTGCAGCTGCGCTGGCTCACCTCGCGTCCCGGCCGCATCGTCATCGTGGACGACGGGCTGGCCACGCTCCGGCTGCTGGAGCTGCTGGCCGCGGGGCCGTACCGGCCGCTGCTGCGGGCCAGGACCCAGCCGACCAGGCTCCGCTCCGCGCTGGGCCTGGCGGCCGCGCTGCGGCTGCGCCTGAGCGACGTGTCGGTCTTCACCGCCCTGCCCGTGGACCAGGCCCTGGAGGACGGGGTACGGCGGGCCGGGATCAACCTGGTACGCCACCAGTTCGCGTGGCTGCGCGCCCAGCCGCCCAGCGCGGAGGGGCCCGCGGAGCGCACGGTCGTCCTCGGCACCTCGCTCGTCCGGAACGGGCTCGTGCACCGCGACCACTACCTGCGCTGGCTGACGGACCTGGCGGCCCAGGAGCCGCTCGCGTACTACCCGCACCGCCGCGAGGACCCCGTGGACGTGGCCCTGATCCGGGAGCGCCCCGGCATCACCGTGCACGACGTGGGCGCGCCGGCCGAGCTGACGCTGCGCGGCCTGGACCCGGGCCAGCGCGTGCTCAGCCTGCCCTCGACCGCGATCACCTCGCTGCGGGTGCTGCTCAGCCCGCGCGGTGTCGCCGTGGAGCCCGTGGACGTTCCTGACGACTGGTGGACCAGCAGGGCGGCTCCCGCCCTTCGCTCGCATCTGACAGGAGTGTCCGGTTGAAAGTGTTGGCGGTCGCCGACTCCGACTCGTATCTGAAGTGGGCGGCCTGCCTGCTCGGCGACCTTCCTCCCGGCGGCGCGGCGGAGCTGGTGGTGGTGCGCACGCCGATCGCGCCCTCGCCGGAGCAGATCGCCGCCGCCGTGGGCGGCCTGGAGCCGCCGCCGGTGGTGTCGGCGCGGTCCGTGCGGCGGCTGGCCGAGCGCATGCGGCCGGACGTGGTGCTCGTGGCCTGCACGGGCCCGGTGGTGGACGTGCTGGTGGCCGACGTGCTCGGCGACCTGCGGCCGCGGCCGGTGTTCGTGAGCGGGCTGCCGGGCATCTCGGTGCCGGCGACGGAGAAGGCGTGGTTGTTCCGCAGCGGGTGCGACCTGTTCGTGGTGCACAGCGAGCGGGAGGTGGCCGAGTTCTCCGAGATCGCCGGCCGGCTCGGCGGGGGCGGGGCGGTGGGGCTGGCCAGGCTGCCGTTCCTGCGCTCCGACGTGGTCGCGGGGGGCGGGAACCGGGTCGTGTTCGCCACCCAGGCCAAGGTGCCGCGGGAACGCCAGGACCGCGAGCGGATCCTGCTGGCGCTGGCGGAGCTGGCCCGGCTGCGGCCCGAGCTGGACGTGGTGGTCAAGCTGCGGGCTCTTGAGGACGAGCGGCAGACGCACAACGAGCGCCACCACTACCAGCGGCTGTGGCGGGAGATGGGCGAGCCGGGGCGGCTGGAGTTCGCGGCGGGGTCGATGCACGACCAGCTCGAGCGGGCGGCCGGGTTCGTCACGGTGAGCTCGACGGCGGCGCTGGAGGCGATCGCGCTGGGCGTGCCGTCGCTGGTGCTGGAGGACTTCGGCGTCAGCGCCGAGATGATCAACCTGGTGTTCGAGGGCAGCGGGCTGCTGGGCACGCTCGACGACCTGGCCAAGGGCGGCTTCCGGGCGGCCTCTCCCGAGTGGTGCGAGGCCAACTACTTCCACCCGCCGGCGCACAACAACTGGGCCGGGCGGCTGGCCGGGCTGGTGTCGGCCGGGTCGCGCGTACCGGCCCGATCGCTGCTGGACGGGCCGGAGCACGCGGCGGCGCGGCGGCGGGCCCGGCTGCGGGTGGAGGTGCATCCCTCGATGCTGCGGGCCGGATACCGGGCCAAGCGCCGCATGCGCCGCTACCTCAAGGCCCTCGGCTGACCACCGCCCCACCTGAGCGCCTGAGCCGCTGACGGGGCGCCCGCCCGCGTCCCATTCCCCGAAAGGACCGCAACCCCGGATGGCGGGAGAGGGTCCCTCCCGTCGTCCGGGGCTGCGGTCCCCTGGGAAGGGCGGCGGCGGGGGTTGCAGGAGGTCTCGCCACCGGCCCCCGCGCCGAAAGGCCGCAATCCCCATCGTCGGGGTTGCGGCCTTTCGGGGAGTGGATGTCAGATCGCCGAGCGAATCTTCCGGCGGAGCCGGGTGAGCGCCGTGGGGCGGGCGACCAGGCCGAGGGTCTCCAGGCGCTTGCGCTTGAAGTAGCGGGCGTCGAACTCGATGCTCGCCGGCCGCAGCTCCGGATACGTCTCGGCCTGCATGCAGTAGCCCACGGCCCGGACGAGCCCGCGCAGGTCCACCGCCGTCGGGTGGTCGATGCCGCCGTCCGGCGACAGCCGGGGCAGCAGCGCGTCCACGATCGTGACCGGGATCCGGTTGCTGTTCTCGTACGGCGCCAGCCGGTCGAGCACCAGTTCCGTGCCGTACGAGGCCACCTGGAGCCCGAAGTAGCGCTGCGCGGTCAGCAGCCCCGTCGAGAAGCAGCCCACCACCAGCTCGGGCCGCAGCGCCGCGAAGCACACCTCGGCGGGCACGCTCTCCGAGGCCACCGACAGCCGCACGCCCAGGGGCTCGGCCGCGGCCCGCAGGAGCTGGGCGTGGCGCCGCCCGGCGGCCGGGTGCGGCTTGAAGACGATGTCGGTGTAGCCGCGGGCGGCCAGGGCCTTGAGCATCGTCTCGTGCAGCGCCGCCTCCTCCTCCGGGGTGACGATCTCCAGCGCCGACAGGTACTGGCCGAGGATCACCGCCTGCCCGGGCATCATGTCGGGGGCGGTGGCGGTGACCTCGTGCACGACCGACATGAACCGCTCGTCCGGCAGGATCGAGGGCGCGACGTCGTACTCGCTGAGCAGCAGCGGGGTCAGGCCCGGCACGAGGTCCAGGTGGAACAGGCGTCCGATGCGGCGGAAGATCTCGGCCGGCAACGGGTCGCGGGTGGGGCCGTAGCTCATCAGGCCGTCGGAGTAGACGGTGATCGGGCAGTCGCGCACCAGCCCGGCGATGGTCCGGGCCGGCGGCACGGCGATGGACTCCAGCACCAGCTCCTCGACCCCGTCCAGACCCCAGACGGAGCGGATGAGGCGCTCCATCATCGGCACCTCGATGACGCGGGCGCGCCAGTCGGAGGGGTGCAGCGGGGCGATGAGGTCGTTCCACGAGTGCACCGCGTCGAAGCGCGAGCGCAGCACGGCGAAGCCGGGCGACTTGTCGAGCGGTGCCGTCACCTCGGGGATGGCCGCGTTGTTCGACACGATCAGGACGCGGCGCCCGTCGCCGAAGCGGCCGTCGTCGATGGCGGCGGCCAGCGACATCGCGCCGAACAGCGTCGAGGCGTAGAAGACCTTCACGACGTCTCCTCCCGGTCGCGGCGGACCCGGACGTGCGGGCTGGGCGGCAGGTCGGGCACGAGGGCCCGCAGGGTGGTCTCGCGTTCGACGGACATGCGCGCCACCGACTCCGACACCAGCTCGGCGGGCAGGGCGCGCACCATGTGCGCGCCGCGCTCCTCGAAGCGGGAGCGCAGCGCCGGCGTGAACCGGTCGGCGATCTCCAGGTGGTGGGCGAGCAGGGCGCAGAAGTTCCGCACCGCCTTGGGCAGGAACTCCGGCTCGAGATCCTTGAACACCAGGTCGAACGCGTCGAAGAAGTGCAGCTGGCGCTCGTCGCCGACCTGGGTCAGCGACCCGGACACCATGCGGCGGTAGAACACCCCGGCCAGCGACACCACCGCGAACGTGGCGGCCTCCCGGTGCAGGCGCCAGATCCACGGCCGGTCCTCGGCGGTGTGCAGGGAGCCGGGGAAGTGCAGCAGGTCGCGCAGGGAGCGCCGGTAGATCCCGGCCCACGCGTACGGGTAGTCGACCATCGTCCTGACGCCAGCAGGCATGATGGCGCTACGCGCCTCGAGCACCGCGCCCCTTGGTGCGGACATGGGGGCGCGGTGCACGACCCGTTTGCGGCCCTCGACCTGCACGTGGTCGGCGCGTACGAAGTCGCAGCCGAGCCCGTCGATCGCCTCGACGAGCCGTGCCAGGTAGCCCGGGGCGAGCCAGTCGTCGGCGTCCATGAACGTGACGTACCGGCCGGAGGCGGCCGACAGGCCCGTGTTGCGGGCGTCGGCCAGCCCGACGGGGGCCGGGTTGCGCAGCATGGTCAGCCCGGGCAGGTCGCGGGTGAAGTCGTCGACGATGTCCGCGGTGGCGTCCACGGACCCGTCGTTCACGACGATGAACTCGAAGTCGTGCCGTGCGTTGCGGCAGAGCGAGGACAGCGCGTCGGCGATGTACCGCTCGCCGTTCAGCACCGGCACGACGACCGAGAGAGTGATCAAGAGTGGTTTCTCCAGAGTGCGAACGAGGTCAGACGGTCACCCGGCGCAGGCGGGCCTTGGGGGCCTCCTCGCCGGGGAAGACGCGCTTGACGCCGTCGCCCATGGCCTGCTCGATGATGCGGATGTCGCGGACGAGGTGCTCGAGGCCGGCCGGCTCCAGCGAGGCGGCGTGGTCGGAGCCCCACATGGTCCGGTCGAGCGTGATGTGCCGCTCCACGGTGACCGCGCCGAGCGTGACCGCGGCCAGGGAGATCTGCAGGCCGCGCTCGTGGCCGGAGTAGCCGACGGGCACGCCGTAGCGCTCCTTGAGCGTGGTGATCGTGCGCAGGTTCGCCTCTTCCGGCGGCAGCGGGTACGTGGACGTCGCGTGCATCATGATCAGCTTGTCGGTGCCGAGGATCTCGACGGCCGCGTCGATCTCCGACAGCGTGGACATGCCGGTGGACAGGATGATCGGCTTGCCGGTGGCGGCCAGGACCCGCAGCAGCTCGTGGTCGGCGACGCTGGCCGAGGCCACCTTGTGGACGAGGACGTCCATCTCCTCCAGGAACTCCACGGAGGGGACGTCCCACGGCGAGGCGAACCAGTGCAGGCCGCGCTCGTCGCAGTATTTCGCGATCTGCCGGTACTCGTCGTAGCCGAACTCGGTCCGCTCCTTGTACTCCAGGTACGTCATCTCGCCCCACGGCGTCTGCCGGATCTGGCCCTTCTGCTCCTCGGGCACGCAGATCGCGGGGGTCCGCTTCTGGAACTTGACCGCCTGGCAGCCGGCATCGGCCGCCACGTCGATGAGGCGGCGGGCGATGTCGAGGTCGCCGTTGTGGTTGATGCCGATCTCGCCGATCACGTACACGGGCTCGCCGTCGCCGACCAGGACGTCGCCGATCGCGACGCGCTCATGGTCGCGGCCGCTTCCGGGCTCGTTGGCTCGTCCCTCGCTCTCTCCCCCGGAGCTCCTCCGCTCCGGGCCCAGCCGGGGCCGCGTCCGGACCTCGGCGGCGGGCGGCTCGGGCCGGGCGGCCACGACGCGGTCGCACAGCTCGCGCACGGCGCCGGACCCGCCGGGCCTGGTCAGCACGACCCTGGCGGCGGCGCGCACGCGCGGGTGGGCGTCGGGGGTGGCGATGGGCCAGCCGACCTCGGCCATCGGGCCCAGGTCGTTGACGTCGTTGCCGACGTAGGCGACGCGGGCCGGGTCGAGGCCCTCGATGGTCAGCCAGTCGCGCAGCACGATCCGCTTCTCGGCCAGGCCCTGCAGCACGGGGACGCCGAGCTTACGGGCGCGGGCGGCCACCACCGGGTTGTGCTCGGTGGACATGACCAGCACCTTCACCCCGGACCGCTTCAGCAGCGAGACGCCCATCCCGTCGGAGCGGCTGACGAGCACCATCTCGCGGCCGTCGGAGTCGACGTAGGCGCGGTCGTCGGTGTGCACGCCGTCGAAGTCGGTGATGACGGCGTCCACGTCGATCGGCTCGGGCTCGTCGATGAACGGGGCGAGCGCGCGCACCAGCTCCAGGTCCTCCGGGTTGTCGATCTCGACGGCGTGCTGCGGCGGCACCGGCTGGACGGCGACCTGGCCGAAGAAGCGGTGGCCGCGCTCGCGCAGGCCGGAGGTGCGCATGACGTAGAAGGCGCCGTTCTCGCGGAACTGGGCCTCGCGGTCCTGCCGGCGGGGCCGGACGGCCGGGTCGTGGTTGATGCCGGCACCGGCCGAGGTCCACAGGAACTCGTGCGTCGGCAGCCCCGACACCACCGAGTCGGCCTCGCCGTCCAGCACCTTGCGCACCGCCTCCGACAGGTCCTTCGGGTCGATGAACGCGCTGGTGCACTGCACCAGCACGACGACCTCGGGGTCCACGCCGAGCGTGTCGAGCGCGTGCAGGACCGCGGACTCGCTGGAGGCGGTCGCGCCGCTCAGCTCCTCGGGCCGGTCCACGATGGTCGCCCCCGCCTCGCGGGCGGTCTCGGCGATGCCCGCGTGGTCGGTGCTGACCACGACCTGGTCCACGAGCTCGGCCCGCAGGCAGGCCCGTACCGCTCGGGTGACCAGCGGGACGCCGCCGACCAGGGCGAGGTTCTTCAGGGGTACGCCCGCCGAACCTCCGCGGGCGGGAACTACGGCCAGGACTCGCAAGATCTGTCTCCTCAGTGCATCGGACTGCACCCAGAAGCTAGAGGCCCGGATTGAACGGCCAGCGTCACCGTCATTAACTTTCCATGGGGATCCGGTAGAGGAGTTCTGGCCGGCCGACTCCGCCGTACTGCGGGATGCGGGCGGCCACCCCCAGCTCGACCAGGTATTCCAGGTAGCGGCGGGCCGTCACGCGGGACACCCCGATCGCGTCGGCCACGGCTTGGGCCGCCATGCCCTCGGGGCTGTCGCGCAGCTTCGCGGCGACCGTGTCGAGGGTGTCGCGCGCCATGCCCTTCGGCAGCTCGGAGCTGCCCCGCAGGGTGCCGAGGACCCGGTCCACGTCGCCCTGCCCGACGGCCAGGCCCGCCTCGTCCTTGAACCGGGCGTAACGCGTCAGCTTTTCGGAGAGTGTCGCGTAGGTGAACGGTTTGAGCAGGTACTGGGAGATGCCGAGGGAGACCGCCGAGCGCACCATGGCCAGGTCACGGGCCGAGGTGACGGCGATCACGTCGCACATGAGCCCGCCCGCGCGGATCGCCCGGCACACCTCCAGCCCGTGCATGTCCGGCAGATACAGGTCGAGCAGGACGAGGTCCACGGGCTTGCCGCGCAGGAACCGCAGGGCCTCGCCGCCGGTCCTGACGACCCCGGCCACCTCGAAGCCCGGCATCCGCTCGACGTAGATGCGGTTGGCCTCGGCCGTGATCTCCTCGTCCTCCACGACGAGCACGGAAATCGTCATCGCACCCGCTCCGGCACCGGCAGCCGCACGGTGAACACCGAGCCCTCCACGTCGATGGTGCCGCCCAGCCGCCGCACCGCCTGCCCCACCAGCGCCAGCCCCAGCCCGCGCCCGTCTCCCTTGGTGGTCCAGCCCTTCGCGAACGCCTGCGGGTCGGCCAGGCCGGGGCCGTTGTCGGCGACCTTGATGAGGACCTCGCCGCCGCCCGCGCTGAGGTGGACCTCCACCCGGGAGGCCGCGTCGATGGCGTTGTCGATCAGGTTGCCCACGATCGTGACGAGCTCGCGCGGGTCGAGGCCCAGGTCGTCGAGCTCGCTGTCCTGGCTGATCACGAGTTCGGCGCCGCGTTCGGCCGCCTCGGCGCTCTTGCCGAGCAGCAGCGCGGCGAGCACCGGCTCGCGCACCGCGCCGACCACCCGGTCGGTCAGCTCCTGCGCGGCGCGCAGCTCCGCCGTGCCGAGCGCCACGGCCTGTTCGGTACGGCCCAGCTCCACCAGCGTGATGACGGTGTGCAGCCGGTTGGCGGCCTCGTGTGCGGCCGAGCGCAGCGAGTCGGCGAAGTCGCGCTCGGCGCTGAGCTGCCCGGTCAGCGCCTGGAGCTCGGTGTGGTCACGCACGGTCACGACGGTGCCGAGCCGGCTGGCGGCGCTGTTGACCGCGAGGACGCGGTCGCCGACCAGGTGGACGCGCTCGTCGTCGTCGGCCAGCACCTGCGAAAGGCCCAGTTCGTCCACGTGCCGCCCTTCGGCGTCGGCCGGCAGGCCGAGCAGCATTCTGGCGGCGTCGTTGCACAGCGTCAGCGTGCCGTCCTTGCCCACCAGCAGCAGGCCCTCCCGCACGGCGTGCAGGACGGCGTCGTGGTGCTCGTGGATGCGGCCCAGCTCCACCGGGCCGAGGCCGTGCGTCTGGCGGCGCAGCCGCGCGGTGACCAGCCACGTGCCGGCGGCGCCCAGCGAGAGCGCGAGCGCGACGATGAGGCCGCCCCAGGCGAGCTGGTCGCGGACCCTGGCGCTGATCTTGTTGATCGTGATGCCCGCGCTGACCAGCGCTCGCACCCGGCCGTCCGACATGACGGGGGTCACCACCCGCCTGGACTCGCCGAGCGTGCCTCTGTAGGTCTCGGTGAACGTCTCGCCGGCCAGCGCCCGCTCGGTGTGGCCGAGGTAATGCTTGCCGATCTCCGCGGGGTTCGGGTGGGTGTAGCGGGTGCCGTCCGGTTTCATGATGGTGATGAAGTCGACGCCCGTCTGGTGGCGTACCTGCTCGGCGTACGGCTGCAGCCGCGCGGACGGGTTCGGGTCGTCGAGGGCCTGCAGCACGCTGGGCGAGGCGGCCACGCTCACCGCGACGGCCCTGGCCTTGCTGCTCGCCTCGTCGGTGAGCAGCTCATGCGCCTGCACGAGCGCGAGCACCGCGAGGCCCGCCACCGTGACGGCGACCACGAGCAGCTGCAGGACCAGCATCTGGCCCGCCAGGCTCCAGCGCCGCATCTGACATCACCCCTGTGAACGAAACTTACTCAATGGTGACCTATGTCACTGTGAGGGGCATACTCGGGCGTCTAGAAGGTCATTCCATCACCGCTGGAGAGCGCCCCATGCGTGATCGCACTCGCTTCCTCTACCTGGCCGTCATCGGGGCGGTCCTACTCGGCATCCTGGTCGGATTCGTCTGGCCGGACGTGGGCAAGGAGCTCAAACCGCTCGGCACCGGCTTCGTGGCACTCATCCAGATGGTGATCGGGCCGATCATCTTCTGCACGATCGTGCTGGGCATCGGCTCGGTACGCCAGGCGGCCAAGGTCGGCAAGGTCGGCGGCCTCGCGCTCGGCTACTTCATCGTCATGTCCACGGTAGCCCTGCTCATCGGCCTGCTGGTCGGAAACGTCATCGACCCGGGCTCGGGGCTGCACCTCAGCGACGCGGCCAAGCAGGCCGCGGAGGCGCAGGCGGCCAAGGGCGGCGAGTCCACCACGGTCGACTTCCTGCTCGGCATCATCCCGGAGACGCTGGTGTCCTCGCTCACCGACGGCTCGGTGCTGCAGGCGCTGCTCGTGGCGCTGCTGGCCGGGTTCGCGATCCAGGCCATGGGCGCCAAGGGCCAGCCGATCCTGCGTACCATCGAGCACTTCCAGCGGCTGACGTTCCGCATCCTCGCCATGATCATGTGGGCCGCGCCCGTCGGCGCGTTCGGCGCGATCGCCGCGGTCGTGGGGGAGACCGGGCTGGAGGCGCTCAAGAGCCTGGCGATCATCATGGTCGCCTTCTACATCACCTGCCTGCTGTTCGTCGGCGTCGTGCTCGGCTCGATCCTGTGGCTGGTCGCCCGGATCAACCTGTGGTCGCTGCTGAAGTACCTGGGCCGCGAGTTCCTGCTCATCCTGTCCACCTCCTCGTCGGAGACGGCGCTGCCCCGGCTCATCGCCAAGATGGAGCACCTGGGCGTGAGCAAGACCGTCGCCGGCATCACGGTGCCGACCGGCTACTCCTTCAACCTCGACGGCACCGCGATCTACCTGACCATGGCCACGCTGTTCATCGCCGAGGCCACCGGGGCGCCGCTGCAGTTCGGCGAGCAGATCGCGTTGCTGCTGTTCATGATGATCGCCTCCAAGGGCGCCGCGGGCGTGACCGGGGCCGGGCTGGCCACGCTGGCCGGCGGGTTGCAGGCGCACCGGCCCGCGCTGGTCGACGGCGTCGGCCTCATCGTGGGCATCGACCGCTTCATGTCCGAGGCCAGGGCGCTGACGAACTTCGCCGGCAACTCCGTCGCCACCGTGCTCGTCGCCGTCTGGACCGGCGACTTCGACCGGGAGCGCGCGAACCAGGTGCTCGCCGGGAACGCGCCGTTCGACGAGGCCACGCTGCTGGACGAGGACGAGGACGAGGACAACGACCGTCCCGGACCCGACGAGTCGGGCGACCGGGAGCTGTCGAAGGTCTAGAGCTTGCGGGCGATGCCCGCGTAGCCCATCCGCGACACGTCCGCGTCGAGGAAGATCGGGATGTCGCGATCGATGTACGGCCACCCCAGCTCCGGCCCGATGCCGTTGGCGAGGTAGCCGGGCGGGATGAACTCGAAATCACCGAAGAAGGCCGCGATCTCCTTGCCGGGTCGCGGCCTGAACGGCATGTTGGCCCGCTGGTAGAACTCGACCACCCGGTCCGTCAGCTCCGAGTGGGCGTCGCTGCCCACGTGCGAGATGGCCAGATAGCTGCCCGGCGCCATCGCCTCGCGGTAGGCGGCCACGAAGGTGCTCGGGTCGTCCTCGTCGGGGATCAGGTGCAGGATGAACATCATCAACACGGCCACCGGCCGCTCGAAATCAAGGAGCGCGCGCACTTCGGGGTTGGCCAGGATCTCCGTCGGCCGGCGCACGTCGCCCAGCACCATGGCCACCCGTTCCGGGTCGGCCAGCAGGGCCCTGCCGTGCGCGGCCACCACCGGGTCGTTGTCCACGTAGACCACGCGGGCATCGGGGGTGTGGCGGAGCGCGACCTCGTGCACGTTCTCCTGCGCAGGCAGGCCGGAGCCGAGGTCGAGGAACTGCGTGATGCCCTGTTCGCACAGGTAACGCACGAACCGGCCGATGAGCGCCCGGTTCTCCCTGGTGCCGTCGCGGGTCTCGGGGACCGCGCTCAGGACCAGTTCGGCAAGATCCCTGTCGGCTTGGAAATTGTCCTTGCCACCCAGGAAGTAGTCGTACATGCGCGCCGCGTTAGGGATATGCGGGTCGACGCCCTGCGGCGCTTGTTCCGTCATGACACCATGATCTATGACTTGAGCACCGGAAATCTACGAAAAGCGGTCAAACAGCCGGAAGTCTCAACACAAATCTCGCACCGCCCACGCGGTCCTCAACGGTGATCTGGCCCCCATGGGCCACCGCGACGTCGCGCGCGATGGCGAGGCCCAGGCCCGTTCCGCCGGCGTCGCGGCTGCGGGCGGCGTCCAGGCGGGTGAAGCGCTGGAAGATGCGCTCGCGGTCCTCCTCGGCGATCTCCACGCCGTCGTTCTCGACCGCCAGCAGGCCCGTGTGCTCGCCCTCCCTGCGGACCTCGACCTGGACCGTGTGCTCGGCGTGGCGCTGGGCGTTGTCCAGCAGGTTCGTCAGCACCCTGGCCAGCTGGAGCCGTACGCCCTCGACCACCACCCCCTCGGCCAGGTCCACGTGGACGGGCACCTTGTCGCAGCGCACGGACAGCTCCTGGCATACCAGCTCGGCGAGGTCCACCCGCTCCTTGACCACGTCCACCCGGGAGCCGATCCTGGCCAGCAGCAGCAGGTCGGTGATGATGGCCTCCAGGCGGTCGGTGTCGCGCAGGGCGCTGTCCACCAGCGCCTCGACGTCGGTGTCGTCGGGATAGAGCTGGGCGCTCTCCAGCTGGGCGCGCAGGCCCGCGATGGGGGTGCGCAGCTCGTGCGAGGCGTCGGAGGCGAACTGGCGCTGCTGCTGGGCCGAGCGTTCCAGCCGGGCCAGCGTGCCGTTGACGGACTTGGCGAGCTGGGCCACCTCGTCCCCGCCCGGCGGCTGCGTGACGCGCCGGCTCAGGTCGCCCGCGTGGACGGCGTCCAGCTCGGCCCGCATGGTCGCCACCGGCCGCAGCGCGCGCCCCGTGACCAGCCACGTGGCCCACGACGCCAGCCCGATCAGGATCCCGACCTCGACGAACACCACCACTTCCAGGCCGCGGTTGGCCAGCAGGTCGGGCGTGCTGCGGCCCGCGTAGACCACGGGGGAGTCGGCGAACAGGCTCACCCTGACGGCCGTGACGTGGATACACTCGGTCGGCAGGCAGTTCATCACGCTGACCACCCGGTTCTCGGACGTGGGGCGGATGTCGCTGAGCGGCGGCAGGTTCCTGGCCGCGTCGCTGCTGGCCAGGATCTGGCCGTTGGGGCCGACGACCTGGATCAGGTCCACCGGCGGGTTGGGCACCGGGATGGCGGCGCCCATGGGCAGCGCGCCGCCGCGCATCTCGTACGCGATCCGCTCGGCCGTGTCCCTGGTGTCGCGGAACACGCTGGCCGTCATCAGCGACCTGGCGGTGATCACGCCGGCGACGGCCACGGGGATGAGCACGAGGGCGGCTACAGCCGTCGCGATGAGGGTGACGCGTCCGCGAAGGGATCTGGCCCACCAGGGTGGCACCCTGTGAGGTTACCGAGCGTGATTACCGACATTTGCCGCGTTAAGGGAAAGATTCCACCAACCCGGGGTCGGATCCGGTCAGCGCTGGATCCAGACCGCGGTGTCCGGCGGGACGGCCCCGTCCTCGGCCAGCGGGCCGCTGGACAGCAGCACCTCGCCGCCCAGGTCGAGCCGCACCGGCTCCTCGCCCGTGTTGAGCACCACGACCAGCCCCGGGTCGCGCTCGATGGCCAGCACGTCCTTGGGGGAGTCGAGCCACGTCACGGTGCCGCCGCCGAGCGCCGGGTGCTCCCTGCGCAGCTTCAGCGCGGCGCGGTAGAGGTTCAGGGTGGAGGCGGGGTCGTGCTCCTGGGCCTCGGCCGACAGCGGCCCCCACGAGGCGGGGATCGGCAGCCAGGGGTCGCGCCAGCCGAAGTCGCCCGAGGCGGTCCACGGGATCGGCACCCGGCAGCCGTCGCGGCTCTCGCCGGTGCGCCGGAAGGCCGGGTCCTGGCGCAGCTCGTCCGGCAGGTCGAGCACCTCGGGCAGGCCCAGCTCCTCGCCGTTGTAGAGGTAGGCCGAGCCGGGCAGCGCCAGCATGAGCAGCGTGGCCGCCCGGGCGCGGGCCAGGCCGCCGTGGCGGGTGACGTGGCGGGGCTTGTCGTGGTTCGACAGCACCCACGTGGTGGGCGCGCCGACCAGCTCCGACTCCTTCAGCGCCTTCTCGATGACGGTACGGAACGACTTGGCGTGGAAGTCGGCCATCATGAACTCGAACGAGAACGCCTGGTGCAGCTCGTCGGGCCCGACGTAGCGGGCCAGCCGCTCGGGGGAGGACACCCACGCCTCCGCCACCGCCATCCGGCCGCCGGGGTAGGAGTCGAGGATCGGCCGCCACTCGCGGTAGATCTCGTGCACGCCGTCCTGGTCGAAGTACGGGAGCTGCTCGTCGCCGAGCATCTCGGCCTGGCGGCCCTCCTTCGGCCCCACGTCGGGCAGCCCGGCGGCCTTGATCATGCCGTGCGCCACGTCGATCCTGAAGCCGTCCACGCCCCGGTCGAGCCAGAAGCGCAGGATCTCGCGGAACTCGGCGCGCACGTCCGGGTTATCCCAGTTGAGGTCCGGCTGCTCGGGGGCGAACAGGTGCAGGTACCACTGCCCGTCCGCCACCTGCGTCCAGGCGGGGCCGCCGAAGATCGACTCCCAGTCGTTGGGCTCGTCGCGGAAGATGTAGCGGTCGCGCAGCCCGGCCTGGAACCACGGGTGCCGGTCGGAGGAGTGGTTCGGGACCAGGTCCACGATGACCCTGATGCCCTCGTCGTGGGCGTCGGCGACGAGGGCGTCGAAGTCGGCGAGGGTGCCGAACATGGGGTCCACGTCCCGGTAGTCGGCCACGTCGTAGCCGCCGTCGGCCATGGGGGAGGTGTAGAAGGGGCTCAGCCAGATGGCGTCCACGCCCAGGTCGGCGAGGTAGCCGAGGCGGTCACGCACGCCGGCGAGGTCGCCCATGCCGTCGCCGTCGGAGTCGGCGAAGCTGCGCGGGTAGACCTGGTATACGACGGCGTCACGCCACCAGTCGTCGTTGCCGAGCATGGCTGTCCTCCCTGGATGCCCGAGATGTCCACTGATGTTGGGGTGAAGGATGTCGCGATCGTTCGGCGGGGGTCAAGCGCAACTTGCGGAAAGTTGCATACGTCACGCTGACCCGCCCGTACTTCACCTGAAGCCTCTTGGAAGGGCTACGTCCGCCGGGGTTCAGTGAGGATCACGTAACGCTCTTTCGCAAGTTCTTCCAATTCTTGCAAAGAGCCGCTAACGTCCCGGAAACGTTAGAGCTTTCTTCCGGCGGCGGCGGCGCTGGCGCGTGCCGCCGTTCCTCCGTGACCTCAGGAGGTCTCCATGCGCATGCGGGCTCTGGGTGTGGCCGCTCTCGCGACCCTCGCTTTCGCCGCCACGGCGTGCGGCGAATCCCAGCCGGCTTCCCAGCCGGCTTCTCCGGCGGCACCCGGTGCGTCCGCCTCCGCCCCGGCGGCCAAGAGCGGCGGCACACTCGTGATCTGGGCCGACCCCAGCCGCGTCAAGCCGCTCAAGCCGTTCGCCGACCAGTTCGGCACCGAGAACGGCGTGACCGTCGAGGTGAAGGAGATCAGCAAGGACAACCAGACGACCTTCCTCACCGCCTCCCAGCAGGGCAGCGGCCCCGACATCATGATCGGCGCGCACGACTGGATCGGCAACCTCGTTCAGAACGGCGCCATCGACCCCGTCACGCTGACCGACGAGCAGAAGGCCGCCTTCTCGGCCAAGGCGATGCAGGCCGTCACGTTCAACGGGCAGGTCTACGGCGCCCCGTACGCGGTGGAGAACATCGCCCTGATCCGCAACACCAAGCTCGCCCCCGACGCGCCCGCCTCGATCGAGGACATGATCGCCAAGGGCAAGGAGCTCAAGGCGGCCGGCAAGGTCAAGGAGGTGCTCTGCATCCCCGTCGGCCAGAAGGGCGACGCCTTCCACGTCTACCCGATCTTCGCCTCCGCGGGCGGCGCGCTGTTCGGCGCCACCTCCACCGGCGACCCCGACCCCAAGCAGGTGCTGGTCGGCTCGCCCGACTCCGTCAAGGCGTTCGGCAAGCTCAAGGACCTGGGCGAGAAGGGCGACGGCGCGCTGCGCACGTCGATCACGAACGAGAACTACATCGTGAACTTCGCCGGCGGCAAGTGCGCCTACCTGATCTCCGGCCCGTGGGCGATGAGCGAGGTCAAGAAGGGCGGCATCACGTACGACATCACGGCCGTCCCGTCGTTCAAGGGCGGCAAGCCCGCCACCCCGTTCGTCGGCGTGCAGACGTTCTTCGTGGCATCCAAGGGCAAGAACAAGGCCCTGGCGCAGGAGTTCGTCGCCAACTACGTGACCAACAAGGACGTCGCGAAGGCGCTGTACGAGGCCGACCCGCGGCCCCCGGCGCTGACCGCCGCCCTCCAGGAGGTCCAGGCGAGCGACCCGGACGCGGCCAAGTTCATGGAGGCGGGCAAGGACGGCCTGCCGATGCCGGCCATCCCCGAGATGGCGGCCATCTGGGAGCCGTTCGGCATCGCCGAGACCGCCGTCGTCAAGGGCGGCGACGCGGCCAAGGCCGCAGCGGCCGCGCAGAAGGCCATCGACGGCTCGCTCAAGCACTGATCATGGCGCTCGACGTGCGCGAGGCCCCAAGAAAAGGCGGGGAGAGCGAGCCGGCTCCACGGCCCCGCCGGGAGATCACCACGGCGTTCGTGGTGAGCAGGATCGCGGTGCTGGCCGTGGCCGCCGCGATCCTGCTCTACGCCGTGCCGCCGCTGGTCGCCGCCGAATCGTGGGTCTCGCTGGCGCTGCTGTGCGCCGTCAGCGCGGCCATCGCCTACCTGTACCTGACCCGCCGCTTCATCCCGGCCAAGTACCTGGTCCCCGGCACCGTCTTCCTGATCGCGTTCCAGGTGTTCCCCGTCGTCTACACGGTCACCACCGCGTTCACGAACTTCGGCGACGGGCACCGCGGCGACAAGGCCGCCGCCATCACCGCCATCGAGACCGGCTCGGTGCGGCAGACCCCGGGCTCGCCCGAGTACGCCATGACGGCCGCGCTGCGCGGTGACGAGCTGGTGTTCCTGCTGGTCGACCCGAAGACCAAGCAGGCGCGGCTGGGCGACTCCAAGGGTCTGTCGCCGCTGACGGGCGCCCAGGTCGGGGTCACCGGCAAGGTGCTGGCGGCCCCCGGGCTGACCGTGCTCAAGGCGCCCGAGGCCGCCGCCCGCGGGCAGCAGATCTCGGCGCTGGCCGTGCCGACCGGCGACGGCGTGATCAAGGCGAACGGGCTCAGCCGGGCCGTCGAGGGCAAGGCGGCGCTCGTGTACGACGCCGGCTGCGACTGCGTGCGCGGCAACGGCGACACCTGGACGGCCGACGAGAGCCAGGGCTTCTTCGTCAACGCCAAGGGCGAGCACCTGGCGCAGGGCTGGCAGGTCGGCGTCGGGCTCGACAACTTCGCTCGGGTGCTGACAAATCCGACTATCTCGGGATATTTCGCCGGGGTGTTCGGCTGGAACCTGGTCTTCGCGCTGGCCTCCGTGCTCGGCACGTTCGCGCTCGGCATGTCGGTCGCGCTGGCGCTGCACCATCCGCGGATGCGCGGCACCCGGTTCTACCGGATCGCGCTGATCCTGCCGTACGCGATGCCTGCCTTCGCCATGCTGCTGGTCTGGCGTGACATGTTCAACCGCGACTTCGGCCTGATCAACCAGCTCCTCGGCGCCAACGTCGACTGGCTGGGCGAGACCGGGACCGCCCGGTTCGGGGTGATCCTGGTCAACCTCTGGCTCGGCTTCCCGTACATGTTCCTCGTCACCACCGGCGCGCTGCAGGCCATCCCACGCGAGCTGACCGAGGCGGCGGCCATCGACGGGGCCACGCCGTGGAAGGCGTTCCGGCGGGTGACGCTGCCGCTGCTGCTGGTCGCGCTCACGCCGCTGCTGATCTCGTCGTTCGCCTACAACTTCAACAACTTCAACGCGATCGCGCTCACCACCGAGGGCGGGCCGTTCCCGGCCGACAACCCGCAGGTGGGCGGCACCGACCTGCTGATCACCTACACCTTCAGGCTGGCGTTCGGCGCGGGCGGCGCGCAGTTCGGCTTCGCGGCGGCGGTCTCGGTGTTCATCTTCACGATCGTGGCCGTCATCTCGGCCGTGGCGTTCCGCCGTACCCGCAAGCAGGAGGAGGTCTACGCGTGAAGCTCGCCCTCAGGCACGTCTTCGTGCTGATCGTGTGCGCGTTCGCGCTCTTCCCGATCCTGTTCGTGGTCTCGGCCGCGATCAACCCCATGGGCACGCTGGCCTCCACCGACCTGCTGCCGACCGGGGCCAGCCTGACCAACTTCGCCAACCTGCTGACCTCCGACAGCTACCCGTTCGGCCGGTGGTTCTTCAACTCGGTGTTCATCGCGCTGGTGTCCTCGTTCGCGAGCCTGCTGCTGTCGATGCTGGCCGCGTACGCCTTCAGCCGCATGCGCTTCGCGGGCCGCCGGGTCGGGCTGCTGGCGCTGCTGCTCATCCAGATGTTCCCGCAGTTCCTGGCCATCGTGACGATCTTCATGATCTTCACCAGGGTGACCGAGCTGTACCCGCCCTTCGGGTTCAACACCGTGTGGGGGCTGCTGCTGCTCTACCTCGGCGGCGCGCTCGGCGTGAACACCTGGCTGATGAAGGGCTTCCTCGACACCGTGCCGAAGGAGCTGGACGAGGCCGCCACCGTGGACGGGGCCACGCACGCGCAGATCTTCTGGCGGGTCATCATGCCGCTGGTCACGCCGATCCTCGCGGTCACGGCGCTGCTGGCGTTCATCGGCACGATGAGCGAGTTCCTCATGGCGAACGTGTTCCTGCGCGACCCCGAGAGCAAGACCCTCGCCGTCGGCATGTACGGGATGATCGCCGGCGACCACCGCAACGCGAACTTCGGCATGTTCGCCGCCGCGACCCTGCTTACCGCGATTCCGACGGTGAGTGTGTTCCTCTGGTTGCAGAAGTACATCGTCTCCGGGCTCACCGCCGGGGCTGTCAAGGGATAGGTGCATTTGCGCTTCATGGGGGAGCCGCATCACGACGGCTCAGCTCTGTACGTCTCCGAGCAGGAGCCCGCCGTCGGCTCGCGGGTGACGCTGTGGCTGCGGGCGCCGCTGGCCGCCGGGATCACGGGCGTGCACGTGCGTACCGTGCACGACGGCGAGCCGCGCTACGCCGAGGCGGCGCCGGACCCGTCGCGGCGGGACGTCGGCGGGTACGGCGGCACGGACGTCTGGTGGCGGGCCGAGATCACCGCGGTCAACCCGGTCACCCCGTACCGGTTCCTGCTCGCCACGCGGGCCGGCCAGGCGTGGCTGACCGCGGCCGGGCTCGTCACCCACGACGTGACCGACGCGGGCGACTTCCGCCTCGTGTGCCACCAGCCGCCGCCCTCCTGGATGTCGGACGCGATCGTCTACCAGATCTTCCCCGACCGCTTCGACCGCTCCCGGCCCATGCGCGACCTGCCCGACTGGGCGCTGCCCCGCGACTGGGACCACGACCCGGTCATCCCCGCCGGCCCCGGCACCTCGGGGCAGTTCTACGGCGGCGACCTCGACGGCGTCGCCCAGCGGCTCGACCACATCCAGAGCCTCGGCGCCGACACCGTCTACCTGACGCCGATCTTCCCCGCCCGCTCCAACCACCGCTACAACGCCTCCACGTTCGAGCACGTCGACCCGCTGCTCGGCGGCGACGAGGCGCTGCAGCGCCTGTCCGGCGCCCTGCACGCGCGCGGCATGCGGCTGCTCGGCGACATCACCACCAACCACTGCGGCGACACGCACGAATGGTTCACCGCGGCCGTCTCCGACGTGAACGCGGTCGAGCGCGAGATGTTCTACTTCGACCGCGACACCGGCGACTACGAGTCCTGGTGGGGCGTCAAGACGCTGCCCAAGCTCAACTGGGGCAGCGAGCTGGTCCGCGCCCGCATGCGGGCCGTACTGAAGAAGTGGCTCGGGCCGCTGGACGGCTGGCGCGTGGACGTGGCCAACATGACCGGAAGGCGCGCCGCCGACGACCACAACCACGAGGTCGCCGCCCTGCTGCGGGCCGAGCTGGGTCCCGAGGCCGCGTTCATCGCCGAGCACAACCACGACGCCTCGGCCGACCTCGACCGTGACGGCTGGCACGGCACCATGAACTACGGCGGCTTCACCCGCCCCGTCTGGGCCTGGCTGCGCGGGCCCGAGCTGGACCTCGACCACTTTCTCGGCGTGCCGGGCGGCGTGCCGTCGCGCGACGGGACGGCCGCGCTGGCCACGTTCCGGTCGTTCGCGTCCCACATGTCGTGGCGCTCGCTCGTCCACTCCTGGCAGCTGCTCGACTCGCACGACTCGCCCCGCATCCGCACCGTCACCGGCTCGCGCGAGCGCCACCTGCTCGCGCTCGGCCTGCAGGCCACGCTGCCGGGCACGCCGATGATGTTCGCGGGCAGCGAGTTCGGCCTGACCGGGGTGAACGGCGAGCACTCCCGCACCCCGATGCCCTGGAACCGGCCCGCCGACCAGGACCTCCCGACGCTGGCGGCCTACCGGGAGCTGTTCGGGCTGCGCCGCGCCGAGCCCGCGCTGCGCCACGGCGGCCTGCGCTGGCTGCACGCCGACGCCGACTGCCTGGTCTTCGCGCGGGAGACGTACGAGGAGTCGGTCCTGGTGTGCGTGCGGCGGGCGCCCGGCGCGCCGCTCCGCCTCGGCGTCCACGCCCGCGGCCTCTACAACGCCGAGGACGGGGACGTGCTGCCGGGCGACGGACCTTCGGTGCGCCTCTGGCGTCTCGCGCGCTGATCACGCTACGTTAGGCTCCCCCTTCCGTTCCGACTCGACAGTGGTGTGCTCGAATGAGGTTGCTGTCCGTAGCCGTCATGGCGGCTCTCCTGCCTGCTTTCTCGCCTGCGGCCCCGGCGCACGCGCTGGCGGGCACCACGTACTACGTGGACTCGAAGTCGGGTAACGACGACGCGGCGGGCACCAGCGCCACCGCGCCGTGGAAGTCCCTCGACAAGGTCAACTCCGCCGACCTCAAGCCGGGCGACGCGGTCAGCTTCAAGCGCGGCAGCTCCTTCACCGGCCCGCTCAAGCTGGAGGCCGACGGCACCGCGGCCAGGCCCATCGTCATCCAGGCGTACGGCACCGGCCCGCTGGCCAGGATCAGCGGCACGGACGACGACTGCGTCGTGCTCAGCGGCAACCACTGGCGGGTCGGCGGCCTGCGGGCCTCCGGCTGCCGCTGGGCCGGCTTCCAGGTCGCCGGCGACAGCAACGAGCTGTCCGGCGTGCAGGCCGACCGCAACATCGCGGGCGTCTACGTCACCCCGTCCGGCTCGCGCAACGTCATCCGCGACAGCGTCCTGACCGACAACAACCGGATGAGCGTCAACGACGAGGGCGGCGACAACGACTCCGGCGCCTTCGGCGTGCTGCTCAACGGCGACGACAACCTCGTGACCGGCAACACCATCACCGGCAGCTTCGCCAAGAGCGCCGACTACGGCACCGACGGGGCCGCCGTCGAGATCTTCGACGGCGACCGCAACCGCGTCACCCACAACATCGCCAGGAACAACGAGACGTTCACCGAGCTCGGCGCCCAGAAGGGCAAGACCGCGACCGGCAACGTGTTCGCCTTCAACGTCGTGACCTCCTCCCGCAGCCGCGGCTCGTTCCTCATCACCCGCGGCCCGCGCCACATCGTCGGGCCCGTCAAGGGCACGGTCGCCGTCCAGAACTCGGTCTACCTGCCGGCCAAGGACACCATCGGCTGGTCCTGCCACGACGGCTGCGCCCCGTCGATCCTGAAGCTGCGCAACAACGTGATCGTGGTGGGCGGCGAGGCCGGCTGGGAGGACGGCAACGGGGCCGACGAGGGCGGCAGCGTCTACCGGGGCCGCGTGAGCCGGTTCAAGCTGGGGCCGAAGTCGATCGTGGCCGACCCGAAGTTCGTCTCCCGCACCGACCTGCGGCTGCGGCCCGGCTCGCCGGCGCTCGGCCGCGGCCTGCCCCTCAGCCCCAAGTGGTACGGCGGCAGCGCGTTCGGCAAGGACATGGCCGGCAAGCCGCTGGCGGGAGCCCCCGACGCGGGCGCCTACCAGCACTGAGGCGCTCCCTCCGGCCCCTTCCCGCGCCGGTGCGGGATCTCCCGGGTACACCGCCCCACCCCGATGGACCGCCTGGGGCACGGTCTGCCGCGCCTCCGCACGGGCGATGGGCGAGTGTAAAGATGCAGTGAGTGTAAGCTTGCGGACCATGGAGGAGTCGCGGCGCGAGCGTAAGAAGCGGCAGACCAGGCAGTTGCTCGTCGGCACGGCGCTCAGGCTGTTCGCCGAGCAGGGCTATGAGCAGACGACCGTCGCGCAGATCGCCGCCGCGGCCGACGTCGCCACCAAGACGTTCTTCAACTACTTCCCGACCAAGGAAGACGTGCTGTTCGCCGAGGTCATGGAGTACATGGAGCAAATGGCCGGCGTGGTCGCCGAGCGCGAGCCGTCGGACCGCGTCGCCGACGTGCTGCTCAAGACCTACCACCGGGTCATCGCCCACTACCTGACCAAGGGCCCGATGGGCGGCGACCGCGAGCTGGCGAAGGTCTACGAGCACCTGCTCGCGACCGTGCCCTCCATCCAGGCCAAGGCCCTGCACATGACGTTCGGCGTGCAGCGCGAGGTCACCCGGCACCTGCTGGAGGCCTTCCCCGACGTGCTCGACCCGATCAGCGCCGCGGCGGTGGCCGGCTCCTTCGTGGGCGCGGTCCAGGGCGCGGGCAGCGCCGCCCGCGAGGCCGGCCAGTCGGAGGAGGAGATCATGGCCTCGATGGCCCGCGCCGCGGAGATCGCCGTCGGCGGGCTGCGCTCGTTCTAGAGTGGACCGGTGCTTCCAGATCTTCGCCAGCCGCTGGTGCGGCAGCTCGCCGAGTCCGACTCCCCCCGGCGCTACTGGCACCTGGGCGACGAGGACGGGCGCGCCTGGCTGTTCGAGAGCGTCGAGGGCGACGGCCTCGAACAGTGGGCGATCCGGCAGGTGCTGGTGGGCACCGACCGGACCGCCCACCGTTACTGGTGGCGCCACCTGCAGGACGAGCACGGTTTCCTCACCGACCAGCCGCTGGAGGTCTGGGAGCTGACCGAGATCACGGAGCAGGCGTTCGAGGCCGTCTGGGAGGCGAGCGCCTGAGGCGCTAGTCGCCGGCGGCCAGCGCCGGGTAGAGGCGCTCCAGCTCGCCCGAGAGCCCGGCCTTCGACTGCCGGCTGATGGCGTCGGCCAGCACCTCGTAGGCCCCGGTCTCCAGGGCGTCGAGGGTCTGCGTGACGACCTCCGCGGGAGTGATCTTGGGTCCGGTGACGTGGGCGGCCATGTCGGTGTCGATGAAGCCCGCGTGCACCCCCAGGACGTGGGTGCCCTGCTCCTTCAGCTCCAGCCGCAGGGCGTTGGTCAGGGACCACGCCGCCGCCTTCGACGCGGCGTACCCGCTCGCCTGGGGCAGCGTGATGAACGACAGCACCGACAGGACGTTCACCAGCGCCCCGCCGCCGTTGCGGGCCAGGACCGGGGCGAAGGCGCGGCTCATGGACAGGGTGCCGAAGTAGTTGGTGTCCATCTCGGCGCGTGCCGAGTCCAGGTCCGAGCTGCCGGAGCGCGAGATGCCGGCGTTGTTGACGAGCAGGTTCACGTCGCCGCAGCGCTCGGCCGCGGCCGCGACGGCGGCCGGGTCGGTGACGTCGAGCTCGATCGGGGTGAGGTTCGTGTCGGTGATCGTGGCGGGGTTCCTGGCGGCCGCGTAGACCGTGCGGGCTCCCCGGTCCAGGAGGGCCTGGGCGAAGGCGGCGCCCAGGCCGCGGTTGGCGCCGGTGACGAGTGCGACGCTGCCGGAGATCTTCATGAGGACTGCTCCAAAGGTGTTGTCAGGGCCGTTCGAGGATGAGGGCGTTGGCGAGGCCGCCTGCTTCGCACATGGTCTGCAGCGCGTAGCGGGCGCCGCGCTCGGCCATCGCGTGGACCAGGGTCGTGGCGATGCGGGCGCCGCTGGCGCCCAGCGGGTGGCCGAGGGCGATGGCGCCGCCCTTGATGTTGACCTTGGCCGGGTCGGCGCCGGTCTCTTGCAGCCAGGCCAGTACGACGCTCGCGAACGCCTCGTTGACCTCGAACAGGTCGATGTCGGCGAGACTCAGCCCCGCGCGGCGCAGGACCTTCTCCGTGGCCGGGATGACGCCGGTGAGCATGAGGATCGGGTCCGAGCCGACGACGGCGAAGCTGTGCAGGCGGGCCAGGGGCCGCAGGCCCAGGCGGGCCGCCGTCTCCGAGGTGGTGACCAGTACGGCCGCCGCCCCGTCGTTGACCGGGCTGCTGTTGCCCGCGGTCACCGACCAGTCGATCTGCGGGAACCGCTCGGCGTAACCGGGGTCGGCGAAGGCGGGCTTGAGTCCGGCCAGGATCTCCGGCGTCGTGCTCGGGCGTACCGACTCGTCCCGGTCGAGCCCGCCGACGGGCGCGAGCTCGCCGGCGAAGGACGAGGCGGCGGCCTTGCGGTGCGAGCCGGCGGAGAACTCGTCGAGCTGCTCACGGCTGAGCGACCACTTGGCCGCGATGAGCTCCGCGCTGATGCCCTGCGGCACCAGCCCGTCGGGGAAGCGCCCGGCCAGGGCCGGGCCGAACGGGTCGGCGCCCGGGGGCACGTTCGACCACATCGGCACCCGGCTCATCGACTCCACGCCGCACGCCACCACCAGGTCGTACGCGCCCGACATCACCCCTTGCGCGGCGAAATGCACGGCCTGCTGTGACGAACCGCACTGCCGGTCCACCGTGACGGCGGGCACCGACTCCGGGAGGCCGGCCGCCAGCCAGGCGTTGCGGGTGGTGTTCATGGCCTGCTCGCCCACCTGGTCGACGCAGCCGCCGATCACGTCGTCCACCAGTGACGGGTCCACCCCGCTGCGCTCGATCAGGGCGCGCAGCGTGTGCGCGAGCAGGTCCACCGGGTGGATCGCGGACAGGCCGCCGCCCGGTTTGCCCTTGCCGATCGGAGTACGTACGGCTTGCACGATGACGGCATCACGCACAGCGCCCTCCTCATCAGTTGGAAAACTGAACCCACTGTAGACCCGGTGGGTTGGGTTTTCCAACTGACCATCCTTATCGGGAGGTGGGGCGCGCCAGGCCGTCGATGATCAGCTGGATGGCCGCGTCGAAGGTGCGGTGGATCTCCTCGGGGTCGTCCGACATGTGCCCCTGGGTCTCCATCAGGATGAAGCCCGAGACGAACGCGTGCAGGATGTCGCTCGTCCGCCGCAGCTCGGAGTCCGGCACCCCCGCCAGCCGCAGGATGCGGTAGAGCGTCTGCCAGATGGGCAGCCGCCGGTCGGCGACGAGCCTCGGATGAGTGTGGACATATCCCCAGATGGCGGGGTGTTCCTTCGCGTGCCGGTGGTAGTCCAGCGCCAGCGCCATGAGCTGCTCCTCCCACGGGGCGCCGTCGTCCGGCGGGACGTGCATGCGCTCGGCCGTCGTGGCGCAGACCAGCGCCAGCAGCGCGTCCTTGCTCTCCACGTGGTGATAGAGCGACATCGGGTTGACGTTCAGCTCGGCTGCCAGCTTGCGCATGGACAGCCCGTCCACCCCGCTCGCGTCCATCAGGCGTATCGCCGTGGAGCTGATCTCGTCGAGGGTCAAGGGGGCACCCCTGCGTGCGCTCACTGCCATACACCGTATGGTAGCGTCAGCCATACGGTGTATGGCTACTCGAAGGGAGCAAATCATGGCGGAGATCCCCGCCCCGCAGGGCCTGCCCATCCTCGGCAACACGCTGCAGATTCCCTCTCACTCGCCGGTGGAGCACTTCATCCAGGTCGCCTCCCAGTACGACGAGGGCATCTTCCGGCTGGAGGTCGCCGGCCGCACGATCGTGCTGGTGTACGACCCCGACATGGTCGCGGAGGTGTGCGATGAGAGCCGGTTCGTCAAGCGGATCAAGCCGCCGCTGTCGATCGTGCGCGACTTCGCCGGTGACGGGCTGTTCACGGCCGATCCGGACGAGCCGGTGTGGGGGCACGCGCATCGCATCCTGATGCCGGCCTTCAGCCAGCGGGCGATGAAGGCGTACTACGGGCAGATGCTCGAGGTCGCCGAGCAGCTCGTCGAGTCGTGGGCGGCCCGCCAGGGGGAGGACCTGCCCGTCGCCGACGACATGACCAGGCTGACGCTGGACACGATCTCGCTCACCGGGTTCGGCTACCGCTTCCACTCCTTCGACTCGCCCGAGCTGCACCCGTTCCTGCAGGCCATGGGCGGCGCGCTCACCGAGGCCATGCTGCGCAACCAGCAGCTGCCGTTCGTCACCAAGCTCAAGCGCGGGCACGAGGAGGCGTACCGGCGCGACATCGCCACCATGCAGTCGCTGGTCGACGACGTGATCAGGCAGCGCCGGGCCGAGGGCGCCACCGGCTCCAAGGACCTGCTCGGCCTCATGCTGGAGGCGTCCGACCCGCAGAGCGGCGCCCGCCTGTCCGACGAGAACATCCGCAACCAGGTCCTCACCTTCCTCATCGCCGGCCACGAGACCACCAGCGGCCTGCTCTCCTTCGCGCTGTACAACCTGCTGCGCGAGCCGCACACCCTGGCGCGCGCCTACGAGGAGGTGGACCGGCTGCTGCCGGGCGACGAGCCGCCCACGTACGAGACGATCATGAAGCTCGACGTCATCGCGCGCATCCTGGAGGAGACGCTGCGGCACTGGTCGCCGATCCCGGCCTTCAGCGTCAGCGCGCTCGAGGACACCACGATCGGCGGCTACCCCATCGCGAAGGACCAGGGCGTCGGCGTGCTGCTGCCGGTGCTGCACCACAGCCCCAAGGCGTGGGAGCGGCCGGACGAGTTCGACATCGACCGCTGGCTGCCGGAGAACAAGAAGAGCCACCACCCCGGGGCCTACAAGCCGTTCGGCAACGGCGAGCGGGCCTGCATCGGCCGCCAGTTCGCGCTGACCGAGGCCAGGCTGGCGCTGGCGATGATCCTGCGGCGGTTCGCGATCTCCGACCCGAACGTCTACCGCATGAAGATCAAGCAGACCCTCACCCTCAAGCCCGACGGGTTCACGCTCAGGGTCCGCGAGCGGCGGGCGCACGAGCGGACCGTCGTCGTGGCCCAGGAGGTCGAGGAGAGCGCGCAGCAGGAGATCGCGGTCACCGGCGTGCCGCTCACCGTCGCCTACGGCTCCAACCTCGGCACCAGCTCCGACATCGCCGAACGCCTGGCCGAGCGGGCCGGTCGCGCGGGCTTCGCCACGACGCTGACTACGCTCGACGACATGACGCCGCCGAGCGCGGGCCTGCTGGTCGTGGTCGCCTCCTCCTACAACGGCAAGGCCCCCGACAACGCCCAGCGCTTCGACGCCCTGGAGGCGCTGCCCGACCTGTCCGGGGTCCGGCTGGCCGTGCTGGGCTGCGGGAACACGCAGTGGCCCACGTACCAGGAGTTCCCGAAGCGCGCGTACGAGAAGCTGACGGCCGCCGGAGCGGTGCCGCTGATCGAGCGCGGCGAGGCCGACGCGGACGGCGACTTCGACGGCGACGTGACCGCCTGGACGGCCGGGCTGTGGGCGGCGCTGGCCGAGGAGTACTCGGCTTCGGCCGAGAGTGCCGGGCCGCGTTACGAGATGGAGGTGCTCAGCGAGGCCGAGGTCCGGCCCGCGGTCGTCTCCTCCCGAGCATTCCCGCTGACCGTCGTCTCCAACGAGGAGCTGACCTCCGACCCGACCGGCCTCTGGGACTTCTCCACCGAGGCGCCGCGCCCCGGCGTGCGCTCCATCGTGGCCCGGCTGCCCGAAGGCGTCACCTACTCGGCGGGCGACCACGTGGCCGTCTTCGCCAAGAACGACCCCGAGCTGGTGGAGTGGGCGCTGCGCTGCCTGCGCGTCCCCCGCGAGCAGGTGGTACGGCTGCGCGCCGCCGGCTCCACCCACCTGCCCGTGGACACGGCGGTCACGGCGGGCCTGCTGCTGAGCGAGTTCGCCGAGCTGCAGGAGGTCGCCACCAGGTCCGACCTGGAGGCGCTGGCCGCGCACACCGCCTGCCCCTGGACCAAGGGCCAGCTCACCGAGCTGACCGCGAACTACGCCGACGAGATCCTCGCCAAGCGCGTCTCCCCGCTGGCCCTGCTCGACCGCTTCCCCGCGATCGAGCTGCCGCTGCCGGTGTTCCTGGAGATGGCCGGGCCGATCAAGCCGCGCTACTACTCGGTCTCCTCCTCGCCGCTGGCCGACCCCTCGCTCGTGCGCCTCACCGTCGGCCTCGTCGAGGGCCCCGCCTGGTCCGGCACGGGCACCTACCAGGGCATGTGCTCGGCCTACCTCGCCGGGCTGAAGGAGGGTGAGGTGTTCTACGGCTACATCCGCGTGCCCGCGCCGCCGTTCCGGCTGCCGGACGACCCGGCCACGCCGGTGATCCTCGTCGGCCCCGGCACCGGCTTCGCGCCGCTGCGCGGCTTCATCGAGGAGCGGCTGCTCGCCGGGGCTCCCGGCCGCGCCGCCGTCTTCACCGGCTGCCGCCACCCCCAGCATGACGAGCTGTACGCGGACGACCTGGCCCGCTGGGGCGTGCCCGCGCACGCCGCGTACTCCGCCGTGCCGGGGCACCCGCACCGGTTCGTCCAGGACGCCGTCGCGGCGCACGCCGACGAGGTGTGGGAGCTGCTCTCCCAGGGGGCGTACGTGTACGTCTGCGGGGACGGGCTGCGGATGGCTCCGGCGGTGCGGCAGACGCTGCTGGACATCTACCGGTCGCGGATGGGGGAGGACGGGGCTGGGTGGCTGGCCGAGCTGGAGTCCTCCGGTCGCTACCAACAGGACGTCTTCGCCTGATCCCACACCACCTCCCGCCCTGCGCTCCCAGCCGGTCGGCCTGCTACGACGAGCGCGCTACGGCGTCACGTCGGGGGCCCGGCGCGGGGGCGGCGGTGCGGGGCGGTGGCGGGGGCGTGGTCGGGGGTGTGGCGGTGGCGGAAGGCGCGGGGGAGGGGCGTACCATGACCTGCGGAAACCCGCGCCAGCCCTTTATCGACATTCCGGACTTAACACTGCATGCTGGGATATAACCGCAGCATGCGCGACATATCCGTGGAACATGCTCGAAACTTTTCCACGGCACTGTGAGAGCCTCTGAAAGGAGGCGGCAATGCTGCTGCGACTGAGGGTGTCGCTGCCGGACCGGCCGGGCGGCCTTGGCCAGGTCGCCAAGGCACTTGGAGCGCTGGGCGCGGACATCCTGCAGGTGACCGTGCTCGAACGCGAGGCCGGACGGGCCGTGGACGATTTCACTGTTTCCTGGCCGGGGCCGGTGACCACCTCAGACGCTCGTGATCGATTGTCGGCCATGCCGGGTGTGCGGGTGGAGGGCGTCTGGGCGACCAAGGAGGTGCCGGGCTCGGCGCTGGACTACGACCTTCTCATGCACGTCGTGTCCCAGCCCGCCCGGGGATTCGCCGCGCTGGTGGACGCGCTGCCGGGGTTGTGCGGGGCGGAGTGGTCGGTGGCGCTGGCCGACGGTGCCGTACGGCACGCCTCGCTGGCCGCTCCCGAGAAGTTCGAGCTGAACCTGCCGGAACCCCCACCGCGAGCCGCCACCATGGACGCCGACGAACTGCGCCTGATGCTGCTGCCGGTGGTGGCGCAGGGGTTGCACCTGGTGGTCGCCAGGGCGGACGGGCCGGTGTTCCACCGCGCCGAGCTGGAACGTGCCGCCCGCATCGTGGACGTCGTCGCCAAGCTGGCCGCCCGCGCCTGAACCCCCGGGGCAGGGAATCCGGCTAGTCGTGACGAGGCAGGCCGGACACCTCGTGGTCGGCGTGGAACAGAGCCTCCGCTATGAGAGCCCGTACGTGGGAGTCGCGTGCCCGGTAGAGCACGCGACGCCCGTCCCTGCGGGTGTCCACCAGCCCCGCCAGCCGGAGCTTGGCGAGGTGCTGCGACACGGACGGTCGTGGCACGCCGATGGCCTCGGCAAGAGAGTTCACATCCTTCTCGCCGGATGACAGCAACCACATCAGCCTCAGCCGGGTGCCGTCGCTGAGCATCCGGAAGGCATCCACGGCCGCGTTCACCTGGGCGGGAGTGGGTTGCTCTTGCGACTGGTTGGCACCTGAGGTGTTGTCGCGTGCGTACATGACTACATATCCTGATCAAAAGGGTCGAATTGCGCAAGCGAGGAATGCCATGACTGACCAGCGGGACCATGCGCCACACGGGCACGGACATGGGCACGGACATGGGCACGGACATGGGCACGGACATGGGCACGGGCACGGGCACCACCTCGGGGAGAGACGCGGGTGGTTCACTCGCGTGGTGCACGCTGTTGTGGCTCACAATCCGCTCGGTGGCCACACCCACGACAGCGCCGACAAGACCGATGCCGCCCTGGAGACCAGCAGTCGCGGCATGCGCGTGCTGGCTGTCTCGTTCGCCGTCCTGATGGTCACCGCCGCCGTTCAGGCGGTGATCGTCGTGGCCTCAGGGTCGGTCGCGCTGCTCGGCGACACCCTGCACAACCTGGCCGACGCGCTCACCGCCGTCCCGCTGGCGATCGCGTTCTCGCTCGGCCGCCGCGCCGCCACCCGGCGCTTCACCTACGGGTACGGCAGGGCCGAGGACCTCGCGGGCATCGCCATCGTCCTGCTGATCGCCGCCTCGGCGGGCCTGGCCGGATACGAGGCCGTCACCCGGCTGCTGCACCCCCAGGACCTCCGGGCCGTCGGATGGGTGGCGGGGGCCGCCGTGGTGGGGTTCGCGGGGAACGAGTGGGTGGCCCGCTACCGGATCAAGGTGGGCCGGGAGATCGGCTCGGCCGCCCTGGTGGCCGACGGGCTGCACGCCAGGACCGACGGCTTCACCTCGCTGGCCGTACTCCTGGGCGCGGGCGGTGCCGCGCTCGGTTTCCCCCTGGCGGACCCGATCGTGGGCCTGCTGATCACGTTCGCCATCTGCTTCGTGTTGCGGGACGCCGCCCGCGAGATCTACCACCGGCTCATGGACGCCGTGGACCCCGCCCTCGTGGACCACGCCGAGCGCATCCTGGGCGCGGTGGACGGGGTTCACCGCGTCGGCTCCGTACGCCTGCGCTGGATCGGCCACGCCCTGCACGCCGAGGTGGAGATCCTGGTGGATCATGACATGTCGGTGGTGGACGCCCATGCGGTGGCGGTGGAGGCCGAGCACCGGCTCATCCACGAGCTGCCGCGCCTGAGAGCCGCCACCGTACACACCGACCCGCACGGCCCCGCGGGCGCCGACCACCACGCCAGCCTGTCCACCCACCGGTCGAGCTGAGCCCGCCGCCGCGTTCCGGAACCCTCCCTTGACCGCACGCCGACCGTGAGGAACGCTGAAGCGGGAGACGATGCCGGGGGCATTACGCGTGAGGCGTCCATTCATCACCTTGTTGTCCGCCAACGCTCTGTCCGTCACCGGAAACGTGCTCTCCATGCTCGCCGTCCCCTGGTTCGTCCTGGAGACCACGGGAAGCGCCGGGCTCACGGGGCTGGCCGCCTTCGCCACCACGTTCCCCATCGTCATCTCCGCCGCGTTCGGCGCCACGCTGGTGGACTGGCTGGGGTTCCGCGGGGCGAGCGTGGTGTCCGACCTGGTGAGCGGGGTCGTCGTCCTCGCCGTTCCGGCGCTGGTCCTGACGACCGGGCTGTCCTATCCGCTCCTGCTGCTCCTGCTGTTCGTACGGTGGCTGGCCGCCACGCCGGGGGAGACCGCGCGCAAGGCCATGCTGCCCGACCTGTCGGCCCTCGGCCGCGTCCGCATCGAACACGCGACGGCGGCATACGACGGCGCCAGCCGCGGCGCGACCATGGTGGGCGCCCCGCTCGCCGGAATCCTGATCCTCTGGGCGGGACCGAGCACGCTCCTCATCGTCGACGGCGTCACCTTCCTCCTGTCGGCGGTGCTCATCGCCGGCGGAGTGCCGCGCATCGAGAACGCCGGCCGCGAATCCGGCGGCTACTTACGCGACCTGCGCGACGGTCTCACCTTCCTCTGGCACGACCGCCTGCAGCTGAGCGCCACCAGCATGATCGTGGTCGTCAACATGCTCGACACAGGCGTGACCCAGGTGCTGCTGGCCCTGTACGCCCGCGACGTGGCAGGCGACCCTCGCGCGTTCGGCCTGCTCACCGGCGCGCTCGGGGCGGGCGCCGTGGCGGGGACGATCGTGTACGGGGCCGCCGGCGAACGATTACCCATGAGGCTGACCTACGGAGTGTGCTTCCTCATCGCCGGCGTCCCCCGCGTACTGGTACTGGCGCTCGGCGCGCCGTTCCCCCTGGCGCTCGCCACGGCCGCGCTGTCCGGGTTCGCGGCCGGCGCGATCAACCCGATCCTCGGCATCCTGCAGTTCGGCCGCATCCCCGCGCCCATGAGAGCGCGGGCGCTCGGCACCATGACGGCCGCCGCGTACGCGGCCATGCCGGCCGGCGGGCTGCTGGCCGGCTCGCTCACCGAGCTGACCGGTCTCAGGACCACGCTTTACGCGTTCACCAGCCTCTACCTGATCACGTCCATCCCGCCGTTCGTCTGCCGGGCCTGGCGGGAGCTGGATCAGCCGTCTACCGCGAAAACGTAGCCAGCAGCGCGGCCTCCGTGATCGGCGACTCGTGCGTGCCGGCGACCGTGCACGCGTGCGCCCCGGCTGTCGCGCCCAGCCGTACGCACTCCTCCAGCGACCGGCCGCGCAGGGTGCCGTACAGGAAGCCGGAGACGAACGCGTCGCCCGCGCCGTTGGTGTCGGCCACCGGCCCGGGCGGCGGCGCGGCCGGGAAGGCGCGCACGCCGGAGTCGCGCGTCAGGACGAGGCAGCCGTCGGCCCCGCGCGTGCAGACGACGGTGTGGGCGCGGCCGCGCTCGAGGATGTCGCGCATCGTGGCGGCCGGGTCGGCCAGCGCGGTGGCCGACAGGAACACCAGATCGGAGCGGTAGGCGAAGTCCTTGTGATAGTCGTCGGCGCCGTCCCAGTCGTGCAGGTCGGTGGAGATCGGCGTGCCGTCGAGGTCGGGGTAGACGTGACGGCAGAAGTCCATGATCGACAGGTGGACGTGCCTGGGGCGCACGCTCGCGTACAGCTCGCGCGGCAGGCGCTCGTCCGGCGTGGCCTTCGGGTCGTGCAGCGAGGTGCGGCGGCCGTCCGGTCCCACGAGCAGGACGCTGCGCCGGGTGCCCGCCGCGGCGGGCCCGAAGGAGCAGTCGACCTCGCGCAGCGCCTGGCGGACCAGGGCGCCCTGCGGGTCGTCGCCGATCAGGTCGGCGAATGCGACGGCGAGCCCGAGCGCGTGGCAGCCCAGCGCCACGCCCGCGCCCGTGTTGCCGATCCGGTCGACGACCGGGGGCACGTGGTAGGTGTCCTGGTACGGCAGCGGCAGCTCGGGCACGTACACCGTCGTGTCGACCCCGGCACCGCCGAGGATCAGAATGTCGGTATTCATGGCCTCCACTCCGTGGAGGCGGGCTCGGTCGCCTGGGAGCCGTTGCGCCTCACCGGTTGACCAGCGGGCCGGAGCCGGTGGAGCCGCGGACGACGAGCTCCGGCTGGAAGATCAGCTCGACGTGCTTGGCGGGCGCGCCGTTCACCTCTTCGAGCAGCGTCTGCACGGCCGCCGAGGCCATCGCGCCGATCGGCTTGCGTACGGTGGTCAGCGGCGGGTCGGTGAACGCGATCAGCGGCGAGTCGTCGAACCCCACCACGGACACCTCTCCCGGCACCGACAGCCCCTTCTCCCGGCAGGCGCGGATCGCGCCCAGCGCCATCAGGTCGCTCGCGCACACGATGCCGGTGCAGCCGCGGGCCAGCAGCTGCGCGGCGGCCGCCTGCCCACCCTCGACGGAGAACAGCGAGTGGGCGATCAGCTCGTCGACGTCGGTCGCGCCGAGCAGCTGCGCCATGGCCTGCTTGTAGCCCTCGATCTTCCTGATCACCGGCACGAACCTGCGCGGCCCCAGCGCGATGCCGATCCGCTCGTGGCCGAGGTCGACCAGGTGCTGCACGGACAGCCGGGCGGCCAGGCGGTCGTCGGGCGAGATGAAGGGCGCGTCGATGTGCTCGCTGTAGCCGTCGACCAGCACGATCGGCAGCCCACGGTCGGTCAGGCGGGTGTAGCGGTCCATGCGGGCGGTGGTGTCGGCGTGCAGCCCGGAGACGAACACGATGCCGCTCACCCCGCGGTCGACCAGCAGCTCGGTGAACTCGTCCTCCGGCGCGCCGCCGGGCAGCTGGGTGCACAGGACCGGCGTGTAGCCGTGCTGGGTCAGCGCCTTCTCGATGGCCTGCGCGAACGCGGGGAAGATCGGGTTGTCCAGCTCGGGCGTCACCAGGCCGACCAGCCCGTTGCTGCGCTGGCGCAGCCGGGGCGGGCGCTCGTAACCCATGAGGTCGAGCGCGGTCATCACCGCCTGGCGGGTGGCGGCCGAGACGCCGGGTTTGCCGTTGAGCACCCTGCTGACCGTGGCCTCACTCACCCCGGCCTGGGCGGCGATGTCGGCTAGGCGAGCGTGACCGTTCATGCCACTCACTTTACTTTCCACCAGGCCGCCGAATCCCCTGCTC
Source organism: Nonomuraea sp. NPDC050451 (assembly GCF_044458585.1). Lineage (NCBI taxonomy): Bacteria > Bacillati > Actinomycetota > Actinomycetes > Streptosporangiales > Streptosporangiaceae > Nonomuraea > Nonomuraea sp. NPDC050451. The sequence goes on from NZ_JBITHZ010000001.1 coordinate 1,113,279, forward strand.
CAGGGACATCCGACGCGATCAGGAGCTCCCCGTCGATCCCGAAGTCCACCGGCGTCGCGGTGAGGTTGACGGCACAGACGTACTGCCCCCTGGAGAACACGAGCGTGCCCTCGGGCGACTCGTGCCAGACGAGGTCCCCGCCGAGCTCGCGCCGCAGCCCCAGCGCCTCCCGGTACAGCTCCAGCGTCGAGCCGGGCACCCCTTCCTGCGCCTCCACGCTCAGCTCGGCCCACTCGGACGGGATCGGCAGCCAGGGGTCCTGCCAGCCGGACTCGCGCGTCCACGGCAGCGGGACGCGGCAGCCGTCGCGGCCGCTGTCGGGGTCGCGCAGCCGCTGCGGGTCCTGGCACAGCTCGTCCGGCAGGTCGAGCACCTCGGGCAGGCCGAGCTCCTCGCCCTGGTAGACGTAGACCGAGCCGGGCAGCGCGAGCGTCAGCAGTGCGGCCGCGCGGGCCCTGGCCAGGCCGCCGTAGCGGGTGACGTGCCGCTTGACGTCGTGGTTCGACAGCACCCAGGTGGTCGGGGCGCCCACGGAGCCGGCCGTGGCGAGCGAGGAGTCGATCACCGCCCTGAGCTCGGCGGCGTCCCACGGGGTGAACAGGTAGTGGAAGTTGAACGCCTGGTGCAGCTCGTCCGGGCGGACGTACATCGCCAGCCGCTCGGCCGTCGGCGCCCACGCCTCGGCCACGCCGATGCGCTCGCCGGGATAGGAGTCGAGCACGCGCCGCCACGCGCGGTGGATGTCGTGCACGCCGTCGTTGTCGAAGTACGGAACCGGATCCTTGCCGATCAGCCTGGTCTGGTTCGGGTGGCCGATGTCGGGCAGGTCGCGCGGCTTGACCATGCCGTGCGCCACGTCCACGCGGAAGCCGTCGACGCCCAGGTCGAGCCAGAACCGCAGGATCGACTCGAACTCGCCGCGCACCTCGTCGTTGTCCCAGTTGAGGTCCGGCTGCGAGGGGTCGAACAGGTGGAGGTACCACTGCCCGTCCTCGACCCGCGTCCACGCCGGGCCGCCGAAGATCGACTCCCAGTCGTTCGGCTGGTCGCGGAAGATGTAACGATCACGGTGCTCGCCCCGCAACGCCTCCTGGAACCAGGGGTGGGCCGAGGAGGTGTGGTTGGGGACGATGTCCACGATCACCCGCAGGTCGAGGGCGTGCGCCTCGTCGATGAGCGCCTTGGCGTCCGCGAGCGACCCGAACAGCGGGTCCACGTCCCGGTAGTCCGCGACGTCGTACCCGAAGTCGGCCATGGGGGAGGTGTAGAAGGGCGTCAGCCAGATGGCGTCGACGCCGAGCCCGGCCAGGTACGGCAGGCGATCGCGAACGCCGATCAGGTCGCCCACGCCGTCGCCGTCTCCGTCGGCGAAGCTGCGCACGTACACCTGGTAAATCGCGGCGTCTCGCCACCACTCGGTCATAGTCTCCCCCTGACGGTCTCGACTATGAAATCCCTTGCCGCAAGTTTACGCAAGCCCTTACATACCCCTCCAATCCGGAAATTTCGGCGTAAGAACTACCAAAGCCCTCGACCGAAACGGCTGCGCAGGAGATTCTTTATGTCAAGGGTGGACATCTAGCGTTAAGGCGCGATGTACTACCTCTTCAATCAGCCTCGTCACAGGTGACACGCGCGCAAGGTGTAGGCCCATGAGCTCGGTCGTTCTCGACAAAGTGACCAAGGTGTATCCGGGCGACTACCTCGCAGTCGACCGGTTGAGCCTTCGGGCGGAGGACGGCGAGTTCCTCGTCCTGCTCGGCCCCTCCGGCTGCGGCAAGTCCACGCTGCTCCGCATGATCGCGGGTCTGGAGGAGATCACCGACGGTGACCTGTGGCTGGACGGCGAGATCGCCAACCATCTGGCCCCGCGCGACCGTGATGTCGCCATGGTGTTCCAGAACGGCGCGCTGTATCCGCACAGGACGGTGCGCGGGAACATCGCCTTCCCCTTGGAGATCGCCAAGTCGGACCCGTCGATGGTGCGCGAGCGGGTGACCGAGCTGTCGAAGGCCCTGCACATCGACGAGACGCTGGACCGCCGCCCCGGCACGCTCTCCGGCGGCCAGCGGCAGCGCGTGGCCATGGGGCGGGCCATCGTCCGGCAGCCCAAGCTGTTCCTCATGGACGAGCCGCTGTCGAACCTGGACGCGGGCATGCGTACCGAGCTGCGCATGGAGATCTCGGCGCTGGTCAGGTCGCTCGGCGTCACCACGATCTACGTGACGCACGACCAGGTGGAGGCGCTGACGCTGGCCGACCGGATCGCCATCCTGAACCGGGGGGTGCTCCAGGACGTCGGCACGCCGGCGCAGATTTACAACGATCCAGCCACCGCGTTCGTGGCGGCGTTCCTCAACTCCCAGCAGTTGAACCTGTTGGCGGCCAATGTCAGGACGCCGCAGAACCAGTACGTCATGCTCGACTTCGGCCCGCACCGGCTCACGATGCCATGGAGCGATCCGAGGGCGTACGCGATCTCGCAGCACACGGGCGGGCAGGTGCTGGTGGGCATGCGCCCGGACGGGCTGGCCCCGGTACAGGAGTCGTACGACGGGCCGTCGTTCTTCGGGCGGGTACGGGCGCTGGAGTACCACGGGCACGAGTGGCTGGCGTACCTGGAGTGCGGGGTGCCCGCCGTACCGGTGCCGGAGCCGCCGGACCCGCGCCAGCGGATCAACGGGAACAAGAACGGCTCAGGGAAGCTGTCGGGGCTCGTACGGCGGATGTTCTCCTCGCAGCGGGAAGAGGAGCACCAGGAGCAGGAGCAGGTCGGCCAGCACCCCAACAGCGGCATCCACCGCCGCTCCGACCTGATCGTCCGCCTGGGCAACCGCCCCGTCTGGCGCACGGGCGACGCCGCCAAGGTCGCGGTCGACCTTTCCCGCATCATGATCTTCACCCTCGACGGCGCCCGCATCGACCCCCCGCGCCGATAGCCGGCCGTTCGGGAACCACCTGGCTCTGGTCTAACCTGCTGTCGAAACGACCCAATTTTGTTTCTGACGGAGCGGATGGAGCCGATGCCCGCCACGGAGAGAGCCACCGGCGTCCGGCGGACCCGTCTGTCCCCGGAGCGGGAGGCGGAGCTGTACGCCGCCGTGGTGGCGCTGCTGCGCGAAGTGGGCTACGAGGCGCTCACCATGCCCGCCGTCGCCGCCCGCACCCGCTCCAGCACGGCCACCCTCTACCGGCAGTGGGGCGGCAAGCCGGGCCTGGTGCTCGCCGCGCTCCGGCATCACCAGCCGCCACCCGACGCGCTGAACGTCGACACCGGCACGCTGCGGGGAGACCTGCAGGAGATGGCCCGGCTCGTGACCTCGGTCGCGCCGGTCGAGCACGAGCTGATGGCAGGCCTGTCGCATGCCGCGCTGGGCGACCCCGAGCTCGCGCAGTCGATGCGGGAGCAGTTCGCCAAGCCGGCGCAAGAAACTATGGAACGGATGCTGCGGCGCGCGGTCGATCGCGGCGAGATCCCGGCCGACACGCCCGCCCGCGCCTACTGCGCGCATCTCCTGATCGCCGTCAGCCTGGTCCATCCGATGCTGGAAGGCCGCCCGCTCGACCAGGATCACCTGCTGGACTTCGTGGACGCGGTCATGCTCCCCGCGCTACGGCAGCCCGCCTCCTGAGCTGCGGTTCATTGCTGGAGGGTCTGGCTGCGTCCGATGAGGTCCAGCATCGCCTGCTGGATCTGGCGCAGGAAGACGAGGACCTCCTCGGCAGCCGCGGCGACGGCCGAGTCGCTGGGGGCGACCGGGGGCTCGAGCAGCCGGGCCACGGTGTCGGCGAGGACGTGGTCGGGGTCGACGCCGAGGGAAGCGGTGGCCGGGTCGGACAGGGCGGCGCCGAACCCGGTGAGCACGGCGTGCACCGCGTAGGTCAGCTCCGGCAAGGGACGGTCGTGGCGGATCAGCCCGTGGCGGTGGTGGATCGGCATGCCCGTCTCGCACAGGGCGCCGGGCGTGGTGCGGGCGAACAGCTCGCGGTCGCCGGCCTGCTGGGTGAGCAGCCGTAGCAGGTCGGCGTCGCCGCTCTGCACCCGGCGTGCCAGGGGGAATTTTAGCCCGGTGCGGATCAGCAGCGGGGCCAGGCGGTGCGGCAGCACGGTGGCGGGGTCGGCGCTGACGCGGGTGGTGATCTCGTCCATGAAGGCCAGCAGCTCGCGGGCGAACAGTCCGAGGATGAGGTCCTCTTTGGCGGGCCAGTACAGGTAGACGGTGCTCTTGCCGACCCCTGCCGCGCGGGCGATCTCGCTGACGGTGACCTTGTGCACGCCGTGATCGAGCACCAGCTCCCGTGCGCTGTCCAGGATGCGGGCGGCTTTGCGGGAGTGGCGCTCGATCAGCTGGCTCACGTGGGCTGTCCTCTTCTTCCGTGCTGGAGTCGGCTCACACGGCGGCGACGTCGAAGGTTTTGTTCTTCATGTCCGGGCCGTTCATTATCTTGCCCATGGCCGGTCCGATGACCGGCGTGCGCATGAGGCGCAGCATCGCGCCGCGCATGACCTGTTCCTTGCGGTCGTGCGGCGTGAAGATCCTGCGCATGATCAGCGCGCTGTCCTGCTCGGTCTGGATGAAGGGCCGCATCCGGGCCTCCCAGGCCCGCAGCGCGCCGGGCAGGTCGCCGGGGTGGCGCTGCAGCATGGTGCCCAGCAGCTCGCCTCCGGCGATGCCACTGGAGGCGCCCATGCCCGCGTACAAGGTCACGCACCAGGCGGCGTCGCCGACCAGGACCACCCGGCCCTGGTGCCAGCGTGGCATCTTGACCTGGTTCACCGAGTCGAACAGGAACTCCGGAGCCTGCTCGAACGCCGTGAACAGCTTCTCCAGGAGCGGTCCGGCGGGCTGCGGGCCGAACGCGGCGCGTATGGACTCGATCGGCGGGCGGGCGAACTCGGCGTCGATGTCGTCGGTGCGGTAGGAGAACAGCAGGCCCGGCGGGTGGTCGGAGAAGGGGAAGATCCACGCTGAGCGCCCCGGCTCGGCCAGGGTCAGGCCCTGCCCCTGGCCGAGGCCCTCGATCGGCCTGTCCATCACGGTGGCGCCGATCATGTAGTTCAGCGGACGCAGGTGCTCCTCGGGGCCGAAGACCAGCCTGCGTACGGTCGAGCGCATCCCGTCGGCGCCCACCACCAGGTCGAAGCGCTCGGTGACGGTGGCGCCCGAGGCGGTGTCGCGCAGGGTGACCTCCGCGGCGGAGTCGTCCTGGGCGATGTGGGTGGGCACGGTGGAATAGCGGATCTCCACATCGGCCGGCAGCGCGGAGAACAGCGCCCGCTCGATGTCGCCGCGCAGCACCACCCGCGGTTTGCCGGGCAGGTTGGCCAGGCTCATGCCGACGGTGTGACGTCCGGCCCGGTTCACCTCGTAGGGGGGAAGCTGCGGGGTGCGGTCGCCGATCGCCTCCAGCGCGCCCAGCCGCCGCGCGGAGGCGAGACCGGTGCCGAACAGCAGGATGAAGTACCCCCCTGAGCGGCGTGCCGGGGCCCGCTCCACCAGCACCGGCTCCCAGCCGACCTGCCGCAGCCGCAGCGCGGTGGCGATGCCCGCGATCCCGAGCCCCACCACCAGCGCACGGCCATGCCCGACTGCGTCCTTCATGCCGACTCCCTTTCTGTCGTGTCGGTACGACTTTAATAGACGAACTGACCAAATGGGTCCTATTGGTCAGTGCGCACAGTCGTAGAGGGTGAGACCGCCGCTCGTGGGGCTTCCTCCATAGGCGGCGGCGGGGACTTCCGTGCAGTTCGCTTTGATCCATTGCGAGCGGTTCGTGCTCGATCCGCCCATCCCGCCCCAGCCGGTTCCCAGGACGAAGCGCAGCTGCCCGGAGCCCGTCCAGTCCTTCAGCTGCTCGACGGTCGGGGCGTCGTCGATGCCGATGAAGCCGCCCATGCCGATGACGGTGGCGTCGCTGCCGAGGATGAACGTGGAGGCGAACATGGCGCCGCCCTCGACGGCGAGCTTGATCCGGGCGGGGCCGGAGTTCTTGACGGCATGGTCGAGGATCTTGCGCTGGTCGGCGGTGAGCTCGGCGCCGCCGCCGGGAAAGCCTCCCGGGAAGCCTCCCGCGAGCCCGGGTGGCATGCCGCCCGGGCTCCCGCCGGGGAATCCTTCGGGGAGCTCCATACCTGGCGGGAGTTCCATGCCGGACGGGAGTCCCATACCTGGCGGGAGTTCCATGCCGGACGGGAGTTCCATGCCCGGTGGGAGCCGCATCCCTTCCGGGAGTTCGGACCCGCCCGGAGCCGGGCCGGCTCCGCCACCGCCGCCGAAGGGCATGACCGGCGGCCCCGCGGTGGGATTGGCGCCGCCCAGCACCGACGTGGCGCCGGGGACGCTGATCGCCCAGGCCGCGGGCGCCGTCAGCACCGCCAGGACCGCGACGCCGAGCGCGGCGGGCAGCAGCCGTCGCCGGCCGGCTGACAGCAGGAGCAGGACGACCGCCGCCACCCCGGCCGCGCCCACGGGCCACACCAGCCAGCCGTTCCAGGACGGCACCCGCCCGATCACGGCACAGGCCCAGGCCGCGGTCACCGCGACGGCCCCGGCCCCCAGCGGGAGCGCCCAGCGGGCTCCCGCACGGTGGGCTCGGGCCAGCGTCGTGGCGAAGCCCGCGGTGACGGCGGCGATCGCGGGGGCCAGCTGCGTCGTGTAGTACGGGTGGAAGATCCCCTGCTGCGTGGCGAACACCAGGCCGCAGACCACCAGCCAGGTTCCCCACAGCACCCATCCGGCCGCGGCGAGCGGCTCACCGGGCATCGCGACCCCGCGCCGGCGCAGTACGGCGGCGGCCAGGGCCAGCGGCAGCGCCACCCCGCACAACGGCAGCAGCCAGCTGATCTGCTCGCGAACGCCGCCGTGATCGGCGCCGCCCCGCGCTCCGCGCTCTCGCAGGCCGCCGAGTTGGCGGCCCATTCGGACGCCAACGTCCAACGCTCCGGCGCGCACCCCCAATGTCGTCCGCTTGACTAATCGGACTGCGGTCCGTATATTCGCATGCATTAATCGGACCGCAGTCCGGAAAGGACGAGCAATCATGAGCAGACTGCTGCACATCTCCGCTTCTCCCCGCGGGGACGAGTCGATCTCCCTGGGCATCGCGCGGACGTTCGCCGAGGAATACCGTGCCACCCGGCCCGGCGCGACGGTCGATCACCTCGACCTGTGGGACGGCACGCTCCCCGAGTTCGGCCCCGCCGCCGCGGGCGCGAAGATGACCGTGTTCGGCGGCGGCACGCCCGAGGGCGAGCAGGCGGAGGCGTGGGCGGCGGCCGTGCGGACGTTCGAGCGCTTCGACTCCTACGACCGTTACCTCTTCAGCGTGCCGATGTGGAACGGGGGCGTGCCCTACAAGCTGAAGCAGTTCATCGACGTGGTCAGCCAGCCGGCGATGGTCTTCGACGTGCACCCGGAGACCGGATACCGCGCCCTGCTGACCGGCAAGCGCGCCGCCGTCGTCTACACCAGCGCCGTCTGGGGGCCTGGCCTGGGGTCGGCGTTCGGCACCGACTTCCAGTCGACGTACTTCGACGACTGGCTCCGCTGGGCCGGCATCACCGACATCCAGGAGGTCCGCCACCACCCCACGCTGACGGGCTCGTACGAGGCCGAACGCAAGCAGGCCGACGACCGCGCCCGCCAGATCGCCAGGACGTTCTAGTTCTGGGCCGTCGATCGCGGCCCGGTCAGCACGGCCGGGTCGAAGGACACGGGGAAGGGCTGGTCGAGCGAGAGGACGTTGCCCGCCTTCCCCTCCGCGACGAGTTCGTAGCCCTGGCTGCTCAGGTTGAAGACCTCGACGCGAGGCGCGTCATCGCCCTGGAGTTCGACCCTGATGAACACGGGGATGCCCGCTGCGGCGTATTTGGGAGGCTTGACCTCGTAATCGCGCCGCCGACTCCCCTTGCCCGGGCTGACGACCTCGACCACGCATACGGTGTCCGCGGCGGCGAGCATGGTGGCGTCGGTCAGCATCGTCTCGGCACGTCCTACCACGATGTCGGTAATGAGGCCATCCTCACCGACTTTGAGATTGCCTGTCTCGACCACCTCGAATGCCTCAGGTGCCGCTTCGACCAAGATCTGCCGAAGTCGCCCCGCGCAGAGCGCATGGGCATAGGCAGGCATGGGGCTCACTACGAAACTCCCGTCGATCAACTCGATGCGCTCCCCGGTTTCGGGCAGCTTGAGCCAGTCCTCGACGGTGTAGTCGCTGCTGGTCGGCGGCAAGGCGAAAAGCCTGACACGCCGGGGCGGTGGATGAGCAACAAGCCGGCCATCGTCCGGCAGAGCAGTCATCGCGTCATGGCCTTCCATGGATTCGAGTCTTGGACGCACGGGGGCATGGGGCCAAGTGTATCCGCGCGAGCACGTCGAGTGACGGGGCCACGTTACCCTGCCTTTGCGGACCTCGTCAGGCGTCCGTCAGAGGTCTCAGGAAGTGCAGGTCCAGCGGGGCCCGTCCGGGGTGTCCTCGACGAGGATGCCGCCCTCCTGCATCGCCGCCCGCAACGCGTCCGCCACGTCGTACCGCCCATCCTCACGCAGCCGCGAGCGGAGCACCAGCAGCGGCTCCACCAGGGAGGGGAGGCTCTGAGAGCGGAGGCGGGCGGTCGAGGCGAGCTCGCCGAGGCGGGCGATGAGCAGCCGCATCAGCTCCCTGGCCTGATCGACCCCGCCGGCGTCCTCCTCCGTGTCGGCCGCCCACTTGACGATCTCCGCCTCCAGGTCGAGCACCGCCTGGGCCGCCGCCACCAGGTCCGGCCGGGCCACCGCCGCCTTGAACAGCTCCTCGCACGTGTGGATCGTCTCCTCCAGCGTCACCTCGGCGGGAGCGGGGTCCGCCGGGGGCGGCGGGGCGACGGTGCCCGTGCCGGGGCCGCCCTCGGCCAGGCGGCGCACCTCGGCCAGGTCGGTGTGGGTGCCCGTGGGCAGGACCGTCGCGGAGCCGGGCCGGCGGACGGTCAGGCCGCCCCGGCCCGCAACCCGCACCGACTCGGTCTCGAGGTCGATCACCAGGGCGGTGTGCTCGTCGAGGCCCAGGACGGCGGTGCCGGGCGGCAGCTCGCGCTCCATGCGGGACAGCCGGCGCTCGCCCAGATAGCAGTAGCGGGTGTCGTGGGTGCCGCCCTCGGCGTTGTCGAAATGGGGGATCAGCACGGCCCGCAGCCCGAGCGGCTCCAGCAGGTCGACGCCCTCGCGCCAATGGAGGTCCGCACCCACCTTGTAGATCTCGTAGACCGGCACGGTGGCCAGGCCCGCCGTGCAGGCGGCGGCCGAGGCCAGCACCGTCACCCCCTCGCGTGCGCGGATCCGGGCACGCAGGTCGCCGGCCACGCCCGAGTCGGCCCACTGGTCGAGCGCATAGGTCGGGCTGCCGGGACCCGAGAAGACCCAGTCGGCGCCCGTGATCCCGGCCGCCACCTCGACCTCCAGGCCGACGCTGCGCGCGAAGTAGCGGCGGGCGCGGGCGGAGATGTCGGCGGAGTTTTCCTGGAAGGCGTAGGGAGTGTCGAGCAGCACGGCCCGCGCCCCGGCACGCAGCGAACGCGCCGCCGCGCGGTGGATCTCGACCATGGTCGGGCTCGTCTCGCCCGACCCCATCAACACCAGCAAACCCGGCATGGTTGTCGGCCCCTCTCTCGGCATGCCATCGACTACATCCGGGCCCGCCACGGCTTTCAAGAGCGTTCAGACAATGCGTCTGGGACGTACTTGCATATGATTGGCATTAAGCTGTCGGCGGTGACGGGAAGACACGTGATCCTGGTTGAGACGCTCATGCTACGGGTGGGCACCGACAATCGCTGGTCCTACCGGCATGCCCTTACCCGGCCGCGCCGAGGGGAAAGTCCCGACGAGGCGGCCCGCCGGCTCGGCGGGGTCGCGGCCCAGGACGCCGGGACCGTCGTGCACTCCACGAGCTGGCGCTATGAGCCGGACAGCGGGGTCGTGCTGACATATGCGATCTGTCCGGACCCGGCGCCGTGGCTGCCCGCGGTCGAGGTGCCCGAGCTGGAGATCGCCAGGGGCGCGGCGCCCGCGACCCCGTCACCTGAGCGCGTCGCCCTGGCCAACGTGGTCGCGCACGCGGTCAGGCACCTGGGCCTCCTCATGGCCGAGGACCCCGTCGTGTCGCAGGTCCTGTCCCGCCACCCCGCGATCGCCCTCGCCCTGGAGCCGGCGGGCGCGCCGGCCTGAGAAGCGGCGGCCCAGCGCCTGCATGGGCCGTTCGACGTATCTGTAGGTGAGCGCGCTGACGGCCAGCACCACGGTCAGGGCCAGCGCCGCCATCATGAGCTGGTACGGCGGCTCCGCCCGCCGCAGGTCACCGGTGATCGCCACGAAATACTTCAGCAGCGGGTGATGCACCAGGTAGAGCGAGTAGCTGATCAGCCCGAGCCAGGTCAGCACCCTGGGCAGCCGCCGGCCCCGCAGCGCCATCCCCGCCGCGAACGTGGCCCCGGCCAGCGCGAGCGTCGTCAGCCACACGTCGGCCTGGACCCACCACCAGCCGCCCTCGACGGCCCACAGCGGCGCGATCCCCACCAGCGCCGCGGCCACCGCCACCGGCCACAGCCGGCCCTGGCCCCGCTCCCACCGGTGGATGGCCGTGCCCGCGAACATCACCGCCAGCACCGCCACCCCCAGCCACGGCACCCGGCTGCTCAGCGGCAGCAACGCCAGCGCCATCAGCCCCAGCACGCAGGCCGCGGCCGTGCGGAAACGCCCCCACACGACGCAGGTCAGCCCGGCCGCGAACACCCCGGCGGAGACGTAGGCGGGCCACCCGCCCACCAGCACCGCCCCCGACGCCACCAGCCCCACCACCACGGCCCCCGCCGCGAACGACACCGACAGCAGCCCGCTCCGGCCGTGCCCCCCGATCAGGAACAGCGCGGTGACCAGGAGGTAGAAGACCATCTCGTACGACAGCGTCCACATCGTGTCGGCCACGCCGCCCACGTTCACGACGTCGAGCAGCATGGTCGCGTGCGCCGCCACCGCGCTGCCGTCCCTGGGCACCTCCGGCCGCACCGGCACCCACCAGGCCAGGGCCAGCACCAGAACGATCACACCGAGGTAGAGGGGATACAGCCGGAAGAACCGGCTGATCCAGAACTTGCGCACGTCGCCGTGGCGCTCCAGGGAAGTGGGGATGATGTAGCCGCTGACCAGGAAGAACACGAGGATGCCGTAGACGCCGAGGCTGAACCAGTACGGCCTGAGCTGGGGCAGGAACCACGGCAGCAGGTGCTCGGCCACCACGGCCAGCGCGCCGATCCCCCGGAGCGCGTCCAGCCACGCGAGCCTGGCGGCGGCGCTGGGGACGGGGGCGGCCACGGGCTGGGCGGCGACGGCGGACACCCGGCCCAACCTACCCACGAAGGCTGAAGAGATGCTGGCACCGGAGAACGTCGTGCTCACGCACCGATACGCTGGTGATCCCGTGGCGAGAAGGAGGCCCCAGCATGACCGTCGCCGTCCATGTCGGACCCGAGCCGGTGCCCGTGCTCATCGAGGCGGTGCAGCGGGCGGGCGGCCGGGTCGTGCCTCTGGAGGAGGCCGAGGCGATCGTCTTCTACGGCGGCGGCCCCGAGGAGCTGCGGTCGATGCTCCACGAGGGCATCCGCTGGGTGCAACTGCCGAGCGCGGGCATCGAACGGTTCGCCGACGCCGGGCTCATCTCCGAGCACCCGGTCTTCACCGCCGCCACCGGCTCCTACGGCCTGCCGGTGGCCGAGCACGCGCTGGCCATGATGCTGGCGGCCGCGCGCCGTCTGTATCAGTCGGCCAGGGCCAAGACGTGGGGGCCGAAGACGTCCAGGGAGTTCGCGGGCTCGACGGTCGCGATCGTCGGCTACGGCGGCATCGGGCGGGTGCTCATGCGGATGCTGGAGCCGTTCGGCTGCCGGGTCCTGGCGGTCACCGACAGCGGCGAGGCGCCCGGCGCGGACCTCGTGCTGCCGCGCGCCCGCTACCGCGAGGTGCTGCCCGAGGCCGACTACGTGGTCGTCCTGGCGCCGGCCACGCCGGAGACGAGGGGGATGTTCGGAAAGCGGGAGTTCGAGCTCATGCGCGAGGACGCCTGGCTGGTGAACGTCGCCCGGGGCAGCCTCGTCGTGACCGACGAGCTGGTGGACGCGCTGCGCGCGGGCCGCATCGGCGGCGCGGCGCTCGACGTCACGGACCCGGAGCCGCTGCCCGACGGGCACCCGCTGTGGAGCCTGGACAACGTGCTCATCACGCCGCACTCCGCCAACCCGCCCTCCTCCTACTGGCGCGGCCTGACCGAACGCGTCACATCCAACGTGCGGCGCTTCGGCGACGGCGCCCCGCTGGAGGGTGTGGTCTCGTCGTCCGAAGGTTTCTGAGCTCAGCCCAGGTTGAGACGGGCCCCGCTGCTCAGCCCCGAGTCGTGCACCTCGAGCGCGGCCGGGGCGAGGTCCTTCGGAAAATCGAACACGAGCGCGCCGACGAACGACTGGCCCGCCTCGATGCGGATCGGCGTGATCTCCTTGCCGTCCTTGTCGAGCAGCTTGGTGCCGCCGTGTAACTCCTTGTCCTCGTCGACCAACTTCTGCTGGCCCGGGTAGAGCACCCTGGCCTCCTGGCCGACGTTGCTGACGCGTACCCCGATCTGGCACGTGCGGGTCTGCGCCGCCTTCGCCGGCTTGGGGCACTTCGTGCTGGTGACGGCGAAGCGCAGCTTGCCGTCCTGCACGGGCCCGTCCTCGCCGGCCGCCGGGGAGCGCAGCATCCACATCAGCGCCACGATCAGCCCCACCACCAGCACGAACGTGATGATCAAGGCGGTCATGCAGCCCGCGAACACGCCCCGCTTGCGCTTGGCGGGCGGGTAGCCCGGCAGCGGCCCCTGGCCGGTGGCGGAGTGGTGGGGCATCGGCCCCTGCCCGGTCTGGTGGTGGGGGACCGGCCCGGTGAGATCCGGGTGCGGCCCCCGCGGCCCCAGCCCGGTCTGCGGCACGGGGCCGGTCCGCTCGGGGTGGGGGGCCGGAGGCTGCTGCGGCACCCGGCCGATGCCGGGCGTGGGCCCGGTCCGCTCCGCGGGTGGCGGCATCTGCCCTGGTTTGGGGCCGGTGCGCTCGGCGGGCGGCGGCTGCATCATGCCCGCCTTGGGGCCGGTGCGCTCGGCGGGGGGCACGTGGCTCGCCGCCCCCGGCGTGGGGCCGGTGCGTTCGGCGGGCGGCGGAGGCTGCGGGCCGCGGGGCTCGGCATGCGGGGCACGACTCTCGGGGCGGCGGGGTGGGCGCGGACGACCCGCGCCCGGCACCTGGCCCGTGCGGTCGGGCGGCATCGGGTGCGGCGGCCGCGGCATCATCGGGAAGTCCGACGGGTTCCACGAGTTGGTCAGGTGCTTGGTGGCGGCGAGCTGCGCCGCGGGCTCGTCGGCCGCCCCCACCAGCTCCAGCAGCAGCTGCTTGGCCGCGGGCCGGCGCGCCGGGTCGGGGTGGATGGCCGCCGCCACCAGCCGGTCCAGGGGCGCGGGCAGCCCCCGCAGGTCGGGCGGCGCGCTGCGGGCCCGGGCCGCCATCACGTACGCGTCGCCCTCGCCGAACGGATGCCCGCCCAGCCCCGCGTAGGCGATCAGCGACCCCCAGGCGAACACGTCGCCCGCCGGGCTGGTGCGCCCCTCGAAGACCTGCTCGGGAGCGATCCATCCGGGCGTGCCCATCACCATGCCGGCGTTGGTGTGCCGGGAGCTGACGTGCGTCGAGCGCGCCAGCCCGAAGTCGATCACCCGGGGCCCGGCCAGCGTCAGCATCACGTTGGCCGGCTTGAGGTCGCGGTGCACCAGCCCGGCCGCGTGGATCGCGGTCAGCGCGGCGGCCACGCCGACGGCCGCGGAGTGGAGCACCGACGGCGACAGCGCGCCGTGCTCGATCAGGTGGTCCTCGAGCGAGATGCCGTCGATGTACTCGGTGACGAGGTAGAGGACGCCGCGGTCCTCGCCGTGGTCGAGCACGCGCGCCGTGCAGAACGAGGCCACCTTGCGCGCGTTGGACACCTCTTCGTGGAAACGCGCCCGGTAGACGGGGTCGGCCGTGTAGTCGCGCCGGATCGCCTTGAGCGCCACCCGCTGCCCGTCGGCCGCCTTGGCGAGGTAGACCACGCCCATGCCACCGGAGCCGAGACGGCTGATCAGCTCATAAGGGCCGATCGCCGGCGGATCTTCCGGCTCCAGCGGAGTGCCTGCGGAGCGCCCCAATGTCGCCGTCCTCTCGCCGTCGTCATCCCGTCTCAACCCGAACCGTTCCTCCGCCCGGCACGTCATTTTGTACCCAAGACTCTAACGGAGGAAGTGCCTGCCCGGTGGCGACTAGTTCTGAGCAGGCGAGGGGGCGCCGTGGATGCGCAAGGGGCGCATCGTCACCCGCAGGCGCGAGAGGTTGAGGCTGTGGGGGAGGGGGCGGTGCGGGGACAGCAGCCGCCCGACCGGCTTGGGACGGGCGGCGCGGACGATGCCGGCCAGGAAGGCGGTCCCGACCGTGAGCGAGAGGTGCACGCCGTCGCAGCCCGGCCCCTTGAACGATTGCGCCCACCACTCGTTCGCCGCGGTGCCGTCCAGCCAGATCTCGGGGGCGAAGGTGTTCGCGTACGGCAGGCGCGGGCTGCGCTGGTGCGCGGCGATCGGCACGAGCACGGTGGTGCCGGCGGGCAGGGTGGTGCCGTACCAGTCGGTCCTGGTGGCGGTGACCCGCGACAGCGCCGGCACCGGCGGCCACAGCCTCAGCCCTTCGCGCAGGCAGGCCCGCAGGTAGTCGGCGTCGCGGCGGGCCGACTTGCGCTGGGCCGGGTGGGCGGCCAGCAGCGCCAGGGTCTGCATCAGCCCCGCCGACAGCATGCCGAGGCCCATCAGCCAGAACGCCGCCTGCATGAGCCCGCGCGAGCGCCCCACCCCCGGCCTCTCCGCGATCAGGCCGGCCAGGCTGCCGGGTTCGGCGCGCCGCAGGTGGTCGAGGATGCGGGCGTCGTACCGGCCCGAGAGCAGGTCCTGGCGCCGCCTGTCGCGCCACCTGCCGGCCCGCGTGAGGTCCGCCAGCAGGCGGGTGAGCTCCACGTCGTCGGCCGCGCCGTCGCCGTAGACGCAGCGTCTGGCCACCCGCTGCCACCGGGCGTTGAGCCGGTCGTGGTCCACCACGCCGGAGGTGAGCTCCCCGGCCTCCTCCCTGGCGATGTCGACGAACGTCGGGCGCAGCACGTCCGTCGGCAGGCCGAAGGGGCGTTGCTCGACGCCCTGCGCGTATTCGCCCTCCTCCGACAACACGCGCAGGGCGTCCCGCTTGGAGATGATCAGCAGCGCGGGGCCGCGCAGGCCGCGCACCAGGACGGGGCGGCCGCCGTACCTGGACTCGAGCTCGGCCAGCAGCGCGCGGGAGCGCAGCGGGTCGCGCCCGGGCATCAGATGCGGCGCGCCCGGCGGGACGATCGTGGCGGCCAGGCGCAGGCTCTCCAGCACGGTGGCCCGGGGGAGGCCCCTAGGCACGCGCAACCTTCCCTGTTCCGACCGGCGCCCGCGGATCCGTGGTCATGCGGGCTCTGACCTTTCGGACCGCGGGCGCCTCCTGGGTGGCCGGAGCAGGAAGGAAGTCCATATGCCGATGTGATCTCCCGTGGCGCCGCGTTCGCAATCAGGGGTCTCGGCCACCGGAACACTTCTGGGCGGACGCCGCGGAGATGTTCCGATGGCTGGAACGCCTAGGCGCCGAGGAGGGCGGCCGAGATGGCCTGGGCGGCCCCGCGAACGGAGATGCCGAGCTTGGCGAGCGGCGCCGTGCCCGCGGGGGCGGCCACGCCGAGTGACATGCAGATCCGGCCGCCCGGGCCGAACACCGGCGCGGCCACACACGCCACGCCCTCGGTGAACTCCTCCTGCGAGTACGCCACGCCGTGCCGCCTGACCTGGGCCAGCTCGCGTTCGAGCCCGGCCGGCGTGGTGATCGTGCGGCGCGTCATCCGCTCGAACGAGCCGCGCGCCAGCAGCTCCTGGCGCAGCCTCTGGTCGAAGGCCAGCAGCGCCTTGCCGGTCGCCGTGCAGTGGAGCGGCGCGCGGTCCATGCCGTCGGAGCGGGAGTCGACGCGGTTGTGGCTGTAGAGGCGCTCGACGTAACGGGCCTCGAGGCCGGACGGGACGGCCAGGTTGACCGTCTGCCTGGTGGCCTCGTACAGGTAGAGCAGGTACGGCAGCACGACCTTGCGGGTGCCGGGCACGCGGGCCCGGGTGATGCCGGCCATCGTCTCCAGCAGCTCGCCCGGCACGTAGCCGTTGCCCACCCGCCTGGCCAGCTCGCGCGAGCACAGCACGCCCAGGATGCGGTGGGCGGTCGACTTGGGCAGGCCCGTGCTGCGGCACAGCTGCGAGAGGCTGACCGGGTGGGAGGCGGCGCTGAGCGCCAGCAGGATGTCGATGCCCCGCTCCAGGCTGCCCGGCTGGGCCGCGGGGCGGTCGTCGGCCATCCTCTGCACTTGGCGGATCAGTTCCGTCGGCATTGATGTCCTTTCGCTCTCCGGAGAGCGAAAGGGGCTTCCCGGGGGCTGCGGTTGTCCTTTCCTTGGCGTACCCGGCTGCCGCCCGTTAACGCAGGCTGATGATCTCGGCGTACACGGAAACCGCCACTTCACCGGGCGTTCTGGCACCTATGTCCAGACCCGCCGGAACCCGCACGCGCTCTCCTCCCTCCACGCGCGCCAGGACCGCCGTGCCGCGCTTGCGGCTGGCGATCAGCCCGATGTACGGGACGCCCTTGGCCAGCGCGTCACGCAGGACCGGCTCCTCGCCGACCCCGTGCGAGGCCACCAGGACGGCATCGGCGTCGGCGGTGATCCCGGGGCCGGTCTCGATCTGGTATCCCAGCGCCTGGCCGACGGCGGCGAAGGCCCGGGCGATGGGGCTGTCGCCGTACACGTGGATCAGCACGGGAGGCAGCACGGCCTCCAGGAAGATCTCCAGCGTGCCGCCGGACAGGCACGGCTGGCCCACGGCGATCAGGCCCTCCTCCTCGCGCGGCTCGCCCGCCTCCGGCGTGATCCGCAGCAGCGTGGTCCCTGCCGCGCGCCGGAGTTCGAGCAGCCGCAGGCCCTGCGCCCGGACGGTGTCAGTGGCGCAGACCCCGCCGACGAACCCCTCGATCGTCCCGTCCGGCAGCACCAGCGCGCGGTCGCCCGCCTTCGCGCTGGTCGGCCGCTGCGCCCGCACGACCGTGGCCAGCACGTACGGCTCCCGCCCCGACCGCAGCCGCGCGACCCGGGCGTCCAGGTCTGCGGCCGGCCGCGGCCGAGGCGTCGGCATGCCGAGAAACTCGTTCATGCGTCCTCCTTCGTCGGACGCATGAACGAAACTCGGCTGTGTCTGATTGTTCGCTCGCTGCGCTCACTCACGGGATGGCCAGGTCCGTGCGGAACGGGTCGCCGTTGACGACGCGCCAGACGTTCGCCGGGGTGAGCGGCATGTCGGCGTGGCGCACACCGTACGGCTTGAGCGCGTCCACCACGGCGTTGACCACGGCCGCGGGAGAGCCGACGGTGGCCGACTCGCCCACGCCCTTGGCCCCGATCGGGTGCGTCGGCGAGGGCGTCACGGTCTCGCCCAGCTCCCACGACGGGCACTCCATCGAGGTCGGCAGCAGGTAGTCCATGAACGACGCCCCCAGGTGGTTGCCGTCCTCGTCGAACGCCATCACCTGCATGAGCGCCATCCCCACCCCGTCGGCGAGCCCGCCGTGGATCTGCCCCTCGACGATCATGGGGTTGATCCGCACGCCACAGTCGTCCACCGCCACGAACCTGCGCACCTTCACCTGCCCCGTCCCCGGATCGACGTCGACGACGCAGATGTAGGCGCCGAACGGGTACGTGAGGTTGGGCGGGTTGTAGACGGTGACCGCGTCCAGGTGGCCTTCGACGCCTTCCGGCAGCTCCAGGTTGGAGTGCGCGGCCAGCGCGATCTCGGCCATCGACTTGCCGGCGGACGGATCGCCCACCACCGACCACCTGCCGTCGGCCCACTCCAGGTCGTCCGGCGCGGCCTCCAGCATGGCCGCCGCCACGATCTTGGCGCGGTCGCGCACCTTCCTGGCCACGATGGCGGTGGCCGCGCCGGAGACGGGGGTGGAGCGCGAGCCGTACGTGCCCAGCCCGAACGGCGTCTGGTCGGTGTCGCCGTGCACCACCTCCACGTCGTCGGCCGGGATGCCCAGCTCCTGCCCGACGATCTGGGCGAACGTGGTCTCGTGCCCCTGGCCCTGCGACTGGCACGAGACCCGCAGCACGGCCTTGCCCGTCGGGTGCACGCGCAGCTCGGCGCCGTCGGCCATGCCCAGGCCGAGGATGTCCATGTGCTTGCGCGGGCCCGCCCCGACGGCCTCGGTGAAGAAGCTGACGCCGATGCCCATCAGCTCGCCCCTGGCCCGCTTGTCGGCCTGTTCGGCGCGGAGCTTGTCGTAGCCGGCCATGTCCATGGCCAGGCGCAGCGCCCTGGGGTAGTCGCCGGAGTCGTACTCCCAGCCGGTGGGGGAGTGGTAGGGGAACTGCTCGGGTCTGAGCAGGTTGCGCATCCGCAGGTCGGCCGGGTCGAGGTCCAGCTCGGCGGCCAGTACGTCGATCATGCGCTCGACCAGGTAGACGGCCTCGGTGACGCGGAAGGAGCAGGCGTAGGCGACGCCGCCGGGGGCCTTGTTCGTGTAGACGCCGGTGACCTCGCAGTGGGCGGCCTCGATGTCGTACGAGCCGGAGAAGACGTGGAAGAAGCCGGCCGGGAACTTGGTCGGCTGGGCCGTGCCGTTGAACGCGCCGTGGTCGGCCAGCACCTTGACCCTGATCGCCTGGATCCTGCCGTCGCGCGTCGCCGCCACTTCGCCGCGCATGTGGTAGTCGCGGGCGAAGGCGGTGCTCATGAGGTTCTCGGAGCGGTCTTCCATCCATTTGACCGGCTTGCCGGTGACGATCGAGCCGACGATCGCGCACACGTAGCCGGGATATATCCCGACTTTTCCGCCGAAACCGCCGCCGATGTCCGGCGAGATCACCCGGATCTTGTGCTCGGGCAGGCCGGCCACCATCGCGTACAGCGTCCTGTGGGCGTGCGGCGCCTGCGTGGGGCACCAGACGGTCAGCTTGCCGGTGACCTTGTCGAAGTCCGCGAGCGCGCCGCACGTCTCCAGCGGCGCCGGGTGCACGCGCGGGTAGAGCAGGTCCTGGGCGACCGTCACCTCCGCCTGCTCGAAGAGGGCGTCGGTGCGGGCGCGGTCGCCGGCCTCCCAGTCGAAGATGTGGTTGCCGGTACGCCCTTCGAGATCGTCCCGGATGACCGGGGCGTCCGGGTCGAGGGCCTTCCTGGCGTCGATGACCGCGTCGAGGGGGTCGTACTCGACGTCGATCAGCTCCAGCGCGTCGCGGGCCGAGTAGGCGTCCTCGGCCACCACGAACGCGACCTCCTGGCCCTGGAAGCGCACCTTGTCCGTGGCGAGCACCGCCTGGGTGTCCTGCGAGAGCGTCGGCATCCAGGCGAGGCCGAGCCCGGCCAGGGTCTGCCCGGTGATGACGGCCTTGACCTTCGGGTGTGCCTCGGCGGCGCTCGTGTCGATGGAGACGATCCTGGCGTGGGCGTGCGGGCTGCGCAGCACGGCGCCGTACAGCATGCCGGGCAGCCGTACGTCGTCGGTGTAGTTGCCGCGGCCCCTGATGAAGCGGGCGTCCTCTTTGCGGTGCATGCGTCCGTAACTCATGATTTCGCCTCCTCCTGTGCAGCCCAGCGGATCGATCGGACGATGTTCTCGTAGCCGGTGCAGCGGCACAGCTGTCCCGAGATGGCCTCGCGGATCTGGCCCTCGTCGGGGTCGGGCACGCGGTCGAGCAGCGCGCGGGCGGTGAGCAGCATGCCGGGCGTGCAGAACCCGCACTGCAGCCCGTGGCACTCCACGAACCCCTTCTGCACCGCGTCCAGTTCCCCGTCGCGTTCCAGGCCCTCCACGGTGGTCACCTCGTGGCCGTCGGCCATCACCGCCAGCACCGTGCACGACTTGACCGGCACGCCGTCGAGCCGCACCGCGCAGACGCCGCAGTTGGAGGTGTCGCAGCCCCAGTGGGTGCCGGTCAGGCCGAGCTCGTCGCGCAGGAAGTGCACGAGGAGCAGCCTGGGCTCGACCTCTCTGGTGTACGGCTGCCCGTTCACCGAGACCGTGATGCGCATGTCAGATCCTCCCTGCGGCTCTGGCCAGCGCGCGCCGGGTCAGCTCGGCGGCCAGGTGGCGCTTGTAGTCGGCGGGGCCGCGCTGGTCGGCGTGGGGGTCGCAGTGCTCGGCGGCGATCCGGCCCGCCACCGCGAACGCCTCCTCGCCGGGCTGCCTGCCCTCCAGGTAGCTCTCGGCCTCGGGGGCGCAGAAGTGCTCGGCGCCGACCGCGGTCAGCCCGATGCCCGCCCGCGCGATCAGGCCGTCCCGCACGGTGACGACCGCTCCGGCCGCGGCGACCGGCCAGTCGCCCACGCGCCGCTCGACCTTCTCGTACGCGCTGCCCGTGCCCGCCGTGATCGGCACGCGGAGCTGGACCAGCAGCTCGTCCGGCGCGACGGCGGTCTCGTACGGGCCGCGGTGGAAGTCCCTGATCGGCACGGTACGCTGACCGCCCGCGCCCTGGATGACCGCCCGCGCCCGCAGCGCCGAGAACACGGCGGACAAATCCTCGGAAGGGTCGCCCTGGCACAACGACCCGCCAACGGTCCCCCGATTTCTCACTATTGGGTCGGCAATAACTCGCTCCGCATCCCGAAATATCGGGAAAAGGTTGGTGGCGGTGGTGCTGTCCAGCAGCTCTGCGTGCCGTACCAGCGCGCCAATGGCCAGTTCGTCACCCTCGACGGCGATCCGCCCCAGCTCGGCCAGCCCGTTGATGTCGATCAACGCCTCCGGCTGGGCCAGGCGGAGCTTCATCATGGGGATGAGGCTGTGCCCACCTGCGACGATCCTGGCCTCGGGGCCGTAGCGCGCCAGCAGTTCGAGCGCGTGCGGCACGCTGTCCGCTCTCTCGTATTCGAATCTCGCGGGAACCTGCATGACTGCACATTGCTGGCACCGATTTGTCCCGACAATCCGCAAATAAGGGATTCCTTAATGAGCGCCGGAGAACTATGAAGGGGGGATGACACTCAGCCAGCTCGGGGCGTTCGTTTTCGTCGCGCGTCTGGGATCTGTCAAGGCGGCGGCACGGGCGCTGGGCGTGAGCGAGCCCGCGGTCTCCCAGTCGCTGGCCCAGCTCCGCAGGCACCTCGGCGACCCGCTGCTGACCCGTACCGGCGACCGGATGGTGCTGACCGAGGGCGGGCGGCGCCTGCTCGGGATCGCCGCACAGATCGTCGCGCTCGGCGCGGAGGCGGTCGCCGCCGTCCAGCCGGGCCGCGTCGCCGGGCTGCACGTGGTCATGGACGCCGGCCTCGCCGAGTACGTGGCCGGGCCGCTCGTCTGCCTCTTCACGCAGCGCAAGTCGGTGGACGCCACCACCGGCGTGGCGGCCACGGCCGAGATCCCGCTCCTGCTGTCCAGCCGCCTGGCCGACGTCGCGCTCGGGGCCCAGGCGACCGGCGAGGGCCTGGTGAGCCGCCCGGTCCTGCGCTGCCGCCTCATCGTGGTCGGCTCACCCCGCGGCCGCCGCGACCAGTGGCTGGTGGGCCCCTCCGGGACGGACCCGCTGAGCGACACGAGCCGGCTGCTGCGGCTGCTGCGGGTCCCGGAATCCCAGGTACGGGTCTTCGCGAACCAGACGGCCGCCTGGAAGGCCGCCGCCGAAGGTTCCGGGGTGGCGCCCGCCACGGCCCACCTGGTGGCCTCCCAGTTACGCAGGGGTGAGCTGGTGGCCATCGAGACCGCCGCCACCCCGCTGGCCGCGTACTGGTACGCCACGACCCTTGAGCCGCCGAACCGGTCGGTGGCCGCGGGCACCTTCCTGGACTTCCTCACGACCCCGGCCGCCACCCAGGTCATGCGCACCCCGGACGACGGCATCCCCCGCAGCCGCTTCCGCCCCCCGATCCACGTGTCGATCTGGAGCTGAGCTCTCCCCGTAGAACCGGACCAGGATGTCGCCCATTACCGCCGTACTCAGCGCAGAGCCGCGGCCTCCGAGGCGAGCTTCTCGACGCGGCCCCAGTCGCCGGAGGCCAGTGCGTCGGCCGGGGTCAGCCAGGTGCCGCCGACACAGCCGACGTTCGGCAGCGCGAGGTAGTCGGCCGCCGTGGTCACCCGGATCCCGCCCGTCGGGCAGAACCGCACGTCCGGCAGCGGCCCGGCCAGCGACTTGAGGTAAGGGATGCCGCCCGCGGCCTCGGCGGGGAAGAACTTCAGCTCCTTGACCCCGCGCTCGACCAGCGCCATCACCTCGGACACGGTGGCCGCTCCCGGCAGGTAGGGGACGCCGCTCGAATCCATCGCCTCGATCAGCGAGAGAGTCGTGCCGGGCGACACCAGGAACCTCGCCCCGGCGGCCACCGACGCCGAGATGTCCTCCGAGCTGCGGATGGTCCCCGCGCCCACGGTCGCCTCGGGCACCTCGGCCGCGATCCTGGCGATGGCCTCGCGCGCGGCCGGGGTCCGCAGGGTCACCTCGATGACCGGCAGGCCGCCGGCGACCAGCGCCCTGGCCATCGGCACGGCGCTCTCCACGTCGTCGATCACCACGACGGGGATCACCGGGGCGAGATCGAGCAAGCTCATGAGTTTTCTTCTCCTCGTCGGCCCGTTGACGGCCGTCTAGTCACGTACAGGTCCGCACGGTCATCCCACCAGTTCCCGGCGGGCGCGCTGGGCCAGCCAGGCCGCCGCGCCCGTCAGCGCCGGCTGCGGGGCGACGATCAGCGCGGTGCCGATGGCCTCCAGGTAGTGGGCCATGTCCGGATTTGCGGTGAAGCGCGTCCGGAAGCTGCTGGTGCGTACGCGTTCCACGATACGGGGGAGCACGCCGCCGCCCAGATACACCCCGCCCCTCGCACCGAGAGTCAGGGCCACGTTCCCGGCGAAGCTGCCCAGCATCCCGCAGAACACCTCCACCGTCTCCGCGCACAGCGAGTCGTCCAGCCGCGCCACGATGTCCGAGGCGGTCAGGTCGGGGGCGGCGACGCCGTTCACCTGGGCGAGCGCCCGGTGCAGCCGGACCAGCCCGGGCCCGGACAGCACGTGCTCGGCCACCACGTGCGGCAGCCCCTGTGACCGCAGGGCCTGGACGATCTCCAGCTCCCGCCGGTCCACCACGGGCACCGTGACGTGACCGCCCTCGCCCGGGATCGGCGTCCAGCCGTGCTCGGCCGGCACCAGCCCGCCCACGCCGAGGCCGGTCCCCGGCCCCAGCACTGCCTTGACCCCGTGGCCCGGCTCGGGGCCGCCCAGCGAGACCAGGTCCTCGCCCTCCAGGTGCGGCAGCGACACCGCCAGCGCCTCGAAGTCGTTGAGCAGCACCGCGTACGGCACGTCGAGATCCCGTACGGACCCGGCCCACGCGGAGTTCGTGAGCCGGTAGCGGTCGCCGTCGATCGGCCCGGCCACGGCCAGGCACGCCGCCCCCGGTCGCACTCCGCCCGCGTGTTGCGCGAGATAGGCGGCCACGGCTTCGGGGAGGGTTTCGTAGTCGGCCCCGGCCAGGACCGCGACGTTCACCGGCCGCGCTCCCAACGAGGTGACCAGGCCGAACCGGGCGTTGGTCCCGCCGATGTCGGCGACCAGCCACGGAAGGTCAAAGGCACTCACCGCATACCTCCGGCATCCAGGGCGGCGTCAAGATCGCTCGCCATCGGGTCTGTTGAGGGGGCTGCCGGATTCACCCGGCGGGGGTATCGCGCCCCGGATACGGTTCTCGGGTTCAAAACGGGCAGGGCTTGTCCGTCGCTTACCCCAGTTGGGGAAAGCGAGAAGCCGATCCCTCTGGGGAGCGGAGGAGTCACATACCGAAGGATCCCACGGTGACCCGGATCGGGTGGTGAGCCCCATCCGCTGTCTCACACCCGCCTGTCGCACGCCGCGGGACTCGCGTCGCGCGACAAGCGGGTGTGCGTGGGGAGCCGCTGTTCGCCGTACCAGCAGCGAGGTGTCATCGGGCCAGCCCGGCGTGCTGGGCGCCGACCGGGGCGCCCGTCTCCAGGTGGGAGACGCCGGCCTCGGCGAGGAAGCCCAGGCCGGGGCCGTGGTCGGGCGACTCGGCGCCGCTGACGCCGAAGATCCCGGCGCCCTGCTCCGCGTGGCCCGCCATCCGGCGGAAGGCCGCGAACAGCTCGCGCCCGGTCCCCACCCACTGCGCGTCGCTCAGCGGGCGGCCCTCCGGCACGCGCCGGGCCAGCTCCTCGGCGGGCACCTGCAGCTCCAGCGTCCCCGCTGCCGAGTCCAGCCTGATCATGTCGCCGTCCCGCACCAGGGCGATCGGCCCGCCGTCGGCGGCCTCGGGCGACAGGTGGATGGCCGCGGGCACCTTGCCGGACGCGCCCGACATGCGGCCGTCCGTGACGATCGCCACCCGCTGCCCCCTGTCGAGCAGCACGGCCAGCGGGGGCGTGAGCTTGTGCAGCTCGGGCATGCCGTTCGCGCTCGGCCCCTGGTAGCGGATGACCGCCACGAAGTCCTGCCCGTCGAGCTCGCCCGCCTCGAACGCCCGCAGCAGCTCCAGTTGGTCGTCGAACACCTTGGCCGGCGCCTCGATCACCAGGTGCTCCGGCTTGACCGCCGAGACCTTGGAGACGGCCCGGCCCAGGTTGCCCGACAGCATGTGGATCCCGCCGTCCGGCGAGAACGGCGCCGCGACCGGGCGCAGCACGTCCAGGTCGGAGCTGCCGCCGGTGACCGGCGCCCAGACCAGCTCGCCGTCGACCAGCTCGGGAGCCTCGCGGTAGCGGTCGAGGCCGCGCCCGGCCACGGTCATGACGTCCCCGTGCAGCAGGCCCTCGTCCAGCAGGTCGCCGATGAGGACCTGCATGCCGCCGGCGTCGCGGAAGTGGTTCACGTCCGCCTGACCGTTCGGGTAGATCTTGGTGAGGGACGGCACGACGCCCGACAGGCGGGCGAAGTCGTCCCAGGTCAGCGCGATGCCGGCGGCGGCGGCCATGGCGACCAGGTGGATCGTGTGGTTCGTGGAGCCGCCGGTGGCCAGCAGGGCGACGCAGGCGTTCACGATGGCCTTCTCGTCGACCAGCTCGCCGATCGGCGTGTACTCCGAGCCGTGCGCGGTGATCTCCACGGCACGGCGCCCGGCCGCCTCGGTGAGGGCGTGGCGCAGCTCGGTGTGCGGGTTGACGAAGGTCGAGCCGGGCAGGTGCAGGCCCATGACCTCCATCAGCGCCTGGTTGGAGTTGGCGGTGCCGTAGAAGGTGCAGGTGCCGGGGGAGTGGTACGACTTCGACTCGGCGTCGAGCAGCTCCTGGCGGCCCACCTTGCCCTCGGCGAAGAGCTGGCGGGTGCGCGCCTTGACCTTGTTCGGCAGGCCCGAGGCCATGGGCCCGGCCGGGACGAAGATCGCGGGCAGGTGCCCGAAGTGCAGCGCCCCGATGAACAGGCCGGGCACGATCTTGTCGCACACGCCCAGCAGCAGCGTCGAGTCGAACATGTCGTGCGACAGCGCGATCGCCGTGGCCATCGCGATCACGTCGCGGCTGTAGAGGGACAGCTCCATGCCGGCCCGCCCCTGCGTGATGCCGTCGCACATCGCGGGCACGCCGCCCGCCACCTGGGCCACGCCGCCGGCCTTGCGCACCGCGGCCTTCAGCTCCGGCGGGTACGTCTCGTACGGCTGGTGCGCCGAGAGCATGTCGTTGTAGCTCGTCACGATCGCCACGCCCGGCTTGGCCGTGCCGCGCAGCGCGAGCTTGTCGTCGGCGGGCGCGCCCGCGAAGCCGTGCGCCAGGTTCGCGCAGCCGAGGTGGGCGCGGGCCGGGCCCTTCGCCCTGGCGGCCTCGCCGTCGCGCCGGATGCGCGCCAGGTACGCGGCCCGGCTGGTGGCGCTCCGCTCGGCGATGCGGTCGGTGACGTCCTGGATGACGGGGTTCACGGTGTCTCCTTCGTCGGGTCCCTGAACCCGGAATCGATTGTTCACGCGTCCTCCTCGTGCCACTCGCGACCGCTGCGGCCGAGCAGTTCGTGGGCTCCTGCGGGGCCGGTGGTCCCGGCGGGGTAGGGCTCGGGCAGGTCCCCGGACGACTCCCAGGTCGACAGGATCGGGTCGATCCAGCGCCAGGCCGCCTCCACCTCGTCACGCCGCATGAACAGCGTCGGGTTCCCGGCCAGCACGTCCGTCAGCAGCCGCTCGTACGCCTCCGGCACCCGCGCGGTGAACGTCTTGCCGAAGCTCAGCGACATCGGCACCGGCTTCAGCGTCACCTCGCCCGCGCCCGGCTCCTTGGCCATGATGTGCAGCTCGATGCCCTCTTCCGGCTGCAGGCGCAGCACCAGGCGGTTCGGCGTGCCGCCAGGGAAGATGGAGTGCGGCACGTCCTTGAACTGCACCACGATCTCCGACCTGCGGTACGGCATCCGCTTGCCGGTCCGCAGGTAGAACGGCACTCCCGCCCACCGCCAGTTCTTGATCTCGGCCCGGATCGCGGTGAACGTCTCCACCCGCTGCGAGGCCTCCGTCGGCGGCGTGGAGGCGGGCTCGTCGAGGTAGCCCGGCATCCCGTCGGCCTCGGTGTACTGGCCCCGCACGGTGAAGCGGTCGACCTCCGTGCCCGTGATAGGGCGCAGCGCCTGCAGGACCTTGACCTTCTCGTCGCGGATGGCCTCGCGGTCGTTGCGGGCCGGCGGCTCCATCGCGGTCAGCGTGAGGAGTTGGAGCAGGTGGTTCTGCACCATGTCGCGCAGCGCGCCCGCGTGGTCGTAGTAGCCGCGCCGGCCCGGCGTGCCGACGGTCTCGGCGGCGGTGATCTGGACGTGGTCGATCCACAGGGAGTTCCAGATCGGCTCGAGGAAGGCGTTGGCGAAGCGCAGGACCAGCAGGTTCTGGACGGTCTCCTTGCCCAGGTAGTGGTCGATGCGGAAGATCTGGCGCTCGTCGAAGATGGCGCCGACCTCGTCGTTGATGCGCTGCGCGCTCGGCAGGTCGTGGCCCAGCGGCTTCTCCAGCACCACGCGCGAGCTCGGCGTCACCAGCCCGGCCTCCTCCAGCTCGCGGCAGAAGGGGCCGAACGTCCGGGGCGGGCTGGCCAGGTAGAAGACCCGGTCGCGCTGCTCGTGCCCGGCCAGCAGCCGGGTCAGCGATCCCCAGCCGGACTTGTCGGCGCCTCCGACGTCGACCGACACGTGGTGCAGGCGGCCGAGGAAGCGCTGCCACATAGCGGGGTCGTCGATCGGGACCCGGTCGCGTACCTCGGCGTCCACCTTGCCGCGGAAGTCGGCGTCGGTCAGGCCGCCCCTGGACATGGCGATGACGCGGGTCTCCGGGGAGAGCCGGCCGTCCCTGTCGCTGTGGTAGAGCGCCGGGAGCAGCTTGCGCATGGACAGGTCGCCGGTCCCGCCGAAGACGACGAGGTCGGCGGTGTGGGCGGGGCTGGTTGTCGACACGGGGGACACGGTTACGGGCTCCGATGATCTACCAAGCAGGGACAGAACGGACACTAACGAGAGTTTGGGTCCCACACAAGCGGAGTTTTGGCATTTGAGATAAAAAAGTCGGGACTTTTCATGACCTAACCCCATGTGATTCACTTGGCCGATGCCTCGACGTACCGCCGCGACCCTTGCCACGAGTGGCGAGGTGCTCCGCCTCATCCGCACCGGAGAGGCCGTGACGCGGGCCGATTTGGGCCGGGTGACCGGTCTGTCGCGCCCCGCGGTGCAGCTGCGCGTGGGTGAGCTGCTGGAACGCGGCCTGGTCGTGGAGCGCGACGACGCCCCGTCCACGGGCGGGCGGCCGCCGGTCCGGCTGGAGTTCAACGCCGCGGGCGGCGTGGTGCTGGTGGCGGCGCTCGGCGCCAGCCGCACCCGGGTGGCCGTCTGCGACCTGGCCGGGCAGGAGCTGGCCGGGCGCGAGTTCGCGATGGACGTGGAGCAGGGACCCGACGTCGTGCTCCCGGTGATCATGGATTCCTGGGACGAGCTGCTCGGCGACCGGCCCCGCTCGATGCTCAGAGGCGTCGGGATGGGCGTGCCGGCCACGGTCGAGTTCGCGCAGGGGCGCGCCGAGAGCGCCCGCGTGATGGCCTCGTGGACCGGCGTGGTGATCCCGCCGATCATCCGCGAGCGCTTCCCCGTCCCCGTGCTCGTGGACAACGACGTGAACGTGCTGGCCATCGGCGAGCACCGCGGCGCCTACCCCGACCTGGACGACCTGATGTTCGTGAAGATCTCGACGCGGATCGGCGCGGGCGTGATCGCCGGGGGCGGCATCCTGCGCGGCGCGCTGGGCGCGGCGGGCGAGATCGGGCACATCCCCGTGCTCGACGGCGGCGACGTGCTGTGCCGTTGCGGCAACACCGGCTGCGTCGACTCGGTGGCCAGCGGCACCGCGCTGCTGCGCGACCTGCGGGCGCAGGGCAAGGACGTCAAGACGATCGCGGACGTGACCGCGCTGGTGCGCGCGGGCGACGCCGAGACGATGGCCACGGTGCGCGAGGCCGGACGCCGGATCGGCGAGGTGCTGGCAGGGGCGGTCAACATCCTCAACCCGTCGGTGGTGGTGCTGGGCGGCGACGTGGCCGAGGCGTTCGGGCCGCTGGTGTCGAGCATCCGCGAGGTCGTCTACCGCCGCTCCACGGCCCTGGCCACCCGGCGGCTGCGCATCGAGCCGAGCCGGCTGGGGGCGGGCGCGGGCATCAGCGGGTGCGCGGTGATGGTGCTCGACCACGTGCTCTCGCCGGATGCCGTGGACGAGACCATGACGATCACGACCCTGCGCCGCGAGCGCGTCGCCGCCCAGTAACGTCAGAGGTCCCAGCGGGGGACGTCGCTCTCCCGTACGAGCCCGTCCGCGCCGAAGACCAGATGGCGATCGAGGTCGGCGGCGAACCAGCGGTCGTGCGTGACCGCCAGCACCGTCCCCTCGAACCCCGCGAGTCCCTGCTGGAGCGCCTCCGCGCTGGCCAGGTCGAGGTTGTCCGTCGGCTCGTCGAGCAGCAGCAGCGTGGCCCCCGACAGCTCCAGCAGCAGGATCTGCAGCCGGGCCTGCTGCCCGCCCGACAGCGTCTCGAACGGCTGGCCGCCCGCCGGAGCCAGCTCGTAGCGGGCCAGCGCCGCCATCGCCTCGTTGCGGGTCAGCGCGTACTCCCGCATCACCACGTCGGCGGCGGCCCGCCCGAGCAGGTCGGGTCGTGCGTGGGTCTGCGTGAAATGCCCGGCTGACACCCTGGCGCCCAGGCGGGCCACACCGGTGTGCGCGATCGGCTCGCCGGCCAGCAGACGCAGGAAGTGGGACTTGCCGGTGCCGTTCTGGCCCAGCACGCCGACCCGCTCGCCGTACCAGACCTCGGTGGAGAACGGCCGCAGCAGCCCGGTGAGCTCCAGGTCCTCGCAGGTCACCGCCCGCTTCCCGGTGCGCCCGCCGCGCAGCCGCATCCGGACGTTCTGCTCCTGCGGCGCGCGCTGCGGCGGCCCCGCCCGCTCGAACCGCTCCAGCCTCGTGACCGCCGACTGGTACGCCCCCGCCAGCGCGTCGTTGTTCGCCGAGCGCTGGCGCAGCGTGTGGACCAGCCGGCGCAGCCTGGCCCGCTCGTCCTCCCAGCGCCGGCGCAGCTCTTCGAGGCGCTCCTTGCGCCGCCTGCGGGCCTCGGCGTACGTCGCGAACCCGCCGCCGTGCACCCACACCCCGCGCCCTTCCACGGTGATGATCCGGTCTGCGGCCTCGGCCAGCAGCTGCCGGTCGTGCGAGACGAGCAGCACCGTCTTGGCCGAGCCCCTGATCGCCCGCTCCAGCCACTGCTTGGCCCGCACGTCCAGGTAGTTGTCGGGCTCGTCCAGCAGCAGCACCTCGTCCGGCCCGCGCAGCAGCGCCTCCAGCATGAGCCGCTTCTGCTCCCCGCCGGACAGCGTGCCCAGCGCCCTGTCCTTGACCCGTTCGTACGGCAGCCCCAGAGCCTCGGTGGCGCACACGTCCCACACCACCTCCAGCTCGTAGCCGCCCGCGTCGGCGTAGTCGGCGATGGCCTGGGCGTAGGCGAGCTGGACGGGCTCGTCGTCGCTGCGGGCGATCGCCGCCTCGGCCGCCTCCATCGCGGCGGCGGCCTCGCGGACACGCCTAGGGGCGACGCCGATCAGCAGGTCGTGCACGATGCCCGCGCCGAGGAACTGCCGCATCACCCCGATCCCGCCGCTGCTCGCGACGCGGCCGTCCGACGGGGCCAGCTCGCCCGCGATCAGCCGCAGCAGCGTGGTCTTGCCCGCGCCGTTCGGCCCGACGAGCGCCGCCTTGGCGCCGGCGCCCACTTTGAAGGACGTCTCCAGCAGCAGCGGCCGCCCGTCCGGCAGCAGGTACGTCAGCCCGCTCACCTCGATGTGCCCCATGACGGCCACCTCCACTCGATCGTTGTTCCACCACTAGACCATTGATCCAGTCTCTCGAACAACGTATTATCTCCGAGTGGGAACCGTGTGGTCGCGCCCCCAGAAGGCGCCGAGGCAGACGCTGACGCTCGACCGGATCGTGGCCGAGGCGGTCGCGCTCCTCGACGAGGAAGGCGTGGGCCGGCTGACCATGCGCCGCCTGGCCGAGCGGCTCGACACCGGCTCGACCACGCTCTACTGGCACGTCAAGACCAAGGACGACGTCCTCGACCTGGCCCTGGACGCCGTCTTCGGGGAGGTGCGCCGGCCGGCGGGCGGCTCCGGGTGGCAGGAGGCCGTACGCGAGCTGATCGGCGGTTGGCGCGCGGCCCTGCTGCGGCACCCGTGGTCGGCCACCATCCTCGACCGCCCCCTCATGGGCCCGAACGCGCTGGAGCGCACCGAGTTCCTCTACGCGACGCTGGCCGCCGCCGGCTTCGCCGCCCCCAAGGCCGCCGCCTACAGCCTGTCCAACTACGTGATGGGCTCGGTCGTCATGCAGGTGACCTGGCAGGACCGCGACCGGGACGACACCGGCGACTTCCTCAGGGAGCGCGCCGACCGCTACCCGGCCCTCGCCGAGCACGGCCTCGACCACGCGTGGGACGCCACGTTCGACGAGGGCCTCGGCTACCTCCTGGACGGCATGGAGCAGTCCCGCAGACGCGAAGACGGCCGGCTCGGGTGAGCCGGCCGTCTTCGGGAGTTCGTCAGTCCTCGCGGGCCTGCTTCGGGAGCATCAGCCCGACCGCGAACGTCGTGGCGATCATCCCGGCGGCCACCCACAGCGTGATCGTGACGCTGCCGGTGCCGAAGTAGAGGGTGCCCAGCACGGCCAGGCCCAGCGCCCCGCCCACCTGCTGGAGCGCGGTCAGCGCGCCGGAGGCGGAGCCGGTCTCCTGCGGCTCGACGGCGGCCATCACGATGCTGAAGTACGGGCTCATGATCAGACCGCTGCCCAGCCCGGCCACCACCAGCGCCGGGGCGAGCTGCCAGGGCGAGACCCCGGGGGAGACGACGGCGATCACACCGGTCACGCCGAGCCCCATGACGATCGCGCCGGCCAGCAGCACCTTGCGGCCGTGCCTCCGGGCGGCCTGCGCGACGCCCATGCCCGCGATCATGCCCAGCGACGAGGGCACGCTGGTCAGCGCCGCCTTGAGCGGGGAGTAGCCCAGGCCGAGCTGGGTGTAGAGGCCGATCACGAGGAAGAACCCGGTGAAGGCGGCGAAGTAGATCGTGCCGGTCGCCATGCCGGAGACGAACGCCCGCTTGCCGAACAGGCTGGGCGCCACCAGCGGGTCACCGCCGCGCCGGGCCCTGCGCTTCTCGTAGGCCGCGAAGACCGCGAACACCGCGGCGGAGGCCGCCATCATCGCGAACGCCCATGCCGGCCAGCCGCTCTCGCGCCCCTGGACCAGCGGGAAGACCATGAGAACGGTGCCCGCGGAGGCCAGCGCGGCGCCCGGCAGGTCGAGCCGCACACCCTTGACCGGGCGGGAGGCGGGCAGGAAGCGCAGGGCGGCCAGCGCGGCGGCGGTGCCGATCGGCAGGTTGATCAGGAAGATCAGCCGCCAGTCGACGCCGGTCAGCGCGCCTGCCAGGATGGGCCCGCCCACCGCGGACAGCCCCATGACCGGCCCGAACATCCCCATCGCGACCGCCAGCTCCTTGGGCGGGAACATCTCCTTCATCAGCCCCATGCCCTGGGGGATCATCGCCGCCCCGAACAGCCCCTGCACGACCCGGGCCGCGATGATCGTCTCGGGGGAGGCGGCCAGGGCGCACAGCAGCGACCCGACGGTGAACCCGATGACGCCGATGAGGAACATGCGCTTGCGCCCCACGATGTCCCCGAGCCGCCCGCCGGTCAGCAGGCCCGCGGTCATGGCGAGGGTGTAGGCCGCGCCGAGCCACTGGATCAGGGAGGCGCCGCCGCCGAGGTCGGCCCGCATCGTCGGGCCCGCGACGTTGGTGACGGTCGCGTCGAGCAACTCCATCACCGAACCGGCGAGGACCACCGCGAGCGCGGGCCAGCGCCACTTGTAGGGCGCGGGTGCGACGGGCGTCTGCGCGGGGCGGGTGTCGAGGACGGTCATTCACGGCCTCCTGAATCGGAACGGCTTGTTCTGTTCCAGAATAGCAGAACGGAATGCTTCATTCCACAACCAGGCCAAGATTCTTCGTAAGAGTGCGCGTCGTCACGGCGAGCAGCCCGTGAGCCTTCACGACCGGCCATGACAGACGGCAACGGGGGTCGGCGCGTGCGGCCCACCGTGCGCAGCCGTAAAAAAGAGGGGTTTAGTGCTTTTTGGGGTGCCGCGTCTGACCGGGCGGAACGTGAGTGCGGCCGGGCGGCGTGGCGGCGGTGGGGGGTGGCGCCACGGACGAGCGGGTCGGCTGCACCGCCGGGGTAACCGTGACCTGCGCAGGCGTGGGCGTACGGGAAGCCGGGGCGGGGGTCGGGCGCGTGGAGTTTGTCCGCCGTGGGGTCGGGCGCGCCGAGAGTGCCTGCTTCGGAGTGGGGCGGCGCGCGACGGAGGAATGCGCCGGATGCGCGGAGGGGCCGAGGACGGTGGGCGCCGTGCGCAGGCGGGATTCGGTGGCGACCGGGATGGAGCCGTCGCGGGCGCCGGGGCCGGTGCGGTGCCAGTCGACCGCGTCCAGCCGCGTGCCGGTGGACGCCCCGCCCACCAGGATCCCCGCCGAGGCCAGCATGAGCGTGCCGATCAGCGCGCCGGCGATCATCAGTATCCGCCCCCGCCGCCCGCTCTCGTCGGCGAACTGGTGGGGTTCCGATGATCGCTCCGTGCCAGTCACGCCTCAAATGCTAGAGAGGTGCCGCCGATGCCAGGGCCGATCCGGACAAATCGGAGAGCCAATTGTGATCATCAACAGGAGCACAGCAGCCCGCGCAGCGCCGTCTCCAGGCACAGGTCGGAGCGGGCCGGGGTCGGCCACGGGAAGCGGATCAGCGCCTCGTCCACCCGCACGGTCGCCCCGAACCGGTCCAGCTCCCACAGCCACACCTCGCCGGCCTCCTCACCGAGCTGCCGGGACACGCCGGCGGTGAGCTGCGCCCGGTGCGAGGCGTTGACGTGCGCGAGCACCCGCTCGGCCGTCTCCGCCAGCGGGTCCGGCGTCGCGCCCAGGTAGTCGTCGGCGTCCAGCAGCCCCGACTCCTGCCCGGTCAGGTACACGACCTGCCCCACGTCCAGCCGCAGCAGCCGGGGCGCGGAGCGCTCCCCGAACCGTTCGAGCGCGTCGAACAGGCTCTCGTCGGCGCTGTGGGCTGCCACCGCGACCGCCGCGCCACGCGCCTCGCTCTCCGGCACGGCCTCCGCCCACCCCTGCACCTCCAGCAACCCGCGGGGATGGGTGGCGTCGCCCAGTTGCCGCATCGCCGTCAGGTTCACCGCAACGACGGCGTCCTCGCGCAGGGGGTGCAGGGGCTCGCCAGGCAGCACCAGGAGCACGGGCCGGCCGCGCTCGTCCACGCCTCCCCGGGCCGGCGAGGGGGCTCCGTCGACCGACAGCTTGGCGACGCTCGCGGTCGCGGCGAGGGTGCGGACCCGCTCGGGGATCGGCAGCATGGGCCCTCCGTTTCAATGATAGGTTAGGCTTCCCTAAGTAAGGATTACCTAATCACATTGAGGTGAACGTGCGCTACACCGGTCCCAAGGTGCGACTGTCGCGTCGCGCGGGCGTCCCGCTGACCAGGAAAGCCGTCCGCTACTTCGAGCAGCGCCCCTATCCGCCGGGCGAGCACGGCCGCAAGACCAACCGCCGCAGCACCGGCGACTACGGGCTGCGGCTGATGGAGAAGCAGAAGCTGCGCTGGTACTACGACGTGTCGGAGCGGCAGCTGCGCCGCTACTGGGACCTCGCCGTCCGCAAGTCGGGCGCGTCCGGCGCCGAACTGGTCACGCTGCTGGAGAGCCGCCTGGCCTCGCTCGTGCTGCGCGCCGGGCTGGCGCCGTCCATCTACGCGGCGCGGCAGTACATCAACCACGGCCACATCGCCGTGGACGGCCGCAAGGTGGACATCCCCAGCTACCTCGTCAAGCCCGGCCAGGTGGTCACGGTGCGGGAGCGGTCCCGCAAGATGCAGCCGTTCGTGGCCGCCGCCGAAGGGATCTACGCCGACGAGCGCATCGCGCCCTACCTTTCCGTGGACCACGCCAACCTGACGTTCACGCTGGTGAACCGCCCCGAACGCGGGCAGATCGTGGTGCCCGTGGAGGAGCAACTCGTCGTGGAGTTCTATTCTCGTTAGCCGTGAGTGAACCGGTAGAGCGTCACGCGAGTTGGTTAGAGCTGTTCTTCGACCTGGTGGTCGTCGTGGCGGTGGCGCAGCTCGCCCACCGCCTGGAGCACCCGACGTGGGAGAACGTCGCGTTGTTCGCGGTGCTCTACTACGCGGTGTGGAGCGTGTGGACGACGCTGACGCTCTATTCGAACGCCGAGGCCGAGCGCACCCGCACCCGCGGCATGCTGATCGGCATGTTCGGCATCGCGGTGATGGCCGCGGCCGCGCCCGACGTGGCGCACGTGCTGGAGGCGACCGGCGACACGCATGACGGCTGGTTCATCGCCGCCTACATCACCTGCAGGGTCGCCGCCTCGCAGACCCTGCAGCGCTCCGGCACGATCCTGACGGCGTGGCCGGCCGCCCAGCTCGGCGCGGGCCTGATCCCGTGGTTCGCCTCCATCGGCGTCCAGGGCCCGGGGCGCTACTTTCTGTGGGGGCTGGGCGCCGTACTCGACATGATCTTCTCCGTGCTCCAGAGCCGCAGGCCGGAGCGCCTGATCAGCGAGATGCAGCGGCAGGCCCAGCGGCAGGCGCAGCGGCTGGAGAATCGCGACCGGAGGAGGGGCAACGGGACGGTGCTGCGCCCGGCGGCGGCGGTCAAGGCCGCCGTGCTCGACCCGGCACATCTCGGGGAGCGGCTCGGCCTGTTCGTGATCATCGTGCTCGGCGAGGCCGTCATGCAGGTCGTGATGGCCTCCTCCGGGCATTCCTGGGACCTGTCGCTCGGGCTGGCGGCGGTGGCCGGGTTCGGGCTGATCGTCTCGCTGTGGTGGCTGACCCTGCAGTACGGCGTGAGCGCGGTGCCGGGCGCGGCCGAGCGGGGGCTGCGCGCGTATGTGGCGCTGCCCGCGCACTTCGCGATGACCGCGGGCATCACCGCGACCGCGGCCGGGCTCGGCGCGGTCGCCGGTGATCCGGCCGCGCACCCGCACGGCGGCGTCGGCTGGGTGCTGGGCGCCGGTCTGGCCGTCTACTTCGCCGCCTCCGCCGTGCTCGGCGTGGCGGGAGGCGCCGAGCGGCGGTGGATCTGGGGATGGGCGCTGCCGTCCGTGGCCGCGCCGCTGGCGGTGGGCGCGGTTTCCGGGTTCCTCGCGGGCTGGGCCGTGGTCGCGCTGCTGCTGGTCGTCGCCCTGTGGCGGGTGGCCTACCGGCATGGGGGCACGGTTCAGGAGGGCTCAGCCCGGCCGGCGTAGCTCGGCGATCTCCTTGCGCAGCTCGGCCAGTTCGTCGAGGATCCGCTGGGTGTGCTCGCTGGTGTCCTCCAGCACGGCGCGCTCCTCGGCGTTCTCCTCGTCCATGGCGCTGACGACCACGGCCATGAAGAGGTTCAGGATCACGAACGTGCACACCAGGATGAAGATGGTGAAGAAGACCCAGGCCGACGGATGCCGGGTCATCACCTCCCTGGCGATGTTGCCCCAGTCGTCGCCCGTCATCGTCTGGTAGAGGGTGAACAGCGAGGTCTGCAGGCTGCCGAAGCGCTCGGGGGAGGTGCTCCCGTAGAGCTTGGTGGCCATGACGGCGGCCACGTAGAGCACCAGGCCGAGCAGCACCACGATCGAGCTCATCCCCGGCATCGCGCGCAGCAGCGCCGAGACGACGCGGCGCAGGCTGGGCACGACCGACAGCAGCCGCAGGGCACGCAGGATGCGCAGCGAGCGCAGCACGGACAGGCCGCCCGTGGCGGGCAGGAAGGCGATGGCGACGATCGCGGCGTCGAAGACGTTCCACGGGTCGCGCAGGAACCTGGAGCGCTCGACGTAGATCTTGGCGATCAGCTCGACGGCGAAGACGTACAGCGCGATGTGGTCGACCACAGTGAGCAGGTGGCCGAAGCGCGCGACGACCTGGGGGAAGGTCTCGAGACCCAGCGTGGCCGCGTTGAGCAGGATGACGCCGACGATGAACCGCTGGAAGCTTTCGCGGGCGAGGAAGGCGGCGGTGCGTTCACGCACGGGGGCAGGCTCCTAAAGGGCTTGGTCATGTGCCCCACCATGATGACGCAACATGATCAAGCCGGTGTCTGTGGTATAAAAACGCACCTGAGCGACGAATGGTGAGGGCGCCGAGCGACCATGTCCTATCCGAACTACGGTCCCTCCTACTACGGGCCGCCACCCCAGACCCACCCCCAGGGCACCACCATCCTGGTGCTGGGCATCCTGAGCCTGGTGGTCTGCACGTTCATCGGCCCCTTCGCCTGGTCGATGGGCAACCGGGCGCTGCGCGAGATCGACGAGAGCGGCTACTACTACGAGAACCGCGGCATGGTGCAGGCCGGGCGCATCTGCGGCATCGTCAGCTCGATCCTGATGATGGTCACCCTCGGCTTCGTCGTCCTAATGTTCGGGCTCATGCTGATCACCGGCGCCCTTTCCAGCTAGCAGGTCGCCGACGCCCGACTCCAGCAGGTCGAAGGCCTTCTCCGCCTGAGCCCGCAGGCCGGGCTCGATGCTCTCCCATTCCTCGCCCGCGAGGAGCCGGCGGATCGAGTGGTCGCCGAGCAGCCGCGTCGTGTTGAGGATGTGGGCGGCCACCAGCCGCGGCGTCAGATCGTCGGGGTCGGCCTCGAGCTCGTCGGCCAGCGCCTGCGCCAGCGCGCGCTCCCGCCCCTCGCCGATCTCGCGTAGCTTGGCGACCAGCGAGGGGGCCTCGCTGACGATCCTGGCGAACACGTCGGCTCCCATGTTGAGCCCGTAGCGCCAGTGGCGGGTGTCGAGGGCGTCGAGGAAGTCGCGGCGGAACGCCCGCACCACGCTCTCCCCGGGCTCGCGCTCGCGCAGCACCCGCGGGGCCAGGTCGACGGCCACCTCCTGCCGGTCGGCGAACAGGTCCTCCTTGGTGCTGAAGTAGTTGAACACCGTGTTGACCGACACGTCGGCGGCCCGCGCCACCTCGGCCACGGTCACGTTGTCGAACCCCTTGGCCATGAACAGCCCCATCGCGACGTCCGCGATGCGCTGCCTGGTCTCGCGCTTCTTCCGCTCCCGCAGCCCCTCTTGCATGCCTCCATCGTACCAAGTTTGCAGTCACACCAAAATTATGATTACCCTAATTTTGGAGGCGATGAAATGATCAGAACTTCAGGTCTGAGCAAGACCTTCGACGGCGGCGTAGAGGCCGTCAAAGGCGTCGACCTGTCGGTCGGGCCCGGCGAGATCGTCGGGTTCCTCGGTCCGAACGGCGCCGGCAAGACCACGACCATGCGCATGCTGACCACGTTGCTGCGCCCCACGTCCGGCACCGCCACGGTGGCCGGCCACGACCTGCTCGGCGACGCGAAGGAGGTGCGCAGGCGCATCGGCTACGTCTCCCAGACCGGCGGGACGTCACCGGCCTCGCCGCTGATGGCCGAGCTCGTGCTCCAGGGCATGCTGTACGGCCTGAGCAGGGCGAAGGCGGAGACCAAGACGCGGGAGGCGCTGGAGCGGCTCGAACTCACGGGCCTGGAGTCGAAGCCCGGCGCGGCGCTGTCCGGCGGTCAGCGCCGCCGCTTCGACATAGCGTTCGCCCTGCTGCACGACCCGGTCCTGCTCTTCCTCGACGAGCCCACGACGGGCCTCGACCCGCAGAGCCGGGCCAACCTGTGGGACCACATCCGCTCCCTGCGCGCCGAGCAGGGCATGACGGTCTTCCTCACCACCCACTACCTGGACGAGGCCGACGCGCTTTGCGACCGGATAGTGATCATCGATCACGGCCACATCGTGGCCGAGGGCGCCCCGGCCGAGCTCAAGACCGGCGGGCGCACCCTCGACGAGGTGTTCCTGGACATCACCGGCAGGTCGCTGCGCGAGGAGGCGGGCGTCTGATGCTGCGCGACACCTGGGTGCTGTTCCGCCACGGCGTGCGCGTCACGCTCCAGCAGAAGGTCGGCATGATCTTCGGCGCGATCCAGCCGCTGCTCTTCCTGGTGCTGTTCGGGCCCATCTTCGCTACGTTCGGCACGTGGGAGACGCTCGTCCCCGGCCTCATCGTCCAGCTCGGGCTCATGAGCATGGGGCTGGCCGGGTTCGGGGTGGTGTTCGAGAAGCGCTCCGGCGTGCTGGAGCGCATGCGCGTCACCCCGGCCAGCCGCCTGGCGCTGCTGCTCGGACGTGTGCTCAACAACGCGCTCACCATGACGATCCAGACCCTGCTGCTCCTCGTGGTCGCCTTCGCCCTCGGCCTGCGGGCTCCCGCGCTGGGGCTGGCTGCCGGGTTCGTGCTGGTGATCGTGCTGGGCAGCAGCCTGGCGGCGCTGTCGTACGCCATCGCGCTGACGATGAACGAGCACCTGTTCGCGCCCGTGATGTCCACGGCGGTGATCCCGCTGGTCCTGCTGTCCGGCTCGTTCCTGCCGATGTCGATGGCGCCGGGCTGGCTCGACGCCATCTCGCACATCAGCCCGTTCAGGTACACGCTGGAGGCGCTGCGCGACCTGTTCGAGGGGCACTACCTGACGGGCACTGTGGGCCTGGGAGTGGCCGTGACCGTGGTGTTCGCCGCGGCCAGCCTCACCATCGGGACCAGGGTCTTCAACCGGGAGAACGCCTGATGACGCCGTTCAGGCCGCGTTCCTGGCGCGCCGCCGCAGCGCGGCGATGATCCCCGCCGGGTCCACGTTCCCGTAGCCGTAGTCGTAGTCGAAGCCCACCTCGCTGCGGTCCTCGGCGGTGCGCCGCAGCAGCGCCCGCAGCTGGGCGGGCGACAGCCGCGTCGAGGGCCACAGGGTGCGGACGGCGGCGACGAGCCCGGCGGCCACCGGCGTCGCCGCGGAGGTGCCCGAGTCGGGCTCGCCGTCGCCGAACGCCTTGGACCCGGAGAAG
Source organism: Nonomuraea sp. NPDC050451 (assembly GCF_044458585.1). Classification (NCBI taxonomy): domain Bacteria; kingdom Bacillati; phylum Actinomycetota; class Actinomycetes; order Streptosporangiales; family Streptosporangiaceae; genus Nonomuraea; species Nonomuraea sp. NPDC050451. The sequence continues at coordinate 1,152,919 of NZ_JBITHZ010000001.1, forward strand.
TGGGTGTAGGCGCAGAAGTCGGGCTTGCGGGCGGTCAGCCGCCCGGGGCCCTGCGAGGAGTAGCCCACCCGCTCCCCGTTGATGTCGACCCCGCCGATGGACAGGGCCTTCGGGTGGGAGTTGGCGCCGACGATGGGCCGGTTGGGGTAGACGCACCGGCCGTCGGGGCAGTGGGTGCCGCAGTTGCCCGCCGCGAACAGCACGTCCGCGCCCGCCCGGTCGAGCTCGGCCACCATCAGGTTGAACGGGTGGGCGGCGTTGTCGGAGTAGTTGCCCGGATGCCCGACCGGGAAGTCCCACTCCGGGGAGAACGAGCCCCACGAGTTGCTCACCACCAGTGCCCTGGACTCGGCGGGCTGGGCGGCGAGCACGTTGCGCAGGTGCGCGAACGCCGACACCGCGTCGGACAGCAGCCCGTCCAGCGCCGAGCCGCCGGGCCGGGTGGACAGCAGGACCGGAATGTCGATCAGCGACGCCTGGGGAGCGGCGATGAGCGTGTCGAACGCGCACATCGTCCCGTGATCGACCTCGAACTCGCCCGCCTTGCCCAGCACGCCCTGCGGGCTCCACGACCGCTCGGCGTCCAGCGTGACGCCCCTGCCGAGCTGCCTGGCGGTGTGGGCCGCGTTGATCCCGGTGTCGAGCACGGCCAGCGCCACCCCGCTGCCGTCGAGGCCCTCGGCGCTCAGCCCCGGCACGTTGAGCAGCCGCTCCACGTCGTGCCAGGTGCCGACCGGCGGGTCGCCCCCGCACGTGCGCGTGGTCTCGATCACCGGATCGGCGAAGACGCCGACCACGTCGGGCCGCAGCGCGGGCAGCAACGTGACCCTGGAGGCCAGCTCGTCGTCCGAGATCGTGCCGCGCACCAGCACGGAGGCGTCCTCGGCGGCCAGCGAGAAGTCGAGCGGCTGGTTGAGCGAGAGGGGGTCGCCCCCGGCGGCCGGGACGGGCCGCGCGACCGCCACAGGGATGTACGCGGTGTCGAGCTCGACCCCGGGCAGCCCGTCTGCCACGTCGGCCGTGGTGGCGCTCTGATCCGGGTCGGCGACGGCCGCGACCAGATCGGGGGAGGGGCGGAGCTGGATCAGGACCCGCATGTGTCACCACCGAATCTCGTGGAGGGAACGAACTCCCCAAGATTCCTCCATCCATTGCCCCGGCGTCCAGCGCCTTTCAAGGGTTTGACCTGCGCAAATACCCCAATTAGTGCGAACCGGATGACATTTCTTCCGGGGCGTCAGGCTTCCGTGTTCCCGGTCTCTTCACTACGGTGTCGAATCATGACGCTCCAGGCGCAGAAGCCGGTCGACGACGGGGAAAAGGCTCACTGGCTGGCGGTGCGGCCGAGGCTCATCCTCGCCAGCGCCTTCATGCTGTTCCTCGAGCTGGCGCTGATCCGGTGGACCGGGTCCAACATCGTCCACCTCAGCTATTTCACCAACTTCGTGCTGCTCGGCTCGTTCCTGGGCATCGGGCTCGGCTTCCTGCGCGTGGGGCGGTCGCGGCGGCAGCCGTACTACTCGCCCGTCGTGCTGGCCGTCCTGGTCGTGGTCGTCCTGACGTTCCCCGTGACCGTCGACAGGAACACCGAGGGCGTCCTGTACTGGACGAGCCTGTCCACCAGCGGCCCGCCCGCGTGGCTGATCCTGCCGGTGATCTTCGGCGCCGCGGCGCTGGTGCTCATGGGCCCCGCCGAGCTCGTCGGGCGCTGCTTCCCCGAGCTGACGCGCCTGGAGGCCTACCGCTACGACCTGATCGGCAGCCTCACCGGGATCGCCGCGTTCACGGCGCTGTCGTTCCTGAGCGCGCCGCCGGTGTTCTGGGGGCTGATCGCGGCCATCTGCTACGGGCTGCTGCTCACGCCCCGGCCGCGCTCGCTCTACGTCGGCCTGGTGACCGTGCCCTCGCTGGCCGTGGTGGGGCTGCTGCTGATGGAGACGCTGACCGCCGGGGCCATCTGGTCGCCGTACTACAAGGTCACCACGCGCCAGCTCACTCAGCTCGGCGTGCTCGTCACCGACATCGCCGTGAACGGCATCCCGCACCAGCAGGCCGTGCCCGCCGCCGCCCGGCTGCAGTGGGAGGCCCAGTACGGCCTGCCGTACGAGCGGACCAGCAAGCCGCCCAAGGACGTGCTCATCGTCGGCGCGGGCAGCGGCACCGACGTGGCCATCGCGCTGTCCAAGGGCGCCAACCGGGTGGACGCCGTGGAGATCGACCCCAAGCTGCGCGAGCTGGGCGGCTCCGTCCACCCCGACAAGCCGTACGACGACCCGCGCGTCACCACCCACATCACCGACGGGCGCGCCTTCCTGGAGCGCACGAGCGGCAAGTACGACCTGATCCTCTTCGCCCTGCCAGACTCGCTCACCCTCGTCTCCGGGGCGAGCTCGCTGCGCCTGGAGAGCTACCTGTTCACCGAGGAGGCCATGAAGGCCGCCCGCGCCCACCTCAAGCCGGGCGGCACCTTCTCGATGTACAACTACTACCGGGAGAGCTGGCTGGTCGACCGCCTCGCCTCCACCATGCAGCGAGCCTTCGGCCACAAGCCGTGCGTCGACGTCGTCAGCACCGCCGGCCAGCAGGCCGTCATCACGGCGGGCGTGACGGCCGACGCGCAGCGCTGCGCGTCCGAGTGGCCCGGCGCCGCGCCCGGCACCCCGCAGCCCGCCAACGACGACCGGCCGTTCCTCTACCTCAAGGACGCCACGATCCCGCCGATCTACATCATCACGCTCGGCCTGATCCTCATCGTCAGCCTCTTCGCCGTGCGCGTCGTCGCCGGGCCCTATGAGCGGATGCGGCCGTACGCGGACCTGTTCCTGCTGGGCGTGGCGTTCATGCTGCTGGAGACGAAGAGCGTGACCGGGTTCGCGCTGCTGTTCGGCACCACGTGGGTGGTCAACGCGATCGTCTTCGCCGGCGTCCTGGTCGCGGTCCTCGCCGCCGTCGAGATCACCCGCCACTTCCGCACCCCGCCGCTGCCCGTCATGTACGGCGTGCTGCTCGCGGGCCTGCTGCTGGCCTGGCTGGTGCCGAACACGTGGCTCCTGTCCCTCCCGCTGCCCCTGCGCGCCGTGGCGGCCGTGGTGGTGGCGTTCCTGCCGATCTTCGCCGCGAACGTCGTCTTCGCCAAGCGCTTCGCCGAGACGGCCGACGCGACCACCTCCTTCGGCGCGAACCTGCTGGGGGCCATGGTGGGCGGGTGCCTGGAGTATGCGGCGCTGGTGATCGGCTACAAGGGGCTGCTGATCGTGGCGGCGGTGCTCTACATCGGGGCGATGGTGCTGCTGCCCCGAAAGTCGGCCACCGCCTGACGGACGCGCCGGCGGCCGGGCGTCCACGCACCTCGCCGCCCGAGCCGAGCGCGTCGGAGGGCGGGCGTCCGGTGGCTGTGGCACGCGCCTGCGGGCACTCCCGAGCGGCGAAGGGGCTCGGCACGTCGGTCGGTGGGCGCCTCCAGCGACGGCGGAGGCGCCGGCGATGGGCGAGGGCCCGACGGCGGCGGGGAGCCGGGCCGGAGGGGCGGGGGGAGGCGGCGGGGTGGGGCCCGCCGCCGGTGCGGGGGTTACAGGCCGCAGAGCTCTTCGAGGGACTTGGCGTTGCCGCCCTTCTGGGTGTTCCTGGTCGGCGTCTGCGTGGGCGTCGCGGGGCGTGTACGGGTCGGCGAGGCCGAGGAGGTGACGCTCGGGGACGCGCTCACGTTCGCCGTCTGGGCCTGGCGGGCGGGCCGGTTGGAGTCGGCGATCGCCTTCCTGGCGGCCAGGCGGATCTTGGCCCAATCGGGCGAACCCGGCCAGAACTCCGGCGGCACGAACTGCTCGCTCGTGATCCGGGCGTCCTTGACCTTGACGGCCAGCTCCACCAGCGGCTGCACCAGGTGCTGCGGGATGTTGGTCTGGGCCAGCCGCTTGGCCGCGCCGGCGATCCTGGTGAAGTTGGTGAGGATCTTGGTGGGGGTGGCCTGCTGGGCGAAGGCGCCGATGACGCAGCGCTGGCGGGCCATGCGGGAGAAGTCGTCGCTGTTGACCCGGGAGCGGCCGTACCAGAGGGCCTGCTCGCCCGTCAGCTTCCGGTAGCCCGCCTTGATGGTGCCCGCCGTGCCGAAGTGGCCGCCCCACTTGACGTCCTGCTCGACGCGGATCTTGAGGCCGCCGATGGCGTCGACGAGGTCCGCGAAGCCGTACATGTTCATCAGCATGTAGTAGTCGATCTTGAGGCCAAGCGTGTAGCCGATGGCGTCCATCAGCGCCCGGGGGCCCTTGTTCTTGCCGCCCATGAGCTGCGGGTTGTCGTTGGCGTACTGCCAGACCTCGTTGAGCAGGCCCCCGTTGGGGAGCTCGGCCATGTAGCCGTTCGGGAACTGCTTGTGCAGCGGCGAGGTCGGCGGGAAGCGCACGTGCTGCAGGTTGCGCGGCAGGCTGAACAGCACGGTGTTGCCCGTCTTGAGGTCGATGCTGGCCACGTTCATGCTGTCGGTGCGTACGCCGGTGCGGTTGCCGGCCGCGTCGCCGCCGATCAGCAGGAAGTTCACGCGGTCCTTGCCGCCCCACGGGTCTTCGCCCTCCTTGACCGGGGCGGGGGCTTCGGGGTCGGACACCGAGGGGAAGATCTTTCTGATCGCTTCCCGCGCGGTCAGCACGTAGTTGGCGGTCAGGGCGAACGGCGACATCACCGCCACGCACAGCACCCCGACGACGATGCCGGTCAGCACCTGGCCCTGCTGGTTGAGCCGGTTGGGCCCGAGCGCGACGTACGAGGTCACCAGCACCGCGAACCACATCAGCGCGAGGACCGAGGCCACCACGACCACGGTGACCATCATCCCGTCGCCGGCGAACGCGGTGAGGTTCTGGAGGTTGCGGGTCAGCCCGTAGGCCAGGGCCGCCAGGAGCAGCACCGCGTACACGCTGAGGAGGATCAGCCCGGTACGGCGACGCCCGGCCCGCAGATGTGCGGCGCCGGGCGCGATGGCGGACAGGGCGGTCCACCCGAGTACGGAGGCGGTCGTCAGGGGCTTGGCGAAGCGAGGGGATGAGGAGCCAGGGCGCGGACGGCGAATGGGTCGCCGTTTCTTGCCCCTTGGCACGGTTTCTGCCCCATCGCGATTGCTCACACCCGGCTCCTTACACGCCTACCAGGCAAAACTGTCGTTTGCCCCCCGTTGGGCACAAGATTGCCAGGATTCTAGTCCCCATATCTGGACATCAGAGACATGTACCCAAGCTGAGATGAACACTACGTGCACGATGTGCCGCGTTTAGGGGGTTTTGGGTAAGCCGTAATTTTTTCAGGAGACGGTCGAGGACGGCGCCATCCAGGTGTTGCACTGGTACGTCTTGTCCCGCTCCCAGCCCTGCCGGAACCACCGGTTGTTGTTCGCGGGCGTGCCGTGGTCGCGCGGCCACCCCGGATAGTCGCCCACCTGCCCGTAGAACCAGAACAGGCGGCTGCGCAGGGACGTGTTCACCGGGTACGACGCCGCCACCGACCGCATCCACATGCCGCCGAAGCAGGTCGCCTGCAGCTCGAGCCGCCTGCTGAGCGCCAGCTTGCCGCTCTGGCTGGAGGAGTCGAGGGTGGCGCGCCACCAGCTGTCCATCAGGCCCGTGATGTTCTGGATGTGGTGGCCGTACTCGTGGGCCATCATGCTGATGATGCCGCCGTGCCAGGAGATGATCTGGCCGTACCCGCGGGCGTTGCCGTTGCCCCGGGACATGGCCGAGGTGGAGGCGTAGATCGTGTTGTTGCGCGGGCAGTAGTACGGCACCATGCTCCCGGCCGACGGGTAGTCGCCGCACGCGCCCCTGCCCCGCTTGGCGGCGATGGCGTAGTTGGGCGGGCTGAACTGGATGCCCTGCTTCTCCAGGATCGGCCCCCACGCCCGGTCCATGCACTTGCCGGTCTTCAGGATCAGCGCCTTGAGTTGGCTGTGGTTGAAGACGTTGGCGTTCCCGCCGGAGCAGCTCAGCCTGGGCAGCGTGCCCGCCCGGTACATGGTGTTGTTCTTCAGGCTCGTGTTAAGCGTCACCCTGGGAGGCTGCGTCGGGGTCGTGTCCGGCTCCTCGGTCTCCTCCTGGGTGGGCTGCTGCGTCGGCGAGTCCGACTCCGTCGGGGTCGGCCGCCGCGTGCGGGTCGGGAACGGGTCGCTGGTGGCGCGCTCCGAAGGCTCGTACGTCGGGATCGCGACCGGTGTCGTCGTCTCCGACCTCGACGCGCTCTTGAACAGCGCCGAGGCGATGATGATCAGCACGAACAGCGCGGCGATCCCCCCGAGCACGCCGCCGATCACGCCGAAGATGCCCATGCCCGACTTCCTGCGCTGCGGCGGCCCCCACTGCGCCGGCGGCAAAGGGGGCGGCGGCGGTGGAGGCGGGGGCGGAGGCGGCGGTTGCCGGTATTGCTGCTGCTGCCCGTAAGGTGGCGGCGGTGGCGGATACTGCGGGCCGCCCTGGGGATAGGTCTGCTGCGGATAGGCGGGCCCCTGAGGGTGGTTCGGCGCCTGCTGGTACGGGTTCCCCTGCGGAGGAGGCGGGGGAGGCGGCGGAGGTGGCGGAGGCGTCGGGTACGGCTGCCGGCTCGGCGCCTGCGGCTGGCGGTAGTTCGGCGGCGGCCACGGCAACGAGGGCGGCCTCTGTGGCTGCCCTGGCCCCTGTGGCGGGGGTGGATAATGCCCGTTCCCTGTCACCGTGTCTCCCCGTTCACCCGGTTGTCTGGAATCGATGGCTTTGCGCCGCGACTAGCCGGACCCTTGCCAAATTTGGGGCAAAAGCATACTGATTTCTCACCCGTCACGGATGTAGCAGTGATCGGTTACGGTCCGAAATCATTCGAGGTGATCTCGGTTATCTCCCGGTCCGCGCGGCGGGCGTTGCCCTAGCTTCTTTGGCATGAATCTCCAGCAGCTCCGCTATGTGGTCGCGACTGCGGAGCACCGCACCATGACCGACGCGGCAAGATCGCTTTACATCGCGCAGCCTGCGCTGTCCCGCGCGATCCGCGATCTGGAGCGGGAGCTCGGCATGACGCTCTTCGCTCGTTCAGGCCGTGGCGTGGTCGTCACCGCGCAGGGCCGTCGCGTGGTCAAGCTGGCGAGGGAGGCACTCGATGCCGTTCACGAGATCGAGAGCCTGGCCAACCACGGCGGCGTCACGGAAGCGGAGCTCCGCATCGCATCCACGCCCAGCCTCGAACCCGGCCTGGCCGGGCGGCTGCTCCCGGCTTACGCGGCCGAGCATCCGGGAGTACGCGTGCACATCGTGCGCTGCGACGGCAGAGACGCCGTCGTCAACGCCATCAGAGATCAGCGGGCCGACCTCGGGCTCACCGATCTCCCCGTCCCCACGGACCTGATCACCCATCCGCTCGAGCGCCAGGAGATCGTGCTGATCTCCCCGCCCGGGCTCGACCTGCCCAACCCGGTGCCGATGGGCAAGCTGCACGGCATGCGCCTGGCGCTGCCGGCCCGCGGCAGCATGCGGCGCAGGGAGCTGGACGCGATGTTCGGCAAGTACTCGGTGAGCCCTGTGGTCGTGCTCGAAACCGACGAGCGCAACGGCTGGCTCAACGCGGTACGTGCCGGCCAGGCGTCCTTGCTCTGGTACCGCGGCCTGGCGGAACAGGCCAGTCGCGCGGGCCTGATCGTGCGCTCGCTCGAACCCGCCGTACGGCGCGTCATCGCCGTCGTGCACGCTCGCCGCCGCCTGCCGCTGATCGCCCAGGACTTCCTGGCCACCGCAGAAAAGGGGACAGCCGCCTGACCCGATTAGGAACGATCCAGAGAACGAACCCCCCTACCGGGAAACCGGCAACCGCACCACGGCCCGCAGACCGGGCGCGGCGTCCTCCAGGACGACCGTGCCACCGTGCGCACGCACGGTCTCGCGTACGATGGCCAGCCCCAGCCCGGCGCCGCCCTCATCTCGGCTGCGCCCGGAGTCCAGCCTGGTGAAGCGGTTGAAGACGCGCTCGCGATCCTGTTCGGGGATGCCGGGCCCGTCATCGGTCACCGTCAGCACTCCGTCCGCGGTCAAGGCCACCTCGACCTTGGAAGAGGTGTGGCGTACCGCGTTGTCCATCAGGTTCGTCAGCACCCGGCTCAGGTCGAGGGCGTCCCCGCGCACCACGACCGGGTCGCACACCGTCAGGCGCGCCTCGGCGTACCTGTCGACGGTCTGGCGGACCACCTCGTCCATCTCGACGGGTTCCCGCCTGGCGGGCACGCCGCCGCGCTCGTCCAGCCTGGCCAGCGCCAGCAGGTCCTCGGCCAGCCTGGACAGCCGCATCGTGTCCTCCAGGACGCCCTCGGCGGTCTCCCGCCAGTCCTGACCCTCGGGATGTCCCAGCGCGACCTCGAGCTGCAGCCTGATGCTGGCCAGCGGGCTGCGCAGCTCGTGCGCCGCGTCGGAGACCAGCGCCCGCTGTCGCTGCTCGGCCTCCTCCAGCCTGGCCAGCATGCCGTTGAGCGTGGTGGCCAGCGAGTAGACCTCGTCACGCGACTGCGGCACCGGCAGCCGGCGCGACCTGGCCGTGTGCGTGATGTCCGCCGCGCCCCTGCGCAGGGCCGCGATCGGGCGCAGCGTACGGCCGATCATGAGCCAGCTCGCCACCGCCAGCAGCACGATCAGCGCGGGCGTGCCCACCAGCAGCACCCGTCCGGCCGTGACCAGGCTGGTCTGGATCTCGCTGATGGGCCGGGCCGCGATCACGGTCTGCCCGCGGTCCGCGCTGAGCACGATCACCCGCAGGAACCCGGGCACCGCGTACGGCCGCCCGTCCATGAGCGTGGCCTGCCCCCGCTTGAGCACCTTGGCCCGGGCCTTGGCGTCCAGCAGCGGGACCAGCCGGTCGGTGCCGTACGTCACGTGCGTGATGCGCCCGGAGGCGTCGATGACCTGCACGATCGTGCCGTCGTGCGTGGTGATCGGGCTGGTCAGCGTCCCGGCGTCGGCCGCCACGCGCACGGCCTGCGCCGTCTGCCTGGTGGACTCGTCCACCGTGTCCATCAGCGCCCGTTCGAGCACGCTGACCAGCACCGTCGCCGACACGGCCAGCGCCAGCGCGAGCACCGCGGCGGCCGCCACCGTGAGCCTGAACCGCAACCCCTGCCGCCGCCACCAGACGAGCGGGGAGTCAGCCACCGTCGCCCGCCAGCCGGTAGCCGGCGCCGCGCACGGTCTGGAGCGCGTTCCTGCCGAACGGGGCGTCGATCTTGCGCCGCAGGTAGCCGACGTACACCTCGACCACGTTCGGGTCGGTGTCGAAGGTGTCCCAGACGTGCTCCAGGATCTCCACCTTCGACACGACCTCGTCCCGCCGCCGGATCAGGTACTCCAGCAGCGCGAACTCCCTCGGCGTCAGCTCGATCGAGCTCCCGTCCCGCTCGACCCTGCGCCGGGCCGGGTCGAGCGACAGGTCGCCGGCCACCAGCACCGACGGCCGCCGTCCCGCGTCGCGTCGCAGCAGCGCCCGGAGCCTGGCCACCAGCACCACGTACGAGAACGGCTTGGTCAGGTAGTCGTCGGCGCCCAGGTCGAGCCCGTCGGCCATGTCGTACTCGCCGTCCTTGGCCGACAGCATGAGGATCGGCACCCAGTTCTCCTCCGCGCGCAGCTGCTTGCACACGTTGTAGCCCGAGAGCCTGGGCAGCATGATGTCGAGCACCACGACGTCGTAGTCACCGTGCCTGGCCGCGTGCAGGCCCTCCTCGCCGTCGTGGGCGAGGTCAACGGCGAACCCCTCAGCCTGGAGCCCCCGCTGGAGCGCGGCGGCCATCCGCCGCTCGTCCTCGACGACAAGTACTCTCATGTGGCAATTCTCCTGTTCCCGCCCTGAGACAACGCTGAGAAGGCTGAGAGCCGTCTCAGACAGTCTCAGGTCCGCCTAAGGATGCATCACGCAGGCTCTGAACATCGACATACCGTTAAGGAGTGAGATGCGCAGAGGCACGTTCGTGAGGTGGGGAGTCCCGATCGCGGCCGCGGCTGTGATCGGAGCCGCGATCGGCGCCGGCCCCGTCATAGCCGCCGTGAGCGGCGAGCCCGTGCTGCCGGAGCGGTCGGCACAGCAGCTGCTGGCCGACGCCGTGGCGGCGACCAGCAAGGAAGGCGGCATCGCGCCGATGTCCGGCACGGTGCAGCAGACGGCCTCGCTCGGCCTGCCGGCGCTGCCGCAGACCGGCGAGGCCTCGCCGCTGAGCCTGCTGTCGGGCTCGCACGAGGTGAAGGTCTGGTACGGCGGCGCCGACAAGGTCCGGGTGGCCCTGCCGACCCAGTTGAACGAGACCAACCTGATCGTGAACGGCGACACGGCCTGGTACTGGGAGAGCGCCACCAACACGGCCACCAAGCTGACCATCAAGGCGGAGGCCGGGCAGGACAAGCGCGCTCTGCCCACGCCGCGGCCGACCGACGTGACGCCGCAGCAGGTGGCCGAGCACCTGCTGGCCAACGTCGACCAGCACACGGCGGTCCGTGTGATCAACACCGCCCAGGTGGCGGGCCGGCCGGTCTACCAGCTCGTGCTGGCGCCCAAGGACGCGGGCTCGCTCGTCCAGGAGATCCGCCTGGCGCTCGACGGCGAGACGTACGTCCCGCTGCAGGTGCAGGTCTACGCCAAGGGCTCGGCCGAGCCGGCGTTCCAGGTCGGGTTCACGCAGGTGACGTTCACGCCGCCGGCGGCCGAGAACTTCACCTTCACCCCGCCCGCGGGCGCCAAGGTGGAGGAGAAGACCCTCGGCACCGGCATGGAGCAGGACGTCGCGGCGGACCGCGCCGAGCACGCCAAGGACGTCGCGGAGCGGGCGAAGGTCGTGGGGCAGGGCTGGACGACCGTGGCGGTCGTGCCGTTCTCGCTGTCGGACCTGAAGACCGCGACGCCGTCGGACGGTCGCCAGGGCACCGGCCACGGCCCGGGCGGGGACATGAGTGCTGACCCGAGCGCGCTGATCGACGGCGTGCTGAAGTCCGCCACCCCGGTGAGCGGCACGTGGGGCTCCGGCAAGCTGATCAAGACCAAGCTCGTCACCGCCCTGCTGACCGACGACGGCCGCCTCCTGGTCGGCGCGGTCACCCCGGAGGAGATCACCAAGGCGGCGGGCACGAAGTGACCACCGTCACGCAGGAAGCAGGGGCGCCCTTCGGGGCGGCCCTGCCCCCGGGGATGAACGCGGGGGAGTTCGCGCTCGTCACGGAGGGCCTGACCAAGCGCTTCCGCGGCGGCCAGGTCGCCGTGGACACGCTCGACCTGGCCGTGCCGCGCGGTTCGGTGTTCGGCTTCCTGGGGCCGAACGGCTCGGGCAAGACCACCACGATCCGCATGCTGCTCGGCCTGGTCGCGCCGACGTCGGGCGCGTACTCCGTGCTCGGCCTGCCCCAGGCCCAGGCCCTGCCCAAGGTGGGGGCGCTGGTCGAGGGGCCGGCCTTCTACCCGTACCTGTCGGGCGCGGCCAACCTGATGCGCTTCGACTCCGCCGACCCGACCGCGCCCCGCGCGACCGCGAAGCGGCGCATCGCCGAGGCGCTCGACCGCGTGGGCCTGTCGGCCGCGGCCGGCAAGCGCTTCCGCAACTACTCGCTCGGCATGCGCCAGCGCCTGGCCATCGCCGCCGCCCTGCTGGGGCCGCGCGAGCTGCTCATCCTGGACGAGCCCACCAACGGGCTCGACCCGCAGGGCACGCGCGAGGTCCGCGCGCTGGTCAAGGAGATCGCCGCCGACGGCACCACGGTCTTCGTCTCCTCCCACCTGCTGGCGGAGGTGGAGCAGATGTGCACGCACGCCGCGATCATGCGTACCGGCAGGCTCGTGGCGCAGGGCACGATCGCCTCGCTGAACGGCGGGCTCGTGACGCGCATCCGGGTGGAGACGCCGGACGTGGCCGACGCCGCGCGGGTGCTCGGCACGCTCGGCCTCGCCGACGTGCTGACCTCGGACGGGGAGGTCACGGCGGAGCTGGGCGGCCACGCGCCGGACCGGGTCAACGCCGCGCTGGTGGGGGAGGGCGTGGCCGTTCGCGGGCTGGCCGTGGTGCGGCCGAGCCTCGAGGACGTGTTCGTGGGACTGACAGGGGAGGGCTTCGATGTCGACGGCTGAGACGGCGGGGACCCTGGGGTCCGCCGTCGGGACCACGGGGGCCGGGACCCAGGAGGAGCGCCGCACGCCCGGGCTGGTGCCCGTCGCGGAGTCCATGCGCACCACCGAACGCCGCCCGCCGGAGCCGCCTGCCCCCGCTCCCGCCCCCGCGGCGGGAAGGGTGTGGGCGTTCTGGCGGCTGCTCGGCTCCGAGCTGGGCCTGACGTTCCGCAGGCCGCGCAACTTGACGATGCTGGCCGTGCTCGGCGTCGTGCCGATCGTGATCGGCGTGGCGCTGCGGCTCGTCGCCTCCGAGGAGGGGGTGGGCGGGCTCGTCCAGGACGTCGTGGGCAACAGTCTGATGCTGACGTTCGTGTCGTTCTCGTTCCTGGTGCTGCTGCTGATGCCGGTCGCCGTCAGCGTCGTGGCCGGCGACTCGATCGCGGGCGAGGCCGGGGCGGGGACCCTGCGCTACCTGCTGGCCGCCCCGGCGGGGCGCACCCGGCTGCTGCTGGTCAAATACCTCAACGCGGTCGTCTTCGCGTACGCGGTCACCGCGGTGGTGGCCCTGACGGCGCTGCTGACGGGCCTGATCCTCTTCCCGGCCGGGCCGGTGACGCTGCTGTCCGGCACCACGATCTCGATGGCCGACGGGCTGCTGCGCATCCTCATCGCCGTCGGGTACGTCGGCGCCGGGATGGCCGCCCTGGCCGCGGTCGCGCTGGCGCTGTCGACGTTCACCGAGGTGTCCATCGGGGCCATCGCGGCCACCATGGTGCTGGTCATCGTCTGCCAGGTGCTCCGGGCGATCCCCGAGCTGGGCTCGATCACGCCGTACCTGCTGCCGTCCAAGTTCACGAACTTCGACGCCGTGCTGCGCAGCCCGATCGACTTCGGGGGTCTGCGGGACGGCCTGCTGACGTTCGGGGCGTACATCGTGCTGTTCGGCTCGATCGCCTGGGCGCGCTTCTCCGGCAAGGACATCACCTCCTGACAACCGAAGCGCCCCGACCGCGGACGGCCGGGGCGCGGGACGTCGTGAACGTCAGGCGGCGGGACGGCGGCGCAGGCCGAGCGCGCCGATCACGACGCCGATGACGCCGACCACGAGGCCGGCGCCGCCGAGCAGGCGGGCGGTGCCGTCGGAGGCCGACGTGGCCGCCGCCACCGGCGTCACCGAGGGAGCGGCGGCGGCCGGAGCGGCCGAGGCCGACGCCGAGGCCGTGCCGTGCCCGTCGCCCCCGCTCGCGGGGACCAGCTTGAGCACCGGGGCGGGGTGCTCCGCCTCGGTCCCGTCCGTCTTGGGCGCGTCCGACCAGTCCACGACCTCACCCCCCGAGTACGTCTGCTTCGTCGGGAACACCAGCGAGTCCGTGTCCTTGGGCAGCTGCCCCATGGACACCTCGAACTCCTGGAACTCGCCCGGGTTGATCTTGCCGCCGGACCACACGACCTTGGTCACGGCCTCTTCGAGGTCGCCGTACTCGGTCTTGACCGGCTTGGGCAGCTTGCCCTGCGTGACCTTGACGTCCCAGCCCGGCAGGGGCTTGACCGACACGAACGCCAGCGGGTGGTCGGCGGGGAAGGAGACCTCGATCTTGGTGGTCGAGGCGTTGTCGCGCTCGTTCGGCACCCGGAACGCGACCTTGGTGAAGCCGCCCTGCTCGGCGGTGCCCGGCTGGATGGTGACGTGGGCCAGGGCCGGAAGGGCGAGGCCGACGGTGAGGGCGGTGGCGGCGGCGATCACGGTCGCCGCACGGCGTACGAGGGACATGCGGGAACTCCACTTGGTGAATGGGGATGAACAGGGGTGTCAGACGGTCAGGCGGGAAGTGGAGGACCACGCCTGGCCACGCAGAGCCGGAACTCCGGCTGGAGCGGGACGACCCTCGACCGGACGATCGGCGCGGCAGGCCGCGCGAACGGCGGCACGGTGACCGCGGGGAGCAGCATGAGACGGCGGCCGACGAGGCGCAGCAGCGACCAGAGCGCGACCTCGCCGCGCGCCAGCCACAGGCCCGTGATCAGCGTGGCCGTCACGTGCGTGAGCAGCATCCCGGTGTTGACCGCCAGGCCGCCCTGGCCGTGGCCGTGCGCCGCGGCCCCCAGCTCGAACAGCCCGCGCACGGAGAAGTAGGCGGCGCCGTCGCCCGCGAACAGCTCGTGCAGCGCCAGCTGCGCGCCCACCAGCACCACGTTGATCGTCGCCGCGGAGCGCTCCCTGCCGCACAGCGCCAGCCCCAGCGCGGACACGCCCGCGAGCCCCAGGCCGGCGACCCACGGCGCGGGCGCCGAACCGCCGCCCAGCACGTGGGCGAAGGCGGCTAGAGCCACGCAGACGGCGGCGAAGGCGGCCGTCCGCGCGAGTCTGAGGGGAAGGTGCGCACGCATGAGTGTGCCCCATGCTCTCACGGGGCAGTGAGTCATGAGACCCGAAGTCCGAAGGTGCACATTGGCTGGTTCAAAACGGGCATTTAGGGCTAGGGTCGTGCCGACCGCGTTGACATTGAGGTGAGAACGTTGCGGCACTTTGGTGGTTTCCTCATCGGGCTGGTGGTGACGGCAGCCGTGCTGGCGGGCGGCGGCTGGGCCGTTCAGCAGGCCGTCGGCAACGCCGCGGCGACGCCACCGGACAACCAGAAGATGTGGATCGCGCTGGGCGCGATGGCCGCCGTCGGGCTGGTCGTCGGGCTGGTGGTGGCGGGCCGGATCTCGCCCATGGCGACGTTCGTGCCGTCGTTGGTCCTGCTGGCCTGGACGGTCGTGTACGCACTCGACGTGAACAGGGCGATCTCCCTCATCCCGAACGCCCCGTCGGTCAACCAGATCATCCTGGACGCCGGTCTCGGCGCCAAGACCCTGCTCACGTCGGGCGTGTTCGCCCTGCTCGGCGTGGCGCTGTTCATCCCCGTGCTGATGCCGTCGCGCTGGTCGCGCCACTACGACGACGTCGACGAGGACTACGAGGCCACGCCGGAGGGCAGCTACTACTGAGCCGTCCCTACTGGGCCGTCCCCGTGTAGAGGCGGGTCACGACGTCCTCGATGCTCGACTGGCCGGGAGACGTGGCCATCAGGTCGTCGAGCGTGCCGTCGAACGCCAGTCGCCCGTGGTCGATCACCATGACCCGGCGGCACAGGCGCTCGATGTCACCGAGGTCATGCGTGGTCAGCAGCACGGTCGTGCCGCGCTCGGCGTTGAGCCGCTTCAGGAACTCTCTGATGCCGGCCTTGCTGACCACGTCCAGCCCGATCGTCGGCTCGTCGAGCACCAGCACGTCGGGCGCGTGCAGCAGCGCCGCCGCGAGGTCGCCCCGCATGCGCTGGCCCAGGCTGAGCTGGCGCACCGGCGTGCGCGTGAACTCGCCCAGGTCGAGCGTCTCGGTCAGCTCGTCGAGCCGCGACCTGAACGTGGCCCGGTCGACCTTGTACAGGTGGCGGATCAGCTCGAAGCTGTCGGCGAGCGGCAGGTCCCACCACAGTGTCGTCCGCTGACCGAAAACCACCCCGATCCGCCGCGCCAGCGACGTGCGCCGGCGCGACGGGTCGAGCCCGGCCACCCGGACCCGGCCGGACGTCGGCGTGAGGATGCCGCAGAGCATCTTGATCGTGGTGGACTTGCCGGCCCCGTTGGGTCCGAGGTAGCCGACGAACTCTCCCGCCGACACGGTGAACGACAGGTCGCTCACGGCGTGGACGACATTCCTCTTGATCTTGAACGAGCGTCCGGCCCGGTCAAGTTCGATCATCCTCAACTCCCCGTGGATCGGTAGTGCCTGATGCCCTGCCGCCAGGCCAGCCCGGCCAGCAGGGCGAGGACCAGCGCGGCGACCGGCGCGGCGAACCGCAGGAACTCCGGCGTGCCGAACGGGTCGGCCCTGCCCAGCACGTACAGGCCGGGCTGCCAGTTGACGAAGGCCAGCGGGAGCACGTAGGTCACGCCCCTGACCAGGTCGCGGCCGTAGATGCTGAGCGGGTACTGGTTGAGCTGGCCGCTGCCGTAGGTGAAGGCGTTGGACACCTCGGGGGCGTCGGTCAGCACGAACTGGACCGCGCCGCCGAGCGTCCAGACGGCCGCGAAGATGACGATCCCGCTGACCAGCATGACGGGGATCATCCAGGCGCGCCGCCAGTCGAGGTCGAGCGCGGCGATGCCGTAGCCGAGCACGATGGCAGCCTGGAGGATCCGGCCCACCCGGGCGGGCACGAACCGGTCGGTGGCGAGCTGGATCCACGGGCTGAGCGGCCTGATCAGGAACGTGTCGAGGGTGCCCGCCTTGATGTGCTGGCTGATCCGGTCGATGTTGCTGACGAACGTGTCGCAGACGGCGAACGACACGCCGGCGGCGCCGTACAGGAAGAGGACCTCGTCGCGGGAGAATCCCGCGAGCGTGGTGGTGTTGGCGAAGACGATCAGGAGCACGGCGACGTCCACCGCGGAGGTGAGGACGCCGAACAGGGTCATCAGCGCGAACGACACCGGGTACGCCGCCGCGGCCCGGGTCCAGGTCCACAGCAGCAGGAAGTAGGTCCTAACCACCCTGGATCACCACCTTGTGGCGGATCGCCATGGTGGCGAGCGCGCCCAGCCCGAGCAGGATCGCCGCCCAGAGCGCCTGGAACGCGAGCGTCTCCAGGACCGGGGCCTTGCCCAGATAGAGGTCGGTCGGGAGCTGGACCATGGCCGCCCAGGGCAGCGCCGTCGCCAGGTCGCCGAACCAGCCGGGGAACAGGTGCAGCGGCACCAGCATCCCGGAGAAGAACGTCGTCAGGAGCATCGAGACCACCGCGACGCCGCGGTCGTCGAGGAGCCAGCAGACCGACAGCGCCACCAGGTAGCGCCAGCCGAAGCTGACCAGCACCGCGACGGCGAAGCCGGCCAGGAACGCCAGCCACTGCCCCGGCCCGGCGGGGACCCTGATGCCGAACACCACCGCGCCGACCAGCATGGGCGGGATGCCGCGGACCAGGAACAGGTACGCGGCCCTGCCCAGGTCCTCGGCCAGCGTCCAGAGCTGGAGCGGGGCGGGCCGGACCAGGTCGAGCGCGATGTCACCGCTGCGGATGCGCTCGGGGATGCCGAGCCCGCCCCCGAACAGCTGCATCGGGCCGATGAACGCCTGGGTGATGAAGCAGAACGTGACGGCGTCGGTCACGTCGTAGCCGGCCAGCCCGGGGCGGGCCTGCCAGAGTGCGATGAGGATGTAGGCGCGAAGGATGCCGAAGACGCTGTTGGTGAAAGCGCCGGCGATCGCGCCCCAGACGTAGGTGGCGTGCTTGCGGAAGCCGTACCGGACAAGCCGGGCATATAGGGGTATGGTTTTGCACCTCCGGAGGGTGAGGACACGGTGACCAACCGTGTACGGACCCGCGCACGGGTCTGCCGATGAGAAGCATGGAATTATGCGTTGCGGCCTATGGGCGCCGCAACGCAATTAATCGTTCAGCGGTCGGTGAGGCGGTAGACGAAGCGCAGGCCCGACCACTTGTCGTCGATCGCGGCGACCTTGTTGTCCACCAGCCCCATGGACAGGCCGTAGTCGCGGATGGGGTTCTCCGAGAGGTCCGTGGGCACCTTGCTGGCGCGTTTCGGCCAGCAGACCCACAGGCCGCCGCTCTTCGCCAGCAGGGCCAGGGCGGACGGGAACGCCTCGTGAAGGGCGGCCGAGTCGGGGCAGAAGACCAGTATGACGTCGTACGGCCCGGCGGCCGGGGCCCGATGCACCTCGGCGGCGGGCTCGCCCAGGTCGAGTCCGTCGGGGGCATCGATGGCCAGCACCCGGTGCCCTGGCTTGACGCCGAGCTTGCGCGGCAGCGGTGTGCCCGAGTATCCGGCCATAGAGGACAGCGTGTCACAGCACCGAAATATCCAGGTAAGAGATGAGATACTTACTGGCCGGTAGGAGGATCTTCATCCGGGGAAGGAGATTCATCGGAGGGCCGATATGCAGATCGACCGGGACGTGGTTCCCGACTATCCCTTGAGCTGGCAAGCCCGCGCCCTGACCAGTCTGATGTGGGGCACCCTGAAGCCGGCGTCCACCGTGCTGATGCGCCATCCGCTGGCTCTGGTCTGCGCGGCCCGGCTCGGGGAGCTCGGCCGTCTCGTACGCGTCCCCCAGCCCGAACACGTCACGATCGAGCCCGCGGAGTTCTCGGCGTGCGGGGGCGAGTGGGTACACGGCAGGCCGGGGCTCGACGAGGGCAAGGTGGTGCTCTACTTCCACGGCGGCGGCTACTTCTCGTGCTCGCCGCGTACGCATCGGTCCATCACCTGGCGGCTGTCGGTGGCGGCCCGGCGGCCCGTGCTGGCGCTCGACTACCGGCAGGGGCCCGTGCACAAGCTGGCGGACTCGCTGACCGACGCGCTGGACGCGTACGACTGCCTGCTGGGGCGCGGCCACGCGCCCGAGGACGTCATCCTGGCGGGGGACTCCGCGGGTGGCCACCTCACACTGGCGACGCTGCTGGCGCTGCGGGACCGCAAGCTGCCGATGCCCGGCGCGGCGATCTGCCTGTCGCCGTGGGCCGACCTGACCGACATCCCGCGGCACGCGAACCGCTGGCAGGACCCCATGCTCCCGGCCGGCCGGGTGCGCTGGCTGGCCCGCCGGTGGACCTCGGGCCTCGACCCGAGCGATCCGCTGGTCTCCCCGGTGCTCGGGGACTTCACGGGGCTGCCGCCGCTCATGATCGTGACCGGCTCGACCGAGGTCCTGCGGGACGAGGCCAGGCGGGTGGCCGAGCGGGCGCGGCAGGCCGGGGTGCCGGTACGGTACGAAGAATGGAACCGGATGCCGCACGTCTTCCCGATCCTGGCGGACGTGCTGCCCGAGGCGCGGCTGGCCTTCCGGCACATGGCGTACTTCCTGCGAGCGGTGGCCGCCCGCCGGGCGTCCAGAGGCGACATCGCGGCGGCCTGAGTTTTCGGCACTGCCTTTTTTAAGGTTCGCGGCGTACGCTGACAGCTTGGAGAACGTGTAAGGTTAGGTATACCTAACCTGAAGTCAGGGGGCTGTGCATGACTGAGAAGCCCACGGATCACCATCGTGGCGTCGTCCTGCGGACCGAGTGGATCTCGCGGCAGATGGTCCGCGTCGTGGTCGGGGGCGACGGGCTGGCCGACTTCGCGACCGCCGGTCTGACGGACCACTACGTCAAGCTGGTCTTCCCCTACGAAGGCGTCGAATACCCCACCCCGTTCAGCGTGAAGACCTGCCGCGAGACGATGCCGCGCGAGCTCTGGCCGCGGCTGCGGACCTACACCGTACGCGCCTGGGACCCCGACAGTCGCGAGCTGACCCTCGACTTCGTGGTGCACGGCGACGAGGGGCTCGCCGGCCCGTGGGCCGCCCAGGCCAGTCCCGGGGATGTCGTGCTCATGCTCGGCCCCGGCGGCGGCTACGCGCCCGACCCCGAGGCCGACTGGCACCTCCTGATCGGCGACGAGAGCGCGCTGCCGGCCATCGCGGCCTCGCTGGAGGGCCTGCCGGAGGGCGCGCAGGCGCACGTGCTGGTCGAGGTGGACACGCCCGAGGACGAGCAGAAGCTCGAGACGGCCGCCGACGCCCGGATCGCATGGCTCTACCGCGGCGGCCGTCCCGTGGGCGAGAAGCTCGTGGCGGCGGTGCGGACGCTGGAGTTCCCCGAGGGGGACGTGCACGCGTTCGTGCACGGCGAGGCCGGCTTCGTCAAGGAGCTCCGCCGTCACCTGCGCGTCGAACGCGGCATCGGGCTGGACCGGCTGTCCATCTCCGGATACTGGCGCTCGGGGGCCGACGACGAGGCGTGGCGCGCGATGAAGCGCGACTGGAACCGTCAGGTCGAGGCCGAGGAAGAGTCCTCGATCGCCTCCTAGGCTCCTGGGGCACTCAGAGCCGAAACACCACTTCAGACCGCTGAACCCCAGCACTTACTGACCCCAGGGGAACGAAGACCTAACCTCCAATACCCCTTATGACAGACATGCGGAAAGCCTCCGCGGATCCGGCCACAGTGTGCTTTGCCGAGTCCCGGATCAGAGAGGCGAAACCCGTATGGCGCGTGGTGCTGGCGACATGCCTCCTGGCGTGCGGCCGCTTACGGTGGGCGACCCGGTCATCATCGGCCGATACCTGCTCCTCGGCCGCCTCGGCACGGGCGGGATGGGAGTGGTGTATCTGGCCGAACACCCTCAGGGTGGCCTGGTCGCACTCAAGACGCCGCATGCGGTGCATCTCAACGATGCCACGTTACGCGCGCGCTTCGCTGAGGAAGTGACTTTCTCGCGAAGATTGGTGCCGTTCTGCACGGCGGCGGTTCTGGAGGACGGCACCGACAAGGACCGCCCCTACCTGGTCACCGAATACATCCCGGGTCCGGCGCTCTCCCAGGTCGTCGCGGCCAAGGGGCCGCTCACACCCGATCTCGCGTACGGCGCGGCGCTCGGCGTGGCCGCCGCGCTGGTGGCGGTGCACGAGGCGGGGCTGGTGCACCGGGACCTCAAGCCCGGCAACGTGCTGCTGTCCACGCGGGGCCCGCGCGTCATCGACTTCGGCATCGCGCGCGACGTCGACACGCTGGCCGCGCACACGCAGGCCGGCCAGGTCATGGGCAGCCCCGGATGGGTGGCTCCGGAGCGGCTGACGGGTGGCCCGGCGGTGCCCGCGTCGGACGTGTTCGCGTGGGGGTGCGTGGTGGCGTTCGCGGCCACGGGGCACCACCCGTTCGGGGGCGGGGAGGCGGATGTGCTGACCCGGAGCATCCTGTTCGACCCGCCGCGCGTCGCTGGCGTGCCCGCCATGCTGCGGCCCGCCGTCGAGGCGGCGCTGGCCAAGGATCCCGCCGACCGCCCCAGGTCCGCCGACCTGCTCCGGGCGCTGCTGGCCGCCGGTGGCGTCGGCGAGCCGTGGGATCTGCGGCAGGCGGTGGGCGGGGTGCTGGAGGAGATCTGGACGCCCGTGCCCTATCCGCCCGGCGGCGGGCGGGTACGTCTTGCCTCTCCGACCGGCGAGTCCGGGACGCCGGAGGAGGCTGTGGAGCGTTCCCGTACGCGTAGGCGCAGGGCCAAGGCCGGGGCGCATCTGTCGCACGCCAGCTTCGCCGCCCTGGCCACGGTGTCCATCGCGGCCCTCACGGTGATCGCGGCGGGCGGCGACGGCACGAGCGTCGGAGGCGGCTCGCTGCTGCCGGGCAATCCGTCCGTCGTGCGCTCTCACGGCAGCGCGGACTCGACCGTCCGCCCCTCGACCACGCCCGTCGTCACGCTCCCGCCGACGAAGGCCGCCGCCCCGCTCACGCCGGCGAGCACGCCCACGACGTCCGTCCCGCACACCCGTACCAAGGCCCCGCTGACGGTGCGCAGCCCGTCGCCCGGCCGGAAGGACACGTTCGGACCGGCCAACAGCAGCGGACCGGGCGGCGAGGACCCCGCCGACTGCGCGAGCCCGGTGCGCAGGCGCGGCAGCGCGGTCAGGAGGGACTGCCCGCAGCCGTCGCAGTCGATCAGCACGATCCCGCAGGACGGGCCCGGCGAGTCGCCGGACCCGTCCGTGTCCGTTTCGGAGACGCCGACGGCTACCGGATCTTAGACAGATCGATCAGGTAGAGGTCGTCCCCGAGGGTGTAGCTGAACATCCTGCCGGTCGATTCCATGGACGGCAGCATGATGGAGTTGCCCTCGCCGGGGATGCGCAGGTCGCCCGACTTGCCGGTGTCCAGGTCGTAAAGCCCCACGCCCTCCGTCGGCTTCCCCGCGCTGCCGTACACCGAGACGTAGAAGCGGTCCTGGACCGGCTGGTACGCCGAGTTCACGGAACCGGGCACGTCCTTCTGCGACGAGCCGTCCCGATGCCGGAAGAAGGTCGTGCCGTCCGCGGTCCTGCCCAGGCAGATGGTCACGCCGCAGAGACGCAGTTCCTCGCCCGGCTTGGTGACGGCCGTCCGGGTCTCGCCGGTCTCCACGTTCTGGATCCGGGCGTACGGCATGCCGTGGGGCTCGCCTCCTCTCCCCGGCGTGCCGATCCACGGCCAGGCCAGCAGATGCATCCCGGCGCCGCCCTGGACCGGCTCCACCGTGCCGCCCCCGAGGGGAACGGTGAAGACCCCGCCGGTGTACAGGGAAAAAACGATCTTGTCGTTGACCACGGCCAGCTCGTCGATTCCGCTGCCGTCGTCGGCCGGGTCGAGGCGCTGGTCGGCGACGATCTTCGGGGTGCCGCCGTCCACCGGCACCGTCCAGAGTTGCGCGACGGAGTCCTTCCTCCCGGTCCACCAGACCACCTGGCCGCCGCCCACGGCGAAGCCGTTGGACCCCACCGTGCCCTCGGGAGCCGGAACGTCGGCGATCTTCCGCGGCGTGCCGGAGTCGAGGTCGTAGGCGTAGACGGCATCCGTCGTTCCGGATCTGCCTCCCTGGGCCCCCATGAGCAGCGTACGGTCGTCGATGAACGTCTCCGGCCGCCACGGCGCCCCGTCGGGGGCCTTCGCCGAGACCTTCCGCACCGCCTCCGGCCAGACCTTCTCCACCTGCTCGGCCGGCGCCTCGACGTCCGGCCCCGCGGCGGGTACGGCCGTGATGGTGTCGCCGCCGCGCAGGAAAGCCGTGGCCCCGCTCCCGACCAGCACGACCGCCGCGGCGGCCAGCGCGATCCTGGCGCGCTGCCTCCTGCGCCGGTGGATCCGCTCCAGCCGCTGGGGCAGCAGGGCGGGCAGACCCGGTGCCTGCTCGGCGGCCTGGCCGAGCGTCCTGCGCAGGGTCTCCTCAACCTCGGTCATCGTACGTTCCCCCTGGTCATCGGCTCACTCGGGAGGGCCGCGCGCAGCTTGTCCAGCGCGCGGGCGGCCTGGCTGCGTACCGTGCCGCGGGAGATCCCGAGCACGGTGGCGATCTCGGCGTCGTCGAGTTGCTCGTAGTAGCGCAGCACCAGCACCGCGCGCTGCTTGCGCGGCAGCCCGGCCAGCGCCTGCCACATCCTGCGCTCGTCGCCGCTGGGCAGCAGGTCGTGGTGCTCGCCTTCCGGCAGGTCCCAGGCGAGCAGCTCACGCCTGCGCAACCGCCAGGAGGCGATGTGCAGCCTGGCCATGGTGGTGCGCGCGTAACTCTCCGGGTTCTCCTTCAGCCGCAGCCGGGACCAGGCCCCGCGCAGCTTCAGCAGCGCCTCCTGGACCAGGTCGGCCGCGTCGTGCGGATTGCCGGCCAGCACATAGCCGTAGCGCAGCAGCGCGTCGCCACGTTCGGCGACGAACTCCGCGAAACGGGGATCACCTTCCAACAGTCCTCGCCCTTCGTCGTTCCTTCACCTCCGAGAGGAACAAGGTGCGAAAACTGTTGCACGCCCCCGCCGGAGCCGGGGGCGACGCGTACGGCGGGCTACGCTCAGAGGTGGGTCAACTCTTCTGTGAAAGAAGATCATCATGAGTACGAAAGCGTTCCCGCTCACGCTGCGCGTCACGGTGAGCGAAGCGACGCCGGACGAGATCAGGGAGAAGGCCGTGGCCCGGGCGCTCAGCTTCTTCGGTCTCGGCACCGAGCTGGACGTCATCAGCGCCGAAGCGGAGCCTGACGCGGAGGCGGAAGGCCGCTACCGCGCCACCGTGCTCTTCCGGAAGGTCGCCTGATGAGCCAGGGTTTGTGATCCGGCGGCGTGCGTGCGGCGAATATACGGTGATTGCCAGTCGATGACAGTCGATGACAGGAGGCGTGCGATGACACGTTGGCGCCGGTTCGTGCTCACCCTGACCGTTGCGATGTTCACCGTGGTCGCGGCGGCATCGGCCGCGGCCGCCGGCATCCAGGGCAGCGGCCTGAACTGATCAGCGCTACGCGACACCGGAACGGCCAGTTCCGTCCTGGCCGTTCCGGCTCCGCGACCCCCGCCCCCACAACCACAACAGCACGTCCGGGGACGCGCCCGAGATCGACGCCTCTCCCGTGGAACCGTCCCTGGAGACCTCGACGCCCGCGGCGGCCGGGCGGACGAGCCGGCGATCCGCTTCCACGACGATCGACACCGCGCGGCCGTCCGCGCCATTCGTGCGTAGTCCAGCTCAAGCAGCTGCGGGTATCGGCGCTGACCATTCGCCAAGTCAAACATGGTTCCGCAAACGCGGTTATTACTTGACGAACTGGAAGATGAACGGCGCGACCAGACCGAGCAGGGCCAACGCCTCGGTGAGCACGAAGCCGAGGAGCATGTTCTGGCGGATCAACCCGTACGCCTCGGGCTGGCGGGCGATGGCCTGAACGCCTTGACCGAAGATGATGCCGACCCCGATTCCGGGGCCTATGGCAGCAAGGCCGTAGCCAATGGCGGTGACGTTGCCGGAGACCTGAGCGAGTACATCCATTGCGCCGCCTTTCTGGCGTGAGAATTGCTGGTTTAGCTGCATTTCAGCGCATGGATGCCGGTAGAAGAAATATTTGGTTGCTCCAATTTGCCCGCAAATTGCTCGTCAATAGACGCACTAGACAAATCGCCGTCCCCGAGCCGGAGCCGGTCGCGGGTTGCTCAGTGGATGAAAATGATTTGCCGGAAGAGCCGCGTGCGGCTAACTTCGCCGCCTATGACCCCGACTCTGCGCACCGAGCGCCTGCTGCTGGAGCCGTACGTTCCCGAAGACCAGGAAGACTTCGTCGCCCTGTTTCAGGACCGGACGGTTTCGCAGTGGATGGGCGACGGCCCGGCTACCGAGGCGGAGGACCGTGCCCTGTTCGGACGGATCTTCACCAAGGTCTATGCTCAGGATCTGTTCGACGTCTGGGCCGTTCGCCGGAACGGTCTCCTGATCGGACACGCTGAGATCAAGCCGACCGACGTGGCCCAAGGCTACGAGATCATCTACGCGCTGACCCCTGATGTGTGGGGATCGGGGCTGGGGAGAGAGTTGGCCGAGGCGATCGTCACCTACGGTTTCGACACCTTGGGGCTCACGGAGGTGTACGCCACCGTGGCGGCGTCCAACAGAGCCTCGCTGGCCGTGCTGAACAGGATCGGCTTCGAGCACGTCCGGGACATGGCCGAGGATGACGGCAGCACCACTCGCGTGCTGACGCGCCGCCGGGCCGCGCAGCCCACCGGGCAGGAGTGAGGCTAAGGACCTGCGGCCCAGGGCATCAGCTCGGCGACCACGAGCTTGCTCCACGGCCGGGCGAGAGAGCGCAGCTCCTCGCAGCCCGCGGCGCCAAGCGCGGTGTACGGTGCCATCCCCATCCGGTCGGTCGCCTCTTCGATCTCCTCCCGCCATGTGCGCCCTTCCTCGGTGAGAGATCCCTCGGAGAGCCAGCCACGCTCCTCCAGCCTCTGTACGGCGGCGGCCCAGTCGGCCTTGGACCACCCTCGCGTACTTCTGAGCACCTCGGACGTGACGGCGCCGGTGGCCGCGTGGGTGACCAGCGCTTCGATGCCGCTCAGGCCGGCGGCCAGGAGGGCGGCGAGATGGCCGTCGCCGCGATACTCGCGCAGCAGGGTCTGGGCGTGCCAGAGCGCCAGGTGGGGAGCCTCGGGCCAGGGCAGTGCCGTGTGCGCGGCATACAGGGGCCGCCCGCTCAGCTCGCCCGCGACGGCCTCCGCCGCCCGCCGGGCCAGCGCTGCCGCCTGCGACATCTCCGGGGCGTCCACGGCATCGCCCAGCACGCGGCGCAGCGTGGCGTCGGCCGATTCGAGCCGGGCGGCCAGGATGTCGGCCGGCGAGGCGATCTGCCAGGCGGCCGGGATCGCCTGCCGTACCAGATCAGGGTTGAAGTTGTAGAAGGTCGCGATCACCGTTTCGGCGGGCACCGGACCGAGAGCGGCGGCTCGGGAGGCGAAGTAGCCCATCCGGCCGCTCAGCCCGAGCTTCTCGTAGGCGGCGCTCGCCTCGGGAGAGAAGTAGATCATGCCGTGCAACGGCTCCAGAGTGCGCCAGGTCCGGCGTTCCAGCGTCATGCTGGAGAAGATACCGACCGGTAAGTATGGTGTCCACACCGGCGCGAGCTCACAAACAAGGTGGGCCGCGCCAGTGCTGGGGGAGACTGGCGCGGCCCGTTTCGCCGGGGAACCGCCGCATGCCCGGAGGGCGGTCCGGCGAGATCAGTGGGCGAACTGCTCCTCTTCCGTCGACCCCCGGAGCGCGGTCGTCGAGGAGTCAGGTGCCACGGCCGTGCTGACCAGGTCGAAGTAGCCGGTGCCGACCTCGCGCTGGTGCCGCGTCGCGGTGTAGCCGCGCGACTCGGCGGCGAACTCGGCCTCCTGCAGCTCCACGTACGCCGTCATGCCGTCCGCGGCGTACCCCTGGGCCAGGTCGAACATGCCGTAGTTCAGCGAGTGGAACCCGGCGAGCGTGATGAACTGGAACTTGTACCCCATGTGTCCCAGCTCCCGCTGGAACTTGGCGATGGTGGAGTCGTCCAGGTGCTTCTTCCAGTTGAACGACGGTGAGCAGTTGTAGGCGAGCATCTTGTCCGGGTACGCCGCCTTGATGGCCTCGGCGAACTCGCGGGCCACGTCCAGGTCGGGCGTGCTGGTCTCCATCCAGAGCAGGTCCGAGTACGGCGCGTACGCCAGCCCGCGGGCGATGCACGCCCCCAGCCCGTTCCTGACCCGGTAGAAGCCCTCCGGCGTGCGCTCGCCGGTGGTGAACGCCTGGTCGCGCGGGTCCACGTCGCTGGTCAGGAGCGTCGCGGCCTGTGCGTCGGTCCGCGCGATGATCAGCGAGGGGACTCCGGCGACGTCCGCGGCGAGGCGGGCGGCGGTCAGGGTCTTGATGTGCTGGCCGGTCGGGATGAGCACCTTGCCGCCCAGGTGGCCGCACTTCTTCTCGGAGGCGAGCTGGTCCTCCCAGTGCACCCCCGCGGCGCCGGCCGCGATCATGCCCTTCATCAGCTCGAACGCGTTCAGCACCCCGCCGAACCCGGCCTCGGCGTCCGCCACGATCGGCGCGAGCCAGTGCGGGGCGTCGGTGTCGCCCTCCGACCAGGTGATCTGGTCGGCGCGCAGCAGCGCGTTGTTGATGCGGCGCACGACGGCGGGCACGGAGTTGGCCGGGTACAGGCTCTGGTCCGGGTACGTCTGCGCGCCCAGGTTCGCGTCCGCGGCGACCTGCCAGCCGGACAGGTAGATCGCCTTCAGTCCCGCCTTCACCTGCTGGACGGCCTGGTTGCCGGTCAGCGCGCCGAGGGCGTTGACGTAGTCCTCGGTGTTCAGCAGGTCCCACAGCCGGCCGGCGCCGAGCCGGGCCAGCGTGTGCTCCTCCTGGACACTGCCGCGCAATCTGATCACGTCTTCGGCGCTGTAGGTGCGCTCGACGCCCTCCCAGCGAGGGTTGTTGTCCCATTCGTCCTGCAGCTGCTCAGCAGCTCCCTTGAGGCGATCGATCATTGTTCACTCCCTTGTCGTCCCCTGGGGCTCACAGCCGAGTGTGTGCCCTGGGAGGGGCCGCCCATAGTCATGAGCCGAGAGAAGAACAGCGAAAATTTCCAAACCATGCATTACTGGCGGGTATTCAGCAGTGAAGAAATCGATAGTTTTCCCGTTGGCCTAGACCAATCCGAGCGACACGGCACTCGGGTCCCGACCTGTTCGGGAGACTAGAAAATGGGCCGAATTTCTGTCTAAGATGCCGACATGGTGCCCTTGCTAGGCGAAGAACCGCTGTCTTTGACGCAGGAGCTTGACCTGATCGCGTTTGGCCAGCGACTCCGGCACCTGCGCAAACAACGTGGCCTCACCCTCTCCGACCTGGGTTCGCGCGTCGGCAGAGCGCCCAGCCAGCTGTCGCTGCTGGAGAACGGCAAGCGCGAGCCCAAGCTCTCGCTGCTCAAGGGGCTGGCCTCCGCGCTGGGCGTGCCCATCGAGGAGCTGCTGCGCCGCCAGCCGCCCAACCGCCGTGCCCAGCTGGAGATCGCGCTGGAGGAGGCGCAGCGCGACCCCATCTACGCCGGGCTCGGGCTGCCCCGGCTGAAGGTCTCCGCCCGCGTCCCGAACGACGTACTCGAACATCTCCTCGGCCTGTACGGCGAGCTGCGCGCCCGGCAGGCCCGCGGCACCGCCACCCCGGAGGAGGCCAGGGCCGCCAACGCCGAGCTGCGGCGCAGGCAGCGCGAGGTCGGCAACTACTTCGGGGAGATCGAGGAGGCCGCCGCCAAGGCGCTGGCCGCGGTCGGCTACCGTACGGGCGCGCTGTCGCAGAGCATGATCCAGAGCCTGGTCACGCACTTCGGCTACACCGTGCACACCGCGCAGGACCTGCCGCGGTCCGTACGTTCCATCACCGACCTGCGCAACCGCCGCATCTACGTCAAGCACGAGCAGCTCGGCATGCACACCCCGCGCACGATCCTGCTCCAGACGCTCGGCCACCTCGCGCTCGGCCACGACAAGCCCCGCGACTTCGCCGACTTCCTGCGCCAGCGCACCGAGGCGAACTACTTCGCCGCCGCCGTCCTCGTCCCCGAGAAGGCCGCCGCGCTCTACCTCCAGGAGGCCAAGGCCGACCGGGCGCTGTCGGTGGAGGACCTGCGGGACGTGTTCGCGGTGTCGTACGAGATGGCCGCCCACCGCTTCACCAACCTCGCCACCCACCACCTGGGTCTCGTCTGCCACTTCGTGCGCAACGACGCCGGGGGCACCATCTACAAGGCGTACGAGAACGACGGCATCGTCTTCCCGGCCGACGAGCAGGGGGCCATCGAGGGGCAGCGGATGTGCCTGCAGTGGTCGGGGCGGCAGGTGTTCGCCTCGCCCGACCGGTTCTCGGTGTACTACCAGTACTCCGACTCGCCCACCGGGACCTACTTCTGCGTGGCGCACGTGGATCCGTCGCGGGAGCGGGACTTCGCCATCACGCTGGGGGTGCCGTACAAGGAGTCGCGCTGGTTCAGGGGCCGGGAGACCACCAACCGCACCAAGTCCAACTGCCCCAACGGCGACTGCTGCCGCCGCCCGCCCGCTGAGCTGTCCGAGCGCTGGGAGGGCTACGCCTGGCCGTCCGCCCGCGCCAACTCCCACGTTCTGGCCGCGCTGCCGCCGGGGTCGTTCCCCGGGGTGGACGAGGCGGACGTGTACACGTTCCTGGAGCGTCACGCCGCCACCGCATAATCTGAAATGTGGGGATACGGGGGGAGGGGTCGCATGCTGCCTGAAGTGCGAGGATGGTTGCGGCACCGTACTTCGTCCGCCGCGGACTGGCCGCTTCGGGATCTGAAGGCCGCCAAGGGGAAGACCACGGTGAGTGTGGTGCTTCCCGCCCGCGACGAGCGGGAGACCGTCGGCCAGATCGTCGGGGTGATCAGGCGCGAGCTGGACGGGCTCGTCGACGAGATCGTGGTGATCGACTCGCGTTCCTCCGACGACACGGCGCTGGTGGCGCGCCGCGCGGGGGCCTGCGTGCACGCCCAGGACGAGATCCTGCCGCGGCTCAAGCCGATGGACGGCAAGGGCGAGGCACTGTGGAAGTCCCTCGCCGTGACCTCGGGGGATGTGCTGGTGTTCGTGGACGCCGACATCCGGAAATTTCGTGCTTCTCTGGTATTCGGCCTGCTCGGGCCGCTGCTCGCGGACCCCAGCGTGGTCTACACGAAGGGTTGCTATGACCGCCCCTTGCACGGCACCGCCAACGGCGGCGGCCGCGTCACGGAGCTGGTTGCCCGCCCGCTCATCAACCTCCACTGGCCGCAACTGGCCGGTTTCGTCCAGCCCCTGGCCGGGGAGTACGCCGGCCGCCGCTCGGCCCTGGAACGCGTGCCGTTCCTGACCGGTTACGGCGTGGAGCTGGGGCTGCTGATCGACCTGCTCGACCTGGCCGGGCTGGACGCGTTCGCCCAGGTGGACCTGGGCTCGCGCGAGCACGCCCCGCAGTCGACCGAGGCGCTCGGGAGGATGGCGTCCCAGATCATGCTGGCCGCCTGGTCACGTCTGCTGCGTCAGGGCAAGATCGAGACCAGCCACGAACCGTCCGTCCGGCTGGCACAGTTCCGGAGGGGGGTGGACGGGCACGACATCCTGCTGCGCGACATCGGGATCGGCGAACGCCCGCCCATGATCACCGTGGCTCCTTGAAGCCGGACGCGACGAAGGCGGCGACCTGGTCGCGCATGGCCTCGTGGTCGTCCGCCGCGTCGCCCAGGATGATGCGCCCGAGCTGGCGCATCATCGAGGGGAACAGCGCCAGCCCGGTCATCATGAACACCATCCGGGCCACCTCCGGCGACGGCTCCACGCCCAGGCCCTCCGCCAGCGAGGCCGTCTTGCGGCGGCAGCGCTCCACCCGTACCTCCTGCCCGGCCGGCAGGCCCTCCTGGTCCCGGTAGTTGAGCGCCTCCCACATCAGCAGCCGCACCAGCTCGGGATGTGAGTGGTAGTAGTCCGTCAGCCGGGCCACGTAGTCGGCGGGATCGGCGCCAGGGAGGGCGATCTGCGTCGTCAGGTCGTCGAGCGCCTCCTTGATGACCTCGTCGAACAGCTTCTCCTTGCTGCCGAAGTGCCCGTAGATGCGCTCTTTGTTGACGCCGGCGCGCTCGGCGATGCGATCCACGCGGGCGCCCGCCACGCCGTACGCGGCGAACTCCTCCCGCGCGGCCTCCAGCAGGGCGGCGCGCGTGGCGGCGGTCGAGACCTTGGGTGCCATGCCGCCCATGATAGCCACCAACCAGTTGGTTGCAATCCAACTGAGTAGTTGACATCCAACTAGTTGGTTGGCTACCGTCCCGACACATGACGACCACCTTTTCCCTCGCGCCGCACCACCTCGCGGCGACCTCGCCGGCGCGCCTGCCGTTCGGGCGCACGCTGGCGGCCTTCACCCTCACCGCCGTGCTGGTCAGCGGCCAGCTGTACATCGTGATCCCGCTCCTGCACGACATGGCCACCGGCTGGGGCGCCTCGGCCGGCGGGCTGACCTGGCTGGTGACCGCGTTCGGCATCGGGTACGGGGCCGGTTTCCTGATCTTCGGCCCGCTGTCCGACCGGTACGGGCGTCGCAGGCTGCTGATGATCGGACTGCCCCTGGCCGCGCTCACCTCGGCGGCGGTGGCGTTGAGCCCGAACCCCGAGGTGGCGATGGCGTTGCGGGCGGTGCAGGGGCTGGCGGTGGCGATGTTCCCGCCCGCGGCCCTGGCGTACCTGGCCGAACGGGTCGAACCGCGCCGCCGCGTGGGCGCGATCGCGGCGATCACCGGCGCGTTCCTCGCCTCGGCCGTGCTGCTCCAGGTCGCCGCCCAGTTGCTGGTGGACGTGATCGGCTGGCGTGGGCTGTTCCTGCTGTCGGCGGCCGGGTTCGTGCTGGCGTTCCTGGGCGTGCGGGCCGTCGCGCTGCCCGACCTGCCGCGCGAGGGCGGCGGCTCGGCCCTGTCGGTCTACCGGGCGGTGCCGGGCCTGCTGTTCCACCGCGTCCTCGGCCTCCGGTACGTGGCCACGGTCATGCTGATGGCGGGATTCGTGGCCGTTTACACCGGTCTGCAGATCTACGGCGTGGCCTCGTCCTCCGAACTTCTCGCACTCCGCGCGGCCGGGCTCCCGTCGATCGTGCTGGTGCCGCTGCTCATGCCCTGGCTGGCCCGGATCCACGCGACGATCAGGGCGGCGGCGTTCCTGGCGGCCGGAGCCCTCGCCCTCGCCGCCGTCGGCCTCACCGGTACGGCCGTGCTGGTGCTGCTGCTGGCCGTCTACGTCGCCGCCATCACCGGCGGCCTGCCCAGCCTGAACGAGGCGATCTCCGCCGGCGCCGGACCGGCGCGGGGGACGGCGCTGTCGCTGTTCTCCTTCGCGCTCGCGGTCGGCGGCAGCGTCGGCCCGCAGCTGGCCGCCGCGTTCGGAGGATTCACCCCGCTCCTGTACGGCCTCGCGATCGGCATGGCGCTGGCGGCCCTCGCCGCACTGCTCTCCGGGGTATTCCATCGTGTAGCTACTGACCGGTAAGGTGTCCTGTTACCACTGGTAACATCGGGTCGAGGAGAGTGCGCACATGACCGGCTTCTGCCCGGAGCCCAGCGACGACGTGGTCGAGGTACGCGACTGGGTGCACGCGTTCGCCCGCGACGTGATCCGCCCGGCGGGCGCCGAATGGGATGAACGCGAGGAAACCCCCTGGCCGGTCATCCAGGAGGCCGCCAAGATAGGCCTCTACTCCCTCGACTTCTTCGCCACCCAGTGGTTCGAGGAGAGCGGGCTCGCGCTGCCCGTGGCGTTCGAGGAGATCTTCTGGGGCGACGCGGGCATCGGCCTGGCCATCGTCGGCACCGGCCTGGCCGCCGCCGCCCTCGCCGCGAACGGCACCCCCGACCAGATGGGGGAGTGGCTGCCGCAGATGTTCGGCACGGAGAACGACGTCAAGCTGGGCGCCTTCTGCGCCTCCGAGCCCGACGCCGGCTCCGACGTCGGCGCCATCCGCACCCGCGCCGTCCACGACGGCGGCGACTGGGTGCTGGACGGCGTCAAGACCTGGGCCACGAACGGCGGCATCGCGAACGTCCACGTGGTCGTCGCCTCGGTCGACCCCTCACTCGGCACCCGGGGCCAGGCATCGTTCGTCATCCCGCCCGGCACTCCCGGGCTGTCCATGGGCCAGAAGTTCCGCAAGCACGGGATCCGCGCCTCCCACACGGCCGAGGTGATCCTGGACGGCGTCCGCGTACCGGGCTCCTGCCTGCTCGGCGGCAAGGAGAAGCTGGACGCCCGGCTGTCCCGCGTACGCAACGGGGAGCGGGCGGGGGAGCAAGCGGCGATGCGCACGTTCGAGACCACCCGCCCGTCGGTCGCCGCCATGGCCGTCGGCATCGCGCGCGCGGCCTTCGAGTACGCCAGGGACTACGCCCGCGAGCGCGAGCAGTTCGGCCGCAAGATCGGCGAGAACCAGGCGATCGCCTTCCTCCTCGCCGAGATGGCGACCCGGGTGGACATGGCCCGCCTGCTGACCTGGCGGGCCGCCTGGATGGCCCGCAACGGCAGGCAGTTCTCGCAGGCGGAGGGCTCGATGTCGAAGCTGGTGGCGGGGGAGACGGCGGTGTGGGTGACGGAACAGGCGATCCAGATCCTGGGCGGCGCCGGATACACCAGAGAGCACCCGGTGGAGCGCTTCCACCGGGACGCCAAGATTTACACCATCTTCGAAGGGACGTCGGAGATCCAGCGGTTGATCATCGGCCGCGCCGTGACCGGCCTGCAGGTTCGCTGAAGCGGTTTTTGGAGATCGATCAGCGCCCTGTTCTTCTGGCGTCGGAGCGCAAAGGCGACGGAACGTCAGGCAGGGCACTCACGGTCGCACCAGCCCTGAGGCGGGGGAGGCCATGCGGGAGAGCGCTCGGGGCCGGGCCTTCAGCGAGGTGATCCGCCATGGCATACACCGTGCCAGTGCCGTGTCCGCCGTGCCGGGCGGCCGTGACCCCGGCGCGGGCGTCGGGGTGGACCGTCCGGAGTTCGTGGGTGTTCGTCACCGGGTCGCCGGTCGTGGCGTCAGGTTCATGCGGATCCCGTCCGCGGCCCACAGCACGAACCGTTCGACGGGGACGACGTCGTGTCCGGAGGCCGGCTGGAAGCGGAATCTTCTCAGGAGGATCGCCAGCACCAGTTCGGCCTCCACCATGGCCAGGCTCGCGCCTTCGCAGCTGCGCGGCCCGAGGCCGAACGGGATGTAGGCGTAACGAGGCCGGCCGGCGACCTGGTCGGGGGTGAAACGGCCAGGGTCGAACGTCTCGGGATCGGGCCAGTGCCGCGGGTTCATGTGGACGGCCCAGAACGGATAGAAGATGGTCGTCCCGGCGGGGATCTCGTAGCCGGCTAAAACGAGATCTTCGGTGGTCTCGCGAGCCCCGTACGGACCCGGCGGATACAGGCGCATCGATTCCTTGAGCGCCATCTGAAGACGGGGCAGCCGTTTGAGGTCGGCGTACTCAGGTGCGACACGATCGGACAGGACCTCGTCGATCTCCGCCGTGACCCGCTCAGCCTCGGCGGGGTGCCGAGAGAGCAGGTAGAGGGTCCACGAGACCGCCACGCCGGTCGTGTGATGGGCGGCAAGCATGATCATCAATACGGTGTCCCGCACGCGGGCCGGGCTCATCCCCGCCGCTACCAACGCCGCGGCCAGGGCGTTGCCGTCCTGCTGGGCCGAAGCGAGCACGTCGTTCACGGTTGCGCGCAGGTAGGCCAGGGCCTCCTGGGCACGCTTCCGTCTCTGCTCCTCGGTTCCCGGGTCGGCCGGTTGGTACTGGCGGCCCAGGTACTCCGTGAGCACGATCTCGAAGGCCGTCACGACCTCGTCCGGGTCGTGGACGCCGTTGCCGAGGGCGTACTGGCAGATCATCCGGAGCGACAGCGCGCTCAGGTCTTTTTGCAACTCGACCGGTCCCTCGCCGGCCTGTGCCGCCCACCGGTCCGCCAGCCCGCCGGCAAGCGCGGTCAAGCCGGGGAAGTGGGCCTCGTGGGAGCGGCGGCCGGCCAGTACGGACAGGACCGCCCGGCGCCACGGCGTGTGCTCGTCCGCGGGCAGGGTCTGCAGGTTGCCGGCCTCGCACAGCGGGGCCAGGAACTCGAACAGCTCCTCCGGCCGTTTGTTGACCCCGGCGGTGGCCTCGAGCAGCACCGGGTCCGCGATGGAGATCGCTGAGTCCGTGCCGGGCAGCTCGAAGCGTACGACCGGCCCGTATTCGGCGTGCAGTCGCAGTTGGTAGGCGTGCAGGCCGCCCGCGGTAGCGATGTCATGCAGCCCGCCGTCACCTCGTACGGGTGGTCCTGGAATCACCGACACGTTCCCTCCATGGGCATACGGATCTCTTCCACGTATCTCTCGTGAGTGGCTGCTTGGCAAGGTGCCGAGCACCCGCGGCAGCCTCCGATGACCGTCACCGCCTCGGGTCTGACCCGCTCACCCGCAGGTGGAGGGACTCGTTCAGTGATCAAGGACGAGGGCGGAGGCTCACAGCGGCAGCTCCAGCGTGACGGTCGTCCCGTTGCCGACCGATGAGGCGATGTCGTACCGCCCTCCCAACGCGGCGGCCCGGGCGTGAAGCTCGCTCCGGTCGATGACCTCGTGCGAGCCGAGCCCCGGCCCGTCGTCGCAGACGGTCAGCCTCAACGTGACCCCCGCGGTCAGCGCCATCGAGACGTACGTGGCCTGCTCGACGGCCGAGAACGCGTCGACCAGTACCGCGAAGGCGAGGAGGGCCGCTTCGTGGGGAACCGCCCCCTCCGGCAACGCCCACACCTCCACCGGAATCCTCGCCTGCTTGCCCCAATCGGCCACGAACGCCTTCACCGACTCCCGCAGGCCTGTGACAGGCGATGGCCCAATGATCACATCCGGTACCACGATCATGACACCCCCTCCTTACGGCACCAGCGTCGTGGAGGGGTCTTGGAGCCACATGGTGATGGGATGAGAGTCCCATGAATTCGTGTCAGCGTCCTGCGGCCGGCCGAGGGCCTGATGGACGGCTTGCGACGTCCTCCGGCCGAGGTGGGCCGAAGCCGTCGGGCACGTCGCAAAGGCGGACCCGCCGCAGGGCTTGGGCGAGAGAACCCCGTCGCGACGGAGAAGCACCACGGGACGCACAGACGCCCGGCGGGCGCGGACCCCATACGTCCCGTGGAGCAAGACTTCCGCGCGGTCAGTCGTTGTCCAGCGGCTCCAGCACGAACACCGGGATCTCCCGGTCCGTCTTCTTCTGGTAGTCGGCGTACGGCGGATACGCCGCCACCGCACGCTCCCACCACTCCGCCTTCTCCGCGCCAGTCACCTCACGGGCCTTCATGTCCTGCCTGGCAGGGCCGTCCTGAAGTTCCACATGGGGGTGGGCCTTGACGTTGAAGTACCAGACGGGGTGCTCGGGAGCGCCGCCCTGCGAGGCGACCACGGCGTATCGCCCATCGTGCTCCACGCGCATCAGCGGCGTCTTGCGGATCTTGCTGCTCCTGGCACCCAGGGTGGTCAGCAAAATGACGGGCATTCCCGTATCTCTCAGGGTCGTTCCCTTGGTGCCGCCGGAGCTCTCGTACAGCTCCACTTGCTCGCGCACCCACGGCGTCGGGCTGGGTTCGTACTCACCCGCAAGAGGCATGGCATCCATCCCTTGATCGGCCAACTCACGTTCAGGACGCTCCAACACCCGGCCCGTGCGTTTTCATCCACGCCTCCGTCTCGCTTGCCAGGCGCTGGGGTGCGCGCTTTCACGTCCGGCCGAAGTAGGGTGTTCGGCTCCGCAGGGTCCTGGCGGTGGCGGGGCTGATCAATTCAGTTACGGAATCACGTCGGCCACTATCTTGGTGGCGGCCTTGCGGCACGTGGAGAGCCGGCCGCTGATGTTCGCCTGGGCGGCCGAGTTGCTGGTGCACAGCCATCCGCCGACGGTCGCGACTCCGGCGCTGCCCTGTTTGGGGGTGTCTCGCCGGTAGTAGGTGCGGAAGGTCCGCAGGGCGGTGCCGCAGTCGGCGCGGCCCTCGGCGACCGCGACCGCGGCCATGGGTCCGCCGCCGGCCGGCTGAATCTCGCCGCACACGGTGCCGGGCCGGGCGAGCGCGGGTCTGCGCGAGGGCCGAGGCGTCGACGCCTCGGTCTCGGAGGGCTGGGTCTCGGGTGCCTTGGACTCCGGCACCGGCCTCCCGGATGCCGGCGGTGGCGAGGTGGCGGGAGAGGACGGCGCCGTCAGGGGTTCGGGTCCGCCCCCGCAGGCAGTGAGGGACAGCAGCAGCGCCGAAACGCAGGCGGTGACAAGTGGACGCACCAGCACGACTCTCCGTGGCTCGACTCAAGATTCGTCCAGTCTTTCACTACACGAGGAACCGGCCGACCCGTACGAGCGGCGTGCGGGTTGACGGGCCGGCTCGATGTGTGCTCCTGCGTGGCACACCGGATATGAGCCCTGAGCCGGGAGTGTCGGCGATCAGGAGTGTCCGTATCCGGCAGCCAGGGCCACGCTGCGATCGTTGAGGTATCGACGTTGAGGGCGGGGATCGGACGGCGTGGCGTCAACGAGGTGGGCTCGCACGAAGTGCGCTAGGACGCGTCGGCTTTGACTCTGGGTTGGTTCACGCGAGCAGGAGGGTGGCCAGCGCCGGGCCGAAGGCGCCGCCGAGCTGGTAGCAGTGGTGTTCCAGCAGTCGGGGCACGGTGTAGAGCAGGGCGAAGTAGGAGGTGGACAGCGTGCCCGCCGTCGCCGCGGCGGTCACGAACGCCTGTGAACGCACCACCGGTCGAGGGATGAACCCGGCAGGCTTCTTGCGGACGTGGAGGGTCAGCAGCCCGCCTGCCACCGCCGCGGCGGCGATGGCCGCCGACTCCAGGTGCGGGATCAGGACGAACCGCCACGGGGTCTCCAACGTCTTCTACGTCTACCTCCGCGACCGCGACGGCCACCGGGTGGAGATCTACACCTCCGACGCCGCGACCCCTCACCGACACGGTGCTCGACGAGTCGGCCGTCACCGTGGGCGCCGACGGCCTCGGCTGACCGGACGGGTTACGCGACGGGGAAGGGAGGCTGGCTCGGGCCCATGCGGTAGATCATGAGCTGGGACTTGCCGCTGAACGACAGGCCCTTCGCGGTGGGCTCCACGGCGACGGCCAGCCACTGGCCGTCCGGTGACCAGGCCATGGCCTCGACCCAGGTGGTGAGCTGGCGACCCATGATGATCTTCATGTCGGAGGTCCGCCACACGCAGAGCTCGTGCGGCCGTCTGTCGTCGCGGATGTCCAGATAGGGCAGCTTGCGGCTGAAGCTGCCCACCGCCAAGTAGGCGCCGTCCGGGCCGGCGGCGAGCTGGAAGAGGCGTTTGGATGCCCCCATGACCTTGTCCACGACCTGGCCCGTCGCCGGGTCGAGGACGTAGAGGTTCTCCTGGGCCCCGAGGAACAGCCGGCTGCCGTCGCCCGCGAAGGACTCGCACTGGATCGGGTCCCAGCTGCCGCCCGCGACCGAGGACGGGATGGGTGGCCGGTCGGGAGCGCAGATGTCGGACCCGCCGTCGTTGTTGCCGTAGTTGCTGGTCCAGTAGCCACCGTCGCGCGAGCGTACGCGGCCGGCCTGGAACGGGGCTTCGACCTCGGCACGGGCGTCCACGTCGTAGGCCCACTGCGTCCGGTCGTCGTCGTCCGCTCTCGAGCAGTAGTTCTTGAGGGTGATGACGGGTTCGCCGGGCACCCACGCCATCAGGGGCACGATCCACTCATCCCCTGTCGAAAGGTGGACGACCCGCGACCAGTCGGCGGTGTCGTACACCCAGACCCGGCCCTCGTTGCTGCACAGGCCCAGGTAGCGGCCGTCGTCGGAGAACTCCACCCCGCTGACGTGGTCGTACTCGATCTCTCCCTTCGTCACGTCGAACGGGCTCACCGTGACGACCGGCTCGCTGAGGTCCGGGATGTGCGGCGCGTCCTCGGTGGTCCACACGTCCGCGTTGTACGGGAACGCCGTCGTCCCCCAGGACTCTCCCTCGCTGAACGAATCGATCCAGCGCCGGTCGGTGACGTACACGTCGTAGTCGAACTGGACCAGCAGGTCCTCGTCCTGCCAGCCGCCGCCGCGCTCGTAGTAGAAGTCGTGCAGGTCCTTCCACTGCTCCGGGGTCGGGGGATGGTTGCGCGTGTCGAGTCGTTCGACGCGTGAGACGAAGCGCCGGGTGTTGGCGTCGACCCACTCGCCGTTGAGGCGCGTGTCGACGTCGATCAGGTCATGGAGGGGTCCTCGCTCCCAGAGGAGCGAGAAGAAGAAGCTGGGATCGTCCGGTTCGGGACCGTACATCTGGCTGCCGGTGTCGTAGTAGACGACGAAGATCCGGAACCTGATCCGCAGCTCCTCGGGATCAACGGCCAGGACGCGCGCGCCATAGATATCGGTCGACATCGGCCTCTTCCTCAGCAAAGCTTGATCAACAGAATGTGTCAGATGATCGCACAGGCCGAGGACATTTCCCGGGGAATGCGCTCGAAGCAGGCCGGAGGTAGAGCCCCCGGACACCGCCGCCGAACCGTGCGGCGAGTATTCGTTGCCGTGCCGCCGACGCCCATCGGCCGTTAAGCCGGGCGGGTCCGCCGCTATGGTGGAGCGAATCGGACAGCTATCCGGTATCGGGGCCCAAACGGTTGCCCGGTCGGCAAGGGGTCGGATGCGGGCCCGAAGGAGGACGAGTGGAGCCGAACAAGGACGCGCCTCAGCGCTCGGACGCGCAGCGCAACCGCGAGCGCATCCTGGAAGTGGCGCTGGCCGAGCTCACCCGCTCCGCGGACGTCCCGCTGAGCGTGATCGCCAAGAAGGCGGGCGTCGGGCAGGGCACGTTCTACCGCAACTTTCCCAGCCGTGAGGCGCTCGTCCTGGAGGTTCACCGCCACGAGGTGCAGCAGCTCACCGACAGCGCATCCGAACTGCTGAAGAGCCGCGAACCCGACCAGGCCCTGCGTGAGTGGATGGACCGCCTCGCCCACTTCGCCATGGCCAAGACCGGTCTGGCCGACGCGCTGCGCCAGGCCACCGGCGCGACGGGAGCCCCCGCGAAGCCGGGATATTCGCTGGTGATCGCCGCGATCGAACTCCTGCTCAATGCCAACCATGAGGCCGGCACCATCCGCCCGTGCGTGACCGCCGACGACTTCCTCCTCGCCATCGCCGGCCTCTGGCAGATCGACCCCCAGGGCGAGTGGCAGCCCCAGGCCACCCGGCTCCTGGATCTCATCATGGACGGTCTGCGCGCCCGTGCCCCCGGGCGGCGGTGAGGGCCGCCCGGAGCCGTCCTTGCTAAATGGACAGCTGTCCGATACGTTGACCCGGTAGTGGACAGCTGTCCATTTAGCTCTGTCGGTGGCGGCATGCATGCGCGAAAGGCGTTCCTCCGCACCTTGCCTGCCGCATGCACACGGAAGATTTCCCTCGCCATGAAATTGCTCGTCCTCGGTGCGACCGGGCCCACCGGTCGCCATGTCGTCGACCTGGCCCTGCGATCCGGCGACTCGGTCACGGCCCTCGTACGCAACCCGGCGGCCCTGGGCGACCTGGCCGCGCAGGTGACGCTGGTCACCGGCGACGCCACCTCGCAGCGTGACGTCGCCACCGCCATGTTCGGACAGGACGCCGTCGTCTCCGCTCTCGGCAGAGGCAATTCGGTGACCGCCGACGACCTCTTCACCCGCTCCTCCGCGGCCCTGATCGGTGCGGCCAAGGAGGCGGGCGTCTCCCGCCTGGTGTGGCTGTCGTCGTTCGGCGTCGGCCACACCTTCGACTGGTCGAGCACCAAGCAGAAACTGATCTACCGCACGCTGCTGCGGTCGATCTACGCGGACAAGAAGATCGCGGACGAGCGCATCCGTTCCAGCGGGCTGGACTGGACCGTGGTCTATCCGACCAGGCTGACCCACGGCCCCGCCAAGGGCTCGTACCGGGCGGACGACCGGCTGCCGATGAAAGGCAACCCGACGATCAGCCGCGCGGACGTCGCCGCGTTCATGCATCAGGCGGCGCACGGCCGCGAGTGGGTCCACCGCAGCGCCGTGATCACCAACTGACGGCGTCCCCGTTCCTGGCCCGTTCCCGGCCCGGTGCGCGGCCTGATCCGCCGCCGGCATCACATCACGAGGAGAGACATGACCGACCAGTTCCGCCTCGGCGGCGACCTGACGATCGACCGGCTCGGCTTCGGCGCCATGCGCCTGCCCCAGGCCGGTTGGGCAGGACCGGCCCGCGACCCGGAGACCGGCCGCGCCGTCCTGCGCCGTGCCGTCGAGCTCGGTGTCGACCACATCGACACCGCCGACTTCTACCGCAGCCAGGACGGCTCCGTACGCGCCAACACGCTGATCCGCGAGGCCCTGGCCCCGTACCCGGACAACCTGGTCATCGCCACCAAGGTCGGCCCGATCTTCGGTCCCGGCGGTCCCCGCCAGGGCGGCGCCGCCGATCTCCGGCCGCAGGTCGAAGCCAACCTCGAGAGCCTGGGCCTGGACCGCCTCGACCTGGTCTACCTGCGCATCGGCATGATGGAGCCGCCGCACGGCGAGGCGCTCGCCGAACGCTTCGAGGCGCTCGCCGCACTGCGCGAGGAGGGGCTGATCCGCCACCTGGGCCTCAGCAACGTCGACACCGGCCATCTCGCCGAGGCCCGCACGATCGCCCCTGTCGCGGCCGTCCAGAACGACTTCCACATCGCCAACCGTGACGAGACGGCCGTCCTGGACGCCTGCGCGCAGGCCGGCATCGCCTTCGTCCCCTTCTTCCCCCTCGGCGGCGGCAATACCGACATCGACAACCCCGGACCGGCCAAGGTCGCCGAACGGCACGGCGCCACCGCCCACCAGATCGCCCTGGCCTGGCTGCTGGCCCTGTCCCCGGTCGCCCTGGCCATCCCGGGCACCGGCTCCGCGGCCCACCTGGAGGAGAACCTGGCCGCCCGGTCGATCGCCCTCACCGAGGAGGATCTCGCCGACCTCGCCTGAGCCCGGTTCCACGCGGAATGGCCCACGGCAGGGGGAGCGGGCACGTCCGTGCCGAGCGGTCAGGGCCGCATGGCGTCGCGGACTTCGGCGGTGTCGACATACTGCTCGAAGCGGACGATCTTGCCGCCGCGGACGGTGAAGTGATGGGCCACGCGAACGTCGAGCGGCTTGCCGGTGGCCTTGTTCCTGGCGGTGTAGCGGGCCAGGACGACGACGTTCTCGCCGTCGACGACATAGGTGTCGTCGTGGGCCGTCCAGTCGTCCCACTCGTCGGCGAGCTTCTCCATCACATTCGAGGTCACCCCCTCGGGAGTGCGATAGGTGCCCGCGAGGGGGAAGCCTGCCATCTCGGTCCATTCCACATCCGGAGCGAGCGTGGCCCGCAGGGCCCGCAGGTCACCGGCCGCGGAGGCGAGGTACTGGCGGCGTACCACGTCGGCGGGCGCGGCGGAGGTGGCGAAATCCACGTTCTGGCTCGTCATGCCGCTCAGCCCCAGGTCATCTCGCCCTTGGCGACCTTCGCCCCGATCTGCGCCGCGATCAGCATGCCGTGACCGGGGTGGCGGGTCACGAGCGCCCGGGTCAGCGCGGCACCGTCGGCCGCCTTGGCCAGCTCCTCCTCGAAGGCGACCAGGTATTCACGAGTGCCGGCGATGGCGCCGGCGTCGGCGGGCGCGCCGGGGAGCCGGTGGCCGGGCACGACGAGCCGCGGGTCGAGCGCGGCCATCTCGTCCAGTACGGCGATCCAGGCGGCACGCTGCTCGGCCGTCGGGGTGTCGGCGACCCACACGTGCTCGCGGTGGAACAGCAGCACACCGCCGAGGATGGCCTGGTGCTCGGCCTGCCACAGGTAGTGGCGGTCGGGCAGCTGCGCGGGGCCGCCCTTGAGCTCGAAGCGGCGGCCTTCCAGGGTGATGTCACCGGTCAGGGGGGCGATGTCCACCAGCCGGGTGGGCAGGTTCGCCCCGGCGGCCGCCCAGGCCTTGAGCTTGCCCTCGTAGGAGTGGTGGATGTGCTCGATGACCAGCGGGGTGGCCACGAATCTCGCCTCGGGAAAGGCGTCGGCGATGACCTCGGCGCCGAAGTAGAAGTCGGGGTCGCCGTGGCTGAGGAACACGGTGGTCAGCTTCTTGCCGGAGTCGAGGATCTCGGCGGCCAGCCGGTGGCCGTCGGCCCGGGTGAAGC
Source organism: Nonomuraea sp. NPDC050451 (assembly GCF_044458585.1). Lineage (NCBI taxonomy): Bacteria > Bacillati > Actinomycetota > Actinomycetes > Streptosporangiales > Streptosporangiaceae > Nonomuraea > Nonomuraea sp. NPDC050451. The sequence goes on from NZ_JBITHZ010000001.1 coordinate 1,195,539, forward strand.
CGGCGTCGACCAGCAGGGCGTCGCTGTCACCGGTGACCAAGGTGGCGGTCTTGTTCTTGCTGCCGACGGGGAAGTCCAGGTCGAGAATCTTGAAGGTGAGCGTGCTCATGGGGGTCTCCTTCTGATCAGAATCGGGGTGTGCGGGAGGCGCGCAGAGCCGCCAGTCGCTCGTCCACCTGGTCGGCGGTGGCCTGTCCGCGGGCCAAGGCGGTGACGGTGTCGCCGTCGACGGCCAGCAGGGTGGGGTAGGCGTCCACGCCCAGCTGGGCCGCGCGGCGGAAGTCGGCTTCGGCGGCGGCGTGCGCCTGCGGCGCCTGGAAGGCGGCGGCGACGGTGTCGGCGTCGAGGCCGGCCGCCTCGGCGACCGTCCGGTAGGTGTCCGGTTCGGACAGGCTGTGCCCGTCGATGTAGAAGGCGTTCTGGAGTGCCGCGGCCAGTTCCGCCGCCCGCTCGGGGACGGCCTGGCGCAGGGCGGCCACGCCCCGGGCGGCGGCCTCGGAGTCCATCACGAAAGCGCCGCCGGCGATCAGCCGCTCGTAGCCCTCGCCGAACTCGGCGCCGGTCAGTTCGCTGATCCTGGCATTCGCGCCCCGGATGTAGCCGAACCTGCCGATCGGCACCCGGCCGGTTCCGGTGAACAGGCCACCGGAGACGACCTCCACGGGGATGTCCGGATGCCTGGCGGTGATCTCCAGCAGGGTGCGGGAGAACCCGTGTGACCAGCCGCAGTACGCGTCGAAGACGTAAACGAGTCTCATGGGAACCTCAGGGATGCGGCGCCCGCCCTGCGCGAGCGATTCATCTGAGGTAACAGTATCTGACTTGTCAGATATTTCGTGACCTGTGTGACCTCGGTCTCAGTCGCAAGGCTCAGCGCAGGCGGGGAAGCATGTCCCGGGCCGAGTGGCTGAGCAGCCGCAGGTCCTCGGCGAAACGCTCACGATGGGCGGCGGGGAGCGGCTCGAGGAAAAAGCGCTTGATGTTCTCCAGGTGGATTTCCGACGCGCGCACCGCGGTCTCCTCCCCGAGCGGCGTCAGCCGTACCAGCCGCCCCCGCCGGTCACCGGGATCGCCCGAGCGCTCCACCAGACCGGCCGCCTCCATCCGATCGACCAGCCGCGTCACCCCGCCCGTGGTGAGCACCTGCTCGCGGCTGATCGTCCTCATCGACAGCCCTGGGCCGCCCGCCCGCGCCAGGATGAGAAGCACCTCGTACATCAGATGACTGATGCCGCACTCCTCCTCGATCGCCCTGCCGAGGATGTACCCCAGCCGGTTGGCAGCCCCCTGAAGCCGCCCGAAGGCCAGGATGAGCTCATGGTCGGCCGCCTCCTTCGCCGTCGAGATCCGCCCCTGCTCACCCACAACGCCACCGCCTTTCCTCACGCCGGAACCTACCGCGTCCCTGACGGGTTCTCGGCAGGGCAGTGGCGTCGAGCCGGGACTGGAGGGCCTCGGCCTGCCCGCGGCGCCGGGCCGGCCGGAAAACGGCCGCGGTCAGGCGTACGGTCTCACCGCTCGATCTTCGCCGTCGTCCTGCGGACCGTGACCGGTTCGGCGAGCCGCTGCTCGTCGCAGACCCGCTGCAGCGCGTCGAGGGTTTCGTCGAGTCCGGTGCCCAGCCTGGCGCCCGGGGTGAAGGTGGCAGGCAGGTGGCGCATGCCGTTGATGACGCCGATCGTGTCGTAGTGGACCGTGCCCTCGGCCTCGCATCGATAGTCGGGCATGCGGTCGAGCACCTGCAGCAGCATGCGCTTGAAGACGGCGCGGGCCACGTTCGAGCCGATGCAGCGGTGGATGCCCAGCCCGAAGCTGCTGTGCCGGTTCCCGGTGCGCGCCAGGTCGAGGGTGTCCGGCTCGGGGAAGACCGAGGCGTCCCGATTGGCCATCGCCCACGACAGCCAGAGGCGTTCGCCTTCCTTGAAACGGGTGCCGGCGATCTCGCAGTCGGCGGAGAACGTGCGCCCGTCGCCCGGCGCCGGGGTGAAGAAGCGCAGGAACTCCTCGGTCGCGGAGTTGAGCAGGGTGTCGCGTTCGCGGCTGAGGCGCGCACGCTGGCCGGGATGCTCGGAGAGCCATTCGAGCGCGTGCGCGGTCAGCGCCGTGGTGGTGTCGAAGCCGCCGCCGATGATCAGGACCAGCGATCCGACGAGGTCCTCGAAGACCGGGGGCCGGCCGCCGATGTCGGCCCGGACGAGCGCGTCGATGAGGCCGGGACGGGGGTCGGCGCGGATCTGTTCCAGCTCGGAGATGAGGTCCAGCACCATCTCCATGTGCATCTGGCTGATCCGCGGCAGGTCGGGCGAGTCCGGCGGGGTGTAGACCGCGGCGTGGACGGGCTCGTTGTAGATCGTCCACTTCTTGAGGGGGATGCCCATCATGGCCAGGGTGAGGACGGCGGGCACGACATTGGCCAGGTCGTCGACGAAGTCGATGCGACCCTCCTCGATCTTCTCGTCCAGGCAGGCGCGGATCACCTCGTCCACGAACGGCAGCCAGCGGTTGACCGCGGCCGGAGACAGGTACGGGTTGAGCGCCTGGCGGTAGTGACGCTGCTCCGGCGGGTCCATCTCCAGGAAGCCGGCTCTGCCGAGTATTTCGGGCGTCGGAATCGTGATGCCTCGGTAGCCGCGCCGCTCGCCCTTGACGTCATGGTCGTTGGACAGCACGTCGGCGCGGCGGGCCAGCTCGAACACCTCTTGGTTGCCCGCCGCCACCCAGTGGCCGTCGTAGGTGTCGCTCCAGGCGATGGGGCACCTGGCGTGCATCTCCTGGGTGATGGACTCGAACCGGTGGCGGTATTCGGGGGTGTGCCGGTCGAAGTGGTACCGGCTGCGTTCGCGCTCGTCCTCGCTCACCGCGTCGTCCTCCTTGTCGTCGAGGAGCACCTGGTCAGAAAGCGGAAATCGCCCGTTCCGGACAGGAATTGACGGCCTCGGCCACCCGCGCCTCTTCGTCGACGGGGACGTCCTCGTTCACGACCGAGGAATGGCCGTCGATCTCGTCGAGTTCGAACACGTCGGGGGCGATCATGTTGCAGAGCGTGTGCCCCTGGCACAGGCTCGGGTCGACCCGCACCTTCATGCTGCCGCCTCCTTCGGATCGCGATGACGGTCACCCGGCCCCCGGCACGGCGCGGCTCGCAGACGTGTACGGGGCGGGGCGGACGTGCTGCAACAGGACGAGGACCGCGTCAGGGCGGACGCGCTCAAGCCGCCCTCCGAGGCGGGCGGGGCACACGGAAAGACGTCTGGGTCGTCCATGACGGAACCATCCCGATGGGCCTGGAGCATGGAAACAACTGTGCCGTGCCGAGGCCGTATCTTAACCCGCCCGGGCGTCGACGTCGAAGCCGTCCCCGCCGCTGCTGCCGGCCCGGCCGCGGCGGCGGTGCCGCGCTCGGCTCTCTAGCCACAAAGGGTGACGAACACCACCACCTCTCCTTGAGCGCGGTCATACGGGCCGGCTCTATCTTTGTACTGACTGGTCAGTTTAAAGAAGGTGGTTGCGGTGATCGTTGCGGAAGGGCTGGCGATCGAGGGGGTGTTCCCGGAGGTCTCGTTGAAGGCCGGGGCCGGCACGCTCACGGTGGTCGCGGGTCCGGCGGGAAGCGGGCGGACGAGCCTGCTGTTGACGCTGGCCGGGCGGATGAAGCCCACGAAAGGCGCCCTGAACGTCGCCGGGCACGCCAGGCGCCGCGCCATCCGCAAGGCCGTGGCGCTGGCGCTGGTCGACGGGGTGACGGATCTGGACCGGTCGCTGACGGTGGGGGAGCACCTGCGGGAGCGGCGGCGCCGGCCGTACCAGGAGATTCTCAGGAAGGTCGGGCTGGCGGGCCAGGAACGGGTGCTGGTGCGGGAGCTGGATCGCGAGCAACGCGTGCGGCTGGGACTCGCGCTGGCGCTGCTGGACGAGCCCGAGGTGATCGTGGCTGACAACGTGGACGCGGGTCTGCCCGTCGAGCGGCAGCACGCGCTGTGGGACCTGCTGCGGGATCTGGATCGCGCGGTGGTGGCCTCGTGCGTGACGCCGCCCGCCCGCTTCGACCAGCTGGTGGAGCTGTCATGAAGGGCATGTTGCGGTCGCGGCTGACGAGGGCGGCGCTGGCGGCGGTGGTGGTGCTGCCGCTCCTGTACGCGGGCCTGTATCTGTGGTCGTTCTGGGACCCGCAGGGCAATCTGGACCGCGTGCCGGTCGCCTTGGTCGTCGAGGACCAACCCGCCCAAGCCGGGGGCAAGACCCTGCGCGCGGGCCGCGACCTGGCCGGCGAGCTGCTGAAGCGCGACGTGTTCGGCTGGCACGAGACCACCGCGAGGCAGGCGGCCGACGGGGTCGCGGACGGCACGTTCTACCTGTCGCTGACCGTGCCGGCCGATTTCAGCGCCAAGCTGGCCTCACCCGCCGACGACGACGCCGTCCCGAGCCCGGCGCGGCTCGGGCTGCGCGTGGACACGGGCCGCAGCTACATCATGGGCAGCATCTCGGACGCGGTGTTCAACGAGGTACGGGCGGCGGCCGAGCGCACGGCGATCCACGACTACTTCGACAACGTCTTCGTCTCGATCGGCGACATCCACGACAAGACGGTGGAGGCCGCCGAGGGCGCGGACAAGCTGCACGACGGCGCCGTGCGGCTCGGCGACGGCGTCTCCCGGCTCAGCAGCGGCCTGGGCGCGGCCGAGAACGGAGCCCGGCAGCTCTCCTCCGGACTGAACACCGCCAACACCGCAACGGGCAGGTTGCGTGACGGCTCGGCCCAGGTCACGCAGGGCCTCACGCAGGCACAGCAGGCGATCGGGCAACTGCGCGACGGCCTGAACAAGCTCCACGCGAAAGGAACGTCTCCGCTCAGTTCCGGTGCGAGGGAGGCATACCAGCAGGTTCACGCTCAGACTCGTACGGTCAACCAGCTCGCCGACACGTACGTACCCGTACTGGACGAATGGGGCCCCAAGATCTCCCAGGCCGCCGAGGCGGTCGCCGACGCCGCTGACAAGGTCGCCGCCGGCGGCGGGTCGTCGACCGGCGCGGCACAGGCGAGAGCGGCGGCCGACAGCGCTCGCACGGCGAACGCCCGGGCGGGAAGCGCGGCCGACAGCGCCAGGGAGGCAAGCTCGCAGGCGCAGGCCGCGATCGACCGCCTCGGCGCCGACGCCGACCCCGAGGTGCGCGAACTGCTGCGGAACGCGGCGGCCGCCGCGCGGCGGGCCGCGACCCAGGCGGACCAGGCCCAGGACGCCGCCCGGACCAGCGCCGGAAGCGGTGCGGGAAGCGGGACCGACGCCGCCGCTGACCTGAGGAACCAGGCGCGGGAGCTGGCTAAGCAGGCTCGCGAGATCGCGGCTGTGGCGCCTCGGCTCGGTTCCGGGCTGGACCGGGCCAGAGACCAGTTCAACGCCCTGGACGCGGGCCTGGGCAAGCTGGCCGACGGCGCCGCGAAGGTGAACTCCAGCCTGGGCACGGCCGCGACCGGCGCGAACCGGCTCTACCAGGGCGCGGCCAAGCTGGCCGACGGTTCCCGCCAGGTCACGAACGGCATCGGACGCCTGGGCGGCGGGCTGGTCAGGCTGAGCGACGGCGCGAGCGAGCTGAGCACCGGCGTGGACCGGCTCCACGACGGCGCGGGCCAGGCGGACAAGGGCGCGACCAAGCTCGCCCAGGGATCGAAGGAGCTGGCAGGCGGGCTCGGCGACGGCGCCGCCCGGATACCGGACTACGACGGCAAGCAGCGCGACGACCGCGCGGACGTGATGAGCGACCCGGTCCGGCTGGCCAAGACCGTCGACAACGAGGTGCCCAACTACGGCACCGGCTTCGCGCCGTTCTTCCTGCCGCTGGCACTCTGGGTCGGTGCGATGATCACGTACATGGTGCTGAAGCCGCTGAACCAGCGGCGGCTGGCGGGCACGACGGGCGCGGTGCGGATCGCGCTGGCGGGCTGGCTGCCGGCGGCGGCGCTCGGGGCGGCGCAGGTGGGCGTGCTGGTGGCGGTCCTGCGGTTCGGGCTCGGGCTGGAGGCCGTGCACTGGGCCGGGCTCACCGGGCTGCTGCTGCTCGCGACCGCCGCGTTCATGGCGGTCGTGCAGGCCGTGAACGCGCTGCTCGGCCCGCCCGGACGGGTCGCGGCGCTGGCGCTGCTGATGCTGCAGCTCACCTCGGCGGCCGGGACGTATCCCATCGAGACGTCGCCCGGGTTCTTCCAGACGATCTCGCCGTGGCTGCCGATGAGCTGGGTGGTGTCGGCGCTGCGCAGGCTGATCAGCGGTGGCGATCCCACCGTGGTGTGGCAGGCTTGCGGCGTGCTGTCGGCTTTCCTCGTACTCGGGCTCGCGCTCACCACGCTCGCCGTGGAGCGCGGCCGCACCTGGTCCGTCAAGCACCTGCACCCGGAGCTGGCGCTGTGAGCGAACGGAACGAGCGCACCTCCAGGCGCGGGAACAGGCAGGACACCCGGCAGAAGGTGTTCAGGGCGGCTGTGGAGCTGATCGCCGAGCATGGGTACGCGGCCACCACGGTCGACGCCATCGCCGAGCGGGCAGGAGTGGCCAAGGGCACCGTGTTCTACAACTTCGGCAGCAAGGAGGGGCTGTTCGAGGCGCTGCTGGAGCACTCGATCAACCTGCTCGCCGAGGCGCTGGCCGGCGCCGACACCGGGGAGAGCGCGCTGGACGCGCTCGACTCGGTGGTGCTCGGCCAGCTCAGGTTCTTCGAGGAGCACGGGGCCTTCGCCCGGGTGCTGCTGGCCGAGATGTGGCGGACGGCGTGGCAGGAGGCAGTGGCGCGGCTGCGCCAGAGCGCGCTCGGCGTTTACGCGAACGTGCTGCGCCGGGCCGCCGCGAACGGCGAGGTCCGGGCGGACCTGGACGTGGAGACGGCGGCGACGGCCGTGTTCGGCATGGTCCTGACGGTCGCCATCGAGCGCCGTGCCCTGTATCCGGACCGGCCGCTGGAGCGGACGCACGCGACACTGGTCGAACTCCTGCACGGCCGCATCAGGTAGGCCTCACCGCCCGTCGGTCACGGGCAGTCCACCTTGGCTCCGGGGGGCTGTCAGCAAGGCCGGGATGTCGGCTACCGAGATGATCTGTCTTTCGCCGATGAAGCTGCCGGCGACGAACACTCCCGCCTCGTGGGCGGGACGGCCTCGGTGGCTGGCGGACGCGTCTTCGATCAGCCAGGGCGTCAGGTTGAGCTCGAACGCCCCGAGCGCGGTCGCCAGCACGCAGTTCTCCGTGGCGATCCCGCACAGGTAGATGTCCTGCCAGCCATGCCCGGCGATCAGAGCCGCTCCGTCGGCGTCGGCGAACAGGCTGTAGCCGTTCTTGTCGATGACGGCTGTCGCCTGCTGCGCGTGCGTCCGCAGCTCGTCGACGACGTCGATCTGCGGCGGCTCCATGCATTCCGTCCAGCCGAGCAGCCGCTCGTACGGCGAGCCCGGACGGTTGACGTAGCGGGTGAACACCACCTCGTTCCCGGCAGACCGCCAGCGGGTGATGAGGTCCGCGATGACCGGGACGATATGGGCGGAAACATCGCGAACGAAGTAGTTCTGCAGGTCGATGACCACAAGCACGGCTTCACCTGAACGGATCGTCACGCTACCAGGGTCGGGCTTGATGCCCCGGACGCGCCATCACCCTCGCTGTGACTGTCCGCGCCGGCGGACGTTCACACCGAACACGTCGGCGTACTTGAAGGGCATGTCCGGCTGGGGTTCCGCCGGCCACGAGCTGATCAGGTAGTGCTCAACCGGGGTGGCTGCCGAACCGTCCGGATCCGTGTCACGCCCGCGTGCGTGCACCCGAAGCCGGTAGAAGCCCTTCCCCTGCCAGGCGAGGTTGGGCAGGCGGGGGAGGTCCCCGTCGAGGCCGCAAACGATGAGTGATCCGCTCGTGGATTCGATGGAGACCTCGACGATCTCCTCCCAGCTGTCCAGGTCGAGAGGCGGAGGCCCCTCGGTCAGCCGCACCGTGACGTCGACGGCGCCGATGGAGATGCCCGTGAGAATCGTCGCGCCATCCGGCTCATCCGCCACTGCGATCAAGCCGTTGTCCCAGCGTTCCGGAAACTCGGGACCCAGCTCGTTCGCGTCTCGGAGCTGCAGCTGGTGGTAGGACAGCCAGACGTTCGCCCGATAGGACGACGACGCGGTGCCGGTCATGGGACAAGATCCTTCTCGAAGAACACGTCCTTGTCCAGCCGCCGTCGGGTCGGGCTCGACGCCTGCGGCGCGGGCCGCACCGGCACGCCCGCCGAGATCGCCGAAGTGGTGGCGTTCCTGACCGGCCCGGGATCGCTGTACATCACCGGCACCGACATCCTCATCGACGGCGGCCAGGCCGCCTGGCTGCGCTGGCACCGGCCACGACAGCCGTCCTCCACGACGTAGGCTCCGACGCCGGCCCGCCGCACGTCCGGATCCCTTCGCCGTCCGAGCTGCGGCTGGAGCAGGCCATGTTGCCGCGGAATGCGTTCTTCGCCCGGATCGACCACATTCCGTGGCAGCAGGCCGCAGGTCGCAACGCGAGCCGACGTCCCCCGCTCGGGCGAGCGTCGGCGTGGTGAGGTGTGGAGCACGTGATCGTGGGGCATCGGGTCCGGGTGGATGTGGTCACGGTGTCCTCCTGGAGGGAGCTGGATGACGCGATCAGCGAGGCCGGCCGCGGCGACGGGCCGGCGCACGCGCACTCCACGCTGGTCTTCCGCGGCCTGGCCCGGAGCCTCGGCCAGCGCGATTTCGCGACCGCGTCGTGGCCCGAGAAGGACGCCGTGCTGCTCGCGGTGGACTGCGCGGGCGCGCACCGGCTGCTGCCGGAGTCGCTGCGCCGGGGCCTCGAAGAGGAGGGAGCGCTCCTGTTCACCACGGAGATGCTCGCCAAACGTGCCCCCGATCTCGCGTGCTTCGACCGGTTGGGCGGGGAGGAGCCGTTCCTGGCGTTCTTCGAGCCGCCGTCGTTGGATGAGCGCGTCGTCAATCAGTCGTCGGTGCTGTCGGTGTTCCCAGACCCGACGTTCCAGCTGGAGCAGTGGCTTGAGGAGCATCCGGCCCTGTGGCGCGGATGGGTGGTCCCAGCCGCGGTGAAGGCGGAGATCAGGCAGCGCCTTGATCAGGCGAACATCACCGAGCGGGTGCTCCTGCCCGGGCTCGACGGGCTCGCGGACTGGCTGCGGCGCTACTACTCTCCCGGCTCCATCCGGTACGGCGAGGCCGACGGCGGCGCCACCATGGCCGAGTGAGCTGTTTCTCGATCGGCATCGAGGGCAACGGATGTCCATGGTTGTTCGTGATGTCATGCGAGGCGCTGTGGGAGGTGCCGTCGCCACCGCGGCGATGAGCGTCGTGATGCTCGCCGGGAGCCGCGCGGGATTGATGAGTGGCCAACCGCCCAAACACATTGTCCGAGCGGCGTTACCTGGTCACAAACGCCGGCGCAAGCCCGGCGAGGGCGCGCTTGGAGCGCTGGCTCATCTGGGTTTCGGTGTCACGGCGGGTGCCTTGTTCGGCCTGATGGCCAGGGGACGCCGGACGCCGTCCACCTTCGGCGTCGGTTACGCGCTGACCATCTGGATCTCCAGTTATGAGGGCTGGATTCCGAGTCTGGACATCCTTCCGCCGATCTCGGAAGACCGGCCGGGGCGTCCGGCCGTGATGGCCGCCGGGCATGTCGTGTACGGGACAGTGCTCGCCCTGACGCTGAACCGGCTCAACACCCGTTCGAGCCGACCACGATGAACGTTGATCGTTTGCCGGACTGATCCCTTGAGTCCGTTTGTGCCTCTTCGCCCTCTCCAGCCCGCAACGACCTGGGCTTAGCTGCCGGACGTGGTGCACAGGCCCGAAGGGAGCGGATGGTCCCGCTGATCAACAACGCGGGAGGAACGCCGCGCTGGTTCGTCGAGGACGAAGACTACGACGATGGAGTGGAACCTGCGGCCTGCCGCTGGGACGTTCTGCCCTGTGAGGAGGGGTCCGATGCGGGATACGACTGCGGCGTGCGAACGGATGGCGAGGAAGGCCCTCGGCTTGACCGATCTGCGGCCCGGCCAGTTGCGCGCGATGACCGCGCTGGCCGAGGGCAGGGACACGCTGGTGGTGATGCCGACCGGCAGCGGCAAGTCGGCGATCTATCAGGTGCCGGCGTTGCTGCTGCGGGGGCCGACCCTCGTGGTGTCGCCGCTGATCGCCCTGCAGCGCGACCAGGTCGAGGCCCTGCGCGACCACGACCAGGCAGCGGTGAGCCTGGACGCGGGAACGCGGGAACGTAAGCGCGGTGACCTTCGAGGCGCTGCGGGCGGGGGAGACGGAGTTCCTGTTCTGCGCGCCCGAGCAGCTGGCCCGCTCTGACGTCCTCCGTGTGCTGGCGGCCGCGGGCCCATCGCTCATGGTGGTCGACGAGGCCCACTGCGTCTCGGCGTGGGGGCACGACTTCCGTCCCGACTACCTGCGGCTCGGATCGGTGGCCGAGGCCCTGGGCCGTCCGGTGATCGCCGCGCTGACGGCGACCGCGGCGCCGCCGGTGCGGGCCGAGATCGCCGAGCGGCTGGGCATGCGGAAACCGGTGGAGATCGTCCAGGGGTTCGACCGGCCCAACATCTGGCTGGAGGTACGCCGGGTGCTCGACGGCCCCGCCCCTGAGATCGTGGCCGCCGTCGCGGCGGAGCCGATGCCCGGCATCGTCTACACGGCGTCACGCAAGCAGACCGGCCGCCTCACCGGGCTGCTGGCCGAGGCGGGCATACGGGTGGCGGCCTACCACGCCGGCCTGCGTCGCGCCGAACGTGACGAGGTGCATGGCCGGTTCATGGGCGGCGACCTGGACGTCGTGGTCGCCACCAGCGCCTTCGGCATGGGCATCGACAAGCCGGACGTGCGTTTCGTCTTCCACGCCGAGATCCCAGGGTCGCCGGACGCGTACTACCAGGAGGTCGGCCGGGCGGGCAGGGACGGCGAGGCGGCCCGGGCGATGCTGTTCTACCGGCCCGAGGACCTGGCACTTCAACGCTACTTCACCGGCGGGCTGTCGGACGCGGAGACGCTAGCACTGGTCGCCGAGACCGGCGACTGCCGGCGACGTTTCCTGCTCGGCTACTTCGGTGAGGAACTGGCCGAACCGTGCGGCAACTGTGACACGTGCCGCGCCGGAACCGCCGAGGTGCCGCAGGAGGAGGCCGGTCCGTTCCCGCTGCACGCCCGGGTGGAACACCGGGCCTGGGGGTCCGGGCAGGTCATCCGGCGCGGTGAGGACCGGCTGACGGTGCTCTTCGAGGAGGCGGGCTACCGCGAGCTCGAACTCGACGTGGTGCTCGAACAGCGCCTCCTCACCGAATGCCCGGCCCCTTCCTGACCCCGTCCACCCCCGGTCCCGGCCCGCGCGGGAGCCGCCGAGGTGACCGTCTGGACGGCGCTCCCGGACGAGGCCGTTGAGGGTCTCACTTGAGCGCGCCCAGGGTGATGCCGCTCGTGACATAGCGCTGGAAGATCAGGAAGACGATGACGATCGGGAACGTCGCGATGACGAGGCCGGCGAAGAAGGCCCCCTGGTCGCTGACGAACTGGCCCTGGAAGGAGAGCAGGCCGACCGACAGCGTGCGGTTCTGCGGGCGGGTCAGCAGGACCACTCCGAACTGGACCTCGCTCCACACGAAGATGAGCCCGAGCAGCGTGACCGAGACGAAACCGCCCTTGCTGATCGGCAGGACCACGCGGAGCAGCGCGGCCAGCTCCCCGTAACCGTCGATCTTGGCTGCTTCGAGCAGTTCCCGCGGTACGGCGGCGAACACCGACCGCATGATGAGGGCGATGGTGGGCGTCATGAACGCCGCATAGACCAGCGAGATGCCCGGCACGCTGTTGAGCATCTGATACCTGCCCAGCAGCTCGAACGTCGGGATCAGCGCGACGACCAGCGGGACGCTCAGGGCGAGGACCATGACGCGGCTGACCGCGTTCGACAGGCCCCTGGTCGCGCGGGCCAGACCGTAACCGGCGAGGCTGCCGCAGGTCACGCCGATGGCCAGGCTGCAGAGTGCCACCAGCAGGCTGTTGATGATGTACGTCGACAGCGGCGCGCCACCGACCACGCCCCGCCAGGCGTCGGCGTAGTTCGACAGCACCCACTGGCCGCCCAGCCCCAGCGGGTGGGCGTAGATGTCGCTGGTCGGGTGGAGCGACAGCAGCAGCATCGACACGAACGGCACGACCGTGATCGCCGTCCAGACCAGCAGGAGCGCGTAGCCGACGTACCAGAGCGGCCCGCGCCGCCAGGCCGATCGTCGCGGGCCACGCCGTACGGCCGGCCGCGTTCGGCTCGGAGTCCGCGGCGCCGTCATCGCGCGTCCAGGGTCTGCTGGCGGAAGATCCGCATGACCATGATCCCGATGACGGCGACGATCAGCGTCGTGACGACCGCGGTGGCCGAGCCGTAGCCGTAGTCCTGGTCGACGAAGGACTGCTTGTAGACCAGCACCGGGAGGATGCTCGTGGAGTTGCCCGGGCCGCCCCGGGTCATCGCGTAGATGATGCCGAAGGCGTTGAAGGAGAAGACCGAGGTCAACGTCGTGATCGTGCCCAGCATCGGCACGATGTTCGGCAAGGTGATCCGGAACAGCCGTCCGGCCGCTCCGACGCCGTCGAGCGTGGCCGCCTCGTGCACCTCCTGGGGGATGGCCTCCATCGCGCCCAGCAGGATCAGCATCGCGTACCCGGTCTGCGTCCACACCGCGGCGAAGATCGCCGCGTACAGCGCCGTCGAGGACGACGCCAGCCAGGCGTGCCCGTCTCCGAGCCCGAGCAGGCCGAGCACCGAGTTGACCACCCCGGTCGTGGGCTGGAACGCGTTCGACCAGAAGATGCCCGCGATGCTGACCGGGATGATCACCGGCAGGAACCAGACGACCTTGAAGATCCGGGCGCCGGGCACCTTGCGGCTGATCGCGTTGGCCAGGAGACAGCCGAAGGTCACGGTGAACACCACGGTCCCGACGAAGAACTGCAGGCTGGTCCCGATGGACTGCCAGACCAGCGAATCGCGCAGCAGCCGCCGGTAGTTGTCCAGGCCGTGATAGGCGACCGCGCCGATGCCGTCCCAGGAACCGAGGCTGATGCGCACGGATCCGGCGATCGGGTAGGCGACGAGCACGAGCAGCAGGACCAATGCCGGGACCATCATCACGATCGGGAAGATCCGTGGCCTCCGGCGAGGCCGCGCCGTGGCGGCCGTCGCCAGAACGGCTTTGTCGGCGGTCATCAGTCCGACGCCCCCGACACCTTGCCGGACTGCAGGTCCTCCAGCGCGGACTGGTACTGCTGCGCCGCCTCCTGCGGAGTCAGCTTGCCGGCCACGAGCTTCTGCAGCACCGGCACCGAGAACGCCTGCCCGAGGGTGGACGGCACGGTGGAGTCCCAGATGTTGACCAATCCGACGGACCGCGACAGCTCCAGCTGCTGCTGCACCAGGTCGCCGAGGTTCGACAGGCTTGAAGCCGGAATCGAGGAGAACACCGGGAGCGAACCGGTGGCTGCGATGACGCTGACCTGGTACTTGTCGGTCATGAAGAACTGAAGGAACTTCTTGGCCAGATCCGGGTTCGCCGCCTTGGCCGGGACCACCAGGGTGTCACCGTTGAAGGCGTCGAACGGCGTCTTCCGGCCCGGGGTGAGCGGCGGCAGCAGGAACCAGCCCATCTCGAACGACGGCTTGGCCTCCTTCAGGCTCGCGTAGGTGTAGTTGCCACCCTGCAGCATCGCGAGTTTTCCGCTGGTGAACAGCCCCTGGGCCTGGTCGGTGTCCATGCCGAGCATCCCGTTCTGGTAGATGCCCTTCTTCTGCCAGTCCTGGATCGTCTGCAGCACCTTCACGAAGCCGGGGTCGGTGTACTTGACGTCCGTGGGAGACCCGGGCTTGAAGTTCGTGAGCATGGCGTCGTAGTCGTCGGCCGACACCGCGGTGGGCAGCAGCGCGTCCAGCGTGTGCCCCAGGTCGTACGGGCTCGAACCGCCCACGCCGAATCCTTCGTAACCGGCGGCCTTGACCTTGCCCACCATGGACTCGAAGTCGGCGACGGAGGCGATCTGGTGGTCGGGCGGGTCGGGGATGCCGGCCTTCGCGAAGGCCGCCTTGTTGTAGTAGACGGGGTTGATCAGCAGTTGCTCGTAGAGGACGCCGTAGTGGTGCCCGTCGGTCGTGTAGTAGTCGACCTGGCTCTTGGAGTATTTGTCCGCCAGGCCCGCGGCCTTCCAGACGTCGTCCAGCGGGGCCAGCTGCTTGTTCTTCAGCAGCGCCGACCAGATACCCGTGCTGCGCTGGAGGTAGCCGATGTCCGGGGTGCCGGTCGAGCTGAGCAGCGCCACGTTGGGGCCGCGGGAGCTGCCGGAGTCGACGCCCTCGAAGGTGACCACCGTGCCCGGGTTGGCCTTCTCGAAGTCCTTGCCGACCTGCTCCATGGCGCTGGCCAGCGGTCCGGTGGGGATCTGGACCCGGAGCGACTTGCCGTCACCGCCGCCTGGTCCGGTGCCGGTGCCGCACGCGATGCCGACGGCCGCGAGCAGGACGCCTGCGAGGGCCGGCCTGGCCGCCTTCAGAGTTCTAGAGAGTCGCACGGGACCCGTCCTTCCAGGGAGCTGACAGCTCAATGGCGATGACGTCGATGAGCGCGCCGGTCGGCGGTGGCACGGAGATGAACAGCTCGCCGAGCGGCTCGTCGTCCGCGCCGTTGGCCTTGTGCACTTCTTCGTTGACGCTGTACTGCAGCGGTTGCTCGGTGCCGAGCAGGCGAACGCCGACGACCGAGCCGATGGGAACGTTCCTGACGATGAGAACGTCCTGCGGCTGCAGCAGCAGGTGGAGGTAGACGTTGTTGCCGCGCTGCGTGGCCGGGCCGTGGAAGTCGAGGCGTTCCGGCGCGGGCGCGGCCCCGACGATGCTCTCGCCATGGCCGGCGAGCCAGCCGCCGAGCTGCTTGAGCGTGGCGACCTCGGTCGGCACCAGCGACCCGTCACCTCGCGGCCCGATGTTGAGCAGGAGGTTGCCGCCCCGGGAGACGACCTCGCTCAGGTAGGAGGCGAGCAGCCGCGGGCTCTTGTAGTCGAGGTCGTCGGGCCGGTAGGCCCAGCTCTCGCTCATGGTGAGGCACAGCTCCCACGGTCCGCCCGGTGGCCGGCGCGGCATGCCCTGCTCCGGTGTCGCGTAGTCGCCCTGGCCCGGCAGCCGGTCATTGATGATCACGTCCGGCTGCAGGGACTTGATCAGCTCGCGCAGCTCGGCGGCGTGCCATTCCTCCGCGGTGCGTTCCCACTCCCCGTCGAACCACAGCAGGTCGATGGTCCCGTACTCGGTGAGCAGCTCGGTGAGCTGTCCCTTGACGTAATCGAGATATCGAGCCCATTGCTCAGGTGAGGGCCGCCGGTACCGTTCGTGCGGGTAGGGGCGATCGGCGTCGGTGAACGCCGGATAGTCGGGATGGTTCCAGTCGAGCAGCGAGTAGTAGACGCCGACGCGCAGGCCCTCGGCGCGCAGCGCGTCGAAGAACTCCCGGGTGATGTCACGTCCGTACGGCGACGCCGCGATGGAGAACTCCGACTGCTTCGTGTGGTACATCGAGTACCCGGCGTGGTGGCGGACGGTGAAGACCACGTAGCGGGCCCCCGCGTCACGGGCGAGCCGCGCCACGCCGCGCGGATCCCAGCGCCGCGGGTCGAACGTGGCCGCGCTCGACTGGTACTGCGTGGTTGTCATGTCGGCTTCGGGTTCTGTCCGGCCCGGAAGGATCGAATGGCCGACCAGGGGCCAGCCGATCTCCACGCCTTGCTGACTCGCATGGTCCCAGTGCACGAACAGGCCGAAACCCGCGTCGCAGAACCAGTCGGGAATGGTCACGCGCTCATCCTTCTGCGTCGAGCGGGCTCGCTCAGATCGGATACGATACGATTTGGATGAGAATGCAGGGCGTTTCGGGCATGTGTCAACCATGAGTGGCGAAGATGTCCGGGACCTTAGGCGTCCGCGGCGGCATCGGACGGAGGGGCGATGAGTGACTCAGTGACAGGCGCGTCCAGCGGCTCGGGCTCCGACGAGCCTGCCAAGGTCAGCGTCCGCGAATCGGTCTTCCAGGCGCTGAAGGCCCGGCTCATGGATCACGACCTGGAGCCCGGGACGAAGCTGTCGATCGACGGGCTCGCCCGCGAACTCGACGTGTCGCAGACGCCGGTCCGCGAAGCGCTCGCGCGCTGCGAGTCGGAGGGGCTCGTCGTCCGCCGGCCGAACGCCGGCTATCTGGTGGCTCCCTTGCTCGACCGGGCCGCCCTCGACGACCTGTACGACGTGCGCCTGCTCCTCGAACCGTCCGCTGCCGCGCGTGCCGCACGGTACGCCACGGACGCCGAGGTGAGCGCCATGCGGGAGGCGCTGGAGCAGATGATGTCACCGCTGCTCGGCGACACCTACGAGGCGTACCGTGGCTTCGCGGAACTGGACGCCCTGTTTCACAACGCGATCGCCGAGGCCAGTCGCAGCCCGCTCATCGCCGACACGCTGCGCAGGTTCCGCGCGCACACCCATGGTTACCGCCTCTACTTCCGCCACGGGATCGCCACTCACGCCGCCGACGAGCACCGCGCGGTGCTCGACGCCATCTGCCGCAAGGATCCCGAGGCCGCGGCGAGCGCCATGACCGCCCACCTCGAGGCGTCGCGATCACGCCTGACGAGCGCCTACAGAGCTTGACCCGGCCTCCCCGGCTGCTCGGCTGGTGCTCATGCTCGCCGCCCGCACCAGCAGCAATGGAGCAGAATCCAACGAACCCGCCCTGCCCGTCGCACCACCGCGGCTCTCAATCGACAACTTGGTATGGTGCCCAGGTTGCGCCGCGTGGAGAGGGAGAGGGGCAAGCGACGATGCAGGCGTCAGAGGTCCCGCGTGCCGTGGCCGCGGCCATGTCGATCGTCTCATCACTTGGCCTGACAGCCGACGACGCGATCGTTCTTCATGACTCGAACAAGCTCACTCTGCGTCTGCTGCCGTGTGACGTCCTGGCCCGGGTGGCACCTGTAGCGCATCAGGTCGCACAGTTCGAAGTCGAGCTTGCTCAGCGGCTCGCCGAATTCGGGTGCCCGGTGGCTGCTCTCGAGCCACGAGTGGAGCCACGCGTCCATGAGCGTGACGGCTTCGTGGTCACGCTGTGGACCTACTACGAGCCTGTGACATCTCAAGAGGTCTCACCGGCCGACTACGCCCATGCGCTCGAGCGGCTGCATGCCGGCATGCGCAAGCTCGATGTCCCGACGCCGCACTTCACGGATCGAGTCGAGCAGGCTCAACGACTCGTGGCGAACCGCGACCGCACTCCGGCGCTCGCCGACGCGGACCGGGAGCTGCTCGGCGACACGTTACGAAGCCTGAGACGAGTGATCAGTGAGCGCGGCGGCGCCGAGCAGCTGGTGCACGGCGAGCCCCACCCGGGCAACCTGCTCGCCACGAAGAACGGGCTGCTGTTCATCGACCTGGAGACGTGTTGCCGTGGGCCTGTCGAATTCGACCTCGCCCATGCGCCCGAAGAAGTCGGCGAGCACTATCCGGGTGTCGATCAAGACTTGCTACGCGAGTGTCGGATCCTCGTGCTGGCGATGATCACAACGTGGCGCTGGGACCGAGACGACCAACTCCCGAACGGGCGCCGGCTGGGCACAGAGTGGCTCAGCCAGATCAGAGCAGCGCTCGATCGCGAAGGGCTGGATACCCGTGGCTGATCGCGGGCCTTCGAGCTCGTCGGCGCGGACGAGCACCACTACAGCGCACTCGGCCTGATCGAGACCTACGCCATCCCCGTACCGACCGGCCAAGCGCTCGCGACATTTCAGCGGCGCGAGGGAACCCCGTACGAGCAGACCGCGGCACGCACCCGCACGCCCGTGGGGACCTCTCGCGCAGCAACCGGCCGCCACTCGACGTGGGTGTTTCCCGGCCGAGCCGGGTGATGACGCGGTCGATCGCCGACGACGTGGGCGCGGAGCTCGCGGCAGCGCATCCCTCAGTTGAGGGGATGGCTGAACACAACACCCCTGATGTGGGGGATGGGAGTGGATCGCTCCATCCGGCACCGTCGATCGGGTCATTGACCCCTTCGGAAGGACGGTGGAGATGCCTCTACCCCTGGAACACCCACTGCTGGACGGCGCGCTGGTCCTGCCCGGCGATCCGGGCTGGGACGCCGCCCGCTCGGCCTGTCAACTGACCGTGGACCAGCGCCCCGCCGCGCTCGTGCTCGCCCGTACGGCCGGCGACGTGGCCACCACGCTGGAGGCGGCCCGTACGGCAGGGCTGCGGGTGGCCCCGCAGGGCAGCGGCCACAACGCCACAACTGATCGGCCGGCCACGTCAGGTGGCGTCTGGCGGAGGTCCTGGCCGATGTCGCCACCGCACACGGTCGGCGACGAGCGGTACGGGCGGCGGCGTGTCAACGCAGCACGCGCCGCGCGCCGGCCACCAGTGCGATGAGGGCGGCGGCGGTGAGCGCACGGCGGACCGCGGTCTTGCGCTTGCCGTGCCAGCCGCCCCCGACCACGCCGGGGCCCGGGTCCGGCTCGTACAGGTTGCCGTGCGTGGACAGCGCGGGTTCCGTGCGGGACAGGTGGGCCCGGTCCACCTGCGCCGCCATCATGCGTTCGGTCAGCCCCGGGGCCAGTTTGGACTGCATGACCAGGTTGCGGCCCATGGTCCCGACGATCACTTCCCGGCGCGGCGAGCGCACGAGGTTGACGATGGCGCGGGCGACCCGCTCGGCCGGATACACCGGCGGCATCGCCACGACCTTGCGGCCGGTGTGGTTGGCCGCGTGCTGGAACAGCGGCGTGTCGATGGTGGCCGGCATGACCGTGCACACCTTCACCCTGCCCGCGCCATCCAGCCGCAGCTCCTGGCGCAGGCTCGCGCTGAGCGCCCGGATGGCGTACTTCGACATGCCGTACGCGTGCGCGTACGGCTGGGACACCACCCCGACCACTGACGACACGTTCACCAGGACTCCCTGGCCCCGGTCGCGAAGGTAGGGCAGGGCCGCGCGGGCGCCGTGGACGGACCCCATGACGTTGACGTCCAGCACCCGCCGGAACTCCTCGAGCGGCACCTCGCTGAAGGGGCCGAACTGCGTGACGGCGGCGCAGTTGACCCACACGTCGATGCGGCCGAACCGGGCCACAGCCCGGCCCGCCAGCTCCTTCACGGCGTGCGCGTCGCTGACGTCGGTCGGCACGGCCAGGGCCTTGCCGCCGCGCTTCTCGCACTCCCGCGCCGCCTCCTCCAGGGCTTCGCGACGCCGGGCGGCCAGCACGACCGCGGCCCCTTTGGCGGCGAAGGCCAGGGCCGTGGCACGGCCGATCCCGCTGGACGCGCCCGTGATCACGACGACCTTGTCCTTGACTCTCATGAGCAGCGACACCTACCCGGCGGCCACCGGCTAAACGGGCAGGTGGTGGGCTCGGCCCTGCCCGGGTCAGCCCTGCTTGCCCATGGCCTGGCGGATGACGTCGCGCACCCGGTCCATCATCGCGATGGGGGTTCCCATGAGCAGGTTCTTGGTCGCCGATTCGGTGCCGGGGTGCGGGTGGGTGGGAGCCATCGCCTCCGCGGCCTTGACGCCGAGGGCCATGCTCCGGCGCTCGGCCTCGGTGGTGTGGCCGCGCAGTTGGGTGAACTCGTAGCGTTCCTCGCTGCGGGCGTGGGCTTCGACGGCGGCACGCAGTACGGCGAGCTTCTCGGCGAAGTCCGGGGCATTGGGCCCGGCCTGGTCCATCTGCTGCAGGAGCTCCTTGGCGTGGTTCTCCTCGGCCAGGCGGTCGTCGACGACGGCGTCACCGCCGTCGATCTTGAGGCGGGCGTAAGGGTGGACGATCTCTTCCTCGGCCGTCTCGTGCACGGCCAGCAGCCGTACCAGCCGGGTGAACGCCTCGCCCCGCTGGTCCGGCGTGGCCTGCTCGACCTCGTCGAACAGGTCCCTGATCATCGCGTGCTGAGCAAGAAGCAGGTCGATGACGTCGCTCTCGCCCATCGTCTCGGGCATCGTCCTCTGGGTGGTCATGATCGGTCTCCTCTCGGACACCGCCGGTGCCTACCCGTGACATCGCTGGTCACGCGTGGCCTTACCGAGTCCGGAGCGTTCCACGGTGAGCCGCAGAGATTGCCCCCGGAGCCCTCGGGTAGGCCCGGCTTGCGGATACCGCCGCCCGGATTTGGCCGCCGTCGACAAGGAGCACGAGGCAGATGACCTTCAACCCGTTGCGGGAGCGGGGTATCCCGCTGGACAAGCAGTTGCGGAACTGGCGCGAGCTGAACGTGACTCCGATCGACCCCGACCACGCCGATCCGTACACCCGATGCCGGATCATCACGATGAACGGGATCGAGACCGAGGCGATCTTCTTCAGCCACCAGCTCGCCCGCCACTGCCCCGACCTCGAGCTCAAACAGCAGCTGGCGCGGGTGCGCTACATCGAGGCGCAGCAGCAAAAAGCGGTCAACTGGCTGCTGCCCGGCCTGGCCTCGGTCCTGGAGACCACCCTGGCCTACGAGCAGGTCGCCGTGGACCTGACCGCCTGGGTCGCCCGGATGGAGCCGGACAAATACCTGAAGCAGGCCTACCAGTTCGGCGTCCTGGAAGACTTCGACCACCTCTACCGGTACGCGAACCTGTACGAGATGATCGAACACCGCAAGGCCGAGAAGATCGTCGACGCGCTCACCGAGGTCATGCCCGGCCGCCCCACCTACCTGCACCACCGCGACCCGGTGGACAACGTGCGCGAGCCCTACGACCGCACCAACACCGCCCCCATCAGCAAGCTGCACGCGCTCACCATCATGGCCGCCGAGCAGCAGACCATGAACTTCTACATGAACGTCGGCCCCATGTACATGGAGCCGATCGCCCGACAGCTGTATCAGGAGATCGGCCTCATCGAGGAGGAACACGTCACCCACTACGAGTCGCTCGTCGATCCGGGCGAGAACTGGTGGGAGATGCTGCTCAACCACGAGTACAACGAGTGCTACCTGTACCACTCGTTCATGCAGACCGAGTCCGACCCCAAGGTGAAGAACATCTGGGAGCTGCACCTGAACATGGAGCTGGAGCACCTGCGGCTGGCCGCCGAGCTGTTCAAGAAGCACGACGGCCGCGACCCGGAGCAGGTGTGCGCCCCCGAGCTGCCCGCCCCGGTCACCTTCGAGCCGAACAAGGCCTACCTGCGCGAGCTGATCGCCACCCAGATCGACTACACCACCCTGGGGACCGGCTACGTCCAGGAGGCCCACGAACGCTTCGAGAAGATGCAGGACGCGCTCATGGGCGGCGACAAGGCGCCGTCCGAGCTGGTCATCGAGGACAACCGGGCCAAGTCCGGCCAGGAGTACCGCCTGCAGACCGAAGGCGAGCACCCCGTCCGCAGCCTCGCCTTCCACCGCTGAGGAGGCTTCAGCATGGGTCACCACCACACCCCCTGCACGCCTGGTCCGGCGCGGCAGCTCTTCGAGATCACCGCCCTGGACGCGGCGGACGAGCGGTGGCACACCATCGGGTGGGGGATCGACCAGGCGCAGGCCGAGACCGTCGCGCAGGACTGCGTCACCCGCCCGGTCTCCCCCTACCGGGCGGCCCGCATCCGCCACGACGGCCGCCTCATCGCCGAGCACCACCGCCTCGCTCGATGAAGGCGCTGCCGCCCCCGCGCGTGGCGGTGCCGGTGATGTACCACCGTTGGGCGCACATGACGTTCCTGCACTGGCGATACCCTGCCCAGGCGGTGCGGGAGCTGGTGCCGCACGCGCTCACGGTCGAGACCTTCGACGGGTCGGCATGGGTGGGGCTGACTCCGTTCCTCATGACCGACGTACGCGTGCCGGGCCTTCCCGCGCTTCCGTGGTTGTCCAGCTTTCCCGAGACCAACTGCCGCACCTATGTGCGCGACCCGCGGGGCCGCTCGGGCATCTGGTTCCTGTCGCTGGACGCGGGAAGGCTCGCGGCCGCTCTCGGCGGCCGTACCGGGTACTGGCTTCCGTACCACTGGTCGGACATGTCCGTACGGGCCGACGACGGCCGCCGTCGATACCGCTGCCGCAGACGGTGGCCGGGGCCGCAAGGGACGCGCTGCGACGCGGAGCTGGAAGCGGGCGCCCCACTGACCGGGAGCGACGAGCTCGCGCACTTCCTGACCGCCCGCTACCGCCTGTTCACCATGGTGGCGGGACGGCTGGCCGCGGCCGACGTGGAACACCCTGCCTGGCCGCTGCAGCACACGGAGCTGATCAGCCTCGACCAGGACATGCTCCGAGCCGCAGGCCTCCCCGACCCCGTCGACGCCCCAGTCCTCCACGCCTCACCCGGTGTCGACGTGCGCGTGGGGATGTGGACCTGGTGATCCTCTGATGACGTAGGCACGCCGCCTGCCGACTCACCTCCTGGCCGAGGTCATCGACCCGGATGATGCCGTGTGAGCAATCTGACATGCCCGAGTCAGTGGCATGGATCCCATAATGATCATGCCTGTAACGATCTTCATGCCCGGAGACGAATGTGCAAAAATCGGCATTAACCCTGGTCTCGGCCGCCGTGCTCGCTTTAGCCGGCACCGGGGTCGCGGTCATAGCGCAACCGACCCCCGCCGCCGCTGCCCGTAAAGAAGTGCAATGCACCGGAACGGACGACGCCGCGACCATCAACAACGCCATCAGCGCCTCGAAGGCGGGCGACGAGATCGTGATCCTGGGGCGCTCGGTGACGGCGGACGAGCCGGCCGTGTGCGTCATCAACAAGACCATCGTGCTGCGCGGAGATCGTACGTATCGCGGTGACTCGCGTACCGGCCTGCGGATCAAGCAGGCGGACGGGGCAAACCTGCCCGCCTTGCTGGCCTCGGACACGTGGGACGCGAACCAGGCCTACTCGGGCAACCCCATTCGCGTCGAGCGGCTCACCCTGGACGGCAACCGCGCCAAGAACACCACCGGGACCGTCGGCCTGATGCTGCGCTCCTGGGGCAGCAGGATCTCCGACATCCAGATCGAGGAGACCTCCTCGGACGCCGTCCGCCTCAGCAACCCGTCGAAGAACGGGACGACCATCGACGCCGACGACAACACGATGGTGAACGGGGTGATCAGCGACGTCTACATCACCGGCTCAGGCGGCGCGGGCGTCAAGGTGCTCGACCCGTCGGGCGGCGTGATCACCGACTGGACGTTCACCCGCTCATGGGTGCGCGACAGCGGCACCAGCGCCGTCGAATCGGACAACGCCGCCGGCTGGCTGCTCAGCGACCTGCACCTGTACGGCAACGCGAACAGCGCCCTCGACCTCAACCGCTGCTTCGGCACTTCGATCCAGGGCAACTACATCGAGGACTTCGGCTACAAGGACACCACGGAACAGGCGTGGTTGTACGGCATCCGCTGCGTCCTGCAGCCGGGGGCGACCACGACGATCGCCAACAACAAGATCCACAACTTCCGTGACGGGGACAAGACGCCGCCGACGGGCCCCTATTACTTCTCCATCGCCCTGGACGGGGTGACCTCGGGCGACGGGAACGCGGTGGTCACCGGCAACGCCATCCTGGGCAACGGCACCGCCGACCAGACAGGTCTGCACTACGAGAAGAAGAGCGGCGCTTCGCTGACCGTCACCTCCACCGGCAACCTCGTCAAGAACGTGCCCAAGCCCCTCGTCAAGGTGCCGGATGACGCCACGGTCCAGGTGGGCGCGGGCCTCTGACCGCCTCGGCGGGTCAGGAACTCTTCCGCCCGGCCGGGCCGCTGAGCTGGGCATGGGCGGCCGATCGGCTGCGTTCCCGGTACTCGGTGGGCGTCAGCCCGACCAGCGTACGGAAGCGGCGGGCGAAGTACGTCGGGTCGTCCCAGCCGACGGCCGCGCCGACCCGGGCGGTCGGCAGGGTCGAGTGTGCCAGCAACGTGGCGGCGCGCTCGGCCCGCAGCCGGGCCAGGAAGCCGAGCGGCGTCAGCCCGACGTACCGCCTGAACAGCCGTCCGAGATAGGCGGGATCCAGGTTGACGGTCCGGGCGAGATCGTCCAGCCGCCACGGGTCGGCGGGCGCTGCCTCGAGTCGGGCGATGACGGCGGCGACCGCGGGGTGGACGGTGGACTCGAGCGGCTGCCGTCCGGGGTCGCGGCCGTCGGCCAGGACGCCGAGCACGGTGACCAGCCGGCCCAGCACCCGGCCCGGACGGCTCCGATCGGCTGCGAGGTCCCGTTCGAGCAGGCCGATCTCCGCGATGGCCTCTTCGGCGGCGGCCGGATCGACGGCCGTGACCGCCACGCCGTGCGTGCCGGATGCCACCGGATCGGTCCACAGCATCCGGCGCAGCATCGGGATGTCGTACAGCGCCGCCAGTTCGCCCCGCAGCGCCTGGGCGGACAGGCAGAAGTTCGCCACGGTCAGGTCGGCGCAGCCGCGGAACCCGTGCCAGGCACCGGGGCGGAGCACGATGACCTGCCCGCGCCGCAGCGGCTGCTCGCCCTGGCTGGTCACGTGCCGGCCGTGACCGGTCCCGATCACGGCGATCTCGAGGAAGTCGTGCGCGTGCGGCTCGACGTCGGGGTTCAGGTGGTTGACGCCTGCCATGACCGGGCCCCCGGCGAACAGCGCGTGCTCGTGCAGCATGGCAGGCATGTCGGGATCGTACGACTAATCGCCGGGATCGGCCTAGCCCGTGACGGCACGCCTCGACGAGGCTTGCGGTATCCCAACGGCAAGAATCCTGGAGGTCAGCGATGGCAACGACCACGACCGAGCAGTCCATCAGCGACGTCGGCGCCGATGGCCGGGTGCCGGACGAACTGGTGGCGGCGTACCGCGAACACGGTTTCGTCCGAGTACGAGGCGTGCTCGAGCCCGACCAGGTCGAGCGGTTCCGGGCCGGCGCCGAGGCGTTCCTGGAGGCGCATCGCGCGGAGAGCCTGGAGAAGCAGGGCACCTTCAGCCAGCTGGTCAACGTCTGGCAGCGCGACCGGACGCTGCGGGAGCTCACGTTCGACGCGCGGATCGGCCGGATCGCCGAACAGCTCGCCGGGTTCTCGCTGCGGCTCTGGCACGACCAGATGCTGGTCAAGGAGCCGCACAACAACGCCGCCACGGAGTTCCACCAGGATCGTCCGTACTGGCCGCACACGGGCGACCGGCTCCCGCTGTCGGTGTGGATAGCGCTGGTCGACGTCCCTCCGGAGCGGGGCTGCATGACGTTCCTGCCGGGCACCCAGGATCGCGCCGGCCTGCGCCCGCAGGACCTCCACGAAGAGGAAGACCTGTTCGAGGCGGACCCGTCCCTGCGCTGGATCCCCCGCGTCACCGTGCCGCTCCGCGCCGGCGACTGCACCTTCCACAGCGGCTACACCGGCCACATGGCGCTGCCCAACCGCACCGACCAGGCCCGGCTCGCGCACGTCACCATCTACATGGACGAGGCGACCCGCTACAGCGGGGCCGAGCACGTCGTGACCGACCCACTCGGACTCACCGCGGGCGACCGGTTGGACGGCGACACCTTCCCCCGCCCCTGGGCCTAGCCGACCGGCGTACAGCGGCCCTCCGGGAAATCAGGAGGGCCGCCCCGCTCGGTACGGTGCCCGGGATTGCGCTTTGGTCGCCGGGCGTCACACTGGTCGTCATGATGCGATCTTGCGCGGTCATGGTCCTCCTGGGGCTGGTGGCCGGTGCCGCACTGATCTCCTTCATCGTGTGGCCGGGCTGGGCGACGGTGCTGCCGCTCGCCGCGATCATCGGCCTGGGCTGGCTCCTGCCATCGATCTGGAAGCGGCGGGGCATCCGCAAGCTCGCCGCCACGGCCGACTCCCTGCGGGCCCGCTCCCAGGCCGACCGCGAGCGCTACCTGCCCCAGCTGACCATCGCCCTGGACCAGCATGCCAAGGCCCTGCTCGGCATGGGCCGGGTCGAACAGGCACTGAAGGTGAGCGCCGAACGGATCGAGCATCATCGCAGCCTGCTGGACGGTGACCCCGACCGCCGCCGCGAGCATCTCGACGACTTCGCCGAGGCACTTGACGCTCACCGGGGTATGCTCCAGCTGGCCGAACGGCCGCAGGAGGCGCTTGAGGTGAACGCCGAGGCTCTGCGGATCCGCAGGGAGGGCCTCGGCGAGTGGCGGGGCGGCCCCGACCACGAGCGTGACGTGGCTCTGACGCTGGCCACCCGGGCAAGCCTGCTCAGTGTCGCCGAGCGGCACGACGAGGCCCTGGCGGCGAGCCAGGAGGCCCTGACGGCGTTGCGTACGATCAGCGCGCGCGACGACTACCGCTACCTGCCCGCCCTGGCCGGCGTCCTGGACATCCGCGCCACCTGCGAACTTGCCGCCGGTCGAGAGCAGGACGCACTCGCGGACGCCCAGGAGGCGGTCGAGTGCTGCGAGCGGCTGATCAACGTGTACCGCGGTGAGTATCTTCAACTCCTGGCCCGCGTTACCGGCACCCACGCGAAGATTCTTTGCCGGACGGATCCTGACGAGGCGATCTCCGGCAGTGTGCGGATGGTTCAGGTGACACGGTCAGCGGCCAGGCAGGACGCCCTGTCCTACACTCCGGCGCTGCTCTCGGCGCTCACGGCACACGCGCAAGTGCTGAGCGCCGCCGGCCGGACGCGCGACGGCCGCCGCGTCGCGCGCAAGGCGATCTCCCTGTCCCGCCGCGCGGTTCCAGAGCTGCTCGTTCAGACGCGACAGCAGCTGGCCGGCCTGCTCCGCAACGGAAGTGCCTCCTGACCCCGAGACGATCGACGTCGAGTCAGGCGGCAAGAGCGATCGACAGGCTCGCTCCGGTCTGCGCCTGGCCGCCGGTGGAGTGGCGGGGAGTCTCCCGCCGCAACGCACCGCACCGATACCCAGCAGGCAACCGCCACTGAGAGCGATCGCACACCGGAGCGCGGACCGCGCCGGAGGACGTCGAACTGGACGGCCGCATCAGGGCCGGCGAGACCGTCACGCCGGCAGTGCAGGCCGCCGACCGCGACCCGGAGAAGTACCGCATCGCGAGCCCGGCGAGGGGCTTGCGGCAGAGGGGCCGTCGCGATGTCAGGCGCGGCGGATCGTGATGTCGCCGTCGTGGCTGCGGGCGCGGATCTCGACCGCCTCGTCGAACCCTTCCGGGCTCTCGCGGGCGTCGAGGGAGTTGAGCAACCTGCCGTTGGCCGTGCTCACGTCGAGGAACGCCGCGGTGCCCTGCCGGATGCCGACCTCGAGGTCGCCGGTCGTGCTCGTCAGGACGACCGAGCCGCGCGCGACCTCGCCGATCCGCACGCTGCCGTGCACGTTCTTCGCCTCGACGCCGCCGTGGGCGCGCCCGACCTGCATGTCGCCGTTGGTGCCGATCAGCCGCAGGTCGCCCGTCACCTCGCCGATGTAGCACTCCCCGTCGTCGTTCCTGATCGACGCGGGACCGTCCACCTCCTGGATCCTGATCTCGCCGGACGCGGTGGAGACCTCGGCCCGGCCGGTGGCGCTCTCGACGGCGATCTCGCCGCTGTCGCTGGTCAGCTGGATCGCGCCGGCCTGGTCGAGCCGGATGTCGCCGTGGTCGGTCCGCAGCCGGCAGTCTCCCAACCGGCCCGTGCAGTGGAACTCGCCCGCTATCGTCGAGCTCTGTACGTGCGAGCCCGACGGCAGCTCGATCGTCACGCGGACCGACTCCCCCCAGTCGCCGAACAGGCCGGCCAGCGCCGACAGGCCCCAGCCCTGGCGCCGCGCCCCTGCTCCGGCGCCCGCATGACGGGACTGGACGGACTCCTGGTGTGCGCCTTTGACGACCAGCTTGCCGGCCGCGTAGCCGATCTGGACCGCGGCCGCCCCGTCCTCGCCGTCGCCCGGCCGCGCGTCCACCACCGTGGTGGTGCGGTCGCTCGCGATGATCATTACCTCGGCGCCGGGCAGGTCGATGCTGACCGAGATCGGGTCGGGTGTGTCGAATGTCGGCATGAAGCCCTCCTCGTGGTTGTGTGCGTGCGGGCCTCAGCCGACCCAGCCGGTGTAGCTGCGCCCGCTCGCCGAGCCGCGCCCCGCCGGCCGGCGGCCGCCGGACTCCACCGTGGCTGCGACGGCGCGGACCAGCCAGGTGTTGACCGACAGGCCCTCCCGGCGGGCGGCCTCCTCGACCTGGACCTTCAGGTGCTCGGGGAGCCGAAGGCTGATGCGGGCGGTGCCGCCGTCCTGGGCGCCCGGCGGGTCCGCGGGCTGGACCTCCGCACCGGACGGCCCGCCGTCGTCGAGGGCGTCGGACGAGTGCCCCGCCGGGGAACGCGTCAGGACGAAGTCGGGATCGCCGCGGCGCAGGCGGACCTCCACCGAACCGGGTGCCAGCTCGCGCGTGATCTCGTCGGCGGCCGCCGACAGGACCTCCAGCAGGATGAGCCGGACGGATGACTCGAGCGGTGAGAGCAGTCGCTCGGCGAGGGCGCGCGCGTGCTCGCCCCCTGCTTCCGCGGCGACCGCGAGGTCCCTGTGGAGCCTGTCGACGTACGGCTTGAGATCCATGGCGTCATTATGACGCCAAAATGACGCCAGCGCCAGGTGTCACCCGGCCGCGGCGCGCAGGCGGCTTTTCTGGATCTTGTTCGAGCCGGTGCGGGGCAGGTCGTCCACGACGTCGAGGTACACGGGGAGCTTGTACTTGGCCAGCCGCCCCGCCAGGAACGCCCGCAGCTCGCCGATGGTCAGCTCGCCCCCGGGTACGATGATCACGAATGCCCGGCCGACCTCCCCCCACGTGGCGTCCGGCACGCCGATCACCGCGACCTCGGCGACCGCGGGGTGCTCGTAGACGGCCGCCTCGACCTCGGCCGGGTAGACGTTCTCGCCGCCGGAGATGTACATGTCCTTGACCCGGTCGACGATGTGGAAGTGCCCGTCGGGGTCCACGTACGCGATGTCGCCGGAGTGGAACCACCGGCCCTCGGAGAAGGCCCGCGCGGTGGCGGCGGGGTCGTCCCAGTAGCCGGGGGTCACGTTCGGGCCCTGGATGATCACTTCGCCGGGTTCGCCAGGGGCGGTGTCGGTCAGATCGGGGCGGACACAGCGGACATTGGTGAAGAAGACCGGGACCCCGGCGGATCCGGCCTTGCGTTCGCTCTCGCCCGCCTCCAGGAACGTGGCGCCCGGCGCGGTCTCGGTGAGGCCGTAACCCTGGCAGAAGGTCAGGCCGCGTTCCTGGTAGGCATGGATCAGCGCGGGCGGGACCGCCGCGCCGCCCGCCATCAGGCAGCGTACG
Source organism: Nonomuraea sp. NPDC050451 (assembly GCF_044458585.1). Classification (NCBI taxonomy): domain Bacteria; kingdom Bacillati; phylum Actinomycetota; class Actinomycetes; order Streptosporangiales; family Streptosporangiaceae; genus Nonomuraea; species Nonomuraea sp. NPDC050451. The sequence continues at coordinate 1,224,810 of NZ_JBITHZ010000001.1, forward strand.
GACGACAGGTCGGCGCCCGCCCACCGGGGCGACCGCGCCAGCGCGGCGAACATCGTGGTCACGCCGAACATCCAGGTGACGCGGTGCTCGGCGATGAGGTCGAAGCAGGCGTCCACGCTCCAGGACGGCATGATGACCGAGCATCCGCCCTTGAGGAACGTGGGCAGCAGGCACTGGTTGAGCGCCGCCACGTGGAACAGCGGCGCGCTGACCAGCGTCACCTCGTCGGCGGCGACGTCCACCCCGACCAGGAGGTTGTAGCAGTTCCAGATCAGGTTGCCGTGCGTCAGCGTGGCGCCCTTGGGCCGGCCCGTGGTGCCGGAGGTGTACAGGACGCAGGCCACGTCGTCCAGGCCGACCGGCACGTCGACGGGCGTGGGGTCGCCGGCGGCGAGCCAGCCCTCGTAGTCGGGGCCCAGCGCCACCACCGTGCGTACGGCCTGCCCAAAGGCGTGTTCGGGGGCGTGGACGAGCACCGTCGCCCCGCTGTGGGCCAGCAGGTAGTCGATCTCCGGCGCGGCGAGCCGGAAGTTCAGCGGCACGAAGATGCCGCCGAGCATGTGCGTGGCGAACATCGTCTCCACGAACGCCGGGTGGTTCTGCCCCAGGTAGGCGACCCGGTCTCCCTTGCGCACCCCGGCCGCGCGCAGCTGACCGGCCAGCCGGGTGGCGCGGTCGAACACCTCCGCGTACGTCGTCGCGCGGCCGCGGAAGACGAAGGCAGTGCGGTCCGGCGACATCGCGGCCCGCCTGGCCGGCCACCCGCCGAGCCCTGCGTTCAACACCGTCCCGTCACCTCAGGCGTAGTGGCGGTAGACGGCGCGGGCGACGCAGGCGGGCTTGCCGACGCCGTCGATCTCGACGGTGAAGTCGCAGAGCATCTGCACGCCGTCGCCGGGCACGTCCTCGACCTCGGTGACCTTCGCGGCCAGGCGGACCTTGGCGCCGACGCGTACCGGGCTGGGGAAGCGGACCTTCTCCAGCCCGTAGTTGATGCTCATCTTCACGCCCTGGATGTCGAGCACCTCGTTGAACAGCGGGATGACCAGGGCCAGGGTGAGATAGCCGTGGGCGATGGTGCCGCCGAAGGGGCCGTCCTGCGCCCGCCGGGTGTCCACGTGGATCCATTGGTGGTCGTTCGTGGCGTCCGCGAAGGTGTTCACCCGCTCCTGGGTGATCTCCAGCCAGGCGCTGTGGCCCAGGTCGCGGCCGGCCAGGGCCTTGATCTCCGCGAGTCCGTTCACCGTGGTCATGAGGTCTCCTTGTCGAGGCCGAGCAGGCGGGCGGCGTTGTCCTTGAGGATCTTGGGGCGGACCTCGGGCTTGATGTCGAGCTTGGCGAAGTCGGCCAGCCAGCGGTCCGGGGTGATGACGGGGTAGTCGGAGCCGAAGAGCACCTTGTCCTGGAGCAGGCTGTTGGCGTACCGGACGAGCTGGGGCGGGAAGTACTTCGGCGACCATCCGGACAGGTCGATGTGGACGTACGGCTTGTGCGTGGCGACGGCGAGCGCCTCGTCCTGCCAGGGGAAGGACGGGTGGGCCAGGATGACGCGCAGCTCAGGGAAGTCCACGGCCACGTCGTCGACCAGCATCGGGTTGGAGTACTTGAGCCGGATGCCGCCCCCGCCGGGCACGCCCGCGCCGATGCCGGTCTGCCCGGTGTGGAAGAGGGCGGGCACGCCGAGCTCCTCGATGACCTCGTACAGGGGGTAGGCCATCGGGTCGTTCGGGGCGAACCCCTGGATGCTGGGGTGGAACTTGAAGCCGCGCACCCCGTGCCGCTCCACCAGGCGGCGGGCCTCCCGCGCCCCCGCCCTGCCCTTGTGCGGGTCGACGCTGGCGAAGGGGATCAGCACGTCGGCGTGTTCGGCGCAGCTCTCGGCGATCTCCTCGTTGGCGATGCGCGGGTGGCCGGTGGCGTGCTCGGCGTCCACGGTGAACACCACCGCGGCCATCTTCCGTTCCCGGTAGTAGGCGGCCATCTGCGGGACGGTGGGGCGCTCGTGCGAGCCGAAGTACTCCTCGGACGCGCCGAACAACGCCGGGCTCAGCGAGCCGTGGCCGTCCTTGGAGATCTCGGCATGGGTGTGGACGTCGATCGCGACCAGCTCGTCGAGGTTCACCGTCAGGCTCCCTTGGGGGCGGGGATGCCGTAGGTCTCGGGCTCGGCGCCGACGCCCGTGTGCCACTGCCCGGCGATCGCCTCGGCGCTCCAGCCGCCGTCGGCGTACGCCACCGCCTTCTCCTTCGGGTGCGCCCACAGGGCCAGCCGGTCCCCGCCGACGCCGATCGCCTGCCCGGTGACGCCCTTGGAGGCGTCCGAGGCCAGGTACGTGATCAGCCCGGTCACATCCTCGACCGTGCCCAGCCCCTCGTCCCTGCGCAGCCAGCCGGGCAGCGGCTCCCCGGTGCGCTCGGACTCGGCGATGACCGGCGCGAACGCCGGGATGGTCTTGGTCATCTCGGTGGCCGCCACCGGGATCACCGCGTTGACCGTGATGTCGGCCTTGGCCAGCTCCATCGCCCAGGTCCGGGCCATCGCGACGATGCCGGCCTTGGCCGCGGCGTAGTTGGTCTGGCCGAAGTTGCCGCGCTGGCCGGCCGGCGAGCCGACGAGGATCAGCCGCCCGCCCGTGCCCTGCTCGCGCATCCGCACCGCCGCCGCGCGGGCGCAGGTGAACGTGCCCCGCAGGTGCACGTTGACGACGTCGTCGAAGTCCTCGTCGGACATCTTCCACAGCACCCGGTCGCGCAGGATGCCCGCGTTCGTGATCAGCACGTCGAGGTGCCCGAGCTCCCGTACGCTCGCCTCGATCAGGTGGTCGGCCGCCGCCGTGCCGCCGACCGCGGCGGCCACGCCGACGGCCCGGCCGCCCGCCGAGGTGATCTTCGCCACCGCGGCGTCCACCGCCTCCTGGTCGACGTCGTTCACCACCACCGCGGCGCCCGCCGCGGCCAGGGCTTCGGCGTAGGCCAGGCCGAGGCCGCGCCCGCTGCCGGTGACGATCGCCACTTTGCCGGTCAGATCCATGCGGAACACCTCTCAGAACGTGATCACGGGTTTGATCGCCTTGCCCGCGGCCATGTCCTGCGCGGCGCGATCGATGTCGTCGAACGGGTAGTGGCTGATCAGCTTCCGCACCGGCAGCCGGCCGGCGCGGACGAGCCGGACCAGGGCGGGAATGACGGCCCGGGTCTCGGCGTCGCCGAGGGTCAGGCCGGTCACGCGCCTGCCCGGCAGCATGGCGTTGACGTCCAGGGCCAGCTCGGTGCCGAACGGCGGCGCGCCGACCAGGACGAGCGTGCCGCGGGCGGCGAGCGCGTCGGCGCCCTTGCGGGCCACGGCGACGCTGCCGGTGGTCTCCACGATGCCGTCGGCGCCTCCGCCGGACAGCTCCATGACGGCCTCGGCGACGTCGGCCCGGCTCGCGTCCACGGTGTGGGTGGCGCCGAGCTCGCGGGCCAGCTCCAGGCGTTCGGAGATCCTGTCGACGGCGATGATGGCCGTCGCGGGACTCAGCGCCGCCGCCATCACGGCCGACAGCCCGACCGAACCGGCGCCGAGGACGACCACGGTGTCCCCGAGCCGGGGACGGAGCACGTTCCAGACGGCTCCCACGCCGGTCAGCACGCCGCAGCCCAGCGGCGCGACCGTCTCCAGCGGCACCTCGGGATCGACCTTGACCAGGCTGCGCTCGTCCACCAGCGCCCGCCGCGCGAAGGACGACTGCCCGAAGAAGTGACCGCCGATCGGCGCGCCGGCGCGGGTGATGGTGCTGCTGCCGTCGGCCCGCCGGCCACCGATGAGGTTCAGCGGCAGCCAGGAGGCGCAGTAGGCCGGGTGGCCGCCGCGGCAGTTGGCGCAGGCGCCGCAGGAGGTGAAGGACAGGACGACGTGGTCGCCCGGCGCGACCGCCGTGACCGCCGGGCCGACCGCCTCGACGACCCCCGCGCCCTCGTGGCCCAGCACGCCGGGCAGGGGGAACGGCAGCCCGCCCGAGGCCACCGACAGGTCGGTGTGGCACAGGCCGGCGGCGACCATGCGGACGACGGCCTCGTCGTGGCGCGGCTCGTCGAGCTCGACGTCGGTGAGGGTGAAGGGCGCCGCGCCTGACTCGACGACGGCCGCCGTGGTCGTGACCATGATGAACTCCTCAGCCGAGGGAGACGACGACGGACTTGGTCCTGGTGTACGAGGCCAGCGCCTCCGGGCCGGACTCGCGGCCGAACCCGGAGTCCTTCACCCCGCCGAAGGGCACCGCCGGGTCGAGCATCGCCCAGTCGTTCACCCAGACGATGCCCGCCTGGAGCCTGGCCGCGACGCGGTGCGCACGGGCGACGTCGCCGGTCTGGATGCCCGCCGCCAGGCCGTAGCGGATGCCGTTGGCCAGCGCGATCGCCTCGTCCTCCGAGTCGAACGGCTGGACGGTGAGGACGGGACCGAAGATCTCCTCCCGCACGGCCCGCGAGTCGTCCGGCAGGTCGGCGATGACGGTCGGTCTGTAGTAGTAGCCGCCGTTCAGGTCGAGCCGTTCGCCGCCGCACACGACGCGGCCGCCCTCCTGCCGGGCCAGCGCGACGTACTCCTCGACCTTCTTCAGGTGCCGGTCGGCGGCCATCGGCCCGACGACCGTCGCGGGATCGCGCGGATCGCCCACCGGGACCCCCGGGACGGCCTGGGCCAGGATCCCGACGATCGTGTCATGGAGCGGCCGGGCCACCAGCAGTCGCGGCCCGGCCATGCAGAACTGGCCGGTGTTGAACACGAAGCCCTTGATGATCGCGCCGATCGCCTTCTCCACGTCGGCGTCCTCGAACACGATGTGCGCGGCGTTGCCGCCGAGCTCCATCGTGACCGGCTTGAGCGCCTCGCCCGCCACGGCGGCGGCGTGCCGGCCGACGGCGGTCGACCCGGTGAAGGCGACCTTGTCGATGCCCGGGTGCCGGAGCAGCGCCTCGCCGGCCACCGGCCCCGTGCCGGTGACGACGTTGACCACGCCGTCCGGTACGCCCGCCGCCTGGAACAGCTCCGCCATGAACAGGGCGGTGAGCGGCGTGTCGTCTGCGGGCTTGTGCACCACGGTGTTCCCGGCCGCCAGCGCGGGGGCGAGCTTCGTGCTGGACAGGATCAGCGGGAAGTTGAACGGGGTGATCGCGGCGACCACGCCCACGGGCTCGCGGCGGGTGTAGGCGAAGGCGTTCATGGGCGTGGCGCGGGTGGCGCCGTCGAGGGTCTGCGCCAGCCCGGCGTAGAACTCGTAGTGCTCGATCGCGGTCTGCACGTCCACGGGGCCGCACAGGGCGACGGGCTTGCCGACGTCGAGGCTCTCCAGCCGGGCGAGCTCGCCGGCGTTCTCCCGCATGAGGTCGGCGATCTTGTTGAGCATCCGGGACCGCTCCCGCGCGCTCGTCGTGCTCCAGGTGCCGTGGTCGAACGCCTCGCGGGCGGCCGTCACGGCCGCGTCGACGTCGGTCTCGTCCGCCGCGGCCACGGTGCCGGCCACCCGGCCGGTGGACGGGTCGATCACGTCGGTCCGGCCGCCCTTGGCCGCCTCGCGCCACTGGCCGCCGATGAACAGCCGGCCTTCCTCGAACTCGGGATCGCTCATGGTCGCGCTTCTCTCTCACGGATTCCGCCCATGGCGGGGCCTCGGAGTGGCCTCGGCCACACGGCAGAAAACCGGGTACGCCGAGGACAAGCCGCCTTCGATTGACAGGAAACCTGTCGATGGGCAGTCTTGTTGCCAACAGGTTTCCTGTCAATGGCCTAGCCTGGATCTCCCCGATGACGACTCAGGAGCAGGTGGATGACCGCAACGGCGGAACAGCAGGCGGGAGCGGCCGCGGACAAGGCGCCGCCGTCGCTGCTCTACATGGTCAAACAGGTGGAGCTCGTCGTCCGCTCACGCCTCGACGAGCTGGTGCGGCCGGCCGGCATCACCGTGACGCAGTACACCGCGCTCACCGTGCTGGAGCGGCACGACGGGCTGTCGGCCGCCCAGCTGGCCCGCGACTCGTTCGTCACCGCCCAGTCCGTGGCCGACCTGGTGCGCGCCCTGGAGGAGCGCGGGCTCATCCGGCGCGAGCGCAACCCGGCCAACCGCCGCGAGCTGCACATCCTCCTCACCGACGCGGGGCGCGAACTCCTGGCCCGCCTCGCCGGGCCCGTACGCTCGCTCGAGGAGCTCATGATCGCCGACCTGTCCTCGCGGCAGGTGGGCCAGCTCCGCCACGCCCTCTCCAAGGCGTGGCGGGCTCTCCTGTGAAGCTCTTCGGCGATGGTGTCAACCGTAGGTCGGACATGAAAGACAGACCTCAGGTGGACGCGGCGGGATGGGTGTTTCCCCAACAATGGCCGGGTGACGTTGGGGATGTCGTTGCCAGAGATCGTTGTGGTGCTGGGCACCGTGCTGCTGGTGGTCGCACATCGGCTTCCGTCCCGTGCCCGCCGGCCGGTCGCGATCGGCGCGGCGGCGGTTGTGCTGCTCTCCGCGACGGCGCTGGTCCTGGCCGGGGTGCGCTGGCAGTTCGTGCCGGTTCTCGCGGGCGCCGCCATCCTGCTGCCGGTCAGCTTGCCCGTGCTGCTGGGCCGGCCCGCGTGGCGGGTTCCGTGGTGGCTGGCGTTGCCGGGCTGGGCGGTGTGCGCCGGCCTCGTCGCCGCGGGGCCGGTGGCCTCGTGGGCGTTTCCGGTGCCCGTCTTCCCCGAGCCGTCGGGCCGGTTCCCGGTCGGCACCCTCGTGCTGGAGTGGACCGATCCGGGCCGTCCGGAGCCCGCGACGCCCGACCCGGATGACCGGCGCACGGTGGTCGTCCAGTTCTGGTACCCGGCGCAGGGGAGTGCCGCGGGCGCCGCGCGGTCCGTGTACCTCGGACGCACGGAGCGGGAGGCGCGCGTCGTCTCCGGCGCCGCGGCGGACTACCTCGGGGCGCCCGCGTTCCTGCTCGACGGCGCCTCGACCGCGCGCACCCGCTCGGTGCCGGGTGCCGCCGTGGCCGGCGGACGGTTCCCCGTGGTGCTGTTCTCGCCGGGGCTCGGGGGAGTGCGCACCCAGAACACCGCCTGGGCGGAAGAGCTTGCCAGTCTCGGCTACGTCGTGGTGGCCCTCGACCATCCGTACGACTCCGCCGCCGTCGTGCTCGCCGACGGCCGGACGGTCCGCACCCGGGTCGCCGCGACCGGCGACGATCGTGAGGACGAGCGGCGGGCGGCCGGCTGGACGGCGGTCCGCGCCGACGACCTCGGCTTCGTCCTGACCCAGCTGGGCCGTCTTGACCGAGGTGAGATCGCGGGTCCGTTGACCGGTCGCCTCGACACCGCTCGGGCCGCGGTGACCGGCCACTCGATCGGCGGGGCCGCCGCGTTGCGGGCGGCCCGTCAGGACTCCCGGTTCGCGGCGGTCATCGACCTGGACGGCGCTCCCCACGACCCCGAGCCGCGGCCCTTCCGCCAGCCGGTGCTCGCGCTCACCCACCCGGTGGACCCGGCGGACAACCCGACCTACATTCCTCGCCTCACGCAGGTGCTCGAGCTCAGCACCGCCACGAGTTACCGGCTCACCGTCCCCGGGACGGCGCATCTGACGTTCACGGACGCGCCGCTCTACCTTCCGCCCGTGCCCGCGCTGGCCGGGTCGCTGGGGCGTACCGAGGGGCTGCGCATCACGGCTGCCACCAGCGCCGCGTTCCTCGACGCGACCTTAGGCGGCAAGCCGGGCGACCTCGCCGCGCGGCTGTCGCCGTACGGCGACCTCACCGTCCACCACGCGGACAGCGAGGTACGATCCGGCGGGTGAACGGGAAGCGCTGGACCGACTACCTCTACGAGCGCCACCCGCCGGCCCGGCTGCACGCGTGGGCGCGCGAGCTGGTCTACTTCCGGTTCTGCCGCGCGTACGGCGGACACGCCAACGACGGCGACCAACTGCTGGCCGGCCTGCGCGTCGAGACGCAGGACGACCTCGTGCGGACGCTGTCGGCGCTCGGCGTGCCCGTGACGCGGCTCGGCCCCGGCCACCCGCGGCCGGTTCCCGGCGTCGCCTACACCGCGGCCGAGTTCGCCCGCTTCCCGGTCGCCATGCCGCGCTTCCCGGGGGTCGGGCAGCCGGGGCACGTGGAGATCGCCGGGCAGCGTGCCCATGTCTGGTCGCACGGGGATCGGCTGGACATCAGCGTGGCGGACGCCGTCGACCCCTACAGCGTCACCGAGGCCGCGGTCGCTTCGGCCAAGGCGATCGAGGCGCTGCTGGCACCGATCACGGGCCAGGTCGTGGACCCGCCGCAGGACGACAGGAACTGCGTCTGCCCGCGCTACTACCCGGACCTCTGGCCCAATCGGCGGGGGTGACGCAACGGCGATCCGAGGCGCGCCGTCGGGCCGGTCGGTTGGCGGTCTGCGTCGTGATGTGGGGCCGGCGGTCCGGGGTGCGCTGTCGGGCCGGTTGGCTGGCGGTCCGGGGTGCGCTGTTGGGGGGTCAGCTGGCGATGCGGGTTGTGCTCGGGCGTTCGTGGAAGGTTCGGCGGTAGGCGGTGGGGGAGACGCCGACGATCCGGGCGAAGTGTGCTCGCAGGCTGGCCGGGCCGCCGAAGCCGCAGCTGTCGGCGATCCATCCGATCGGCCGGTCGCTGGTCTCCAGGAACTGCTGGGCCCGGCGTACCCGCTGCTGCAGCAGCCAGCGCAACGGCGACATCCCGAGCGCCTCGGCGAACCGGCGTTCGACGGTGCGCACGCTGACATTGGCCTGGGCGGCCAGGTCGGCGATGGACAGCGGCAGATGCAGGTGCTCGGTCGCCCAGTCCAGCAGGGCGGCCAGCCAGTCGTCGCGGACCACGGGCGAGGCGGGGCGGTGGTACTGGGCCTGCCCGCCGTCCCGGTGCGGCGGGGTGACGAGGCGGCGGGCCAGCTCGGCGGCCACCGCGGCGCCGTGGTCGACCCGTACGACATGCAGGCAGGCGTCGATGCCGGCCACCGTCCCCGCGGAGGTGATGACGTTGGCGTCCTCCACGTAGAGCACGGATGGGTCGACTCGGACGGCGGGATAGCGGCGGCTCAGCTCCTCGGCGTGCAGCCAGTGCGTGGTGGCCCGGCGCCCGTCGAGCACCCCGGCGGCGGCCAGGACGAAGGCGCCGGAACAGATGGACAGGATCCGGATCCCGCGCCCGTACGCCTCCCGGACGACGTCCACCAGCTCCGCCGGCGGGTCGTCGTGCACGTTCGTGCAGGCCGGGATGACGAGAGTGTCGGCCGAGTCCAGATCCCACCCGCCACTAACCGGGGCGAGGGTGAATCCGGGGCTCAGCCGCACCGGCGCGTCCCCGACCGGGACCGCCGCGAACTGGTACCACGGATCGGCCAGGTGCGGTCGGTCGACGCCGAAGACCTGGCACGGGACGGCTGCTTCGAAGATCGGCATGTCGTCGGTGACGGCCATGACGACGCGATGGGCGCGCATGTCGCGAATCTAGCGCAGGTTGACGTACGCGACGGTGGCTCCCGGCGGCCCCGCTCAGCATGATCGGAGGCAGTTCTTTTACGGCTGAAGGAGACCTGATGACGGAGATCGACAACCGGCCCGGAAGCGCGAAGCCGGTGGTGGCGGTGTTCGGCGCCTACGGGCACACCGCCCGGTTCGTGACGGCGGAGCTGCTGGAGCGCGGTTGGACGCCGGTGCTGTCGGGGCGGGACGCGGTGAAGCTGGAGGCGGCGGCCGCCGCGCACCCCGGCGTGGAGTGGAGGGTCGCCTCGGTCGACGACCCGGCCTCGCTCGACCGCGCGATCGACGGCGCGGCAGCGGTGATCAACTGTGCCGGGCCGTTCGGCGACACCGCGCCGCCGCTGATCGAGGCCGCGCTGCGCGCCGGGATCCACTACCTGGACGTCACCGGCGAGACCCTGGTCGCGATGAGCACTTTCGACACCTACCGGGACGACCCGCGGGTGAAGGAGGCGGGCATCGTGGTGGCACCGGTGATGGCGTTCTACGGCGCGCTGGGCGACCTGCTCGCGACCGTCGCGATGGGCGACTGGCCGGCGGCCGACGACATCTCGATCGCGGTGGCCCTGGACAGCTGGCACCCGACCCCGGGCACCCTGCTGGCCGGACAGCGCCGGGCCGGGCGGCGGGTGGTCTTCTCGGACCACCACCTGCACGTCGTCGCGGCCGACGAGCCGCAGCCGAAGGGGACCTGGACGTTCTCCGACCCGTTCGGCACGCAGGACGTCGTGGGGCAGTTCTCCAGCGCCGACGTGGTCACCGTCTCCCGCCACCTGGACACCCCGCGGATCGACGCCTTCCTGAACGTCGCCCCGCTGAAGGACCTCAGCGACCCCGAGACCAAGGGGCCGCAGGCGGCCGACGCCGACGGGCGATCGGACCAGGTCTTCCTGGTCGAGGTCGTCGTCCGCCGGGGGGACGAGCGGCGACGGGTGTCGGCGCGCGGCCGCGACATCTACGCCATCACCGCGCCGATCGTGGTGGAGGCCGCCGAGCGGATCCTGACCGGCCGCGGCCGGGCCACCGGGGTCGTCACCGCCGGGGAGATCTTCGATGTCGAGGACTTCCTGCGGTCCCTGCCGCTGGACGAGCTGTCGCTGGGCGGCGAGTGAAAAGGTCCCGCCCTATTGGGAACGCCGTGGCAATCGACGTACGACGACGCCGACGAATCTCCCCATCGGGACGTATCCGTGGTGTCGTGAATCGTAAGAACGCGTGAGATTGTCGCCCAGGACCAGCAGATTCCCGGGCGGTACGGCGGTTTCCGCGAGCCCGGGGAATTCGACGGGCCGCACCGGGTCGCCGGGCACCGCCACCGCCCGTTTGATGATGAAATCCGGCTCTTCCCATTGAACGTGGGCCGGTATTCGGTCCCGTTCGATGAGCACCACCTGGCCCCGCCGTACCCGGGCGAACGGCACGCGCCGGACCAGCACCCGGTCGCCGGACTCGTACGCCGGCTCCATGCTCGGACCGCTCACGGTGACGAGCAGGTGCTGCCTGCGCACCCACAGCAGGCAGGCACCTCCGAGCAGGGCCAGGACGACGATCACCACGTCACGGGCAGTCGGTCCCGAGGCTCGCGCACCCGCAGCGGTGCCCGCTGATGCAGTCGTAGCACAGCTTGCCCCGGTAGTTGCGGTTGCCGATCCAGATGCAGCAGGGAATGCATTCGCAGTTGCACCGATCGATGGCGGACGCCGTCGCCTGCGGGACGACTTTCTGGAGAAGCCGATCGCTCAATTGCTCCAGCAGTGCTTTCACGATCACCTCCGGTGTGGGGTTGTTTCGGATATTGTCGCCGTTCGGGCTTTCCGGAGCCTGTCGTGGTTCTGTCGATCGACGACAGACGCGCGACAGGTCCGGGAAAGCAGCGGAGGTCATAATTCCTGGGAAATTCTCAAATGCGGTCAGCGTGAAGGGAATATCGCCCATGGTGTTCATCTCGGTGGCAGTGATCCTCGTCGGGGCACTGTGCCTGCTCGACCTGCTGCTGACGTTCGGCGTCATCCGCCGGCTCCGCGCGCACACCGCCGAGCTGGAGCGGCTCGGCAACAACGGGGTGTGGACGAGCGACCTCATCCCCGCCCCGGGCTACAAGGTCGGCGACCTCGCCGTGTCGACGATCGACGGCGAGCCGGTCTCCGCCGGGACGTTCACGGAGCAGACCCTCGTGGCGTTCTTCGCGCAAGGGTGCTCGGCCTGCGAGGACAAGCTTCCGGGGTTCGTGAGCCAGGCCGGGGCCGTGCCCGGCGGCCGAGACCGGGTGCTCGCGGTCGTCTCGGGGGAGCCCGCCCAGATGACGGAGACGATCGACGCCCTGGCCACCGTGGCGCGCGTGGTCGCCGGGCAGCAGGCCGCGCCCGTGATCGATGCCTTCGCGGTGCGGGCGTTCCCCACGTTCAGCCTGGTCGAAGCCGGTACGGTGCTCGCCAGCGACAACGACCTCGCCCGCCTCCCGGCGCCGTCCAGGGCATGAGCCCGCGCCACTCCGCGATGCCGTCCGGCCTCGCCCAGGTGGTGTCACTGGTATGGCGCTCGGCCCCCGGCCACCTGCTGGGCCATCTCGCGCTGACGGCGGCCGGCGTCGCGATCCCGATCGCGACCGTGTGGCTGACCAAGCTGATCGTGGACGAGCTGGCGTCCCGTCCGTCCTGGGACCTGCTGTGGCCGCCGGCGGCCGGCCTGGCCCTGGCCGGTCTGCTGGGCGCGGGCATCCCGCTGGCCGGCCGGTATCTCGTGGCCGAGGCCGACCGCAGGACGGCGCTCAATGCCCAGGACGAGCTGTTCGCCGCCCTCGGCCGGCTGACGGGGCTGGCCCGGTTCGAAGACCCGCCGTTCCTGGACCGGCTGCGGCTCGCCCAGCAGAGCGCCGCTTCCCCGGTGCGCATCGTGGAATCGGTCCTCGGCCTGGGGCGCAGCGTCCTGACGGGGCTGGGCCTGCTCGGCTCGGTGACCGTGATCAGTCCGCTCGTCACGGTCGTCGTGCTGGTGTCGGGCCTGCCCATGCTCCTCGTGGAGCTGCGCCTGGCCCGGCAGCGGGCATCGATGATGCGCGACATCAGCCCGGCCCAGCGGCGGGAGATGTTCTACGGGGAACTGCTCGGGAGCGGGAACGCGGCCAAGGAGGTACGGCTGCTCGGCCTCGGCGGGTTCCTGCGCGGGCGGATGCGTGCCGAGCTGGAGCTGTCCAACACCGCACAGCGGGCCATGGACCGGCGCGAGTTCGCCATGCAGAGCGCCCTGGTGTCGCTGTCGGCGCTGGTCTCCGGATTCGGCCTGATCTGGGTGATCGTCCTGGTGACGAGCGGCCGGGGAACGGCCGGAGACGTGGCCCTGCTCATCGGCGCGCTGGGCGGCGTCCAAGGGGCGCTCGCGGGCGCGGTGGCCGCCACGGCCGGCGCGCACCACCAGCTCCTGACGTTCGGCCACTACCTGGCGGTGATCCACGCCGGACCGGACCTGCCCGAGCCCGCCACCCCGCGGCGCCTGACCGGCCTGCGGCGCGGCATCGAGCTGCGCGACGTGTGGTTCCGCTACAGCGACGAGCACCCGTGGATCCTGCGGGGCGTGAACCTGTCGATCCCGCACGGCGGCTCCGTGGCCCTGGTCGGGCTCAACGGATCAGGCAAGAGCACCCTGGTCAAGCTGCTGTGCCGCTTCTACGACCCCGTACGGGGAACCATCCTGTGGGACGGTTCCGACATCCGTGACGTTCCGCCCGAGGAGCTCCGGGCCCGGATCGGCGCGGTGTTCCAGGACTTCGTGAACTACGACTTCAGCGCCGCCGACAACATCGCCGTCGGCGACCTCACGGCCCGCGGCGACCTGCCCCGGATCGAGTCCGCCGGGCGCCAGGCAGGCGTGCACGACGCGCTGCGGAGCCTTCCCCGCGGTTACGGCACCCTGCTGACCAGGATGTATTTCGGCCTGGCCGACCGCGACGACGACAGCACCGGCGTGGTGTTGTCGGGCGGGCAGTGGCAGCGGATCGCCCTGGCGCGGGCGTTCCTGCGGGCCGATCGCGACCTGATGATCCTGGACGAGCCGAGCGCGGGGCTGGACGCCGAGGCCGAGCACGACGTGCACGCCAGGTTGCGGGAGATCCGGGCCGGCCGGACGAGCCTGCTCATCTCCCACCGGCTCGGCGCCGTTCGGGACGCGGATCTCATCGCGGTCCTCTCCGATGGCATGATCGTCGAACGCGGGCGGCACGCCGACCTGATGGCGGCCGGCGGGACCTATCGCCGCCTGTTCACCCTCCAGGCGTCCGGCTACGCGGCGGCTCAGTACAGCCAGCGGTAGGAGCGCACCACGTCCGCCGCGTCGCGGTCGGCCGCCCAGGCGGCGTCGGAGACGCGTACCGCCCGGAAGGCGTCGGCCAGCTCCTCGCCCAGCGCGGACCGGATGCGCTCGTTGGTCAGCAGCGCGCCGAGCTGCTCCTCGACGGTGGTGGGCAGCCGGCGGATGCCGCGTTCGGCCCGCCGCCCGTCGGTCCAGGTGCCGGGGTCCTCCTGCACCGGGTCGGGGGGCGTGAGACCGTCCTCGATGCCGGCGACGCCCGCGGCGATCACGGTGGCGAGCGCGAGATAGGGGTTGGCCGCGGCGTCCGACGGCTTGAGCTCGACGTTGGCGTGCCCGGCGCCGAGCAGGGGAGTGGCCGGTACGAGCCGCAGCGCCGCCTCCCGGTTCTCCACGCCCCAGAACGTGTACGCACCCGACCAGTAACCGGGCCGCAGCCGTTGCAGCGAGGACAGGCTGGGCGCGGTGACGGCCACGACGGCGGGCAGGTCGCGCAGCAGGCCGGCCAGGTAGGCGCCGCCCTCGGCGGTCATGCCCGCGGGACCGTCCCCGCCGGACAGCAGGTTCGTCCCGGCGCGGTACAGCGAGGTGTGCAGATGCCAGCCGTTGCCCACCTGCCCGAGGGTGACCAACGGGGCGAAGCTCGCCCGCAAGCCCCGCCCCGGCGGCGGCTGATCGCCGTGGATCGGCGTGCCGTCACGGTTGGCGGCACGCCGGTCATTCGGCGATGATGATCGCCGCAGCCCGCTGAAGGAGGCATTCTGCGCCCTGACATGAACCAGGTAGACGGGGACCGCGCGGGCGAAAGGGACTTCCGGCGCCTGTGGGCGGGCACGACCGTGAGCCAGCTGGGCTCGGCGGTGAGCATGGTCGCCCTGCCCGTGGTCGCCATCACCGTGCTGAACGCCACGGCTTTCCAGGTCGCCTTGTTGTCGGTGATTCAGGCGGTCACAATTGTCGTCGTCGCATTTCCCGCGGGGCGGTATATCGAATTCCGGGCCAAACGCCCGGTCATGATCTGGTCAGATATCGCCAGATGTTTTTTGATGTTCAGCATTCCGATCGCGGCGTTCTCCGGGCTGCTGACATTCGCTCACCTCTGTGTCGCCGCTCTGGGCAACGCCGCCGGCCAGATCGCCTCGTCCGGGGCGGCGCAGGCGCATCTGAAGGCTCTCGTCCCCGCCGAGAGGCTCATGAGCGCCAACAGCCGCCTGGAGTCGACGCGCTGGCTGAGCGTGCTGGTCGGCCCGTCCCTGGCCGGTCCGCTCATCGGCTTCCTGTCGGCGGTCGGCGCGCTGATCGTCGACGCCGTGTCGTTCGTGGTGAGCGCCTGGTCGATCCGGTCGCTGCGCACGCCCGAGCCGCCGCCGCCCGCGCGCGAGCCGAGCCCCTCCCGGCGCGAGGAGCTGTTCGCCGGGTGGAGCTTCGTACGGACGCATCCGGTCCTGCGGTGGATGTTCGCGAGCTGGCTCGTCTTCGCCGGCGCGAGCGCGATGGCGACGCCGCTGAGCTCGCTGTTCTACCTGCGCGACCTCGGGTTCACCCCCTGGCAGTACGGCCTGCTCATGGGGCTCCCTTCGCTCGGCGGCTTCCTCGGCGCGCGGCTCGCGCCGAGGCTGAGCAGGCGATTCGGCCTGGTCCGCGGCCTGTGGTGGGTGAGCCTCTGGCGCGGCCCCTGGTACGCGCTCGTCCCGCTGGCGTCACCCGGCACCGCGGGCCTGATCCTTTGCGGGTTCGGCTTCGCGGGCGTGCTGTTCTTCTCCGGCCTGGCGAACTCCACCATGACGACCTACCGCCAGCTCGGCACCCCGGACCACCTGCTGGCCAGGGTGTCGACGCTCTGGATCTTCGCCACGAACGTCACGCAGCCGGTCTTCATCGCCTTCGGCGGCCTGGTCGCGAGCACGCTCGGCACGCGGGCGGGCCTGTTCCTGGTCGCGGCCTTCATGTGCGTGTCCGCGCTGTTCCTGCCCTGGCGCTCGGAAGATCACGCCTGAGACCCCAGCCGGGCGCGCAGCCCGAGCAGGACGTCGATCACCAGGAACGCCGCCAGCGAGATGCCCATCAGCGGCAGGAAGATCCCGACGGCCACGGTCAGCAGGGCGAGCGGCGCCAGCAGGGCCCAGTGCACGTTCCGCCAGCCGCCCCGAGGGTACGGCTTGCCGAAGCCGCGGGTGGGCCGGCGGCGCCACCACATGCGGTAGCCGAGCACGATCAGCGTGATCAGGCCGATGGCCAGGAGCGCCAGGAGGATCTGGTTGGCCAGGCCGAACAGCAGGCCCATGTGCCCGTCGATGCCCCACCGGGCGAGCTTGGCGGCCAGCGAGTAGTCGGCGAAGCGCAGCTCGGCCGTCACCTGGCCGGTGGTGGCGTCGACGGCGACCTGGTCCAGGCGGGTGGGCGCGGTCTTGTCGATCTCCTTCACCAGGTAGGGCCCGCCGGCCTTGGCGGGCCAGGTGATCTCCAGCGGGCCGGACAGCCCCTTGGCGGCGGCCGCCTGGGCGACGCGGTCCACCCCGACGTCGGCTCCGCCGGCGTGGTGCCCTGCGGTTGCGGTGTGCGCGGCGTGGTCGCCGCCCGAGACGTCGATCGACGGAGTCGTCCAGTCGAGCGCCGCGCGCAGCTCGTCGACGTTCTCCCCGGCGTACTTCGACCAGGTCAGGCCGGTGGCGGACAGGAACAGCAGGCCGAGCACCGCCCACAGGCCGACCGAGCCGTGCCAGGACAGCGTGCGGCGCAGGCCGCCGGCGGCGCGGTCGGGGACGATGAGGTGGCGCCGGTTGCGGCGACGCCGGGCGACCCAGAGGATCAGACCGCCGAGCGCGACCACCCACAGCCAGCTGGCGGCCAGCTCGCTGTAGATCCGCCCGGGCTCGCCCAGGTGGAGCTGGCGGTGGAGGGTGGAGATCCAGGCGCGTACGGGCAGCGCTCCGGAGCTGCCGTAGCTTTCCAGCGTGCCGTGCACCTGGCCGGTGTGGGGATCGACGAACACCGCCAGCTGGGTGCTCTCGGCCAGCCCCGGCTGGTTGATCAGCACGCGGGTGGTCTGGCCCGGTTCGGCACCCGGCCGTACCGCGGTGACGGTGCCCTGGGGGTGGGCCGCGCGGGCGGCCGTGATCTGGGCGCTGAGGGGGAGGCTGGTCCTGCCCGCGGGCGCGGTGAGCTCGTGCTGGTAGACGACCTGCTCGATCTGGTACGAGGCGGCGTACAGCAGGCCGGTGCACGCGGCGACGAGCAGGAAGGGGGCGATGAGGACGCCCGCGTAGAAGTGCAGCCGCAGCACCAGCGGGCGCAGCGCGGCCCAGGCGGTGCGCTCACGGGACGGCGGGGGGACGTGATCGACGGTATCGCTGACGTCGGCGGTCGAGGTCATCAGGCGTTTCTCCACTCACAGGGCGACGCGCACACGGGTACGCGCGCTCTCGACAAGGGTTCGAGGTCCGCCAGGCCGTTCACAGGGCGTGGCGGAACACGGGCCGGCGGCCCGAAAGGGATCAGATGAGGGAGAGACGCACCGGCGGGCCCCGCCGGAAGTTCGCCGCCGCGAACAGGCGCTGGCGGAAGGCGTCGTGGTCGTCCCACGCCGCGGGCCGGCCGCCGTGCGGGCTGGGCTCGACCAGCCCGCCCGTCAGGACCGACAGGACGTTCCACCAGCGGCCGACGGACGCGACGGCGAGATGGAGCAGCGTGGCGAGAGCGGACTCGCCCCGCGCCAGCCACCATGCCGAAATGACCGCCGTCATGGCGTGCACCAGGAACATGCCCACGCCCGGGGCGTGCTCATGAGGCGGCGACACGTCGGCGCGGCCCGCGCCGAACAGGAGATGCATGCCGTACTGGGCGGCGAAGCACGCCGCGAGCAGGACCTCCATGCCGCGCTGGCGGCCACCGAGCACGAACGCGCCCGTCCACGTCAGCGCGAGCGCGCCGAGCAACGTGCCCGTGCGCACCGGATCGCCGCCGGCCAGTCCATGCAGGGCGGCCGAAACCAGCACGCAGACCGCCGCGAACATCGCGGCGCGTATTGCGCGCAAGAAGGGCTGACCGACATGCACCCGGTCATAGTGCCATGTGATCGTGAATTCGTATACACGAAAATCGGATCTTAAAAATTCGCTTGTCGCTTGAACCCGATGGCGGGAACCCGCGTATCTCTCCTAAAGGCGAGCCATGAGCGCGCCTGGTGGTTTTACGGGAAAGGTTCGCGCCAATGACCCTGTCCGTCGCGGTTAACGGAATGAGCTGTGGCTGCAGTGCCTCGACGATCCGGGCACAGGTCCTGCCACTGCGGGGCGTCGAGCGGGTGGAGGTGGACGTGCTGGGGGGCCGCGTCACCGTGAGCGGAGGCCCGCTGCTCGAGGAGTCGCAGGTGCGGGCGGCGATCGTCGAGGCGGGATACAAGGTGGCCTCCTGATCGTCCGCGGTGAGAGACGCCTGATCTGAAGACGGCGGCGCCGGTGTGCGAAGATCTGTCCGCGATGGGTCCGTTGTCGGTGATGCGGTGGGTGCGCGCGGCGAGCTTCGCCGCCACGTGCGCCGCCCTGGCCATGCTCGGGCACCTGGCGGGTGGGGGCTACTTCGACGCGGTGTCGACACTGGGCGGCTTCCTGCTCCTGCTGCCGGCCGCGCTGGCCTTGACCGGGCGTGAGCGCAGCCTGGGCGCCATCCTGCCCGCGACGGCCTTGTCGCAGGTCATCCTGCACGTCCTGCTGAGTCAGGGCGCCGCCCACCACGCGATGGCCTCCTTCGGGGCCGTCCCGGGCGTGGCGCAACTCCACCACGGAGGCTCCCCGAGCTTCGGGATGCTGGTCATGCACGCGCTGGGCGTGCTGGTGACCTCCGCCTGGCTGCGGTGGGTCGAGTCGGGCCTGTGCGCCCTGGTCCGGCAGGTGGCCGGACGGGTGCTGCGCCCGCTGCTGGTCCTGGTTTTCACGGTGGCCGGGTGCACGGCCGCCGGGCCGAGGGCGATCGCGTACGCGGGTGAGGACGAAACCCCGCCGATTCGCGCCTTCCTCCGATACGCCCTGATAGGTCGGGCACCTCCTGGAGCGCACGGAGGGACCGCCTGATCCGGTGCCGGCCATTCGCGCCGGTTCCCGGGGTTGTTCCCTCATGCCTTTCCCGACACCGGGCGTGCCGTAGAGCCGTCCGGGCGTCGCGCGTTGCCGCGATGCGCCGGTCACCGCTGTGACCGGCGCCGGTCTCGCGTGCCTCCAGACTCGATCTCGAAGAGAGCATCATCGATGAACCCTTGTCATGTGCGCCGCCCGCTGGCCGCCGCGCTGTGCGCGCTGGTGGCCCTGACCGCGGCCGGCTGCGGTGACCCCGGCCGCCCCGCGAGCGGAGCCGCCGCCGTCCCCACCACGTCCGGCTACCCCCTGACCTTCGACAACTGCGGCCTGCGCGTCACCTTCCGGAAGCCGCCCCAGCGCGTGCTGATCCTCAACGGCACCAGCGTGGCCGAGGTGGAGAGCTTCATCATGCTCGGCCTGGACAAGAGTGTCCTGGCCAACGCCCAGAGCTACGGCGTCTCCGACGACCCCGCGATGATCGGCAGGATCAAGGCGCTGCCGACCGGCGGGCTGACGATGAACAAGAACTTCGACGTCCCCGCCGAGCAGGTGCTCAAGCTCAAGCCGGATCTGGTGGTGTCCACCTGGTCCGGCGGGTTCGACGCCAAGAGGGGCTTCGCCACCCGCGAGCAGCTCGCCGCCGCTGGGATCACCTCGCTGGTCAACCCCGTCAACTGCGCGATGGGCAAGCCCGAGGCCACGGAGGAGGAGAAGCGCGCCTACCGCAACCAGTCGATCAACTCCTCGCTGGAGTTCCTCGCGCTGCTGGGGCGCGTCTTCAACGTTCAGGACCGTGCCGCCGACCTGATCGGCAAGCTGCGCGCCCGCGTCGAGACCGTACGGGCGCGGGTCGCGGGCCGGCCCGCCAAGAAGGTCCTCATCGCCTATCCCGGCATGGCCATGATGAACGCCAACGGGCTGCCTGCCGTGATGACCGGCGGCATCTACGACGACGTGATCAAGGCCGCCGGCGGCGTCAACGCCTTCGCCGGGCAGAGCTCGGACACGACCCGTACCCTCAACACCGAGCAGCTCGCCACCGCCCAGGTGGACGTGCTCGTGGTCGGGCAGTTCACGCCGGACGAGAAGCCCGAGGCGGAGGCGGCCAAGCTGTTCGCCGCCTACCCGCACTGGGCCGCGTCCAAGTCCAGGACGTACGCGGTGGTCTCCGACGGGGTGTATCTCGGCCCGCTCAACGCCGCGGCCGTGGAGAAGCTCTCCAAGGTGGTCCACCCCGGTGACTGACACCCTCACACCCGCACCGGCCACCAGGGCCGCGCCGTCGCGGCGCCCGCACCTCGTCTCCGGGCCCGCCATCGGGCTGCTGCTGGCCGCCCTGGTTGTCGCGCTGGTCGCGGCCCTGGTGGTGGGCATCTCCGTCGGCTCGGTCAACCTTCCGCTCGGCCAGGTCTGGGGCGTGGTCTGGGCCCACCTGACCGGGCGCGGCGCGCAGGCCGACCCGCTGCTCAGCCAGGTCGTCTGGGACCTGCGCACCCCTCGGGCGCTGCTGGCCGCGCTCGCCGGGGCCGGCCTGTCGGTGGCCGGGGTCGCGCTGCAGTCCCTGGTGCGCAACCCGCTCGCCGACCCGTACGTGCTGGGCGTGTCCTCGGCCGCCTCGCTCGGGGCCGTGCTGGTCCCCGCGCTGGGCAGCGCCGTGCTCGCCGGGACGCTCGGCGTCACCGGGGCCGCCTTCGCCGCCGCCCTGCTGTCGGCGCTGCTGGTGTACGTGCTGGCGCAGCGGGCGGGCCGGCTGCTGGACTCCTGGCTGGTGCTGACCGGGGTGGCCGTGGGTTACCTCTGTTCGGCGGCCACCACGTTCGTGCAGCTCCAGCTCAACCCGACCGAGCTGCAGGGCATGATGTTCTGGCTGATGGGCAGCGTCGCGGGGGCGTCCTGGGCCGACCTGGGCGTGCCCGCCCTGATCGTCGTCTGCTGCCTGGCCTGGCTGTCCCTGCAGGCCCGCGCGCTGAACGCGCTGCTGGCCGGGGAGGAGGCCGCCATCGCCGTCGGCGTGCCGGTGGCGGTGCTGCGGATCGGGCTGCTCGTGGCCGGCTCGCTGCTGACGGCCACCGTCGTCAGCGTCGTCGGCGGCATCGGCTTCATCGGGCTGATGGTCCCGCACATGGCCAGGTTCGTCGTCGGAGCCGACCACCGCCGCGTGCTGCCCGTGTCGCTGCTGGCCGGGGCGCTGTTCCTGGTGCTGGTGGACCTGGCGGCCCGCATCGCCGACCGGCCCAACGAGCTGCCGGTGGGCATCTTCACCACCGGGCTCGGCGTGCCGTTCTTCCTGTGGCTGCTGCGCCGCCGATCGAGTGGAGGCACCGATGCGGCTTGACCTGGCCGGCGTCAGCGCCCAGATCGACGCCCGTCCCATCGTCAGCGACGTCCATCTGACCGCCGGGCCGGGCGAGTTCGTCGCGCTCATCGGCCCGAACGGCAGCGGCAAGTCCACCCTGCTGCGGACCGTCTACCGGTCGCTGCGCCCGTCCGGCGGCGTGGTCCGGCTCGACGGGCAGGACCTGTGGCGGATGCGGCCCCGCCAGGCCGCCCGCCACCGGGCCGTGCTGCCCCAGCACAGTCAGGTCGCCGACGGGCTGTCCGCCGCCGACGTCGTCGGCACCGGCCGCCACAGCCACCAGCGGCTGCTCGACCGGGAGAACGCCGCCGACCGCGCGGCGGTCGCCACCGCGCTGGAACGGGTGGGCATGGCCTGGGCGGCCGACCGGCTGATGACGACGCTGTCGGGCGGGGAGCGGCAACGCGTGCTGCTCGCCCGCGCGCTGGCCCAGCAGGCGCCGCTGCTGGTGCTCGACGAACCCACCAACCATCTGGACGTCGGCTCCCAGCTCCTGCTGCTGGATCTGATCCGCTCCCTCGGCCTGACCCTGCTGGCCGCCCTGCACGACCTCGACCAGGCCGCCGCCTACGCCGACCAGGTCGTCGTCCTGCGCGACGGCCGGGTCGCCGGGCACGGCCCGCCCCTGGAGGTGCTGACACCGGCGTTCATCGAGGAGGTCTTCGGCGTGCGCGCGCACATCAGCCCGCACCCGATAACCGGCCGCCCGCACATCGCCGTGGCGTCACCCGCACTGTGAGAACGCGCCGGCCGGTCCCTGGGCCGGCCGGCGCCCAGCTCAGTGGCCCGCGTGCTGATGTGGCTTGGCCGCGACCCACTCCCTGGCCGCCTCGGCGCGATCGCGCAGTGTGGCGAGCAGCTCGGCCAGGTTCTCGTGGTCCATGTACGACGTCTTGCCGATGTCGTCGATGTGAGTGGTCACCTGGCCGGACAGGCCGGTCACCTCGCTGAGTGATGCGATGATTTCGCGTGTCTCCGCAGCGTTCAGATCGCACATGGCCTCACCGTACGCATCGCGGGGCCGGTCGCACATAGGCGGGCGAGCGAGGATTCCCGAGCCAACAGGCAAGAAAGGTGCACTTTCCCACGCGGTGCTTTATCGATAAAGTAGCCGCCGCCGCTTACCGAGAAAAGGTGTGAACCATGAGTGACGCTGTCGTGTCCGCCGTGCTCAACGTTGACGTCAAAGGCCCCGTGATCAGCAGGCATGTGTACGGCCACTTCGCCGAGCACCTGGGCCGGTGCATCTACGGCGGCTTCTACGTGGGCGAGGACAGCGACATCCCGAACGCCGGGGGCATCCGGCTGGACGTCGTCGAAGCCCTGCGCGCCTTGAACATCCCGAACCTTCGCTGGCCCGGCGGCTGCTTCGCCGACGAGTACCACTGGATGGACGGCATCGGCCCGAAGGAGCAGCGCCCGGCGATGGTGAACACCCACTGGGGCAACGTCGAGGAGAACAACCACTTCGGCACCCACGAGTTCATGGCCCTGTGCGAGCTGCTCGGCGCCGAGCCGTACATCAACGGCAACGTGGGCTCCGGCACGGTCAAGGAGATGAGCGACTGGGTCGAGTACCTCACCCGCGACGGCGACTCCCCGATGGTCCGCCTGCGCAAGGCCAACGGCCGTGACGAGCCCTGGCGGGTCCGCTTCTGGGGCCTCGGCAACGAGGCCTGGGGCTGCGGGGGCAACATGACCGCGCAGCACTACGCCGACGAGGCGCGCCGGTACGCCACGTTCTGCCGCGACCACGGCGACAACCGGCTGTACCGCATCGCCGCCGGCGCGAACTCCGACGACTACACCTGGACGGAGACCCTCATGAAGGCGCTCGGCCACCTCGGCTGCGCGCGCCGGCCCGCCGGGTTCTTCCAGGCCCTGTCGCTGCACTACTACACGATCGCGGGCACCTGGCAGGACAAGGGCGCCGCCACGGTGTTCGACACCGACGAGTACTACCGGACCATGGTCAAGGCCGCCCACACCGACGAGCTGCTCACCGGCCACTCCAACGTGATGGACTGCTACGACCCGCACAAGACCGTCGGCCTGATCATGGACGAGTGGGGCACGTGGTGGAACGTCGAGCCGGGCACCAACCCCGGCTTCCTCTACCAGCAGAACACGCTCCGGGACGCGCTGGTCGCGAGCCTGCACTTCGACATCTTCCACCGCCACGCCGACCGGCTGGTGATGGCCAACATCGCCCAGACGGTGAACGTGCTCCAGGCGATGATCCTGACCGACCCCGACTCGGGAGCGCTCGTGCTCACCCCGACGTACCACGTGTTCGAGATGAACAAGGGACACCAGGACGCCGCGTCGCTGCGGGTCGATCTCCTGTCGGACGTGCCCACCCGCGAGGTCGGGCCGGACACGCTGGCGACCGTCTCGCTGTCGGCGAGCCGCAAGGACGACAAGGTGCTCATCTCGCTGTCCAACCTGGACGCGGCCGACGCGGCCGACGTCGAGCTGGACCTGCGCGGGGGCACCGTCGGCGGGGTCGCCTCGCGGATCCTCACCGCCGGGGCGCCGCAGACCCACAACACGCCCGACGCGCCCGCCGCCGTCGCCCCGCGCTCCCACGAGCAGGTCACGGTCACCGGTACGCGTCTGCGGGTCCACCTGCCCGCCCACTCCTTCGTCACCGTGGAGGTCGACGTCGCCTGAAGGCGGCGCCCTTGTGGGGCGCAGTAAGCTCGAACGAGCGGCGGCCACAGTCGGAAGCGGCCGGATCGGATCCGGCCGCAGGGGCAGGACCTGAGGAGCGGCATGGTCACCATGGGCGACGTCGCCAAGTTGTCCGGGGTGTCGAAGATGACGGTCTCCAACGTCATCAACGACCGCGCCGGAGTCAGCGACGAGGTCCGCCGCCGCGTGCTCGAAGCGATCCGCCAGTCGGGCTACCGCGTCAACGTCTCCGCCCGTACCCTCAGGTCCGGGCGGACCGGCGTCATCGGGCTGGCCGTTCCCGAGATCGACCGGCCCTACTTCGGCCAGCTCGCCGCCCACGTGATCGACGAGGCGCGGAGGCACGGCTTCGACGTCGCGATCGAGCAGACCGGGGCGGCCGCGGCCGGGGAGATCGACGCGATCTCCCATTCGTGCACCCTGCAGTTCGACGGGCTGATCCTCAGCGCGGTCGGGATCGACCCCCAGGACTCGCGGCTGACCGGCGGCGACTACCCGATCGTGATGCTCGGCGAGCAGGACTTCGCCGCCCGGTTCGACCACGTCGCCATGCCCAACGAGGAAGGCGCGAAAGCGGCGACCACGCATCTGATCGACCGCGGATGCCGCCGGATCGCGATGGTCACCGGCGATTCCCTCGACGGCGTCAACGTGGTGACGCGCCGCTACCAGGGCTATCTGGCCGGGCTGGCTGAGCGGGGAATCGACCCCGATCCGGCGCTGCTGTTCGCCTTCAGCGGGATGACGCTCGAATCGGGTCGCGAGGCGGCCTACCGGCTCGTCGATTCCGGCGTCGAGGTCGACGGCGTGGTCGCGGTGAGCGACACCGTCGCCCAGGGAGTCTTCCGGGGCCTCGCCGACCGCGGCGTCCGGGTGCCCGACGACATCCGCCTCGTCGGGTACGACGACATCCCCGAGGCGGCGTACATGGTGCCCTCGCTGTCCACCGTGGCCCCCGACCACCGGTGGATGGCCGCGAAGGCGGTCGAACTGGTGACCGCCCGCATCCGGGACCCGTCCCGCCCGGCCGGCGAGTACACCGCGCCCTTCGAGCTGATGGTCCGCGAGTCCACCCGCTGACGTCCCCGGCCCGCGGTGACCAGGTGACCTCCCGCAGCTGCGCCCCTAACATTTGGACATTCCTGACAGAGAGGAAGTCCCCATGACCGATTCCCCGATCCCGCGCTTCCATCTGGCCATGCCGGTCGACGACCTGGCCGCCGCGCGCCGCTTCTACGGCGAGATGCTGGGCCTTGAGCAGGGCCGCAGTTCCGACTCCTGGGTGGACTGGAGCCTGCACGGCCACCAGTTCGTGACGCACCTGGCGCCGGCCCGCGCGCAGCGGATCCACAACCCGGTCGACGGCCACGACGTCCCCGTGCCGCATTTCGGCCTGATCCTGACGATCCCCGAGTTCCACCGGCTCGCCGACCGGCTGCGGGCGGCGGACGTCGCGTTCGTCATCGAGCCTTATGTGCGTTTCGAGGGGCAGGCGGGGGAGCAGTGGACGATGTTCCTGCTCGACCCCGCCGGGAACGCGCTGGAGTTCAAGGCGTTCGCCGACGACTCCCAGATCTTCGCCGTCTGATCGGCCCGGCACCGCCGCCGCTCGCCGGTTGACCTCAATTCCGGTTGAGGTTGCACGCTATGGGGGTCATGTCGAAAACAGGCGGGAGTGAGCGGTAATGCGGGTGGTTCGGGTGATCGGGTTCGGCGGGCCTGAGGTGCTGGTGCCCGGGGAGGCGCCGGATCCGGTGGCCGGGCCGGGGCAGGTCGTGGTCGAGGTGGCGGTGGCGGGCATGACGTTCGTCGAGACGCAGATCCGGCGCGGCACCGACAAGTGGCATGCCCGGCCGGAGTTGCCGTACGTGCCGGGCGGGCTGGTGGCCGGCCGGGTGAGCTCGGCCGGGGAAGAGGTGGATCCGGCGTGGGTGGGCCGGCGGGTCATCGCCGGGACGGGCGAGACCGGCGGTTTCGCCGAGCGGGCCGTGGCCGCGGTCGAGGACCTGTTTCCGGTGCCGGACGGCCTGGGGTTGCCGGAGGCCGTCGCCCTGCACAGCGACGGCAGCACCGCGCAGGGACTGATCGAGGGGGCCAAGGTCCGTCCCGGCGAGTGGGTGCTGGTCGAGGCGGCGGCCGGCGGCGTCGGCAGCCTGCTGGTGCAGCTGGCCCGTACGGCGGGCGCGCGCGTCGTCGGGGCCGCCCGCGGATCGCGGAAGCTCGACCTGATCCGGGAGCTGGGCGCCGAAGCCGCGGTCGACTACTCCGAACCGGGCTGGACCGAGCGGGTCCTGGAGGCGACCGGCGGGGCGGGGCCGGATGTGGTCTTCGACGGCGTCGGCGGGGAGATCGGGCGGGCCGCGTTCGAGGTGACGGCCCGGGGCGGACGCTTCTCGGTGCACGGCGCCTCCAGCGGCGAGGTCACCGTCATCGACGCCGCGCAGGCGCTCCGCAAGGACGTGGACGTGATCGGCATCGAGCAGCTCTTCGACTTCGGGCCGCACGTGGTGCGGTGGGCGGAGCAGATGATGGCGCAGGCGGCCGCGGGGCTCGTCCGGCCGGTCATCGGGCAGACCTTCCCCTTGGAGCGCGCCGCCGACGCACACGCCGCGATCGAATATCGCACGGCCCTGGGGAAGACCCTCCTGCTGATCTGACAGCGCCGGCTACGGGCCGCGGGCGCGGAGGTGGGCGATATCCATGTCCGTGCCGGTTATGGGCGGCGGGTGCGCAGGTAGGCGATGCCCATGTCCAGGGCGGCCTCCAGGTGCGTGACCTCGCCGGTGGACATCTGGATCAGCACGCCGCCCTGGATGCCGGCGAGCAGGGCGGTCGCCGCGTGGTCGGGGTCCAGGTCCGGGTCGACCTCGCCGGCCTCCTGCATGTGCCGTACGCCGGTGGCGATCTCGGCCTGCCAGCGGCGCATCAGCTCGATGACCACGGCCTGGGCGGCGGGCGTACGGCTGCCCAGCTGCGAGGTGACCGAGTTGAGCGGGCACAGGCGGCCCTGGCGACGGTAGTGGTCGACGACCGTGTCACGCCACCGCTGCCAGGCGGGCCACGAGGTCAGCTCGCCGAGCGCCGGCTGCTGGTTCTCCAGCACGCGATCGGCCTCGAGCCGGGCCACCGCCAGCAGCAGCTCCTCCCGCCCGCCGGGGAAATAGTGGAAGAGCTGGCTCTTGCTCGTGGCGGTCGTGGCCAGCACGTCGTCGAGGGTCGTGGTGGCAACGCCGAACTCGCGGATGTGCGCGGCGGCGCCCTCGAGGATGCGCTGCCGCGTCGCGGCGCCCTTGCTGGTGAGCGTGCGCATGGAGACCTCCCAGATTGGACTTGCTAGTCCATTTTAGCGTCGGCATCCTGGACCGCGAATCCTCAATTTCGCAAGGGAGAATTCCCATGTCCGCACGTCTTCAGGGGCGCACCGCCCTGGTCACGGGCTCCACCGACGGCATCGGCACGGCCATCGCCCGCGCCCTGGCGGCGGAGGGCGCCCACGTCATCGTCAGCGGCCGGGACACCGCCAAGGGCGAGAAGGTCGTCGCCTCCATCGCCGAGGAGGGCGGGCAGGCCTCGTTCGTCCGCGCCGACCTCGCCGGAGGGCTGCCTGCCGTCCGAGAGCTCGCCGAGGCCGCGCACCGGCTGGCCGGCGGCCCGCTGGACATCCTGGTCAACAACGCGGCGCTGCTGATCAACCCCGCCCCCACGGCCGAGGTGGCGGAGGAGCTCATCGACCAGGCCCTGGCCGTCAACGTCAAGGCCACCTTCCTCCTCACCGGCCTGATCGCCCCCGCCATGGCGGCCCGCGGCAGCGGCGCGATCATCAACCTCGGGTCCATCTCCGGGCTGTTCGGGACGAGCGGCTCCGCCCTCTACAACACCACGAAGGCCGCCGTCCACTCGCTGACCAAGTCCTGGGCGGACGAGTACGGCCCCTCCGGCGTGCGGGTCAACACCGTGGCCCCGGGACCGACGTTCACCGAGAAGGTCGCCGCGATGGCGGAGTACCTGGCACCGATGATCGCCACCATCCCCTCGCGCAGGCCCAGCACTCCGGAGGAGGTGGCCAAGGCGGTGGTGTTCCTGGCCGGTGACGACGCCGCCAACATCCACGGAGCCACCCTCTCGGTGGACGGCGGGCGCGCCGCGGTCTGAAGCCGCGGTCAGCGCGGAACGTCCCCGGTGGCCGCGAACGTCTGCCGGTAGTGCTCGGCCGCCTGGGCCATGTCGGTGCTGATGAGCTCGAAGAACCGGCTCGCGGTCGCCAGCCGGACGCCCGCCGGAGTGTCGGCGCCGAGGACGTCGACACCCTCCCGGACCGTCTCGGTCCACAGCATCATCGACCGCGTGCCCACCAGCCACGCCCGGTACCAGACCTCGGCGTCGATGATGTAGCGCTCGCGCCGGTTGTCACGCTCGCGCCTGACGAGCCCCACCTGTTCGAGCCAGCCGACCCCCTTGGAGATCGACGCGGGGCTGACCCGCAGCCGCTCGGTCAGCTCGGCGACGGTCAGGTTGCCGGTGTCGCTGGTGAACAGGCAGGCCATCACCCTGGCCGCCATCGTCGGCACACCCCCGAACGCCGAGGTGAGTCTCTCCTCGAACTCCCGTACGGCTTGGGGGTCACGCCTGCCGGAGTCGCCAGCGGCCGCCGGCGCGGCGGGCCGGCGGCGGGCGCGCCATCCGGTCGCCTGCTGCGCCCGGCCCGCGTGATAGCCGTGCGGGCCGCCGTTGCGCGCGATCTCGCGGCCGATGGTCGACCTCGGCCGCCCCAGGCGCCGGGCGATCTCCGCGTAGGTGAGCCCTTCCGCCAGCCCTTCCGAGATCCTGCGGCGGTCGTCGTACGTCAGGTGGCCTCCTGGCATGCGCCCTCCCGGCACGTCATCGTCACGCGCAAGTATGGCGTCCGGGCACACCTGATTGCGACAGGGCAGCAGAGATTGTTGCATTTGCCGACACCGTCGTTGCGCCAGTTACTCCGCTCTGACCTGCGGTGACGACGTGTGCAACTTGCCGAATCCGTGAACGCATTCGTAGCTTTTCCCCGTGCGTGAACGATCGCCGTTCACGCGGAGGGAAACCGACATGACCCAGTCACATCCCGCGCTGCCGACCGAGCGCGACGCGGAGTGCCCCTTAGATCCTCCTCCAGGGCTCGCGCGGCTCCGCGAGGAGGGCCCGCTGAGCCGGCTGAGCTACCCGGACGGACACGTGGGATGGGTGGTGACCGGACACGCTCTCGCCCGCCTCGTGCTCGCCGACCATCGCTTCAGCGGGCGCATCGAGCTGCATCACGTGCCGAACGCCGCCGCCCCCAGGTCCGACCA
Source organism: Nonomuraea sp. NPDC050451 (assembly GCF_044458585.1). NCBI lineage: Bacteria > Bacillati > Actinomycetota > Actinomycetes > Streptosporangiales > Streptosporangiaceae > Nonomuraea > Nonomuraea sp. NPDC050451. The sequence continues at coordinate 1,254,048 of NZ_JBITHZ010000001.1, forward strand.
GCCCGCCAAGCCGGGGCTGTTCCCCCTGATGGACCCGCCCGAGCACACCCGCTACCGCCGCCTGCTCATCGGCCAGTTCACGGTGCGCCGCATGCACGTGCTCGCCGAGCGGGTCGAGGCCATCACCGCCGATCACCTGGACGCCATGGAAGAGGCGGGCTCCCCGGTGGACCTGGTGAAGACGTGGGCGCAGCCGATCCCCGCCCAGGTGATCTGCGAGCTGCTCGGCGTGCCCTACGCCTCCCGGGTGCTCTTCCAAGGACACGCGCTGGCCTTGGGCAGGCTGGACGCCACGCCCCAGGAGATCGCGGCGGCGGCCGCCGCGGTGCGCGGCTTCATCGGCGAGCTGGTGGCCGAGAAGCGCGCCCACCCCGCCGACGACCTGCTCAGCGGCCTGACCGCCGGCGACCTCACCGACGAGGAGCTGACCAACATCGGCCTCACGTTGCTGGGAGCCGGGCTCGACACCACCGCCAACATGCTCGCCATGGGCACCCTCGCCCTGCTGCGGCACCCCGATCAGCTGGCCGCCCTGCGGGCCGATCCCGGGATCGCCGAGCGCGCCGTCGAAGAACTGCTGCGCTATCTGAGCATCGCCCCCTTCACCCTCCGAACGGCCCTGGAGGACGTGGAGCTGGAGGGCCGGCTGATCAGGGCGGGCGAAACGGTGACCGTCTCCCTCGCGGCGGCCAATCGCGACCCGCTGCACTTCGACGACCCCGACACGCTCGACCTGCTCCGCTCGGCCGGCGGACACGTCGCGTTCGGCCACGGCATCCACCAGTGCCTCGGCCAGCAACTGGCCCGCATCGAGCTGCAGGTCGCGCTCCCCGCCCTGGTCCGGCGATTTCCGACCCTCCGCCTGGCCGTCCCGCTGGAGGACCTGGCGCTGCGCACCGACATGAGCGTTTACGGCGTCCACCGGCTCCCGGTCGCCTGGGACGCCTGAACGACATCACCATCGAATCCAAGGGGGACCCTGGCATGGTTGCCAAAGTATGCCTCGTGACCGGCGCCTCGTCCGGCATCGGCCACGCCACCGCGCTCGAGCTCCTGCACTCCGGCCACTTCGTGTACGGCGCGGCACGGCGGGTGGGCAGGATGGCGGCGCTGCGCGACGCGGGAGGCCGCACGCTGCCGATGGACGTGACCAAGGAAGAAGACCTCAAGCGGGTCGTGGACACCGTCCTGGACGAACACGGACGGATCGACGTCCTGGTCAACAACGCGGGAGCCGCCGTCCACGGCGCCGTCGAGGACACGCCGCTCGCGCTGGCCCGAGACCTGTTCGAGGTCAACGTGTTCGCCGCGGCCCGGCTGGCCCAGCTGGTCCTGCCGGGGATGCGGCAGCGGGGATCGGGCACGATCGTCAACGTCTCCTCGATCGGCGGCGAGCTCGCCTTCCCGCTGGGCGCCTGGTACTACGCCTCCAAGCATGCCCTGGAAGCCCTCTCCGACTCGCTGCGCATGGAGACCGCGCAGTTCGGCATCGATGTCGTCGTCATCCAGCCCGGCATCATCAAGACCGACTTCGAGGCCGGGACCGCGCGGCAACTGCGGGAGATCTCCGGGAACGGGCCCTACCGGCAGCTGGCCGAGGCCATGGCACGCGCCGCCGAGGCGCCGACGGGCCACCAGAACGACCAGGCCACCGACCCCGCCGTCGTCGCGACGACGATCCGGGAGGCCGTCGAGTCGGACCGGCCGGAGACCCGCTACGTCGTGGGCTGGCAGGCCGAAGCCCTCCTGCAGCTCAACAGATCCCTCCCGGACCGCGAGTTCGACGCGCGCATCACCGGCTCCCTCAGATGACTCCGGCTCCACGAGATTCCGCAATTCGGAGAAACCCATGACCCCTGCCATCGCCATTTCCGGGCTCGTCAAGGCCTACGGGCCGGCGCGCGCCCTCGACGGGCTCGACCTCACCGTGAACCCCGGAGAGGTGCACGGCTATCTCGGCCCGAACGGAGCGGGCAAGAGCACCACCATCCGCATCCTGCTGGGCCTGATCCGGGCCACTTCCGGCAGCGCCAGGCTGCTGGGCGGCGACCCCTGGGCCGACGCCGTCGCGCTCCACCGGCGGCTGGCGTACGTACCGGGCGACGTCGAGCTGTGGCCCAACCTCACCGGAGGCGAGGCCATCGACGTGCTCGGCCGGCTGCGCGGCGGGCTCGACGACCGGCGCAAGAACGAGCTGATCGAGCGGTTCGAGCTCGACCCGAAGAAGAAGGCGCGGACCTACTCCAAGGGCAACCGCCAGAAGGTCGCCCTCGTCGCCGCCCTCTCCGCGGACGTGGAGCTGCTGATCCTCGACGAGCCCACGAGCGGGCTGGACCCGCTGATGGAGGCGGTGTTCCAGCAGGTCGTCGCCGAGGCCAAGGCCGCCGGCCGGACCATCCTGCTGTCCAGCCACATCCTCGCGCAGGTCGAGACCCTCGCCGACCGGATCACCATCATCCGGGACGGAAAGGTCGTGGAGTCGGGGACGCTGGCGCAGCTGCGGCACCTGACCCGGACGACGGTCGTGGCCGAGACCGCCACCTCGGTCACCGGCCTCGACCGGCTGCCCGGCGTCCACAACGCGAAGATCGACGGTGCGAGGGTGCAGTTCGGCGTGGACGCCCAACACCTCGACGCCGCCATCCGGCACCTCACCACGTTCGGCATCGACTCGCTGGTCAGCCATCCGCCGACGCTCGAGGAGCTCATGCTCCGGCACTACGCGCACAAGGAGGCGGCATGACCACCACGGTTACGCGGGCGCGCGGCCGTACCGGATCGAGAGCGGCGAGCAGCCACCTGACCGGCACCGGCGCGATGGTACGGCTGGCGCTGCGCCGCGACCGGATCAAGCTCACCCTCTGGCTGGTCGCGATCACGGCCCTCGTCCCGCGCTTCTACTACGCCGCCGTCAACGCGGTCGTCCCGACGCCCGAGGCCCTGGCCGAGGCCTCGCAGATGATCCGCGTCTCCTTCATGAGGGTGCTCGGGGGGCCGCTGTTCGGCGAGGTCACCACGCAGAGCTACTTCCTGGCCGCCTACTGGGTCGAGTTCCTGCTGGCCGCCGCGATCATGAACATGATGCTCGTGACCCGGCACACCCGGGCGGAGGAGCAGACGGGCCGGGCCGAGCTCATCCGGGCGGCCGTCGTGGGCCGGCACGCCCAGCTCACCGCGGCGCTGATCGTCGCCGTGATCAGCAATGCCGCGCTCGCGGTCCTCACCACCGCCGCGACGATCAGCATCGGGTTCCCGGCCGGCAGCGCCCTGCTGTTCGGCGCCTCCCTCGCCGCGACCGGGCTGCTGTTCGCCGGGGTCACCGCGGTCACCGCCCAGGTCACCGAGCACCCCCGAGGCGCGAACGGGCTGGCGGGCATCGTGCTCTTCACCGCATGGCTGCTGCGCGGCGCGGGGGCGCTGCAGAGCCAGGAGGGCGGCCCGCTGTTCTGGCTGTCGCCGATCGGCTGGTCACAGCAGACCCGGGTGCTGGGCGACGAGCGCTGGTGGCCGCTCGGCCTGTCGGTCGTTCTCGCCGGGCTGCTGGTCGCGGGCGCCTACTCGCTGGCGGGCCACAGGGATCTCGGCGCCTCCTTGGTGGCCCCGCGTCCCGGCCGGGCGTCGGCGCCATCCTGGCTGCGCTCGCCGTTCACGCTCGCGCTGCGGCTCCAGCAGGCGGCCATTGTCGCGTGGGGAGCCGCGTTCCTCGCCGTCGGCCTCGTCCTGGGCGCCATGACCGGGGGCATGGCGGGCACCGACCTCCCCATCTTCTCCGGCGCGGACTTCGGGCGGGCCTGGATCAGCCTCATGGTGTTCACCGGGTCCCTCTACACCGGCGTCTTCGCGGTCCTGTCGGTCATCCGGCTGCGGGCGGAGGAGGTGCGCGGCCGGATCGCTCCCGTGCTGGCCGGGCCGACCGGCCGATCGACGTGGTACTGGTCGTCCCTGCTGGTCACCGCGCTCGCCGTGGTCGTCCTGCCGGTGGTGTACGGCGCCGCGCTCGGCGTCGGCGCCGCCCTGTCGACCGGCGAGTCCGGCCTCGTGGGAGAGGTCACCTGGGCGAGCCTGATCCGCGCCCCCGAGGTGCTGGTGCTGCTCGCCGTCCCCGCCGCACTGCTCGGGCTCGCCCCGCGGGCCGTGAACGCGGCCTGGGCGGTGCTCGTCTACAGCGGGTTCATGCAGGTACTGGGGTCCTACATGAACCTGCCGGGGTGGCTGGTGAACACGTCGGTGCTGTCCCATCTCCCCTGGCACCCGCTGGGGTCCTTCGCCCCAGTGGCCACGGTGGTGCTCACCGTGCTCGCCGCGGCGCTGGCGATCCTCGGCCTGTACGGCCTGCGCCGCCGCGACCTCGCCGCAGGCTGACGGGGGACGGATCGGCCGGCATCATTACCTAATTGCGCAGGATGACCTTTCCGACGGTACGGCGGGCAGCCAGGTCCGCCAGTGCCTGCCCGGCCTGCGCGAGCTCGTACTCGCCGCCCGTCAGCGGGCGCAGCCGGCCGGCGGCGGTGAGCTCGATCAGCTCGGCCAGCTGCGCGGCGGCGGTGCTGCCCGGCCGGCGCAGGTGGGCGCCGAGCCAGTAGCCGCCCACCGAGATGTTGCGCTCGCTGAGCGAGCCGGGGTCGATCGGCTTCGGCGCCTCGCCGCTCGAGCTCCCGTACGTGATCAGACGTCCGAACGGGGCCAGTGCCAGGGGCGCCGCGTCGAACACCGGCCCGCCCACGGCATCCAGCACCACATCCACCGGGGCGCCGCCGTTGGCCTCGATCACCCGCTCGGCGTAGCCGTCCGCGGCGCCGTCGATCGCGGCGTCCGCGCCGAACCCCAGCACCAGCTCGCGCTTCTTACCGGTGGACGCCGTGCCGATCACCCGCCCGGCCCCGAACTCCTTGGCGAGCTGCACCGTCAGATGGCCCACCCCGCCGGCCGCCGAGTTGACCACGACGCTCTCGCCGGGTGTGATCCGCGCCGCCGTACGCAGGAGATGCCATGCGGTCAGCCCCTGCACCAGCAGCGCCAGCGCGGCGCCCGCGGGCAGCTCCTCGGGGATCTCCACCGGCGCCCCGGCCAGCGCCTTCGTCGCGAAGGCGCGTTCGGTGAGGGCGAGCACCCGGCGGCCGTCCGCGGTGCGGCCCACGACCTCGCTGCCCGGCACGAAAGGGAGCTCGGGCGGCAGGTAGGAACCGTCGAGCCGCTTGACGTCGGCGAAATTGAGCCCGGCGGCCTCGACGTCCACCAGGATCTCGCCGGGGCCGGGCACCGGGTCGGGCACCTCGGCCAGGGTCAGCACCTCGGGACCGCCACGCCGTTCAGCACGCATCACTTTCATGCGCCCGACGCTACGGGGGGCGCGTAAGGCCGGCCAGCGGGTGGTGTTTCTGGATCGCGTGGAATGTATGAAGGTCTTTCATACGTTGTGCCCGCCGTGAACGATCTGACCGCGGCCGAACTACGCGTGCTCGTCGCCGTGGACGGCGCGGGCAGCGTGTCGGCGGCGGGGGCGCGGCTCGGGCTGACCCAGTCGGCCGTCTCGCACGCCCTGCGCGCCGCCGAGCGGAAGATGGGGGCCGTGCTGTTCCACCGCGGGCGCGGCGGAGCCCAGGCCACCGCGGCGGGGGAGGCGGCGGTCGGCCACGCGCGGCAGATCCTGCGGCTCATGGAGGTCATGAAGACCGACACGCACACCGCCGCCCGCGGCGAGGCCGGCGGCACCATCCGGCTGGCCGCCTTCCGCAGCGCCGCCTTCCACCTGCTGCCGAGGGTGCTGGTGCGGTTCGGGCAGCGCCATCCCCGGGTCACCGTGGACGTGCGCATCGTGCCCGACCTGGGCCGGGGCATCGCCGGCGAGGTGGCCGACGGGCGCGCCGACGTGGGTGTCGTCTCGCTGCCGGTGTACGTGGAGGGCCTGGTCAGCAAGGAGCTGTACGCCGAGCCGTACGTGCTGGCCCATCCGGCCGGACACCCGGATCCGCGCTCGCTGCCCATGATCGACTGGCACGAGAACTGCTCGGGGGAGACCCGGCGCTGGCTGGCCAGGCAGGAGTGGATCCCGCCCGGCGACATCACGGTCGAGGATGACGGCGTGGTCATGTCGATGGTCGGCCACGGGCTCGGCGCGGCGATCGTGCCGCGGCTGTCGACCGTGGGAGCGCCGCCCAAGGTGGCCACGACCGAGCTCGGCGACGGCGCCCCGCTGCGCCGCGTGGGCTACGTGACCACCAGGGAGCTGGCCGGGTCGGCGCTGATCCGCGACCTGCTCGGCGAACTGCGCACCCTCCGGACGCCCGCGCCCGCCTGACCGCCCCCGGCAAAGCCCCGCGACCGCGTGATCCGCCGCAAAGCCCGCGACCGCGTGATCGCCGCCGCGCGGCCCTTGCCGCGTGGGCCTGCCACAGGCGCGGCCCCTGTGTAATTCTGTAAGCATGACCGAGCCCCCCATCGTCATCGAGCACCGCGAGCACGTGTGGTACCTGCTCGTCCAGGCCTCGCAGCTCGAGCACATGATCATGTGCCAGTACCTCTTCGCCGAGTTCAGCCTCAAGACCGAGGGCCTCACCGGCGAGCAGCAGGCCGCGGTCGATCGCTGGCGCCAGGAGCTCCACGGCATCGCCGTACAGGAGATGCTCCATCTCGCCCTGGTGGCCAACCTCATGTCGGCCATCGGCGCCGCGCCCACCTTCGGCAGGCCGAACTTCCCGCAGTCCTGCGGCGCGTTCCCGCCCACGATCCAGATGCGGCTGCTGCCCTTCGGCGAGGCCGCCCTGGCCCACTTCCTCTACCTCGAACGGCCCGAGGGCATGGAGCGGCACGACGCCGCCGAATTCATCTCTTGCGATCCGCCGCCCGAGCCCATCGCGTCCGGCGAGATCTTCCCCCGCGCGCAGGAGTTCGCCACGGTCGGCCACCTCTACCGCGGCATCAAGGACGGCCTGACCGCGCTGGTCGCCAAGTACGGCGAGGAACAGGTGTTCTGCGGCTCGCCCCGGGCCCAGGCCACGCCGGAGCTGTTCCGCTGGCCCGAGATGGTCGCGGTGACCGACCTCGCGTCGGCGTGCGCCGCCATCGAGGAGATCATCGAGCAGGGCGAAGGAGCGCAGGGCGCCTGGCAGGACGCCCACTACGGCCGCTTCCTGAAGATCTGGGAGGAGTACCACGCGCTGCGGGCCGCCGACCCGGCCTTCGAACCCGCCCACCCCGCGCTCGGCGCCTTCACCCGCCAGCCCTTCGACGTGCGTGAACCGCAGCCGCTGATCGGCGACCCGCGGACCTTGGCGCTGGCCGAGCTGTGCAACCTCGCCTACGAGGCGATCCTGTGGCTGCTCACCCGCTTCTTCACGCACACCGACGAGAGCGAGGAAGAGCTCGACGTGCTGATCGGCGCGGCGATCACGACGATGGCCGCCGTGCTGCGGCCGCTCGGCACCGAGCTGAGCCGTCGGCCCGCCGGCCCCGCCCATCCGGGACGCACGGCCGGGCCGGCCTTCGAGATGTACTACCTGATGGACAACGTGGTCCCCTGGCGCGAGGCCGCCTGGACGGTGCTGGTCGAACGGCTGCGCCAGATCGCCGAGCGCTGCACGTCCCACGCCGCCACCGACCCGGTGATCGCGGCCGCCACGGAGCAGATCACGGCGGTGGCCGACTCGCTCGACGCCGCCCGCGCCAAGGCGGCCCCCGGGATCACGACCCCCGGCGGGTCAGCGTGACCCGCAGCGCGCAGGCCGTCCCGACCACGAGCAGGGCGGCGACGGCGGCGACGACCCGCACGAGACCCTCGGCCGAGGAGGGGGCCGCGAAGTAGACGGTGCCGAGCCCGGCGACCGCCGTCACCCCGGTCAGCGTCGGGCCGGTGGAGTTGAGCGCCGAGATCGCCGAGGCGAGCCGCGGCTCCACCAGGTACGTGATCCGCGCGATCAGCGGGCTGTAGCCGGCGGCGTGCCCGACCCCCGCGAGCAGCAGCAGCGGCACGGTGCCGTACGGATGCCACTGGTCGCGATGGAGGAGCACCAGCAGGCCCGCCCCGGCCGCGAACGCGATCGGCCCGGCCACCGGCAGCGCGTTCCGCAGCCACCGCGGGTAGCGGTTCCAGGTCAGGCTGAGCGCGCCGAAGCCGACGGCGTACGGGACGAACGCGAGCCCCGCCTGGAGCGGCGAGAAGCGCAGCGCGGACTGCAGGTGCAGGGTCAGAGTGAGCAGGAAGACGGTGTAGCAGCCCATGACGATCCAGCAGGCCACCAGCCCCGGCTTCACCCCGTGCGGCCGCAGCGCCGCCAGGTCCAGGAGCGGGTGCCGCGCCCGGGTCTCATAGCGGACGAACGCCACCAGCAGGGCGGCTCCGCAGACGAGCGAGACCCACGCCCAGGCGGGCCAGCCCTGGTCCCGGCCGAAGATGAGCGGCATCGTGAAAGCGCTCATGGCGACGGTCAGGAGAGCGGTCCCGGCCGGGTCGAGGCGTACCCGCTCGTCCGGGCGGGAGCCCAGCAGGACGCGCGGGCCGACCGCCAGCAGCACCGCGCCGATCGGGACGTTGATCAGGAACACCGGGCGCCAGGAGAGGCCGAACAGGTCGGCGCCCGAGACCAGCCCCCCGATGACCTGCCCCAGCGCGACTCCCAGGGCGAGCACCAGGCTGTAGAGGCCGATCGCCCGGCGGCGGGCCGGTCCGTCCCAGTGCCGCTGGATGAGCGAGAAGACCTGCGGCATCAGCAGCGCCGCCCCCGCGGCCTGGGCGACGCGGGTCACCACCAGCAGGGGCGCGTTCGGGGCCAGCCCGCACAGCAGCGACGCCACGGTGAACCAGCCCAGCCCGACGAGGAACGCGCGCCGATGCCCGACGATGTCGCCGATCCGCGCGCAGGTGACCAGGAGCACCCCGGTGGTCAGCAGGTAGCCCGACACGACCAGCTGGATCGCGGTGCTGCCGGCGTGCAGCCCGTCACGGATGGTCTGCGCCGCCACCGACACGATCGATCCGTCCATGGACGCCATGGCCTGGCCGGTGAGCAGCACGGCCAGCATCGGGCCGCGGCGGGCGACGGCCACGGGAGGAGGAGCGAGGGCGATCATGCGGCCGAGTATCGGCCGAGCGCCTCCCGCCGGTCTTGAAGATATTTGCGGCCCAGACGCCGCGCGGTCCGATCAGCCGCGGGCCTCCGGGATCCAGACGCGCATGGCCGAAGGTCCGCGGCGGGCCCACGAGCGGTACGGGATCAGGGGCACGGCGCGGTCCTCGCCGGTCCGGTGGTGGCGGGCGGTGGCCACGACGGATCCGTGCTCCGCGGCGACGGTGTCCGGCAGCAGCGTCGCGTCCTCCAGCGCCCATGACGGCGGCAGGTCGACCGACTCCAGGGCGAGCACCTCCGGCCCCCGCCGGACGGCCACGCATCCGCGGACGGCGTCGACGCGGTGGTCCGGGCGGACGACCCGGGGCCGCAGGTCGAGGGTCAGCTCCAGCCGGTCGCCCACCTGCCAGGTCCTGGTCAGCGTCATGGGTGCGGGCTCGCCGTTGAGGCTGAGCCGGGTGGCCGCGGACCACTCCGGGTCGCGCAGGGTGACGGACGCCGGCCGGGCGGGCGCCTGCCGTACGGTGATCGTCACCGCGCCGTCGCGTGGGTAGTCCGTCGTGACGTCCAGCTCGAACGGCCCGCCGGCCACGACGGCGTCGATGGTGGACGACGCGTACTGGTGGATCTGGATGCCGTCAGAGGTGGTCGTGGCGAGATACCCGCCCAGACTGGCGAGGGTGCGGGCCAGGTTGGGCGGGCAGCAGGAGACCTCGTACCAGGCCTGGCGCCGGCCGGACCCGCCGCGGATGCACACGCCGTCGTCGTTGAGCGGGACGTCGTCGCTCGGGTGGCGCTGGTGCAGGGTGTTGGCGTAGAAGAACGAGCGGCCGTCCTCGCCGAGCGAGGTCGCGACGATGTTGTGGAGGGTGCGCTCGATCAGATCGGCGTAGCGCGGCTCGCCGGTGGCCAGCAGCAGCCGCCAGCTGAACATGATGGACGCGACGCCCGCGCAGGTCTCGCAGTAGGAGCGGTCCGGCGGCAGCACGTGGTCCTCGCCGAAGGCCTCGTCCATGTGGTGCGAGCCCATCCCGCCGGTGATGTACGTCCGGCGCGCGACGGTGTTGTCCCACTGGGTCCTCAACGCGTCCAGCAGCTCCCGGTCGCCGGTCTCCACCGCGACGTCGACCGCCCCGGCGGCCAGGTAGAGCGCGCGTACGGCGTGCCCGCGCAGCACGTCGGCCTCGCGGACGGGGAGGTCGTCCTGCGCGAAGGCCCGCCCGAACTCGATCAACGGCAACGTACCCGTGCCGCGCCGCTCGATGAACAGCGCGGCCTGGTCGAGGTGGCGACGCTCCCCGGTGGTGCGGAACAGCTCCACGAGCGCGACCTCGATCTCGGCGTGCCCGCACACCCGGTTCAGCCCGCCCGGCCCGAACATGACGCAGACGTGGTCGGCGAGCCGGACCGCGACGTCGAGCAGCGACCTGGTGCCGTACGCCCGGTGGTGCGCGACCGCCGCCTGGATCAGGTGGCCGAAACAGTACAGCTCATGCCCCCAGGTGAAGTCGCTGTAGCGGGGGGCCTGCCAGGGGCGGCCGAAGAGCGTGTGCAGGTAGCCGTCGGGCTCCTGCGCCGCGGCGACCCGCCGGATCAGGTCGTCGGCGATCGTGTCGAGCGCGCTCGGGCCCGAGTGCGCGCGCTCCCAGGAGATCGCCTCGATGATCTTGTAGATCTCCGAGTCGGCGAACTCGCGGCCGCGGTGCTCGTACCGGGTGCCGCTCGCGGCCCCGTCGAAGTTGGCCACCCACCCGAGGCGCTCCATCCACTCCACCGCGTGCGGGATGACCGCCGAGCGGCTGACGGTCTGGAGCCGTCCCCAGAACCCCTCCTCCAGCCGGGCCCGGTCGAGGGGCAGCGGCTGGAGCAGGGCGTGCGAGGGCTGGACGGGTGGCGCTGACATGGCACTCCTGGCTGGTTCTTCAGAGGTGGGGGCGGGCGGAGGACTCGCGGACGACGAGCGCGGGCCTGACGACGAGATCCGGCGGGTGCGACTGCCCGTCGCGCAGGTGCAGCAACTGCCGGAAAGCCAGCCAGCCCAGGCGCTGGAAGTCCTGCTCCACCGTGGTCAGGGCGGGGGAGAGGAACCGGCTGAAGGGCTGGTCGTCGAACCCCGCCACCGACTTGCCTTCGGGAAGCGGCACGCCGGCGTCGCGGAAGGCGCGCAGCACGGCGGCGGCGACGACGTCGGTCGCGCAGAAGACGGCGGTGACGTCGTCGCGGTGCGCCAGCTCCAGCCCGATCTCGTAACCGCTCTGCGGGTCGAAGGTCGCCGTCCAGGTCGGCGGCGGCTCGATCCCGCGGGCCTCCAGGGCCGCGCGCCAGCCCGCAGTACGGCCGGACGGCCGGCCGAACGGCGGCTCGGTGACGTGGTGCACCGTGCCGTGCCCCAGGTCGAGCAGGTGCTCGGTGACCAGGCGCCCGCCGGAGTGCTCGTCCATCACCGCGTACGGCACGTGCCCCGGGCGGCCGTCGAACCCGGTGACGCCGATCGTCGGCACCGAGCTCGGCATGCGGCCGATGACCCGCTCGCCCTGGGCGTCGAAGTCGATCACGATGACCCCCGCGATCTCCTGGCTGAGCGCGCGCCGGATCGCCCCTTCCACTTCGCTGCCTGTGGACTCGATCACGCAGACGGTGACCGCGTAGCCGTTGTCGCGTGCCGCCTGCTCGATGCCGGCCAGCACCTCCGCGTACCCGTAGCGGTTGAGGTGGGACGCCATTACGGCGATCATCGACCGCGACCCCGAGATCAGCGTCCTGGCCACGCCCTTGGGCCGGTAGTCCAGCTCTTTGACGGCGCGCATGACGCGCGCCACGGTCTCCGGCCGCACCCCGGAGGAGCCGTTGAGCACCCGCGACACGGTCGGGACGGAGACCTCGGCCAGCCGCGCGACATCGGCGATCCTCACTCCTCGTGACATGTCGCAAATATATACATGAGTCATGAAAAAATCATCAAAGGCGGGGTCGTGACTGACCGCCGCCCGGATACAGCCTGCTTTCAGGCGGGCGCGGGGCCGACCGACTGGCCCGGCACCAGCGTGCAGGGGATGAGGATGTTCGGAGGGGCGTCCTGGACCCCTTCGAGCTGGTCGATCAGCGCGTTCACGCCGAGGCGGCCGAGCTGCGTGGCCGGCGCCGTCATGACGGTCAGGGACGGCTCGATCATCTCGCCGAGCTCGGCGGTGGTGGCCGCGGAGATGATCGACAGGTCGTCCGGCACGCTACGGCCGAGTGCCCGCGACTCCTTGACCAGCCCCGCCGAGGCGCCCTCGTTCACCACGACGACGCCCGTCACCTGCGGGAAGTCCTCGCTGAGCCGGCGTGCCGCCTTCCGCCCCCCGGCCGACGTGCCCTCCACGGTGATGACGGTGCTGGGCTCGCCGGCAGCCTCCATCGCGTCGAGGTACGCGGACTTCACCCGCATGATCCAGCCGGGCTCGTTACCGGTCGAGGCCCTCATGTGCAGGGTGACGAGCGCGATGCGCCGGTGACCGAAGGAACGCAGGTGCTCGACGGCCTGGTTGATCGTGGTGGTGAAGTCCATGTCGACGAACGGCAGGTCTTCGTCCTCGGTCCGGCCGATCAGCGCGAAGGGGAGCCCGGACGCGATCAGCCGGTCGACGCGGGGGTCGTGGAGCTGGACCTCCATGAGCAGCGCGCCGTCGACGAGACCGCCGGCGAGTAGGTGGGACATCTGCTCGTCGTCGTTCACGGGCCACAGCACGAGGTCGTAGCCCCGCTCGCGAGCGCCGTGGGCGGCACTCATGAGGAACTGGTTGGCCGTGGCGATCGGCCGGGCCTCGAGGTAGGGGTGCAACAGCGCGAGGATGCGCGTGCGCGAGCTGGCCAGCGCGCGGGCCACGACGTTGCGCCGGTAGTCGAGCTCCCGGATGGCCGCCTCGATGCGGGCCCGGGTCTCCGGAGCGACCCGCTTGGTGCCGTTGATGACGAAGGAGACCGTGGCGATGGAGACGTTGGCTCGCTCGGCGACATCGCGCATCGTGACCATGGATTGCCTGCCTCCCGCCTCGTTAGGACGCGCGAGCAACTCTATCGCGGCTCCCTCGGTAAATCGCTTAACTAGTTATTGACATTACAGTGCGATCGGCGCAACATACTTCACAAGCAAGCGCGGTTAAGCGCTTTACCGACAGTTGTCCACGTCTCGAGAGCGATGCGTCCCGCATCCCCGGCTCTCTCCGTGACTCATCCGCCAGTGGCCTACGAAGAACCACCCCCCTATGCCGCCAAGGAGTAGCTCACATGAAGACAGCGCGAAAGTGCCCCGGAAAGGCGCCCAAAGTAGCTGTCGCGGCAGCGGCCCTTCTCCCTCTCTCCCTGACCGCCTGCGGCGGATCGGCCTCCTCCGACACCGGATCGCTGACCGTCCAGGATTACTACGAACCCTCGCACGACGCGATCTACAAAGCCTGCGCGAAGAGCGTCGGCGTCGAGATCAAGATCAACCACATCCCGGGTGCCGGGCTGATCTCCAAAGTCCTCCAGCAGAGCTCCTCGCGCACGCTTCCTGACGTGCTGATGCTCGACAACCCCGACGTGCAGCAGATCGCCGCCTCCGGCGCGCTCTCGCCGCTGACCGACTACGGGCTGAACGGCGACGGCATGGTGGAGGCCGTCGTGAAGGCCGGCACCTACCAGGGCAAGCTGTACGGGCTCGCGCCGGCCGTCAACACCCTCACCATCTTCTACAACAAGGACATGTTCGCGGCCGCGGGCATCTCGGCGCCGCCCAAGACCTGGGACGAACTGCGCGCTGCCGCGAAGAAGCTGACCCAGCAGGACCGCTACGGCTTCGCGATGAGCAACATCAACACCTACGAGGGCTCGTGGCAGTTCCTGCCGTTCATGTGGGGCAACGGCGGCTCGGAGCAGAACATCGCCACCCCCGAGACCGCGCAGGCGCTGCAGCTCCTCGTCGACCTGCAGAACGACGGGTCGATCTCCAAGAGCTCCATCAACTGGGGCCAGGGCGACGTGGTCAACCAGTTCGTCGCCGGCAAGGCCGCCATGGCGGTCAACGGTCCATGGGTGATCCCCCAGCTGGAGAAGGAGAAGAGCCTGAAGTGGGGGGCGTTCACGATCCCCACGCGGCTGGCGTCGCAGACCACGGTCGCGCCGCTCGGCGGTGAGGTCTACACGGTGCCGCGGACCGGCGACAAGACCAAGATGGGCAAGGCCGGAGAGTTCGTGAAGTGCCTCATCTCGCCGGAGAAGCAGCTCGAGTCGGCGAAGATCGAGCAGACCATTCCGTCGACGCTGAGCGTCGGCGCGGAATTCGGCAAGACCAGCGAGGTGATCGCGCCGTTCGTCACGGCGGTGAAGACCGCACGCGCGCGCACCGCGATTCTCGGGCCGGACTGGCCGAAGGCGGCGACGAAGATCTACACCGCCGTCCAGGCCGCCCTGACGGGCAAGGCCGCTCCCGCGGAAGCGCTGCAGCAGGCGCAGAACCAGCAGTAGGGGCGGCTCGTGATCTCGGCCAACCTTCGTCTTGCCGCAACCGGAAAGTCGCTCGAAAGGGAGAACCGTAGAACGGCCCGCCTGATCCGGAGCGGCGCGCAGTGGCTTTTCTCGCTGCCGGCCGTCGTCTTCGTGGCGGTGTTCTTCGGGTACCCCATCGTGCAGAACCTCGTCATGAGTTTCCAGGAGTACACGACCTCGACCTTCTACACGGGAGAGGCTCCATGGGTCGGCCTGGCCAACTATGCGAAGTCCCTGTCGAGCAGCCTGTTCACGACCACCGTCGTGAACACGGCCCTGTTCACGGTCGGGTCGATCTCCTTCCAATTCGCGATCGGGCTCGCCCTGGCGCTGTTCTTCAAACGCAATTTCCCGCTGAGCGGTTTCCTGCGCTCGCTGCTCCTGCTTCCGTGGCTGCTGCCGCTGATCGCCTCCAGCGCGGTCTGGAAATGGATCCTCGACCAGGAGAGCGGCGCCCTGAACCAGTTTCTCGGCCTGTTCGGCGTCGACCCGATCCCGTGGCTGGTCAGCCCCGGCCTCGCGCTCGTCGGCGTCATCGGCGTGAACATCTGGCTCGGGATCCCGTTCAACGTCGCGATCCTCTACAGCGGCCTGCAGGGAGTCCCGCGGGAGCTCTACGAGGCGGGCTCGCTGGACGGCGCGGTCGGCTGGAAGGCGTTCCGGCACATCACCTGGCCGAGCATCCGGCCCGTGGTCAGCGTCGTCCTCGTGCTCGGCGTCGTCTACACGCTCAAGGTCGTCGACATCATCCTCGGCCTGACCGGCGGCGGCCCGGCCAACTCCACCCAGACGCTGGCCACGAACGCCTACAACAAGTCGTTCGTCGAGTTCGACTTCGGGCAGGGCGCCGCGCTCAGCAACATCCTCATCGTGGTGTCGCTCGTCTTCGCCATGGTCTACCTCTACCTCTCACGCCGGGAGCCCGACGAGTGAACACCTCATCGACCGTGCGCCGGCTGCCCATGACCGTGCTCGGCGTCGTCTTCCTGGCGGTGATGATCTTCCCGGTCTACTGGATGGTCAACAGCAGCCTCCAGGCCAGCTCCGGAGCCGCCACCACGGACTTCTTCCCCATCCACCTGACGTTCTCCGGGTACGCGACGGCGATCTCCGAGCAGGGCCCGAACTTCGTCACGAGCCTGACCATCGCCCTGGGGACGGTGGTGCTGACGCTGCTCGTCGCCGCCCCCGCCGCCTACGGCCTGTCCCGCTTCCGGAGCCGCGGCGCCAACGCGTTCGTGCTGGTGCTGCTGATGATCCCCGCCATGGTCATCGCGAACGCGCTCTATCCCCTGTTCAACTCGCTCAACCTGCTCAACAACGTGTTCGGCCTGATCCTCGCCAACACCGCCGGCGACATCCCGTTCGCGGTGCTGCTCATCCGCGCGTTCATGGGGTCCATCCCCAGGGCGCTCGTGGAGGCCGCGCTGGTGGACGGCGCGGGCAACTTCCGGGCCTTCGTCTCCATCGTCGTGCCGATCAGCAAGAACGCTCTCGTGACCGCCGCGCTCTTCACCTTCCTGAGGGCGTGGAGCGACTTCCTCTTCGCGCTCACCCTGACCAGCACCCCCGAAGTCCGGCCCATCACGCTCGGCATCTACGACTACATCAACGCCAACAGCGAGGACTGGGCGGCCGTGATGGCCACCGCGGTGCTCGCCTCCGTCCCGGCGGGCCTGCTGCTGATCTTCGCCCAGCGCTACATCGCGTCCGGCGCCATCAGCGGCGCCATCAAATGAGAAAGGAACATGTGTGAAGACACACGTCACGGTATGGGGTGAGAACCGCCACGAGCAGCTCGAACCCCGGGTCGCCGAGATCTACCCGGACGGCATGCACAACGCCATCCGCCGGGGGATCGAAGGCTGGCTGGGTGACAAGGCGACCGTCGCCACGGCCACGCTGGACGATCCCGAGCACGGCCTGACCGAAGAGGTGCTCGCGAACACCGACGTGCTCATCTGGTGGGGCCACGCCGCCCACGCCGAGGTGGCCGACGAGGTGGTCGAGCGGGTGCACCGGCACGTCCTGTCGGGCATGGGGCTGGTGGTGCTGCACTCCGGCCACTGGTCGAAGATCTTCACCAAGCTCATGGGCACCACGTGCACGCTGCGCTGGCGCAGCGAGAACGACCGCGAGCTGGTCTGGACGGTGAACCCGACGCACCCCATCGCCCGCGGCATCCCGCACCCGATCGAGATCCCCGCTCAGGAGATGTACGGCGAGCAGTTCGACATCCCCACGCCCGACGAGCTGATCTTCATCAGCTCCTTCAGCGGCGGCGAGGTCTTCCGCAGCGGCTGCACCTTCCGGCGCGGCAACGGCAAGATCTTCTACTTCAGCCCCGGCGACCAGGACTATCCGGTCTACCACCACCCGGACGTGCTGCACGTCATCGCCAACGGCGCCGAGTGGGCGGCCGGCGACCGGTCGCGGCGCGAGCTGCCGATCCTGCTCCGCTACGAGACGGGCGACTTCTTCAACGGGCACGGCTACCGCGGCGCCCTCCACAACAAGGAGCACGCCGAGTGAGCAGTTTCGGCGCGCGCCCGCTCCGCGTCGTGCAGGTCGGCGCGGGCGCGATGGGCGTCGCCTGGATGCGGACCCTGGCCGCGTCCGGCGATGTCGAGCTGGTCGGGGTGGCCGACCTCGACGAGGATCGGGCGGCCCAGGCCGTGCGGTCCGTCGGTGTGGACGCCGCGGTCGGTGCCTCGCTCGGCGAGCTCCTGGCGACCGAGCCGGACGCCGTCGTGAACGTCACGATCCCGGAGGCCCATACCGCGGTGAACGTCGAGGCGCTGTTCGCCGGGCTGCCGGTGCTGTGCGAGAAGCCGGCCGCGCCGACCCTCGCCGAGGCGCTCGTCCAGGCCGCCGCCGCCGAGGCGACCGGGCGGTTACTGATGATCAGCCAGTCGCGCCGGTACTTCGCCGCTCTGGAGGCGTACCGGAGCCGGATCGCCGAGCTCGGCCCGATCGGGCTGCTCACCACCGGGTTCTTCCGCGCCCCGCGCTTCGGCGGCTTCCGCGACGAGATGGCGCAGCCGCTGCTGGTCGACATGGCCATCCACGCCTTCGACGCCGCCCGCCACCTGCTCGGCGCGGAGCCGGTCTCGGTCGGCTGCGAGAGCTGGAACCCGCCCTGGAGCTGGTACCGGGGCGACGCGGCGGCGACGGCGACCTTCCTGTTCGAGGAGGGCACCCGCTACGTGTTCACCGGCAGCTGGTGCGCGGAGGGGGCGGAGACGTCCTGGAACGGGGAGTGGCTGGCCAGCGGCGCCAAGGGCACCGCCACCTGGGACGGCGAGGACCGCGTCACGTCCAGCGCCGGCGGCGCCGTGGACGTGCCGCGAGGCGCCCGCGAGCAGATCGACGGGGCGCTCGCGGAGTTCGTGGCGGCGCTGCGCGCGGGGGTGGAGCCGCCCGGGGCCATCGCGGGCAACGTCCGCAGCCTCGCGATGGTCGAGGCGGCGGTCCGCTCCGCGGAGTCCGGTCAACGCGTCGAGATCGACGCGCTGCTGGACCGGGCCTACCACGAAGCGCTGTCCCACCCCGTACGCGAGGAGATCCGGACGCGGCTCGAGTCCTGGGGAACGGCGACGGCGGCGCTGCCGAGACAGCGGGCCGTCACGAGCTGACGAGCTCCTCCAGCGCGGCGGCAGCGGCGGTGAGGCCCGCGCGGATCGTCTCCGCGCGCGGCATCAGGTCGGGCTGCCGGCCGAGGAGCGCGACGGAGGCGCAGATCCGGCCGCCGCCGTCGCGCACGGGGACGGCGTACTCGGTGATGCCGTGCTCGAACTCGCCGTGGGCGGCCACCATGCCGTCCGGCCGGTCGCGGTCGTTGGCCGCGACCAGCTCCTCGGCCGAGTGGGCGGCGTTCGGGCCGCCCACCCCGATCAGCTCGTAGTCGGCGAGCAGGGCCGCGATCTCGTCGCGCGTGTGGTCCAGGAGCAGGGCGCGCCCGGCGCCGGTGCACCAGCAGGGGGTGACCAGGCTGGTCCGGGCGGGCCACTGCTCGGGCGCCGACTCCGCGCGCAGCAGCCGGACGAGCACGCCGTCGCGCACGGACAGGCGGGCGCTCGCGCCGTGCTCGATCGCCAGCCGGCGCAGGATCGGGCGGCTGCCGCCGAGCAGCCCGTGGTCGAGGGCGCGGGCCAGGGCGAAGAACTCGGCCGCGACGCGCAACGTGGCATCCTCGCGGCGTTCGAGCAGGCCCCGGTCGCACAGCTCCTGGGTGATCCGGGAGGCCTTGCTGGGGTCGATGCCGACCTCGTGGGCGAGCCTGGCGACGTTGAACCCGGACCGGCCGGAGGTCTCCCGTTCCAGGACCGTGTTGACGATGCGCAGGGCCGTGCGCAGCGAGGAGGCCGAGGCGGTCTGCGGCGGGTTCGCTGTCACATCCGCACTATAGCGAGGTGATCGCGGGCCGGCCGCAGGACAACCGCCCGCGGGGCGGTGCGGATCGGCAGCATCGGCGGTCATTTCGGCATGGTCGCGGTGACGCCCGCGCGGGCGAGGCTGGGCGCGGTCACAACGCGAAGGAGAAGCCGATGACCCGATACGACCTCGCCCTGATCGGATTCGGTGGCGTCAACCGGGCGCTCGCCCAACTGATCGCCGGACGCGGCGACGAGCTGGCCGCGGAGCTGGGATTCGCCCTGCGGGTGGTCGCCATCAGCGATCTGCGGGCCGGCTCGCTGGTGCGCGCCGACGGCATCGACCTGGCCCCGCTGCTCGCCGGCGAGCCGGCCTTCGCCGGGCTGCCCGGCGGCAGCGCCGATCCGCGTACCGAGCAGGTGATCCGCGGCGTGCCGTGCGACATCGTCGCCGAGGCCACGTTCACCAACCCCGCCGACGGCGAGCCGGCGCTCTCCCACGTGCGCTGGGCGCTGGAGGCCGGCAAGCACGTGTGCACCACCAACAAGGGCCCGGTGGCGCTGCACGGGCGCGCCCTGCGGCGGCTCGCCGCCGAGCACGGCGTCAGCTTCGAGTGCGAGGGCTCGGTGCTCAGCGGGACCCCGGTCCTGCGCACGGCGCGGCGGCTGCTCGCGGGCCTGCGGATCAGCGGCGTCGAGGGCATCATGAACGGCACCTCGAACTACATCCTGGGCCGGCTGGAAGACGGCGTGGACTTCCCCGAGGCCGTCAAGGAAGCCCAGGCCCTGGGCTACGCCGAGGCCGACCCCACCGCCGACGTCGAGGGCTTCGACGTCCAGCTCAAGGTCATGATCCTCGCGAACGAGGTCCTGGGCGCCGGCCTGCGCCGCGACGACGTCTCCGTGCGGGGCATCGCGCGGCTCACCCCGGCGGACATGCGCGATGCCGCCGCGCGGGGCCTGCGCTGGAAGCTGGTGGGCTCGGCCGCCCTGCGCGAGGACGGCACCGTCGACGCGCGGGTGGCGCCGGTCGCGCTGCCGGTGGAACATCCGCTGGCCTCGGTCAGCGGCCCGGCGAACGCGGTGTCCTTCCACACCGACCTGCTCGGCGCCGTCACCGTCTCCGGACCCGGCGCCGGGCGCGTGGAGACCGCCTACGCGCTGCTGTCCGACATCATCGCCATCCACCAGCGTCACGCCGTTCTCGAGGAGTCCCTCCATGGCTGACAGCATCCTCACCGCTCCCCGTGCCGGCACCGGCTTCATCGCCGTGCGCGACCCGTACACGGGGGAGATCATCGGATCGGTCCGCAACACTCCCGCGGACGCCGTCGGCGAGGTCATGGCCCGCGCCCGCCGCGGGCGCGTCACCGCCCAGGCCATGTCGCGGGCAGCACGCGCCGCCGTGCTGGACGGCGCGGCCCGCCTGGTCGCCGAGCGGAGCGAGTCCTTCGCCCGGCTGATCGTGGCCGAGGCGGGCAAGACCGTCAGGCAGGCCAGGAAGGAGACCGCCCGCGCGGTGAACACCCTGGCCCTGTCGGCCGCCGAGGCCCGCCGCAACGCCGGGGAGGTGCTGCCCTTCGACTCCTTCGAGGGGTCCGAGGGCCGCCAGGGCTGGTTCACCCGCGAGCCCCTGGGCATCATCGCCGCGATCACCCCGTACAACGACCCCCTCAACCTCGTCGCGCACAAGCTCGGCCCCGCCGTCGCCGGGGGCAACGCGGTCGTGCTCAAACCGTCCGAGCTGACGCCGCTGTCCGCGCTGCGGCTGGCCGACACCCTCGTCGAGGCGGGCCTGCCCGAGGAGGCGGTCACCGTCGTCAACGGCGACGCCGCCCTCGGCGCCGCGATCGTCGCCTCCCCTGAGGTGCGCATGGTCTCCTTCACCGGCGGTTTCGCCACCGGCGAGGCCATCGCGCGCTCGGCCGGGCTGAAGAAGCTCGCCATGGACCTCGGTGGCAACGCACCCGTCCTGGTCCTGGCCGACGCCGACCTCCCGCGCGCGGTGGACGCCTGCGTCTCCGGCGCGTTCTGGGCCGCGGGCCAGAACTGCGTCGGCACCCAGCGCGTCCTGGTCGCCCGCGAGGTGTACGCGGAGTTCCGCGCCGCGTTCGTCGCCAGGGCCGAGCGGCTGATCACGGGCGACCCCGGCGACGAGCGCACGGACGTCGGCCCCATGATCACTCCTGCCGCGGCGCTGGCCGCCAGGAGCAAGGCCGAGGAGGCCGTCGCGCGGGGCGCGGTGCTGCTGTGCGGCAACGGGCTCGACGGCGGACTCTACAGCCCGACGGTGCTGGAGAACGTCCCGGCCGGCAGCGCGCTCTGGCAGCAGGAGGCGTTCGCGCCGCTCGTGGTGCTGCAGCCGTTCGACACCTTCGAGGAGGCGCTGGCGCGCGCCAACGAGATCGACTACAGCCTCCACGCCGGGGTCTTCACCGCCAGCCTCGATCACGCCATGACGGCGGCCCGGCTGCTGGAAGCGGGCGGGGTCATGGTCAACGACTCCTCCGACTACCGGCTCGACGCCATGCCGTTCGGCGGGTTCAAGTACGGCAGCATGGGCCGCGAGGGCGTGCGCTTCGCGTTCGAGGAGATGACGCAGCCGAAGGTCGTGTGCATCAACGGCGGTTGACCACCTGCGACAGGGTGAGCGCCGTCACGGTGTCGCGTACGCCGGGCATCTGGGCGATCTGTTCCCAGATGCCCTTGACGCGTTCCAGCGTGGCGGCTTCGACGCGCACCATGAGGTCGAACTCCCCGCTGAGGACGTCGCAGATGACGACCTCCGGGATGCGCCTGAGCGCGGCCAGCACGTCGCCGCCGCGCATCCGGTCCTGCCGGTAGACCAGGACGAGCGCCGAGGCGACGTCCTCGTTGCCGTCGTCCCCGCGTACGAGCGTGTATCCGCGGATGTGTCCCCGGCGTTCCAGCCGGTCGATCCGCTGCCGTACGGCGTTGCGCGACAGCAGGACCCGCTGCCCGAGCTCCGCGTGGGAGAGGCGGGCGTTGCGGGTGAGCTCGGCGATGATCTTCTCGTCGATCGCGTCGAGGGGGCCTGGCCGATCCATTGCGGCATCCGTTTCCCACGTCGTGAAAGCCCCGGCGGGCAGGCGTCCGCCGGGGCTGCCACGCGCGCTCTCAGTCGGTCGGGCACAGGGCGAACACGCGGGCCGGGAACCCGGATCCGCCCTGGGGCTTGGGCCAGGTCGCCACGATCAGCGCGCCCGTCTCGGGCACCTGGTCGAGGCCGGCCATCAGCTCGATCTGCCACCGGTCCCGCGCCAGGACGTACAGCTCCAGGCTGAAGTCGCCCGCGGACGTGGCCGATCCCGGATCGGTGTCGGTCTGCTCATGGCCGATCGCGGTGACTCCGGCCTGCTCGAACAGGTACCGCAGCACCTCGGCCGACCAGCCGGGGGTGTGGCTGACCCCCGCCGCGTCCTTGTTGGCCATCGCGTCCCGGTCCGGCCAGCGCCGGCCCCAACCGGTCCGCAGCGCCACGAACGCCCCCGCGGGGATCTTCCCGTTGCGCCGCTCCCACGCCGCGACGTCCTCCATCGTCGGGGTGGCGTCCGGGTCGGTCTCCACCCGCGCGGTGATGTCGAGCACCACCAGCGGCAGGATCATCTCCTCCACCGGGATCTCGTCGACGGTCCGCGCGCCGGCCACGAAGTGCACGGGCGGGTCGACGTGCGTGCCCCACTGCCCGACGTGCGTGTACAGGTGGACGTTGAAGCCGTCCCCGCGATCCATGTCGAAGACCTTCTCGCGGCGCTCGTCCGGGAACGCGGCGAAGTGCGGCTGCCCGGCGTGGAAGGCGTGGGTGAGGTCCACGCAGGTCGCCTTCGCGGTGAGCTCGCGGTAGGCCGACCACAGAGGGGGTTCGACGGTGCTGTCCATGAGCTCAGTTCTCCTTCGTCTGGGCGGGGGCGGGACGCGTACGGCGGCCGTGTCGCAGGTGGTAATACAAGTAGCAGATCGCCACGAATGGGACGCCGAAGTACAAGGCGGCGACCTGGGCCGGGTCCAGTGCCACGCCGACCAGCGAGACCGCGCACAACCCGAACGCCAGGACCGGCACGACCGGGTAGAAGGGCGTGCGGTAGGCCAGGGTCCTCACGTCCCCGCCGGCCTTGAGGAACTTGCGCCGGTGGAAGAACTGCGAGGCCGCGATGGACATCCACACGCCCACCACGGCGAAGCCCGCGATCGACACCAGCGCGAGGTAGACGGTCTGGGCCGCGATCACGCTGGTGAGCAGGGAGGCGATGCCGCCCAGCATGCTGACCGCGAGCGCGGCCATGGGGATCCCGCGCTTGTTCAGGCGGCGCAGCGCCCGAGGGGCCTGGCCCTCCTCGGCGAGCGAGAACAGCATGCGGGCGCAGGAGTACAGCCCGCTGTTCCCGGCCGACAGCAGCGCCGTGATGATCACGAAGTTCATGACGTCGGGCGCGTAGGGGATGCCGATGGCGGAGAAGACGGTGACGAAGGGGCTCTGGTCGAGCCCGACCTGGTCGTACGGGATCATCGCGGCGATCACGGTGATCGAGCCGACGAAGAAGACCAGCAGCCGGAAGACCGTCACCCGCAGCGCCTTGGGGATCGCGGTCGCCGGGTCGTCGGTCTCGCCGGCGGCGACCCCGATGAGCTCGCAGCCGGAGAAGGCGTAGAAGGCGGCGAGGATGGTGACCAGGATGCCGGAGGCGGCGTGGGGGAACAGGCCCTGCGGCGTGTCGAAGTTCTGCAGCAGGGACGGGAACGCCTGGGAGCCGTCCGCGAGCGGGTGGAACCCGGCCAGGGCGGCTCCGCCGAGCACGATGAGCGCGACCACCGCGATGATCTTGATGAGAGAGAACCAGTACTCGGTCTCGCCGAAGACGCGGGCGGAGACGGCGTTGACGGCGAAGACGACCGCGGCGAAGACGGCGCACCACACCCAGACGCTGACCGAGGGGAACCAGCGCTGCATCAGCAGCCCGCAGGCGGTGAACTCCGAGCCCAGGGCGACCGCCCACGTCAGCCAGTACAGCCAGGCGGTGGTGAAACCGGTCGCCGGGTTGATCGCGCGGGAGGCGTAGACGTGGAAGGCGCCCGAGACGGGGTGGGCGACGGCGAGCTCGCCCAGGCAGGTCATGACGAGGTAGACGACGAAGGCGCCGACCAGGTACGCGAGCACCGCGCCGAGCGGGCCGGCCTGCGAGACGGTGTAGCCGGAGCTGAGGAACAGGCCGGAGCCGATGACGCCGCCCATCGCGATCATCACGAGGTGGCGGGTGGTCATCGAACGGCGCAGCGAGCCCTGGGGCGGGTGATCGGCCGTGGGCTCCGAGGTGGGTGGTGATATGGCCATGACAGTGTCCTCAAGGTCCTCATGAAGGGAAGGGGGCGAGCCGCTGATCAGGCCCGGAGGACGAGATCCAGGGGTGCGGAGAGCTCGATGACCGGGACCTCCCAGGGATGGGCGTCCATGATGCGGGACAGGACCCACGACACCTCGTCGTCTGTGGCGGAGGCGTCGATGTAGGTGGTGAAGGTGAGCGTGGGGGACAGGGAGCGGGCTCCGATCGCGCCCAGGGTCGGCGTGGCGCCGTGGACCGCGGTGAACCCCTCGGCGCCGATGCCCACCTCGAACACGTCGGTGTAGAGCCCGAAGTCCCCGACCTCCGGCGAGGTCTCCAGGACGTGGAGCAGTTCGCCCAGGGACGGGTCCGCCTCCAGGGCGGCGACGTCTCCGGCGGCCATGGCTGCCAGCGTCTGACGCGAGACGGGCCAGTACACCTTGATCGCCCGGACCGGACGGCGCCGGGCCGCCGCGCAGGCCTGCTCGTGGGGTGTGGAGGTCATCGTCGTGGACATGGCTTTCGCCGTCCCTTCTCGCGGTGGAGCCGTTGGAGAGATGCTAGACGTGCATATAGTGCATGGGAAGATGTAAATGCTGCACAATTTATGAAGAGTGCAGACGCAGTAAGGTGTCAGCGGGCGTGCGACGTGGCTGAGGGGTTCATGGAATCGAGCGTGGGCAAGGGCCTTGACGTTCTGACGGCGCTCGCGCGCCGGACCGCGGAAGGGCGCGGCCGGACCTCGATCAGTGACCTGGCCCGCGACATGGGCCGCGACCGCAGCCAGCTGTCCCGGGGGCTGGCCGCCATGGGTGACGAGGAGTTCGTCCTGCGCAACGGGTCGCGGGCACTGGCCCTGCACTGGCGGCTCTACGCCGGAGCCCAGGAGCTCACCGCGCACCGCCTGCGCACCGACGGGCAGACCGCCCTGGAAGGCATGACCGCCGAGACCGGCGAGAGCTGCTATCTCGGCATCCTCGTCGGCGACACGACCGTGACGATCGCCGAACGCGTCCCCCAGGGGAGCAAGCAGGTCGGCTCCTGGATCGGCCGTCCCTACCCGGCGTACTGCAGCGACTGCGGGCAGGTCCTGCTCAGCGACGCCGACGACGAGGAGGTCGCCGCGGTCTTCGCGCGCACCGACTTCGTCCGCCACGGGCCGAACACGCCCGCCGGCGTCGACGACTTCCTGCGGCGGCTCGCCGTCACCCGCGAGCGCGGCTACTCGATCGTCGACGAGGAGGCCGAACCCGGCCTGTACTCGGTCGCCGCCCCGGTCCGCGACTTCCGCGGCGAGGTGGCGGCGGCGGTCCAGGTCGTCGGGCCGCGGGTCCGCCTGTCCCCCCGGACGGCCGAGCTCGCGGCCACCGCGCTGCGCTGGGCCGGCCGGCTCGAGAACGCCCTGCGGGGAACCCCGGACCGGCGCTCTTGAGCCCTCCGCTCAGCCCGTGCCGGCCAGATCGGTGAGCGGGGCGGGCAGCCCCGCCCGGTCGGGGACCACGCCCGTGCCGTCGAAGAACGCCGTCCACGCGGCGGCCACGTCGGCCAGCGGATCGGCGTCGTGCACGACGTACGTCGCCGCCGAGCGCCCCGCGATCTCCGTCACCTCGGCCGGCCGGAGCTCTCCCCGTGGGATCGCCCGCACGTTGTGCAGTCTGTCGAGGCCCGCGACCAGCTCCGCGGCGCCGTCCCCCGCCACCACGACCACCGTACTGCTCAATCGCCGCATGGCGGGCAGTTTACTGCCGGCCCCTCCAACCGGGCGGGGAGCCCTCAGCGCGTACAGTCCTGCAGGTGGGAGGTGTGGCGATGCCCGAATGGCTGGAAGCGGGGATGTGGGGGCTGGTGGCCGGCGGGGCCCTGGTCCTGGGGGCCGTGATCGCCTGGTCGGTGCGAGTCCCGGCGCGCTGGATCGCCATGATCATGGCCTTCGGGGCCGGTGTCCTGATCTCGGCGCTGTCGTTCGAGCTGATGGACGAGGCCGAGCGCGCCGGCGGGTTCTTACCGGCTGCGGCCGGCTTCCTCGCCGGCGCCTGCGCCTACGTGGCGGCCAACGCGCTGCTGGCCCGGTACGGCGCGCGGCACCGCAAGCGTTCGGGCGATCAGCAGCCGAGCGAGGCCGACGTGCAGGGGAGCGGCGCGGCGATCGCCATCGGCGCCCTGCTCGACGGCGTGCCCGAGTCCGTGGTGCTCGGCCTGTCCCTCGTGGGCGGAGGGAAGATCGGGCTCGCCGTGCTCGCCGCGGTGTTCATCTCGAACGTGCCCGAAGGGCTCTCCAGCGCCGCCGGGATGAAACGCGCGGGCCGCGGCGCCCGCTACGTGTTCGGCATCTGGGGAGGGATCGCGCTGGCCAGCGGCCTGGCGGCGCTGCTCGGCAATCTGACCATGCAGTCCGCATCGCCCGCGTTCACCGCGGTGATCATGGGGGTGGCGGCGGGCGCGATCCTCGCCATGGTGGCCGACACGATGATCCCGGAGGCCTTCGAGCGCGCGCACACCCTCACGGGGCTCATCACGACGATCGGGTTCCTGGCGGCGTTCGCCATCGAGCGCTTGGTCGAGTGAGTCCTCACCGGCCGAGCCACCGGCGCGGAGCGCGAATCCGCACCCGGCCGTAGGGGAGCGTCCCGGTGACCAGGACATGCGGAGCGCCGGGACGCGGCCGGCCCGGCGCCTCGCAGGTCACCCTGCCCCATTCGGTGCGCACCCCGTCGGCGTTCGCGGTCGCGCCGCGCGGCAGGACGATCGTGGCGGACCCGCAAGCGAGCCGGAGGTCGATCTCGATCTCGGCATGCACGATGACGGCCCTGGACAGATCCAGCCGTACCTGGCCGTACTCGGACTCGATCCGCAAGCGGCGCGGGACCTGCCAGTCGCCCTCCCGCCTGATGCGGCCACCGGTGGAGCTCAGCTCCACCGTCTCGTCCGGGAGCTCCGGCAGGTCGGCGGTCGCCGCCACCAGGTCGCCGTGGGAGGTGGCGGTGAGCGCGAGTTCGAGCCGCTCCTCCATCTCGGCGGAGCCGAGCCGGCCGTCGGCGAAGGCCTGCTGAAGCCGTTGGACGACCATGTCACGGTCGCCGTCGGAGACTCGCGTCCGGAGTTCCATGGTTGCCTTCCTGCTCGGTCGGGGTGGCCTGCTCGCCGGTCAGAGGTCGAGGTCCTCGACGACCGGGCGTTCGGCGATCCTGGCGATGCGGTCGTGGAACTCGCCGGGGATCTTGCCGCGCAGCTCCTCGATCGTGCCGACGACCTCCACGGTGGCATCGCCCGGCACGAAGCTCCAGCTCGTCTCGCCCAGGCCGAGGTAGCCGAGCCAGGTGGTCACCCCGTCGTCGGACTCCGAGCCGCTCAGCCAGTCGGGCGACCGATCGACGTGCAGGACGAACGTGCCCTCGCCGGAGCGGTACACCCGGAACGTCTCCACCCGCCCGCTGCGGCTGGTGCGGCCCCACTCGCCGAGCAGCAGCCCCGAAAATCGCCGCTCGTCCCCGGCGACCTGGATGACGATCTCGTCGTAGCCCTGCCGGCGGCCCTCCTCCGTCTCGACGTAGCGCCGCAGCGCCTCGCTGATCGCCGCCGCCGGCGTGCCGCCGGCCAGGTCCTGCGCCCGCTCCAGCAGCGGCAGGTCCTCGTCCGGGATCTCGATCGTCGTGTTGCGCACCATGATCGCCCTCCTCTGTCTATACGTATAAGCCTACGTATAAGGTGGCCTGGTGGCAACCGGTTGCGCGGGTCAGAAGAGGCCTGGCTGCTCGCTCGGCCGGTGTGGTGGTCGTTTGGGCGCGAGGCCGCCGATGGCGTCGAGGTCGTACAGGGACCGCCAGCGCGTGCGGCCTCCCTCGGCCAGCAGGCGCCGCAGCAGCCGCACCGTCACCTCGGCGTCCGGCAGGGCCCGGTGGCGGCCGGCCGGGCGGGGGATGCCCAGGTGCGCGAGCAGGGTGTCCAGGCTGTGGGAGGGCAACCGTGGATACAGGTGGCGGGCCAGCCGTACGGTGTCGAGCAGCGGGACGGCGGCCAGCCGCGGGCACCACGCCCGCAGCCCGCCGATCAGCGCCGCCTCGGTCGCGGCATGATGGGCGACGAGCCGGTACGGCGGCGCCGTCAGGCGGTCGTCGAGGGCGGCGATGACCTGCTCGGCCGGTGGCGCGGTGGCGAGCATCGCCTCGGTGATGCCGGTCTGCCGCACGTCCCACGGGGTGACGGGCACGCCGGCCGGTGGCGCCATCAACGACTCGAACCGCCACACCTCGGCCAGGTCGCCGCCGCTCGCCTTGACGGCGCACACACCCACCTCGACCGGCACCAGGGGGCGTCCTTGTGGCGTCAGCCCCTCGAAGTCGATGACGACCAGGGTGTGGCGGGTGAAAACGGCGTCGCCGTACAGCGCTCCCCGTTCCTCCATCAGCTGTTCCCCGCCTGAGCGAATCCGCCGGCGCGGACGTGCCGCAGCCACCGGTTGAACGCCTGCCGGTAGCGCTCGCCGAGGTCGGCGGCCACCGCCACGCCGTTGTTCGGCACCGGCTCGGGCCCGTCGCCGGGTCGCCAGAGCGGCCCGCGCGGTTCGTAGGCGGGCACCGTGTCGCTCAGCCCGTCCCATTCGGCCACGGTGAGCCCGGCGGCCGCCAGCGCGGGGTCGTGGGTGGCGTCCACCAGCGTCCACCGGCCACCGATGCGGACCTCGCAGGCCGAGTGCACGTCCTCCCGGGAGATCAGCAGCCGAACCTCCTCCGGCCGGTCCGGCAGGTGGTACGGCCACCGGACCCGCCGGGCCTGGTGGCCGAGCGCGCGGAAACCCTCGATGAGGTAGGCGGATTTGGCCAGGCAGTCGCCGCGCCCGACCGTCATCAGCGTTTCGGCGTCATGGGCACCGTCGGTGGCGTACGGGACATTCCGTACGGCGAGGAACAAGGCGATCCGTGCAGCGGGCGCGTCCACGCGGTGACGGTACCCCGTCGCCCGTCCGCACATCCACGCAGAGAACCCACTGCGCAGCGGGCCGGGCGGTTCCGGAGCCGCGGGTTCAGAAGGTGAGGAGGGAATGGCAGTGGTGGGCCACGAACGAGGCCAGGCCGGGCACCAGCGCCACCGCCGCCGGCCCGCTCAGCAGCAGGGCCACGCTCGCCACTCCGGTCAGGCGCTCCACGCGCTTGAGCGGGGAGGCGGGGTTGAGCATGCGGCGTACGCGCAGGAGTGCGGTGTCGCCGCCGGCGCCGAGCGCGAACGCGGGCGCCCGGCCGGTGGCCAGGCCGACGAGCGCGGCGGCGATCTGCACCCGGGGATGGCGCCGCGCCGCGACATCGTCGGCCAGGAGCTCGATCAACCGGACGATCTCCGCCTTGGCCGCCTCGAACACGGGCACCCTCGGGAACGCCCTGGCCAGAGTGTGTGCCGCGGCGAGCGCCAGGTGGTGTCTGCCGCGCAGGTGGGCGCGCTCGTGCGCCAGGACGGCGGCGACCTGCTCGGGAGTGAGGCTGCGCAGGGCGCCGGTGGTGATGACGGTCTGGGCGTGCCTGCCCGGCAGGCAGTACGCCAGCCGCTCGTCGTGGTCGAGCACGATCGCGTCGAGGTCGCGGTCGCGCCGGCCGAGCAGGCCGAGCATCGCCGCGTGCGTACGTCGTTCCATGCCCGCCCTGGCCAGGACGGCGGCGCCGCACGAGAGCAGGCGTGCCAGCACCGCGCCCGCGGCCAGGAGCGCGCCCGCGCCGGCCACGGTCAGACCGTCTCCGTCCGACAACATCGCCGCGCACACCTCGAACAACCCGGCCAGCCCGTGCCCCACGACGTCGGCGGGCACGGCGAAGGCGAACGCGGTCAGGACGGCGGAGGCGACCACGGAGGCGCCGGCCGCCTGCCACATCGCGATCGCCAGCCGGGGCGCCCGGTCGGCCCAGCGCGCGGTCCGCATCAGCCGCGGCAGCCAGATCGCGGCGACCACCGTGTAGAGCGCCAGGACGGCGGCTGCGATCACGCCGACCCGCCCTTGGGCGGGAACACCTGCAGCGCCGCCTCCAGGGCGGTCGCCTCCTCGGGGGTGAGCCGTTCGAGGAAGTGCACCAGCGTGGCGGCCTGGTTGCCGCTGCCGGCCAGCGCGGCCCGCATCAGGTCGGCCGTGTAGGCCTCCTTGGAGGCGACCGGCTCGTAGATGTAGGCGCGGCGGACCGGCTCGCGCTTGAGCAGGCCCTTGGTGTGCAGCTTGTCCATCACCGTCATGACCGTCGTGTAGGCGATGGTGCGCTCCTGCTGCAGTTCTTCCAGCACGTCCCGGACGGAGGCAGGCTGCCGCCGGGCCCACATCCGCTCCATGATGGTGGACTCGAGCTCTCCTAGGCCGCGCATCATGCCCCGAATGCTATCCACGGTCGTAGTGCCGAGGATATGCCATACGGCGGAGGGGTATAGTCGGCCGTGTAAGCCGTACATAGGTGTACGAGTTAGAGAGGTCTTGGATGCCATCCATACAGGTGCGGTTGTCGGTGAACGGCCGCCGGCACGAGCTGGAGCTCGACACCCGCGTCAGCCTGCTCGACTGTCTGCGCGAACACCTCGCCCTGACCGGGACGAAGAAGGGGTGCGACCAGGGGGCCTGCGGCGCCTGCACGGTGCTGGTGGACGGCGAGCGGGTCAACTCCTGCCTCGTGCTGGCCGCCCAGTGCCAGGACGCGGAGATCACGACCATCGAGGGGCTCGGCGAGCCGGGGCGGGCGATGCGGGAGGCGTTCGTGCGTCACGACGGCCTGCAGTGCGGCTACTGCACGCCGGGGCAGATCTGCTCGGCGGTCGCCATGCTCGCCGAGTACGACGCGGGGGTGCCGAGCGCCGTGGCGGCGGCGAGCCTGACGGACGCCGAGATCAGGGAGCGGCTGGCCGGGAACCTGTGCCGGTGTGGCGCGTACAACGGGATCCTCGCCGCCGTGAGAGAGGCCGGCCGATGAACCCGTTCTCCTACGTCACCGCCACCGACCCGGCGTCGGCTCGCGCCCTCGCCGCCGAAGGGGCGAAATACCTGGCGGGCGGCACCAACCTCGTCGACCTGATGCGCGCGGGCGTCGAGACGCCGGAACGGCTGGTGGACATCGGCCGGCTGCCGCTGGCCGGAATCGAGGACCTGCCCGGCGGCGGGCTGCGGATCGGCGCCCTGACCCGCAACACGCGCGTGGCCGCCGACCGGCGGGTCCGCGACCGCTATCCGCTGCTGTCCCAGGCCATCCTGAACGGCGCCTCGCCCCAGCTGCGCAACCGGGCGACGGTGGGCGGCAACCTCCTGCAGCGCACCCGCTGCGGCTACTTCTACGACCCCCACTCGGCCTGCAACAAGCGCGAGCCGGGCGCCGGCTGCGACGCCCTCGACGGCTTCAACCGCATGCACGCCGTCCTCGGCGCGGACGAGAGCTGCATCGCCGTGCACCCGTCGGACATGTGCGTGGCCCTGGCCGCCCTCGACGCCGTGGTCAACATCGCCGGCCGCGACCCCGTGCCGCTGGTGGACTTCCACCTCCTCCCCGGGGACACCCCGCACGTCGAGACGGTGCTCCAGCCGGGCGAGCTGGTCACGTCGATCGACCTGCCACCCGTCCCTCCCAGCCGCTCGGTCTATCTGAAGGTCCGCGATCGGGCCAGTTACGCCTTCGCGCTGGTGAGCGTGGCCGTGTTCACCCACCTGGAGAACGGGCGGGCGAGCCGGGTGCGCATCGCGCTGGGCGGGGTCGCGCCCAAGCCGTGGCGCGCGTACGAGGCCGAACGGCTCCTGACCGGCACCTCGCTCGACGACCACCTCATCGACCAGGCCGCCGAGCTGGCCCTGGCGGACGCGCGGCCGCGCGAGCACAACGCGTTCAAGCCGGAGCTGGCCAGGCGTCTGATCCGGCGGGCCCTGAAGGGAGCCCTCTCGTGACCCTCGCATCCCGCGGCTTCACCCTCGCGAGCAAGGCGATGACCAGGCTGGCCAGGCTCCTCCCCGACGGGAAGCCCGACCTCCTGGCTCACCAGCGCGCCGAACTGGGCCGCCCCGCCGACAGGCTGGACGGCCACGCCAAGGCCGCGGGCGCCGTCCGCTACACGGCCGAACACCGGCTCCCCGGCCTCGTCCACGCCGTCGTGGTGGGCAGCACCATCGCCAGAGGCCGCGTCACCACCGTCCACATCCCTCCGGCGCCCGGCGTGCTGCTCGTGATGACCCACCACAACGCGCCCGCGATGAAGCGCACCGGCGCCTACGCCACCCTCCGTGGCCCGCTGGGCGCCGCCGCGATGAGCCTGCCCGTGCTCAACACCGACGAGATCTTCTGGTACGGCCAGCCCATCGCGGTGGTCGTCGCCGAGTCCCCGGAGCAGGCCAGGCACGCGGCCTCCCTGATCCACGCCGACTACGAGCGCTGGCCCGCCGCCCTGTCGATGACCGGGCAGAAGCCCTTCACGCCCGCGCACGCCGTACTGGAAGAACCGGTGACCAGGATCGGCGACCCTCGCACTGCCCGGGCCGCGGTCGCCGTCGAGGCCGAGTACGCCACGCCGCTCGAATACCACAACGCGATGGAGCCGCACGCCACCGTGGCCCACTGGGAGGGCGACCGGCTCACCGTCCACGACACCTCGCAATACCCCTACGGGGTAAAAGAGATGCTGGCCAGGAAGTTCTCGCTGCCCGAGGAGAACGTCCGCGTGCTCGCGCCGTTCATCGGCGGCGGCTTCGGCGGCAAGAGCGTGGCCTGGCCGCACGTCTGGCTCGCCGTGGCAGCGGCCAGGCTCTCCGGCCGCCCCGTCAGGCTCGTCCTGTCGCGCGCCGACATGTTCGCCATGACCGGTGGCCGGGCCCCGACCCGCAGCCGCGTCTCGCTCGGCGCCGACGCCTCCGGGCGGCTCACCGCGCTGGAACACCACGCCCTGTCGTCGTGCAGCGCCGACGAGTTCGCCGAGGCCGCGGTCATCGCCTCCCGGCATCTGTACGCCTGCCCCAACCTCCACAGCGCCCAGCAGGTGGTACGCCTGGACCGCATCCAGAACGCCTTCTTCCGCGGCCCCGGCGTCGCGCCCGGCTCCTTCGCCCTGGAGTCGGCCATGGACGAGCTGGCCTGCAAGCTCGGCCTCGATCCGCTCGAACTCCGCCTGCGCAACGAGCCCGACCTCGACCCGACCACCGGCAACCGCTTCACCAGCCGCCACCTGCGCGAGGCATACACCCTCGGCGCCGACGCGTTCGGCTGGTCGCGGCGCCCGCCCGCACCCCGCGCGATGCGCGACGGCCGCTGGCTCATCGGGTACGGCATGGCCGCCGCGATCAACCCGGATGCCGTGCTCATCGCCGGAGTCAAGCTCCGATTGTCCGCCGACGGCACGGTCACCGTCCGCAGCAGCACCAACGAACTGGGCGCCGGCACCTCGACCGCGCAGAGCCAGGCCACCGCCGACCGGCTCGGCCTGCCCCTCGACCGGGTCCGCTTCGAACAGGGCGACTCCGACGTGGCCAGGACCCGGATCCCCGGCGCCTCGGCCGCCACCACGACGCTCGCCTCCGCCATCTGGTCGGCCCGCGACCACCTCGTCCGCGAGCTGCTGAAACTGGCGCGCGGCACCGGTTCGCCCCTGGCCGGACTGTCGCCCGGGGAGGTGGAGACCCGCGACGGCGGCCTGTTCGGCCCCCGGGGAGGCGAGACCTATGGGCGCATCCTGGCCAGGGCCGGGCTGGACGCGGTGGAGGTGGAGGGAAAGTCGGCGCTCCCGTACCAGACGATCAAGCGCGGCACCTACTCCTACGGCGCGCACTTCTGTGAGGTGCGGGTGGACGAGGACACCGGCGAGACGCGCGTCACGCGCTGGGCCGGGGCGTTCGACGGCGGCCGGATCGTCAACCCCAAGCAGGCCGCCGGCCAGATGCGCGGCGGGATCATCATGGGCATCGGCATGGCGCTGACCGAGGAGGCGCTGCTCGACGAGCGTACGGGCCTGATCGTCAACCACAGCCTGGCCGACTATCACGTGCCCACGCACGCCGACGTGCCCGACATCGACATCCGCTTCGTCGACCGGCCGGACCCGCAGACCCCGCTGGGCGCCAAGGGCATCGGCGAGCTCGGCATCGTGGGCGTGGCGGCCGCCGTCGCCAACGCCGTCCACCACGCGACCGGCAAACGCGTCCGATCCCTGCCCATCACCCCGGACAAACTCATGGTTTGAATACGGTAGGGGGGTATGGTACGTTGCAGGAGTCGGAAAGGGGGAGACATGGTCGGATACAGCGACAACAAGCAGGACCAGCTGCGCCGGCTGCGCCGGATCGAGGGTCAGGTGCGGGGGCTGCAGCGGATGGTCGAGGACGACAAGTACTGCATCGACATCCTCACGCAGGTGTCGGCGGCGACCAGTGCCCTGCAGTCGGTCGCGATCTCCTTGCTGGAGGATCATCTGGCCCACTGTGTCGCCGATGCCGCCGCCCAGGGCGGGCCGGAGGCTCAGGCGAAGGTCAAAGAGGCTTCCGACGCGATCGCGCGGCTCGTTCGTTCTTGATGGACATCACTGGAGAGGGTTGATCGTTATGGCTACCGCTATCTACACCGTCAAGGGCATGACCTGCGGTCACTGTGTGAGTTCGGTGGAGGAGGAGGTCGGTGGGGTGTCCGGGGTCACCTCGGTGGAGGTGGACCTGGCCAGTGGCCTGCTGACCGTGAACAGTGACGGCCCGGTGGACGCGGCGGAGATCGTTGCGGCCGTGGAGGAAGCGGGCTATGAGGTGGCGAGTCCGGTATGAACGCGGCAACCAGGCTGGGTGCTTACGTCGTGGGGTTGGCCGTCGTCTTCGGCGGCGCCCTGGGGGTCGGGAACGCGGTGGGGGAGGTCGGCCCCGCCCCGGCTCCGGCTTCGGAACACGGGACGACCCATTCGACTCCCGCCGCCGCCGACAGTCATGGCGGTCATGCGGAGCCCACCGCGGCAGCGCAGGACAATACCCCCGGGGGGCTTCAGGTGTCGCAGAGTGGCTACACCCTGACCCCGTTGACCACCGTCAAGGCCGGTGAGCCGACGGATTTCCGTTTCACGGTGACGGGTCCTGACGGCAGGCCGGTGACCGATTATCAGGTCGAGCATGACAAGAAGCTGCATTTCATCGTGGTGTCGCGGGACTTGGGGTCATTCCAGCATGTGCATCCGGAGATGGCCGCTGATGGTGTGTGGTCGGTGAAGCTGACGCTGGATGATCCGGGCGCTTATCGGGCTTTCGCCGATTTCGTTCCTGCCGGGGGGAGTGGTCTGACGTTGGGTGCGGATCTGCTGGTCGCGGGCGACTACACGCCGCAGCCTCTTGCCCGGGTGGCTCGTACGGCTGAGGTGGACGGCTACACGGTGTCCCTGCAGGGTGATCTCGTGCCGGGGCAGGCGAGCAGGCTGACGCTGAGCGTGAGCAAGGACGGCAAGCCGGTGACCGATCTGCAGCGGTATCTGGGGGCGTACGGGCATCTGGTGGCGTTGCGGGCCGGTGATCTGGCCTACCTGCACGTGCATCCGGAGGACAGTGTCAAGGCGGGGCCGGAGATCACCTTCTACGCGGAGGTGCCCAGCGGCGGTGACTACCGGCTGTTTTTGGACTTCCAGCATGACGGCAAGGTCCGCACCGCGGACTTCACCGCCCGGGCGACCGGTGCCGGACCGGCCCACCCGAGCACCAGCGCCCACACGCACTGATTCAGGAAAAGGAGGGGTGATGACTTCCCTGGCCCAGGACAGATCCGTCGAGCTGTCGATCGGTGGCATGACCTGCGCGTCCTGCGCGAACCGGAT